>CAWHRC010000021.1:0-322234 GCA_963831755.1 uncultured Acidobacteriota bacterium
GCGGGCGGCGCTGCGCGTCGGCGCCTGGGCGGGGAAGACCGAGAGGGGCACGCCGAGGAGCAGCAGCGGGACGATCGGCGCGGCCCGGCGTGTCACCGTGCCGCCTCCACGACGTGCAGCACCTGGTCGATCCCGGGCTTCTCCACGCGCTGCACGATCCCGCTCGGCCACGCGATCTCGACGTAGGCGATGCTCGTCTCCGCGCCGAGGCCGAAGTGCACGCGCTTGTCGCTGGCGGAGTAGATCCCGTTGGCCGTGGTCACGTGCGCGTGCAGCGCGCGCCCCGAGGGCAGCACCAGCCGCACGCGGGCGCCGATGCCGTCGCGGTTGCTGTTCCTGCCCTCGAGGTCGAGCAGGATCCAGTTGTTGGGCGCGCCGCCCTTCTTCACGAAGAGGGCAGCGGGACCGTTGAGCTGGTTGACGGCCACCTCCAGGGTGCCGTCGTTGTCCAGGTCGGCCGCCGCGACCCCCCGCCACGCGCCGGCGACCCGGAGGTCGGGACCGACCCGGTAAGAGAGGTCCTCGATCCGGCCCTCGCCGACGTTGCGGAAAAGGAAGCAGCCCTCCTTGTACTTCGCCGCCGGGCTGTAGAGCTCGACGTTGTCGACCACGTGCGAGCCAGCCACGAAGAGGTCCTTCCGGCCGTCGTCGTCGATGTCGAGCATCTTGACGCTCCAGCCGCTGTGCCCCGTGGAGGCAGTCCCGACACCGGACGGGAACGTACGGTCCACGAAGAACCCCTTGCCCTGGTTGACGAAGAGGGTGAAGACGTCCCGCACGAGGTCGGACAGGAAGACGTCGGGCCAGCCGTCGTCGTCGAAGTCCTCGAAGTCGCAGCCCATGCCCGAGACCATGGCCCCCGACTCGTTGGCTGCCACCCCGGCCTCGAACGCGACGTTGCGGAGCTTCCCGTCGGCGCCGTTCTTATACAGGAAGTGGGGCATCCGGTCGTTGGTGACGAAGACGTCGATGCGCCCGTCGCCGTCGTAATCGGCGACGGCGACGCCCATACCCTTGCCGAGGTACTGGTTCAGGCCCACCTGCTCGGAGACGTCGGTGAACGTCCCGTCGTGGTTGTTGCGGAAGAGGACGTTCGGCAGGGGTTTGAAGACGTCGGGGTCGCAGTAGATGCGGTGCCCGCCCTGCTGACGGCCGCACCAGACGTCCTTGTCCTCGGCGAAGGTCCACTGGAAGTAGTGCGTGACGAAGAGGTCCAGCCAGCCGTCGTTGTCGTAGTCCAGCCACGCCGCGCTCGCCTTCAGGGGGTGGCGCGCCATCGCCACGCCCGCCTTGGCGGTGACGTCCGTGAAGTGCCCGTGGCCGTCGTTGTGGTAGAGCACGTTGTCGCCGTAGTTCGTCACCAGGACGTCCGGGTAGCCGTCGTTGTCGTAGTCCCCCACCGCGACGCCCTGGGGGTAGCCCTTGATGCCGGCGCCGCTCAGGCCCGACTCCGCGGTCACGTCGACGAACTGGCCTTTGCCGGTGTTCCGGAAGAGGCGGTTGAAGGTCGCGGGATCGGTGCGGAGGTGCTCCGGGGAAGGCGCCCCGTTGAGGAACAGGAGGTCCACGAAGCCGTCGCGGTCGTAGTCGAAGGCGGCGACGGCCCCCCCGAGCGTCTCGAAAGGGTACTTCATGTCGGTCGCGAAGTTCTTCTCGAGGAAGTGCACGCCCCGCGCCTCCGCCTCGTTGACGAGGGTGAACGGAGAGGGAGGGGCAGGAGGTGCGCCCCCGGACGGAGCCGCCGAGAGCAGGGCCAGGAGGCCGAGGGCGATCCGGGAGGGAGGGAAGCGCGTCACGTTGTTCTCGATTCTACAGGTCCGCCTCGGCCCTGCAACGAACGGGGGCCGGCGCTCGGAGGAGCACCGGCCCCAGGTACGGACGAGATCAGCCGGCTTCTAGAACGTCAGCCGGGTGACGAGCTGCAGGGTCCGCGGGGCGGCGACCCCGTTGATGGTTCCGAACCCGTTGATGTTGACCAGCTGTCCGGCCGCGTTGTAGGGCAGGTTGGTGATCGTGTGGTCGGTCGCGCTCGCGAAGTTGACGGTGCTGTTGACGCCCGTGAACTGGGTGTGGTTGAGCGCGTTGAAGGCGTCCAGACGGACCTCCATCCTCACCTTGCCGATCGGGATGATCTTCGAGAGCGACAGGTCCAGGTTGTTGATGGCGGGCCCGTGCACGAAGCGACGGGACGACTCCAGGCCGTTGCTGCCCTGCTGCGGCGGAGCGAAGCACGAGGTGTCGGCGATCTGCTTGTACGGATCGCTGCTGTGTCCGCTACCTGGGTCGCAGGTGAGGGCGATGCGCGCGGCCGGGTTGCTGGTGCCGCTCAGGTTGGCGTTCCCGACCCCGGGGATCGAGTAGGTGATCGCATAGGGCTGGCCGCTCGACAGGCGGTAGACCCCCGAGATCTGCCAGTCGTTCACCAGCCACTTCAGGGCGCTCTCCGTCACCTTGGGCGTCTGGTAGATGAAGTTGGCCACGAAGTTGTGCGGGCGGTCCCAGTTCGAATACGAGTAGTCGTACTTCCTGATCGTGTCCGAGTTGCCCACGATGCCCCCGGGCACGGAGTCTGAAGTGTAGTCCGAGGTGTTGGTCGTGAGGGCCTTGCTCCAGACGTAGAAGAGCGTGAACATGAACCCGTTGTCGAACCGCCGCTGCACCGACGTCTGCAGCGACTGGTAGTTGGAGAAGCCCGAGTAGTCGTACAGGTTGATGTCGGAGTAGCCCTGGTAGGGCCGCAGGAAGTCGGTCGGCAGCGCGGAGCTCCCGTTGGAGCTCGCGGGCAGCGTCGGGTCCTGGTTCTTCGGGTCGAACGTGGCGCCCAGCGCCGGCGCGTTGATGTTCGACTTGCGCAGCAGGTTCTTCGACGAGGAGCCGACCCAGGCGATGTCGACGATCAGCTTGCTCGCGAGCTTGTGCTGCACGCCGATGTTCCACGAGTAGACCTTGGGCGGGTTGAAGTCGTAGGCGGTCGGGGCCATCCCCAGCGGCGAGGCGGGGTCCCCGCCTGCGGCGCCGAGGTTCTGCAGCAGCCCCCACTGGAGATTCGAGTTCAGCACGCTGGGCGCGTTGCCGCCCATGTCGAAGACGATGTTGCCCATCGGGCGGTCGTAGAGGATCCCGAAGCCGCCGCGAACGATGGTCATGCCCTTCCCGGTGAGGTCGTACACGAAGCCGAAGCGGGGAGACACCCGGAACGCGTTCCCGCTCTGCACCGAGTCGGTGATCCCCTGGCCGGACTTGAAGGCGCCGTTGAACGGGTTCGACTCCGAGGTCAACCGGCCGATGAAGCGCGCGTCGACCGTCTGGCCCGTCGCGGGATCGCGACCGACCTTCACGCCGTTCACGATGGCCGGGGCGTAGAGCGCGGTCTGGCCCTGGACGTACTTGTCGGGCAGGAAGTTCGAGACTCCCTTGTCCACGTCCCACTGCGGCGTCATGTAGTAGAAGCGAACGCCGTAGTCGAGCGTGAGCCTCTGGTTGACCTTCCAGTTGTCCTGCCCGTACCACTCGTAGTTCTTGTACTGCCAGTTCGGCTGCGCGTACTTGTTGACCTGGGTGTAGGTGTCGAACACCCCGGTCGCCGCGTTCGCGTAGCTGAGGCTCGTGTCGAACGGGTTGCTCGGGTCGCCGGCGAAGTTCACCTGCGCGTTCCAGCTGTAGAAGATGGTCTGGGGCTTCTCGCTGGACTGGTAGTAGACGCCGAACTTGGCGTTGTGCCGTCCCCAGATCTTCGTCAGGTTCGCGACCCCGTCCCAGGTCGTGTTGAAGTTGCTGAACGGGCCGTTGTTCGTCTGGTATTCAGCCTGGTTGGCGATGTTCGAGCCGCCGAACTGGAAGAAGGGGACGTAGTCCTTCTGGACCGCGTCCGGGTAGAGGTAGGGGAAGTTCGTCAGGCCCGAGTTCGCCCGGTACAGCTGCTTGGCGTTCATCACGTAGTCGAGCGAGTTGTGGGCGGTGCCGATGCTGACTTCCAGCGAGGTCGAGGAGTTGAGGATGCCGGTAGTGCTCAGCATCCAGTTCTTGCCGGGGTTCTTGAAGAGCACCTCCATCGGGATCTGGTAGCTGCCGTTGCCGGCCCAGGGAGTGCCGTACGCCTGGGTCGTGTCGTTCGCGGTGTCCATGTAGCGGCCGGTGACGCGCCAGTTGTCCGTGGGCTGGAAGTCCAGCCGGATCAGGTCCGAACGCGGTGCGTTACTGTCCGAGGCCTGGCTCGTGTAGTTGACGCCGCCGCCGGATGTGTAGTTCGGCGAGGGGAAGAGGTTCAAAGCGGCGAGGCCGGGAGCATAGAGGCGGCTCTGGGGGATCCTGCCGAGAACGCCGCCGTCCGCGAAGCACGCCCGCTGGTCGGTCGCGTTGCAGCCCCAGGTCGGGTTCGCCTGAGCGAGCTGGTAGTCGCGGATGTAGGGGTAGGGGTTGCCGCTGTTGTCGACGCTCTGGGAGAAGTCCCCGGCCCGCTCGAGGGCGGTGGGCACGCGTGCCGTGTGCTGTGACGGCGGGCTGGTGCGCTTCTCGTACTCCTGGCTCCAGAAGAAGAACAGCTTCTTCTTCTCCGTGTTGAAGACGCCCGGGATGTAGATCGGGCCGCCGATGGTGTAGCCGTAGTCGTCACGCTTGGACGCGGGTGGCTCGATGACGCTGCCGTTGCCGACCGGCGCCGGCGCCCCCGCCCGGAGGTTGGTCCAGGTGTTGGCGTTCCAGTCGGACCGGCGGCCGAACCAGTAGCCCGAGCCGTGGAAGGACTGGGTCCCGCTCTTGGTCACCATCTGCACCTGCCCGCCGACCGCGCGTCCGTACTCCGCCTGGTACGAGTTCGTCAGGACCTTGAACTCGCCGATGGCCTCGGTGTTGGTGGTGGCCATGTTGCCGGCGTTGTTGCCGGTGTCGATGTTGGCGACACCGTCGATCGTCATGTTGTTGGAGGTCTCCCGCTGGCCGTTCACGCTGATGCCGCCCAGGTCGCCCACCTCGTTGCCGGGGTTGGTGCCGGTGGCGACGATCCCAGGGACCAGCAGCGCGTAGTTGAACAGCTGGCGCCCGTTGGAGGCGATGTTCTTGATCGCCTCGCTCTCCAGGGAGAACGAGCGCTCGCCGCTCTGCGCCTGCAGCTCGCTCACGCGGCCGCTGACGCTCACTTCCTCCGTGATCTGGCCAACGGGGAGGGCGATGACACCGGAGGAGAACTTGTCGTTCGCGTTTACGACCACGTTCGTGCGCTCGACCGTCTTGAAGCCCTGCAGAGTGACCTTCAGGGTGTAATGGTCCGGACGCACGATCGGGAAGACGAACCGACCCTCCTTGTCCGTCGTGGTGGTGAACACGTTGCCCTGCGTGCGGCTGGTCAGGGTGACCGTCGCTCCGGGCAGCATTCCTCCCTGGCTGTCCGCCACCGACCCGAACACGGAGGCACTGGTCGTCTGCGCGGCGACCGGCGCTGCCGCCAGCAGACCAAGGCCTATCGCCACCACCCAGCCCAGGGCGTGGCGACCCGATCGAGTCAAGCGCATGAAGCCCTCTCTCTCTTTCATTGGGGGGCCGGCTATGGCCCCCGTTCATCACAAGTAAGGACAAACGGCTCGGACCGACCGGATTCGCGGTGTCAAGAGATGCAAAGAACGAAAGCGGCCGACCACTTCGTCGCTAACGTCCCAACCCAACTCCGGATGCAAAAGAGCATTAAGCAACATGCGTGCCCCTCTGGAGCAATGCGTCGCAGTCCTGACATTCGCCTTTACTACAACGATTTAGTAGAAGTACGACGAGGGGACGACACGTGGAATCTCGCGTCCCATCCAACCCGATGCACTCGACCACGACCAGATGCACCGGCCGGCGCGGATGACGTGCCCCCCTGGGGTGATGCCGGCGTAGGACCGCAGTCCCAGTGCGGGAAGCGCTCGCCTCTGCGCCTCTGCGCCTCTCGCACCCCGCACTCTGGGGCTGCCGCTCGAACGAGAGGGGTCGCTTCGAGACTCGCGCGTGCACGTGCTCGTCTTCAGCAGCCGGTACGGCGGGCTCTTCAGCCCAGGTTGGTCTCGAGATAGCCGGGCTCGAGAGCCACCGCCTTCGCGAGCCAGGACTCACACTGCCGGTCGTCGCCCTTCAGGTAGGCGACGTGGGCGAGCTTGGCCATGCAGCCATAGCAGCGAGGATCGAGGGCCAGCTCCCGTTCCAGGTGGGCCCGCGCTTCGTCGCTGCGCTTCTGCTCGAAGAGCACGGCCCCGAGGTAGAAGTGGGCCCGTGGCGTGCCAGGGGCCCGACGCAGGACGTCCTCGAGCTCCTTCTCGGCGGCGGCGAGCTGCCCCACGGAGTAGAGGGAGACGCCCAGCCCCAGCCGCGCCGGCACGTTCCCCGGCGCCCGCCATGCGCCGCGCACGCTCTCCTGGATCCGCCGGCCGACCCGGTTCCACAGGTCCCGCGCCTCCGGAAAGGCCCGCCGTCCGAGGAGGCGGTAGATCGCGTCGAATGCGAGGCGCTCGTCCTCGTCCATCTCGGGCCCGAGCCGGCGCAGGAAGGCCGCGACGGCCGCGGAGTCGCCGGCTGCCAGCAGGGAATCGAGCCGCCCGAGCTGTGCCGCACGGGTCTCCGAAGGAAGGGCGGAGGCACTGCCGCTGGTCGGCATGTCGGTGGCGAGAGCCGAGAGGGGCAGGACGAGTGGCGCCGCGAGGCAGAGCCCGGCCAGCATGGAAGGGGCGACGTTCATGTCCTTCGAGCGATCTTATCCTGCCGGCCAGGCAGGCGCCGCCGCAGCGGTCAAGAAGAAGGGCCGGCGCCCTGAGAAGAGCGCCGGCCCCCTTCGGAACTGAGAAATGCGGCCTAGAACGTCAGCCGGGTCACGAGCTGCAGCGTCCGCGGCGGGGCCACCCCGTTGATGCTCCCGAAACCGTTGTTCCGGATGAGGTTCCCGCTCGCGTCGTAGGGCAGGTTCGTGATCGTGGGATCGGTCAGGCTCGCGAAGTTGGCCGTGGCGTTCACGCCCGTGTACTGCGTGTGGTTGAGCGCGTTGAACGCGTCGAGGCGCACCTCGAACCTCACGTCCTTGTAGAGCGTGAAGACCTTGGAGAGCGACAGGTCGAGGTTGTTGGTCGCCGGCCCGTGGACGAAGTAGCGGGCCGACTCGAGGCCCAGGCTGCCCGGCTGCGGCGGCCCGAAGCACGAGGTGTTGAGCTGCTTGTAGGGATCGCTGCTCGAGCCGCTGCCCGGGTCGCAGGTGACCGCGATGCGCGCGGCCGGGTTGTCGGTTCCGCTCAGGTTCGCGGCGCCGACACCGGGGATCGAGTAGCCGACCGTGTAGGGCCGGCCGCTCGACCAGCGGTAGATGCCCGAGAGCTGCCAGTTGTTCGCGATCACGCCAAGCGCACCCTCCGCCACCTTCGGCGTCTGGTAGATGAAGTTGACCACGAAGTTGTGCGGGCGGTCCCACTGCGAGTACGAGTAGTCGTACTGCTTGATCTTGGCCTCGTCGCCCGCGTAGGGAACGCCCCCGGAGAAGTCGTCGTTGTTGACCGTGAGGTTCTTGCTCCACACGTAGAAGACCGAGAACATCAGCCCGTTCTCGAAGCGGCGCTGGAGCGACGCCTGCAGCGAGTGGTAGTTGCCCCAGCCCGTGTAGTCGTACATGTTGATGGTGCCGTAGCCAACGTAGGGCCGCAGGAAGTCGCTGGGGAGCGCCTTCGCACCCGGAAGCGTGCTCGTCGAGGTGCTCGTCGGGTCCTGGTTCTGCGGCAGGAACGTGGCGCCGAGCGGCACCGCGTTGATGTTCGCGTGGCGCAGCAGGTCCTTGGACGAGGAGCCGACGTAGGCGATGTCGAAGATCAGCTTGCTCATCAGCTTGTGCTGCAGGCCGACGTTCCACGCGTAGACCTTGGGCGGCACGAAGTCGTACGCGGTGGGGCTCAGCCCGAGGGTGGGGTAGGGATCCCCGCCCGCGGCCGTGAGGTTCTGCAAGAGCCCCCACGTGAGGGTCGAGTTCAGCACACCCGGCGCGTTGCCGCCCATGTCGAAGACCGTGTTGCCCTGCGGGCGGTCGAAGAAGATCCCGGCGCCGCCGCGGAGGATGGTCATGCCACTCCCGGAGATGTCGTACACGAAGCCGAAGCGAGGCGACACCTTGAAGGCGTTGCTGCCCTGGAGCCGGTCGTCGATGCCCTGGCCGGCCTTGTACGCCCCGTTGAACCGGTCCGACTCGGGAGTGAGGCGCCCGATGAAGCGCGCTTCGACCGTCTGGCCCGTGGCGGGATCGAGCCCAACCTTCACACCGTTGACGATGGCGGGAGTGTAGAGCGTCGCGGCGTTGTTCTGGTCGAACTTGTCAGGCAGGAAGTTCGAGGCCTGGAGCGACGTGTCCCACTGCGGCGTCAGGTAGTAGAAGCGGACGCCGTAGTCGAGCGTGAGCCTGTGGCTCGCCTTCCAGTTGTCCTGCACGTACCACTCGTAGTTCTTGTAGCGCCAGTCGGGGATCGCGAACTTGTTGGCCTGGGTGTAGGTGTTGAAGACCCCGGTCGCCGCGTTCGCGTAGCTGTACCCGGTGTCGTAGGGGTTGCTCGAGTTGTCGGTGAAGTCGATCTGGCTGTTGAAGCTGTAGAAGATGCTCTGGGGCTTGCGGCTGCTCTGGAAGTAGACGCCGGCCTTCGCGGAGTGCGGTCCCCAGATCTTGGTCAGGTTCGCGAGAACGTCCCAGGTCTGGTTCTCGTTGGTGAACGGGCCGCGGTCGGTCTGGTACTGGCCGGCGTTGCCCGTGCGTCCGCCGCGGAAGACGAGATACGGGATGTAGTCCGCCTGGACGGCGTCCGGATAGAGCAGCGGCATCCCGCTGAGGTTCGCCGGCGTCCGGAACAGGTTCGGCAGCTGCAGCTGGTAGTTCAGCGAGTTGTGGGCCGTGCCGACGCTCATCTCGAGCGAGGTCGAGTTGTTGAGGATGCCCGTGGTCGACACCATCCAGTTGTACCCGGGGTGCATGAAGAGCACCGGCATCGAGAGCTGGTCGCTGCCGTTGCCGGCCCACGTCGTGCCGTAGGCCTGGGTGATGTTCTCCTTGGTGTGCATGTAGCGGCCCGTGACGCGCCACTTGTCCGTGGGCTGGAAGTCGAGCCGGATCAGGTCCTCGCGGCGAGGCGAGGCGTTGGCGTCCTGGCTCGTGTAGTTGATGCCGCTGCCAGCCGTGTAGTTCGGGGTCGGGTAGATGTTCAGCGCGGCGAGGCCGGGCGCGTAGAGCCGGTTCGCCGGGACCTTGCCGAGAACGCCGCCGTCCGCGAAGCAGCCGCGGGTGTCGGAGGCGTTGCACGGCAGGTTGGTCGCGTAGTCGCGGATGTAGGGGAACGGGTTGCCGCTGGCGTCGACGCTCTGGGAGAAGTCGCCCGCGCGCTCGAGCGCCGTCGGCACCCGGCCGGTGTGCTGGCTCGCCGGGTCCGTGCGGTTCTCGAACTCCTGGCTCCAGAAGAAGAACAGCTTCTTCTTCTCCGTGTTGAAGGCGCCGGGGATGTAGATCGGCCCGCCCAGCGTGTAGCCGTAGTCGTTGCGCGAGGACTTCGGCTTCTCGATCAAGGCACCGCTCCCGACGGGCGGCGGCGCCGCGGCGCGGTTATTGAGCCAGGTGTTCGCGTTCCAGGCGGAGCGGCGGCCGAACCAGTAGCCCGAGCCGTGGAAGGACTGGGTGCCGCTCTTGGTCACGACCTGCACCTGCCCACCCACTGCGCGGCCGTACTCGGCCTGGTAGGCGTTCGTGAGGATCTTGAACTCGCCCACCGCCTCGGTGTTGGTGGTGGCCATGTTGCCGCCGTTGTCGCCGGTGTCGATGTTGGCGACGCCGTCGATCGTCATGTTGTTGGAGTTCTGCCGCTGGCCGTTGACGGTGAAAGAGCTCACCTGGGTTCTCTCGTTGCCGGCGGGATCGTTCGAGAGGGCGCCCGGCACGAGCAGGGCGTAGTTGAACATCATGCGGCCGTTGGAGGCGATGTTCTTGATCGCCTCGCTCTCCAGCGTGAACGAGCGCTCGCCGCTTTGCGCCTGCAGCTCGCTCACGCGGCCGGTGACGCTCACCTCCTCGGTCATCTGGCCGACCGGGAGGGTGACGACGCCGGAGGAGAACTTGTCGTTCGCGTTCACGATGACGTTCGTGCGCTCGACCGTCTTGAAGCCCTGCAAGGCGACCTTCAGGGCGTAGGAGTCGGGACGCACGATCGGGAAGACGAAGCGGCCCTCGCGGTCCGTTGTCGTGGTCGCCACGTTGCCCTGCGTGCGGCTGGTCAGGGTGACCGTCGCTCCGGGCAGCATTCCTCCCTGGCTGTCCGCCACCGACCCGAACACGGAGGCGCTGGTCGTCTGCGCGGCCAAGGGGGCCGCAGCCAGCAGGCACAGTGCCCCGGCTACCGCCAACCTCAGGGCGCAACGGCCCAAATGAGTCATGCCCATGTACTCCTCTCTTTCATATGGGTCTTCCGTTCGACCGGGAGGCGGATGCTCCACCCGTTCGCCACAAGTAGGGACAAAGGCTATATATGTGACTTGCGAACTTCTTGTCAAGAGTAATTAAAGAGTGTCAAGTAAAACGCAACGACCCCTGTTGCCGAGTCTTGCGGCCGCACGGCCCCAAAGGCATGACTCGTTGGTACATTCTTTGTCCCATTCCGGTTCATAATCCCGGCGAAGTGACCGCCATGAGGAAGAACTAGAATCCGGGGCGACCTGTGCGCCGAATCAACCCAGCCAGCTTCCGCATCGCCCGCCGCGGGACCTCGCGCGAGATCAACCGTCAGATCGCGCTCAACCTGGTGCGGGCGAAGCAGCCGATCTCCCGTGCCGAGCTGGCGCGCCTGATGGGCTTGCGCCGCGGCGCGATCAGCCGGCTCGTCGGCGAGCTGCTCGAGGCCGGGCTCGTCTTCGAGGGCGCGAAGGGCGAGAGCGCGCGCGGGCGCAAGCCGATGCACCTGCACATCGAGATGCGCAGCCGCTGCGTGGTGGCGGTCGACGTCAGCGCGAGCTTCACCTCCGTGCTGGTCACGGACCTGCTCGGGCACCCGCTCCTGCCGGTGACCGAGTTCGCGACCCGCCGCCGGCCGCAGGCCCTCGTGCACGAGCTGGCCCGCATCATCAACGGCACGCTGGCGGACCACCCGGAGGTGGGAGGCTGCACCGGCGTCGGCGTCTCGGTGTCGGGGCTGGTGGACCTCGGTGGCGGGCTCCGGTACTCCCCGACCCTGGGCTGGCGGAACGTCGACCTGCTCGAACCCCTGAAGGCGGCCACGCAGCTGCCGGTCGAGGTCGAGAACTCGTGCAAGGCCTGCGTGCTCGCACAGGTCTGGGCCGTGCGGGGCGACGCCCCGGTCGACGGCCCGGTCGCGTTCGTCAACGTCTCCGACGGGGTCGGGGTCGGGATCGCGGTGGACGGCAAGCTGCTGCGCGGCGCCAACAACGTGGCCGGCGAGTACGGGCACGTGTCCTTCGACACGGCCGGCCCCCGCTGCTCCTGCGGCCAGCGGGGCTGCTGGGAGGCCTACACCTCGAAGCGGGCCACGATCGCGCGTTACCTCGGCTGCGATCCGTCGTGGCCCGAGTCGGCCGAAGCCGCGGCCGTCACCCTCGACGAGGTCTTCTCTCGCGCGCGGGCCGGGGAGGCCAGGGCTCTCGAGACGTTGCGCGAGACGGGGCGCTACCTCGGCCGCGGCTTTGCGACCATCGTCAAGACCGTCGACCCCCGCCGCATCTACGTCGGGGGCGACTTCACCACCGTGTGGGACCTCGTTGGTCCCGCGGTCCACGAGGCCCTGCGCGAGGACACGCTCCTGCGCGAGGTGGCCGAGCCCGAGATCCTGACCGTCGAGCTCGGGGAGTACCCCCGGCTGCGAGGGGCGGCGGCTCTGATCAGCTCGCCCGCCTTCGCGGCGCCCGTCATCTCCTGAGGGCGGCCGGGTCGCCACGCGACCCGGGGCGGCCAGCCGAGCCCCTCGGAGTGGATCATAAGACTTAGAAATGCTGTTTTTGATTCTATCTACTTGATTTTTATCTTAAAATCTGCAGAATTATGCCTCGAGACCGGACCTGAACCGGGTCGGCGCGGGATGGCCCGTGCGTCCCCGGGGCGCTAGCAGGGGCTGGCAGAGGAGAGGAATGGAAACGCCGCTTCGGCACTTTCTCGAGATCCCCTACGACCAACTGGAGGAGATGAACCTCGCCGGCAAGGCCGACCGCGTGGCCGGCAAGGACCCCGGCAGGATCCAGGAGGAGCGGGTCCAGTACCTCAGCGACGAGAAGCGCATCAAGGCGGTGACCGTGTGCTTCACCGACCTCGAGGGCCGCTTCCACATGCTGGACTACGACAAGAAGTTCCTGCTGAAGTCCCTCGACAACCTCACGTTCGACGGCTCGTCGATCCGCGGCTTCTCCCGGCAGGCCGAGTCCGACCTGCGGCTCAGGGTCGACTGGCCGGCGTTCTACTGGCTCCCCGCCGACGTGTTCGGACCCGGCAAGGTGCTCGTCTTCGGCGAGGTGTGCGACCAGGACGGCGCGCCCTACACGGCGGACCTGCGCGCGCGGCTGAAGTCCCTCGCCGCCGAGCTGAAGAAGAAGGACATGGTCGCGAACGTCGCGAACGAGATCGAGGGGTTCATCTTCAAGGGCCGCGACGCGGAGCGCCGCTACTTCGAGACCGGACAGTTCGAGTACCCCTCGACGGGCGGCTACTACCACTCGCTTCCCGGCGACACGCTGCGCCGCTTCATCGACACCGCGGCCGAGGTGCAGCGCGCGCTGGGCTTCGCGAACGAGAAGGACCACCCGGAGGTGGCGCCCTCGCAGTTCGAGATGAACTACGGCTACACCGAGGCGACCGTGGCCGCCGACCAGGTGCAGCTCTACAAGCTGATCGCGCGCCAGGTCGCCGCGGAGATGGACCTCACGGCCTGCTTCCTGCCCAAGCCGGTCGCGAACGTGAACGGCAACGGCTGCCACACGAACATGTCGCTCTCGAAGGCCGGCCGCAACTGCTTCTACGACGCCAAGGGGCAGGACGGGCTGTCGGAGTTCGCCTGGGGCTTCCTCAACCGGATCCTGGCGAACGCGAACGACATCTGCCTGGTCATGAACTCGAGCGTGAACGCCTACCGCCGCCTCGACCCGCACTTCGAGGCGCCCAACCAGATCAAGGTCTCGGCCTCCGACCGCGGCGCGATGGTCCGCATCCCCATCGGCAACGAGCGCACGGCCCGCATCGAGGTGCGCTCGATCGCGCCCGACGCCAACCCGTACCTCGCGATCTACTCCCTGTTCAAGACCGGCCTCGAGGGCCCGGGCGTCGACGACGAGAGCGAGAGCAAGCGCCAGCGCACGCGCTTCCTGCCCGACAACATCTACGACGCGATCCGCCTGTTCAAGGCCAGCAAGTACGCGCAGGAGCTGCTCGGCGAGTCGGTGCACGAGAAGTACGCCGAGCTGAAGCTCGCCTCGGCCGAGCGCTGCGCCAAGGCGCTCGGCGCCCGCGTGAAGCGCAGCGAGATCCAGTTTCACCACGAGGTCACGAACCAGTACCTCTGGGGCCAGTTCTAGGACGCGCGGGCATGCGCCCCTGGCTCCTCAGTGCCCGGCGTGGTTTGCGCGAGGCGGTGCTCGTCGTCTAGGCCTGTCCTATACTCGCTGGGTTCCCAGCGATGCCCCGGATTCCCGCGTTGCCGCGCCGCTGCGCCGTGCCAGGGCCCGCGCTCTTCGCGCTGGCGCTGGTGCTGGCCACGCCCTCGACGGGGGCGCCGGCCTCGGCCTCGCTGCTGGGCGGGCGGGTCACCTTCGGCGGCGAGCTGAGCGGGACGATCGCTCGCGAGGACGAGGGCTATTTCAACTACAGCGACTACTCGACCAGCCAGCTGCGGCTCCTGCGGGCGGACCTCAGCGTCGAAGGGCGGCTGGCTTCCTTCGCCTCGCTGCTCGCCGAGCTGCGCAGCGACAACCTGTCGCGGCCCCGCGTGTACGCCCTCTACCTGCGCCTGACTCCTCGACCGGGCCGGCCCTTCGATCTCCAGGCGGGGCTCGTCCCGCCCGTGTTCGGGTCCTACCCGCGCCGGCGCTACGCGTACGACAACCCGCTGCCGAGCGTGCCGCTGGCGTACCAGTACTTCACCAGCCTGCGCTACGACGCGCTGCCGTCGCGTGCCGAGGACCTCGTGCAGCAGAGGGGCCGGGGCTGGCTGGTCCACTACCCGATCGGCGACACGGCATCGGCGCCGGGCCTGCCGCTGGTCGACGCGGCGCGCTGGGACACGGGCGTGCAGGCGCGCCTCGGCGGCGAGCCGTGGTCGCTGTCGCTGGCGCTGACCCAGGGCTCGCCGAGCCGTCCCCTCGTGCGCGACGACAACGGCGGCAAGCAGGTCTCGGCCCGCCTGCAGTGGAAGCCGGGCCCGGCGCTGACAGTGGGCGTCTCCGGCGCGTCGGCCGAGTTCGTCTCGCGCGGGGCGGTGGGCGCCCTGCCGCCTGCCGCGCGCGGGCACTTCCCGCAGCGGGCGGCGGGCCTCGACCTCGAGTGGTCCAAAGGCTACTGGATCCTCCGTGGCGAGGCGGTCTACAGCCGCTGGACGCTGCCGGCCGTCCTGGCGACGCGCATCGAGCGGCCGCTCGAAGCGCTCGGCGCCTACGCCGAGGCGCGCTACAAGCTGCGCCCCGGGCTCTACGCCGCCGCGCGGGTCGAGCGCCTCGGCTTCGGCGAGAT
The DNA here is from genome assembly GCA_963831755.1 of uncultured Acidobacteriota bacterium. Classification (GTDB taxonomy): domain Bacteria; phylum Acidobacteriota; class Vicinamibacteria; order Fen-336; family Fen-336; genus DATBSL01. The sequence continues at coordinate 14,690 of CAWHRC010000021.1, forward strand.
CGACAGCAGCCTCGGACGCCAGTCGTGGGACGCTCCCGTGACGCGCCTCGAGGCCGGCGCGGGCTACGTCCCGCTCCGGCACCTGCTGTTGAAGGTCTCCTGGCAGCACAACTGGCGCGACGGCGGCCGCGTGCGGACGAACGACCTCGTGGCGGCGCAGGCCCTGCTGTGGTTCTGAGCCACGGCCGGGCCGGCAGCGCCGGGCGCGGGCTGGCCGGCGCCGTGCTGGCGCTCCTGGCCGCCGCTCCAGCCGCGCCGCTCCAGCCGCGCCCGGCCGGCGGCACGATCCGGGGGCGCGTCGAGCTGCGCCGCGAGCCGCCGGCGCCCGAGCTGCGGCCGGCCGTCTCGGAGCTGGGCGCGCACGTCCCGCGCGAGGCGCCCGACCGGCGCCGCTGCGTCGTCTACCTCGAGGCCGCGCCGCAGGCGGCCTTCGAGGCGCCCGCCCCGCGGCGCGCACGGCTCGACCAGCGCAACGAGACGTTCGTGCCGTCCGTGCTCGCGCTCACGGTGGGCTCGACCGTGGACTTCCCCAACAGCGACCGCACCTACCACAACGTGTTCTCGCTCTCGAAGGCCAAGCGCTTCGACCTCGGGCGCTACCCGCGCGGCCAGTCGCGCTCGGTGCTGTTCGACCGACCCGGGGTGGTGCGGGTGTTCTGCGAGATCCATTCCCACATGAGCGCCTGGATCCTGGTGTTCGCCCACCCGTTCTTCGCCGTGACCGACGCCGACGGGCGCTACCGGATCGACGGCGTTCCACCCGGCACGTACACGCTGGCCGTCTGGCACGAGGGGGCCGTGCGCGCCCGGCGCGAGCTGCGGATCGCCGCCGAGGGCGAGGCGGTCGAGGCCGACCTGGTGGTCGAGTGATGCGGCTGCTCGGCTCGCTGCGCTCGCGCGTGTTCGCGACCACGGCCCTGGTGGCCGTGCTGCCGATGGCGGCGGCCCTGCTGTTCGTGACCCGCCGCGTCGGCGCGCAGGCGCAGTCGGAGCTGCGGCGCAGCCTCGACGAGGCCGTCCGGCTGGTCGCCCAGTACCACCGCACGCGGCTGGAGCTGGCCGCCGAGCGGGCGATGCTGATCGCCGACCTGCCGAGGCTGAAGTCGGCCGTCGACACGGCCGACGCCGGCACCGTCGAGCCCGTGGCGCGCGACTACCGCGAGCGGGTGCGCTCGGACGTGTTCGTGGTCACGGATCGCGCCGGCCGCACCCTGGTGGCGATCGGCACGCGCAGCGCACCGTGGCCCCCCGGCGGCGACATGTTCCGCGTGGACGGGGGCCGCCTGCTCGAGACCGTGAACGTGCCGATCGTGATCGGCGCCGCGCCGGCGGAGATGCTCGGCCGGCTGACGCTCGGCTTCGCGCTCGACAGCGCCTTCGCCGCGCGCCTGCGCGCGCTGACGGGCAGCGAGGTGGCGATCGTGCGCGGGGACCGGGTGTTCGCGTCCACGCTCTCGCGGACGGCGGACCGGGAGCTCGCGGCGCACGCCTCGAGGTCGAGCGGCTGGCTCGACCTCGGGGGCGAGGAGTACGGCACGGCCCGGGCCGTCCTGGGGCCCGACCCGCAGGGGCCGGTCGTGCTGGTGCTGCGCTCGCGCGCCGAGGCGCTGCGGCCGCTCGGCACCCTGCGCAGCGCCGTCGCCGCTGCGGCGTTCGGCGCGATCGCGGTGAGCCTGCTGCTGAGCTGGGCCGTCGCCAGGACCGTCACCCGGCCGCTGGCGGCGCTCACCGACGAGATGAAGCAGATCGCCGCCACCGGCGACCTCGCGCCGCAAGATCGCGCCGCCGCAGCCGTGGGACGACGAGGACGCGAAGCTGCTCTCGCACGCGTTCGGCTCGCTGACGGCCTCGATCGCGCGCTTCCAGCAGCAGGCCGCGCTGCGCGACCGGCTGTCCGCGCTGGGGCGCCTGTCGACCGTGATCGCCCACGAGGTGCGCAACCCGCTGATGGTGATCAAGGGCTCGCTGCGGTCGCTGAAGAAAGACGGCGTCTCGGCGGCCGAGGTGCAGCGAGGCCGCCGCGGACATCGAGCAGGAGGTGGCGCGCCTCAACCGCGTGGTGGGCGACGTGCTCGACTTCGCGCGGCCGCTGCGGATCGAGCCCGCGCAGGTCGACGTCGCGGCGCTGGCGCGGGACGCCGCGGGCGCCGCGCTGGAGGGGGCGGACGGCATCGTCGCCGCGGCTCGCGCTCGACCCGGCGACGGGAAGCGTGGTGAGCGGACGGCGGAGCGGCTGCGGGCGGTGCTCGTGAACCTGATCGAGAACGCACGCGACGGCGTCGCCGCACGCCGTGCCGCGGAGCCCCCGGCGGCGCCCGAGGAGCTGGAGCTGGGCAGCTGCCGGCTCGCCTCGGGCGGCGTCCGCCTGTGGGTGAAGGACCGCGGGGTCGGGATCCCGCGCGCGGACCTGCCCCACGTGTTCGAGCCGTACTTCACCACCAAGCGGACGGGCACCGGCCTGGGCCTCGCGATCGCGCGCAAGGTCACGGACGCGCTCGGCGGCAGCCTGCGGCTCGAGAGCCGAGAGGGCGCCGGCACGACGTGTCGAGATCGAGCTGCCGCCCGAGCCGCCGGGCGCGCCTGCGGAGGTCCCATGAGCACGCCCGCACGGGCCAGCATCCTGCTCGCGGACGACGAGCAGGGCATCCTCAAGACGGTCGGCCGCGCGCTGCGCGAGGAGGGCTACGAGGTGGTCGCGACGCCCAGCGCCCCCGAGGCGCAGCGGCTGCTGGCGGACCGCCCGTTCGACGTGTTCGTGGTGGACTACCGCATGCCCGGCCGCACGGGGCTGGAGCTGATCCGGGAGCTGGCGGCGTCGCTGCCGGAGGCCGAGCGCCCTCAGGTGGTGATGATGACGGCGCACGCCACGGTCGAGAACGCGATCGAGGCGATGAAGCTCGGGGCCTACGACTACCTGCAGAAGCCGTTCGAGCTGGACGAGCTGCTGGTCGTGGTGCGCCGCGCCCTCGACGAGCAGGTCCTGCGCCGCCAGCACCGCTACCTGCTCTCGGAGCGCGAGGAGGAGTTCGACCACTACGGCATCATCGGCCGCAGCCGGGCGATGCAGGAGGTGATCCACACGCTGGAGAAGGTGGCGCGAGTCGAAGAGCACGGTGCTGATCACCGGCGAGACGGGCACCGGCAAGGAGCTGGCGGCGCGCGCGATCCACGCGCGCAGCGCGCAGGCCGACCGGCCGCTGATCAAGGTGAACTGCGCCGCCATCCCCGAGGCGCTGCTCGAGTCGGAGCTGTTCGGACACGTGAAGGGCGCGTTCACCGGCGCCAGCGCGAACCGCCGTGGCCGCTTCGCGCTGGCCGACGGCGGCACGCTGTTCCTCGACGAGATCGGCACGCTCGGCCTCGGCGTGCAGGCCAAGCTGCTGCGCGTGCTGCAGGAGCGCGAGTTCGAGCCGGTCGGCTCCGAGCGCACGCAGGCGGTGGACGTGCGCGTGATCGCCGCCACCAACCGGGACCTGCGCGCGATGGTCTCGGACGGGCGCTTCCAGGAGGACCTCTACTACCGCCTGAGCGTGATCCCGATCGAGCTGCCCTCGCTGCGCCAGCGGCCCGACGACGTCCCGCTGCTGGTCGAGCACTTCCTGCGCAAGCACGCGCAGCGGATCGGGCGGCGCATCGACGGCGTCGAGCCCGCCGTGCTGGAGCGGCTCCAGGCCTACCACTGGCCGGGCAACGTGCGCGAGCTCGAGAACACGATCGAGCGCGCGGTCGTGCTCGCCACCGGCAGCGTGATCGACGCGGCCGCGCTGTCGATCCTGGAGCCGCCGACGGTGGCGGCCGGCGGCGGCCTGCCGTCCCAGCGGCTGCACGAGAACGTCGAGTGGGCCGAGAAGGAGTCGGTGCGGCGCGCGTTGAACCAGGCGAACGGCGTCAAGAAGGACGCCGCCGAGGCGCTCGGCATCAGCCAGCGCGCGCTCAGCTACTACCTCTCGAAGTACCGCATCGACTAGGCCGGAGGTGCCGGGCGGCGCCACGCCGCGTCGAGGACGTGCGGAACGAGCGGCGAGTGTGTCAAGATCCGGCCCTGCCTGGGACAGGAGGTAGCCCATGTATCTTCTATGGTTCCTGCTCGTCGGCCTGATCGCGGGCTGGCTGGCCGGCAAGCTCACGAAGGGGTCCGGCTACGGCGTGGTGGGTGACATCGTGATCGGCGTCATCGGCGCCTTCGTCGGCGGGTTCCTCTTTCGACTCCTCGGGCTCTCGGCCGGCGGCACGATCGGCAGCATCGTCGTCGCGACCATCGGAGCGATCGTGCTGGTCTGGGTCGTGAGGGCGATCAAGAAAGCGTAGGCGGCAGGGGGTTCGTCATCACGCTGGCGGCCTGCGACGCGCACCGCGCGAGGTAGCGCCGATGTTCGAGGCGCGAGCGGGGTTCTTCTTCGTCGAGCCGGAGGCCGCCGGGGCGCCCGCGGCGGGCGCGACGGCCGACGCGGTCAGCTGTGTCTTCGATGCCTGGCTGGGCGACGAGCTCGTCCGGGCGCACCCCTTCCTGCTGGCGACGACCTCCGTCGGGCGGTCGCTGCTGAACCTGCCCGACGCGAGCGGGTTCCACGTGGCGCGTGCGAGGGTCAGGACCTCGGCGTTCTTCCGGCAGCAGAACCCTGGCCGGCGCCTGCCGCCCTTCTGGGCGCTGGCGGTGGATGGCGAACCGGGCCGGGACGACATGGGCCTGACCCCGGACGGGGCACTCGTCGTCTCCCGGCGGGTGCTGGACGCCCTGCTGGAGTTCTCCGTCGGCCGTGCCGTCTTCGCGCAGTACACCCGGGCGAGGGGTCGCGCCCGTCCACGGGAGGAGCCCGGCGGCCGCCGAGTGTGAGCCGCCTCTTCAGACAGAGGTGACGCGTGCGTAGCGTGCTGCTCGCCTTCGCCCTCGCAGGGCTCGCCTTGGCGTCGCCCGCCGCCGAGCCGCGGGTCAACGTCGTGACGGAGGGGATCCGCGGCATCAAGGTCGCGGAGGGGCCCGCCGACGCCTGTCTGCTGGTCGTGTTCGTCGTGGACGATGCCGGCGACCCGGTGGACGAGGTGCCTATCCGCGTGACGGATCGGGGACGGGAGGTCGCCTCGGCGAGGTCGGACAACCGTGGCCGGGCGATCCTGCGCCTGCCCCGGGCGGGCCGGGTGAGCGTGAGCGCCGTCGACGCGGGCTTCGTGCGAGCCGTCGCTCACGGGGTGGCCGTCCAGAGAGGCGGGCTGACGTCGGTCGCGCTCCCGCTCGAGCAGGGGGAGCCGGCGCAGTGAGGAGCTGACCATGGCCATTCGGATCGTGCGGCTGGGCCACCCGAGGGGCCCGGGAGAGGGTCTGCGGCTCGGAACGGTGCGGCGGCCTCCCCGCGGCGTGCCGAAGGGCGAGATCGCCTCCCGCGGCTACTACGACGTGTGGCTTCCGGAACTGGCTCCGAGCGCGGCGCTGGTCGAGGTGGCGCAGCGGGCCAGGGACGAGCGGGCCTGGAGAGCGTTCGCCCGCCGCTACCGCGCCGAGCTCAAGCACCCCCCGGCCGCGCGGCTGCTCGACCTGCTGGCGGCGCTGTCGCACGCGACCGAGCTGTCCGTGGGCTGCTACTGCGCCGACGAGCGCCGCTGCCACCGCTCGCTGCTGCGCGAGCTGCTGGCCGAGCGCGGCGCGCGGCTGTCGCTATAATCCGCCCGTAGGACGGGTGCCGCACGGAGGCCGGCGGAGGGCACATGGAGCTGGTGGACTGCAGGGCGCTCTTGGGGCACGCCGAGTGGGCCGACGCGCTCGTCTGGCGCTCGGCCTGCACGCTCGGCGGCGAGGACCGGGAGCTCCGGGAGAAGCTGCACCACCTGCACATGGTGCAGTGGTCGTACCTCCACATCTGGCAGGCCGAGCCCGTCAAGCCGCGCGAGCTGAGTTCGTTCCCGACGCTGATCTCGATCCGCGCCTGGGCCCGCGAGTACTACCGGGCCCTGCTGCCGTACCTGGCGACGGTCTCCGACCAGACGCTGGGCCAGCAGCTGCGCTTCCCGTGGGCGGACCGGCTCGTGCAGCGCTTCGGCCGGGCGCAGCCGGCGACCTGGGCCGAGAGCGTCCTGCAGATCGCGCTGCACAGCAGCTATCACCGCGGCCAGGCCGCGCGCCGGCTGCGTGAGCTGGGCGCGGAGCCTCCGCTGAGCGACTTCATCGCCTGGATTTGGAGCGGCCGTCCGGTGGCGGACTGGGGCGAAGAGGACGCGGCCTGACGCCGGCCGTCGCGGGGAGTGAGAGGGCGGTGTACTACATCCTTCGCTACGAATACGTCGAGAACGCCGTCGAGCGGCGGGCGCCGTTTCGCGAGGCGCACCTCGAGCTGGCCCGCGCCGCGCACGCGCGGGGAGAGATCGTGCTGGCCGGCGCGCTCGCGGACCCGGTGGATGCGGCGGTGCTGGTCTTCCGTGCCCAGGACCGGGCGCTGGTGGAGCGTTTCGTCCGCGAGGACCCCTACGTCCGCAACGGCGTCGTGACGCGCTGGAGCGTGCGGCCCTGGACCGTGGTGATCGGAGGCGACGAGACCGGGTAGCCGCTGGCGAGCGCGGCCAGGTACTCGTGCAGCCCGCGGCTCCGCGTCAGCTCCGGGTGAAAGGTGGCCGCCACCACACGCCCCTGGCGCACCAGGACGGGCTCTCCCTGGCAGCGGCCGAGCACCTCCACCTCGGGGTAGAGCGCGCGGAAGCGCGGGGCGCGGATGAAGACGGCAGCGATCGGCCCGCCGAGGGCGGGCGCCTCCACGCTCGCCTCGAACGAGTCGACCTGGCGGCCGTAGGCGTTGCGCTCGATGACCGCGTCGAGCAGCGCGAGGCTGGGCTGGCGCGGACGCACGTCGCGCGAGAGCAGGATCGCCCCGGCGCAGGTTCCGGCGAGGACGCCACCCTGGTCGTGGAAGCGCCGCAGCGCCTCGAACCACGGCTCGTCGGCCATCAGGTTGAGCAGCGTCGTGCTCTCGCCGCCGGGGATCATCAGCCCCGACAGCCCCTCGAGCTGGGCGACGCGGCGCACCTCGCGCAGCGGGACGCCGAGCTCGTCGAAGGCCGCCGCGTGGGCCGCGAAGTCCCCCTGGAGCGCGAGCACGCCGAACGGCCGCTGCATCACCAGCCTCGCGTCGAGAGCCGCTCCGCCTCGGGGATCGCCGCGGTCTCCAGCCCCGCCATCGCCTCGCCGAGCCCGCGCGAGACCTCCGCCACCAGCTTGGGGTCCTGCCAGTGCGTGGTGGCACGCACGATCGCCTTGGCGCGTGGCGCCGGGTCGGAGGACTTGAAGATGCCCGAGCCGACGAACACCGACTCGGCGCCCAGCTCCATCATCAGGGCGGCGTCGGCGGGCGTCGCGATGCCGCCCGCGGCGAAGTTGGGGACCGGCAGGCGGCCGGTCTCGGCGACCAGCTTCACCAGCTCGTACGGCGCGCCGAGGCTCCTTGGCCTCGGCCATCAGCTCCTCCGACCGCAGCACGGTGCAGGCGCCGGATACCGGTGATGACGCTGCGCATGTGCCGCACCGCCTCGACGATGTTGCCGCTGCCGGCCTCGCCCTTCGTGCGGAGCAGAGCCGCGCCCTCGCCGATGCGGCGCAGGGCCTCGCCCAGGTCGCGGCAGCCGCAGACGAACGGCACCTTGAAGGCCTGCTTGTCGACGTGGAAGCGCCTCGTCGGCGGGCGTCAGGACCTCGCTCTCGTCGATGAAGTCGACACCGAGGGCCTCGAGCACGCTGCGCCTCGGCGAAATGGCCGATGCGGCACTTGGCCATGACCGGGATCGAGACCGTGTCCATGATCCTCGCGACGATCTCGGGATCGGCCATGCGGGCGACGCCGCCCTCGCGCGGATGTCGGCGGGCACGCGCTCGAGCGCCATCACCGCCACGGCGCCGGCGTCCTCGGCGATGCGCGCCTGCTCGGCGTTGGTGACGTCCATGATGACGCCGCCCTTCAGCATCTCGGCGAGGCCGGTCTTCAAGGTCAACGTGCCCGTCTTCTTCTGCTCCATGCTGCGTGCATCCCCAATTTTCGGAGAAATGAACCCCTACAATCTGCTGAAACTGACGCCGCAATCTCGAATCTATGGCTGGCAATGTACGGTGTCAATCAGTATATTGACACCATGACAATCTGGTCGCCGAACCTGGTCGGCCGGACGGGGCCGCGGTACCAGGCCATCGTCGCAGCGTTGGCGGAGGACATAGAAAAGGATGCGCTGCACGAAGGCAGCCGCCTCCCGACGCACCGCGAGCTGGCCGAGCAGCTCGGCGTCACGGTCGGGACGGTCAGCAGGGCCTACGCCGAGGCGGCACGGCGCGGACTCGTCTCGGGCGAGGTCGGGCGTGGCACGTTCGTCCGTCGCGAGGTGGCGATGGTGGACGAGCCGGGCGGGCCGATCGATCTGGGCCAGAACCATCCCCCGGAGCCGGCCTCGCAGCCGCAGAGGCGCGCCCTGCTGGGGGCGCTCGCCGGCCTGACGGACCGAGCCGACGTGGCCCGCCTGCTCGACTATCCGGCGGCCGGCGGGAACCCGGCCGATCGCGAGGCCGGCGCGTCGTGGGTCGCGCGCGCCGGCATCCAGGCGCGGCCCGAGGACGTGCTCGTCTGCACCGGCAGCCAGCACGGGCTGACGGTGCTGCTGGCGACGCTGCTCGAGCCGGGCGGGCTGCTGCTGGCCGAGTCGCTGACGTACGCGGGCCTCAAGGCCGTCGCCGCCCTGCTGCACCTCCGGCTGCGCGGGCTGGCAATCGACGCGCACGGCCTGCGGCCGGACGCGCTTGCCGACGCGTGCCGCGAGACCGGCGCGAAGGCAGTCTACCTGATCCCGACGCTGCACAACCCGACGACCGCCGTGATGCCCGAGCAGAGGCGGCGCGAGATCGTGGAGATCGCGCGCCGGTTCGACCTCGCGCTGGTCGAGGACGACGTGCACGGCCTGCTGCCGGAGCGGCGGCCTCCGCCGCTCGCGGCGCTCGCGCCCGAGCGGACGTACTACCTCACCAGCACCTCGAAGACGCTCGCGCCCGGCCTGCGCATCGCCTACGTGAAGGCGCCGCCCTCGCGCGTGCCCCGGCTCGCGGCCAGCCTGCGCGCGACGACCTGGGCGGTCGCGCCGCTCACGGCGGCGATCGCCTCGGCCTGGATCCGCGACGGCTGGGCGGACGGGCTGCTGCAGGCCCGGCGCGAGGAGGCGCGCGCGCGCCAGGCGCTCGCGCGCGAGCGGCTGGCCGGCGCCGATCTCGACGCGCACCCCGAGGCCTACTACCTGTGGCTCCGGCTGCCCGAGCCGTGGCGCGCGGACGGCTTCGTCGCGGAGGCGCGTGCCCGCGGCGTGCTGCTGACGCCGGCGGAGGCATTCTCGGTGGACCGCGAGCCGGTGGTGCACGCCGTGCGCCTGTGCACCGGCGCGGCGCGCACCCGGGAGGCGCTCGGCCGTGGCCTGGACGTGGTCGCGGACCTGCTCGCGGGCGGGGCCGGCGGGGCGGCGATCGTCTAGCCGCGCTGCGGCGGGCTGGGGCCCGCCGCTACTCGTCCGGCTCGCCCCTGTCGCGCCCCTCCACCGGCCGAACGAACGCCGCCCGCACGGGGGCTGGCATCTGCGAGCCTTTGCCGCGCACCGCCTGCCAGACGATCTCGTTCAGCTCGCGCTCCGGCGCGCGGTCGGGCGCCTCGAGGTTCATGCGCAGCGACGCCTGCGCACCCGGAGCGTCCTCGGCGTTCGTCTCCGTCAGCGACACGCGGGCCTCGCGCGCGCGGAGCGGCGTCGGGTCGGGCGCCGGGGCGAACGCGGCGAACAGCGGCGTCGCGGCGGCGTCGTACTGGCTCATCGGCGGCAGGCCGACGATCAACTCGATCGTGCGCAGCACGGAGGAGGTCGAGTAGAGCGTCGAGTCGAGCGCGCCGCGGCGCGTCCAGGGGCTCGCCACCAGCAGCACCGAGCGGTGGGCGTCCACGTGGTCCGGCCCGTTCTGCGCGTCGTCCTCGAGCACGAAGATCGCAGACTCCGGCCAGAAGCGGCTGTGCGAGATCGCGTCTACCAGCCGCCCCAGCGCGAGGTCGTTCTCGGCCACCATCGCGCGCGGGGTGCGCGCGCCCGGCCTCGTGCCCTCGGTGTGGTCGCCGCCGAGGTGGAAGAGGCTCACCTGGGGCAGGCCGCCTTCCTTCTCGAAGCGGCGGAACTCCTCGAGCCAGACGTCGACCCGCCGCTCGTCGGGGATCGACAGGTCCCAGGCCGGGTACGAGGGGTTCACCTTGCCCTCGAGGCCCGGCACCGTGGCCTTGACCGGCCCGCCCGGGCTCACCCAGTCGGTGAACTCGCCGTAGCTGCGCAGCGAGACGCCGGCGCGCGCGGCGAAGTCCCAGAGATAGCCGTCAGCCGGCGCCGCGAGGTTGCCGTAACGGTTGCGCGGCTCGCCGCCACCCTCGCTGAAGTAGAGCCCCCCGCGATCGGCGTACGAGGTGGGCCACAACTTCTCGACGGCGTCGGTGGCGTAGGCCGCGGTCGAGAAGGCGTGGCCGTCGGCGCTCACCTCCGCGTCCACGTAGAAGTTGTCGAACTGCACGAACTCCCGCGCGATCGCGTGCGCGTTGGGCGTCACCTCCTCGCCGAAGAGGGTCAGGTTCGGGTCGCCGTCGCCGCGCGGCAGGTCGCCCAGGATCTGGTCGTAGGTGCGGTTCTCGCGGATCACGTAGAAGACGTGCTTGATCGGCGAGGCCTGGCCCGGCTGGTCCGGTATCGGCGAGCCCGCCGGCCGTCCCGGGGGACGCGCCGCGCGGGCGTCGTCGTAGGCGCTGAGCTCGTGCACGCGCGCGGTCATCGCCACCAGCGTGGGCGCGTCGGGCCTCGGCACGAACGACAGGGCGCCGACCAGCAGGCCGGCGATGTACTGGGTGCCCGCCCTGGGCACGTTCGGCTGCGGCCCGCCCGGGTTGGCCGCCGGCGCGAGCCCCTTGCCGTTCAGGATCAGGATCGTCTGGCCGGTGGCGTCGAAGGCCACGTCGGTCGGGTACCAGCCGGTGGGGATGAAGCCCTGGAAACGGCTCTCCTCGGGATGCGAGACGTCGACGACCGCGACCGTGTTGTTGTCGGCGTTGGCCACCAGCAGCGTCCGTCCGTCCGCGGAGAGCGCCAGCGCGTTCGGCGTCGAGCCGGCGGGGGCCTTGGCCGAGAGCGCGACGCCGATCTGCTCGCTCACCCGCTTCGTCTCGAGGTCGACCGCCCAGACCGCGTTGGTGTTGGCGCAGGCCACGAACAGCCGACGCCCGTCGCTCGAGAGGGCCATCGCGTTGGGGTGCTCGCCGACCGGGATCTCGCCCAGCAGGCGCAGCGTGCGCGGCTCGAGCAGCGCGATGCGCGCCTTTCCCCAGACGGAGACGTAGACCACGCGGCCGTCGGGCGCCGCCAGGACGCCGTACGCCTCTCCGGGCAAACCGGCCTGGGCGATCCTCGTGCCGCTCTGCAGGTCGACGGCCGTGACGGCCTGGCCGTAGACCTCGGTCGCGTAGAGGGTCTTCTCGTCGGGAGAGAGCGCGAGGCCGCCGACGAAGCCGGCGTTCTCGAGAACGAACTCGCCCCGGTTCTTCTGAGGCGGGCCCAGGGAGATCGTGCGCGAGACGTGCAGGCGGTTCCCGCGCCACTCCAGCTCCGTCACGCTGTTGTCCGCCGCGCCGGAGGAGTACAGCCGCCGTCCGTCGCGCTGCCAGGCGAGCCCCAGCCAGGCGTTCTCCAGCGGCAGCACCTGCACCACCTGTCGCTGCGCGAGGTCGACCACGCGCAGGCTGGGCTTCGACCAGCCGTTGTTGGTGATGACGAGGTGCCGGCCGTCCGGGTGCAGCGCCATCGCCAGCGGCAGGTCGCCGACGGGGAGGTAAGTCCCCGCCGGGGCGATGCGCCAGCCGTTCGGCAGCAGCGTGACGCCGCCGCCGAGGGGGCCGGGACGCGCCGCCGGCGGCTCTTCGGCGCCGGCCGGCGCCGGCCTCAGCGCGCCGCCCGCCGTCAGGGGCAGGACCAGCGCCGTCGAGAGAACCCGGGCTGTCAGTCTCATGTCGATCCGCCTCCGCGAAGCACTCGAGAATCGCGCTCCAACTTACCTCGGACTGGCCACCACATCCAGGGCGGCCGGCATCGCTGCAGCCCGGCCCGAGGCCGCGTCAGTACACGAACTCGCGGATGTCGTAGCTGGCCACACGGGGGCGCCCGCCCTCTCCCGGCCGGAGCGCGCGGGCGATCGCGTCGCGCTGCGCCCGGGCGCGTACGGGCGCGAGCGGCTGCAGATCCGCGGCGCCGGCCGCCCGCCGGCCGTAGGCGAGCGAGGGATCGTCGACGTACTCCGAGAAGTAGAGCAGGTCGTCCGCCGTCAGGCCCATCGCCGAGAGCGCCTCCGCCGTGCGCGCGACGTGCGCCTGGTCGAAGCGCTCGCCGCCCGCGCCCAGCAGCACGATCACGGCCGCCCCCACACCGCCTTCGTGGAGCGCGCCGACGAGCTCGACCGCGTCCTGCGGCCGCCCGGGCTTGACGAGCCACGCCAGCAGGCCGGGATCGCCGGTCTCGAGGCCGACGTACACGCGCCGCAGGCCGAGCGCCGCGCACTCGCGCCAGTCGCGCGGCCGCTTGCGCCGGCCCGTCCAGGCGTCGACGAACGAGAACAGCGGCAGGCCGGCAAAGGCGCCGGCCACGGTCTCGAGCAGCGGGACGAGCCTCCGCTGCGAGAGGCAGAGCGCGTTCGCGTCGCCCAGGAACAGCGAGCGACGCAGCACGATCGACGGGCCGAAGTAGGCGCGCAGGGCGGCGAGGTGCCGCGCCAGCTCCCGCGGCGGCTTGCAGCGGAACGGCACCTCGCGGTAGAGCGAGCAGAAGCTGCAGGCGTTCCAGGAGCAGCCCTCCGTGAGCCGGACCACGAGGGAGAGGTACTGGTCCGGCGGCAGGATGCCGACCCGCCCGCAGGCCTCGGCGAACGCCGCCGCGTCGGCGGCCAGGGCCTGCGTGTCCATCGAGGCGATCGTGCGCAGGCGTGCGAGGGCGGCGTCGCCCACCGGGTCCGGGGAGTCCCGCCCGGCCTGCAGCAGCGAGAGCGCGGCGGCCGCTTCCGAGCGGGCCGCCTCGGGGATCGGCGCGCCGTCGGCGGGCGAGAGCCGGCGGCGGACGCGGGGCGCCTCGGCCGTGGCCTCGCGCTTCAGCAGCAGCCAGCCGTCGAGCCCGCGGCGGTAGGTCCCGCTTCCGCGGACGAGGACGTAGGGGCGTCCCGACAGGTCCCACGACGAGACGAGCTCGCCGTCCACGGCCAGCACCGTCGAGGCCTCGCCCAGGCGCAGCGTGGCGTGGCGGCCGTCGGGGAGAGTGAAGCGAAGGAGGGGATCGGGGACCAGCTCAGGGATCATCCGGGACTGGCTCTCCGGGGAAGAGGAGACGATCGCGGAGAAACAGATGCGGCGCGTCGTCGGGCGAGGACCGCGACGACGCGCCGTGGGTCGGATCGCGAGCGGGCGTTACTGCGTGACCCGCCAGCTCTGCAGCACGAGCATGTAGTTCGCCCGGGTGTAGACCATCGGGTCGGGGCAGGCCTCCAGGTTCATGCTGCCCTGGGCCTGGCGCAGCGAGTGGTACTCGTGCTCCTCCAGCCACTGGGCGAGCTCCTGGCGCAGCGCGCGCAGGTACGACGGGCCGCGCTTGAGCAGGGCCGAGACGAGCTGCACCGCGCGAGCGCCCGCCATCACCGCCTGCACCACGTCGGTCACCGTGTGCACCCCGCCGCTGCAGGCGAGCGCCGCCTTCAGCTTCGGCGAGAGCAGCGCCAGCCAGGTGAGCCGTAGCGGCAGCTCCGCCGAGCTGGACAGGTGCACCTGCCGGCGCACCTGCAGCTCCTCGACGTCGATGTCGGGCTGGTAGAAGCGGTTGAACAGCACCAGGCCGTCCGCGCCGGCTTCGTCGAGCTTGGCCGCGAAGTGGGCGAGCGAGGTGTAGTAGGGGGAGAGCTTGACCGCGACCGGGATGCGCACGGCCTTGCGCACCGCCTGCACCATCTGCACGGTGCGCAGCTCGATCGAGGCGCCCGGCTCGGCCGGGTTGCTGCCGAGCATGAACACGTTGAGCTCCAGCGCGTCGGCGCCCGCCTGCTCGATCAGCTTCGCGTACTCGAGCCAGCCGCCCATCGAGTAGCCGTTGAGCGAGCCGATCACGGGTACCGAGACCGCCTGCTTCACCTTGCGCAGGTGGTCCAGGTACTCGTCGGGCCCGAGCTGGAACGAGTCGGGGCTCGGGAAGTAGGTGAGCGCCTCGGCGAACGACTGGCCGTGCGACTCGGTGTGGATGAAGGTCGCCACCTGCTCGCGCGCGATCTGCTCCTCGAACAGGGAGTGCATCACGATGGCGGAGGCGCCCGCGTCCTCGAGACGGCGCACCGTGTCGAGCTCGTCGACGAGCGGCGACGCTCCCGGCATCAGCGGGTTCGGCAGCTTCAGGCCGAGGTAGGTCGTGCTGAGGTCCATGTCTCGATCCTCCTAGTTCTTGCCGACGCTGGCCGGGACAGGCGCCGCTTCGATCTCGGCGTCGCTGAACTGCGGCACGGTCAGGTTCGACAGCTGCTTGTAGATCGCCACGCGCTGGCGCGCCTGCTTCTCCGCCGACAGCGACAGCCGCTTGAAGCGCTCGGGGTCGAGCTTCTCGACCATGCGGAAGCGCGTCTCGTTGCGCATGTACTGCCTGGCCGAGACCTTGGGCTCGCCCGAGTCCAGCGTGAGCGGCGGCTGGCCCTGGCGCGCGCGTCGGGGGTCGAAGCGGTACAGCGGCCAGACGCCGGAGTCGACGGCCAGCTTCTGCTGCTCGGCGCCGTAGGCCATGTCGTAGCCGTGGGCGATGCAGTGGCTGTACGCGATGATCATCGAGGGGCCGTGGTAGCTCTCGGCCTCCTGGAAGGCCTTCAGCGTCTGCACGTCCTTGGCGCCGAAGGCGACGCGCGCCACGTAGACGTGCCCGTAGGCCATCGCCATCAGCCCGATGTCCTTCTTGCCGACCTCCTTGCCCGCCGAGGCGAACTTGGCCGAGGCGCCGGTCGGCGTGGCCTTCGACGCCTGGCCGCCGGTGTTGGAGTAGACCTCGGTGTCGAGGATGAGGACGTTGATGTCGCGCGTCATCGACAGCACGTGGTCGAGGCCGCCGTAGCCGATGTCGTAGGCCCAGCCGTCGCCGCCCACGATCCAGACGCTCTTCTTCACCAGGTGTTCGGCGATCTGCAGCAACCGCAGCGCCTCCGGTGTGCGGACGCCGGCGAGCGCCTGCTTGAGCGCCACGACGCGCTCGCGCTGGGCCGCGATGCCGGCTTCCGTCGACTGGTCGGCCTCGAGCAGGGCCTTTGCCAGGTTGTCCCCGAGCTTGCCCTCCATGCGGCCGACGAGCCCGGCGGCCTGCCCGTGCAGGCTGTCGAGCGCGAGGCGCATGCCGAAGCCGAACTCGGCGTTGTCCTCGAACAGCGAGTTGTTCCAGGCCGGGCCGCGGCCGTTGCGGTCGACCGCGTAGGGTGTCGTGGGCAGGTTGCCGCCGTAGATCGACGAGCAGCCGGTGGCGTTCGCGATCAGCACCCGGTCGCCGAACAGCTGCGTCATCAGCTTGATGTAGGGGGTCTCGCCGCAGCCGGCGCAGGCGCCGGAGTACTCGAACAGCGGCTGCAGGAACTGGCTGCCCTTGAGGTCCAGCTTGACCTCGGTGCGGGCCGGGTCGGGCAGCGAGAGGAAGAACTCGTAGTTCGTCCGCTCCTGCTCGCGCAGCGGCGGCATCGGCGCCATGTCGATCGCCTTGTGCTTCGGGTTCGCCTTGTCCTTCGCCGGGCAGACCATCACGCACAGGCTGCAGCCGGTGCAGTCCTCGGGCGCGACCTGGATCGAGTACTTCTTGCCTTTGAACTCGGCGCCCTTGAAGTCCATCGACTTGAAGCTGGCCGGGGGGTTCGCGGCGTCGGCCGGGTCGAACACCTTGGCGCGGATCGCGGCGTGGGGGCAGACGAACGCACACTTGTTGCACTGGATGCAGATCTTGTCGTCCCAGACCGGGATCTCGAGCGCGATCGCCCGCTTCTCCCACTGCGCCGTGGCGGTGGGCCAGGTGCCGTCGACGGGGAACGCGGAGACCGGCAGCAGGTCGCCCTTGCCCTCGATGATCACGGCCTGCACCCGCTTCACGAAGTCGGGCGCCGCGTCCGACACCGTCGGGCGCAGCTCGCTGTCGCCGCTCGGCGGACCGACCGCGATCTCGTGCAGGTTCTCGAGCGTCGCGTCGACCGACGCGAAGTTGCGTTTCACGACCTCCGCGCCCTTCTTGCCGTAGGTCTTCTCGATCGCCTTCTTGATCTTCTCGATCGCCTGCTCGCGCGGCAGGACACCCGAGATCGCGAAGAAGCAGGTCTGCATCACGGAGTTGATGCGATTGCCCATGCCGGTCTCGTCCGCGACCTTGTAGGCGTCGATCGCGTAGACCTTCAGCTTCTTCTCGATCACCTGCAGCTGCACCTTGCGGGGCAGGTGGCTCCAGACGCCCTCCTTCGCGTACGGCGAGTTGAGCAGGAAGGTGCCGCCGGGCACGGCGTACTCGAGCATGTCGTACTTCTCGAGGAAGCCGAACTGGTGGCAGGCGACGAAGTTGGCCTTGTGGATCAGGTAGGAGGAGCGGATCGGCCCCGGGCCGAAGCGCAGGTGGGAGATGGTGACCGCGCCGGACTTCTTCGAGTCGTACACGAAGTAGCCCTGCGCGTCGTTGTCCGTCTCTTCGCCGATGATCTTGATCGAGTTCTTGTTCGCGCCCACGGTGCCGTCGGCGCCGAGCCCGAAGAAGACCGCGCGCACGCGCTCGTCGGAGTCGATGTCGAACTCCGGGTCGACCGGGATCGAGGTGTGCGTGACGTCGTCCACGATGCCGACCGTGAAGTGGTTGTGCGGGCCCTCGCGGCGCACCAGCTCGTCGAACACGGCCTTGACCTGCGCCGGCGTGAAGTCCTTCGAAGACAGGCCGTAGCGGCCGCCGATCACCAGCGGGTCGACGGAGAGCGGCGACAGGCCGGCCTCGCGCGCCTCGCGGATCGCCGTCACCACGTCGAGGTAGAGCGGCTCGCCGACGGCGCCCGGCTCCTTGCAGCGGTCGAGCACCGCGATCGCCCGCACGCTGGCGGGCAGTGCCGCGGCGAAGTGGCCGACCGAGAACGGCCGGAACAGGCGCACCTTCAGCACGCCGACCTTCTCGCCGCGCTCGACCAGGTGCTGGACGGTCTCGTGCGCGACCTCGGCGCCCGAGCCCATCATCACGATCACGCGCTCGGCCTGCGGGTGGCCGACGTAGTCGAAGAGCCGGTACGAACGGCCCGTGCGCTCGGCGAAGCGGACCATCGCCTGCTCGACCAGCTCGGGGCAGGCGAGGTAGAAGCGGTTGCAGGCCTCACGCGCCTGGAAGAAGACGTCGGGGTTCTGCGCGGTCCCGCGCAGCACGGGCTTGTCGGGCGTCAGCGCGCGCTGGCGGTGCGCGGCGACGAGCTCGTCGTCGATCATGGAGCGCAGGTCGTCGTCCGTCAGCTGCTCGATCTTGCGGACCTCGTGCGAGGTGCGGAAGCCGTCGAAGAAGTGCAGGAACGGCACCCGCGCCGCGAGCGTCGCCGAGTGGGCCACCAGCGCGAGGTCGTGTGCCTCCTGCACGGAGCCGGAGGCCAGGAGCGCGAAGCCGATCTGCCGGCAGGCCATCACGTCCGAGTGGTCGCCGAAGATCGAGAGCGCGTGGGAGGCCACCGTGCGCGCGGCCACGTGCATGGTGAACGGGGTCAGCTCGCCCGCGATCTTGTACATGTTCGGGATCATCAGGAGCAGGCCCTGCGAGGCCGTGAAAGTCGTCGTCAGCGCGCCTCCCTGGAGGGCCCCGTGGACCGCGCCGGCGGCGCCGGCTTCCGACTGCATCTCGACGACTTGGGGCACGGTCCCCCAGACGTTGGTCCGGCCCTGTGCCGACCACTCGTCGCTGAACTCGCCCATGTTGGAGGACGGTGTGATCGGGTAGATCGCGATGACCTCGCTCACCCGATGGGCGACCGACGCCGCCGCTTCGTTACCGTCCACCGCGATCATGTTCCTCGTGGCCATTTTCGACATCTCCTCCAGAGAGACGACGGTGGTACCGCCCTCCCGTCTGCATGATGCGGGCCATCCGGGTTCGGCGGGGTTTGGCGGCGCGTCGCACGGCCTCCGCCGCAAGGTTTTCGGTTCCCGATGCGATTGGCCGATTTGCTTGCGTCCGAGCGGCGTCGAGAGGCCGGATTTCGAGCCTCTGCTACAGGGAACGGCGATTGCATCGCTGCTGGCATGTCGCCCGTGTCGCCACCGGCCGAGCCACCCCTCACGGCCGCCGCCGCGGTGCCGCACCGCCGCGTGCTCGTCGTGGACGACGACGCGCACAGCCGTGACGCCGTCGCCCGCCTGTTGACCGAGGAGGGCTACGATGCCACGGTCGCTGGCGATGGCGAGGAGGCGTCCGGCCTCCTGGCCTCTTGGCACCCGGACCTGGTGCTCACCGACCTCAACATGCCCCGCCTGGACGGCCGCGGCCTGCTCGCGCGCGTCCGGGCGCAGCTGCCGCAGATCCCGGTGATCGTCGTCTCGGCCCGCGCCGGCGCGGAGCCCACGGCGCTCGAGAGGATGGGCGCCGACGGGTTCTTCACGAAGCCCGTCCAGGTGGACCAGCTCCTCGCCCGTATCCACGACCTGATCGGCCACTGATTTTTTCTGGCACGGCGCTCGAGCGCAGACGTATATTGTGGCCAGAGGCTGAACACCGCTTGATCGTCCTCCCCTCCCGAGGAGGTTAAGCATGAGGGCCACGTTCGACGTCCCCATCCGGGCCGGCGCCGGGGCGCTGGACCGGATCCTGGCCTCCGGGCACCCGGCCCTGGTCGTCTTCGAGACCGCCAACTGCAGCCCGTGCCAAGCCTTGCGGCCGCTCCTCGACGAGCTGGCGGAGGAGTTCCGCAGGCGCATGCTGGTCGTGCGCGTCACGGACACGAGCGAGGGCTGGCTGGCGGCCCGCTACCACCTGGTGTTCGTGCCGACGCTGCTGTTCTGGCGCGGCGGCCGGGAGTTCGCGCGCATCAAGGGCAATCCCGGGCGCCACGCGATCCGGGAGCACGTGCGCTTCCTGCTCGACGGCCAGGTGCCCCCGGAGCCCGCCGAGGGTCCGCGCCACACCCTGTGCGCCTCGTTCGGCCCGCCGGCGAGCGGCGAGCCGCGGGCGCTGCTGTTCGCCCCTTCGGCCTAGTCCTCCGAGCCTGCCAGCGCCGCCACGCCGCGGCGTGCGCTGACGATGCCGGCCTGCTGGTACTCCTTCAGCTTGTACTGGATCTTGCGGGCGCTGATGTCGAGGATCGTGGCCGCCTTCGAGGTGCTGCCGCCCACGGCCTCGAGCGTGCGCAGGATCGCTTCGCGCTCGAGGTCCGAGAGCGTGCTGCCAGGGATCCGCACGCCCAGGCTGGCGACGCCGGGCTGCGGCTTCGGCGCCTCGCCCGAGCCCGAGCGGCGCAGCGTGGGGAAGTGCGAGGGCGTGAGCGTCGGCCCGTCCGAGAGCACGACCGCGCGCTCCATCGCGTTCTCGAGCTCGCGCACGTTGCCCGGCCACGGGTGCGAGAGCAGCAGCGCCAGCACGTCGTCCGAGATGCCCTTCAGCTCCTTCGAGTTGGCCTCCGCGTACTTGCGCAGGAAGTGGTGGGCGAGCAGCGGGATGTCGCCCGGCCGCTCGCGCAGCGCGGGGATGTGGATCTCGATCACGTTCAGCCGATAGAAGAGGTCCTCGCGGAAGCTGCCCTCCTCGAGCTTCTTCGTCAGGTCGCGGTGCGTCGCGGCGACGATGCGCACGTCCACCTTGAACGTCTTGTTCCCGCCGACGCGCTCGAACTCGCGCTGCTCCAGGAAGCGCAGCAGCTTCACCTGGACGGTCGGAGTGATGTCGCCGATCTCGTCCAGGAACAGCGTCCCGCCGTCCGCGGCCTCGAAGCGGCCGGCGCGCGTGTAGACGGCGCCGGTGAACGAGCCCTTCTCGTGGCCGAACAGCTCGCTCTCCAGGAGCGTCTCGGGCAGCGCGGCGCAGGCGACCTTGATGAACGGCTTGTTGCGCCTCGGGCTGTTCTGGTGCAGCGCCTGCGCGAACAGCTCCTTGCCGGTGCCGCTCTCCCCGAGCAGCAGCACCGAGGCCGCCGAAGGGGCCACCTGGCGGATCGTCTTGAACACCGAGAGCATCTCGGGGCTCTCGCCGACCAGGTTGTCGAAGCGGTACTTGTGCTCGAGCCGCTCGCGCAGCGTGCGCGCCTCCTCGAGCAGCCCCTTGCGCTCGAGGGTCTTCTGCAGCACGACCTCCAGCTCCTCGACGTCGATCGGCTTGCTCAGGTAGTCCTCGGCCCCGAGCTTCATGGCTCTGACCGCGGTCTTGACGGTGCCGTAGGCCGTCATCAGGATGACCATCGTCTCCGGGCGGATCTCCTTGATCTTCGCCAGCAGCTCCAGGCCGTCCATGCCGGGCATGCGCAGGTCCGTGAGCACGACGTCGGGCTCGACCCTCTCCAGCAGCTGCAGGCCCGTGCGCGCGTCGTGCGCGCGGGCCACCTCGTAGCCGTCCTCCTTCAGCAGGACCTCGAGGGCCGCGGCCGCGTTGACCTCGTCGTCGATGACCACGAGGCGTCCCTTGACGCTCATGCTTGCTCTCCCTCGGCCGGCTCCGGCCGCTCCACCGGCAGGCTCACCGTGAAGCTGGCGCCGCTGCCGGGCTCGCTGCTGGCGGCGATCTCGCCGCCGTGCTCGAGCACGATCTGCTGGGCGATCGACAGGCCGAGCCCGGTGCCCTGGGCCTTGGTCGTCACGAACAGCTGGAACACGTCGAGCCCCTCGGGCAGCCCGGGGCCGTTGTCGCGGACCACCATCACCGCGCGCGCGCCGGCCAGGCCGCTCTCGACGGTGACGACGCCGCCGCCCGGCATCGCCTCGATCGCGTTCCGCACGAGGTTGATGGCCACCTGCTTGATCTTCTCCGGGTCCACGCGCAGGTCGGGGATCGGCTTGCCGACGCGCTGGCGCAGCAGCGTGACGCCGGCGGCCCGCGCCTCGGGCCGCAGCAGGCGCACCACCTCGTCGACCAGCGCGTCCAGGCTGGCGGGCCGGTACTGCACGCGGTTGCTGCGCGAGAACTGCAGGAAGTCGCCGACCAGGTTGTCGAGGCGCTTGACCTCCTCGCGGATGACGCTCACCAGCTCCTTGATCTCGCCGGCGACGCCGGCCGGCAGCGGCGCCACGCGCCGCTCGAGGATCGACAGCTGCAGCGCGATCGAGTTGAGCGGGTTGCGCACCTCGTGCGCCAGGCCGGAGGCGAACGTGCCCACGACCGCCATCTTCTCGCTCTGGATGATGCGGGTCTGCGCTTCGTTCAGCTCGCGGTACGCGCGGCGGGCCTTGTCGTAGAGCCGCGCGTTCTCCAGCGCCACCGAGGCCTGCGAGGCGAGCGCCTCGGCCACGTCGATCTGCTCCTCGCTCCAGCGGTGCGGGCGGGCGGCCGTCAGCACCAGCAGCCCGAGCGTCACGCGCCGGGCGACGAGCGGCAGAATGAGAGCGGCGGCGCCGGCCCAGCGGCGGGCGATCTCCTGGTTGACGTTGGGGTCGCGCGTCCAGTCCTCGGTGTCGAGGCGCAGCTGCTGCTCGAGCGCTCGGCGGTGCAGGCTCTCGCCCATGGCCGCCAGGTCGATCTGGTCGCCCTTGCGCAGCTCCGGGTGGGGCAGGCCCGCGACGTGGGCCACCGTCAGCCGGCGCGGGTCGGAGCCCAGCAGGATGTGCACGCGGTCGACCTGGATGATCTCGAGCGCGGTGCGGCCGACGGCGGCGAGCACGGCCTCGGGGTCGAGCGACTCGCCGATGCCCTTGTTGAGGGCGGCCAGCGCGCGGGCCTCCTGGTTGTAGAGGCGCTCGGCCTTGAGGTGGCGGGCGCCCTCGACGGCGACGCAGACCTGGCGGCCGACGGTCTCGAGGAAGCGCAGCGCGGCCTCGTCGAACGTAGTCCCGGGCTGGGCGGCGACGTTGAGCACGCCGCGGCTCGTTCCGTTGAAGGCGAGCGGCACGCTCGCGTGTGCGACCGGCTGGTCGAGGCCGGCGGCGATCGTCGGCATCCGCGGGCAGTCCGTGCGGTTCAACGCCAGGCGGCCCTCTCCGGTGGCGAACACGTCGCGGCACAGGCACTCGCCGAGGCCGCGGCTGCGCACGAGGTCGAGGTAGTCCGGCGAGATGCCGCGGTGCGCCACCAGCCGCAGGCTCCGGTCCTTCTCGTCCTCCAGGAAGATCCAGGCCGTCTTCAGCCCGAGCCCGTCCAAGAGCCCGTCCAGCGTGCCGTTCAGGATCGCCTCGACGTCTTCTTCGCCGTGGAGGCGTGTCGAGATGTCGGCCAGCACCGACAGCTCGCGCTCGCGCCGCGCCCCGGCGGCCGCGAGATCGCTCGCGCGGGTCGGAGCGACGGCGCGAGAGCGAGGCCGGCCCGCCGGCGGGCGCTCGCGCCTGCGCTTCGGCAATTCCTGCGCCATCTGTTCGATTGTGTCATGGATTGCGGGTTGCGCCGAGTTTTCGCGGGACGGGACCGACGCGGCCACGCAGGGCCGTCGGGCCCGCGCAAGCCACGCGTGCGGGGGGTCGCGCCGTTTTCGCGTCCTGACGAGGACCTGTAGAGAAATGCAGCGGCCGAGGGGCGTGGGTCGGCTGGCGCACACGGCCCCTGGCAGCGTAGAGTCTGTGAAGTGGAGGAGAGGACGTGATAGCCAACCTGGGACGCAACGACCCCTGCCACTGCGGCTCGGGGAAGAAGTACAAGCAGTGCCACCTGGCCGAGGACGAGGCGAAGGAGCGCTCCGAGCGCGCCAAGGCGGCGGAGTCCGCGCCCGCACCGGCGGCGGAGGCCGCGGCGCCCGCCCCCGCGGGGCCGAAGCACCAGACGCGCCAGCCGTGGAAGAAGACGGCCACCAACACGCACGGCTTCGGCAAGACCAGCCTGCCGCGCAAGGTGGGCGGCAGCTAGGATTGGTTCGAAGCGCGACGCTCGCGTCGGCGCTCGTCGCAGCCTCGCTGGGCCCGGGCTGCGCGCAGGCGATCAACTACCTGGATCCCGCCGGGCCGCGCTACCTTCTGCGCGCCGAGGCAGGTGCGGCCGGCCCTGGCGCCGGCGCGCAGGCGCCGGGCGTGCCGTTCCGGGTGGTCAGCTTCAACATCGCCTACGGCATCCACGTGGACCGGGCGCTCGAGGCGCTGCGCGCCAGCGAGCCGCTGCGCGACCCGGACGTGCTCGCACTGCAGGAGATGGACGCTCCGGGCGTCGAGCGTGTCGCGCGCGCGCTGGGCCTGAACGCAGTGTACTTCCCGAGCGGCGTGCATCCGAAGCAGCGCCGCGACTTCGGCTGCGCGCTGCTGTCCCGCTGGCCGCTCGAGGGCCCGCGCAAGCTGGTGCTGCCGCACGCTGCACGGGGGACCGGCCTGCGGCGGGCGGCCGTGTCGGCGGTCGTGGTCCGCGAAGGCCTGCGCGTGCAGGTCTACTGCGTCCACCTGCCCTCGCCGCTCGCCGTCTCGGGCGCCTCGCGCCGCGAGCAGGTGCGGGCGATCCTCGCTGACGCGGACGCCGCGGGCCTGCCGGTCGTGGTGGCGGGCGACTTCAACTCGTACCGCGTGGGCGAGCTGTTCGCTCGGGCCGGCTACGCCTGGCCGACCCGCGACATCGGGCCGACCGCGCGCTGGGCCCTCGGCGGCCTGCGCTACGACCACGTGTTCGCGCGCGGGCTCGCCGTGCCCGTGGACGGGACGCCGGCGGCGGGCGTCGTCGCCGACAGCCGGCAGGCGAGCGACCACAAGCCGATCTGGGCACAGCTCGTTCCTCAGGAGTCGGCACCGGCGCGCTGAGCCCGCTCGTCCCATCACCTGACCGGGCCACCTTGACGGCCCCCGCCCCCCGTCGTAGCGTGCCGGCCCGGAGGCCACCATGAGACGGCCGCTCGCGCTCGTCGCGCTCTGCCTCGGATTCGTCCCCGCCGTTTCGCTGCGCGCCGACGACGGCCCGACAACGGTGCCTCTGCCCGAGCACCCGCGGCCCGACTTGCAGCGTGCCGACTGGCTGAACCTGAACGGCGCCTGGGCGTTCCGCTTCGACGGCGGCGACGTGGGCGAGCGGGAGCGCTGGTTCGAGAGCGCGCCGTCCGCCTACCCGCTCCGGATCAACGTGCCGTTCTCGTGGGGCTCGAAGCTCTCCGGCGTCGCCGACCAGGCGGACATCGCGTGGTACGCGCGGTCGATCCGCGTCCCGCCGGACTGGCAGGGAAGGCGCGTCTTTCTCGTGGTGGGCGCCTCGGACTGGAAGACGAGCGGCTGGCTCGACGGGCAGCCGCTCGGGGGTTACCAGGGGGGCTACACGCCGTTCGAGCTGGAGCTGACGAAGCTCGCGCGGCCCGGCGAGGAGCACAGGCTCGTCCTGCGCGTCGACGACACGCCGCACCCGTTCAAGCTCGAGGGCAAGCAGGGCTACGGCAAGGCCCGCGGGCTGTGGCAGACGGTCTACCTCGAGGCGCGGCCCGCGGTCTACGTCGACTCGTTCGAGCTGCGGCCGGGCGCCGACCTGAAGAGCGTCGAGCTGCGGGCTCGCTTGTCCGACCCCGCGCCGGCCGGCGCCGTCCTGCGGCTCCGCGTGCCGGCGGCGGTCACGGGCGAGCCGGCCGCCGCGGCACGGCAGCCGGTCCCGGCGGGGGCGCGCGAGGTTCTTCTCACGCTCGCGCTCGGCGAGCACCCGAGGCGGTGGTCGCTCGAGGACCCGTTCCTGTACGACGCCACGCTCACGCTGAGCGCCGGCCCTGCGGAGGACCGCGTGCAGACCTACTTCGGCCTGCGCTCGATCGGCGTCGTGCCTCTGCCCGGCCCGGGCTTCCCGTACGTCGCGCTCAACGGCCGGCCGCTCTACCTGCAGATGACCCTCGACCAGGGCTGGCATCCCGAGGGCTTCTACACCTGGCCCAGCGACGCCGCCATGCGCGAGGAGATCCTGATCGCCCGGCGGCTCGGCCTCAACGCGATCCGCACCCACGTCAAGGTCGAGCTGCCGCGCAAGCTCTACTGGGCGGACCGGCTCGGCGTGCTCGTGATGAGCGACGTGCCGAACAGCTGGGGCGAGCCGGACGCGGCCATGCGGCAGGAGTGGGAGACGGCCTTCCGCGGCATGCTGCGCCGCGACTTCAACCACCCCTCGGTCTTCTCGTGGGTGCTGTTCAACGAGACCTGGGGCCTGTTCACCAAGGGCGCGGACGGCAAGCAGGCCTACCTGCCGGAGACGCAGCAGTGGGTCGCCTCGCGGGTGGCGCTGGCGAAGCGGCTCGATCCCACGCGCCTGGTCGAGGACAACTCGCCCTGCTGCGGCATCGGCCACGTCGCCGGCGACCTCGACTCCTGGCACATGTACCTGCCCGGCTGGCGCTGGAAGGTGCAGCTCGACGAGGCGGAGGCCGGGACCTTCCCCGGCTCGACCTGGAACATGCAGGACGGCCGGAGGCAGGGCGACCAGCCGATGCTGAACAGCGAGTGCGGCAACGTCTGGGGCTACCGGGGCTCGACCGGCGACGTGGACTGGAGCTTCGAGTACCACGCGATGATCGACGAGTTCCGGCGCCACCCGAAGGTGGCGGGCTGGCTCTACACCGAGCACCACGACGTGATCAACGAGTGGAACGGCTACGTGCGCGCCGACCGTTCGCCCAAGCAGACGGGGCTCGGCGAGCTGATGCCCGGCATGACGCTGCGCGACCTGCACGCGCCGCTGTACGTGGCCGTCGGCTCGTATCCGGCGACCGCCGCGAAGCCGGGCGAGACCGTCGAGGTGCCGCTGTGGGCCTCTTTCCTGACCGACGCCTCGCCGGGGCCGGAGCTGACGCTCAGGCTGCGACTGGTCGGCACGGACGACCTCGGCCGCGAGCGCCAGTGGTGGACCGGCGCGCGCACGATCGCCTTCAGTCCCTGGCTGTCGCGCGCGCTTGCGCCGCTCGCGGTCCCGATGCCCGAGCGGCGCTCGCTGGCCATCCTGCAGGCGACGCTCGAGGACGCCGCTGGCCGCGTGCTGCAGCGCAACTTCACCGCGTTCGTCGTGGGCGCGGGGCCCTCGCCGCGCGACGAGACCGTGAGCGCCGGCGGCAGCCGGCTCCGGGTGCTGCGCGCGGACATTGCGAGGCCGTCGGCGGCGCGCTGGAGCGTGCGCCGCTGGGAGGCGATGGACGGGAAGAAGCAGAACGGCGCGGGCAGCGGCTACTTCGAGTACCGCATGGCGTGGCCCAGGGGCCTCGAGCCCGCCGAGGTGGCGGCCGCAACGGTCCTCGCGGAGCTCGGGGCCAAGGAGCTGTTCGCCAAGGACCGGCCGCAGTCCGGCAGCGTGGAAGGCGACTTCATGCGCGGCCAGGGCACCGCGGACCCGGGCCTCAACCCGAACGCCTACCCGATGACCGACGCCAGGACGTACTCCAGCGCGGTGCGGGTGGTCCTGAACGGCGAGACCGCCGGCAGCTTCGACTTGCCGGACGACCCGGCCGACCACCGCGGGCTGCTGTCGTGGCTCGCGCAGCGGCGCTCCGACCAGCCGACCCTCAGCGAGGCGGGATCGTACGGCTACCTGGTGAGCGCCACGGTCCCGCAGCGCGCGCTCGCGGAGGCGGCGCGCTCCGGCGAGATCGTGCTGCGGCTCGAGGTCGACGCTGCGCTGCCCGGCGGACTCGCCGTGTACGGCGAGGGGAGCGGGCGCTTCCCGCTCGACCCGAGCGTCGTGCTGACGTTGCGCTGACTGCCGGCGCGCTCCGGCTGGCCGCGGCGGCTAGGCGGACGCCGCCTTCTTCCCGCGACCCCTGCGGGCCGTCGCCTTCTTCTTCGCCTTCTTCTTCGTCCCGGCCGCCTCTGCCTTCGACTTGTGGGCGAGGTCGGCGCGCTGCGCGCGCTCGTAGGTCTGGATGTCCTTGAAACGCCCGTGGGCGTCGCGGACGGCGTACAGCTTCTTGCCAGCGGTGCTGCGATGAGTCGTGCGGCGGGCCTTCGCCATTCGGCAGCCTCCCTGTCGCTGAAGCGACCTCCCGCGATCATGCGTGATCGCCTCGGGCGCCGCAAGCCACGGCGGCGAGCGCCGGCTACTGGACCATCGTCTTCAGGATCGCCGGGTCCTTCTCCTCCTGCGCCAGCAGCGAGTGACAGGTGGAGCAGTCCTGCGAGATGGTCTTGCCGTCCTTCGTCGCGTGCTGCTCGTCGTGGCAGCGGAAGCAGCCGACCTCGTTCGACATGTCGGCCGTGTGGCCGATCTGGCTGCGATACGTGCCCCACTTGATGTTCATCGAGGGGAACACGTTCCAGTTCCAGATGTCGCCGAGCGCCCTGCCCGCCGCCTCGACCTGGGGGGCCTTCTCCGCGGCCACCTGCGCGTAGCTCTGCCGGTAGAAGTCGGAGATCGCCTTCACGATGCCGGCCCGGGCCGCCTCGGGCGTGGGGTAGTCGGCCTGCAGCGCCTTGAGTCCCTCCCGCCGGATGTACGGCAGCGACTGGTCGATCCGCCGGTCGGCGAGCGCCGCGTCGAGCTCCTGTTCGGGCAGGCGGTAGATGTGGGTCGGCCGGTTGTGGCAGTCGACGCAGTCCATGGTGCGCCACTCGGTCGCCCGCTTGCCCTCGGGCGTGTCCGCGGACGGCGCGGTCCAGTGCCGCGTCGTCCCGTCCTTCGTGGTCATCTCGACCTCGTACATCGTCTGGCGCTTCTCGTCCGAGCGGTAGCGCACCACGTTGTCGGGGTCCACGTGCCAGTGGATCCCGTGGCTGCCGCCCGGCTGACGCCCCCCGACCTTGACCACCAGCACGGTCTTCACCTCCGTGTTCGCCTCGTCCTCCTGGTAGTGCGTGTTCACCTTGAAGCGGTCGCCCACGAACTTCTGCGGCCAGTGACACTGCTCGCACGTCTCGCGCGCGGGGCGCAGATTCTGGACGGGAGCCGGGATCGGCCGCGGGTAGAGGTTGAACGCGACCGAGACCAGCTGCCACGAGCCCGACAGCTTGGACTTGACGAACCAGTTCGCGCCCGCGCCGATGTGGCACTCCACGCACTTGACCCGCGCGTGCGGCGAGCGCTGGTAGGTCGTGTACTCGGGGTGCATCACCGTGTGGCAGGCGGCCCCGCAGAAGGGGGTCGAGTCCATGACCTCGACGCCCTTGTAGGTGGCGACCACCAGGATCACGAGGTTGACGGCCGTGAGCGCCAGGAACACGAGGAAGTTGCGGCGCACGCGGTCGACGTTGAGGTTCCAGACCGGCAGCAGGTCGGCCTCACCCGTGGCGAGCGCACGGCGGTGGCGGACCCGGTCGCGCCAGGCCCCGAGCGGGATCAGCAGCAGGCCGAACAGGAAGATGCCCGGGATGACCAGGAAGGCGAGGATCCCGATGTACGGGCCGCCGTGGAAGCCAACCTGTTCGAGAGCGAACAGAGTCAGGAACAGGATCGCTGTGACGGTCGTGAGGACGGCGCCCGCCATCCCGAGCGCGTTCCGGGTGATCTGCGCCACGAAGCGGGTGAACGGCCCGAGGATGTTCTTCATTGCTGCCCCTTTTCTCCGAAAACCGCCCCAAAGCTTAGGGGAACGGCCCTCCGCTTTCAAAGCGCGCGGAGAGATTGGCCTCTTTGATCCGTAGGCATGAATCGTTTGGCTCTTGGCGCAGTGCCGCGCACTTTTCGAACATCGGAGTGGGTTCGACCCTCTCGATCCGTCCGGAGCATCTGGAGAGTACGAACCGCGGGCAGCCGGCGGCGTCGAGACGCGGAGGTGAGGCAGGATGGAAGGCTTCTTCGGCCACAAGGGTCACCTGGTGCGGGTCGCAACGCTGTTCGTGGCCGGAGTCCTCGTGTTCCTGGGACTGCAGGCGCTGCTCGTGCCGCGGGGCTTCGGCGCGTACGGCCACTACCGCGCGGGGGCACTGGACGACAACCGCGCCCGGTCGCTCTCGTACGCGGGCCGGGCCGCCTGCCTCGACTGCCACGCGGACGTGTGGGAGACGCTGCAGAAAGGCAGGCACGGCGAGGTGCGCTGCGAGGCCTGCCACGGGCCGCTCGCGAAGCACGCCGAGGATCCCTCGACGGGCAAGGCGGTGAAGCCCGACCCGAAAGTACTGTGCGTGCGCTGCCACCAGGAGAGTGTCGCGCGGCCGGCGAAGTTTCCCCAGATCGACGCCGCCTCTCACTCGGGCGGCGAGGCGTGCACGAGCTGCCACAAGGCACACGACCCGCTCGACCAGGCGGCGCAGGGCGCGCCGGCCGCCGCCGCCGCGCCGGCAGCCGCCGAGCCGCAGAAAGGAGCCGGCCAGTGAGCGACGAGAAGAACGACCGCCGCGAGTTCCTCGCGCGCTCCGGCTGCTTCCTGCTGCTGACCGGCGCCGCCGGGATCGCCTGGGACGCGGTCGCGAGCGGCGAGCCGGAAAAGGCGCCGAACTACCGCATGACCGACCACTGGTGGGCGATGGCGATCGACGTCGAGCAGTGCATCGGCTGCGGCAACTGCGTGCGCGCGTGCAAGGAGGAGAACGACGTGCCGCGCGAGCCGTTCTACTTCCGTACCTGGGTCGAGCGCTACCACGTGCCGGACGGCGACATCGAGCACCCCGAGGTCGACTCGCCGAACGGCGGCTACGACGGCTTCCCCGAGAAGTACCGGGCCGGCGACGGCGCGAAGAGCTTCTTCGTGCCGAAGCTGTGCAACCAGTGCGCGCACTCGCCGTGCGTGCAGGTGTGCCCGGTCGGTGCGACGTTCGAGAGCCCGGACGGGGTGGTGCTGGTCGACAAGACCTACTGCCTGGGCTGCCGCTACTGCGTGCAGGCCTGCCCCTACGGCTGCCGCTTCATCGACCCGCGCACCAAGACCGTGGACAAGTGCTCGCTGTGCTACCACCGGATCAGCAAGGGGCTCACCACCGCCTGCTGCGAGACCTGCCCGACCGGCGCTCGCATGCTCGGCGACCTGAAGAACCCGAAGGACGCGATCCACGACTTCCTCAGGACGCACAAGGTACAGGTGCTCAAGCCGCAGATGGCCACCGGCTCGAAGATCTACTACAACGGCCTCGACGGATCGGTGAGGTAGGAAAAGGCGATGCCGAGCATCCTGCAGGGCGTCGAAGGCTACATGTACCCGAACGAGGTGGAGCTCCAGTGGAGCGTCCTCATCGTCCTCTACCCGTACATCACCGGACTCGTCGCCGGGGCGTTCATCCTCGCCTCGCTGGTGCGGGTGTTCCGGGTGGAGGCGGTCACGCCGACGTACCGGCTGGCGCTGCTGACGGCGCTCGCGTTCCTGCTGGTCGCGCCGCTGCCGCTGCAGCTGCACCTCGGGCACCCGGAGCGCTCGCTCGAGATGTACCTCACGCCGCACACCTCGTCGGCGATGGCGATGTTCGGCTTCGTCTACCTCTGGTACCTGATGGCGGTGCTGCTGCTCGAGATCTGGCTCGACTACCGGCGCGAGATCGTGGCGAAGGCGCAGTCGACCCGCGGCCCGCTCGGCCTGCTGTACCGGCTGCTCACGCTCGGCTCGTACGACGTCAGCCCCGAGGCGCTGCGCGTCGACGAGAAGGCCAGCTTCGTGGTGACCCTGATCGGCATCCCGTCGGCCTTCCTGCTGCACGGGTACGTCGGCTTCATCTTCGGCTCGGTGAAGGCGAACCCGTGGTGGTCGACCCCGCTGATGCCGATCGTGTTCCTGTTCTCGGCGATCGTCTCGGGGATCGCGCTGGTGCTGCTCCTGTACATGGCGATCACACGCCTGCGCGGGCAGACGCTCGACATGCCCTGCGTCGACACGATCGCGCGCTATCTGTTCTACGCGTTCGTGATCGACTTCTCGCTGGAGATGCTCGACCTGATCCACCGCATCTACGAGGCCGACGAGTCCTTCCACACGCTCGACTTCATGGTCAAGACGCGGCTCTACCTGCCGCACATCATCGTGCAGATCGTGCTGGGGACCCTGCTGCCGATCGGCCTGCTCGCGGCGACGCAGCTGGTCAGGCTCACGGAGAGCGCGCGGCGCGGGGTCTACTCGACGGCCGCCGTGCTGACGCTCGTCGGCATCTTCGCGATGCGCTGGAACGTCGTGATCGGCGGCCAGCTGTTCTCGAAGAGCTTCCTCGGCTACACGACGTACAAGCTCCAGTTCGCCTCGCAGGAGGGTTTCCTGGTGGCGGCCGGGCTCATGCTGCTGCCGTTCCTGATCCTGTGGGGGCTGGTGCGCCTGCTGCCGCCGTGGCTCGAGAAGGGCAGCGAGGGCGCGCCCGCCCGTACCGTCGCCTGACCCGGGGAGCGGCCGCGCGGCCCGCGGCCGCAGGAGGCGAGAGCGATGGGAGACCCCGTCGGCGCGCTGCACTCGAGGCTGTGCGAGCTCGCGTCCCGGCTCGAGCGGCTCGAGGCCCGGGTCGGGCAACTCGAGTCGAGCGCCGCCGGCGCGGCCGACAGCGCCCGGGCCCGGACGCCCGAGGACGAGGCGCAGCCCGTCCCCAGTCTGCCCCAGGGAACGCTCGCGCTCCTTGGCCGCACGCTGCTCGTCCTGGCCGGCGCCTACGTGGTGCGCGCGCTCACGGACGGCCAGGCGCTGCCGGCCGCGCTCGGCGTCGGGCTGGGCATCGGCTACGCGGCCCTGTGGCAGCTGCGGGCCGACCGCGACGCGCTCGCGGGCCGTGTCCAGAGCGCGGCCTTCCACGACCTCGCGAGCGGCCTGATCGCCTTCCCGCTGGTGTGGGAGGCCACGGCACGCTTCGGCCTGCTCAGCGCGCCTGCCGGCGCCGCCGTCCTGGTCGGCTTCTTCGCCCTGGGGCTGGCCGTAGCGTGGCACCGCAGGCTGGCGGCCAACGCGGTGGTCACGACCCTGCTCGCGCTGGGCACGGCCGTCGCGCTGCTGGCGGCCACCCACGACCTGCTCGCCGGCGTGCTGGCGCTGATCGCGATCGCGGCCGGGCTGGAGTGGCTCGCCATCCGGGGCGCGTGGCTCGGCCTGCGCTGGGTCGCAGCAGCGGTGCTGGACGCGACCGCGCTGCTGGTGGTCGCGATCCTCACGCGGCCGACGCTGCCGGCGCCTTACGCGGGGATACCGGCGGCTGCGGCAGCTCTGGTGCTGCTCGCCATCCCCGCCCTCTACATCGCCAGCGTGGCCGCGCGCACGCTGCGCCTGGGCCAGCCGGTGACCACGTTCGAGGTCGTGCAGGGCACGGCGGCGGTGCTGCTCGGGTTCGGCGGGGCGGTCCACGTGCTCGCCTCGCACGGGCTGCCCGAGACCGCTCCCGGCGCGCTCGCGCTGCTCCTGGGACTGCTGTGCTATGGCGCGGCGTTCGTCTACGTCGAGCGCCGATCGGCGACAGCCGCGAGCGCAGCGGGATTCGTCCCCGCGGAGCGAGGTCGCAACTTCTACTTCTACTCGACGGCCGGCGGGCTGCTCACGCTCGGCGGCACGACCCTGCTCGGGCTCGGGCCGGCGCTGCCCCTGGCCTGGTGCGCGGCGGGGCTGGTCTCGGCGGTGCTCGGCCGCCGCTTCGGCAGGATGACGCTACGGGTGCACGGCGCGCTGTTCCTCGGTGCCGCCGCGGTGCAGACGGGCCTGCTGACGTCGTGCGCGCTGTCGCTCGGCGGAAAGGGCGCCTCCGTCACGCCCGCCGGCTGGACGACCGCGGCGGCGGCGTTGGCCGCCTGGATCGTGCTGGCGACCGACACCGCGGCCCCGCGTTCGGGCGGGGGCAGGCTGCCGCAGCTGCTGCTCGCCCTCGTGGTGGTGCTGGCGGCGGGGAAGGCCGCGCACGCCGGGCTGTGCGGGGCGCTCGGCGGCTGGCTGAGCGCGGACGCCGGTGCCTCGGCGGTCGCCCGCACGGGCGTGCTCGCCACGCTGGTGCTCGCGCTGGCCTACGTCTCCGGGCGCGGCACGCTGCCCGAGCTCGGCTGGCTCGTGTACCCGCTCGTGGCCCTCGGCGGGCTGAAGCTGCTGATGCAGGACCTGCGCGAAGGCCGGCCGGCCACGCTGGTGCTGAGCCTGACCCTCTACGGCCTGGTGCTGACGCTCGCTCCCAGGCTCATGAAGGCGCGAGCGACAGGGAGCTGACCCGTCGACGGAGCTGGACGCGAGCGCCCGACCAGGAGGCGCAGGCGCCCCTCGTTTGCTATCCTCTTGGCATCGGATCCCCATGAGTGCGCCCGCCCGGACGCGACCGGAACCCGATTTCCACGCCGTGCCGGCGCGGCTGCGCGTCCAGGTGCCCGCCCGGCTGGACGCGATCACCCCCGCGGTCGAGCGCATCATGGCCGAGGCCCGCGGAGTGCGCTGCGCGCGCGGGAAGGAGTTCGAGGTCGAGACCTCGCTGCGCGAGGCCCTCTCGAACGCGATCCGCCACGGCTGCCGCAACGACGAGACGAAGCTCGTCGAGATCGTCGTGGCGTGCGATGAGGCGCAGGGCATGCTGATCGTGGTCCGCGACCCCGGCCCCGGGTTCGACCCGGAAAAGGTGCCGAGCCCGACCTCGGGACAGAACATCTTCCGCCACCACGGCCGCGGCATCTACCTGATCAACCAGCTGATGGACGAGGTTTCGTTCGAGCGGAACGGCAGCGAGATCCGGATGAAGAAGCGCTGAAGGGGCCCGGGGGCTCCGAAGCCCAGCGAGAGGCTGCCGCTATAATGGCGGCTCGTCCGCGCCCGCGTCCAGCGGCCCGGAGGAGCATGCCAGTCCCCGTCGCACACCGCCTGTCGCCGGCCGCATGAAGCCCCAGGCCCGCCGCCGCATCCTCTGGATCCTGGCGCTGGCGCTGGTCGTCGTCGCGGCGACGGCCATCCTGCTGCTGCCGCCGCCGGGGCAGGGGACGAGCGTCGGCCCCCAGCCGCTCCGCTACGTGGGGGTGGCGTCGTGCGAGGAGTGCCACGCCGAGGAGACCCGCCGCTGGCGCGGCTCGCACCACGACCTCTCCATGCAGCAGCCCGGCCCGTCGACGGTGCTGGGCGACTTCGCCGACGCTCGCTTCACCTACGGCGCCGTGACCACGCGCTTCTTCCGCAAGGGCAGGCAGTACGTGGTGCGCACGGACGGCCCCGACGGCCGGCTGGCGGACTTCCCGGTCGCCTACGTGTTCGGCGTCACCCCGCTGCAGCAGTACCTGCTCGCGCTGCCGGGCGGGCGCTACCAGGCGCTCGGCATCGCCTGGGACAGCCGTCCGCGCAGGCAGGGCGGCCAGCGCTGGTTCCACCTCTACCCCGGCGAGGCCGTCGACCACCGCGACGTGCTGCACTGGACGAAGCCCTCGCAGAACTGGAACACGCAGTGCGCCGAGTGCCACTCGACCAACCTGCGCAAGGGGTACCGCTTCTCGGACGACACGTTCCGCACGACCTTTTCCGAGATCGACGTGGGCTGCGAGGCCTGCCACGGGCCGGGCTCGCGCCACGTGGAGTGGGCCCGCGCCGCCCGCGCGCGGGGGCGCACCCCCAGCGGCGAGCCGGGGCTGATCGTCCGCTTCAGCGAGCGGCGCAGCCGGAGCTGGGAGATGGACGCCGCGCGGGGGATCGCGCGGCCGACGAAGTTCCTCGCGACCCGCTTCGAGGTCGAGACCTGCTCGCGCTGCCACGCGCGCCGCGGTGTCCTCACCGAGGACTACCAGCCCGGCCAGCTGCTGTCGCAGACACACCGGCCGGCGCTGCTCGACGAGGGGCTGTACTACGCGGACGGGCAGATGAAGGACGAGGTCTACAACTGGGGCTCGTTCCTGCAGAGCCGGATGTACGCAGTCGGCGTCACCTGCGCCGACTGCCACGACGCGCACGACCTGAAGGTGAAGGTGGGCCGCGACGACGTCTGCTCCTCGTGCCACCAGCCGGAGCGCTTCGCCACCCGCAAGCACCACTTCCATCGCGAGAAGGGCAAGGGCGCCTCCTGCGTGGCCTGCCACATGCGCACGGAGACCTACATGGTAGTCGACCCGCGGCACGACCACTCGCTGCGCGTGCCGCGGCCGGACCTGACGGTCGAGCTCGGCGCCGCGAACGCGCCCAACGCGTGCAACGACTGCCACCGTGACCGGTCCGCGGAGTGGGCCGCCCGGGCCACCCGGCGCTGGTACCCCGAGGGGCGAGCTGGCAAGCCGCACTACGGCGAGGCGCTGCAGGCGGGGCGCACGTACGCTCCGGGCGCCGGGCGGGCGCTGCTCGCGCTCGTCCGGGACGACAAGCAGCCCGCGATCGTGCGCGCGACCGCGGTGTCCCTGCTGCCGCCCTATCTGGGCCCCGACTCGCTGCCGGCCCTGCAGAAGGCCGCTGCGGACAAGAGCCCGCTCGTCCGCCTGGCCGTCGCCTCGGTGCTCGAGGCGCTGGGGCCCGACGAGCGTGTGCGGGCCGGCGTGTCGCTGCTGTGGGACCCCGTGCGTGCGGTGCGCGTCGAGGCCGCGCCCGCGTTCGCGGACGTGCCGGACTCGTCTCTGGCCAGCGAGCAGCGGGCGGCGTTCGACCGGGCGCTCGACGACTACCTGCTGGCGCAGTGCACCAACGCCGAGCGGCCCGAGGCGCACGTGAACCTGGGCATCGTCTACGTCAAGCGCGGCCGCCTGGAGGAGGCACGGCGTGCCTACGAGTCGGCGTTGCGGCTGGCGCCGTGGTTCATCCCGGCCTACGTCAATCTGGCCGACCTGCTTCGGCTGCAGGGCCGGGACGGCGAGGCCGAGCCCTTGCTGCGCCGGGCCCTGAAGGTGGACCCGCAGAACGCATCGGTGCACCACGCGCTCGGCCTGCTGCTCGTCCGCCGCCGGCGGCCCGCCGATGCGCTCGCCGAGCTGGGGCGGGCCGCCGAGCTGGCGCCCGCGGACCCGGGCTTCGCCTACGCGTACGCGGTGGCCCTGCGCTCCGCCGGCCGGGTGGACCAGGCGCTGTCGGCCCTGCGCGCCGCCCAGCGGCGCAGCCCCGGTGCCCGACAGCTGCTGCTGCCGCTCGTCACCATCAACCGCGAGCGGGGCGCCCTGCGCGAGGCGAAGCAGTGGGCGCGCCGGCTGGTCCAGGCGGTCCCCGACGATCCCGCCGCCCTGCAGCTCGCCTCCGAGCTGGGCGCCGGGGAGGCCGCGCCGGGCCGCTGAGCGAGCGAGGAGGACGCCGATGGCCGTCGATCCCGTCGAGATCCAGGATTGGGCCAGGCAGAACAAGGCCGCGTGGGAGGTCGCGCCGCTCGTCGAGATGCACAGGGGCGAGCGGACGCAGGTCGGCTTCGAGCTTTCGCTCTATGCCCGCCTCCCGCCCGAGGTGCAGGCCTCGGGCGAGGAAGAGGCTGCCGTCGAGGCGCTCTGGGACCGCCTGCGGGAGATCGCCGAGTCGCTGCTGTCGATCGCGGGCGACGGGGCGCGGATCGACGTCGACCCGTTCGAGGCGGCCGGCCGGCTACGCCCGGAGACGAACTTCGCGCCCGAGGTCCTGCTGACGGCCCGGCTGCTCCACGCGTCCGACTACTTCGCCCCCGTCGCCGACGTCGACCGCGAGCGCATGAAACCGCTCGAGGCGCGGCTCACGGCCCTCGGCCTGCGCCAGCGCTCCTGGTAGCCGGAAGGCGTGCTCGACCGGCGGCTAGAAGGCGTACTCGATGCCGACCAGCGGTGTGACGTTCGCGCGCAGGCCGGCGCTGTCGAGCTTGAACAGCAGGTTCAAGTCGATCAGCATCTGGCCGACGGGGTTGAACTTCAGGCCCACCGCCCCGTTGCCCATGTTGTAGGACTCCTTGACGAAGCCGATCTGCGGGAAGGCGTTGCCGTTGGCGGCCGTGAAGACCTCGCGCACCAGGCGGGGCGAGTCGATGACGTGGGTGCCTAGGAAGTCGAAGCCGAGCGTGACCCGCTTCGAGACGCCGATGTCGGCGCCGACGGCGTACGAGACCTGGTCGGGGAGGTCCGCCTTCGTCCCGCTCGCCGGGTCGCCGGCCAGCACGCTCTTGCCGTTCCACTGGTAGGAGACGTTGAGGTGGGGCGCGACCCGGCCGTGCGAGAGCGAGACGATCGCGAAGGGCTTGACGCCGGCGGCGCCCAGGCCCAGGAAGTTCAGCTCGTCGCCGGTGGGCAGCCGGGCGTCGACACCCAGCGCCACCGCCACGGAGTCGTTGCGCACGGGGTTCGCCTTCAGGCGCAGCACCAGGTCGCCGATGCCGCTGGCGTGGCCCGAGTCGCTGTACACGCGCTCGTCGCCGAACCCGGGGCCGAAGAAGTGGACCGCGAGGTTCGAGCTGGTGCCGACCCGGTCGATCTTGGCGTCCGAGCGGACCGAGAGGGCCACGTTGACGAACGGTATCGCGAGCGAGACGTCGACGTGGTTGCCGAGCCCGTAGGAGAGGAACGCCACCGCCTGGTTGACACTGGTGGCGATCGAGTTCGTGGTGGTGACGACGTCGGAGCGGCCGCCGCCGAGCTGCGAGTCGTCGTGGGTGAACACGGCGGGCACGTCGCCGAGGCTCACGCCCTCGAGGCTCTTGAAATTGAAGTACTGGTAGGTGACGCCGAAGGTGAACTTCTTCCTGCCGATCGTCTCCGCGCGCTCGGCGAGGATCGGGCCGAAGCTCTCGGTCGAGCGCTGGAAGACGCCGAGCGAGCTGTCGAAGGTGTACGTGAAGCCCGACGCCGGCGAGGGCAGGGGGATCGCCGCCAGCTGGCTGGCGAGCGCGATGTTGAACTGCGTGAACTCGGTCTGGAAGGCGCTGTTGAAGTGCGCCGAGTGCGTGCTGCCGTCCGGGAGCACCGCCTCGCTGTCGACGTGGAGCCCGCCGTCCCCGTAGAGGTCGGGGATGATGAGCGCCAGCTTTCTCGTACCCTGCGCCCAGGCCGTCCCGCCGGCCATCCACAGCGCCACTGCCACCCACGCCGCCTTGCGCAACATGCACCCCTCCCTGCGGCGCCGCTCGCGCGGAACGCCGGCCAAAGACGCGACGCCCCGCCCGCGGCAGGAACGTCAGCCTCGCCTGTTCGGAATCAGTTGGCGAGGATTATAGAACGCTTGCGGCGACTTGTGGCGGCCTGTGCTTCCTCGACGGGAAGATCGAGCCCGGCCCGTGGTCCTACTGGCTCATCGACTGGATGTGCCAGGCTCCGCGTGTCCGCGCCAGGTGGAACACCTGCGAGACGGCCTTGGTGGCACGGCCGTTGATCACGTCCTGGCGCGAGGCCCGCACCGTCGCCCGATCGCCGTCGAGCTGCACGGACTCGATGGTGATCCCGACCCGCCAGGAGCTGATCTCCTTGAACACCCGGTTCAGGGTCTTCTCCTCGTCGGCCGACAGGTCCGGCTTCACGCTGCGGTAGAGCGCGACGTCCTGGCTGCTGAGCGCGTGCCCGTAGTCGGCGATCACGCGCCGCACCTCGACGTCCGGGCCCGCGGCGGCGGTCGCGGCCGGCGCGGCCGTGCTGGGCGAGGCGCTGGGCGAGGCCACAGGCGGCGGCAGGGTGGCGCTCGGCACCACGTGCGGCGTGGCGCTCGGGGCCGCCGCGGGGGCGAGCGTGGCCGGCGTCACGGGCGCCGCCGCGGGCGCCACGGCCACGCGCGCCGGGGATGCCGAGGGCTGGGGCTGCATGTTGCGCAGGGCCACCGCCGCGGCCCGGGCCGCCTCGGCCTCGCGCGCCACGCGCTCGTAGGCGTTGCGCGACTCGTTCCACTTCTGCGCGGCCACGGCGAACTGCTGCTGGCCGAAGAGCGCGTCGCCCTCCTGCTGCAGCCTGCGGCCGTCGGAGAAACCCGCGAGCGCGCTGGCGTGCGCCTGCTCGGCCGCGCCCCGCGCGGCGTCCGTCTGCGCACGGCTCTGCTCCGCCT
Organism: uncultured Acidobacteriota bacterium; assembly: GCA_963831755.1. Taxonomy (GTDB): domain Bacteria; phylum Acidobacteriota; class Vicinamibacteria; order Fen-336; family Fen-336; genus DATBSL01. Next base: position 53,538 of record CAWHRC010000021.1, read on the forward strand.
GACTGCGGAAGTGCCGGTTCAGCTCGCGCGAGACCTCCGCCACGACCGGGTGGCCGGGGTCCAGGTTCATCACGCGCGCGAGCGCATCCGAGGCGGCCTGGTCGTCGTTCCGGCCGGCGGCGGCGCGCACCTCGCTCACCGCGTCCTGCAGCTGCTTCTGGGCCTGCTCGGCCTGGGCGAGCACGTCGCGGGCCTCCGCGCTGGTGGGGCTCATCTTCAGCGCCTCGCCCGCGCGCCTGGCGGCGCTGGCGTAGTCGTGGTTGGCCAGGTCCGTGCGCGCCAGCTCGACCCGGCTCGCGACCAGCGCGTCGGTGAGGATCCCGACCTCTTCCTTGACGACCTCCGTCGAGCGCTGGGGCGCCGCGCGCCCGTGCCACCACACGACGCCTCCGACGGCAGCCGCCACCACCAGCACCACGCCGACCGCCAGCAGGGCCTTCGAGGTGGTGCCCAGGCCCTCGTGGAGCGACGCCACCCCTGAATGCATGGTCGGGTCGGGCCGGACGGTCGGCTGAGCAGCCTGCATGCGCGAACGGGCCAGGGTGAGCGCGGTGGCGCCCTTGATGCTCGTCCTCAGGTTCGGCTGCGAGCCGGCAGCCGGCGCCAGCACCGTGGCCTCGGGAGCCTGCAGCATCGTGCTCACGGTCTGTCCCGCAGCGCCGGGGCGGATCACGGTCTCGCCCGCGAGCGACTCGCGGGCCGCGACCAGCGCACGGCCGAACTCGCCCGCCTCGGGGTAGCGCTGCGTGGCGTCCTTCGCCAGCGACCGCTCGACGGCCGCCACGATCGGCGGCGGTACGTCCGGCGCCCAGCGGCGGATCGGCTGCGGCTGGCTCTCGACGATCTGGGTGAGGATGCCGTGGACCGATTCGGCGTCGAAGGGGCGGTGCTGGGTGAGCAGCTCGTAGCAGACCGCGCCCAGCGAGAACACGTCGGAGCGCGCGTCGGTCTTCTCGCCGCGCACCTGCTCGGGCGACATGTAGTGCGGCGTCCCCATCACCGTGCCGGTCCGCGTCATCTCCGAGGCGCCCAGCCGGGCGAGCCCGAAGTCGAGGATCTTGACCTGGCCGCTCGGCTGGACGTGGACGTTGCTCGGCTTGAGGTCCCGGTGCACGACGCCCTTGGCGTGCGCGAACGCCAGGCCCTCGCACATCTGCTCCATGTACGAGAGCTTCTCGCCGAGCGTGACGTCGCGCGCACGGATCACGTCCTTCAGGTCGCGGCCCTCGAGCAGCTCCATCGCCATGTAGGTGAGGCCGTCCTCGTCGCCGAAGTCGAAGACGGTGATGATGTTGGGATGGTTGAGCGCCGCGGCCGACTGGGCCTCGCGCACGAAGCGCTTGCGGAACTCGGGATCGGCGACCAGCGCGGGCGCGATCGTCTTCAGGGCGACGTAGCGGTTGAGCAGCGGGTCGTGGGCCTTGTAGACCTCGCCCATGGCGCCCTTGCCGATCCGCTCGACGACACGGTACTTGCCCACATGGTCGAGGTTCATCACGGCCCCAACCCCCGAAAGCTCAGCGCTGAGACGCCCCTCTTGGCCTGCTGATCCTGGAGTAGAACGGGCATGATCGTACCACGCAGCCCGGGGGCGCGTGTGCGGGAGGGCGGGCCCGGCGCTGCGTCAGGGGGCGGCGGCGGGCCGGCCCGCCCGCTCGAATCCCCGGACCGCCTCCAGGTAGCTGCGGGCCGCCAGTGCCGCCCGGCCTGCCTGCGCCGCCTGGTCGCCTCTCGCCTGCTGCGAGGCCGCTTCGCCGTACGCCGGCGAGCGCTCCGCCCCCGCGCCGCCGGCGGCCTCACGCGCCTGCTGGGCGAGGCGCCGGGCCTCCTCGACGCGCGAGCGGAACGCAGGACCCGCGGCGGTCGCGGCCTTCTCCGCATCGGGGTTGGCGGGGTCGAGCTTCATCACGTCGAGCGCGGCCGACGCGAGACGCTCGGGCCCCCCTGCCGCGCTCGCCGCGCGCAGGGCCGCGAGCGCGTCGTCGAGCCGCTTCAGCGCGGCGCCCGCCTGGCTCAGCACGCGACGTGCTTCCTGGTTCACCGGGTCGAGCTTGAGCGCGCTGTCGGCCTGGCGCGCCGCGTCCGCGAAGTCGCCGGCTTCGAGCCGGCGGCGGGCGAGCTCCACCCGCGTGTCGATCAGCTCCTTCGCCAGGCTGCGCACCTCGGCCGGGTGGCTGGCCGCGTCGGGGCTCTCGCGCGACAGGAGATAGCGCAGGCTCACGCCCGCCGCAACCGCGAACACGAGCCCGAGCGCGAGGCCGATCAGCAGCCCGCGCCGCCCCCTGGCCGCCGCCGGCGGGAGCGAGCGCCGCGCGGCCGAGGCGCCCCGGCTGCGTTCGCCTCCACCCGGGCGCCGCGTGCCGGGCGCCGCGGACGCCGGGGCGCCGGCTGGCTCGACGGCGATGTGCTCGTGCCCGCGGCCCGCCGCGATCGCCTGGCGCGCCTGGCGCAGGGCTGCCAGCATCTCGCCGGCGTTCTGGAAGCGCTCGGCAGGGTTCTTGGCCAGCGCCGCCTCGAGCACCTGCAGCACCGACTCCGGTGTGCCGGGCGCCAGGTCCCGTGCCGGCGGCGGGTCCTCCTGCATTACCTTGAACAGGACGGCGTGCATCGACTCCGCGTCGAACGGCTTGCGGCCGGTGAGCAGCTCGTAGAACACGCAGCCGAGCGCGAACACGTCGGAGCGCGCGTCGGCCTTCTGGCCGCGCACCTGCTCGGGGGACATGTAGTGGGGAGTGCCCATCACCATGCCCGTGCTCGTCATCTCCGAGCCGGCCAGCCGCGCCAGCCCGAAGTCCATGATCTTGACGGTGCCGTTCGGCAGGATGTGGATGTTCGCGGGCTTGAGGTCCCGGTGCACGATCTCGTGGGCGTGGGCGAAGGCGAGGCCCTCGGCGATCTGTCCGACGATCTCGAGCTTCTCGTCGAGGCCCAGCTTGCGCTGCGCCAGGGCGTGCTTGAGGTCGATCCCGTCGAGCAGCTCCATCGCCATGAACAGCTGCTCGCCCTCGAAGCCCAGCTCGTACACCTTGATGATGTTCCGGTGGTTCAGCCTGGCCGCCGACTGTGCCTCGCGCTTGAAGCGCTCGCGCACCTTCTCGTCGGCGTCGAGCCCGGCGCTGATCCGCTTGATCGCCACCTCGCGGTTGAGCACGGGATCGCGGGCGCGGAACACCTCGCCCATCGCCCCCTGGCCGATCTTGGCGACGACCTCGTACTTGCCGATGCGCTGGACGCTCATCCCCTTGGTTTGGCCGCGGATGATAGCACGCGGCGCCGCCGGCCGTTCGCGGCCCGGCGTCCGCGCGGCCTTACAATGCCGGCCTGCGTGACCAGCGGAGGCGAGGCGCGATGAACGAACGCGAGCTCTGGGGGCGCTACAAGGCGCTGCTCTTCGACGACCCGGTCCTGGGGGTGCGCCTGGACACGAGCCGGATGGGCATCGACGACGCCGCGTTCGAGCGCCTCGCTCCCTCGCTGCGGGCCGCGCACGCCGCGATGGCCGAGCTCGAGAAAGGTGCGATCGCCAACCCGGACGAGCAGCGCATGGTCGGCCACTACTGGCTGCGCGCCCCGGGACTGGCGCCGAGCCCGCAGATCTCGGCCGCGATCCGCTCGCTCCAGGAACGGGCGATCGGCTTCGCCCGCAGCGTGCACGAGGGCCGCACAGCGCCGCCGACGGCCGAGCGCTTCCGGCAGCTGCTGGTGATCGGGATCGGCGGCTCGGCGCTCGGGCCGCAGCTCGTGGCCGACGCGCTCTCGTCCCGGGCCGACCAGCTCGCCCCGCACTTCCTCGACAACACCGACCCCGACGGGATCGACCGCGTGCTGGGCGGGCTCGGCCCGGCGCTGGCCGAGACGCTCGTGGTCGTGATCTCGAAGTCCGGCGGCACCACGGAGACGCGCAACGGCATGCTCGAGACGGCGGCGGCCTACCGCGCGCGCGACCTGGCGCTCGGCCCGCACGCCGTCGCCGTCACCCAGGAGGGCAGCGCGCTCGACCGCCTGGCGCGCGAGCAGGGCTTCCTCGAGCGCTTCCCGATGTGGGACTGGGTCGGCGGCCGCACCTCGGTCACGAGCGCGGTGGGCCTCGTGCCGGCGGCACTGCAGGGGCTCGACGTGCGGGCGCTGCTCGACGGCGCGGCGGCGATGGACGAGGTGACCCGCCGCGGCGAAGCGCGCGCCAACCCGGCGGCGCTGCTGGCGCTGGCCTGGCACGTCGCCGGCGGCGGCCGAGGCACGAAGGCGATGGTGGTGCTGCCCTACAAGGACCGGCTGCTGCTGTTCAGCCGCTACCTGCAGCAGCTCGTCATGGAGTCGCTCGGCAAGGAGAAGGACCTCGCCGGCCGCGTCGTGCACCAGGGCCTGACCGTCTACGGCAACAAGGGCTCGACGGACCAGCACGCCTTCGTGCAGCAGCTGCGCGACGGCGCCGCCGACTTCTTCGTCACCTTCGTCCAGGTGCTGAAGGACCGCGCGGGCGCGAGCCTGGAGGTCGAGCCGGGCGTCACCAGCGGCGACTACCTGGACGGCTTGCTGCTCGGCACGCGGCGTGCGCTGTTCGAGAACGGCCGGCCCTCGCTCACGCTGACCCTGCCCGACGTGTCGGCGCGCAGCCTGGGCATGCTGATCGCGCTCTACGAGCGCGCCGTGGGGCTGTACGCCTCCCTGATCGGCATCAACGCGTACCACCAGCCCGGCGTCGAGGCCGGCAAGAAGGCCGCGGCAGCCGTGCTCGACCTGCAGCGGCGGGTCGCGCGGGCGCTGGCGGCCCGCGCCGACGCCGGTGCGACAGCCGAGGAAATCGCCGCGGCGGCCGGCGCGCCGGACGAGGTGGAGACGGTCTTCCTGCTGCTGGAGCGGCTCGCCGCGAACGCCGAGCGCTCCGTGGTGAAGCGGCCCGGACGCACCCCGTTCGACGCGACCTACTCCGCGCGCTGAGGCCTGAAGGGTCCGTCGGGGGACCCGGCCGCGGCGACGTGCACGGTCCTGGTCGGGAACGCGAGGCTGGTCCCCGCCTCCTCGACCGACCGCAGGATGCCGAGCAGCAGCTCCTGGCGCAGCGCGCGGAACTCGTCGAAGTCGGTCGTCTGGAGCCAGCACACGACCTCGACGTCGAGCGAGGACGGGCCGAGGGCCGCGAGCTTCGCGACCACGTCGTCCTGCCACACCTTCGGCTGCGCGCGCAGCAGCCGCTCGATGCCCTCCAGCACACGGCGCAGCTGCGCCTCGCTGGTGCCGTACTCGAGGCCGACCGTCGCCGCGAAGCGGATGCGGTCGCGCGAGGCGAAGTCCTCCACGCGCAGGTCGGCCAGCTTGCCGTTCGGCAGCGTCACCAGCGTGCGCTCGGGCGTCCGGATCTGCGTCGAGCGCATGCCGATTCGCTCGACCGTGCCCACGACGTCCTCGACCCGCACCACGTCGCCGACCCGGAAGGGCTGGTCCGCGGCGATCGCGATCGAGCCGAACAGGTTCTCGATCGTCTTCTGGGCGCCGAACGCGAGCGCGATGCCGCCGATGCCGAGCCCGGCGAGCATGGTGACCACGGGGTAGCCGAGCGCGGCCAGCGTCGCGACGGCGCCGCCGGTCCCGACCAGCACCTTCACCAGGTTGCGCGTCACCGAGACCAGCGAGCGGGCCGAGGCGTTCTCGGCGGCCCAGGGCCGCTCCATCAGCAGCTGCGTCCAGACGTCCACCGACCGCCAGAGCGCCCAGAAGACCGCGAGGGTCGCGAGGCCGCCGAGGGCCGAGCGGGCGTAGGCGTTGGCGTCCGGCAGCAGCGCGAGGCGGGGCAGCAGCAGCGCCGCCACCGCCGTCGCCCACAGCAGCGTCAGGGCCGGCGCCGCCCGCTCGAGCAGACGGTCGTCCCACTGCGTGGGCGTGCGCTCCGTGAGCCGCCTGAGCACGCCGCCGGTGACGGCCCCCAGGGCGCGGCCGCCGCCGAGCGCGACGAGCAGCAGGGCCGGCAGGGCCAGCCACTGCCACCACAGGAGGTCGCCGGGTCCGCGGCGCTGCAGGGCCTCCGGCAGCCAGTCGCGGGCCCAGCGATCGGGCAGGGCCTCGTACCAGCCGTCGATGTGGGAGACGGTCTGCCGGGAGAACGCCCAGAAGGGCCCAGCGGCGTCGCGCGTGCGCACGACGAAGAGGCTGTCTTTGCCTCCCCGGCCGTCCGGGACCTGCCCGACCGCGTCGACGCCCGGCGGCAGCGCGTCCACTGCGTTGCCTTCGGAGACGGGTGAGACGCTGTCGAGGTCGATGTGGAGGTGCCGCTCGAGCACGGCGCGCAGGCGCCACGCCATCTCCGCTCCGCGCCCTGCCTCGCCGGCAGGCAGCACGAGGTAGCGTGCCGCGCGCGCGTAGTCGCCCCGGCGCGCCGTCAGCTCGAGGAACGCGCGGACGGAGGTGCGCGGCGAGTCCGGCGCCTCGGCGGCTGGCTCGGCGACGGTGGCCGGCGTCGGCGATCCGGCCTTCGCCGGGACTCCACCCGCGCCCTGCGGCGCCGCCACGAGCACGGCCGGTGCAAAGAGCGCGGCGCCGAGGGCGAGCACGCCGAGAGCAGGAACGGCGAATGGCCGGCCGATGCGGCCCTGCAGCCTGATCATCCGCGCAATACAGCACGCGACCGACGGACGGTCAAGGCAGTCGCCTCGAATCGTCCCATCCTGGGGCATAATCCGGCGCACCGCATTCCGTGGCTCAGGAGGTCCGCCATGGCCACCCGTTCGAGAGAGGGCGCCCCGCTTGCCGGCCGTTCCCGTCGCGAGTTCGGCCGCACGGTGGCAGGCGCCGCAGCGGCCGCCGTCGCCGGGCCGCTTCTCCTGCCGTCGCGGCTGTTCGGCGAGAGAGGCGCCGAGCAACCGCGTCCGCGTCGGCCAGGTCGGCTGCGGGCGCATCGCGCGGGTGCACGACATGCCCGGGGTGTTCAAGTCGGGCCTGGCCGACATCGTGGCCGTGTGCGACCTCGACTCGAAGCGCGCGGCCGAGGGCAAGACGCTGGTCGAGAAGCTCTACCGCGACGCACAGCGGACGGCGCCGGCGGTTTCCGTCCACCACGAGTACCACGAGCTGCTGGCGCGCGCGGACGTGGACGCCGTGGTCATCAGCACGCCCGACCACTGGCACGCGGAGCTGGGGATCGCGGCGGCGCAGGCCGGCAAGGACGTCTACCTGCAGAAGCCCTTCACCATGACCCACGCCGAGGGCGTGCTGCTGCGCGATGCGGTCGCGAAGTACGGCCGCGTGTTCCAGGTCGGCAGCCAGCAGCGCTCGACCGTCCAGTTCCGCCGGGCCTGCGAGCTCGTGCGCAGCGGCCGCGTCGGCCGCCTGCGGCGGCGTCGAGATCGGGCTGCCGATCGACCCCACGAAGCCGGACGATCCCGAGCAGCCGGTGCCGGCGAACCTGGACTACGACCGCTGGCTCGGCTGCACGCCGCTCGTCTACTACACCGAGCAGCGGGTCCACCCGCAGCACGGCTACGGCCGGCCGGGCTGGCTGCGCAACGAGTCGTACTGCCTCGGCATGATCACCGGCTGGGGCTCCCATCACTTCGACACCGCGCACTGGGCGATGGACGTCGAGCTCAGCGGCCCGACGCGGGTCGAGGGCCATGCCGAGTTCCCGAAGAACAAGATCTGGAACGTGCACGGCGCCTACGACGTCGAGCTGACCTACCCGGGCGACGTGCAGGTGCGGGTCTCGGACAAGCTGCCGAACGGGCTCAAGTTCATCGGCGACGAGGGCTGGATCTGGGTGACGCGCGAGGGCGAGACGACCTCGAGCGACCCGGCGAACCCCGGCCAGGCGATGCCGCCGCTCGACGCGAGCGACCCGAAGCTGCTCGACCCCGCGGGGGTCAAGGTCCAGCTGCCGCGCAGCGAGGAGCACCACAGGAACTGGCTGGAGTGCGTACGTTCGCGGGAGACGCCGATCGCCCCGGCGCCGGTCGCGCACCGCAGCGGCACGCGCCTGTATCGTGAGCTGGATCGCGATGAAGCTGGGCCGTCCGCTCACCTGGGACCCGCAGCAGGAGCGCTTCGTGAACGACGAGCAGGCCAACTCGATGCTGTCACGGCCCGAGCGCGCGCCCTACGGTGCCTCGCGCTTGGCAAAGGCGTGAGCGGGGGGCCGCGCCTGCTCGAAGCCGCTCTGCTGAGCGCGAGCCTGCTCTCGTCCGCTCCCGCGCCCGCCCTCGCCTCCGGCGCCTCGCGCGGTGGCTCGCCCACGAAGGGACCCTCGGCCGCCCGGGACGCCGACGGCTCCGGAGCGTACGCCACGCACCGCTACCGCAACCTCTTTCACGAGGCAGGCCACTCCCCGCAGCAGATCGACGCGAAGATCGAGGCGGCCTACCGCCAGCTCTTCCACGGCGACCCGGAGAGCGAGCTGCTCTTCTTCCCGAGCGGAAGGAACGAAAACGGGCCGCTCGCCTACATCCCGGACATCCAGCACACCGACGTGCGCTCCGAGGGGATGTCGTACGGGATGATGATCGCCGTCCAGCTCGACGAGAATGTCGAGTTCGACGCGCTGTGGAACTGGTCGATGACGCACATGTACCAGGCGGACCCGAAGCACCCCAGCTTCGGCTTCTTCTCCTGGCAGATGGCCTACGACGGCAGCGTCATGGACGAGCTGCCGGCGCCCGACGGCGAAGAGTACTACGCGATGGCGCTCTACTTCGCCGCCAACCGCTGGGGGAACGGGCGCGGGATCTACGACTACCGGGCGCAGGCGGATCGCCTGCTCGATCACATGGTCCACCGTGCCCCGATCACGGGCATGGTGCGCCAGCGAGGCGGCCTGCGCGAGCACACGGTCGGCAAGGAGGTGAACGACGAGCACGGGATCATCCTGTTCTCGCCCGACGAGCGGAACAGCTTCACGGACGCGTCGTACCACCTGCCGACCTTCTACGAGCTGTGGGCGCGCTGGGGCCCCGAGCGGGACCGCGCTTTCTGGGCGCGGGCCGCCGACGTCAGCCGCGACTACTTCGCGAAGGTCACCCACCCGAGGACGGGCCTCGCGCCGAACCTCAGCGCCTTCGACGGCACGCCGCTCGGCTTCCGCGGCCCGCGGGGCGCGGCCTTCCGCGAGGACGCCTGGCGCGTCGCCATGAACTGGTCCGTCGACTGGTCCTGGTGGGCGAAGGACCCGCGCGAGTGCGAGCTGTCCGACCGCATCCAGGCCTTCTTCGAGGGCCAGGGCCTGGACAGCTACGGCGACAACTGGACGCTCGACGGGACGCGGCTGCGGGACCGGCACTCCCCGGGCCTCGTGGCCACGAACGGCGTCGCCTCGCTCGCGGCGACGGACAAGGAGCGGGCGAAGAGGTTCAGCGAGGCCTTGTGGAACCTGGAGGTCCCGAAGAGCAAGCTGTTCCGCTACTACGACGGTCTCCTGTACATGATGAGCCTGATGCACGCTGCCGGGCGCTTCCAGGTCATCCTGCCCCGCGAGGCGGCACGGCCGAGGCTCGACGAGCGGCGGTGAGCTTCGCGGCCCGGTCGACGGGGGCTTGCGCCCCTCCGCCGGGAAGGTGACCGCGGCCGGAGACGCTATTCGACCGTGAACGGGACCGCACGCGTGGCCGTCGCGTTCGCCTTGCGGTCGGTCACGGTCACGCGCAGCTCGTAGTCGCCGGGCTCGAACGGCCGCAGGCCGATGCGGAAGAGATGCGGCAGCGGCCCGGGGGAACTGCCAGCTTCGATCCCCTCGGGGGCGGCGGTCGCGAGCACGGCGCCGCCGCGCAGGACGGCCGCCTGGCAGACGAGGTCAACGGCGCCGGTCGCGTCCCGCTTCGCGTTGTAGGCGAGGAACTGGATGTAGAGGTGCTGCGCCCTGGCGAAGCGCGGGAGGTCCTGCACGCTGCGCAGGGTCGGAGTGGAGCCCGGCTCCGCCGTCGGATCGGAGGTGCCCGCGTCCTTCAGCAGGAAGAGGCCGCTCAGCGCCAGGCGGCCCGCCGCCAGGTCCGGGACCTCGATCCGGCGCCACGCGCTGCCCAGCAGGCCGGTGGCGTCGTCGCGGGCCGCGAGGCGCACCTGGTAGCGCCCCGGCTTCAGGGCGACGGCCCGCGTGTAGGGCAGGCCCCGCTGCGCCAGCCTCGCGAGGTCGGCCTCGGAGAGGTCCAGCGACCGGTGCACGGTTTCGAGCGTGGCGGCGACCCCTCCGGTCTCGTCGAGCACGATCGCCACCGTGTCGACCGTCGCCTGGCGGCGGTCGTCGCGGCGCACGAACGGCAGGGCGCTGACGTCCACGCTGCCGTTGACGACGACCTCGCCGTCATTGCCGTCTCGGCTCAAGAAGTCCGCGGACAGCCGGACCGGGACGCCCGCGAGCGGGGCCAGCGCTTCCAGGGCGGTGCCCAACTCGGCCCGCCGCTGCTCCTCGCGGCGCCGCACGTCCTCCGCCGTCGCGTGCGCGGTCAGGCGGCGGTCATCGGGCGCGAAGTAGCCGGACCGCGTCCGCACCTTCACGCCGTGCACGCCGGGCAGGCGCACCTCGATCCGGCGGAACCCGCCGTCGCGCTTCGTGTTTGTGGGCTCGTAGGCGAGAACGTAGTAGGTCTCGGTGTCCTTCATCATCGCCCGCAGCCCGGCGCGCAGGTCGTTCGAGCCCTCGACCAGGAAGCCGCCGGTGTCGGCCGCGATGGCGTTGAGCGCGTCGCGCGTCGCCTCCTCGGTGCGCCGGGCCATGATCACGATGTTCGAGTTGGTCACCGGCCCGAGCTTCAGCGGACTCTCGGCGCGCAGCGTCGGCGGGGTGGCGGCCAGCCCCCGGCTGTCGAGCGAGTAGACGACGACGCCGGCCCGCGTGGCCGCGTCGGCGATCCTCCGCATGTCGAAGCTCGAGCCGCTGCCCGCGGAGAGGCCCGTCACGAATCCGTCGGAGACGAGGAACAGCGTCTTGCGGCCCGTGAGCCCCGAGAGGCCGCGGCAGAGGCGCTCGAGCGTCTCCAGCGTGAGCCGCGAGTTGTAGACGGCCTCCGAGAAGACGGCGCGCGCCTTGCGCCGCGCCTCCTGCTCGGCCGAGGCCGCGTCCTGGAAGTCGAAGGCCGCCATGATCTCCTGGATCGCCGCGTCCAGGGCGATCGGGTCTCCGGCCTCGATCATCTCCGCCTGGTAGTCGCTGATGTGGGGAACGCCGGTCCAATCGGCGTGCCGGCCCTGGGCGGAGAGCCGGGACAGGATCTGCCGCAGGACCGCCCGGTCGGAGGTGAACTCCTGCGACAGCGCGGAGGCACCGCTCGTCGTGACGAGCGCGACCTGGTCCTCTGGCCGCAGGTCCGCGTCGAGGAAGCGCTCGAGAGCCTTCCGCGCGCGCACGAGGCCATCGAACTCCATGTGGACGTCGTCGATCGCGAGCACGACGTAACGCGCCGGCAGCATGTCGTCCGCTTCCTCGGCCTGGGCCTCCGCCGGCGCGGGCGTCGGCGGAGGCGCGGGGACGGCCGCCACGGATGGCGCGAACGCCTGGAACTGCACGATCGGCTGCGGCTTACCGTCCTCGAGCACGACGAAGTCTTCGCGGCGCAGCCCCTGCCGCGCCTGTCCGCGCTTCTCGCTCACCGCCACCTCGATCCGCACCACCTCGACACCCGTCGCGGGCAGCACGACGGTGGCCGGGGGCTGCGCGTCCTGGGCCCGCGCGACCGCCGCGGCCGAGGGGCCCGCGAGGCCGGCGAGAGTCGCAAGCAGGCAAGAGAGGGGTGAGCGGAGGCCGCGGGGTCTCATGCCTCAGTCTAGGGCATCGGGCTCGAGGACGAGAATGCGCAGGACGACACGCCCGCTCCCGGGAACCCGCCGGGTCTGCGGGTCGCACTGCGACTGCTGGTGAGACTGCTCGAAGGTGAGCCTGAGGCCACGCCGCCGGGCGCTTCCGGGTTCTCCTGCCCCGCGAGGCGAGGCGGCCGAAGCCCAGATTGGCTCAGCGCGCACCCCAGCGCACTGAGCCGAGGGGCCCGCCCGGCCCGTGCGCCTCGCCGGCGATGAGGCCGAAGCCCTTCGAGCGGGCGATCCTCTCGACCGAATGGCGCTGTCGCGACGCCACGGCGCTCCGGCCCCGTCGACTCGCCACCTCGGCGAGGGCGAGTCGGGCCTCGAGCGCCGCGCCGGCGAGGTCGTGCTCCTGAGCCTCGCGCGCCACGAGGCTGGCGTCCCGCTGCGCCTCGTCGAGCCGGCTCGTGTTGGCGGAGACACGCGCCGACACCAAGAGGGCCTGGAGACGGTACGCGAGGTTGCGGGTCTGCTGGGCGAGCGGGCGCAGGTGCCCCAGCTCCTCCCGCGCCTCGGCCGTCCGGCCCTGCGCACGCAGGTCGTCGACGAGGGCCGTTGTCGCGGCGAGCTCGTCATCGGCCTGCCGTTCCCGGCGGAACTGCTCGCGGCAGCGGCGCAGCGTGGGCTCGGCATTCGCGGGCCGGCCCTCTTCGATCGCGAGCCGGCCGAGCGCGACCTTGGTCTCCGCGACGGCCTGCTTCTCCCCGACGCCCTTGCGCAGGGCCAGCGCCTCTTCGTACGAGCTGCGGGCGGCCCGGAGGTCCCCCTCGTCAAGGGCCACCCCGCCGAGCCCGGCGAGGGCGATGGCGACGACGCTCGGGTCGTGGATCTCCTCCGCGGTGGTCCTCGCCTGTTGGTAGACGATTGTCGCGGCGTGGAGGTCCCCGCTCTCGCGCAGGGTGTCGCCGAGGTCGCTCAGCACCCGCGCGATGCCGTCCTTGTCGCCGTGCGCCTCGTAGCTCGGGAGCGCCTCGTCGAGGAACGCCTTCGCCTCGGCCAGGTTCCCCTGCAGGAGGCACACATCGCCGAGGTTGTTGGCGACCGCGGCCAAGCCCTCCACGTCGCCAACCTCGCGGAACTCCCGCGCGGCGTCGCGCCACATGGCCTCCGCCCGGGCCAGGTCGCCCTGCTGGTAGTAGACGCCGGCGAAGTCGCTCAGGGTGCGCGCCGCGTTGTTGCGGTCGCCGGCCGCGGCGAAGCTCTGCCGCGCGTTCTCGCACGCCGCGACGAGATCGCTGAACGACGTGCCGACGACGGACGCCTGCTGGCACTCTATGCCGTACGCCCGCGCCACCAGCAGCTGAGCGCCCTCGGCGCGCCCCTTGACGATGGCCCGCTCGACAGCCGCACGTGCCTTCGCGAGGTCCTGGCGGATCCAGGTCGAGGCTTCGACTAAGTCGATCCGCGGATCGTCGCCGATCGGACGAGGAAGCCGGCGCAGCACGGCCAGGGTGACACGGGCTCGTGCCGGATCGATCCGCGCCTGCACCGAGGCGAGCCGCAGGCCGTACTCGAGGTCGTCGGGAAAGCGCTCCAAGAGAGTGCGGTACGCTCCCGCCGCTCCCGGCCAGTCCTGCACCGCTTCCCGGTACTGCCCTTCGACGAGCAGGCGCTCCGCCTCCGGCAGCGCGGTCGAGAGCTCCCGGGCCCTGCGCGCCTCGTCGAGCGCCCGCGAGTCGTAGCCCAGGTGCTCCCAGGCCACCGACAGTGCGGCGTGCACCAGGGGATGGCGGGGCTCCGCGGCGACGGCCTTCAGCAGTGAGTCCCGGGCCCCGGGAAAGTCGAAGGCTCGGAGCCGTGCGCGTCCCTCGGTGTAGAAGCGAAGCGCCATCGGGTCGGCGGGAAGCGACACCCGAACCACGGCTGCTGCCTGCCCCGACAGCGGGCGGACGCCGAGCGCCGCGCGCAGGCGGGCGCCGGCTTCCTCGACCAGCGGGAAGAGGTCGACGGGGTCGCCGGTGACGGAGTACTCGGCGACGGTCTCGCCGGCAGCGGTGTCCTGGACCCGCAGGTCGAGGTGGAGGAGGCGGCCTTGCTTCCCTGAGAGTGGAGTGTAGGAGCCGACGACCACGAGGTCCGCACCGGGGTCCGACCGCAGCCGCCGAAGCGTGGACCGACTGAGGGTGTCCTCGTCGGCGAGAGGGAGCTCGCTCCTGGCGCGCGAGACGTCCTCGCCGGGCACAAGTCGCAGCTCGCCGCCGGCGGCGAGCTCGGTGCCGAGTATCTCCGTGAAGGCCGCCGACAGCCAGTCGTCCTCGGGCCGTCCACGCAGGTTCCGGAAGCCGAGCAGCGCGACCGAACGGCGGACGCGCACGGCCGGAGCGGCGCCCGTGCCGGTACCAGGCCCCAGGTGGCCGGTCCGCAGACGGCCGTAGACTCCGACCACGGACACCAGGACGAGGATCGCGGCCGCCCAGTGGAGGAGGCGGGCTCGGGGCGCCGCCGCCGCGGCGGCGGACGCCACTCCACCGCGCCGGGGCAGGACCGTCACCGCCGGCAGGAACCGGTAGCCTCTGCGGGGAAGCGTCTCCACGTAACGTGGGGCTTCCGCGTCGTCGCCCAGCGCCGCGCGCACCTTCCGGATCGCGACGGCCAGGCTGTTGTCGAACTCGACGAAGGTGTCGGCGGGCCACAGCTGCCGCTGCAGCTCGTCCCGCGTGACGACCTCGCCCGGCCGCTCCACCAGGAGCGCGAGCAGGCGGCAGGGCAGGTTCTGCAGCCGCACCGGGACGCCGCCGCGATGCAGCCGGCCTTCCGACGGGTCGAGCTCGAACGGACCGAACCGGTGTCGCGGTCCTCTGGGGTCCGGGTGTGGCACCTTCTCAGCCTGTCGCGGAGCCTGGCGTCCATGCTAGCACGCTGGTCCGTCGCGCATGGCGTTAACCCGCCCGTCCAGCCGCCTCAGGCGACGGGAGTTGTCGATTAAGGCGGAGTTAAGGCCCGGTTTCGTTGCGGTCCGCCCCATCCGCCCTCACCTTCTCCGTCAAAGCACCTTCTGACGGGAGTCGCCGCGACCGCGCCGGAGCGCAGCGCAGAGCGAGAGGGATCGAGGGGGAAGACCACCATGCCGGGCCCTTGCGCAAACTGCGGCGCGCCTGTGGGCGGCGGCGTTCTGTCCGGGTTGCGGAATGGAAGATGGCCGTGAACGGCGAGATGGCAGCTACACGGTCCCTCCGAGGCCGTTGCGTACCGATTCTCCTCGCGAGCATGGCGGCAGTTGGGCCGCTGGTGTTCGCTGCGAGTTCGTTTCCTGTCGGCGCCTACCATTCTGGGGGATACACGCTCCTATTCGAGAAGTCCGGCAAGTTCCGTTATCTCAAAGGCGACCGTCTGATGGTCGAGGGCGAGTATTCGACGAAAGGGAATGACATCTCTTTCACCGACCAAAGAGGCGTCGATGCCTGCCTCGGCCCCGGCCGGGACACCGGTCGATATCGCTGGAAGGGTGATGAAGGCGCGTTGTCGTTCAGAAAGATCGACGACTCGTGCGACGACAGGACACGTGGCCTGGCCGGGCAGGAATGGAAGAGGGCGCAGGTGAAGCCGTGAGGGTGGCCGCGCGCGTGCCGGCACCACACGGCTTGGCGCGCCACTCGCCGTCCACGAGGCTCATCCTCGCCTGCGTGCCCGGCGAGATGCGCTCGATCTGGGATTCCAGGACCGCGGCGTCGGACCGATGGGGCTTTCGATCTGCGGGCCCCACCGGCATGGCCACAAGGATGAGACCAAAGGAGGTCTTCCATGGGACTTTCAAAGCGATCGAGCTTCTTCGTCCTCTGGGCTGCCGCAGCGCTCCTGGCCGGGCCCTCGATTCTGCTCGCCCAGCTTGCCGACGTTCCAGTCAAGGCCGGCCTCTGGGAGACACACGTCAGCACCAAGGCCGGAACCAGGACCATGGATGCCGGGGCCGATCAGTTCTGCTTCACTGCGGGGACCACCCTTGGTGAGTATCTGACGGCGACGAACCACGGCGTCGCAGGCACGAAGTGCAGCGTCAGCAAGAAGGCAAGTGCGCCTCATGGCCTCTCCTACGACACCATCTGCAACGGCCACGACATGGCTTCCAACGGCCACATCGACGTCCAATTGACGGATGCGGAGCATTTCAGCGGGAGCAGCCACACGACGGTGACGGGCACCGCTCACGGCAAGCCCTTGAACATGGCGATCGACAAGACGTTCACCGCGAAGTTCCTCTCGTCAGACTGCGGCAACGTGAAGCCCTTCGTGGCCGCTCCCCACTCCAAGTAGACCGGCGTTGGGGGCTGCCCACAGCCCCCCTGCTGCCGGACCTGGACAGAGGCGCAGCTTCCTGACCAACGGGAACCCACCGCGGCCAGAGGGTCTTCGAGGGCAAATGAAAGTCGGCAACAGTTAACAGACTGGGCCACTGATTTCCTGGGGGAGTGGATGAACATTCGGACGCGTTCGACGCTTGCGCTGCTCACCTCTGGCCCTCGCGGCGAACGGCCGTGCGGCCGATATTGCGGGCTCCAAGGATCCGGCTGGCGTGAAGCGCTACACGGGAAGCGAGATCATCGGCTATCACGCCCCGAAATTCGACGAGTTCCTGCTGCCTCTCGGCCCCCCTACAGGGTTTTCCCCTCCTGCTTACGCCAAGAGCCTCAAGACCGAGGGCTTGCTCAGTCGCTACACCTACCTGGCGCCCGCGGGCCGCTCAGCCGCCGAGCTGTTCGCGGACTATCGGCTCGAGTTTCAACGCCTGGGCCTCGTGCCACTCTACGAAAAGGGTGCCGGTGAGAAGGGATGGTTCGGCCCTACCCTGAACCAGGCCGCGGCCGAGGACCAGATCGGCCAGATCCTCGCTTACAACGAGAACCAGGAGCGCGTTCTGGTCGCGAAGTCGAAGGACGCGAAGCCCACCTACTACTACGTCTTCGTCACGAGCTATCGGGACGGCGTGATCCCCCCACGGCTTCAACGTTCCGTGGCCAAGGAAAGCGCCCTGGCCGAACTCATCGTCATGGCGCCGCAAGCGATGGACGAGAACATGACTCTGCTCAATGCGGCGGCGATGTCGAAGGCACTCGCGGATTCAGGCAGGGTTCTCCTGTACGGAGTCACTTTCGACACGGACAAGGACACTCTTCGTCCCGATTCGGAGCCGACGCTCAAGGAGATCGGGACGTTGATGGCGGACAATCCGCGTCTGAAGATCCACGTGGTGGGTCACACGGACAATCAAGGCAAGCTCGACTACAACCTCGATCTCAGCCGACGCCGGGCAGCGACGGTGACACGCGACCTGGCTACGAAGTACGGGATTGCGGCGAACCGCATGGACTCCTTCGGATGCGGTCCGTACGCACCAGCAGCCTCGAACGAGTCCGAGGAGGGTCGAGCCAAGAACCGTCGCGTGGAACTTGTCGAGTGGTAAAGGGGAGGCATGCCAGGCGAGGCAGACCGACAAATGCCCAGGATCGCGTGGCCCGCGACCGCAACAATCGAGCGCGACGAGTTGGGTTGGCGTCAGTGCGCCCCGCTGTGCGCCTCCAGCTCGAGCAGCTTCTGTCTCGCGCGCTGGACGTCAGCGACGCGGCCGGCCTTCGCGTAGGCCTGGGCGAGCGCGAGCTGCACGTCGCGCACGTCCGGGTCGCGGCGCGCCGACTCCTCCAGCTCGGCGATGCCCTGCTCGAGCGCGCCGGTCGCCACCAGCGCGCGCCCCAGCACCAGGTGGGCCGCCGCCAGCTCGGGCGCCAGCCGCGCGGCCGCCCGCGCGAACGGGAGCGCCTCCTTGGCATCGCCCCGGTCCAGGATCTCGTAGGCGATCTCGAGCTGCGCCTCCATGTGGTCGGGAAACAGCTCGACCTCCTGGCGCAGCAGCGGCAGGCCCTCGCCGGAGGCGTTGCGCGAGAGGTAGAGCCCGGCCACGTAGTGCACGCCCCGCTCGCGCGGGTAGCGCGCGACCAGCTCGCGGAAGAGCTGCCGGGCCTCGGCGTCCCGCGAGCCGAGCGCGGCGTAGGTGGCGCGACCGGCGAGCGCGACGACGCCGCGCTCGGCGGCCGCGACCTCGGCGGGCAGCAACCGGCGGTGCAGGGCCATCAGGCCGCAGGCGATGACGAGCTCGGGGTCGTCGGGCTCGAGCAGCACGAGCCGGAAGAGCTGCTGCGAGGCCTCCGCGAGACGCCCGGCCCGGACGAGCAGCAGCGCCAGGTGGTGGAGGGCCTCGCGGCCGATCGCCTCGCCCTCCGGCACGCCGAGCGCGACGGCGCGAGAGAGGCTGGCGAGCGCGTCGTCCCAGGCGGCGAGCTTGAACTGCGAGAGCCCCAGCAGCGCCCAGGGCGGGCCGGAGTCCGGCTCCAGCCGCACGAGCTCGAGCAGAGCGGCGCGCGCGTCGGAGTAGCGTCCCGCGTCGAAGTGGATGAGCGCCAGGCGCCACCAGCCGTCTTTCCACAGCGGGTTGAGCGCGAGGCCGGCACGGCAGAAGCGCATGGCCTCGTCGAGCCGCCCGCCCGCCACGGCCTCGGCCGCGCGGCGCGAGAGCTCCTCGAAAGGCACCCCGGGCAGGCGGGCGGCGTCGTCCACCGGCGCCTGGGCGGACGCCGGCACGGGAACGGCGGTCACGATCAGGCCCGAGAGCGCGAGGCTTTCGACGAGGCGCTTCATCGGCGAGACGTCATTCTACTTGCCGCGGACACGCTCCTCCTGTCGCGGCGCGCCACGGGCGCGCCGGCATACCTAGCGACGCGCCAGGCGCCTCGCGGAAGGCCGCGCTGGACTGGTCTCAACGGACGGCGGTGACCTTGGCGGCCCAGTCGAGGGCCGCCTGCGCCGCTCCGTCGGGGAAGGCCGGCGCCCGAAGGGTTCCCTGGCCGTCGCTGCGCAGGGCGACCGCCGGCAGCCAGCGGCCGTGGCGCGGATCGTACCAGCGCCAGCTGTAGCGAACGTTGGCTGTGAAGCCGGAAAGGCGCGGTCCGCGGGCTTTCACCTCGAAGTAGAGGAGCGCTAGCGTGCGGTCGGGGCTGCGCATCATGAAGCCCCAGCCGTCGAGCCCGTCGTCGGACGAGCCCGGCGCTCGTCCGCGGGACGAGGTCGCCGGACGCCAGCTGCAGCTGCTGGTAGCGATCGCCCTCGGAGAGGACGAACCGGCCGAGGTGCTGCATCTGGCTGCCCGAGGCGTAGCGCAGTGCCTCCCAGATGTAGGGACGCCAGCCGCGCGTCTCGCCGGTCGTCGTGACGTCGTAGGCGCCGGTGCCGTGGACGTGCCCCGCGAGGCCGCCCGAGAGGACGGAGCCGTACATCATCGAGCGGGCGAAGTAGTTGTCGCGGTCGGAGTCGGCGACCGGGGTCTCGCCGCCGGGGCGATTGATCTCGTGGTTCCAGCCCGTGTAGTACGGCTCGAGGTTAGCCGCGGGATACGGCGGGCTGAGCCGGAACAGCTCCTCGAGCGAGGCGTAGATCGCGTTGTTGCGCGGCTTGTTGCCGACGGTGTGCATGGTGAGCCAGGGGGCCCGCTCGCCGTGTCCGAACCGCCTGTACGTCGAGCTGTCGATGAGCGTCGTGAAGGGCTGGCCGAACGGGAGGGCGCCGTAGATCTTCCAGTGATACGTGAGGGCCGCGTTGAACTCCTCCGCGCTGAGGCTGTACTCCTTCGGGATCCAGTCCAGGTGGATGCCGCTGAAGATCAGGTTGAAGGCGCCGTAGCGGGCGATCAGGTACTGGACGTAGCGGGCGTAGGAGCGGTCGAAGTCGAAGTAGGCCTTCCAGGAGGGGCAGCTGTCGCGGCGGACCGTCTCGAGCAAGGGCACGAAGCCCTGCTCCGAGAGGTGCCGCATCTTCCGGTCGAGGCTCCGGAAGTAGGCAGGGTTCAGGTGGTCGAAGTCGGCGAGGCCGTCGCGCTCGGCGAGCACGGCGAATGGCCGATTGCCCTGCTCGTCGGCCATGTCCTTGGCGGTGGTCGTGGCGCCGTCGGAGGTGGTGACGCTCGCGCTCGCGGCCCAGACGCCGAACTTCTCCCAGGCGTTGCGCAGGTAGACGCCGTCCGCGTTCGCGAACGTCGCGCCGTGGCTGTCGGCGTCCCAATTAGGAAACGCGGCGATGAAGCTGACGGAGTTGAAGCCCTGGCGCTTGCGCCAGGCGACGGCGTCCTCGAAGCTGAGGCCGGGGCCGGGCACGACGTCGGCAGCGGCTGCGACGCCACGATAGGGCAGGCGCCAGGTCGAGGCCGCGAGCCAGGTGTCGCCGAGCAGGAAGAACGGTGTGCCGTCGGCGTAGGCGAGCGCGTGACCGTTCGCCGTCGCCCGGACGAAGCCGCGCCGGTTCGGGTTCTCGAGCTTCTCGGCCTCCGTCCAGGCCACGGCGCGCAGCCGCCCGCGGCCGCCGCTCAGTCCCGTGTCGGCCGGCTGGTTCGAGCCCGTGCGCCAGGTCCACTCGCCCGGCGCGGTCGCGACGAAGCGCACCCGGAAGCTGCGGCCCCCGTCCCAGAAGCCGTAGACCCGGCGCGAGGCACCGTCGCCCGTGAGGTCGATCCAGCACGCCACGTCGGCGTAGGGATTCGCGTAGTCCTGCGCGGATCGCAGCAGGATTTCCTGCAGCTCCCAGACGTGGACCTCGCCCAGCGCGAGCGTCGAGCGTGCGGGCGCCGCCGGCGACGACCCCGCGCAGAGCAGGACGAGCAGGGCGGCAGCGGATCTCATGGCCCTCCCCAACGAAGGGAACCTACGTCCGTTGCGGCCCTCAGTCCAGCCGCTTGCGGAAGCGCAGCGAGGCGACGGTCATGATCGCGGCGCCCATGCACAAGAGCGTCACGGCCTCGGGCCACAGCACGCCGAGGCCCGAGCCGCGCAGGAAGACGCCGCGGATGATCTCGGCGTAGTAGCGCAGCGGGATGGCGTAGGTCACGAGCTGGATCAAGGGCGGCATGTTCTCGATCGGGAAGATCAGCCCCGACAGGTAGACCATCGGGATCATGCCCATGAAGGTCGCCGCCATCATCGCCTGCTGCTGGTTCTGCACGAGGGTCGAAACCAGGAGCCCGAGACCGAGCGTCATGAGCAGGAACAGCAGGGTCAGGCCCAGCAGCAGCAGGAAGGACCCGCGCAGCGGGACGCCGAAGCCGAGCACCACCACGGCCGTGACCAGGAACACCTGCACGATGCCGATGAGAGCGAACGGCGCGAGCTTGCCCACGAGGAGCTGCCAGGGCCGGATCGGCGTCACGATCAGCTGCTCCATGGTGCCGATCTCCTTCTCGCGCACGACGCCCATGGCGGAGAGCAGCATCGTCATCACCATGAGCACCATCGCCAGCACCGCGGGCACGTAGAACCAGCGGCTCTTGAGGTCGGGGTTGTAGAGCACGCGTGGCACGAGCTCGACCTGTCCCGGACCGCGTGCGGTCGCCTCGCCGGGGGAGCGCAGGCGCGCGGCCTGGATCTCCGCGCCGAAGCCCTGGACCAGCGCGGCGGTGTAGCCGAGGGCGACGCTCGCCGAGGAGGCGTCGCTGCCGTCGGCGATCACCTGCAACGCGGCCCGGCGGCCCGAGGCGAGGGCCGAGCCGAAGCCCGGCGCGATCACCAGCCCGAGCTGCGCGCGCGCGTTCACCAGCCAGCGGTCCACTGCCTCTGCGCGCTCCTCGCTGGCGACCAGCTCGAAGTAGCCCGAGCGCAGGAAGCGGCTCACCAGCTCGCGGCTGGCCGTGCTGCGGTCCTGGTCGACCAGCACCAGCGGCACCTTCGTCACGTCGGTGTTGACGGCGAAGCCGAACACGGTGATCATGACCACGGGCGCCACGAAGATGACGGGGATCATCCGGCGGTCGCGCCGGATCTGCAGCAGCTCCTTCACGATCACGCGCCACAGTACGTGCATCGGCTACCCCTGCCGCCGCGCGAGCCGCGCGGACGCCAGGCCCGCGGCCACGGCGCCGTAGAGGGCGAGCGCGCCGACCTCGTGCCAGTACGGGCCGAGGCCGGCTCCCTTGAGGATCACCCCGCGCAGGATCACCAGGTAGTAGCGGGCCGGGATCAGGTAGCGTGATCAGCTGCAGCCAGCGCGGCATGATCGAGATCTGGAAGATGAAGCCGGAGAGCAGGATCGACGGCAAGAGCGAGGTGATCAGCCCGGCCTGGAAGGCGAAGGTCTGCGTGTCGGCGATCGTCGAGATGAACAGGCCGAAGGCCGAGCGCGCCGAACAGGTAGAGCAGCGTCGCGACCAGCAGGTCGAGGTACGGCCCCCGCACCACGACGCCGAACAGGACGCGCGCGGCGGCCAGGATGATGACGGTCGCCAGCAGCGAGATGCCGAGGTAGGGCAGCGTCTTGCCGACCATCAGCTCCCAGGTGCGCAGCGGCGCCACCCGCAGCTGCTCCATGGTGCCGCGCTCCTTCTCGCGCACGACCGAGAGGGCGGTCGAGAGCACGGCCGTCAGCATCAGGATGAAGCCGATCAGCCCGGGGACCAGGAACTGGGTCGACTTCAGCTCCGGGTTGTAGAGCACGCGCGGCTCGAGGTCGAGGGAAGGCGGAGCGCGCCGGCCCGCCTCGGCGAACGCCCGGGCGAGCAGGTCGCCGTTGGCGTCGGCCACCAGCGCCCGCGCGTAGCCGAGGACGGTCGTGGCCATCGTCGAGTCGGTGCCGTCGAGCAGCAGCTGGACCGCGGCGCGCCGGCCGCCGGCCAGCTCCCGGGCGTAGCCCTCGGGGATGACCAGGATCGCCCGCGCCACGCGGCGCTCGGTCAGCTCCTCGAGCACGGTCCCCGGACCGGGCGTCGCGACCAGGTCGAAGTAGGTCGAGTGGGTGAAGGACGCGACCAGCTCGCGGCTGGCGGAGCTGCGGTCGCGGTCCTGCACCGCCAGCCTGACGTGCCGCACGTCGAAGTTGAGCGCGAAGCCGTAGAGCACCAGCATGAACGCCGGCAGCCCGAGCAGCATGATCAGCGACAAGGGGTCGCGGCGGATCTGCCGCAGCTCCTTGGCGACCACCGCGAGGACGCGCCTCAAGGCTGCGCTCCCCGCCCTGCCGCCTCGGCCTGCTCGACGTGGTGGATGAACACGTCCTCGAGCGAGGGCAGGATCCGCTCGATCGAGGACGCGGGGTTCGAGGTCTCGGCGAGCAGGCGGGCGATCTCGCGCCGGCCCTGGTCGACGTCGCGCACCACGACGTGGATGCGCGTGCCGAACACGGAGGTCTCGACGGCCCACGGCGCCCTGGAGATCGCCTCCAGCGCTTCGCCGACGTGCGGGGCGACCACCTCGAGCACGGCGTCGCCGGCGAAGACGTCCTTCAGCTCGGAGACGGAGCCGAGGGCGACCAGGCGACCGGCGTGGATGAGGGCCAGCCGGTCGCAGTACTCGGCCTCGTCGAGGTAGTGCGTGGTGACGAACACGGTGACGCCGCCGGCCGCCATCTCGTCGATCAGCCGCCAGAAGCGCCGGCGCGAGATCGGGTCGACGCCGCTCGTCGGCTCGTCGAGGAAGACGACGCGCGGACGGTGCAGCACCGCGCAGGCCAGCGCCAGCCGCTGCTTCCAGCCGCCCGGCAGCTCGCCCGTGAGCCGGTCCTCCTTGCCCTCGAGGTCGGCCATCTGCACCGCCCAGGCCTCGCGCTCGCGGGCCTCCTTTCCCCGCAGGCCGTAGACGCCGCCGAAGAAGCGCAGGTTCTGGGCGACCGTCAGATCGTCGTAGAGGCTGAAGCGCTGGCTCATGTAGCCGATGCGGCGCTTGACCCCCTCCGGGTCCCTGGCCACGTCGATGCCGAGCACGAGCGCGCTCCCGGAGCTCGGCTTCAGCAGCCCGCACAGCATGCGGATGGTGGTGGACTTGCCGGCGCCGTTCGCGCCGAGGAAGCCGAAGATCTCGCCCTCCTCGACGCTCAGCGAGATCCGGTCGACGGCCTTGAACGCGCCGAAGTGCTTGCTGAGCTCGCGGATCTCGACGGCGGGCGCCATCAGCGCTTCCTCCCGCGAGGTGCGCTCGCGTCGGGCGGTGCGCAGGCGGTGGTCATCGGCCCACGGCCCGGTCGAGGGCGGCGGCGGCGAGGCGCAGCGCGGCGAGCGCCTCCGTGCGCGAGAGCGCGGCGCGCTCTTGCGCGACCTCGGCGTCGAGCAGCTCGGACGAGGGGATGACACCCTCGCGGTAGCGGTCGGCTGCCACGCGGCGGTTCTCCAGCGCCGACTCCACGCTGCGGCCGGACACGGCCAGGCGTGCCTCGGCGGTGCGCAGCTCGAGCGCCCGCTGCGTGACCTCCAGCCGGATCGCGCGGTCCAGCTCGCGCAGCTGCGCGGCCGCGGCAGCGGCCTGCGCGCGGGCGCGCGCCTCGCCGGCCGAGCGCCGGCCGCCGTCGAACACGCTCCAGCTGAGGCCGACGCCGAGGTCCCAGGTGTCCTTCCAGTCGGCGGTCGGCGGCACGATCTCGCGGTTGGGGTTCGCAAAGGTGTAGCCGCCGCTCAGCGCGAGCTGCGGCAGCCGCGCCCCGCGCTCGACACCGACCGCGGCGCTCGCGGCGGAGGCGCGCGCGGCGAGCGCCCGGCGCTCGGGTCGCGCGGCGGCCGCCTCCCCGACGAGAGCCTCCACGTCGACCGGCGGGGTCGCCGGCGCCGCCAGGGCCTCGCCCGGCTCGACGCGGGTGGCGGCAGGCAGGTCGAGCAGGCGCTGCAGGTTCGCCTGCGCCAGCTCGGCGGCAGCCTCGGCCCGCAGGAGGTCGAGCTCCAGCGCGGTCGCGCTCCAGCTGCACCGCCAGCACCTCGTTGCGGGCGGCCATGCCGAAGCGCTCGCGGCTCTGCGCGTCGTGCAGGTGCGCGTCGTAGGCCTTCATCGACTCCTGCAGCACGCGCTCGCTCTCGCGCGCCGTCACCAGCGACCAGTAGGCGTCCTTCGTCTCCAGCACGAGGTCGGCACGCCCCGCGCGCAGGTCCTCCCGTGCGGCCAGTCGTCCCTGCTCGGCCGCCTCGACCTGGCCGGCGACGCGGCCGCCCGTGTAGAGGGGCAGAGCGACGCCCGCGCGCAGGCGCCAGTTGTCGGGGATGTTCGGGAACACGGTGACGCGCCTCGCCGGCTGCGAGGGGTCGACGGCGATCGAGAGCTCCGGCACGTCGGAGCGGCGCTGGTAGCCGGCCGACAGCTCGACCTGCGGCAGGCGCTCGGCGTGGGCGACGCGGCGTTGCGCCTCGGTGGCGGACTCGAGCGCCGCGAGACGCGCGAGCCGCGGGAGAGGCGGCGATCGCGCGTGCGACCGTCTCCTCGACGGTCAGCCGGACGCTCGACGGCGAAGCAGGGGAGGCGTCGGGCGCCTGGGCCGAGGCGGCCGTGGCGGCGGCGAGGGCAGGCAGCAGGACGAGGGCGGCGGCTCTCATGGGTTCACCTCGACGGCCGTGCTCGCACCGCCGGAGCGGATGCGGCCGATGAAGACGTCCTCCAGCGTCGGCGTCGTCGGGCGGGCCGAGCGCACCTCCAGGCCTCGCGCGCGCAGCTCCGCCGCGAGGCGCTCGGCCTCGGCCTCGCCGGCCTCCGCCGCGGCACCCGGCAGCGTCGCGTGCAGGCGCTCGCCGAAGACCTCGACCTCGGCCACGCCGGGCACGGCGCGCAGCGCCGCCAGCGCCTGCTGCCGGGGCGCCGCCACCAGCTCCACCAGCACGCCCGGCTCACCCGCACGCAGGGCGTCCGGCGTGTCCACCGTGAGCAGCCGGCCGTGGTCGATCAGGGCCACGCGCGTGCAGCGCTCGGCCTCGTCGAGGTAGGGCGTCGTGAGCAGGATGGTGAGGCCGTCGCGCTGCAGCCGCGCCAGCAGCTTCCAGAAGTCCCGGCGCGAGACCGGGTCGACGCCGGTGGTCGGCTCGTCGAGCACCAGCAGCTCGGGCGTGTGGACGAGCGTGCAGACGAGCGCCAGCTTCTGCTTCATGCCGCCCGACAGCCGGTCGGCCAGGCGCTCGCGGAACGGCGTCATGCGCACCAGCTCGAGCAGGGCGTCGCGCTTCTCCGCGTAGCCGCCGACGTCGTGGATCTCGGCGAAGAAGGCGACGTTCTCGTCGACGCTCAGGTCGCCGTAGAGGGAGAACCTCTGCGACAGGTAGCCGAGCCGCGACGAGAGCCGCCGGCGCTCGCGCAGCGGGTCGAGCCCGAGCGTCCGCACGCTGCCGCCGTCGGGCTTCAGCAGCCCGAGGACCACGCGCAGGGTCGTG
The DNA here is from genome assembly GCA_963831755.1 of uncultured Acidobacteriota bacterium. Lineage (GTDB taxonomy): Bacteria > Acidobacteriota > Vicinamibacteria > Fen-336 > Fen-336 > DATBSL01. The sequence goes on from CAWHRC010000021.1 coordinate 79,444, forward strand.
GTCTTGCCCGCGCCGTCCGGGCCGATCAGCCCGAACATCTCGCCGCGGCGGACGTCGAAGGAGACGTCCGCGACCGCCTGCACGGCGCCGAAGCGCCGCGACAGGCGCTCGACGCGCACCAGCGTGTCCGGCGCTGCGTCCGTCACGGCCGCCCCGTGGCGGGCTGCAGCCGCGCGGTCGACGGCATGCCCGGCTTGAACAGGCCGTCCGCGTTCTCGAGCGCCACCTTGATCCGGTAGACGAGCTTCACGCGCTCGTCGCGGGTCTGCACGTTCTTCGGCGTGAACTCGGCGCGCGAGGCGACGAACGACAGCCGCCCGCGTCGCGTCTGGCCGTCGTCTGTCACGACCTCGGCGTCCTGGCCCAGGCGCAGGCGCGCGAGGTCCGGCTCGGTGACGTAGGCGTTGAGCCAGGCGTTCGGCAGGTCCGTGACGACCACGATGCCGGTGCCGCGCGCCAGCAGCTCGCCCGTCTCGGCCAGCCTCTCGGTCACGACCCCGCCCACGGGGCTCGTGATGAGAGCGTCCTTCAGCTGCTGCTCGAGCTGCGCGATCCGGGCGTCGGCGCCCTGGACCCGCGCCCGCGCCGCGTCGACCTCCTCGCGCCGCGAGCCGGCCTTCAGGCGCAAGCAGCCGCTCGCGCGCGCCGTCCAGCGCGGCGACCGCCACGTCGCGCCGGGTGCGCGCGTCGTCGCGGGTCTTGGTCGTGCCGGAGCCGGCGGCCAGCAGGCCCTCCATGCGCTCCAGGTCCCTCTGTGCACCGGCCAGATCGGCCTCGGCGCGCGTGACCTGGGCGGCCGCCTCCCGCACGTCCTCCACGCGCGAGCCCGCGACGCGCAGGCGCAGCTCCGCGTCGGCCAGCGCGCGCTCTGCGCGGGCGGCGTCGAGCGCGAGGCGCGTGTCGGTGGTCTCGACGCGCGCGATCTCCTGGCCGGCGGCGACCACGCTGCCCTCGTCGACCGCCAGCCGCTCGAGGTGCCCGGGCACCTTGCTCGACACGGTGACCTCGGTCGCCTCGACGTGGCCGGAGGCGACGATCGGCCCGTCCTGCTCGCCGCGGCGGCAGCCGGCGGCGGCGAGGACGGCGAGCAGGGCAACAACGCTGCGCTTCATGAGCGCGCTCCTTTCGACTTGCGGGAAGGGGGACGGCGGGCCGGGCGCCTGCTCGTGCGGCGCGAGCCCCGCGTCTCCGGGGCGAGGCCGCGCAGCGTCAGCCGCTCGAGGTAGCGCAGGAACTCCGGCAGCTCGGGCATCGCGAACGGCAGCCGGCCCTCCGCGGCCGCGCGCTTGCGGGCGGGCTCCGTCGCGGCGAAGAAGACGAGCGCCCCGACCAGGCCGAAGTGCAGCAGCATCGGGTTCACCGGCCGCAGGGAACCCTCGCGGGCCCCGCGGGCGGCGATCCGGCGCACGGTGGCGACGATCGTGCCGAGGTGCGGGACCACGACCGGCTCGACGCCGCTCGAGAGGACCTCGCGCAGGAACAGGCTCGGGAACTCCGGGTGCTCGCCACGGTAGGCGGAGAACACTTCCAGCAGCGCGTGCAGCGCGGCCGGCGCGTCCGCTGCCTGCGCCTCGGCCGCCTCCAGCCGTCGCGCGAGCTCCTGGAAGCCCGCGGCCAGCACGGCCGTGTACAGCCCGCGCTTGCCGCCGAAGTGGTAGCTGATCAGCGCCTTGTTGACGCCGGCGTGCGCGGCGACCTCGTCGATCGCCGCCCCGTCGTAGCCGCGCTCGGAGAACAGCGCCGCGCCGGCCGCGAGCAGCGCCTGGCGCGTCGCGTCGGGGTCGCGTCGCTCGCGGGCCCGTGGCCCGGCGTCCGCCTGTCGAGGGCTCATCTCACAAATCAACCGGTTAGTTTAATCAACCAGACGGTTAAAGCCTAGGACGGCCGCTGCTCCGTGTCAAGCCCGTCGCGCCGCTCGGCGCTCACGGTGGCCTGGCGTGACAGGCCGGCCGCTGCCGGGTCGAGGCATCCCGTGCGGCGGGGTGGCGCTAGAATCCAGCGGCTCGCTACCGCAGGAGGTCCCGCATGCCGCTGCGCCTCACCCGCCGCTCGTTCCTGGCCGCAGGCGGCGCTTCGCTGCTCGTGGCGCCGCTCACGGCCCGCCGCGCCCGCGCGGGCGACGCGCCGCCGTCAGCGGGCGCGCCCCTGCGCGCGGCCGACTACCGCCGCGTGCGCCTGGCGGACCCGTTCTGGGCGCCGCGACTGAAGACGAACCGCGAGGCCACGTTGCCGCACCTGTTCGCCAAGCTGCGCGAGGTCGGCGCGGTGGAGAACCTCGTGCGCTCGGCGGCCGGCCTGAAGGGCGGCCACAAGGGCTACGTGTTCGCCGACTCCGACCTGTACAAGACGCTCGAGGCGGCGGCCTACTGCCTTGGCGCGGGCGCCGACGCCAGGATCGAGCAAGGCGCCGACGAGCTGATCGCGGTGATCCGCAAGGCGCAGCAGGCGGACGGCTACCTGGACTCGGCGTACCAGCTCGGCACGAAGGCGCGCTTCTCGAGCCTGCGCGACGACCACGAGCTGTACTGCGCCGGCCACCTGCTGGAGGCGGGCGTCGCGCACTTCGAGGCCACGGGCCGCCGCGACCTGCTCGAGGTCGCCGTCCGCAACGCGGACCTGATCGAACGCACCTTCGGCGACGGCCCCGGCCGCCGCGCCGGGTACCCCGGCCACCCGGAGCTCGAGCTCGCGCTCGTGCGCCTGTCGCAGGCCACCGGCGACCGGCGCTACTTCCGTCTGGCGCAGTCCTTCCTCGAGCACCGGGGGGAGCACTTCTTCGCGAGGGAGCACGGCACGCCGGAGGGCCAGTACGACGGGACCTACTGGCTCGACGACGTCAGGCTGCGCGAGCACCAGGTCATCTCGGGCCACGCGGTGCGGGCTCTGTACCTGTTCTCTGGCGCGCTCGACGTCGCGGCGGCGACTGGCGACGCGGGCCTGCAGGCCGCCGTCGAGCGGGTCTGGGGCAATGCCGTCGAGAAGCGGATGTTCGTGACCGGCGGCCTCGGCTCCTCCTCGCGCAACGAGGGCTTCACCGACGACTACGACCTGCCGACCTTCGACGCCTACCAGGAGACCTGCGCCTCGATCGCGTTCGTGATGCTCAGCCAGCGCCTGGCGCTGCTGACGGGCGACTCGCGCTACGCGGACGCCGTCGAGTGGTCGCTCTACAACGCGGTGGCCGCGGGCGTCTCGCTCTCGGGCGACCGCTTCTTCTACGTCAACCCGCTCGCCTCGCACGGCCAGCACCACCGCCAGCCGTGGTACGAGTGCGCCTGCTGCCCGCCGAACGTGGCCCGCACGCTGGCGAGCCTCGGCCAGTACGCCTTCGCGACCGGGCCGGACGACCTGTACCTGAACCTGTACGCCGCCGGCGCGGCGGAGCTCGTCCTCGGCCGTGGCCAGGTGCGGCTGGAGGTCGACTCCCGGTACCCCTGGGACGGCCGTGTCGCGCTCACCGTGCGCGAGTCCTCCGCCGGTCGCTTCGCGCTGCGGCTGCGACAGCCCGCCTGGTGCGGCGGCGCGACGGTGCAGGTCAACGGCGAGCTGCAGGCGCCCGCTCGCGAGCGGGGCTACCTGGTCTTGCGGCGGGAGTGGCGGGGCGGCGACCGCGTCGAGCTCGAGCTGCCGATGCCGGTGCGACGGCTCGCCGCCCACCCGCTCGTGGAGGAGACGGCCGACCGCGTGGCGCTCAGCCGGGGGCCGATCGTCTACTGCGTGGAGCAGGCCGACGTGGCGGCCAGGCTGCCGGCGCTGCGGCTGCCGCGCGCCGCCGAGCTGCGGGCGGAGCGCTCCGAGATCCTCGGCGGCGTGAGCGTGCTGCGCGGCGAAGCGGCCGCGCTGTCCGACGTCGCGGAGGGGCCGCTCTACGCCCCCGCGTCCCCGCGCCGGCTCGAGCCCGTCGCGCTCACGGCGGTGCCCTACGGCGCCTGGGACAACCGCGCGGGCGGGCCGATGCGCGTTTGGATCGCGTCGGCGTGAGGTGCTAGCCTTCGAAGCTCGGAGTCGTCAGCGCAATAAAGCAGGCCGGCGCCGCGGCGCCGGCGGGAGGCAATCACGATGAGGATCGGACTGCTGGCCCTCGCGGCCGCGTTCGCCCTGGCCCTGTCGGCGCCCACGCCGGCGGCCGCGCAGGCGCCCCCGACCGGCACCCCGGCCGAGATGGTCGCCACTTACAGCACCCTCGCGGACACCATCCTCGGCGCCAAGCGCACCGAGGAGAACCTGGTGAAGTCGATCCTGGCGGCGACCCTCGCCCACGGCCAGGGCACGCTCGGACGCGCGGAGCGGGCGATCCAGGCGGGCGATGCCAAGGGCGCCGGCGCGGCGGTCGAGGCGCTGGCGGCGGACGCTGGCCAGCTCGCGACCGAGGGCGACAACGCGGTCGGCGCCGTCCGCAAGCGCCTGCTCGAGGGCGGGCACCACCACAACGCCGCCGGAGAGGCGCAGGGGCTGTACGAGGAAGGCTACGTCGTCGTGACGCGCAAGGCGAAGCAGCAGCTGCTCGAGTCCTCGCGCGCGATCGCCGGCATGGCGTCGGCTCCCAAGTCCCAGGCGCTCGCCGCCGAGTGGAAGAAGGTCGAGGGCATCGTCGGCGGCCTGCTGAAGTCGGGCAAGTAGCGCCCGGATGGGCCTCGGTCGCACGGGCCGGGTGGTGGCGGCCGCGCTGGTCGCCGCCAGCCCGGCCCTTCTCGTGCTCGCGCCCCGCGTCCGGGCCGGCGGAGCGCCTTCCAGATGGCCCCGCGGCGGCCCGAGCCCGCGAAGCTCGACGCGCCGCGGCCGGCGGCCGTGGACACGCCGAAGCCGGGAGCCCAGGCCGCCTCCTCTCCGTACCACTTCGTGGACGTCGCGGCGCAGTCCGGCCTCACGCGCGTCCTGCTGGCAGGCCGGCCCGGCAAGGACCACCTGCTCGATTCCGCGGGCGCCGGGGCCGCCTGGCTCGACTACGACCGCGACGGGCTGCTCGACCTGTACCTCGTGAACGACTGGAAGATCGAGGGCGAGCGCGTGGTCGAGAAGGGCAGGAACGCCCTCTACAAGCAGCTTCCCGATCACACGTTCAGGGACGTGACCGACGAGGCGGGGGTGGGCGGGGAAGGCGAGTGGGGCGCCGGCGCGTTCGTGGCCGACTACGACCACGACGGCTGGCCGGACGTCCTGGTGACGAACTTCGGCAGGAACGTGCTCTACCACAACCTGCGCAACGGCCGCTTCGAGAACGTCGCGAAGCAGGTCGGGCTCGAGTCGCCGGGCTGGAACACCGGTGCCGCCTGGTTCGACGCGGACGGCGACGGCGACCTCGACGTCTACATCGCCCAGTACATCGACACCACGCTCGAGGAGGTGCTGAAGGCCAGGCCCACGCTGTCCTGGCGTGGCCTGGAGATGGTGGCCTTCGGCCCCTTCGGCATGAAGGGCGCGCCCGACCACTTCTTCCGCAACGACGACGGCCACTTCGTCGACGCGACGGCGGAGTCGGGGCTCGAGGACAAGGCGCTCGGCTTCGGCTTCTCCGTGCGCGTGGCGGACTTCAACGGCGACGGCTTCCCGGACGTCTACGTCGCGAACGACTCCGACCCCAACTACCTGTACCGCAACGACGGCAAGGGCCACTTCACGGAGGTCGGCACCTGGACCGGCTGCGCGCTCGACGAGAACGGCGCTGCGCAGGCGAGCATGGGCGTGGCCGTCGGCGACGTGAACGGCGACGGGATCCTCGACATCTACGTGAACAACTTCTCCGAGGACTTCTCGACCCTCTACCGCGGCCTGCCCGGCGGGCTGTTCGAGGACGTCTCGCGCAAGAGCGGCGTCGGCCCGGCGACCTACAAGACGCTGGCCTGGGGCACCTCGATGTCCGACCTCGACAACGACGGCGACCTCGAGATCCCGGTGATGAACGGGCACATCTACCCGCAGATCGACCGCCACCCGGAGCTGATCGGCCGCTACGAGCAGAGGAACATCCTGCTCGACAACCGCGGGCCGCTCGGGCCCGGCAGCGTGCCCTTTTTCGTCGACGTGACCGCGTCGGCCGGCCCCGGCTGGCAGGAGGTGTCGGCGAGCCGCGGGCTCGCGGTCGCCGACTACGACGATGACGGAGACCTCGACCTGCTGATCACGCACCTCGACCGGCCGCCGTCGCTGCTGCGCAACGACAGCCGGACCAGCGGCGCGTGGCTCGTGGTCACGCTCGAGGACGAGAAGGGCGGCATCGCCCCGATCGGGGCCGAGGTGCGGGTCAAGGCCGGGGGGCGCAGCTACTGGCGCGACGTGGCCTCGGGTGACTCGTACATGAGCACGCACGACCCGCGGCCGCACTTCGGGCTCGGCGACGCCGCGGTCGCCGACGAGATCGAGGTGAAGTGGCCGGACGGGACGCGCTCGACGCGCAGGAACGTGCCGCTGCGGCAGCACCTGCGCATCAAGAAGGGGACTTAGCAGAACGGAGGAAGAAGAGTGCAAGTCGCGTCGCTGGCCGCTCTCTTGTGTGTGGTCCCGGTCGTCGCGGTCGCACAGACCGTGAGGCCCGACTACCCGAAGACGCGCAGGGTCGAGCAGGTGGACGACTACTTCGGCACCAGGGTCGCGGATCCCTACCGCTGGCTCGAGGACGACAACAGCCCCGAGACGAAGGCCTGGGTCGAGGCGCAGAACAAGGTCACGTTCGCGTACCTCGAGGCGATCCCCGAGCGCAAGGCGATCGAGAAGCGGCTGACGGAGCTGTGGGACTACGAGCGCTACGGCCTGCCCTCGAAGGAGGGCCCCTGGTACGTGTTCTCCCGCAACAGCGGGCTGCAGAACCAGGCCGTGGTGTACCGCGCGAAAGGGCTCGACGCCGCGCCCGACGTGCTGATCGACCCGAACACCCTCTCGCAGGACGGGACCGTGGCGCTCGGCACGACCTCGTTCAGCGACGACGGCGCGCGCATGGCGTGGTCGAGCGCGTCGGGCGGCTCCGACTGGATCGAGTGGCACGTGCGCGACGTGGCGACCGGCGGCGACCTGCCCGACCTCGTCCGCTGGTCGAAGTTCAGCGGCGCGGCCTGGAGGAAGGACGGCTCCGGCTTCTACTACAGCCGCTACGCCGCGCCGAAGGAGGGCGAAGCCCTCACCGGCGTGAACAAGGACCAGAAGGTCTACTTCCACCGCATCGGCACGGCCCAGGACCAGGACGCGCTCGTCTACGAGCGCCAGGACCACCCGGACTGGGGCTTCGGCGCCGACGTGACCGACGACGGCCGCTTCCTGCTCGTCTACCAGAGCGAGGGCACCGACCCGAAGAACCGCATCTTCCTGCAGGACCTGCACGACCCGCAGGGCTCGATCGCCCCGTTCCTCGACGCCTTCGACGCCGAGTACCAGGTGGTCGGCAACGACGGCGACGTCTTCTTCGTCCGCACCGACGAGGGCGCGCCGCGCCGGCGGCTGGTGGCCATCGACCGCCGCAGCCCGTCGCCCTCGTCGTGGAAGCAGATCCTGCCGCAGGACCCGGGCCAGGGCGTGCTGTCGAGCGTCCACATGATCGGCGACCGCCTCGTCGCGGTCTGGCAGGTCGACGCCCACGACCGGATCCGGATCTACCGCAAGGACGGCACGCTCGAGCACGAGGTCGCCCTGCCGGGGATCGGCAACGCGACCGTGTCGGGCCGCCGCCGGGACGCGGAGTTCTTCTACTCCTTCACCTCCTTCACCTACCCGACCACGATCTACCGCTGCGATCCGGCGACCGGCGCCAGCAGCGTCTTCCGTCAGCCCAGGGTCCCGTTCGACCCCGCGGCCTACGAGACGCGGCAGGTCTTCTACGCCTCGAAGGACGGCACGCGGATCCCGATGTTCATCACCGCGCGCAAGGGCGTGGCGCGCGACGGCCGCAGCCCGGCGCTGCTCACGGGCTACGGCGGCTTCAACATCTCGATGACGCCGGCCTTCTCGCCGGGCGTGATGGACTGGCTGGAGATGGGCGGCGTCTACGCGCTCGCCAACCTGCGCGGCGGCAGCGAGTACGGCAAGGAGTGGCACGACGCGGGCCGCCTGACGAACAAGCAGAACGTGTTCGACGACTTCGTCGCCGCGGCCGAGTACCTGATCCGCGAGAAGTACACCTCCACGCCGAAGCTCGCGATCGCAGGCGGCAGCAACGGCGGCCTGCTGGTGGGCGCCGTGCTCAACCAGCGGCCCGACCTGTCCGGCGCGGCGCTGCCCGCCGTGGGCGTGATGGACATGCTGCGCTTCCACCTGTTCACGATCGGCTGGGCCTGGAAGTCCGACTACGCCAGCTCGGAGACGAAGGAGGGCTTCGAGACGCTGATCAAGTACTCGCCACTGCACAACATCAAGCCGGGGACGAGGTACCCGGCGGTGCTGATCACCACCGGCGACCACGACGACCGCGTCGTGCCGGCGCACAGCTTCAAGTACGCGGCGACGCTGCAGCGCGCCCAGGCGGGCGACGCGCCGGTGCTGATCCGGATCGAGACCCGCGCCGGCCACGGCGCCGGCAAGCCGACACACAAGATCATCGAGGAGACGGCGGACCGCTGGGCGTTCCTGGTGAAGAACCTCGGGATCACGCTGCCGCCGGGAATGCAGGAGCAAGCCCGATGAGACCTCGCCCGCGCTGGGCGCTCTGCGCCGCGCTCGCCGCGGGATCCGTGCTCTCGACGAGAGCAGCCGAGGTCACGCCGAGCGTCCGCGTGAGCGGTGGCACGCTCGAGGGCCGGACGCTGCCGGCGGGCGGCGCCGTTTTCAGGGGCATACCGTTCGCGGCACCGCCGGTGGGCGAGCTGCGCTGGCGGGAGCCTTCGCCTGTGAAGCCCTGGACGGGCGTGCGCGACGCCGTGGAGGCAGGCCCGCCGTGCGCTCAGCCGAAGCTCGGGTGGAACGACGCCTTCGTCGCCGCCGGCCGGGAGGACTGCCTGTACCTGGACGTCTGGGCCCCTCACTGGCCGCCGCAGCCCGGCCGGCCCGTCATGGTCTGGCTCCACGGCGGAGCGAACGTGGGGGGAGCGGGCGGGGCCGACCCTCTCTACGACGGGACCGTGCTCGTCCGTCACGACGTCGTCCTGGTCAACGTCCAGTACCGGCTCGGGATCTTCGGGTTCTTCGCCCACCCCGAGCTGAGCCGCGAGTCGGCCCATCGCTCCTCCGGAAACTACGGGATCCTGGACCAGACTGCCGCCCTGCGCTGGGTGCACGACAACGTCGCGGCATTCGGCGGGGACAAGGGCAACGTCACTCTCTTCGGCCAGTCGGCGGGGGCCGTGGACGCGTCGTTCCTCGCGACCTCGCCGCTCGCGAAGGGGCTGTTCCACCGTGTGATCGGCGAGAGCGGCCCCATCGTCTCGCCCCAGGCGCCGCCGCCGACTCTGGCTCGAGCCGAGGAGGCGGGCAGCCGGCTCGCCGAGCAGCTGAACGCGCCGCTCCACGCCGCGCTGGGGCACCTGCGCTCGCTGCCGACCGCGACGTTGCTGGAGGCAGCACCCAGCCAGGCGCAGGTCAGCGTGGACGGATGGGTTCTGCCCGAGGCTCCATCCGAGGCCTTCGCCGAGGGCAGGCAGCAACGAGTGCCCATGGTCATCGGCAGCAACGCCGTGGAGTTCCCTGCCGAGGGGTCTCCGGACGAGCTGCGCAAGCGGCTGGAGGCGCTGCATCACGAGCGCGCCCCACGGGCGCTGGCCCTCTACGGCCTGGCCACGCCCGGCGAGCCTTCCCGGACGGATCCGATCCACGGGGGAGTGGCCGACCAGGTGGGAACGGACGGCCTCCGCTGCGCGATCGTGATCCAGGGGGAGTGGCACTCCGACGCCGGGAACGCCACGTGGGAGTACCAGTTCGACCGGGCGATCCCGCCGCGACCGAGGACGGCACATTCGAGCGAGCTGCCCTACGTGTTCGGCAACCTCTACTCCCGAGGCAGTCAGGCCGGGGACTTCCAGGACGCGGACCGAGCGCTGTCGGCCACGGTGCGGGGCTACTGGACGAGCTTCGCGCGTACGGGGGACCCCAACGGGCCCGGGCTGCCGGCCTGGCCGCGCTTCGACCGGGGCGCGGGCCGCTACCTCGAGTTCACGGCGGACGGCGGCGCGGCCGTCAGCGCGCTGCAGCGCCAGGCGTTGTGCGACCTGTTCCGGGAGGGCGTGGCGCACCGTTTCCGATAGAATCCCAGCCCGCAGCTTGCGGCGCCGCGCGCAAGGAGACGACATGTCCGACTCGTGGGTGGTGGTGGGGCTCGACAACGGCGGCAACAAGAACAACGCCACCGTCCTCGACGCGGCGGGCGAGTACCTGGTCGGACAGCTCTTCGAGCGGCCCAGCCGGGTCACCGAGGGCCCGGACGTCGCCGTGCAGGCGCTGGTGGAGTCGTTCGACGACATCCTGGAGCGCACCCGGGTCGCGCGCGAGCGCGTGCGCGCGGTGGGGCTCGACACGCCGGGACCCGCCAGCGCCGACGGCGTGATCTCCTCGCGCGGCTCGACGAACTTCGCCCACGCCGGCTGGCGCAACTTCGACTTCCGGGGCTCGCTCGAGACGAGGCTGGGCCTGCCCGTCGTCTACAACAACGACGGCAACGCCGCGGCGCTCTATGCGCACTACCAGCTGTTCGGCGCGGCCGCGCCGGGCCGCTCGTCGATCTCGGCGATCGTGGGCACCGGGCTCGGCGGCGGCGTCGTCGAGAAGGGCCAGGTAGTGAAGGGCGCGGCCGGCTTCGCCGGCGAGCTCGGCCACGTGCACGTGCCGATGCAGGGGCTGCTCGGCGAGGGCCAGGAGCTGCCCAGGTGCAACTGCGGCTTCGTGGGCGACGTCGAGAGCGTCGCCTCGCTGACCGGCATCGAGACGAACCTGCTGCCCTACTGGCTGTCCCGCTTCCCGGGGCACGAGCTGGCGAAGTCCGGGTCGATCGCGCGCGCGGCGAAGCTGGTGCGCGCGTTCGCCGAGAACGGCGACCCGATGGCGCTGCGCATCTTCGAGCAGCAGGCGATCGCGATCGGCCGCCTGTTCACGATCGCCGCCAACTTCATGGACCCCGACGCCTACTTCGTGGGCGGCGGGGTGGTCGAGGCGGCGGCGCAGTTCCGCGAGTGGTTCCTGGCCAAGGTGCGCGAGAACACGACGCTCAAGGAGGAGCAGGAAGCCGTGGCCCGTTTCACGGTCGTCCCCGACCTGGACATGGCCGGGGCGCGCGGGGCGGCGCTCGCCGCGCTGCGCAGCGTCCACGCCCGCTGAGCGCCGACCGGTCCACCCCCTGTGGGCGGGCGGGATCGGCGATCAGGCCGTGGCAGCCGGCGCGTGGGTGCGGCCGCCCAGGGCGGCGTTCAGCTCGACGGCCAGGGTGTCGAGGCCGAACGGCTTCTGGATGAAATGGGCGTCCGGCCCGAGCGCCGCGTGCCCCTCGCCCAGCTCCGCGGCGTAGCCGGACATGTAGAGCACGGCCACGCCCGGCCGTAGCGCCGCGATCCGCTCGCCGAGCTCCCTGCCGTTCATGTGCGGCATCACGACGTCGGTCAGCAGCAGGTCGATCCTCCCCTCGTGCCTGGTGGCGAGCTCGAGCGCCTGCTCGCCGGAGCCCGCCTCGCATACGCTGCAGCCCAGCGCCTCGAGCAGGCCCGCCGTCACGGCGCGCACGTGCTCGTCGTCCTCGACCAGCAGCACGGTCGCGGCCGGCAGCTCGCGGCTGCCGGCTCCCGTGCCGGCGGCCGCCGGCCGAACCTCCAGGCAGCGCGGAAGGTAGATCCGGAAGCTCGTCCCTCTCCCCGGGGCGGTCTCCACGGCGATCGAGCCGCCGTTCTGCTCGACGATCCCGTAGACGGTCGCCAGCCCCAGCCCGGTGCCGTGGCCCTCCTGCTTGGTTGTCAGGAACGGCTCGAAGATGCGCGGCAGCAGGCCCGGCTCGATGCCGACGCCGTCGTCGCTGATCGTGAGCAGCACGTACTCGCCGGGCCGCAGCGGCAGCTGCGCGCCGGGCGGCGGCCCCGAGAGCCGCGCGTTCGCCGTGCGGATCGCCAGCGTTCCGCCGGCCGGCAGCGCATCGCGGGCGTTGGCGGCGAGGTTGAGGACGATCTGGTCGAGCTGCGCGGGGTCGCAGCGCACGGGCCACAAGTCTGCCTGCGCCTCGAAGCGCAGGTCGACGTCCTCGCCGATCAGGCGCACCAGCACCCGCCGCATGTTCGCGATCGCCGCGTTGAGGTCCAGCGCCCGGGGCTCGAGCTGCTGGCGGCGCGAGAACGCGAGCAGCTGGTGGACCATGTCGCGCGAGCGCTCCGCCGCGCGCTCGATGTCCACCAGCGCGGGCAGGGGCGGGCCGCTGGGTGCGAGGCGCCTCTTCAGCAGCTCTGCGTTGCCCATGATGACGGCCAGTATGTTGTTGAAGTCGTGGGCGACTCCGCCGGCCAGCCGCCCGATCGCCTCCATCTTCTGCGCCTGGCTGAGCTGCGACTCGAGGCGTGCCCGCTCGGCCGCCGCCTCGTGCAGAGCGCTGACGTCGCGCGCCACGTGGACGGCGCCGATCACCCGGCCGTGCTCGTCGTGCAGGGGCGAGGCGCTGACCATGAACCAGCCCCCGAGCTCGGGGAGCTCCATCTCGCAGGCGCGCTCCCGGGCATCGGGCGGCAGCGCGCCGTGCGTGCCGTCCGCCGGCAGCGGGCCAGCGTCGTGGGCGAAGAACGTGCAGAGCTGGCCCTCCAGCTCGCCGGGCCGCTTGCCGAGCCGCTCGTACAGGGAGCGGTTGGCGCGCAGGATCCGGCGCTCCGAGTCGAGCAGGCAGATCAGGTCGGGAACCGTGTCGAAGGTGCGCTCCCACTCCTCGCTCGCGCGGCGCAGCGCCTGCTCCGCCCGCTTCTGCTCCGTGAGGTCGTAGCCCTCGGACAGCAGCAGCACCACCCGGCCCGCCGCGTCGCGGATCGGCGTGAACGAGGAGTCGACGACGTGCAGCTCGCCGCGCCGGTCCGCGTGGGTCGTCTGGGCGCGCACGAGCTCGCCGCGCCGCGCGGCCTCGAGGCTGCGGCGGCAGGTCTCCTGCGCCCTGGGCGAGTGCGTCCACCACGGCGTCTCCCAGAACGGGCGGCCGGCCACCCGCGGCAGCGTGGTCCCCGCGAACAGCAGCGCCGAGGGGTTGGACTCGATCAGCCTGCCGTCCGGCTCGAGCACGCTCAGGAAGTCGACCGTGTGGTCGAAGACGGCCCGCAGCTGCTGCGAGGGTCGCGTGCAGCTCGGCCGTGCGCGCCCGCACCGTAGCCCGCAGGCGCCGGTTGAACAGCCAGAGCAGGGCGGCGCCCGCCGCGACGACCAGCAGCGCCACGGCGGCGGCGATGGCGAGCCGCGCGTGCCAGGCGCTCGGCCGCGGCGTCGCGTCGTACAGGAAGCCGTCGAGGGTGTAGTCGGGCCGCAGCATCCCGAGCTCGACGAAGGTGTCGGCGATGTGGCGCCAGCGGCCCGGGTTCATCTGGCCGATCTCCACCAGGTCCGGCAGCAGCGGGCGCATCGCCTCGGCCTCGTACGTCATCTGCTCTCGCGTCAGCCGCCCCGGGTGAAGGCGCGCCACGTAGTCGACGATCTCGGCGGGGTGGTCCATCGCGTACTGCCAGCCGCGCAGCGTCGCGGCACGGAACGCGCGCACGTCGGCCGGGTGCTGGCGCAGCTCGGCCTCCGAGGTGAACAGGCAGTCGCCGTAGAAGTCGATCCCGTAGCTGCGCGGGCTGATCAGGGTGAACGCGAGGCCTCTCTGCCCCAGGATGAACGGCGTGTCGGTGAGGTACGCCCCCCGCGCGACCACGCTGCCGCTCAGCAGGTCCTGGAAGGCGGAATCCGGCTGGCGCGCCGCGATGCGACTCGCGTCGACGCCCTCGCGCAGCAGCATCGCCAGGATCGTGGCCATGCCGGGCTGGCTCAGTGAGACGGGGCGTCCGACCAGGTCCCTCGGGGCCTCGACGCCGGAGTCGCGGCGCGCGACCAGGACCTCCGCCGAGTGCTGGAAGATCGCGGCCAGCACCACCACCGGGCTGCCGCTCGCGCGGTCGAGCAGCAGGCTCGGCTCGGCGAGCCCGTAGTCGGCCCGCCCCGACACCACCTCCGCGGCGAAGTGCATGCCGGGCACGCCTTCGACGAGCCGTACTTCGAGGCCGGCCTGACGGTAGTAGCCCTTCATGATCGCGGCGTAGTGCCCGGCGAACTGGAACTGGTGCCACCACTTCAGCTGGACGGTCACCGGGCGCAAGGGGCGGTCAGACGGCGGCGGGCCTGCCAGCGCCGGGTTCGAAACGAGCGTCGCCGCCGCCGCGGCGAGCCAGAGGCCGGTCCCGAGGCCGAGCCAGCGGCGAGCCAGGCGCCCGCCACGCTGCAACGAGAGAGTTGACGGCGCACTCCAGCGCGTGGCCATGCTCGAGGGACCCGAGAAACGCGCCACCGGGCCACCGGAGGGGGCGGCACACCCGGCTCGGCACGACCACATTACGCGTGTTTCGAGGGGGCGTCAATCGGTCTATACACAGTAACTGAACATAACCGATCGCGCCGGACGATCGTCTACACTCGACGCTTCGAGATTCGCGTCCCCGGGGGGAGGGTGAGCGTGGAGATGGTGCTGCGAGACGCCGTGGGCTGGCTGTCCGTCCTCGTCTCGGTCGCCGGGCTCGTCGTGTGCGCGCTGCAGTTCGGCCGGGTGCGCTGGGCGGGGGTGTTGATGGGCGGTTTCGCGCTGGAGGCGCTGGTGTCGGCGTTCTACCGCGTGTTCACGCTGCTCGCCCTGCGCGCGGGCGGCGCCGGCCTGGGCGCCGCGCTCTCGCTCGTGTCGCTGGTCGGCGTGCTGGGGCACGTCGCCATCGTCGTGGGAGTGGCAGGCCTGCTGGCGGATCTCCGGCGGGCCACCTCCACCTGAGGGTTCCCTGAAGGGGTCCGGGCGCACGAGCCTGGCCCGACCCTCCTGCGGGGCGGATACCAGGAATTTCCGCGGCCAGCGGCGCGATTACCTGCGCAGTTCGCTCCCATGAAGGACCCGGGCGTCTCCCCGACCCAGCAGGTCGGGCAGGGAAACGCTGCGCCCTCGCGGGGGCCCTGAACAGGAGGTAAGTGCATGCAACGTCGTGAGTTCACGAAGGCCGTCGGTGCGGTGGCGGCGGGGTTGGTGGCCGGGTCCAAGGTACTCTCCAGCTCGCGGTTGTCGGCCGAGGACAAGGCCCCCAAGCACGTCTGCAAGGGCCACAACGAGTGCAAAGGCCAGGGTGGATGCAAGACCGGCGACAACGGCTGCGCCGGCAAGAACTCGTGCAAGGGCAAGGGCGGCTGCGCGTCGGCGTCGATGAAGCACGAGTGCAAGGGCCAGAACCAGTGCAAGGGCCAGGGTGGATGCAAGACCGGCGACAACGGCTGCGCCGGCAAGAACTCGTGCAAGGGCAAGGGCGGCTGCGGCGTGCCCGTCAAGGACGAGAAGAAGCCGACGAAGTGACGCGCCCGGTCGGCCGGGACGCTGCCGCGTCCCGGCCGACGGTCCCCCGGAAAAAAGGTGAGGCGATGAACCGCTTCGGCATTCCCGACCTCGGCATCGGTATCGGGCTGCGGGCCACCCACTTCGGTGAGATCCTCGCGCACTGGCCCCGGCTCGACTGGTTCGAGGTGCTCTCGGAGAACTACATGGACACGGGCGGGCGGCCGCTGTGGGTCCTGGACCAGGTCGCCGAGCGTTACCCGGTCGCGATGCACGGCGTCTCGCTCTCGATCGGCAGCACGGACCCGCTCGACCTTGCGTACCTGCGCAAGCTCAAGGCGCTGGCGGAGCGGACCAATGCCCGCTGGGTGTCCGACCACTTGTGCTGGACCGGCGTCCTCGGCCGCAACACGCACGACCTCCTGCCGCTGCCGTACGACGAGGCGATGCTGCGCCACGTGGCCGGCCGCGTGCGCCAGGTGCAGGACTTCCTCGAGCGGCCGATCGCGCTCGAGAACCCCAGCACCTACCTGGCCTTCGTCGGCTCGACGATGAGCGAGTGGGAGTTCCTGGGGCGGCTGGCGGAGACGGCCGACTGCGCTCTGCTGCTCGACGTGAACAACGTCTACGTGAGCGCCTACAACCACGGGTTCGACGCCGAGGCGTACGTGGACGCCATCCCCGCCGACCGCGTGGTGCAGTACCACCTCGCCGGTCACACCAACAAGCAGACGCACATCGTCGACACCCACAGCGCGCCGGCGATCGACGCGGTGTGGTCGCTGTACGAGAGGGCCTGCCGCCGCACCGGCCCCGTCTCGACGCTCTTCGAGTGGGACGAGGCGATCCCGGGCTTCGACGAGGTGCGCGCCGAGGCCGAGAAGGCGCGGCCGCTGCGCGGCGCGACGCGCTCGGCGAGGGCCCATGTCGCCTGAGCTGGGGCTCGTGCCTCTCCAGCGCTGGATGCAGGCGGTGATCGTCCACCCGGGCACGGCGGGCGAGGCGCTCGCCGCGGCGGAAGCCGCGTCGCTGCTGCCGCCCGAGCGCGTGGGGGACGTGGTCCTGCCGTCCCGCACGCTCAGCGCCGAGGAGCGCCTCGATGTCTATCACGGCATGTACGTGCTGCGCATGGCGGAGGCGCTCGAGAGCGACTACCCCGCGCTGGCGCACTTCCTCGGCGATCGCTGGCACGGCGTCGTGCGCCGCTACGTCACGGCGCACCCGTCGCGCAGCTACACCCTGAACCACCTCGGCCGCCGCCTAGCCAACTGGCTGCCCGAGGCGCCGGGCCTCACGCACCGGCCGTTCTGCTCCGACCTGGCACGGCTCGAGTGGGCGGTCAGCGAGTCCTTCGACGCGGACGAGACGCCCCGGCTCGGCGAGGCGGAGCTCGCCGCCGTGCCGCCCGAAGGCTGGTCGGAGGCGCGCCTCGTCCCGAGCGCGGCCCTGCGGCTGGTCGCGCTGCGCTGGAACGCGAACGAGTGGCTGGACAGCGCGAAAGACGAGCGCCACGAGCACCCCGGCCGTGCCGGCGCGCCTCGTGGGTGGCGGTCTTCCGCCGCAACTACAGCGTCTACCGGCGCGAGCTGAGCCAGCCTGCTTTCCGGCTGCTGTCCGACCTCGCGGCCGGAGCGGCCGTGGGACCGGCGCTCGCCTCGGCGCTGCGCCGACGCGCGGCCCCCGCTCCCGAGACGCTTCAGCGCTGGTTCCGGGGCTGGGCCGCCGACGGCCTGTTCACGCGCATCGAGACCGAGCCGGCGCAGCCCCCGACGCGCTGAGCCGCCTCTTCACTTCCATTCGAGCTTGAGGTCCCGCCGGACGCGGCCCAGGCTCGCCGCGAGGCGTCGGGTGACCCGTGGGCGGAAGTCGCCGACGATGCGCTCCTCGCGGACGTTGTCGTCCCAGCGGACCACCAGCCGCACCTCGTGACGTCCCGGCGCGACCTGCAGATCGTCGCGGAAGGTTCCCGAGTGGAGCTTGAAGACGAGGGCCGTCGTCTTCTGCTGCCCGCTCAGGCGCTCCTCGAGTGCCAGGTTCCCGTCCACGTAGACACGCAGCGTGCCCCTTCGGAGCGGGTGGTCGAAGTCGATGCGCAACCCGCTCGTCTCCACGGCGGGTGTGGCTTGCGGCCCGGGCCGCGGGCCGGGCGCTCTTGCCGGCGACGCGGCCGTGGCTGCCGCGTCGCGGGACCGCGCGGTCGCGGGCGAGAGGGCCGGCCTCGGGAGCCAGAACAGCAGCGCCACGAGGACGGCCAACGCGGCGGCCGCCCAGGCGATGCGAACGCGCGTTCGCGGGCCGCGGCGGCCGGCGGGATGTCGCGCGTCTCGTTCGCCCCGGCGGGCGCAGGCTGAGGCACGGCTGGTGCCTGCCGGGGGCCGGCACCATCGTCGAGGAGCGCGGCGAGGGGCGAGTCGGCGTCCTTCACCACGACCAGCTCGTCGTCCGCCGCGTGCCGCGGCGGCCGGCCCGCCAGGACGTCCTCGGCGTCCTCCGCGAGCGCCGCCGCCGTCGGGTAGCGGCGGGCCGGGTCCTTCTCCAGCGCCCGGGCGAGCACCCGCTCGACGTCGGCGGGAAGCCCTGCGACGAAAGACGAGGCCGGGTCGGGCTCCTCGTAGACGACGCGGTGGACGATGCCGGGGATCGTCGGCGCCGAGAAGGCGGCACGACCCGTGAGCAGCGTGTAGGCGACGGAGGCGAGGGAGAAGACGTCCGCCCTGCCGTCGACCTCCTCGGTCTTCGCCTGCTCGGGCGCCGTGTAGAGCGGCGTTCCGATGAACTCCCCGGTCGTGGTCAGCCGCTGGCGGGCGGTCTCGAGGCGCGCGATCCCGAAGTCCATCACCTTGGCCTCGCCGGTGGGCAGTACCACCACGTTGGCCGGCTTGACGTCGCGGTGGACGATGCCGTGGAGGTGCGCGTGGTGCAGCGCGCGCGCCACCTGCACGACGACCTGCAGCACCGCCCTCCAGTCGACCGGCCCGGCGGCAGCCAGGTCCGCGAGGGTCCGTCCGCGCAGCAGCTCGAGGGCGATGAACAACGCGCCACTCGCGTCGTCACGGCCCACGTCGTGGACCACGACGATCCCCGGGTGCTGCAGCCCGGCGGCGATGCGCGCCTCGGCCAGGAAGCGTTCCTCGAAGGGCCTTCCCGACTCCGTGGCCGGCTGGACCACCTTGAGCGCGACGGTCCGCTCGAGGACCGGGTCGCGGGCCTCGTAGACGACGCCCATCCCGCCGCGCGCGATCTCGCGGACGATCTCGTATCGGCCGATGGTGGTGCGCGGCTCGGCCGTCATGCCGCGATTGTAGCGCCGCACGGCAGACGTCCCCGGGGCCACGTGCGCGCCGTCACTCTCCGGCATGCGGATTCCCGAAGCGCGCACCCTTGACCGCTCCCCGACGAGGCCCGATCGCGTGACGCCGATCAGCGCGCGCCCGGCAAGCCCTTCCTGATCGACCACAGCAGCAGCGGCGGTGTCGCCATCGTCGTCGCCACGACCATGAAGACGGCCGCCGCGTAGGTCCCCGCGTCCACGACCGGACGACCGTTCAGGACGAGCTGGGCCCCGATCCCGGCGAAGATGAGGCCGACCTCGCCACGGGGCATCATGCCGAGACCGACCGTGAGGCCCGAGACGCCCTTCGGTGTCGCGAAGGCGCACGCGAGCTTGCCCACGACGGCCGCGACCGTCAGCAGCGCCGCGAAGCCGAGCACGGACGGCGAGGCGAAGGACCGCACGTCCACGAGCATGCCCATCCTCACGAAGAACACCGGGACCAGCAGGCCGATCAGCGGCTCGAGGCTCTCGTGCAGGGGCGGCTCGCCCCGCTTCACGTGTCCCTCGAAGTGCACGTCTTCGAGGACGAGCCCCGCGGCGAAGGCGCCCACGATCGGCGCCAGGCCCGCCCGCAGCGCCAGGTACGAGAGCGCGAAGCAGAAGCCGAGGGAGAGTGCCAGGACGACGCCGCGGCTCCGGAGCGCGAGCGCACCGCGAAAGACGCGCGGCGAGAGCACGGACCCGACGACGAGCGCCCCGATCAGGAACAGGAACGCCTTCGCCAGGATCAGCCCGATCGCGCCAGCCGACAGTGCCACGCCCGGTCGCCGCGGCGCCGATGATCCCGGACACGACCGCGAGGACGAGCAGGCCCAGCACGTCGTCGATGACGGCCGCTCCCAGGATGATGCGAGCGAAGGCCGTGCGCAGGGCGTCGGCGTCCTTCAGGACGCGTGCCGTGATGCCGACGCTCGTCGCGGCGAGCATCGCGCCCAGGAAGGCGTGGAGCATCCACGACTCGTCCGGCCGCAGCAGCTCCCCGACGCCGAAGCCGAGCAGCATCGGCGTCACGACGCCCACGACCGCCACCAGCGTGGCCCGGCCGCCGACGGCCATCATCTCCCTGGGGGTGGACTCGAGGCCGACGTGGAACAAGCAGGAGCACCGCGCCGAGCTCCGCCAGGACGGCAAACGTCTCGCTCGAGGCGAGCCCGGACGCGTCCGGTCCGCCGAAGAGCGCCGCGTTCCCCAGAGCGATGCCGACCACCAGCTCTCCGAGCACGGCAGGCTGGCCGAGCCGTTCGACGAGCTCGCCCGCGAGCTTCGCGCCCACGACCACGAAGGCCAGGGCCAGCAGGATGGTGGGCACGGCCTCGGCGCCGTGGCCGGTCCCCGCGGCCGCCAGGAGTAGCAGAGCGTTCACGAATCCTCCGGAAACCGGGAGCGCGGAATTGCAGGAGCCTCGCCCTGGAGAGGACGAGGGGCGTCAGGCGGAAGCCGCGAGGGCGACGGGCGGGTCGTGCTGGGAGCTGGGCGTGGCGGCGGGGGACCAGGGAGTCAGCACCGGTGAGCGGTAGTGGTCGACGCCGGGCATGGCCACGACGATCCTACCACCCGACGCCGCCGTGTCGGGCGGAGGAGCGCTCGATCGTCTACCGCGGATTCCAGGCGAGCCAGGCGAGGCAGCACACGTACGTCAGCAACAGAGTCGCTCCGGCGCCGCGCGCGAGGGTCCGTCGACGGAAGACGAGCGGCAGCAGCAGGATGGTGAAGCCCATCTCGGTGTCCCTCCGCCTCGAACGAGCGACGCAGGATCGGCCGGTCGGTGAGATGCTCGTCGGCCGCAGACGCCTCTGTCAAGGCAGGGACCACGGGCGGCCACGACAGCGCGGCGCCAGCGTCCTTGACGGCTCCGCGGCCCTACCCGATACTTCCTGTTGGCGATGGAGTCCGCCGCAACCGCCTCGGCCGTCTGAGGCTGATGACTCCTACAGAGAGCTGGCCGTTCCAGAGCGCTGTAGGAGATCGATCCGCGATGCAGACCCACTCGCCGCTCCCACTGCGGCTTCTCGGCACCAGCCCGTCGCACCCCGATGCGGCCGCGCTCGAGGAAGCGCTGGCGGGTGCGGCCAACCTGTTGTCTGCGAACCGCGCCAGCCAGGCCTCAGACCTGGCGGAGCGCTGGCGGAAACGAAGCTTCGTCGTCGTGATCGCCGGCGAGTTCAAGCGCGGGAAGTCCACGCTCCTGAACGCCCTCACGGGGCTGGATCTCCTTCCGACTGGCGTGCTTCCCGTGACGGCCGTCCCGACACGCGTGGCGGCGGGTCCGCGCGAGGCCGCTCGCGTCCGCTTTCACGACGGGACCGACCGCGAGGTCAGGCTCGCGGAGATCCGCGACTACGTCGACGAGTCGCGCAACCCCGGCAACCGCCTCGGCGTGGCGACTGTCGAGGTAGAGCTGACCCTGGGCCTGCCCCCCGGGGTCGTGCTCGTCGACGTGCCGGGCCTCGGCTCCTCCCACCGGCACAACACCGAGGCGGCCCTCGCGGCGCTGCCAGAGGCTGACGCGGCGCTCGTCGTGGTCTCGGTCGACCCGCCGATCGGCCAGGCCGAGCTGCGGCTCGTCGAGCGGCTGCGGCGGCACGCCGCCCGCGTGGACGTCGTCCTCAACAAGATCGACTACCTCGACGAGACGGGCCGGCAGGCGGCCGAAGGCTTCACGCGCGACGTGCTGGTGCGGAGCGGTCTCGACGACGTCACCGTCTGGCCGGTGTCGGCGCGGCGGGGTCTGGCCGCCCGGCTGACGGGGGATGACGTGGGCTGGCGCGGGTCGGGGATGAAGGCACTCGACGACAGCCTCGAGCGTTTCCTCGCCGATGCGAGGGAAAGGACGCTCGCCCGGAGCCTCGCGCGCAAGGCGGGGCGCCTGGTCGAACAGGAGCTGGCCCTCGTCTCGCTCGCCATGGCGGCCTCGAAGCGCACCTCGACCGAGCTGCACGCCCTCGTCGACGCCTTCTCCACGCCCTGCGCGACCGCGGAGCGCGACACGGTCGAGGCTGTGCTCGTCTTCCGCCGCCGCTTCGACACGCTGCTGGGAGGCTGTGCCGAGCGCGCCGCCGAGGCCTGGACGCAGGTCCGTGCCACGTTGGCCCACCGGATCGACGAGATCCGCCAGCACGCCGCGAAGCGGTCCCGATCCGGCGTGTGGAAGGAGATGCTGGAGGCGGGGCGCGTCGCGGCGGACGAGTTCCTGGAGGCGTTCCTCCCCGCGGAGAGCGACCGGCTGCGCTCGGGCTACGATCGGCTGCGGCGGGAGGTGACCGGCGCGGCCGCACAGCGTGCCGAGGAGGTGTGGCGCATGGCGGCGGAGCTGCTGTCGATCCAACCCCCGCGCGTCGACCCGCCCGCGATCCCCCCGTGCCGCGGCCCGTGGGCCTCCAGCTCGAGCCGCTCCGGCTCATGCTCGAGGACCTGGAGGACGCGGTGGCGGCCCTTCTTCCCCGGCGGATGGCCCTGCGCCGCCTGGCCACGAAAGCGCTCTCGGAGGCGGACGATCGGTACGGCCAGGCGGTCGAGCAGACCCGCGAGAGCTTCGCTCGCGCCTACGAGGCGGACTTCCGTTCGCTCCTGGTCCTCTTCGAGAGGGCGGCCGCGGACACGGCAGCGGCCGTCGAGACCGCCCTTCACGTCGCGGAGCTCCGAATGCGGGAGGTGGAGGCCGGATCCGCAGGCCCCGCGGAGGAGTCTCGCGGATGGGACTCGCTCCGCTCGCTGTACGCCGCTCTGCTCGAGATCGAGGGCGAAGCGTGACCCAGGTCTGGGCGCTCGCCGCACTCTGGCTCGGCCTCGCTCTCGTGGCCACGCTGCTGTCGATCTGGCTGGGCGTCGCCACGGCGCTCTCGGAGATCGTCGTCGGCACCGTCGCCCAGCTCCTGATCGGCGTCTTCGTCGGCAAGGCCCTCCTCGGCACGAGCGAGCCCTGGATCACGTTTCTCTCCGGGACCGGCGCGATCGTCCTGACGTTCCTCGCCGGGGCGGAGCTGGATCCCACTGTCTTCCGGGCGAAGTGGAAAGAGACGACGGGGATCGGCTTGGTCGGCTTCTTCGCACCGTTCCTCGGCTGTGCCGCCTTCGCCTACTACGGGCTTCACTGGACGCCGCAGGCGAGCTGGCTCGCCGGTGTCGCCCTGTCGACGACCTCGGTCGCGGTCGTCTACGCCGTCATGCTCGAGCTGGGGCTGAACAGCACCGACTTCGGAAAGGCCGTGCTCGCCGCCTGCTTCGTGAACGATCTGGGGACCGTGATCGCGCTCGGCTTGATCTTCGCGCCCTTCACCCTCAGGACCGTCACGTTCGTCGGTGTCTCGGTGGTCGTGTTGAGCGCGCTGCCGTGGCTGACTCCACGCTTCTTCCGGCGCTACGGAGGGCGGCCTTCGGAGCTCGAGGCGAAGTTCCTCCTTCTCGCGCTCTTCGCGATGGGCGGCCTGGCGGGATGGGCGGACAGCGAGGCAGTGCTGCCGGCCTACCTGATCGGGATGGTCCTCGCGGGCACGGTGGGCAAGGACCACGCCCTCATCCGGCGGCTGCGCACCGTGACCTTCGGGTTGCTGACGCCGTTCTACTTCATCCGGGCGGGATCGTTCGTCTCGGTGCCCGCCCTGATCGCGGCGCCGGCCAGCGTCCTGGGCCTGCTCGTCGCCAAGCTCGTGATGAAGAGCGTCGGTGTCTGGCCGGTGACGCGCCTCTTCCGCTATCCGCGCCAGGAGGCCGCCTACACGACGCTCCTCATGTCGACCGGGCTCACCTTCGGCAGCATCTCGGCCCTGTTCGGGCTCACCCACGCGATCATCGACCAGGCGCAGTACTCGTTTCTGATCGCCGCGGTGATCGGCAGCGCCGTCATCCCGACGCTGATTGCGAACGCCTTCTTCCTGCCGCGATACTTGCTGCCCAGGTCCGCCGCGGCGGGCGAGGCGGCGCCCAGCGTGGTCGGGGAGGCCGGGTGATCCCGGGTCGGAGGGGGAGAGAAGAATGACGCCAAAGCGGATTCTCGCCGCGCACGACGGGTCGAAGGACGCCGATCAGGCCTTCGAGACGGCGCTCGACCTCGCTGCGGTCTGCAGAGCGCGGCTTCAGGTCGTCTCCGTGGCGACTCCGCCGGAGCCGCCGACGCGCGTCGAGACCGAGGCCACCCTCGAGGCCGCGACGCAGCACTACGAGGAGATCTTCGAGGGGCTGCGGCGCAGGGCCGCGGGGCAGGGCGTCGACCTCGAGACGCGCGTCCTCGTCGGACACCCCGCCGAGCAGATCCTGCGCCTGGCCGGCGACACCGGGGCCGACCTCATCGTCGTCGGACACCGGGGCCGCTCGACGATCCGCGAGTGGCTCTTCGGCTCGACCTCGAGGCGTGTCGTCTCGCACGCGGCCTGCTCGGTCCTCGTGGTGCGGCAGTGACGGAGAGGCTGATGCCGTACCTGCTCGTGGGGGCCGGCTCGTTCATCGGCGGCAACGCGCGCTTCATCGTCGCCCGCTGGGTGGGAGGGCTCGTCGACGGCCGCTTTCCGCTCGGGACGCTGCTCATCAACCTGGTCGGCTCGTTCCTGCTGGGGATGATCGGCGGCCTGCTCGCCGACCGCGCGCTCCCGCACGCCGACCTCATCCGTCTCGCGCTGGGGACCGGCTTCTGCGGAGGATTCACGACGTTCTCGACCTTCGAGTTCGAGACCCACGCCTTGTTCGAGGACGGCGTCTGGCTGCCCGCGGTCACGAACATGTTCGTCAGCCTCTTCGCCGGCCTGCTGGCCGTGCGCTTTGGAGTGGTGGCCTCGAAGTCCTGGTTCTGACGACGGGAGGGTGCCCGTGAAGCTCGAAGCCGAACAGGTCCTCTGTCGAGTGCACCTGTCGAACCTGGCGCGACACGGGACGGAGCCGCTCTATGAGTGGATCGTCGAGACGGCCCGGCGCGAGGACTTCCAGGGCGCGACCGTGCTCAAGGGCTTCATGGGCCTGCAGGCCGACGGCACCATCGTGCGGGAGCACGCCTGGAGCGTGTCACAGGAGGTGCCCGTCATCGTCGAGGTGGTAGATGGCCCGCACC
The DNA here is from genome assembly GCA_963831755.1 of uncultured Acidobacteriota bacterium. Lineage (GTDB taxonomy): Bacteria > Acidobacteriota > Vicinamibacteria > Fen-336 > Fen-336 > DATBSL01. The sequence goes on from CAWHRC010000021.1 coordinate 104,233, forward strand.
ACATCGAGCGCCTGCTCGCACGGGTCGAGCCCGCCATGAGCGACGGCACGATCACGCTGGAGCGCGCGCACGTGGTTTTCTACAGGGCACAAGAGGCCCATCCCAGGGCCAGAGACACGGCCCCTCGCTGTGACGTCATCTCGACCAGGGACAAGAGCGCGGCACTGGAGGTGAAAACCATGATGATCCCGGAGTCGGGCGTCCTGCTGCGGGTCTTCATCGGCGAGAGCGACCGCGAGAAGGGGCGCGACCGCCCCCTCTACGAAGCGATCGTGCAGCGCGCGCGCGAGGCGCACCTGGCCGGGGCCACTGTCCTGCGGGGACCCATGGGCTTCGGCAGGCACTCGCGGATGCACGCCGCCAAGCTCCTCGAGCTGTCGAGCGACCTGCCTATCGTGATCGAGATCGTCGACGCCGAGGAGAAGGTCAACGCGTTTCTGCCGGTGGTCGACGAGCTGGTGACCGAGGGCCTGGTGACCCTCGAAGCGGTCCGCGTCCTCAAGTACGCGGCCGGCACGACCGCACGAAGAGCGCCGTGATGGCGGCGCCGGCGCCGCCGATCCACGAGAGCGGCTCGACCCCGAGGGCCTGGCTGAACCGCACGACGCTGGGAATCTCGCTCGGCAGCCTCTTCTCACGGTTGCGCGCCGCCGAAGCTCGGCGGCGACCGCTTCCCTCATGCCCAAAGGGAACCCGTTCACCGCCCGGGCCAGCCCCTGGACCTCGCCCTCACTCCATCCGAACCCGTGGCGTCGCGAGCATTCCTCGAAGAACGCCACTGTGGCTGCCGCGCTGACGTGGCCAAGCTGCAGGGGCCGGCGGGCCCAGAGGGCGGCGCACAGCGCTGCCCTCGCCGGCTCCGGAAGAAAGGCCTCGGCAATGGCGACGACCTGGAATCTCTCCCGCAGGCGGCGAAGCGAATCGAGCCTCGGCGCGGTCAGCCGAGCCACGTTGTCGAGCACCAGGACGTGGCGGCGCGGGTCCTCGAGCCGTCGGCTCGAGACGCGGTAACGCATCCATTTGGCGGTCCTCCCTTGTGTCCGCACCGCTCCTGCGCCTTCGGAAAGGCCGCGGCGAACAGGTCCCGCCACAACTGACCGGGTGCCCGTGCGAAGTCCGCGAAGACGAACAGCCATTCCCGAGCCATCTCCTCGGCCACGTGCCTCGCGAGCGCGGTGCGCCCGATGCCGCAGATGCCGATCAGGACGACGCTGCGTCCCGCCTCGAGCTCGGCGCGGATCCAAGCCGTTTCCTTCCCTCGGCCGACGAAGGGATTGGGTCTCACGCTGGGTCCTGCCACATCCTGGCCAGGCCCACGATCTCCTCGGCCGAGGCGACGTCACCGGCGTCGAATGGCACCTCGATCTCGTGGGGGGCATCCCCGTCTCCCAGCTTCAGGCGCAGCACACCAAGACTCGCCCGACTGGCGATCGCCGCCTCCTGCAGGCGTTCCGGACGCACGACGGTGACGTTGACCCCGAAGCTGAGGCCGTCGGGCTTCGGACGCGGCTCGCTGGCGGCCCAGAGGAGGCCGTGTGAAGTCACGACCAGCAACCCGGAGGCGCAGGCACAGACCGTCCGTTCGCGCCACCAACGCTTCGCGGCCGTCCAGCGCTCCGGCGTGCGCAGTACGGCCAGCGGTCGCTCCGCCTCCTCGAGGAGCGGCTCGACCTCGCTCCGGACGTATTCGGGGACACCTTCCCAAACGGTGGGCCAGTCGAGTCGGCCCGCGCCCTGGCCGCGGCCGGGGCGGCCCAGCCGACGGTAGCCGCGAACGATCTCACGGAAGTGGTCCATGCCCTGGCTCCTGAAGAGGACAGGGCAGGAGCGTGCGCCGCGGCCTTCGGTGTAGCAGACGACGAACCACCCGAGGGCGAGAGCGCAGCCGATCTCGACGAAGGCGACGGCGTCGAGATCGATTCGCGTGATCGTCTGTCGCGCGGCTGCGGTGTGTGGGTCGCGTGAGACGAGGACCGAGCTGGCCGTGATGCCGACGGCGTGGGAGCCGGGCGCGCCGCCCACGCGGAAGGGACCGTCCCTCGCGTCGAAGATGGGCGAGTAGAGGAGGTAGCGGAGCGGCTCGCTCGGATCGAGCGCCCGGGCGATCAGCCTCGGATGGTGGCCGCAGAGCTGATCAGGCGTCTCGGCGCGGAACACCCAGCACTCGCGTCCGCTCGTCCAGCGCGGGGCGTCCTCCTGCAGCTTCCCGGCGCCCGGGCTGAAACCTCGTCGCTCGGCCATGACGTAGCCTCGAGAGAGGTCATCAGCCCTTCACGAAGGGCGGTTGACGGCGAACCTCATCGCCGACCGACAAAACGAGCGTAGCCAGCGTTCGGCACGGCTGTCAAGCCGTCCGGCACGGCTGTGGGGCATGAGCGCGTCCCTTGACCGCCGCCCTCTCCGCACGCAGAATCAAACGCGAGGGCGATGGAGTCCGCCCCAACCGCCTCGCGTTCCAGAGGCTGATGACTCCTGCAGACGCTCCCAAAGGCCTGTAGGAGTCTCGATGACACGACCCGCGCGTTCCGCCCTCGTCCAGGACAGCGCTCCCGCTCCACCCCTCAACGAGAACCACGCCCGTCGCATCCAGTCCGCGTTCTGGTACGTGGATGACTTGCTCCGCAGCGTGGAGGCCCTGACCCATCCTGACCCGTCCCCTTTCGTTCGGGAACGGCCGGATCTGTCCCAGGACGAGACTCGCATGCTCCTCTCCTTCGTGGGCCTTGCCCGCAAGCGCATGCTCGCCGCGCTCGATCGGCTCGGGATTCCACGGCCGGAACAGACGCTGTCGGCCCGACGGAGTGTCGCGACCGGCCTGCTCTTCGCCGAGATCTCCCTCTCCGAGCTGGAGACGCGGTCGCTCCTGGGCTATGGCGCTCTCGATCCGGCGGCTGCCGAGGAGATCACCGCGCTCTCGGCCGACCTGCAGAACCTGATGCGGCGCGGCAAGGCGCTGCTCGAGGAGCAGGAGGGGGGCGGGCTCGCCGAGCAAGTGGCGAGCCTGGCCGGCCCCGCCGGGGACGTTCTCCGTCGGCTCCTGGCGGTCAGCACCGCGCGGGGCCTAACCGAGATGCGCCCGCTCATCGCCGCCGCGGCCGAGCGCGCCGCGGCGACGACACTCGACGTCGGCGTCTTCGGCCGTGTCAGCTCGGGGAAATCGTCTCTGATCAACGCCCTGGTCGGCGAGCCCGTCCTGCCCGTGGGCGCGACGCCGGTGACCGCGGTGCCGCTGCGCGTCAGCCAGGGCCCCCATGCGGTCGAGGTCCGCTTCCGCGATGGGAAGACGGAGCGGATCCCGCTCTCGGCACTCCCGGATCTCGCGACCGAGGAGAAGAACCCCCAGAACGCCCGGGGAGTCCGCTCGATCGAGGTCACGGTTCCGGGCGCCCCGCCCGGTCTGCGCCTGCTCGACACTCCTGGTGTGGGCTCGCTCGCTTCGAGCGGGTCCGCGCAGGCCTTCGCCTGGCTGCCCCGGTGCGACTTCGGCCTGGTTCTCGTGGCGGCGGGCACGCCCCTGGGCCGCGACGAGACCGCGCTCGTCTCGGGCCTTCGGCACGCGGGCATCGCCTGCTGCGTGGTCCTGAGCAAGGCCGACATGCTCGACCCGGCCGACTCCGAACGCACGCGGGGCTACATCGCCGGCGAGCTCGTCCCGGTGCTGGGGCCGAACGAGCGCGTCGACGTGCGAGCGCTCTCGACGCGAGCAGAGCACACCGAGGGCCTCGACGCGCTGCGGGCCGAGCTGCTCCTTCCTCTCGCGCGCGACCACGTCCGGAGGGCGACCGAGGCGCTCCAGGCACGCCTGCGCCGGCTCGTCGCCCTGACCGCGGCCAGCCTGAACGGCGGGCCGCCGGTCGGTGACACGCCGGCGGTCGATTTCGAGAAGCAGCGCGGCGCCGCAGCCGAGGCAGTCGGCAAGACCACGGACGCGCTCGCCACCTCCGCGAAGCGCGTCCTCGAGGGTGCAGCCGAGGCGGTGGCGGCCTCCTGGGCGCGGGGAGAAGACGGCGCGCCGGCCGCGCGGTCGGCGATCGTGTCTGCCGCAAGCCGCGGCCTGTCCGCCGTGCGAGAAGCGGTCGATCGCGTCCGTTCCCAGGCCGGAGAGGGCGAGGAGGCCGGCGCGCGGCGTCTGCCGCCCCTCTTCGACCCCGAGTTCCTCGATGCGATCAAGACCCTGCCGCCGCCCCGCCTGGTCCCAGGTCTCCTCCGGCGAAGCCGGGCGCAGAGCGCGGTGGACCCGCTGTTGCCGTTCCTCGACGAGGCATTCGCTCGCTATGCCGCGCGCCTCGAGGCCTGGGGCTCGGGGGCCCTACGGGAGCTGCGGCCGGCTGGACAGACCGCCGCCGCAACGGACGCCCGCAGCCCCGAGCTCGCCGGCCTCGAGGCCCTGATTGCCCAGGTCGACGGCTTTGGGCAATCCTAGGCCCAACCGAATCATGAGAGGACCTCGCCGAATGCTCGGTAGTGCCCGTGCTCGACTGGCCGTGACCGCGCTGGTTGGCCTCGATCAGGCACTGGAAGTCGTGCGCTCCGCCATCGAGTACGACGTGGCGCCGACCGTGCTGCGCTTGCTGGGGACAAGGCCGCACCTGCTGCAGGCCGACGGACGCATCCTCGACGAGGCGCTCGTGGCCCCGGCGGGCACGCAGCGATGAAGTCGTCCCTTCTGACGATTGCCGTCCTCGCCACTCTGGCGGGCAGCCTTCCCGCCTTCGCGCAAGAGGCCGCGCCGCCAGCAGCGTCTCCCGAGGGCGCCGCGCCCGCCGACAAGGGCCAGATGGCCCCGCCGGTCCACGCAGAGCAAGGCGACGGGGAGAGGACCGGCCACCGTTTCGTCCCGAACCTCGGCCGGAACCTCGTGGGCGTCGTCTCTCGCAACAATCTCCGGCCGTTCCTGGTCACGGCCGCGGCGACTGCGGCCGCCGCGCCGTTCGACGACAACGTCGTGGGCTACTTCACGCCGGATCGGCGGGCGAAGTGGCTCGGTGATCTCGGCGCCACCATCGGCAAGGCCTACCTGATCGGGCCGGCCGCGGCGGCGCTCTTCGCTGCCGGGCGCCTCGCGGGTCACGGCCGCTTCCGCGACGCGACCTACGACATCGCGCAGGTGACGCTGGTCGCCGCTGCGTACACGACCGCGATCAAGTACCCGACTCACCGGCAGCGCCCGGACGGCTCCGACCATTTGTCCTTTCCCTCGGGCCACACCTCGAACGCATTCGCCTGGGCCACCGTGGCCTCCCATCATTACGGCTGGAAGCTGGGGGTTCCGTCGTACGCTTTCGCCACGCTCGTGGGGATCGCACGGCTCGAGAAGAACTCGCATCACCTGACCGACGTCGTCGCCGCCGCCGGCCTCGGCTATGTCTGCGGCCGCACTGTCACTCGACGGGACGGCGAGCCCGTCCCGGGCCGTGCGCCACGGGTGTCCCTGGCGCCGCTGCTCGGTGCGAAGGGCAGGGGAGCGGGCTTGGTGGTTTCCGTGGGATTCTGATGTGATGCATCGACCGATTGCCTGGACGGACGCAACTCTAAGGAGAATGACCTCATGTTGACCGCGATTGCCAGCATCCACGCCCGCGAGATCCTCGACTCCCGCGGGAACCCCACCGTCGAGGTCGAGGTGACCCTGGAAGGAGGCGCTTCCGGCCGTGCCGCGGTGCCGTCCGGCGCTTCGACAGGCGCTCACGAGGCCGTCGAGCTGCGAGACGGGGACAAGGCCCGATACGGCGGCAAGGGCGTGCAGAAGGCCGTGCGCAACGTGAACACCACGATCGCGAAGGCCCTGAAGGGGCACGATGCCCTCGACCAGGCCGGCATCGACCGCCTGATGCTCGGTCTCGACGGCACGGCGAACAAGGCCAAGCTCGGAGCGAACGCCATACTCGGGGTCAGCCTCGCGGTGGCCCGGACGGCTTCGGCCGCCGTGGGCCTGCCCCTCTACCGGTACCTCGGCGGCGCCTCGGCGAACCTGCTCCCCGTGCCCATGTTCAACATCCTCAACGGCGGCGTCCACGCCAACTGGCAGGGGACGGACCTGCAGGAGTTCATGATCGCGCCCGTGGGGGCCCCGAACTTCCGGGAGGCCCTGCGCTGGGGCAGCGAGGTCTACCACTCGCTGAAGGCCGTGCTGAAGAAGGCCGGGCACTCGACGGCCGTCGGCGACGAGGGTGGCTTCGCCCCGGCCCTCAAGAGGAACGAGGAGGCGCTCGTCCTGATCGTCAAGGCCATCGAGGCGGCGGGCTACAAGCCCGGCAAGCACGTCGCGATCGCCCTCGACCCGGCCTCGAGCGGCTTCTACGAGGACGGCCGCTACAACCTGCGAACGGAGTCGCGGAAGGTGACCTCGAAGGAGATGGTCGCCATGTACGCGGACTGGACGAAGCGCTACCCCCTTGCCGTGCTCGAGGACGGCCTGGCCGAGGACGACTGGGCAGGCTGGAAGATCCTGAACAGCGAGCTGGGCGAGAAGATCGAGCTCGTCGGAGACGATCTCTTCGTCACGAACGTCGAGCGGATCGCGCGTGGCATTCGCGAGGACGTCGCGAACGCCGTCCTGATCAAGCTCAACCAGATCGGGACGCTGACCGAGACGGTGGCCGCGATCGAGATGGCGAGCCGTGCCGGGTGGGGCTCGATGGTCTCCCACCGCAGCGGCGAGACGGTGGACAGCTTCATCGCAGATCTCACGGTCGGCCTCGCGACCGGCCACTTGAAGACGGGCGCGCCCTGCCGGGGAGAGCGGGTCGAGAAGTACAACCAGCTCCTTCGGATCGAGGAGAGCCTGGGCGAGGCGGCCGTCTACGCAGGGCACCGCGCCTTCGTGCGTCCCCGCGCCGCCAAGTGAGCCGAGCTCGCACCTGACGTGCGCGTTCTCGTCGTCTCCGACATCCACGGCAACTGGCCCGCGCTGGAAGCCGTGGCGGCCGTTCCTCACGACGCGGTCGTGTGCCTCGGGGACATCGTCGGCTATGGGCCGCAGCCCGCGACCTGCCTGCGCTGGCTACGCGCCAGCGGGGCCGAGATCGTGCAGGGCAACCACGATCGCGCCCTTGCCGACGATGTCCCACCGCGTTGCCGGCCAGACTTCGAGTGGCTGGCCGAGGCCGCCGCGGGTATCGCGCGCCAGCAGCTCGACGACGGGGAGAAGGCTTTCCTGAGGAACCTTCCGCGGACGCGGTCGCTGCTGATCGATGGCAGGCGTGTTCTCATGGTCCACGCGACGCCCGCCGATCCGCTCTACAGATACGTCGGGCCCGACTTCGAGAAGTGGCGCTCGTGTGTGGTCGGCGTCGCAGCGGACCTCGTGCTCGTGGGACACACGCACGCGCCGTTCCGCCTTCGACTCGATGGCGTCGAGATCGTGAATCCGGGCAGCGCGGGACAGCCGAAGGACGGCGATCCGCGAGCGGCCTTCGCCCTCATCGAGGACGGTGTGCCGAGGCTGGCGCGGGTTACGTATTCCGTGGAGAGGACGGTCGAGCGCCTGCGTGCGGCCGGGATAGGCCGCGCTGCGCTGGATCAGCTCGCCACGCTGTTGAGGAACGGCCTTGGTGGCCAGCCGATCGACGAGCCGGCGAGCTGAGGGCCAGGCGTCGTCGCGGCCGCTGAGCAGCAGGTCGCCGTCTTCAACCACAGGGTCATCCTGCACCTCGAGATCCTGGCAGGGGCGGAGAAGGCCGTCGCCCTGTCGGGCCAGCCGGCGACGCTCACCCGGGCCGGCCGGCGACGCTCACCAAGGTCGAGGCGATGACCGTGATCACGAACGTTCTGGCCAAGGCCTAGCCTAGCCGCGCGAAGCGGTCCTCTCCATGGTCCCGGTCCTCGAGAAGGGGAGCGTGGTGGGCGTCGTCCGCCCGGTCGACGCTCTCGACGAGGTGTCCAAGCTCGTCCTCTGGACGAGCGGCTTCGGGCACGCGATACAATCCCCGTCCGGGACACCGCCAGGACCTCGCGCCCCGTGGGACACTCGTGGACTACGCCAGCGGCCTCAAGAAGGACATCGCCGAGATCAAGTTCTTGATCCACGACCTGCGCGTGGAGTCCTTCTTCAATGAGGTCTTCCACTATCACGTCACCGTCGACACGGACCTCGAGATCTACAGCGCCGAGCAGGCGCAGGTGCTCCACGGCGCCGATCTCGACGAGCTCAAGGCGAAGGCGCGGGACGTGCGCCGGACGTTCCAGGAGTACTCGAGCGCGGTCAAGAACTTCTCCCCGGACAAGACCGTGCTCCAGGCCGGCCAAAGGTACATCCAGGCAGTCTGGGACATGTGTGAGCTGATCCTCCACCCACTCTGGGGCCGGACCGACCAGGTCCTCTCGTTTCTCCCCCCGGACTCCCGCTCGGTGCGGACCCGCTCGCACTACCGCAACTGTCTCCGCTGGATCTGCGGGGTCTACTACCGGCTCGAGCACTTCCTCGCCGAGCAGGAGGGCCGGGACGTCTACGAGGAGTTCGACCTCGCCGACGACCTCCGGGACTTCACGCGGAACGTGGTGTACGGCTACGTCGTGGAGAAGAGCAGCGCCCGGGTCGAGCTGCGACTCGACCTGCAGGGACCGACGGTCCTCGGCGGCAACCGACACCGCTTCCGGCGCATGTACTTCAACCTCGTCATGAACGCCGTCGACGCCATGAGCGGCCGGAAGGTCGGCGTGATCCACGTCGACAGCCGTGTCGAGGGCGACCGCGTCGTCTTCCGGGTGAGCGACAACGGCTCGGGCATGCCGCCCGAGAAGATCGCGCAGCTGCTGGCCGACAAGGAGACCCTGGACGGGGAACTCCATTCCCTGGGCTTCGTCTTCGTGCGCCGGACCGTGGCGGACTTCGACGGCACCTTGGAGCTCAGCAGCGAGCCAGGCAGGGGAACGGCGGTGACGGTCCGCCTGCCCTACCTGCCCGACGCCGTGCCTCCCCCGCGTCAGCCCAATCGGTGTGAGAAGTACGGGGCACCGGAAGAGGACGACCGCGCATGGGCCGGCCAGCGCTCGCGGGAGGCCGGAGCGCGGAGCCGACCGGCGCCGCCCGCGGGAGAGGGCGTGGCGTGGGGCGAGGCGATCCTCGAGGACTACCGCAGCTCCGATGCGCCACACCCGGGGAGCATCTTCGCCATCGCCGTGACCGAGGCCGACGAGGTCGACTACTTCACGCATCGGCCCTACGAACGGCTCTGGAACATCACCCACGAAGACCTGTCTCCGACCTTCTTCGAGGCCACGGTGCGCGGGCGACTGGAGGAGGACGAGGAGAAGCAGCCCGTTCTGATCCTCAAGGCCCCACAAAACCGTTGGGAGTACTTCGACTTCAAGGAGGTGCCGGAAGGACAGCGGAGCGCCGAAGCCTACAACCGGATGGTCCACGACGAGTACATCCGGATCGCCCGCAAGCTCATCGCCTCGGGGATGGACGGGGGGACGGGCGTGCTGCTCACCGACATCCCGAAGCTGTTTCCCGGCTGCGCCGAGCTGCTCGAGAGAGAGCCGGTCGAGCTCGAGGTGCTTGCGCGCCAGAACCTGAGCGGCGACTAGCCGCGCCGGCCCCGGCGGGACGGGGCGACGGTCCCGCCCGGCCGGGCGAGGCCCGATGGCGGCGAACCGCCACCGGGCCGGCGGGGGAATGTCACTTCACGAGGGCAGCTTCCTCAACCGGCTTGATGCCGGCGACCTGCTCCAGCATGGCCGTGGTCAGGGACTTCGGCCGCTCGATCGGATAGCCGAGGCCGCGGTCCCAGATGATGTTGCTCATCACGCCGAGGGCGCGGCCGATGCCGAAGAGGACGGTGTAGAAGTCGTACTCGCGAACGCCGTAGTACCACTGGATCACGCCGGACTGGGCGTCCACGTTGGGCCAGGGGTTCTTGGCCTTGCCCTGCTTCTCGAGGATGGGCGGCGTGACCCGGAACAGCACGTCCACGTACTTGAAGATCGGGTCGTTCGGCAGGTGCTTGAGGCAGAAATTGCGCTGCTCCATGTAGCGGGGGTCGGTCTTGCGCAGCACCGCGTGACCGAATCCGGGGATCACCTGCCCCGAGTTCAGGGTGTCCCACACGAACTTCGTCATCTCCTCGTCGGTGGGGATCTTCCCCCCCATCTTCTCCATGACGCCCTGGATCCAGCGCAGGACCTCCTGGTTGGCCAGGCCGTGCAGCGGCCCCGCGAGGCCGTTGACCATCGCCGAGCCGGCGTAGTAGACGTCAGAGAGCGCGCTCGCGACCAGGTGTCCGGTGTGGGCGCTCACGTTGCCGCTCTCGTGGTCGCTGTGCAGGATGAAGTACAGGCGCGAGACCTCGTCGTACGGCTTGCCCACGCCCATCATGTGCGCGAAGTTGCCGCCGAAATCCAGATTGGGATCGGGCGCGATCGGCGTGTCGCCACGGTACTTCATGCGGAAGATGTAGGCCCCGATCTCGGGCAGTCGGGCGAGGAGGTCCATGGCGTCCTCGTAGGTGGGATCCCAGTGGTCCATCTTCCCGAGGCCCTCGTTGTAGCGCTTCACGTAGACGGAGTCCCGTTGCATGCAGAGGATCGCCGCCGAGAGCATCGTCATGGGATGGGTGTCGCGCGGCATCGCACGGAGCACGTCAAAGACGTAGCGGGGGACCCGTGCCCGGGCCTTGAACTCGCTGGCCACCTCCTCGGCATCGGCCTTGGTGGGCAGATCGCCGGTCAGCAGGAGGTAGAGGAAACCCTCCACGTAGGGCATCTCGCTGCCTGGGACCTTGGGCAGCTTCGCGAGGACCTCGGGGATCGTGAACCCGCGGAAGCGAATCCCCTCCTCGGGATCCAGGTACGAGATGTCGGTGACGAGGCACTTCACCCCCCTCGCTCCACCGAGGGCCTGGGCGATCGTCACCTCGCCCAGCTTCACGTCACCGGCCTTCTTCAGGAGGGCCGTGGTCCTCGGGCGCCAGGCCTCGATCTTCTCTTGCAGCTTTGCCTTGAGCTTCGACATGGCTTCTCCTAGCCTGGGTGATGGTGTCGCCTCAGAAGAAAGGGAATCCCCGTGCCCGAATGGCTCGACGGGGAGGCGCAAACGCCGAGGGACAACACAACAACTCCACGCTATCCCCCGGGGTGGCCCACGTCCATAGAACGTGTGATTGCCCCCGCTCCGGCACGAGCCGCGGGAACGGGATGTCGGAACCGGGGGGTGTCGACGGTCGGGACTCGCTGACCCACGGAGACTTGGGTGCCCCGGGGACCCCGCCGGCGTCGACCGGAGGGGGCGAGCCGACCTTCTCCGGCCGCCGGGGCATCGGCCGTCGTAGACATCCGAACTCTTGATCGGGCCGTGTCGTCCGTAGTCGAATCAACCGGTAGACCACTGAGCCGCGCGCACGCCGAGGCCACGCGGGAGGCCTCCAAAAGGAGGAGCCGTGAGCATCACGAAGCAGGACGCCCTGGACTTCCATCGGTCCGGTCGCAAGGGCAAGCTCGAGGTCGTCCCGAGCAAGCCGTGCGCCACCGCGCGCGACCTCTCGCTCGCCTACACGCCGGGCGTCGCCGAGCCGTGCCGCGAGATCGAGAAAGACCCGGAGCTGGCCTACGAGTACACGGGCAAGGGCAACCTCGTGGCCGTCATCTCCAACGGCACCGCCGTCCTCGGGCTCGGGAACATCGGCCCCCTCGCCGGCAAGCCGGTGATGGAGGGCAAGGGGGTCCTGTTCAAGCGCTTCGCCGACATCGACGTCTTCGACATCGAGGTCGCCGAGACCGACCCCGACCAGTTCATCGAGTGCGTGGCCCGCCTCGAGCCCACCTTCGGCGGAATCAACCTCGAGGACATCAAGGCCCCCGAGTGCTTCTACATCGAGGAGAAGCTCAAGGCGCGCCTCGGGATCCCCGTCTTCCACGACGACCAGCACGGGACCGCGATCATCTCCGCGGCGGCTTTCATGAACGCCCTGGAGCTCGCCAACAAGCCGATCGGCGACGTCAGGGTCGTCTTCGCCGGGGCCGGGGCGGCCGCGGTCGCCTGCGCGAACCTGTACCTGACCTATGGCGTCCGCCCCGAGAACATGCTCATGGCCGACCGCTCCGGCGTGATCTACCAGGGGCGCCAGGAGAACATGAACCCCTACAAGGAGCGCTTCGCCCGCAAGACGAAGAGGCGCACCCTCGCCGAGGCCCTGGAGGGCGCAGACGCCTTCGTCGGCGTCTCGTCGGCCCGGCTGGTGACGGGCGAGATGCTCAAGACCATGGCCCGCGACCCGATCGTGTTCGCGCTGGCCAACCCGGAGCCGGAGATCCTCCCCGACGAGGCCCACGCCGCCCGTCCCGACGTGATCATGGCGACCGGCCGCTCCGACTGCCCGAACCAGGTCAACAACGTCCTCGGCTTCCCGTTCATCTTCAGGGGGGCTCTCGACAGCCGGGCGTCGCAGATCACCGAGGAGATGAAGCTCGCGGCCAGCCGTGCCCTCGCCGACCTCGCGAAAGAGGACGTCCCCGATGCAGTCGCCCGCGCCTACGGCGTCGAGGCGTTCCGCTTCGGCCGCGACTACCTGATCCCGAAGCCGTTTGACTACCGGGTCCTCCTGCGCGTCGCGCCGGCCGTGGCGGAGGCCGCCGCGAAGAGCGGGGTGGCCCGCAAGCCGATCCCCGACCTCGAAGCCTACAGGGAGCGGCTGGCCGGCATGCTCTCCGCCGCGCGCTCCTTCATGCACGTCATCCACGAGAAGGCCAAGCGCAGCCCCCGGCGCGTCGTCCTCGCCGAGGGCGACCATCCCAAGATCCACCGTGCGGCCAAGCTCCTCGCCGAGGAGGGCCTGGCCCGGCCGATCCTCGTGTCGGTGGGAGGGAAGGCCCGCGAAGCGCTCCGGGCTCTCGACGTCAAGGCCCCGGTCGAGGTCGTGGACCCCGAGACCCACCCGCGGTTCGCCCACTACGTCGACGCTTACTACGACCGCCGGAGGCGCCGCGGCGTCACGCGCGAGGTCGCAGTCACGCACCTGCGACTGCGACACTACTTCGCGGCGATGATGGTCGACCAAGGCGACGCCGACGTGTCCCTCTCGGGCCTCACCACGAGTTACCCGGACGCGATCCGGCCGGCGCTGCAGGTGATCGGCGTGGCCGAGGGCGTGCGCCGCGTGAGCGGTCTCTACGTGCTGCTGCTCAAGGAGCGCGCCCTCTTCTTCGCCGACACGACGGTCAACATCGACCCCACCGCCCAGGACCTCGCCGAGATCGCGATCCTCTCCGCCGACACCGCGAGCCACTTCGACATCAAGCCCCGCGTCGCGATGATCTCGTTCGCCAACTTCGGCAACACGCCCCACCCGCTCACCGACAAGGTCCGCCAGGCGGTGGAGCTCGTGCGCCAGCGCCGCCCGGACCTCGAGTGCGACGGCGAGATGCAGGCCGACACCGCCGTCCTCCCCGGATTCCTGCAAGAGAACTATCCCTTCGCCCGCCTCACGGGCCCCGCGAACGTGCTCGTCTTCCCGGAGCTGCAGAGCGCGAACGCCGCCTACAAGCTCGTCTGGCGCCTCGCCAACGCCGACGTCATCGGCCCGATCCTGATGGGGATGCGCGCCCCGATCCACGTTCTGCAGCAGGGTGTCGACGTTCCCGACATCGTGAACATGGCCGCCTACGGGGTCGTCGACGCGCAGACGAGGCCCGCCCCGGGCGACCGTGTCGAGGGCCGGGCCGCCCCCCGGGAAGTGCTTGCCTGAACAGGCGCGGCCCGCATCGAGCCCGCGCACCCGGAGGCAGGGCCCGCCGCCTGCGCTCAGCGGCTACCGTTCCGACCCCTCACGCAACGCGGCGGCGTCAGACAGGCCGGTCGCGATCTCGGGCAGGATGCCGCGCTCCACGTAGATCGGCACGACCAACTGGCGTAGCCGTGGCAGCTGACGGCTGAACACGAGCCCTCCCAAGATGCAGGCACAGCCGCCGAGCAGGATGGTGTGCGGCGCACCGAGACGCGCGGCGAGCCCGCCGGCCAGCAGGCTGCCGAAAGGCGCGGTGCCCATGAACGCCATGGCGTAGAAGGCCATCACGCGGCCGCGCATCTCCTCGCGCACGATCGTCTGGATGATCGTGTTGCTCGACGCCAGCTGCACCATGAAACCGGCGCCGGTGACGACCATGAGCACGAGCGACAGGGCGAAGGTGCGTGACAGCGAGAACGCGATCAGCCCACACCCGAACAGCATCGCGGCAGCCGGGATCACCCGGCCGAGCCCGATGACGCTGCGCCGAGAGGCCAGGTACACCGCACCGCCGAGCGCCCCTATGCCCGTCGCCCCCATGAGGAAGCCGAGCGTGTGCGGCCCGCCGTGCAGAACCCTGGCGGCCATCAGCGGCATCAGCACCGTGTAGGGCATCCCCATCACGCTGATCAGCGTGAGCAGCAGCAACACCGACCGGATCGGCGCAAACCCGAAGGCGTAGCGAAAGCCGTCGCGCAGCTCCAGCAGGACGTGCTTCTCGGGGCCTCGCGGCTCCGCCCCGCGCCAGCCGCATCATCAGCAGCGACGCGATCACGGCCAGGTACGAGACGCCGTCGAGCAGGAAACACCAGCCCTCGCCGGCGACCGCGATCAGCACGCCCGCGATGGACGGGCCGACCAGCCGCGCGCCGTTGACCATCGACGAGTTGAGCGCGATCGCGTTCGGCAGGTCGGCGCGGTCGTCGACCATTTCCACGACGAACGCCTGGCGTGCCGGCATGTCGAACGCGTTGATGACGCCCTGGAGGGCGCTCAGCAGGAGGATGTGCGTCACGTTGATCGTCCCGGCGAGCGCGAGCCACGCCAGCGCGAACGACTGCAGCATCGAGAGGACCTGCGTGCCCACGAGAACCCGGTACCGGCTCCAGCGATCCACCCACACCCCGGCGAACGGCGCCAGCAGGAACGTCGGGATCTGGCCCGCAAAGCCGACGATGCCGAGCACGCACGGCGGATCCGGTCAGGCGATACACCAGCCAGCTCGTGGCGACGCGGGTGATCCACGTGCCGACGAGCGAGGTGCCCTGCCCGGCGAAGAAGAGCCGGTAGTTGCGGTACGAGAGCGCCCGCACCATGAAGCCCAGGCGCGAAGGAGGGATCGTTCTCAACCCTCGTCCGGCCCCACGAGCGTGAGGTTGTTGTCGGGATTGGTGGAGCTGACGGGGTTCGAACCCGTGACCTCGTGAATGCCATTCACGCGCGCTCCCAACTGCGCCACAGCCCCACGGAAGGCAGGCTAAACGTTAGCAGCTGAACCGCCGACCGGTCAACCGAACGATCGCAGCCCTCAGGGCTCGGCCGGCCTCTCGAACGCGCGGGCGACGGCGTCGACGTCGGACTCGACCTCGCCGACGACGGCGATCGTGCGTCCTGCCGAGCGCAGCAGCCGGACCTGCCAGCGGCCCACCTCGCCGGACCAGCCGTCGCCGATGCGGGCGGGGCCCGACATCACCAGCACGGAGACGAGGCTGCCCGTCCGCCGTAGTAGACGTGCGCGGCGATGCGGTCGCTGAGCGCACAGTAGCGCACGCCCACGATCTCGACCCCGCCGCCGCGCGCGGGCAGCGGCTGCACCGGCGTGCCCCGCGACTCGAGCCAGGCGCGGATCTCGGCCGGGTCGCTGCTCCAGACGCGCGCGCGCAGCCGCGAGCGGCCGAAGCAGCGTTCGTGGTCGTGAGCGGCCTCCCAGGCGACGAAGGCGGGCAGGCCGCGGGCCCAGAGCGTCGTCGCGAGCGCCGCCACGAGCAGCGCGCCGGCGGCAAACGACAGCGAACCCGAGCGGCGGGGGCTCTCGTGCGCCGTCGCCGTCGAGGATGTCCACCCTCATGCGGTCCCCTGTGCGCTCTGCGGAGTCGGCCTGGCGCAAGCGGTCGATTCTCGCACTTCGGGGCGCGGTGCGTGCGGGACCGGCAGGGACGTCAGGCTACTGGACGGTTGTGCGCGTTTCATGCTAAGGCGCAGCAGCGCTGCGATCGATTTGGCCTCAGCCGCCCGGACCGTCAGCCGCCGCAAGCCGACCGTCGTTGACGGGCGCGCCGGGCGCGGTGAGAATCAACCTCGCCGATGAGGTACCTCACGACCCTCGAGGTGGCGCGCGAGCTGAGCGTGAGCAAGCAGACGCTGCTCAACTGGCTCTACGCGAAGAAGGTCCCCGAGCCGCCGCGCAACCGCAACGGCCACCGCCTGTGGAGCCAGGCGCGGCTCAGCCTGATCCGCCAGCTGATCCGCGAGGGCCGGCTGCACCGGCGCACGATGGTGCACCGCGATGCCTCGGACGACCCGGTGGTCGTGATGGAGGTGGCGCGCGAGGTGAGCGACTTCCTGCGCGACGCGAACGTGCCGCTCTCGCGCTTCGTGCGCGAGCTGCAGCGCCTGCACCGCACGGGCCGACGCCCACGGCCGGTCCGGCGCCGCTAGCCGGCGCGGGTGCGGCTCACTCCCACGGGATGTCGGGCATCAGCAGCCGCTCGACGGGCCTGCCGCCCTCCAGGTGCGCGCTGCAGATCTCGACCAGGTCCTCGAGCGTGACGCCCGCGTACCAGACGTTGTCAGGCTGCACGGCGATCGTCGGGCCGCGGCTGCAGTGCTTGAGGCAGTAGCTGCGGTTGAGCATCACGCGCCCGTCCAGCCCGCGCTCCCTGAGCAGCGCCTTGAGCCGGTCGAAGAGCGCCTGCGAGCCCTTCTCGCCGCACGATCCCTTCGGGTTGCCCGGGGGCCGGCTGTTGACGCACACCAGAACCTGTCGCTCGGGCCTGGGCACCGCTTCCTCCTGTGACGGGCCGCACCAGCGCGGCTTCGAGCCGAGTATAGCTTCCGTGGTAACGTCGAGGGTCTCGCGTCCGAGCGACGCCGTCCCTCGAGGAGGAACCCAGAAATGAGGATCGATCGTCTCGCCGTTGCCGCGGCTTGCGCCCTGGCGCTCGCGGCCGTGCCCGTGCTGGCCGAGGACCTCACGATCGTCTACAAGACGACCGGCGCCAGCGGACCAGGGATCGCGACCAGCTACTTCTCGAACGAGAAGATGCGGATGTCCGACGCCGAACGCGACGTGATCGTCGAGTACGGCCCCGGCCGCATCGTCTCGATCGACAAGAAAAAGAAGGAGTACTCGGAGGTGACCCTGGCCGAGATGGAGGCGGCGATGAAGGCCGCCTCCGAGCGGATGCAGGCCGCGAACGCGCAGATGGCGAACATGCCGCCCGCGCTGCGCGAGAAGATGCAGGGCATGATGGGCGGGGGAGCGGTCTCCGTCACGAAGGGCGCGACCAGGAAGGTGGCCGGCTACGACTGCCAGGACTACGAGGTGGTGATGGCAGGCCTGGTGAAGACGCAGGTCTGCGCCACGACGGCGATCGCGCCGCCGTCGCCGAGCGTCGACTTCCGGCGCTACAGCTCGTTCGCCGGGGCGGCCGGCTCGATGGCGGCCAACCCCATGCTCAAGAACGTCGCCGAGGAGATGAAGAAGATCCAGGGCTTCACGCTCGCCGAGACGACCTCCATGAAGATCCTGGGCCGCAGCATGGACAGCTCGAAGGAGGCGACGGAGGTGAAGCGGGGCCCGATCCAGCCGGCGGCCTTCGACGTGGCCGCGCTGACGCAGGGCTACAAGAAGGTGGCGAGCCCGACCGCGCACATGAAGTAGGCGCGGTGCCGGCGCTCGTCGACACCGCTTGGCTGGCGGCGGAGCTGGGCTTCGTCTCCGGCGCCGCGCCGTCGACGGGCGACGGCCGCGGCCGGACACGCGTGGTCGACGTGCGCTGGTACCTCGACCCCGCTCGGAAGGGCTACGAAGCCTTCCGGGCGGGACACGTGCCCGGCGCCGTCTTCGCCGACGTCGACGCGGACCTGTCGGCGCCCGGCGGCGGGCGCGGGCTCCCGGCCGGCCGCCACCCCTGGCCGTCCGAGGAGCAGGTTGTCCGCGTGATGGGCCGCCTGGGGATCGGGCCGGGGGTGCGGGTCGTTGCCTACGACGACGCCTCGGGCGCCGTCGCTGCCCGCCTGTGGTACCTGCTGCGGGCGCACGGACACGACGAGGTCGCGGTGCTCGACGGAGGCATCGCCAGGTGGGCAGCCGAGGGCCGGCCGCTGTCGCACGAGGAGACGCGCGTGGAGCCCGCGCTCTTCACGGGCCGGCTGCGGCCGGGCTTCGTCGTGACCAAGGCCGAGCTGGTCGCGACGCACCGCGGCCGCCTGCTGCTCGACGCGCGGGCCGGCGAGCGCTACCGCGGCGAGAGCGAGCCGATCGACCCGCGCGCCGGCCACGTGCCGGGCGCTCGCAGTGCGCCCTGGAGCGCCAACCTGACGAGCGATCCCGTGCCGGTGATGCGGCCCGCGGCCGGGCTGCGCGCCCGCTACGAGGCGCTCGGCGCGGCGCACGAGGAACCGGTCGTGTACTGCGGCTCGGGCGTCAACGCCTGCCACGACCTGCTGGCGCTGCACCTGGCGGGGCTGCGCGGATCGCTCTACGCCGGCTCCTGGAGCGAGTGGGCGTCGGACCCGACGCTGCCGGTGGCGACCGGCGACGAGCCTGGCCCGGCGTAGGACGGGGGACCCCGCTCAGGCGCTGCACTCGCCGTCCATCACCTCCGGCCGGAACTCCGTCTGTTCCCCGAGGTCGACGAAGTCGGCGGGCTGCGCGTCCTCCGCGGCGATCGCCTCGAGGTCGGCGAGCAGCGCCTTGGCACGCGCGACCGGAAGTCGACGGAAGAACTCGCGCGCGCTCTCACCGGTGGCGCGCTCGTCCTTGTAGAGCAGGAGCAGGCGCTCGACCACCTGCGGAATGCGCCGCGCGGGGACCTTCGCCGAGAGCCGGGCGAACTCGGCGCCGTCACGGCCGGCGCGCCCGCCCAGCATCAGGAAGTACTGGGGCACGACCCGCGAGCCCAGCCGGCGCACGCTGCCCTGGAAGCCGATCCCGGCGACGTGGTGCTGCCCGCAGCCGTTCGGGCAGCCGCTGATCTTGAGGTCGAGGTCTCCGGCCAGGCTGACGAGGTCCGGCCGGCCGTCGAGGAACGTGGTGAGCAGGTCGCCGAGGCCGCGCGACTGCGTCACGGCCAGCCGGCAGCTCTCGGCGCCCGGGCAGCTCGTGACGTCGGCGAGCGTGTGCGCCCCGTCGCGCGCGAGCCCGGCCGCCGCCAGCCTTCGGTACAGCTCGCGCAGCTCGCCAGTCGCCACCCAGCGCAGCAGCAGGTTCTGGTCGTGCGTCGTGCGGACGGAGCCGTCGCCGTAGGCGAGCGCGAGCGGACCGAGGGCCCGCAGCTGGCCGGCGGTGACGTCGCCCAGGCGCAGCCTCACGACGACGGTCACGAAGCCCGGCTGGCGCTGCGGCCGCACGTTCGTCTGCAGCCAGCGCTGGCGATCGCCGTCCTGCAGCTCGAGCGCGGGGCGGGGGTCCGGCAGCAGCCCCGGCCCGTGCGGCTCGACGGCCGCGACCCACGCCGCAGTGCTTTCGGGTGTCGGCGGGGCCAACCTCCGCTGCGGCGGCTGCTCCGCGGGCGGGTCCTCGGGATCGAAGGGCAGGCGGATGCTCCCCTGTGCGCGCACGGCTTCGAGCTCGCGCTCGACCTCCGCCTTCCACGCTTCCCATCCCATGCCGCGGATCAGGAACTTCATGCGGTTGCGCTGGCGGTGAGCGTAGTCGCCCAGACGCTGGAACACCCGCACGATCGCCTCGGCCAGCTGGAGCATCTCGCCGGCGGGCAGGAACTCGACCAGCACGGCCGCCGAAGCGCACAGGATCGAGGTGCCGCCCCCGACGAGCACCCGGAAGCCCCTCTCCCGCCTGCCGTCGCGCTCGCGCACGGCGGCCCGCCAGCCGATGTCGTTGATCGCCAGGAGGGCGTGGTCCTCGGGGCAGCCCTCGAACGCCACCTTGAACTTGCGTGGCAGGCTGGCGCTCAGCGGGTGGCGCAGGAAGTAGCGCGTGAAGGCCTCGGCGTAGGGGGTCACGTCGAACAGCTCGTCGCCGGCGACGCCGGCGTGGGGGCATGCGGTCACGTTGCGCACCGAGTTGCCGCACGCCTCGCGCGTCGTCAGCCCCGCCTCCGCCAGGCGCCGCATCGCGGGCTCGGCGTCGTGCAGCCGGACGAAGTGGAACTGCAGGTTCTGGCGGGTCGTGACGTGGCCGAAGCCGCGCGAGAAGCGCTCCGCCACGTCGGCCAGCGCGTCGAGCTGCGCCGCGTCGAGGATCCCCTGCGGGACCTTGACCCGGACCATCTGCGCGTCCGACGACTGGCGCTGCCCGTAGGTGCCGCGGACGAGCCGGAACCGGCGCCATTCCTCGGGCCCGATCTCCCCGCGCTCGAACCGCTCGAGCACGCGCGCGAACTCGTCGATCTCCGCGGGGCTGGCGAACGAGCGCACCGGGGGCGCGCTCGTCTCAACGGGCGGCGGCATGGGCTCCTCCCTCTCGCTCGGGCTCTCCCGCGGCCGTGTGAGACGGGCTCAGCCGCTCGGCCAGCGACACGACGTCCCCGATCACGATCGTGCCCGGCGCGTCCGTGGGGCCGTCCTCGGGCTCCGCTGTCTCGAGCGCCGCCAGCGGGCCGAGCCAGCGGCGGGTCGCCGGCGTCGCCGCGGCCCAGGCCACGGCCGCAGGCGTCGACGCCGGCCAGCCTCTGGCGACGAGCTCGCGCGCGATCGCGGCGCGGGAAGCGAGGCCCATCAGCACGACCACGGTGGCGCTCCGGGGGGCGAGGCCCGCGAGCACGGGCCGCCAGGCCGCTTCCGCGTGACCCGAGACGACCACGAGCGCGGAGGCGAGCGAACGGTGCGTGACCGGGATCCCGGAGAGGGCCGGCGCGGCGAGCGCGCTCGAGACGCCGGGCACGACCTCGAAGGGGATGCCCGCGGCGAGCAGCGCCAGCGCCTCCTCGCCGCCACGGCCGAACAGGAACGGGTCGCCGCCCTTCAGGCGCACGACGCGCTTGCCGCGGCGGGCGGCGCGGACCAGCAGGGCGTGGATCGTCTGCTGCGCCGTCGAGGGACGGCCGGCACGCTTGCCGACGCAGAATCGCTGCGCCCTCGGCGCGAGCTCGAGCACGGCTCGCGCCACCAGGGCGTCGTAGAAGACGACCTCGGCCTCGGCCAGCGCTCTCACGGCGCGCAGCGTCAGCAGGTCGGGATCGCCCGGCCCGGCGCCCACCAGCGTGACGCGGCCGATCACAGCGGCGCCTCGCCGCCGGCCCGGGGCGGCACGCCGTCCCGGCCGTCGGGGTCGCGCGCGCCGTAGAGCCGCTGGAGCGCCTGCAGCAGCAGCGGCCGGCGCTCCTCGATCGGCACGCCGCGGGCCTTCTGGTCCCGGCGCAGCTCGGTTGCCAGCTCCAGCCAGCGCGATGCGTCGTCCGGGAGCACGGCCTCCAGCGCCTCGCGCAGCAGGCCGGCGAGCGCGGGCGCACGGCCCTCCGTCGACACCGCGATCGTGAAGCCCGCCCGGCGCAGGACGCCGCCGGTGTAGACGGTGGCGGCATCGGGGTCGTCCACGGCGTTGACGAAAACGCCGCGCGCCGCCGCGGCGTCCCCCACGGTCCGGTTCACGTCCGGCGTCGCCGCCGCGACCACCAGCCAGGCGCCGTCGACGTCGCTCTCGCGGAACGCACGACGCAGGACGCGCACGCGAAGCGCGACGATCTCCTGCCGCACCTCGGGCGCGACCACGGTCGGCTCCGCGCCGCTCGAAAGCAGCGCCGGCAGACGGCCCTGCGCGACGCGTCCGCCTCCCACGACCAGCACCCGGCGGCCGGCGAGCTTGAGGAAGGCCGGGAACAGGGCTGGCGCGGCAGACGGTGCCGCAAGCGCGCTCAAGCGGCGCCCTCCTCGAGCGTGGCGTCGACGGACGGGCGGCCGCCGAGCAGGTCCTGCGCCTCGAGCGCCGCCAGGATCCGGCCGAGGCTCGCGGCGACGGGCTCGCGATCGGTGTGGACGACGACCTCGGGCGACTCCGGCGGCTCGTAGGGGTCGGAGATGCCCGTGAAGTGCTGGAGCTTCCCGGCCAGCGCCTGCTGGTAGAGACCCTTCACGTCGCGCTCGACCAGCGCCTCGATCGTGGCGTCGGCGAACACCTCGAGGAACGGGATGCCGTCCTGCCGGGCGAGGCGCCGCACCTCCTCGCGCACCTCGCGGTAGGGCGAGATCGCGGCGCTGATCACGCCGACGCCGTTGCGGGCGAGCAGCCGTGCCACGTAGGCGATGCGCCGGATGTTGGTGTCGCGGTCCTCCTTGCTGAAGCCGAGGCCGCGCGAGATGTGGAGCCGCAACTCGTCGCCGTCGAGGACCTCGACGGGTCGCTCCGGCTGCAGCCGCGCGCGCAGGGCCTGGGCCAGCGTGCTCTTGCCCGCGCCCGAGAGCCCCGTGAACCAGACGATGAACCCGCTCGCGGCGGCGTTGCGGGTCCCGTCTGCCGGAACGGCGCCGGCGTCGGCGCCGCCCGCGTAGTGGCCGCGCAGCACCTCCGCCACCTCGGGCCGCGTGAACTTGGCCGGCAGCCTGCCGCCGGCCCTGAGGATCTGGCGCACGCGCGTGCCCGACAGCTCGAGCCGCGTGCTCTCGTCGTGCGGGCAGGTGCGCGGGGAGGCGAGGCTGTCGCAGGCGTGGCAGAAGAAGGTGGGCTCGAAGCGCAGCGGCGTCACGCCGAGCTCCTGCGCCTCGAAGCGGTCGAAGATCCGCTGCGCGTCGTAGGGCCCGTAGTAGCGGCCGACACCCGCGTGGTCGCGGCCCACGATCAGGTGCGTGATGCCGTAGTTCTTGCGCACCAGCGCGTGAAACAGGGCCTCGCGCGGGCCGGCGTAGCGCATGGCCGCCGGGAAGGCGGCGAGTAGCGTGCGCTGGCGCGGGTAGTAGCGCTCGATCAGCCGCTCGTACGCCCGGAAGCGCACGGCCGCGGGCACGTCGTCGCTCTTGGTCTCGCCGACCAGCGGGTGCACGACCAGCCCGTCGGCGAACTCGAGCGCGAGCTTGGTGAGGTGCTCGTGCGCCCGGTGGATGGGGTTGCGCGTCTGGAAGCCGGCCACGCGGCGCCAGCCACGCTCGGCGATGCGCGCGCGCAGCGCGCGCGGCGTCAGCCGGTGGGCCGCGAAGGGCAGGTCGTCCGGCAGCGGCAGCACGCTGACCGCGCCCCCGGCCAGCGCGCACGGCCGCGAGAGCAGGTAGGCGACACCGGGGTGGGCCGGGTCCTCGGTGCCGTAGACGTGCAGCGCCTCGTGCCGCGGGTCGCGCTCGAAGACCTGCTCGACGTCCAGCGTGCCCCACAGGCGGCCCGTGGCCTCGTGCAGCGCGACGCGCGCGCCGGGAGTGACGGACGCTCGCGCCTCGTCGGGAACGGCGAGCGTGAGCGGCACGGGCCAGACCGTGCCGTCGGCCAGTCGCAGCTCGGTCAGCACGCGCTCGTAGTCGGCACGGCACAGGAAGCCCGTCAGCGGGCTCGCGGCGCCGGTCGCGATCAGCTCGAGGTCAGCGAGCTCGCGCGCGTCCAGCTGCAGCCGCGGCAGGGCGGCGGCCTGCTGGCGCAGCGCCTCGCCTGCGGTGCCGCTGACGATGCGATCCACGAGCACGCCGCCGTGCGGCGCGACGAGCGAGCCCGCGGGCGCCTGGGCGGCGTGCTCGGTGGACGGCGGGACGGCGTTCTCCTCGGACATGAGCTAGCTCCTTTCGGCTTGCGCCGCGAAGACGGGGGCGGCCGGCCGCGGGCGCGCGTGCAGCCCGCACTCGGTCTTCTCGCGGCCGCGCCAGCGCCCCGCGCGGGGATCCTCGCCGGCGGCGACGGGCCCGGTGCAGGGCCAGCAGCCGATGCTCGGGTACCCCTGCCGGTGCAGCGGGTTCGTGGGCACGTCGTGCGCGCGCAGGTGGCGCCAGACGTCGCTCGCCGACCACTCGACGAGCGGGTTGATCTTCACGAGGCCGTGCCGCCGGTCGTGCTCGACGACGCGCGCGCGGGCGCGGTCGGGCGTCTGGTCCCGCCGGATCGCGCTGATCCAGGCGTCGTGACCGCGCAGGGCCTCGCGCAGGGGCTCCACCTTGCGCAGGGCGCAGCAGCGGTCGGGATCCCGCGCCCAGAGCGCCTCGCCGTGGCGCCTGGCCTGCTCCTCGAGCCCGAGCGCCGGCCGCACGGCACGGACGCTGAGCGAGTAGCGCTGCTCGAGGCGGCGCCAGAGATCGTACGTCTCGGGGAAGAAGAGGCCCGTGTCGAGGGTGACGACGTCGACGGCGAGCCGTTCGCGGCCGATCAGGTCCAGGAGCACGAGACCCTCGGGGCCGAAGGCGGTCGCGAATGCGAGCCGCGGCGCGTAGCGCGCGGCCGCCCAGCGCAACACGTCCTCCGGCCGACCGCCCTCGAAGCGCGCCGCGGCCTGCACGATCTCGTCAGCGCTCTCCGATCGAGCCGGCTCGCTGTTCAGGCCCGTCATCGCCAGTCCTCCTCCCCCGGGTGCGCAGAGGCGCCGCGGGAACACGATTGAACCTGGCCGCACGCGAACGGCGCGGCCCGGAAAGCCGAAAGGCCCGGGGCGCCTGCCACCGGGCCTTCGATCGGCTTCGTGTTCCTGGGAGGGCTAGTCGGGTTGGCTCACGAGAGCGAAGCGAGGCCGCGGGAGCTGCCCCGGGCCGAGGTACAACAACAACACATCGCTCGCTCGACCGACATGAGCCGATCGTAAGCGAGCGGAAGGGTCATGTCAACCACGAACACCAATCGATCTGGATCGCCCGAGGTGGCCGGGGATCGGTGACGCGTCATAATCCCGCGCCAGCATGAAGAGGAGCCGGCGCGGAGGGCTGTCGTTGCCGGCACGGGTGCGCCGTGCGCTCGGCCTCCTGCTCTCCCGCGAGGTCATGGTCCTCACCAACGCGATCGCGTTCAACTTCCTGCTCTGCCTGTTCCCGCTGCTGCTGGTCCTGGTCGCCGCCGCGCAGAGGCTCGCGCCGGGCAGCGCCGCCGCCTCCGCCGTGCGGGCGCTGCTCGTCGAGCTGATCCCGTTCGGCGACGAGACGCTCGCCGCCTCGCTCCGGCAGATGACCCGGCTGGCCCGCGGCTTCGAGCTGCTCTCGCTGGCGCTGATCGTCTGGGGCGCCTCGGGCATCTTCGTCCCGGTCGAGATGGCCCTGGACCGCGCCTGGGGCGGCAGGCAGCCGCGCGTCTTCTGGAAGAGCCGCCTGCTCGCCGTCCTGCTCACGGTGGTGGGCGGTGCGATGGCGCTCGTCTCCGTGGCGCTCACGCTGGCCGCGCGCGGCTTCGGCCGCCAGTGGCCGCTGGCCACGGCCTTCGCGTTGAAGGCCGCGGCCGTGCTGCTCACCTGGTCGCTGTTCCTCGTCGTCTACCGGCTGGCCCCGAGCGCGCGCGTGGAGCTGCGGGTCGCGGCGGCCGCGGCGGTCTGGTCGGCGGCGCTGTGGGAGGCCTCCAAGTACGTCTTCGTCTGGAACCTGGGACGCATGCAGCTGGCGACGCTCTACGGGCCGCTCGCGTTCGCCGTCTCGCTGGTGCTGTGGGCCTACGTGTCGAGCCTGGTCCTGGTGTTCGGCGCCGCCGTGACGCCCGCGGCCCGGCAGCGCTGAGCGGCGCTACGTGCCCGCACCGCCGCGGGCCATGCTCTCCAGGCGATCGAGCTGCTGCCGGTGGCCGAGCGTGATCAGCAGGTCTCCGGCCTCGAGCAGGGACTCCGGGGCGGGGTTGAACAGCATCTTCGCGCCCGGCTTCTTGATCGCCACGATGATGATCCCCAGCTCGCTGCGGATCGGGCTCGCCTTGATCGAGCGTCCGACCAGCGGGCTGGCGGGGCGTATCTCGATCTCCTCGATCTGCAGCTCGAGGTGCCCGCTGCGCGTCGCCAGCTCGATGAAGTCCATCGCGTTCGGGCGCAGCACCGCCTGCGCCACGCGGTGGCCGCCGATGTTGTAGGGCGAGACGACCCGGTTCGCACCGGCGCGCCGCAACTTGACCTCGGCCCCCTCGCCCTCCGCGCGGGCCACGATGACCAGGTTGTCGGAGAGCAGGCGGGCGCTCAGCGTGACGAACAGGTTGTCGGCGTCGGAGGCGGCCGCCGTGACCAGGGCGCGGGCGCGCGCGACGCCGGCCCGCCGCAACACGTCGTCCGCCGTGGCGTCCCCGACCAGCGGGATGCCGTGCGCCAGCTCGAAGCCTTCCAGCGCCTTCGGCTCGCGGTCGATCACCACGAAGTCGAGCCCCGCGGAGCTGAACTCCTCCGCGACCAGGCGGCCCATGCGGCCGAAGCCGCAGATCACGAGGTGCCCGGACAGCTTTTCGAGGCGGCTCTCCATGCGTTGTCTCCCGAGGACGGCCCGGATCTCGCCGGTGACCATGACGCGAATGAACTCCATTGCCGCGTAGAAGGCGGTGAAGACGCCGCCCAGCGCCAGCGCCATCGTGAACAAACGGCCGGCGCTGCCCAGTGGGCGCACCTCCAGGAAGCCCACCGTGGTGATGGTGATGACCGTCATGTAGAGGGCGTCGAGGAAGGGCCAGCCCTCGATCAGCCGGTAGCCGGTGCTGCCGACGACGAGCAGCGCCGCCACGACCAGCAGCGGGGCGAGCAGGCGGCTTCGCAGGCTCACCGGGACGGCCGCCCCAGCGCGTCCGCCCAGGCGGCGATCGCCGCCGGCCAGGGAGGCCTCAGCACCTCCTCGTCGCCGCCGGGCACGACCAGGTGCGCGGCGCCCCGCGAGCGGGCGAGCCACTCGCCGACGGCGTGCGCCTCGGCCGCCGGCCGCTCGTGCCCCTCGACGACGAGCGACGGCAGCTGGGGCGGTGCTTCGGACAGCGCGCCCGCGAGGGCCGAGCGCAGCGGCGAGAGCTGCGGTGCCGTGCTTCCCGCTCCGGCCAGCGTGGGGGCGAGCGCGACGACCCCCGAGAGGCCCGGCGTGCCCGCCAGCGCGAGTGCGATCCAGGCGCCGAGCCCGAGCCCTCCCAGCAGCACCGTGCGCGGCCCGAAGCGCCGTCCGCCGTCCGTCGCCAGCCGCCGCGCGTCCTCGAGGCTTTCCGGGCCTGGCGCGCCGGAGGCGCCGCAGCGGGGCTCCCAGGCGAAGACCTCGAGCCGGGCCGCCAGCGCCTCGAGCAGCGAGACGACCGCCGGGTCCTCGAGCCGCTGACCCACGTCGAGCTGGAGCAGCAGCCGCGTCGCCGGCTCGTCCCAGGGCGCCAGCCGGCGGCCGCGCAGGCGCGGCTCGAAGCCGAGCCACAGGTCCTGCACCAGGCTGGCGCCGGCCACGGGCTAGAGGCCGATCTCGTCCGCGACCGGCACGAGCGCCGCGATCACGAAGGCGACGTGCTCCTCGAGCGGGCGCCCGACCGCCTCCGCGCCGCCGTAGACGCAGGCGCGATCGACGGAGCGCGCGAACGCCTTGTCCTTGAGCTTCCTCAGCACCGAGTCGACGGGCAGGTCGGCGACCTTCTTCGTCGGCCGCACCTTCACGCAGGCGCCGATGAAGCCCACCAGCTCGTCGCAGGCGTAGAGCGCCTTGCGCAGCGGCGTGTCGCGCGGGACGCCCATGTAGTCGGCGTGAGAGGCGATGGCCGCCACCACCTCCTCGGGCCAGCCGCGCTCGCGCAGGATGCGGCAGCCCACGTGCAGGTGCGTCTCCGGCGTGGGGTTCTGCTCGTAGTCGAAGTCGTGCAGCAGGCCGACCACGCCCCACTTCTCGACCTCGGCCTCGTCCTCGATGGCGAACCAGCGCGCGTAGGCGCGCATCGCCTGCTCGACGCCGCGCGCGTGCTTGCGCAGGGCGTCGGAGCGGGTGTGCTCGAACAGCAGCGCCTCGGCCTCGGCGCGCCCGTGGCTCACGACGGCCTCGGGTAGTGGGCGTCGATCCAGGCGCGCACCTCGGCCTCGACGGCGTCGGAGGACGCCCCGCGGACCTCGTGCACGGGCGAGCGATCGCCCGGACGCCCCGGTCCCGGCGGGAAGTGGTAGAGAACGGCGCGCGCGGCGTCCTGCTCCAGGTAGAAGTACGCGTGCACGTCGCCGCCCGGCCGATGGAACTTCAGCATGCGGCCCGTCTTCATGACGCGAATCATACGCCCGCCGCGCGGGCCGCGGCCCGTTACGAGCCGGGGGCCAGGAACGAGAACGCGCGCGGGCGCCGAGAGCTCGACGCGCCGACCGGCCTGGTGACGGCGTTGAAGAAGGAGCGCGAGATCACGCGGTAGCCGTCGTCGTTCGGGTGCAGCATGTCGCTGAACAGCGCCGCCAGGTTCGACTGCTTGAGCAGGTCGGCGTGGACGTCCGCCAGGGCGACCTGCTCCTGCGTCGCCATCGTGCGCACGTAGCCGTTCATCTGCTTCACCCAGTCGTTGCGCGCGTCGGCCCCCTTGTCGACATAGGCCGGGTTCACGGGCGGGATCGTGCCCAGCACCGGGAACGCGCCGACCTCGCGCGTCTGCACGACGATCGAGCGCAGGGCGTCGATCGTGTAGCAGGGCGGCGTGTTGCGGCACTCGGCGTCGTTGTAGTCGTTCGTGCCGTACAGGATCAGCACGTAGGCGGGCCGCCGCACGGCGAGGCTCGAGCCGATGCGCGACTCGCCCCGGTTGCTCTTGGTGCCGGGCACCCCGTCGTTGTAGATGTCGGCCTTGCCCCAGTACGCCTGCAGGTCGGCGACCAGCGGGTCCCGGTAGCCGCCCTGGTTGGACGAGCCCTCGCCCCAGGTGATGCTGTCGCCGAAGGCCAGGTACAGGTTCGGCCTCTCGCGGGCGCCCAGCGCGAGCACCGCCGGCACGGCCAGGTCGCCCGCCTGGGGCACGCCCAGGCTCAGCGGCGTGCCGGGCGTGAAGTACGCGGGCAGCGAGGCGGGCTGCACGGCCGCCGACTGGGTGCCGTTGGGGGCCTCGACGGTGAAGCGCCCGCCCGCCGTCGTCTGCGCGGTCCGGCCGCCGATCGCCACCGTCACCCCCGGCAGGCGCACGCTCTCGGTCGGGTCGAACAGGCCGTTGGCGTTCTCGTCGTAGAAGACGAAGCCGCTGACGGGGGACGTGGGCACCGGCGTGGGCACGCCGTCCGGACCGGACGACGAGTTTCCGGCGCAGGCCGCAGCCAGTGCCGCCAGGGGGAAGAGGAGAGAGGGGGGCGTCGGCTTCATGCGCTGCGCCCGTCAGGATAACAGATTTGCCCCGGACCGCTGGCGGCCGCTATACTGCGCCATCCCGCCGTTCAGCGAGCCGTCGATACCAGCATGAGCGATACCCCCGTGCCGAGCCGGAACAACAGGCGGATCAGTGCGCGCAAGGCGTGTCTGCTGACGGTGCGCTACCGTGCCAACGGCGAGTGGCGGCCCGCCACCGCGATGGACCTCTCCCCGTACGGCTGCCGGCTGCGCGTGGGGGAGGACATCACCCGCGGCGCGACGGTCGCCGTCGTGTTCGAGGCGCCGATCCAGGACGGGGCAAGGACCTCCGCCGTCGAGGTCCCGGGCACGGCGATCTGGGCGCGGCTGGAGGGGCTGTCGTACCAGGTCGGCGTCCACTTCGAGGAGCCGCCGCCGGGCCTGCTCGAGATCCTGTCCGTCCTCGGGTGAACTTGTTCTGCGGCTGCCATGGCGCGGGGCGAGCCTGGGGCAGGCCGCCGCGCCGCAGAGCGGCCAGTGCGCGCGCCATGTCGGCGGCCAGCGGGCTCTCGGCCGCCACCCGCTCGCCCGTGATCGGGTGCGCAAACGACAGCCGCGAGGCGTGCAGCAGCGGCCGGCGCGCGAGCGCCGCCTCTCGCCCGTAGACGGGATCGCCCAGGATCGGCAGGCCCACGTGCGCGAGGTGCACGCGGATCTGGTGCTGGCGCCCGGTCTCCAGTGACAGCTCGAGCAGTGCCGCGCCCGCGAAGCGCTCTTGCACGCGCCAGCGCGTCACGGCCCGCTCGGCGGGCTCGCCGCCGCGCGCCACGCCCTTGCGGCCGCTCGTCCACTCCGTGCGCAGCGGCGCGTCGACCAGGCCGCGCTCCTCGGCCGGCGCGCCCGCGACGAGTGCCAGGTACACGCGCTCGATGCGGTGGTCGCGAAAGGTCCGGATCAGACCGGCACGCGCCTCGGCCGACAGCGCGAAGGCGATCGCCCCGGACGTGTCGCGGTCGAGCCGGTGCACGCGCTCGGCGAAGCCGCCGCGCGGCCTCAGCCGCCGCGCGTAGTCCTGCACCCGTCGCAGGGCGGTGTCCTCGTCGCGCAGCCCGGGCGCCGAGGGAACGCTCAGCAGCCCCGCCGGCTTGTCCACGACGATCACGTGCTCGTCCTCGAACAGCACCGGCAGCGCGCAGCGCGCGCGCGGCAGTGCGGGCCGGTTGGGGTCGAACACCAGCTCGGCGCCGGCGTCGACCTCCCGGCCGGCCTCGCGCACGCGCTCGCCGCCGACGGTGACCTGCCCCTTCTCGATCACCTCGCGCGCCTTGCGCCGCGAGAGGCCCGGCTGGCGCCGGATCAGCAGCAGGTCGAGCCGCATGTCCTAT
This sequence comes from uncultured Acidobacteriota bacterium, assembly GCA_963831755.1. Classification (GTDB taxonomy): domain Bacteria; phylum Acidobacteriota; class Vicinamibacteria; order Fen-336; family Fen-336; genus DATBSL01. The sequence continues at coordinate 134,624 of CAWHRC010000021.1, forward strand.
TCCTTCAGGCCCCGCGCGTCGTCCCAGGCCGCGGGGTCCTGCCCGAAGTACCCGGACAGGATCGCATACAGCTCGCGGTGGCGCCGGCGCACGACCTGCGGGATCTCGAAGAAGGCCTCCACCGCCACGCCCAGGAACTCGACCGGGTCGTGCGCGCCGTAGTCGTCGAACGCCGAGCGGCCGGCGCGCAGGCGCTCCATCTCGCGCTCCGCCAGGCGCACCCACTCGCGCGCGCGCGCACCGTCCAGGCCGACCGGGATGCCGTCGAAGTGCGACTGGTCGACGTCGAGCAGGTGGGCGAACTCGTGGATCCCGACGTGGTAGGCGTCGTCCGGGTACTCGAAGCTCTCCTCGAGCGCTGGCACCGAGAGGATCACCGTGCCCCACGGGTGGGTCTCGCCGGCGCGCTCTCTGCCGCCGAGCGAGTAGTCGCGGTCGAAGTCGTCGGGGTAGAGCAGCACCTCGCTCAGCTGATCCCACTCGTAGTCGGGCCAGCCCACGCTCAGCGTCACGGCCGAGGCCGCCACCAGCAGCCGCAGCTCGTCGTCGACCTCGAGCCCGACGCCGGTGATGCGCTTCTCGGCGAGGAAGATGCGCAGGTCGGCCTCGAAGCGGGCGCGCCACTCGGGCGACAGCCGCTCGAAGTGGTCGTAGCGGCGCAGCAGCAGCGCGCGCGACTCCTGCGGGAAGGGCAGCGCGAGCGCCCGCCGGCGGCGGGCGGTCCTGCGCCCGAGGGCGCGCTGCAGGCCGAGGCCGACCAGTGCGCCCGCCACGAGGCCCACGGCCGCGCCGGGGGCGCGTGCGAAGATCGCCCCGAGCGCGGCGCCGCAGGCCGCGGCGGCGAGGGTGGCGATCCTCGCGAAGCGGCGGTCGGCGGGCCGCTCGACCCTCACGGCCGCGCGCCGCGCGCCGGGTAGCGGTCCACGAGCAGCCGGGCGAGCACGGCCGCGTCGATGTTGCCGCCAGTCACGATCGCGACCACCGGGCCCTCCGCCCGGACCTTGTGCGCCCGCAGGGCCGCCACGCCGACCGCTCCCGAGGCCTCGCTCACCACCTGGTCCTCGGCCAGCAACGCGACGATCGCGTCCGCGATCTCGGCCTCGCTGACCGTCACGACCTCGTCCACCAGGTGGCGGTGGTCGAAGGCGATCTGGCCGATTCCGCCAGCGAGTCCGTCGGCGAGCGTCGGGCCGGCGGGGTAGGTGAGGAGCGGCCTGCCTGCGCGCAGCGATTCGCGCAGCGCCGGCGAGGCGTCCGGCTGGACCGCGATCACGCGGGTCGCGGGCGAGAGCGCCCGGAGCACGGTGGCGGCGCCGGCGAGCAGCCCGCCTCCACCGACCGGCACCAGCACTGCTGCCGGCCGGGGGCATTCCTCCAGGATCTCGAGCGCGACCGTGCCCTGGCCGGCCGCGGTGCGCGTGTCCTCGAAGGCGTGGACGAGGGTGGAGCCCGACTGGTGCTGGAACTCGATGGCAGCGGCCATGGCGTCGTCGTAGCTGTCGCCGGCCTCGCGCACGTCGACCGGGAAACGGCGCAGCTTCTCGAGCTTCGCCCGCGGGGCGCCGTGCGGCACGAACAAGGTGACGCGGACCTTCGCGCCCAGGCAGGCGGCGGCGTAGGCGACCCCCAGGGCGTGGTTGCCGGCCGACGCGGCGACCACCCCGCGCGCCCGCGCCTCCGGGTCGAGCGAGGCGAGCACGTGCGTCGCGCCGCGGACCTTGAAGGAGCCGGTCGGCTGCCAGCACTCGAGCTTCAGCAGCAGCGCGCTCCCCGGCGCTGCAGCGCTCGGGCGCAGGGGCGTCGGCGGCAGGTGGGGCTGCAGGGACAGCCGTGCGCGTCGCACGTCCTCGAGCGAGAGGAGCCCGCTCACGGCCGTCCGCCCGCGGCCGGGCGCACGGGCCCGCCCGCCACCACGTCGACGCGCGGCTCGCCGCAGACCCGCGCGATCGAGTCCGCCACGCGCTCGCGCAGGCGCACCAGCGCTGCCAGGTCGCTGCCCTCGGGCCCGACCGGGTCGCAGACCTCGAGCGAGATGCGGCCGGGCCGCGGCAGCTTCCACTCGCCGCGCAGCACACGCCGCGTGCCGCGCAGCGCGACCGGCACCACCGGCACCCCCGCGCCGGCGGCCGCCCTGAACGCGCCCAGCCGGAACGGCCGCAGGCCCGTCGCCGCCACGAAGGTACCCTCGGGGAAGAAGAGCACGCGCTCCCCGGAGCGCAGCGCGTGGTCCACGAGCTCGGCGTCCGCGACGCTCTGCAGGACGTCCCAGCGGTCGACGGTCAGGTGACCACAGCGGCGGACGAAGCGGCCGATCAGCGGGTAGCCCAGGACCTCGCGCTTGGCGACGAACAGGAAGTCGACGGGCAGCAGCGCGACGAGCGCGGCGACGTCGCTGTACGACGTGTGGTTCGAGGCGAGCACGAACGCCCCCTGACTCGGCAGCCGCTCGAGCCCGATCGCCTCGAGCCGGCAGCCGACGAGCCTCAAGATCGTGCGGCAGCCGGCCCGCGCCAGCACGAACGCCGGGCGCCTCCTCGGCACGAGCAGCAGTGCCAGCCACACCAGGACGAGCGCGGGCGGCAGCGCCAGCGCGAGCCAGGCCGCGTAGAGCGCGCCGCGCAGCCGGAGGAGCGGCGGCCGCAGCGCCTCCGCCGCGGCCGTGGCGAGCAGGCGCGCCTTCTGCGCCAGCGTGGTGCGCGAGCCACCGCCGAGCGAGCCGGCCAGGTACTGCTCGCGCGCCGCGGCGCGGCGCACCTTGCCGCTCGAGGTCTTCGGCACGACGCCCGGCGCCACCAGCACCACCTCGTCCGGCGGCACGTCCACCGCCTCGGCCACGCTGCGGGTGACGGCCGAGGCGATGCGCTCGCGCGCCGCGGCGTCCGTGGCGCGCGTCTCGGCCACCACGACCAGGGCCTCGGTGCCCAGGGAAGGGCTGTCGACGCCGAACGCCGCCACGCAGCCGCGGCGCACGCCCTCGACCGCCGCCGCGGCCTCCTCGATCTCCTGCGGCACGAGGTTGCGGCCGCCTTTGATGACGATGTCCTTGCGCCGGCCGCAGACGTGGACCTCGCCCGAGGCGCGGTAGGCGAGGTCGCCGCTGTCGAGCCAGCCGCCGGGCAGCGTGATCGCCGTGGTGGCCTCGGGCCTGCCGTAATAGCCGCTGGTCGCCGAGGGGCCGCGGAACACGAGCCGGCCCACGACGCGCTCGGGCAGCTCGGCGCCGGCCTCGTCGACGATCCGGATCTCGTGCCCGGGCAGCGCGGAGCCTGCGGAGACGAACTCGAGCGCGGCCGCGTCGTGGTCCCCCGCCGGCTCGGCGCGCCCCAGCCGCTGGAACGCGTCGCGCCGCACGCGGTCGACCCGCGGCGCGCGGCCGACCGGGGGGAAGGCCACGGCCACCGCACACTCGGCGAGGCCGTAGACGGGCATCATCGCCTCGCGCCGGAAGCCGTGGGGGGCGAAGCGCCGGGCGAAGCGCTCGAGCGTGCCGGCGCTGACCGGCTCGGCCCCGTTCAGCGCCACGCGCCAGGACGACAGGTCCAGGCCCTCGAGCGCGTCGTCGGCGATGCGCCGTGCGCACAGCTCGTAGGCGAAGTTGGGGGCGGGCGAGAGGGTCGCCGCGCGCTGGTGGATCGCCCACAGCCAGCGCTCGGGCCGCGCGAGGAACGCGGTCGGAGACAGCAGGGTGAGCGGGATGCCGCTGTGCAGGCACATCAGCCAGGAGCCGATCAGGCCCATGTCGTGGTAGAGCGGCAGCCAGCTGACGCCGACGTCGGTGGGCGCCAGCGCGAGGCCGGCGCCGATGGCGGCGATGTTCGCGAGCAGGTTGTCGTGGCTGAGCAGCACGCCCTTGGGCTGGCCGGTCGAGCCCGACGTGTACTGGATGAGCGCGGGGTCGGCGCCGTCGCCCTGCGGGCCGGCGAGCGGCGCGCCCTCGGCGGCGAGCTGCTCGGCCGTGACCACGTCCGCGAGCGTCGGCACGCGCGAGCGCAGCAGGCCGGCGATCGGCCGCGCGCGCGCGACCGTCACCAGCAGCCTCGCCCCGGCGTCCGCCAGGATCCCGGACTGGCGGGTGGCGTACTCCTCGAGCCGGTCCAGCCGCAGCGGCGGGTAGATCGGCACCGCCACCGCGCGCGCGAGCAGGATGCCGAGGAACGTGCGCAGGAAGTCGAGCCCGGTGGGCAGCATCAGCGCGACCGTCTCGCCGCGGCGGACCCCGCGCGCGACCAGGCCGCCGGCGACCCTCGCCGCCTCGTCGCGCAGCCGGCCGTAGCTGATCGGCTGCTCGCCGCCGTCCTCGCCGCGCAGGAACACGTGCACGCGCCCGGCGTCGAGCCGCGCGTGGCGCCACAGCGACTCCTGCAGCGTGCGCACGCCGGCGCCGATGTCGGCGGCGGCGCCCGGCACGGCATCGCGCGCGGGCAGGGCCAGCGGCTGGCCCGGCGCGGCGTCGAGCAGCGCGCGCACGAGGCCGTCAGGCGTGTCGATGGCGAGGCAGGTGTCGTCGAGCGCGCGGCCGAAGGCGCGCTCGAGGCGCAGCAGCAGCTCGACCCGCTCGAGGCTGCCGAGACCCACCTCGCGCTCGAGCGAGGCGGAGGCGGCCACGGCGCGCTCGGCCCGGGAGCCGCCCGTCTCGCGGGCCAGCTCGCGCACGATCTCGACGACGCGCTGCTGGAGATCCTCGCCGTGGCGCGGCCCGGCCGGCCGCTCGTCCTCCATGCGCGCACTGTAAGGGCGCCCTGCCGGGCGCGCAATACCGCCCTCCCAGCCTGCGCTCGCTTGACGCGCGCCCGCGCCGCGTCCGATGCTGGGTGGCATGCTGAAGGAAGTGACGCTGCGCGAGATCGAGAGCATCTTCGCCGTGACCGATGCGCTCGGGATCTCGCGTGAGGCGCTCGCGATCCCGCTCGCGCCGCGGCCGGGCGGCCGGCTGCGCCGGCTGCCAGGCGGGCAGATCGAGATCGTGGTCGACGCCGACGACTTCGCCGGCTTCCTGGCGCGCCTGCCCGCGGAGCTGGGCCGCCTGCCGGGCTGAGCCGCGCAGCGGGCCTGGCTCGGGCAGAAAGGGAAAGGGCGCGGGAGATGCCCGCGCCCTTCGAACCGAAAGCGAGAGACCTGCTACTTCGCGCCGAGGACCGCGTCCTTCGCGGCCTTGGCGACGACGAACTTCAGGCGCTTGCGCGCCGGAATCTTGATGGCTTCGCCCGTCTGCGGGTTGCGGCCCATGCGGGCCTTGTAGCTGCGCACGACCAGCTTCCCGACGCCCGGGAACGTGAAGCCGTTCTTGGCTTCCTTGTAGGACATCTGCGCCAGGGTCTCGAGCGCAATCCCGGCCTGCTTCTTCGTGATGCCCACCTTCTCGGCCACCGCGGCCACGATCTTCGACTTGGTCATAGGCTTTGCTGCCATCGAGTTCAAACCTCCTCAGAGTCGGGCTGACTGAGTACGAGCGCGTCCAATGATCTTCGAAACGCTGGCCAGTATAAGCGCGTTTGACGCGCGCCTGTCAAGGGCGAAACGCGTTCCGGGCGCTCTGCTCAAGGGCCTTCGCGACCTCGTCTTCGCGTGCGTGCGCTCGCGCGGCGTCAGCGCGGCGGCGCCGGCTCGCCCTCGCGGATCAGGAAGACCGTCTCGTCGGGCCGCGCGAGGCCGAGCTGCTCACGTGCGAGGCGCTCGACGGCGCGCGGGCTCGTGCGCAGCGCCACCACCTCGGAGGCGAGCCGCGCGTTCTCGGCGCGCAGCGTCTCGAGCTCGACGCGCAGCTCTTCGACCTCCTGTCGCTTGTGCATCAGGTTGAGGATCCCGCGGTCGCCGAAGACCGAGCCCACGGTGAGCGCGACGAGGGCGATCACGGTGCCCAGCACCCAGGCGCGGCGGCCCGCCACCGGATCCGTCCTGGCGGCCTCGTCCCGTGTGCTCAGAAGTTGATCCTTTGCTTTAACTACAAGCGCTAACTCACGATTGTAGCTCATTTTCTAGACCTGAGCCTGAGGCGGGAGGCCCACCCGGCCCCTGCCCTGCCGCGTCGTCGCTTCCTGATACCGGCGCAGCAGCACCACGATCTGCTCGCCCACCTTCCTCAGCCGGCGCATACCTGCCCGGTACTCGCGGGACGCCTTCACCAGCGCGCGCGCCTCGGCCAGCTGCGAAGCGTCGAGGTAGGCGAAGCCGCCGCGCCCGCCGCTGCGCGTCGAGAGCACGTAGTAGGGGCCGTGCCTGTGCCCGCTGCGGCAGGCACAGCCCTGCTTCCCGCATACCCCGAAGCGCACGAACAGCGAGCCGGCGAGCTGCGCGCGCCTCCGCAGCAGGTCCTCGACCAGGGTGCGCTGCTCCTGGACCCTGGCCCGCACGCGCTCGCGGATGTCGTCGGGAGTCATTGGCCTGTCTTACAGTGTAATTCTAGAATAACACTGTAAGAATACGCGACGTGCGCGGCGAAGGTCAAGCAGGTTCTGGGGCACGATCGCGCGGGCCACCGAGCGCACGCCGCGCGTGGCATGCCGCAGCGACGCCGCGCGCGGCAGCCGGGACGCGCTAAGATGCCTGCGGCATCCCCGGGAGGCGCGCGCATGTGGCTGCTCAAGACGGAGCCGGGCACGTACTCGTACGACGACCTCGAGCAGGAGCGCCGGGCGCGCTGGGACGGCGTGACCAACCCGGTCGCGCTGCGGAACCTGCGCGCGATGAAGGAGGGCGACCGGGTGCTGGTCTACCACACCGGCGACGAGAAGTCGGTCGTTGGCGAGGCGGTCGTCGTGAGGGCCGGCTACCCGGATCCGAAGGCCAGGAACCCGAGGCTGGTGGTGGTCGACGTCGAGCCGCGCGGCCGCCTGGCGCGCCCGGTGCCGCTCTCGGAGCTGAAGCTGCTCACCGAGTTCGCCGACAGCCCGCTCGTCCGCCAGGGGCGTCTGTCCGTGGTGCCGCTCACGGCGGCCCAGTGGAGGTTGATCGAGGCCGGGGGGCGCAAGTGAGCGATCGGGTCGTCGCGCTCTCGACGCTGGGCAGCGTGGCGGACGCTGAGCGCATCGGCCGCGCGCTCGTCGAGCAGCGGCTCGCCGCCTGCGTGAACGTGGTCCCCGGTGTCGTCTCCTTCTACCGCTGGCAGGGCGAGCTGCAGCGGGACCAGGAGTGGCTGCTGGTGATCAAGACGAGGGCGGAGGCGCTCGAGCCGCTGCGCGCCGCACTCCTGTCGCTGCACCCGTACGAGCTGCCGGAGCTGGTCGCGTGGCCCATCGTCGCCGGCCACGAGCCGTACCTGCGCTGGATCGACGAGAGCGTCGCGCGCTGATCGCGGCGCGCCGCGCACGTGTGTCCTCGGCGGGTGACGCGCTGTCCCGGGCCGTGGACAGGAAGCTGCCACGAAGCCGCCGCCGCTGTCGCGGTCGGGCCCGCCGAGCGGAGGCCCGCGCCGCGCCGGGGCCCGCGGCTTGTCACGCCCTGCCGCGATTCGTCAGCGATGTAAGCCGCCCGAAAAAGAGGGAGAAGAGACGTGCGTCCCGCGTCGAGACCCGGGAGCCGGCGCGCCGCTTGCTCCGCAGGAAGGGTGCCGTCGCGGCACGGGGGCGTCCGAGGGGCGGCAGAGAGGTCATGCATATGACGAACGGCAAGCGGGCGGCGTCACTCCTGGGTGCACTCGCCGTCGCCGGGCTGAGCCTGTTCGGGACCACGGCGGCGGAAGCTCACGGTCGGGGCGGCGGGCGGGTGATCATCCGCGGAGGCTTCCGCGGAGGCTTCGGCCACGGCTGGTACGGTTTCGGACCCTACGGCTGGTACGGGTTCAGTCCCTTCTTCGCTCCCTACTGGGCCTACGGCCCGTACTACGGGCCCACCGGCGGCGTCGACATGAACGTCGCCATGATGGCCGGCTTCGGCGCGGTCGAGATGAACGTCAAGCCGAACCGGGCCGAGGTGTGGGTGGACGGCAAGTACGTGGCCGACGCGCGCGACCTCGACGGCTACCCCTCGTACCTGTGGCTCGAGAAGGGGCCGCACCACATCGCGGTCTACAAGGCCGGCTACAAGACGTTCGAGGACGACATCGACGTCACGCGAGGCGTGAAGCGCGAGCTGAAGCTGCGCCTCGAGCCCGGCAACTCGCTGCCGCCCGGACCCAAGCCAGCCGACGAGGAGCGGGAGAAGAAGGACGGCGACAAGGGCCGGAGCCCTGGTGCCAAGGGCGGCGAGGTCTACTGAAGCGCGACCGCACCGGCCACGAGTGAACCGCCCGGAGGGTGCTGCCCGCGCCCTCCGGGTCGCCGTCAGACGGCCTGCAGCGCGGCGTCGAGGTCGGCGACCAGGTCGGCCGCGTCCTCGCAGCCGACACTGATCCGCACCAGGCCGTTCGTGATCCCGAGCGCGTCGCGCTCGGGCTGGGTGTAGCCGGCGTGGGTCATCGTGGCCGGGTGCGAGATCAGCGTCTCGACACCGCCGAGGCTCTCGCCGAGCGAGCACAGGCGCACGCGCCCGAGCATCGCCCTCGCCGCCTCCAGGCTGCCGAGCTCGAACGAGATCATCGAGCCGAAGCCCCTGGCCTGGCGCGCGTGGACGGCGTGGCCGGGGTGATCGGCGAAGCCGGGCCAGAACACGCGGCGCACCTTCGGGTGCGAGCGCAGGAACGGCGCCACCACCCGCGCGTTCTGCTCGTGGCACGGCATGCGCAGGTGCAGGGTCTTCGTCCCGCGCAGCACGAGCCAGGAGTCGAACGGCGACAGGATCGCGCCGGCGGCGTTCTGCACGAACTGCAGCCACTGCGCGTGCCTGGCGTCCTTCACCACCGCCACCCCGCCCACCAGTCGGAGTGCCCGTTCAGGAACTTCGTCGTCGAGTGCACCACGACGTCCGCGCCCAGCGCCAGCGGGTTCTGGAAGAACGGGCTCATGAACGTGTTGTCGACCACCAGCACGGCGCCCTGGCGGCGGGCCGCGGCGGCCAGCCGGGCGATGTCACACACCTTCATCAGCGGGTTGGTCGGCGTCTCGATCCACAGCAGGTCGAAGCGGCCGGCGCGCGCCTCGAGCTCGTCCGCGTCGCTGGCGTCGAGGAAGGCGAACTCGACACCGTAGTTCGCGAGCAGCTTGGTGAACAGCCGGTGGGTGCCGCCGTAGACGTTGTCCGACACCACCACGCGCTGGCCCGCCTTCACCAGCGTGAGCACGGCCTGCGTGGCCGCCAGCCCGCTGGCGTAGCAGTACGCGTCGAGGCCCCCCTCGAGCGCCGCCAGGTTCTTCTCCAGCGAGCGGCGGGTGAGGTTGTGGGTGCGCGCGTACTCGTAGCCTTTGTGGCGGCCCAGGCCCTCCTGCACGTAGGTCGAGGTCTGGTAGATCGGGACGCTGACCGCGCCCGTCGCAGAGTCCGGCTGCTGGCCGGCGTGGATGCAGTCCGTGGCGAAGCCCATGTTCACCTCTGTGGCGGGGGAGGGCCGCGGGCGCGGCGCCGGTCAGTGTAGCAGAGCCGGGGGGGCCGACCCGCCGAGGCAGAGCCCGACGCGGTGGCCCAGTCCGCGCCCCTGCGCGCGGTAGCCGCCGTCCCCGCGCACGACCCGGTCCGCGGGACTGGGCAGGGCGCCCCAGCCGAGCACGCCGGCCAGCCGCGCGTGGGCCTCGTCCCACGAGAGCAGCAGCGGCCGCCCCTCGCGCTCGACGCGCAGCAGCCAGCGGCCGTCATCCTCGGTCACCCGCAGGTCCCGTACCACGCCGAACGCGCGCTCGACGTCCGCCTGACGCCAGAGGCGGCTCCACGGGGCGCGATCCTCGGGGCCGTGCCGGTCGCAGCGGTAGACGCGGCGGTCCGCTCCGCCCCAGACGGCGTGCGCGCTGAGCGGCTCGCCGCCGCAGTGGCTCGTCCAGCGGGAGGGCCCGTCCTCGCGCGAGGCCGCGAGCATCCGCTGCCACGCCGCGGCGTCGATCGGCTCGCCCGGTCCGGCCGATGCCAGCTCGGAGAGGGCCGACCGCGCGGGGAAAGGCGCGCCCCCGGGCGGCTCGAGCAGCGTGACGCGGGAGGGTGTGGTCCACGAGGCGCGCGGCCCGCGGCCCACGAAGAACGCGCAGTGCGTGAGGTCGCAGAAGTCGACGTCGCCGTGGCGGGGTCCCTCGGCCAGGAAGCGCAGCACGGCCCCTCCGAGCGCCTCGCGCAGCGCGTCGTCGGCCGGCGGCAGCTCGGCGGCGATCACGCCGGCCACGTACTCGAGACGAGACACGTCGACCCGGACCCGCAGCGTGTCGCGCGGGCCGGCGTCGGCGCGCAGGGCCCCGCGCACGACGCGCCGCAGGCCGTAGGCCGGCAGGGTCAGCTCCCAGTCGCCCGGCCCGAGGCGGTCGCCGGGGCGCAGCTCGAGCGAGCCCAGGGCGCCCACGAACCCGCGCGTCCCCGCGACGGGCGCCGGGCCGAGGTTGCGCGCCCGCACGCTGCGCGGGGAGAGGGCGCTGAAGAGCGAAACGCGGACGGGTCGGGGCGACCCGCTTCCCGCGGGCTCGCCGGCCGGGTCGACGCCGGCGCGCAGCCGGCGCGCCAGCGCACGCGCGGCCTCGCGGCCGGTGCCGGGCGTGAGCAGGGCGAGGAAGCCGCGGCCGGCCTCGTCGATCGCGACCGCCCAGCCCGACGTCTCGAGCGCGCGGCCGTCGAGGGCGGGGACCGTGCCCGTCTTCGCCTGGAAGCCGGTCCAGGCGAGCGCCGCCGCCGTCCCTTCGCGAGCGCTGTCGCGCAGCCCCGCCGTCACCTCGCGCCGGATCGCCTCGGCCCCCGCCCACGGCTCCTCCACGAGGGCCGCGTAGGCACGCAGCACCGCGGCGGGCTCGGCGGACACGAGGCCGGCCTCGCTGGGCAGGCCGATCGCGGCCTCGGCGCTGAGCGGGTCTGGCGGCACGAAGCCCGCGTCGCGCAGCGTGGCCGCGAGCGTGGGGGCCGGCGTCTCGGCCGCCAACGCACGGAAGTACGCGTTGCACGAGACGGCGACCGCTCGGACCAGACCGACCGTCCCGTGGCCGGCCGTGTTCCAGCAGTGCGAGGCCGGCGTGCAGCGCAGGACGGGTGAAGGCTGCCCCGGGTGCGCCCGGGCCCAGGCACGTGCCACGAACGGCTTCGCCAGCGAGCCGATCGCCAGCGGTCCCGAGGGGGCACGGGGCGGCGTCGTCACGCGGCCCTGCCGGAGGCTGAAGACGTGAAGCTCGGGCGCCGGTCGCTCGGGACGCGCCGCCTCGCCCGCGCCCGCTCGAGGCGCGGGCCACGCCGCGGCGAGCAGCAGCGCGAGCGTGCACGCGAGGCGCGTCATCGGGACTCGAACACCACGCGCTCCGTCCACTCCTCGCCGGCCTGGTGGCGCTCGACGGCGACGGCTGTGACCGAGGGCATCCAGCCGAGCAACCCGAGCACGCGATCGGAGAAGGGCCGCACGCGCTCGGGCGCCGCGGGCCCCTCGGCGCGGCCCCAGCGGCCCGCCTCGGCCCGCGCGGCGGCGAGGTCGACGCGCGCCCAGCGCACGAGGTCGCCCGCCGCCTGCGGGGCGGCGAGTCCGGAGACGGCGCGGGCGGAGCTGCCGATCCACACGAACTCGCCGGCGCGGCGGATCGCCAGCGCCGGCAGGCCCGGGCCGACGCGCAGCTCGAGCGTGTCGCCGTCGTGCCCGTCCACGACCCGCCCGCCCCGCCTCGCGAGCGTCTCACGGCACGCGCGCTCGAGCGCCGGCTGCTCCGACTGCGGCCAGGCGAACACGATGGCGCGCTCGCCCGCGCGGTCGACCCGGAAGCCCCAGCCCGGTGCGGGGCGGCGCGCGGCGATCTCCCGCCAGGCGGCGAGGTCGCCCTCCTCCCACTGCGCGCCCGGCTGGCTGGCGGGACGGTCGAGCCGCACCAGGTAGCGGTCGCTCACCTGGCCGGCCGTGGCCGGCAGCGGCGCCAGCGGCGGCACCGGCCGCTCGGCGAGCGTCGGCAGCGGCTCCAGCAGGCCGGAGCGCAGCGCGGAGGCGAAGCCCTCGGCCTCGGGCTCCCAGCCTGCGGCGGCCGCGTCCTCGTCGAAGACGAGTGCCGGCGCCGGCCGCGCGCCGCGCCCTTCCCGGACCTCGACGACGCGCCCGGCCTCCATCCGCAGCGCCGCGTGCACGCGTCCCTGGTCGGCGCCCGTGCCCCAGGCGAACTCGCGCACGAAGTAGCGGTCCTTGCGCAGGCGGTCGAGGTCGAGCTCGAGGCTGGCGAGGCCCGGCAGGAGGGCGGACACCCCGCGGCCCGCGAGCGCCTCGTCGATCGCGGCGAGCAATGCTTTCTCGCTGGTGGCGACGAGCAGCAGGCGCTGGTGGCGCGCCCAGGCGAGGCCGGCGCGCCGCTCGTCGCTGCCGCCGGGGTCGGCCGTGCCGGGGGCGACGAGGGAGTAGGCGACCCCGGCGTGCGTCTTCGGCCGGCCGGCGGGCAGGCGGAAGGGCAGCGTCGCGAGCGGCGTGTTGACGACGAGCACCAGCTCGAGCGCGCCGACCGAGACCAGGGCCAGGCCGAGCGCGCGCGGCTGCAGCGCACGGATCTGCGTCCAGGTCCAGGGCAGGTCGGAGGAGAGCTTCGACCACTCGGCCTCGAGCTTCGAGCCGACCGGCGACTGCCGCCACGCGCTCAGCAGGGGATCGTCGGCGCCGACCTCGCCGGTCGCCGCGGCGCGGAACGAGCCGCCGAGCGCGGCGTCGAACGCGACCGCGTCGGGGATCACCAGGCGCACCGGGCCGTCGGGCAGCGGCAGCCGCTCCGCAGCGGTCGAGGGAGCGCCGCGGCCGAGGAGTGCCGCCGTGAGACAGAATGCCGCAGCCGGCAGCCGGATCGTTTTCATGGCGCGCCTTCCGCGTCGAGCACCATCCGCAGCGCCGGCCAGTCGAGGTCCATCGGCCGCCACGGCTCGGGTCGCCCGTTGGCGAGCCGATAGGGCCGTGCCGCGACGGGGGACGCGAGCCTGCGCAGCTCCGCTCGCAGGCTGCCGGCTGCCGTCGCGTCCCGATCCTCCAGGGCGGCGAGCGCCGCCTCGACCTCGGCGGCGTCGCCGCCTGTCGCAGCGGTGTCCGACGGGACCGTGAGCATGCGCGCCACGTCCGCCAGCGCCGAACGCACCTCGGACGCCGGCAGCCGTCGCCGTTCGAGCTCGCGTGCCAGGCCGGGGTTTCGCGCGCCGAGGGCGTTGCGCGCGGCCGCCGGCGAGCCGGGCAGCCACGCGCGCGCGGCCCGCAGCCGCAGCAGCTGCACGTCCGTTCCCCAGTCGCCTTCCCCTTGCCGCAGGGCGCGGGCGGCCAGGGCCATCGCGTCGGGGTCGGCTGCAGCGGCCGTGCGCAGCGCGGCGCGCGCGGCGCGCAGGTCGAGCGGGTGCGCGCGCAGGTACGCGGCGAGGTCCGCGGTGATCGCGGCGGAGCGGGTCCAGAACCTGCGTGCCGCCACCCAGGCCGCAGGCGCTGCCGGCGCGCCCCCCGCGTCGGACGCCGCCTCGGCCGGCGCGAGCGTGCGCCACAGGTCGAAGGCCCGCGTCTCGTCCGCGGCGGTCCATGCGCCGCGGGCCCGGGCCTCGGACAGGAAGCGCGCCGCGTCGGGCTTGCGGCCGAGGCCGGCGAGCAGTCGGGCGCGCGCGCTGACCGAGTCGAACCCGGGGCCGGCCGCGAGGCGGGCCAGCCAGCGCTGCGCGTCGGCCGGCGAGACGCGGCCCGCGGCCGCGACGATCGGCGCGAGCGCCCCGGCGTCGAGGTCGCCGAGCCGCCAGGCACGTTCGAGCTCCGCCAGGACCGACGCGCGCACCTCCGGCGTGCGGGCGAGGTCCAGAGCGAGCGCCCAGGCCGCCACGGCCCGCGGGTTGGCCGCGGCCCGGCGCAGGAGCGCCTCGCGCGCCGCATCCTCGACGAGGCCCAGCCGGCCCGTCTCGCGGAACGGGGCGAGCCCGCTGCGCAGGCCGGCCAGCAGCGGGTCCGCCGGCTCGTACGTGCGGTCCGTCGCCTCGTCGGCGTGGCCGGTTGTCTCGTCCGCCTCGCCCTCCTCGGCGACCAGCTCGTCGCTGCCCGACGACGCCGGCACCGGCGTGAACGCCAGCCCGCCGCCGGTCTCGGACGCGGCGATGCGGTCGAGCAGCAGCTGCCGGGCCTGCGCATCCTCACCGCGCAGGAGGTGCACGCGCAGGCGGAGCAGCCAGGCCTCAGGCGAGAGCGCGGGCTCGCGCGCCAGCAGCGCGGCGAGCGGCCCGTCGTCCGGCAGCGCGCCGAGCGCGGCGATCGCCTCGCGCCGCTCGCCGGGCCGCACGCTCGCGAGCCAGGCGGCCGAGCGCTGCCAGAGCGGACCGAGTCGGCGCAGGCTGGCGCGCGGGAGCGGTCCGGCCTCGTTCGCCCACAGCTCGACGAGCGCGAAACGGGTCTCCTCGACTGACAGCGTGCGCGGCCGCTGCTGCCAGCGGGCGGCGAGCGCCGTCCTGAAATCCGCCGGGCCCACGGGTGTCAGGCCGCGACAGGCCTCGAGCCCGCGCACGTCGCACAGGAACGCCAGGAACGGGCCGGGCACACGGGTGGTCCGCTCGAGCAGCGAGGCAGGATCCGGGAGGCTGAGGTCGGCTGCCATGCGGGCCAGCCTCCGGAATCCGGCCTGGTCGAGCCGAGGCTGGAGCCGCTGCACCTCGGCGCGGAACGCAGCGGTCGCCTCGTCGCCGCGCTGCGACCGCTGCAGCAGCCGCACCCGGCGCTCGAGGTCCGTCGTGTCGGGCGACGGCACCTCCTGCAGCAGCCGAAGGGACAGCGCGTCGTCGCCGGCTGCCTCGGCGAGGCGCGCACCGAGGCGGGCGCGCAGCGTCTCTCCGGAGCGATCGCTCGCCTCGAGCGGCACGAGAGAAGCTTCCGGGTCCTTCGCCCGCATGCGCGCGAGGGCCTCGAGCACGAGCCAGGCCGGGCCGGGGCGCTCACCCCACAGGTCCCGGCTCGGGCGCTCGTGCTCGTCGAAGGCCGCGCCCACGGTCCTCGCGCCGCGCAGCGCGCCGATCACGGGGTCGGCCGCGGCGCCCTCGCGGCCGGCGACGAGCCGGCCGAGCGCCAGCGTCGCCTGCTCCAGCGCTTCGCCGCGCGCGCGCAGCGCGGGGTCGCGGTCGACGGGGGAGGGCGAGAGCCACATGCGGAACCAGCGGGCGCGCGCGTCGTCGGGCAGCAGTGCGATCAGCGGCGAGACGTCCCACTGCTTTGCGCCGAGCGCCCACAGCCGGTCCCAGAGCCGCCGCTCCGTCATCACGGACGCGACCTGTGCGACCCGTGCAGGGTCGCGGCGTGCGCCCGCCGCCCAAAGCGCGAGGGTGTCGCGGTCGAGCCAGGACCTCCAGTCGCGGTAGACGACCTTCGGGTCGACGCGCGAGGCGGAGCGCACCTCGGCCAGGAGCGCCTCCCAGCGCGGCGCTAGGAACGCCCACAGCTCCTCGGCGCGGTCGCGGGCCACGAGCTCTTTCACCCACGTGCGGTCGAACGGCGGCGTCGCGAGCGCCGGAGCGCTGTGCGACTCGTCGATCACCAGCGCCGCGACGTCGTCGACGAAGCTCTCCGGCGGTGTCGTGCCCCACGGCCCCGGCCGGGCCGAGAGGACGCGGCGCGCGAGCTCGACTCGGAGCGCCTCCGCGAGACCCGCCTGCTGGGCGAAGGGCCAGGCCTGCGCGAGGCCGAGCGTGCGGCGGGTGGCGCCCGCTGCACCCGGCAGGATCTCGCCGGCCAGCCAGGCCACGACCTCTTCCTTCTGCTCGGGCCGGCCGCGCTCGGAGAGCACCGAGGCGGCCGCGCCGCGGAACTCCTCGTCCGCGATCCGCCGGCGCAGCAGGGGCAGGAGGCGGCCCGCGGCCAGGGCCACCTCGGCCTCGCCGGATGCGCCGAGGTCGGTCTCGGCGAGGCGGCTGGTGCCGGCCGGGCTCAGCAGCGCGTACGCCTGTCCCGGCAGCCCGAGCTCGAGCAGCCGGCGCACGGCGCGGCCCCGGCGTGCCCCCAGCTCGCGCGCCCGCGCCTCGTCGCCCGGCCGCTCGCCGGCGTAGGCGGCGAGCGCGGCGCGCTCGACGGCGAGCGCGCCCTGCGCGTCGCCCGCGGCCGCGAGCAGCCTCGCCCGCCGGCTGGCCGCCTGCTCGTCGCCCGGCCGCGGCTTCGACCACTCGGCCAGCAGCCCGGCACCCTCGCGGGGCCGGCCGAGGCGCGACAGCAGGTCGGCCGTCTCGAACCACAGCGACTCGCGGTCCGGGCGCACCGCGATCGCCGCCCGCGCCGCCTCGAGCGCGCCGCCGGTGTCGCCGAAGTACAGGCGCAGCTCGCGCAGCGCCACGGCCCAGCGTACGTCGCGGGGGCTGCGGGCCCGCTGCTTCTCGAAGAACGACAGCAGCGCGTCGCCGGCCCCGGCGCGCTCGGCGGCACGGCAAGCCTCGCGCAGCCAGCCGCGGTCGAGGCGGCGGTTGAGGGCCTCGATCCACAGAGTGAGCGACGGCTGCCACGCGGACTCCAGCGCAGCGGCCCGGGCCAGCTGCGCGAAGAGCTCGGCCCGCGACTCGGGCCGCAGGCGCGGCTCCTCCCGCTTCGCGATCGTCAGAATGTCGCTCTGCGCGTCGCGCCGCAGCGACAGCCGCGCCAGCAGGTGCGCGGCCGCCAGGCGCCGCCCGTCGTCGGTCGTCTCGGAGGCGAGCAGGCCCAGGACGGCCCTCTGCGCCCGCTCGAGGTCGTCCTTCGCGACGGCCTCGCGGGCGAGGCGCTCGAGCAGCGCCTCACGCTGGCCGCTGGCGGCGCCCGCTGCCGCCCGTTCCAGCAGCGCCCGGCCCTCGCCGTCGCGGCCGACCCGGGCCAGGAAGGCGAGCCGGTCCTCCAGCATGCCGAGGCTCCACGGGTAGCGAGCGGCGAGCCTTTCCCACTCCGCGGCGGCGGCGTCCTTTCCCTGCGAGCGCTCCAGGTACGCGGCGCGCTCGGACTCCGCACGCATCCGCGGCGCACCCTCCGGCAGCGTCGCGACGCGCTCGGCCAGCGCCTGCCACGCCTCGTCTGCCTCTTTCCGTCGCCCGTTCGTGAAGAGGTAACCGGCCCGAGCGATCTCGCGCGTGACCCTCTCCTCCGGGGTCGCCGCGAGCACGGCGCGCCGCGCCATCACCTCCGACGTCAGCGTCACCTCGTCCGCGCGCGTGGGCTGGGCCTCGAGCAGCGGCCGCGTCCAGCGCTCGACCGCGTCGAGGAAGCCCGGGCGGGTGGCGGCCGCGACCAGCGCGTGCGTGCGGGCGAGCAGGGCCGCGGCGATCCTCGCCTGGCCGTCGCGCGTCGCGTCGCGCCAGCGCTCGCGGGCGTCCTTGCGCTGCTCGCGGGCGAGGGGGTCCACGGGGTGGTCCAGCGCGTCGATCCAGTCGTCGGCGGTCCAGTCGAGGTCGGCGTCGGGCATCCGGATGGTCGCCAGCGGATAGAAGGCGACGAGCGTGTCCGCGTCGGCCGCAACGCCCGCCTGCAGCGCCGAGAGCCTGGCCTCGAGCGTGCGGCGCACGCGCTCGCGGCCGACCAGCTGGGCGAGCCGCCGCAGCGCGCGCTGGTCGCGCTCGAAGGCGGAGCAGAAGCAGTCGCCCTCCTCGGGCAGGCCGGACTGCAGGTACTCGCGGATCGCGCCGTCCAGGTCGTGCTTCTCCTCCCGCAGCACGCCGGCCTCGAAGGCGAGCAGCCCGGGCCGGGCGAGGCGCCCGCGCGCGTCCTCGATCGTCGCCAGCGCGTCGTCCAGCTCGCCGTAGTCCCACAGCAGCGTGGCCAGCTCGTTCACGCGTTGCGGGTCGCGCGGCGAGCGCTCGAGCACGTGGCGCCAGGCCTGCTTCGCGCGGTCGGGCCGGCCGGCGTCGTGCTCCAGCTCGCCGAGCTCGGTCCACAGCGGCGCGGGGTCGGCCAGCGCCGGGGCCGTGCGCGCGACGAGCGCCGCCGCGGCCGCGGCCTGCGCCGGGTCGAGCGCCGCCAGGGACCGCTGCAGCGACAGCACCCGCCGGGCGAGCGCTCCGTCTCCTGGGTACAGCGCGGCGAGGCGTGCGGCCGCGCCCTGCGCCTGCTCGAACTGCGACAGACGCGCGCGCCCCTCGAAGATCAGCAGCTCGTCGAGCGGCGTGCGCGCCGGCCGGGCCTCCCACTGGGCGAGGCTCGCGGCCAGCGTGCCGTGGCGCATCGCCTCGGCGAGGTAGGCGTCGCGCCGCTGCTCGTCGGCGAACAGCACCGCCCAGCCGCGCTCCTCCAGCAGGGCGGGGTCCACGACGTCCTTCAGGCGCCCGAGCGCCTGGCGGTACACCAGCGGGCTGTGGGGGAAGCGCTGCAACGCCCGCAGGCGCACCCAGTCGGCCCAGCTGACCAGCGGCACGCGCACACCGGGGCGCGCGGCCTCGGGCACGGCGATGCGGACGCGGTCGTCGAGCGGCGCGCGCTCGAAGATCGCGCTGGCGCGGAAGCGTGCGGTCAGGTCCTGCGCGAGCCGGTCGAGCTCCTGCTGGCGCGAGCGCCGCGCGTACCAGCGCGCGGCTCGCGCCCACCAGCTCGCACCCGAGAAGCGCTCCAGCGCCTGCTCGTAGCGGGGGCCGATCTCGTCGTCGAGGTTCCACGAGTCGAGCCGGTCCGCCAGCTCGAGCCACAGGCCCTCGGCGTGCGGCAGCCGGTCCAGCTCGCCGAGGATCAGGCCCACGGCCGCACGGTGGGAGGGGTCGCGCTGCTCCAGGCGGGCGATCGCCTCGTCGAGCACGTCGCGGTAGCGCTCGGCCGGCTGCGACTCCAGCGTTCGCGTCCAGGCGCCGCCACCCGCGCTCGCGGGCCACGCCGTCTCCCCGGCGTAGCGGCCGGCAGGCGAGGCCTCGGGACGCGAGCCGTCCGGCGCGAGCACGGCGAGCCGTGCCCGCCAGAGCGCCGTCTCGGCGGAGAGCGGCGTCTCGACCTGTCTCATCGCGAAGAGCGCCGCGCGGCGCGCCTCCGCGACCGCCGCGGCCGGGCCGCCCTCGACGAGCGGCAAGAGCGCGAGCGCCTCCCGGCCCTCGCCGCGCTCGACGTGGCGCGACATGAGCGCGGCGCGCAGCGCCGGAAGCTCGCCGTGCGCCGGCTCGCGCGCTGCGAGCTCGGCGACGAGGGCGCGCGCGGTCGCGAACGTGCGCTCCGCGACCGAGTCCGACTCGAGACGGGCGAGGGCCTGCCGCCAGTCGCTGCCCGTCAGCAGGAACGCCACGCCGCCCGTCCAGAAGCCCGGGGTGCGGTCGACGCGCGCCGCCCAGCGATAGGGCTCGTCGTTGTACGCGCCCCAGCCGAGCGGACGCGAGCCCGCGCGCAGGGCGAGCCGCGCGAGCGCCGCCAGGTCGTCGGCCTGCTGCGCCGCGGTCGCCCCCGCCGCGGCCGCCAGCCGGGCGCGGAAGGCCTCGGGCACGGCGTCGATCTCACCGTGCAGGCGGGCGAGCAGCAGCCAGCCGGCCCGGTCGAGCTGCGGCTCGTAGCGGCGCTGCACCTGGCGCAGCAGCTCGGCGGTCTGATCGCCGCGCTCCTGTCCCTGGAACAGCGTCGCCAGACGCACGAGCGCCTTGGCGTCGAAGCCGCCCTCCAGCGTCCCGCGCCACGACTCCGGCAGGGCGGGCCGTGCGGCCGCCGCGCGCTGCGCGAACGCGCGCTTCAGCTCGATCGGCCAGCTCTCGGCGCCGTCCAGGGCGGCGTCGAGCAGCTCGAAGGCGCGCTCGCGTTGGCCGTGGTCCGCGGCCAGGTCGGAGCGCAGCAGCAGGCGCCGCTCGGGGGACAGCGCCGCGGCCCGCTCGACCCCCGCCAGCGCTTCCTCGACGCGGCCGGCTTTCTCGAGCGCGCGCAGCCAGTCCTCGGCGGCCGCGGCGTCGCCGGGCAGCAGCCGGGCGCGCTCGGCGCGCAGCGCGATCGGGTCGGCCAGCTCCGGGTGCGCGTCGGCCCAGGCCACGCGCTCGCCCGCGAGCGCCGCCTTCTCGGTCGCCTCGAGACCCGGCAGTGCGCGCTCCGCAGCGCGGAAGGCGAAGGCCGGCTCGCCCTGCTGCGCGGCCCAGCGGGCGGCCTCGGCCCACGCGGGCGGCCCCTCGGCCTCGGCCCAGGCCGCAAGCGCCACCACCGCTCCCGCGCGGTCGCCGAGCGCCAGTCGCGCGTCCGCCAGCTGGCGCCCGGCCGCGGCCTCGGTCCGCTGCTCGAGCAGCGGCACCAGCTCGGCGGTCGGCGTCGGGTAGTGGACGCGGTGGCCGTCGAGGAGCGCGAAGCGCGTCGCGATCGGATAGAGCCAGTCCGCCTCGCCGAGCTCCTCCCACGCGACGGGCGCCGCCGCGAACGCGACGCCCGCGGCCGCGGCCGACAGCGCCCCGCTCAGCGCCAGCCGCCGCGTCCTGCGCGTCACGGCCGCACCTCCAGCCGAGCCCTGGCGAAGCCGACGTTCTTCGCTGCGTCCGTGGCCTCGAAGAAGACGTCGACGGCGCCGGCCAGCGAGGCGGGCACCGGCACCACGGCCAGCGAGCGCTTCGACGCGGCGTCCCAGCGCAGTGGCACCGGAGGGCCGTCGGCAATGCGCGCGTTGAGGACGACCACGTCCTCGTCCGCCCGCGCGGCGATGCGCAGGGCCTCGCCGGGCCGTGCCGAACGCGGCAGGTCCGGCCGCACGACCGGTGCGCGGCCGTCGATCACGAAGTGCTTGGCCTCGCTGGTCGTGGCCCCGCTCGCGTCGCGCAGCAGGACACGCAGCTCGTAGCGCCCGTCAGGGAGGCCCGAGGGCACCATGAAGCGCCCCTCCCACAGGCTGGTGCCGGGCCGGCGCACCAGCGCGAGCCTCTGGCCGAACGGCAGCAGCGCGCTGGCGGCCACGGTCGCAGGGTCGCACTCGACACGCAGCACGGGATCGCCGGGTTGTATGCGGCGGGGCCGCAGCAGCGAGCGCGGCGCGGCCAGGAACGCCGTGTACGGCGTGACGAAGCGGTAGCGTTTCGAGAGCGCGATCACTTCCTCGACCCACGCGCGCCGCTCACCCTCGGCCTCGATCAGGCGCAGCAGGTGGTCGACGCGGGCGCGTGCCCAGCGCCGCGGCAGGTCGCGCGCCTCGAGCGCCTCGGCTGGCAGCGCGCCGTCGAGCGACGCGCGGCCGGTCGGCAGGAGCGGCGAGGTGAGCTCCCAGCGCAGCGCCGGCTGCGGCGCCGCGTAGCGGCCGATCCAGCCCGAGAGGCTGCCGGGCGAGGGCGGCTGTGCCAGCAAGGGATAGACGTCGCGCAGCCTCGGCTCGCCGCCCTTCACGGTGAACGGCGCCTTCCCTTCGCCCGCGACCGGCTTCGGCTCGATCTGCGTGGTGAGGCGGCGGAAGAAGAGGTCGGCCTCGGTCTCCGAGGCGCCGGGCGTCAGCAGCTGCGCGGAAGCGGCCCCGTATGCCTCCGGGACCTCCTCGCCGGTGAGCGAGGTGAAGAGCGGTGCGCGCCCGCGAGCCGCCGTGAGCGCCGACGACCCGGCCTGACGCGGGCCGTCGGTCAGAAGAAGGATGCGGCCACCCTCGCCTGCGGCGAGCGCCGCCTCGGCGAGCGCCGCCGTCACGTCGATGCCGGGCGAAAGCGGCCGCGCGCGCAGGGCTGTGAGCGACGCGCTCCGGCGCTCGGGTGTCGCGGGGCCGGGCGGCGAGAGCAGCACGGCCCGCCGGTCGAACGAGACGAGCGCGAAGCGGTCGTTCGGCTTGAGCGCGTCGAGCGCCCGCACGAGCTGGGCGTAGGCGGCCTCGAGGCCGGACCAGCGGTGGGAGAGGGACGTGTCGAAGACGATCGCCAGGGACACGGGCGCGCGCGGCGGGGTGGCAGCCTCTGCCGCCGGGCGCGCGGGCGGCAGCAGCTCGAGCAGGAAGAAGCCGTCCTTCTCCGGCGGAAGCTCGGACGGCCGCTCCCACGGCGCCAGCGCGAGGCCGTCGGGCAGCGTGCCGCGCGGGTTGCGGAAGGCGCTCAGCCTCAGCGTCGCGGTGCCTGGCCGCGGCTCGAAGCGCACGACCAGGTCCCGGTCGAGGCGCACGTCCGTGCCTTCGAAGACGAGGTCTCCGCCCTGCGCCGCGAGCGGCAGGGCCGCGGGGTCGGGCAGGGGCCGCGCGTCCTCGAGCCGCACGCGCACCGCGAGGCGGCCGGCCACGGGAGCGTCGCCCTCGAGCGGGCGCAGGGCGAGACGGAACTCGCCGCGTCCCGAGACGAGCGTCGCCTCCTGTTGGAACTGGATCTCCACCCGCTTCGTGGCCCAGGCGGGGATCGGCGAGACGCGTGCCGAGAAGGCGGCGCCGCCGGAAGGGCGCGAGGAGGCCGGCGCGCCCGCCACGCCGGAGGCGTCGTCCTCCTCGCCCTGCTGCAGCAACCCGGGGTCGCTGCGCCGGGTCGTCAGCTCGCGGTAGATGGCGCGCGCGCGGCGCTTCTCGAGGATCACGCCGGGCACGCGCACCAGCCCGTCCCAGACGGCGAAGTCGGAGACCGACGCCGACGGCGGCAGCCGGAAGCGGTAGCTGCCCTCCTGGACGGCGGCCGTGCGGTTCTCGAACACCTGCCGCACGTTGACGCGCGCGTGGCCGCGGGCGATGCCGACGTCGACGGCCATCTCCCGCAAGGCGAGCACGGCCGCGTCGGGACGCCCGCTGCTCGTCGGCACCAGCAGCCCGGCCTGCGCGCGCGCCGTCTCGGGCCGCACGCAGAGCGAGAGCAGCGCGATCGCCGCGCCGCTCGCGATCGAAGCCCGCGGCCCGCTGGTGGACCGACGTGCCGCTGCCGGGATCCGGTCGCTCATGCCCGCGGATCCCGGCCGCTAGTCCGCGGCCTCGACCGGGAGGCGCACGACACCCTGGTCCGTTCCCACCCAGAGCACGCCCGGCTCGTCGAGCAGCGCGCTGACGCGTGCGGAGGGAAGCGCCGCGGGGATGCGCTCGAAGCGTGCACGGTCACGCGACAGCCGCCACAGGCCGTCCGCGTCCGTCCCCGCCCACGCGCGACCGCCGGCGGAGACGAGCGCGCCCGGGCTGACCTCGAGGCCCTCCGTCTCGGCGAAGGCCTGCCAGCGCCCGCCGTCGCGTGCCGCCTGTTCGCCCGGCGCGCCGGCATATCGCCGGACGAGGCCGCCGCCCCACGTGCCCACGAGAAGCCCGTCCTCCTCCGCCAGGAGCGCCGTCACCCACGGGTGCGGGAGCTTACCCTCTCCGGCGGTGACGCGCCACAGCACGTGCCGGCCGCGCACTGCGCCGAGGCCCGAGGGCGTGCCGACGTAGAGCGCGTCCTGCTCGAGGAGCGCGAGTGCCTGGTTGCCCGGGAGCCCGTGAAAGGCGGAGAGCAGGGTCGAGCCCGGGAGCAGCACGCCCTGCCCATAGCCGACCGCGACCCCGTCCCGAGTCGCCGCGAGCGAGAACGCGGCCCCGGGTCCCACGACCGCCCGCAGCCTCTGCCCGTCGAAGCGGGCCGCCCCGCGCAGGCTGGCGACCCAGAGCTCGCCGCCGGCGACCAGCAGCGCGTTGACTCCCCAGGCCGAAGCACCCGGGAGCGAGGTCCACTCGAGCTCGCTGCCTCGGCCGTCCGCCACGGCCAGCCCGCCGTCGAACAGGCCGGCGAACAGGCGGCCACGGAAGCGCGCCAGGGCCGTGACGTGCGCGGAGCCGGGCGGGAGCGTGCCGCGCCGAGGCACGACGAGCCGCCAGCCGTCCGGGTCGCGGCGGAGCAGGCCCGCGGCCGTGTCGGCGAACAGCACGCCCGAAGCCGTCATCACGCGGCGGGCGGCCGAGGGCAGGAGCTCGTCGCGAGTCGTGCCGTCGGCGCCGAGAACGCGCACGGCGTCGGTCGCCGGATCGGAGACCGCCCACAGCTTCCCGTCGTGCCAGACGGCCTGCGCGACGTCCTCGCCGCCCCGCAGCGGCCGCAGCGGACCGTCGCGAGGGCCGCGCGCGAGGCCTTTCGCCGTGACCGCGACCACCGTCTTCCCCGTCACGGCCACGGACTCGATCCAGGGGTCCGGCGTCTCGACGGGGGTTGCGCGACCGGGCTGCACGCGGAAGAGGCCCTGCTCGCCGCCGGCCAGGACGAACCCCGGTCCGAGCGCCAGCGTGCGCACCGGGTGTGCATCCAGTCGCTCGAGGGCGGAGGCGCCGACCGCCGCGCGGAACAGTCCCTCGCGCGCACCGACGAGCAGCTCGCCTCCTGGCGCCTCCAGGAGCGCGCGCGCGTGCAGCGTGCCCCAGCCCGACCGCAGCTCGTGCCAGGCCGCGCCATGCTCGACTGCGATACCGCCGGCCTCGAGCGCCACGACGGGGTCGCCGGCCCACAGCGCGAGGGCCGTCGCGCGCCGGGAGGGCAGGCCCGGCGTGAGGTCGCCGCGCCGCGCGTGCCAGACGCCGCCGGCGCCCGCGGTCAGCAGCTCGCCCGCCGGGAACGCCACCGCCTCGACCTCCGGCCCGGCCCAGGTCTTCTCCGGCCGCTGCGGCCGCGCCAGCGCCACGAGCTGCAGGGGCCGCGCTGCCGGGCTGGTCGCGCCCAGCTCGCGCCGCACCTCGCGCCGCAGCAGGACGAACGCGCCGAGCGCGAGCGAGCTGGCGAGGGCCGTGCAGGCGGCGAGGATCGTGCGGCGCCGCGACAATGAGAGGAGCACCTCCGGGCGGAGGTGAATGCTAGCGCTATCGCAGGGTGACGTGCAGCGAGAACGGCTGCCCGCCGCGCAGCACGACCGCCTGCAGCTCGCTCGCGTTCTGGAGCCGGGGCCACAGGCCGATCAGGGTGGCCAGACCGTCGACCTGCGTGCCGTTGATGCGCGTGAGGACGTCGCCCGCGCGCAGGCCGGCGTCGGTGAGCAGGCTGCCCTCGGGGACGCGCGTCAGCTGGACGCCGACCACCCGCCCCTCCTCCATCACCGGCGCGATCGCCGTGTCCGCCAGGATGCGCGGCATCTCCTCGCCGAGCCTCACCTGGACCTGGCGGCGGTCCATCTCCCGCGCGGGCGTCGCCGGGTCCTCGGGGGGCTGGCTGGCCGTCGCGGCCGGGGCAGCGCGGGGCGGCGGGACAGGAAGCGTGCTGGGCACGCGCGCGAGCCGGACCTCGAGCGTTCGGCCGCCGAGCTCGAGCGTGACCGTCTCCGTGCCGATCGCCAGCAGGCGCGCGCCGAACGCCGTCTCGCCCACGGCCAGCACGCGCGTCCGTCCCTCGGAGCGCAGCATTGCCAGCGAGCGGCCCGCGACGGGCGAGCGCACGATGCCGACGGCTTCGATGGCGGGGGCCGGGGGCAGGCTGCCCGGCAGCGCGGCCGCCGGCGGTGTCTCGGCCGCGCCGCCCACGCCGGGGGCAGCGAGCCCGACCGCGAAGAGCACGAGCGGAAGTCGCGAACGCATCCGAGGCAACGTAGCCCGCGCGCGCACCTGCTGTCAACGACGCGCTGTCCGGTGCTAGATTGGCGCGATGCAGCCGAGGCTCGGCGACGGGTCCGCACCACGGGCGCGCCGGCTCGCGCGCCTGCGGGCCCTCTTCACGGGCAGCTGGCGCCGGTGCGTCGTCTCGGCCGCGCTGCTGCTCTGGCTCCTCGACGAGCTGCTGGCGGCGGCCGGCCTGGCGCTGCCGGGCGCGATCGGGATCTCCGCGCGCGTCGTGCTCTCTCTGGCGCTGCTGTGGCTCGTCTGGCGGGGCGTGCGCTGGCTCTTCGACCGCTTCCTGTGGCGAATCCGCACCAAGCTGATCCTGTCCTACCTGTTCATCGCGCTGGTGCCGGTCGTGCTGCTCGGCATCTTCTTCACGACCGCCGCGACCTTCGTGCTGATGCTCTCGGCCTCGCGCCTGGTGCGCGCACAGGTCGAGCGGACCGAGGACCTGGCGCGCGCGACCGCGGCCTCGGCGCTGGTCGACCTGCCGGCGGCCGGCCCGGCCGCGGCGGCCTCGCTGCGGGAGCGGCTCGCGCCCGTGCTCGCGCTGCAGCCCCGGACGGCCTGGACGCTGCTGCGCCGGGGCCAGCTCGCGGCCGCCGAGGGCGGCGCCCCCCGCGAGCTGCCGGCGTGGTGGAAGGGCGCCCAGTTCGCGGGGCTCGTGCCGGCCGCCGGCCCGGCGGGCCGCGGACTGCGCCCGGCAGTGCTGCGGATCGTCTCCGTCCGCGGCGACGCCACGCTGCTGCTGGACCTGCCGGTCGACGAGCGCCTGTTCGCCGACCTCGAGCGGCGCGTGGGCGTCCACGTGCTGCAGCCCGAGGAGCTGACGGTCGAGAGCGCCCTGCCGCACGGGCGCCTGCAAGCCCAGCGCGACGTGGTCGAGTACCAGGACGGCGGCCAGCGGGTGCGGATCTCGTCGCCCAACCGGCTCGCCTTCGTGGCCCTGCTCCCGCGCTACGACTGGCAGACCGGGCAGGCCGGCGCCGACGACTTCCAGCCGATCGTGTTCCGGCTGGCCGCGGTCGACTACCTGCGCCGCCTGGCGCCCGAGATGCTCGGCTCCTGGCGCTCGATGTCGGATGCCATGCTGCTGGTGCTCGGCATCCTCGGCCTCGTGTTCCTGGTGATGTACGGGATTGCCTTGCTGCTCGGGCTGCTGCTCGCGCGCTCGATCACCTACGGCGTGCACGCGCTGTCGCTGGGGACGAACCGGCTGCGCCAGGGCGACTTCGACTACACGATCCGCGTCCGCTCGCGCGACCAGCTCGGCGAGCTGGCCGAGTCGTTCAACCACATGTCCCGCGGCCTGAAGCAGCTGATGGCCGAGCAGGCCGAGAAGGAGCGGCTCGAGGAGGAGCTGCGGATCGCGCGCGAGATCCAGATGAGCCTGCTGCCCGGCCAGGGCCTGGTGAAGGTGCGAGGCATCCGGGTGGCCGCGCTCTGCCTGCCGGCCGCCGAGGTCGGCGGCGACTATTACGACCTGCTGCCGCTCGGCGAGACGCGGATGGGCGTGCTGGTGGCCGACGTGTCCGGCAAGGGCACCTCGGCCGCGCTGTACATGGCGGAGCTGAAGGGCCTGGTGCTCTCGCTGTCGCGCATCTACGACTCGCCCGCCCGCCTGCTTTGCGAGGCGAACCGCATCCTGTCGGCCAACATGGACTCGCGCTCGTTCGTCACCATGACCTACGCCGTGGTCGACAGCGCGGCGCGCTGCATGCGCTACGCGCGGGCGGGCCACAGCCCGATGATCCAGTTCGAGGCGCGCAGCGGCCGCACGCGAGTGCTGGCGCCGGCCGGCCTCGGGCTCGGCCTCGACGCCGGCGCGCGCTTCGACCGGATCCTGGAGGAGGCGGAGGTGCGCCTCGAGCCCGGCGACTTCTTCCTGTTCTTCACCGACGGTCTGTCCGAGGCCATGAGCCCCGGGGCCGAGCTGTTCGGCGAGGGCCGGCTGCGACGCATCCTCGAGCGGGGCGGGGACCCCGGCAGCGAGGAGCTCAAGGAGCTCATCCTCGAGGAGGTGCGCGGCTTCGTCGGCGACGCGGCGCAGCACGACGACCTGACGCTCGTGGTCCTGAAGGTGGTCGAGGAGGAGCAGGCGGCGTGAACCCGGAACGCGAGCAGGGCCTGCGGGCCCTCGAGCGGCGTGTCGGCCACAGCTTCGCCGAGCTGTCGCTGCTCGATCGCGCCCTGACCCACGCCAGCCTGGCCAACGAGAGCCTCGACCCGGACGTGGCCGACAACGAGCCGCTCGAGTTCCTGGGCGACGCCGTGCTCGGCATGGTCGTCACCGACCTGCTGCACCGGCGCGACCCCGACGGACCAGAAGGCGCGAAGAGCCGCCGCCGCGCGCAGGTCGTGTCGACCGCCAACCTCGCGCGCCACGCGGCGCGGCTCGGGCTGCCCGAGCTGCTCGCGCTGGGGCGCGGCGAGGAGAAGACGGGCGGCCGCGAGAAGACGGCCCTGTGGGCGAACGCCTGCGAGGCGCTGGTCGCCGCGCTCTACCTCGACGGCGGCTTCGAGACGGCCCAGCGCTTCGTGCGCGATGAGTTCGCCCAGGACCTCGAGGACAGCGGCGAGCCGCTGGAGGACCCGAAGAGCGCGCTGCAGGAACGCCTGCAGGCGGAGGGCCGGCCGCTGCCGCGCTACACCGTGGTGGCGGAGGAGGGCCCCAGCCACCGCCGCCTGTTCCGCGTCGAGTGTGTGCTGGACGACGGCACCGTGACGGTGGGCGAGGACTACTCGAAGAAGGCGGCCCAGCAGCAGGCCGCGCGGCTCGCCCTGTTCAGCCTCGCCGCGCGCGCCTGACGCCTCAGCCCTCGATCCAGCCCCCGCCCAGGCACAGCTCGCCGTCGTAGAACACCGCCGCCTGGCCGGGCGCGACCGCTCGCTGAGCTGTGTCGAAGCGCACCTCGGCCCGTGCCGCGGGCAGCGGCCGGATCGAGGCGACCGCCTCCGCGTGGCGGTAGCGGATGCGGACGGCCCCGCGGATCTCGGCCTCCGGCTCCGGGACCGAGAGCCAGTTCACCTCGCGCACGAAGAGACGGTCGCGCAGCAGCTCCTGCTCTTCGCCCACCACGACGGCGCCCGACTCCGGCCGCACGGCCAGCACGTACAGCGGCCGCCGCGCCGCGAGGCGCAGCCCGCGCCGCTGGCCGACCGTGAAGCGGTGCACGCCGCCGTGGCGGCCGAGCTCCTGGCCCTGCCGGTCGAGGATCGGCCCGGGACGCCCGGCCGCTCCCGACTGCCGCTCGACGAAGGACGCGTAGTCGCCGTCCGGCACGAAGCAGATCTCCTGACTCTCGGCCTTCTCGGCGACGGGCAGGCCGCGCTCGCGCGCGAGCCGCCGCACGTCCGCCTTGGCGAGCCCGCCGACCGGGAACAGCGCCAGGGCGAGCTGCTGCTGCGTGAGCCCGAACAGGAAGTACGACTGGTCCTTGCCCGGGTCGCGGCCCTTCAGCAGCCGCCAGCGCCCGCTGGCCTCGTCCTGCTCCTTGCGCGCGTAGTGCCCCGTGGCCACGTGCGCGGCGCCGAGCGCGGCCGTGCGCTCGACCAGGCTCGCGAACTTGATCTCGCTGTTGCAGCGCGCACAGGGCAGCGGCGTGCGGCCGCCGAGGTAGTCCCTGACGAAAGGCGAGACGACGCCGTCGTGGAACGAGCGCTCGAGGTTCACGACGTAGTGGGGGATGCCGAGGCGCGCGGCCACCCGCTTGGCGTCGTGGAAGTCCTCGAGCGCGCAGCAGCGGCCGAACGCGGGCTGGCCCTCGGTCTGGTCGTGCAGCTGCATCGAGACGCCGATCACGTCGAGCCCCTGCTCGCGCAGCAGCGCGGCGGCGACCGAGGAGTCGACCCCTCCCGACATCGCCATCACGACCCGTGGCATCGCACCAGTATAGCCGCGCGCTAGAATGGCCTCCTGGAGGGCCCCATGGACGCCGCGCTCCTGGATCTCGTCGCCTCCCGCGCCGACGCGCTCGGCTCCGGTCTCGCCTCGGCCCTGCTCGCCCACGACGCGCCCCACTACCGCGAGACGCCCGCCGCCGAGCTGCGCGGGCGCTGCGACCGGCTGGTGGCCGCGCTCGTCGACTCGCTGCGCCGCGGCGGGCCCGAGCCCTTCGTGGCCCACGTGCGTGCCATCGTCGAGCAGCGGCTGGCCGAGGGCTTCCGCCTGCGCGAGGTCCAGCAGGCGCTCTCCTCGCTGGAGGAGCAGGTGTGGTCGGTCGTGGCCGCCGCCGGAGGCGACACCGCAGCCGTCGTCAGGCGCCTGGCCGTCGTCACGGGCATCGTCGGCCGCGGCAAGGACGAGCTGGCGCGAGCCTTCGTCGAGCAGCTGGAACGCTGCGACGCGCGGGCGTCGGCGCTCCAGAGCCGCCTCGACGCGCTGTTCAAGGGCACCGAGCCCCCGCCGCAGGGCTGAGGCCGTGCGTGGCAGGCCGCGGGGAGTGACGGCCTGCGCCGTGGCGCCTCAGACGGCTTCGCTGTCCGGAGGCTGGCCTGCGAGCCAGGGCGGCAGGCCCGCGGCGCACGCCGCGCAGAAGCGCGAGCCGCGGGCGTCGACCTTCTCGATGGTGCCGGCGAAGCCCATCAGGCAGCGCCCATCAGTGCAGTGGTCGAGCCCCGCAAGGTGCCCCAGCTCGTGGAGGACCTCCGCTACCGCGCGTCCGTGCCCCAGCTCGACGTCGGCAGGCAGCCCGTAGAAGGCCGGGTCGGTGCGCGCCAGCGAGACGACGCAGGCGGCGCCTCCCTGGCGGGCGAGGCCGAACACGAAGGTGAAGACCGGGACCGCGATGTCGTCGCCGGTCACGCCGACCAGCAACCGCCCGGCGGCCGCCGTCGCTTCGAGCGCCTCGAGCAGCGCCCCCGCGTCGAGCTGCTCGCGGCCGCTGACGCTGCGCAGCGGGATCCGGGCGGGCGCGAGCAGGTGCACGGGCAGCCGCACGTGACGGCTCAGGCGCGCGGCCAGGGCTGCGAGCGTTTCCGGGGCCAGCGCCCCGACCGGCTGCAGGTCGACCGCCTCGGCCAGGAGCGCGGCCTCGCCAGCCACCCGGGCGCCCTCAGGTCCCCTCGTCGGGCTTGCGCAGGTCGTACTTCCGGATCTTGTTGTAGAGCGTGACCCGGTCGACGTCCAGCACCCGCGCGGCTCGCGTGATGTTCCAGCCCGACGCGTCGAGCACCGACTGGACGTGGGCGCGCTCGGCCTCGGCCAGCGAGCCGGGCCCGGGACCGCCCGCGGACGGCGCCTGGGTCACGCGCAGCGGCAGGTCCCCCCCCTGCACCACGTCCCCGTGCCCGACCACCACGGCCCGCTCGACGGCGTTCTGCAGCTCGCGCACGTTGCCGGGCCAGGGGTAAGAAGACAGCGCGTCGAGCGCGTCGGCGGAGAAGCGCATCGGGCGGCGGCTCATCGACTGCGCGAACTTCGCCAGGAAGTGCTCCGCCAGCAGCGGCACGTCCTCGGGCCGCTCGCGCAGCGGCGGGATGTGGATGTGCACGACGTTGAGCCGCCAGTAGAGGTCCTCGCGGAAGGCCCCCGCCTTGACGGCGGCCTGCAGGTCGCGGTTCGTGGCCGTGATCGTGCGGAAGTCCACCGCGACCGGCGCGCTGCCGCCCAGCCGCGTGACCTTCTTCTCCTCGAGCACGCGCAGCAGCTCGACCTGCACCTTGGGGCTCACCTCGCCGATCTCGTCCAGGAACACCGTGCCGCCCTCGGCCGACTCGAACTTGCCCCGGTGCCGCGCCCGGGCGCCCGTGAAGGCGCCGGCCTCGTGGCCGAACAGCTCGCTCTCCAGGATGCCCTCGGGCAGCGCGCCGCAGTTCACGACCACCATCGGG
This sequence comes from uncultured Acidobacteriota bacterium, assembly GCA_963831755.1. GTDB lineage: Bacteria > Acidobacteriota > Vicinamibacteria > Fen-336 > Fen-336 > DATBSL01. The sequence continues at coordinate 165,769 of CAWHRC010000021.1, forward strand.
TTGTAGCGGCGGGGCGACGCCGCGTGGATCGCCCGCGCCACGACCTCCTTGCCCGTGCCCGACTCGCCCGTGATCAGCACGGTCGCGTCGGAGGCCGCCACGGTGCCGACCAGCTCGATCACCTGGCGCATCGGCGCGGAGCTGCCGAGCAGCGGCGGCGGGGCGGACGCGCTCTCGAGGCTCTTCTTCAGGCGCAGGTTCTCCGCACGCAGCGAGCGGTGCTCGGCCGCGCGCTTGACGAGCAGCGAGAGGTCGTCGGGGTCGAACGGCTTCACGATGTAGTCGTAGGCCCCGTTCTTCATGGCCGCGACCGCCGTCTCGACCGAGGCGTAGGCCGTCATCAGCACGATCGTCAGCTCGGGGTCGGCCTGGGCCAGCCGCGTCTGCAGCTCGAGCCCGTCCATGCCCGGCATCTTGATGTCGAGGAACGCGATGTCGAAGCGGGACGAGCTCACCAGCCGCAGCGCCTCCCTGCCGCTCTCTGCCGCGCTCACCTGGTGCCCGTCCTGGCGGAACCAGGCCGCGAGCGAATCGCGCACGATCGTCTCGTCGTCCACGATCAGGATCCGCAGGGTGCCGGGTGCGGCGTCGGTGCTGGCGCTCATCTGTGCTCTCCCGCGGACGGCGCGTCGGCGGCGCCGGAGGGCGCACCCGCGGCGGCCGCCTCGGGCTGGCGCGCCGGCAGGCGTACCGTGAAGGTGGTGCCCCGTCCGGGCTCGGAGTCCACCGCGATGGTGCCGTGGTGGTTGTTCGCGATGCCGTACACGACCGCCAGGCCCAGCCCGACTCCCTTGCCGGCCTCCTTGGTCGTGAAGAAGGGCTCGAAGATGCGGTCCAGGTGCTGCTTCGGGATGCCGCCGCCCGTGTCGGCCACCACCAGCCGCACGCCGTCGCCGTCGCGCCGCGCCTCGATCGAGACCCGGCCCTCCGCCGGTGTCGCCTCGAGCGCGTTCATCGCGAGAGCCAGGATCATCTGCTGCACCTGCGCGGCGTCGCACACCACGCGCGGCAGCCCGGGGTCGACCTGCGCCAGGAGCGTCACGCCCAGCATCTCGGCCTGGTGGTTGAGCAGCAGGCGGCAGCGCTCGATCACGGCCGTCAGGTCCTCCTCAGAGAAGCGGGCGGCCGTCTGCCGGCTGAACGCGAGCAGGTTGCGCACGATGTCGCCGCAGCGGCCGGCCTCGCCGTCGACCATCTCCAGCACGCGGTCGGTCTCCTTCAGCTGCTCGGCCGAGGGTGGCGTCGCGTCCTGGCCCACGAGCTGCCGCCGCAGCAGGCGGGCGTAGGTGCGGATGCCGGCCAGCGGGTTGTTGATCTCGTGCGCGACCACGGCGGCCAGCTTGCCGAGCGAGGCCATCTTCTCCACGACCACCATCTGGTGGTGGGTCTGCTCGAGCTGCGCCGTCTTCTCCTGGACGCGCTCTTCGAGCGTGCGGTTGAGGCCCTCCAGGTCCTCGCGCGCGCGCTGCAGCTCGCCGGTCATCGCGTTCCACGAGCGCGCCAGCTCGCCCATCTCGTCGCTCGAGCGCACGGGGACGCGCGCGCCGAGGTCGCCGGCGCCGGCGCGCTCCATCGCCCGGCGCAGCCGCCTGACCGGGCGCAGCACGAGCCCCCACAGCAGCAGGAAGCTCAGCAGCAGGACCGCCAGCCCGGTCGCGAACAGGCCGTACTTCATCTGGCGCTCGGAGGTGCGCAGCGCGGCGTCGGCCTGTGCCAGCGACAGCCGTACGTCGAGGATGCCGAGCACCCGCTGCGAGGCCGGGTGCACGTGGCACGCGCTGCAGGCCGCCTCGTTGTAGATCGGGTTGATGATGCCGAGGACGCGGCCGCCGTCCGCCGCCCGCAGCATGCGGATGCGGTCGGCCCGCTCGAGCCCGGCCTTGGGCTGGGGCCCGGCGTGGCAGGCGATGCACTCGTCGGAGTGCTTGTCCACCAGCGCGCCTTCCTCGCCCGTGGCGCGACGACACCCGGACCCGGCCCTCCTTGTTGTAGATGTGGACGCTGTCGACGCCCTCCTGGGCGGCGATGTTCTCGATGATCCGGCGCACGCCGTCGGCGTCGTTTCTCAGCATTCCGTCGTGCACGGCGCGGTGGATGATGCCCGCGGTGCGGTCGGCCGAGAGCGCCACCAGCCCCTCGAGCTGGGCGCGCTGGCGGTCGAGGCTGAGCTGGTCGGCGGCGTACAGGATCGCCGCCGCGCCGAGGCACAGCCCCAGGCCCATGCGCACCGCGAGGCGCCTCCAGGGGCGGAGGCGCCTCGCCAGGGCGGAAGCCGACTGCAGCGCGGCCGTCACGTCCTCGCTTGAGCCGGCGCCATGACCGCGGCCGCGCGCTCGGGCAGCGTCGCCGACGACAGCTCCGGCTCCTCGACGCGCGCCATCACGGGCAGGAAGCGGACGGCCAGGCCGAACGCCGCCACGCCGACGGCCACCAGCATCAGCGTGATGATGCCCTCGGCCACCGAGGGCGCGTAGCGGCCGCCCTGGACCCCCTCGAGGCCGGTGATGCTCACGTTCAAGCGGTTCATGATGAGTCCGGCCACCACCAGGAGGGCGGCGCCGTAGAGCCGCCCGGAGTTGCGCCGCACGGCCGGCCAGGCCAGCAGCGCCATGGGAAGGATAACGCCGACCGCAAGCTCGACCTGGAAGAAGAAGGCCTCGCGCCCGCCCGAGAACGCCTGCGCGAGCATGCCGCGGTGGAGCAGGTCGGCGATGCGCGCCGCGCCGTAGACGCCGAGCGCGACGAACAGCGCGCGGCCGATCGAGGCCAGCAGCGGCAGCTCGAGCCCGCGCCCCAGCGCGCGCGACGACAGGCGCGACTCGACGATGATCATCGCCAGGCCGCCGGCGATCGCCGACAGGTAGAACATCCACGGCAGGAGCGGCGTGTACCAGATTGCGTGCAGCTTGGCGGGCATGATCAGGTAGAAGCTGCCGAGCGAGGACTGGTGCAGGGTCGAGATGATCGCGCCCGCGATCACCAGCGGCACGGTCGCCGCGTGCTGGAGCGAGAGCGCCCGCGTCCAGCCGAGCCGCTCGAAGACCATCGCCCGAGAACTCGAGCGCGAGCACCGTGAGGTACAGCATCACGCACCAGGACACCTCGAACATCGGCGAGCGCGGGTTCCACATCACCAGCGGGTGCCAGATGTTCCAGGGCCGGCCCAGGTCGTACATGAGGCCCACGGCCACGAGGATGTAGCCGAGGAACGCCGTGAGCACGGTCGGCCGCACGATCGGCTGGAAGCGTTTCAGGTTGAAGACGTAGACGGCGGTCGTGATCGTGAAGCCGCCGGCGGCCAGCGCGACGCCGCACAGCACGTCGAAGCCGACCCACAGGCCCCACGGGAAGCGGTCGGAGAGGTGGGTGACCGCGCCGAGCCCCTTCCAGTAGCGCAGCACCGTGACGACGGCGCCGGCCGCCATGATCACGAAGAAGAGGTACGTCCAGAACCCGGGGCGGAAGCGTTCGTCGCGGCGCATCAGCGGCTCTCCTTCTCGCGGCGCTCGGCGGCCGCCACTTCCTGCCGCCGGTGGGTGATCCAGTAGATGGCGCTGAGGCCGACGCAGCCCATGCCGACGACCTTGGGGATCTTCGACAGTGCCGCCCAGGTGAGGTTGGGCAGCGGCTCCTGGCCGAGGCCGATCCTCATCCCCAGCTGCTCGAACGGGACGGGCGAGAGCAGGAAGACGTTCGTGCCGCCGACCTCGTGCTCGCCGTAGACCTCGGGGTGGTAGGCGCCGGGGCTCTCGGCGATCCGCTTCTTCGCCAGGGCCAGCAGCTCCTCGCGGGTGCCGGCGACGGTCGCCTCGGCCGGGCAGGCCTCGGCGCAGGCGTTGATCTTCCCTTCCTTCTGCCGCTCGATGCAGCCGTCGCACTTGCGCACGCGCGGCACCGGCTTCGACCACTCGTAGCGCGGCACGCCGAACGGGCAGGCGATCATGCAGTAGCGGCAGCCGAGGCACTTCGACGCGTCGTAGACGACGGGTCCCAGCTCGGTCTTGGTGAACGCGCCGACGGGGCAGGCGCTGGCGCAGCTCGGGTCCGCGCAGTGCATGCACATCTGGCGCAGGTAGCGGTCGTTCCCCTTGTCGAGCAGCACGGTGTAGGTGACGGCGTCCATCTCCGTCTCCTCGCCGGTGCCGGGGAAGCCGTGTGTCTCCTTGCAGGCCTTGGCGCACGAGCGGCAGCCGATGCACTTCGTGACGTCGAACAGCAGGGCCCGCGACTTCGGGTTGGGCACGAGAGCCATGGTTCCGAATCTCCTTGGTTGTCCCTGGTCGGCCGGCCTACGTCAGGAAGAACTCGTTGACCAGGCGGTCCCAGTCGCCCGCGGGCAGGTGGCGGCCCAGGTCGGCGGCGGGCTCGCCGCCGTCCTGCAGCACGGAGCCGGAGAACGCCATCAGCCGCAGCTCGAGGGCCTCGCGGCTGTCCTCCATCCACTTGCGCGCGAGCCGGCCGGAGAGCAGGTTGCGCAGGTTCGAGGCGAGGTTCGGCGCCTTCACCCTGAGCACCCAGCCCTTCCCGTAGGGGTCCTCGGCCGCGATCGCGGGCTTGTCGAGCAGCTCGCGGTTGACCTCGATCACCTCGCCCTCGACGGGGGAGACGAGATCGGCGGCCTTGCCGTCGAGCTTGACGGCGAACGCACGGCCGCCCTGGTGCAGCCAGTCGCCGCGGGAAGGGACGCGCAGGCTGCTGGGCAGGCCCACGAGCCTGCGGGCGAAATCGTCGAGGCCGACGAGCACGGTGTCGGCGTCGATCGGCCGCGCCCACGTGTGGCCGCGGTGGTAAAAGAGGCCCTCCGGCATCTGGTAGCCGGCGACCCACACGGGCTCGAGCCCCGGCTGCTGGGCGATGGCGTGCTGGCGCGACTCTCGCGCGAGACGCTGGCGCGACACCAAGTAGTCGGCCGCGATGAAGAGGGCAAAGAATGCGACGACGAGCAAGACGGTCATGGATGTCCACCTCCTGGTCCTCGTTGCTGCAAGACCGTGACCGGTTCCGGCCCGCGGTCGGCTTCGGGCATCTAAACCGTTGATTTGAAGGACGAAACGGCGATCGTTGCAGAACTCAGCGATTCCCTCAGACCGGAGAGAAACTCAACACCGGGCTGCCAACTCCGAGGGTTCACCGGTCACAAGTGGTGACCAATCAAAGGATTAGGGACGATCGCTAAGAAATTCGACGCACTGCTGAGATTCTCGACCAGCCCGCCGTGTGCGTCTGCATCTTGTTGATCTGGCGAACGTTGAAGCCGTCGCGCTCCGCCTGGCCGCCGGGGAGCTTCGAGCCGGTGGCCACAGCGGCGAACCCAGCACACCCGCCGGCACGGGGCGTTGCCGGAGCGGCCCTTGACGGCGCGCGACCTCGTCTCCCGACGCCGACCGGTTACCGGAGGCTCACCTGCTGGTAGACTCGGCACCGTTCCAGCTTCTGCCAGAGCCTCCCGACGTCGGCCGGCCCGCGGGGGCGGCGCCGTCCCGGGGCGTGGAGGTGCCTTGTGGTCATGATCCACGAGCTGTGGCTGCCGATCCTCGTCGCGACCGTTCTCGTGTTCGTTGCGAGCAGCATCGTCTGGATGGTGCTCCCCCACCACAAGTCCGACGCGCGGCGACTCCCGGACGAGGCCGCGGCGCTCGAGGTCCTCGGCAAGCAGGGCCTCGCGCCGGGTCTCTACCGCTTTCCCTGGGCCAACTCGATGGCGGAGACGAGGGACCCGGCCTTCGTCGAGAAGATGACCAGGGGGCCGGTTGGCTTCGTGACGATCGCGCCCAGCGGCCCCTTCAGCATGGGCCGCGCCATGGGCCTGTGGATCTTCTACCTCGTCGTGGTCGGCGTCTTCGTCGCCTACCTGGCCGGCCGCGTGCTGCCGCCGGGCGCCCCCTACCTCCAGGTCTTCCGGGTGGTGGGCACGGTCGCCTTCCTGGCCTTCTCGGGCGCGCACGTGCCGGGCGCGATCTGGTGGGGCCGGCCGCTCGGCGGCGTGCTGAAGGAGGTCGCGGACGGACTCCTGTACGCCCTGCTCACGGCCGGCGCGTTCGGCTGGCTCTGGCCGCGCTGAATCAGCACTCTGGCGGTACGCGCGGGCTCGTCGCCCGTGGAGCTCAGGCCCGGCTCGTTCCCTTCACCAGGGCCGGCGCCCACGCCCTCGCCTGGCGAACGATCGCCCGGATCGCGCGTGGAATCGCCCGGCGCACGGCGGGAGAGAGCGTCTCGCCCGTGCCGAACCTTTCGCCCGCGACGCTCACCACGACCGCCTCTGGCGCGCGGCCGTAGAGCGCCTCGGCGTAGAGCAGCAGGCCCTGCGGGCTCAGCGAACGGGCGAGCGGGTTCCAGCCCGCGGCGGGCCCGACCGGCTCGCTGCGGACCTCGCCCGGCCGGCCGTCGCGGCAGGCGTCGACGAACACGACCCCGGCGGCGCGGCTCACGCGCTCGGCCAGCTCGGGGCTCAGCCGGTGCGCGTGACGCAGGTGCAGCGCGGGCAGTCCCCGCCACGGCCGCAGCGTCCGCAGCCCCTCGAGCACCTGCCACGCCACCCCTTCGTCCTCGCGCAGGGGATTGCCCCACGCGATCACGAGCACGGCATCGGGGCAGTCGACCACGATCACCTCGTCAGCTGCTGAAGCGGTGTCGAGGACCGTCGCAGGCCGGCAGCTCGACCTGCGACGGCGGCCCGCCCTGCACGAGCAGGGCCGCCAGCTCGTGCGCCGCACGTTCCACTTCCGCGGACAGCGGGTCGCCCGTACGGAAGCGACGCCCCTCGATCGCGTGGACGACGAGGCGGCCTGGAAGCGTGCCGAGCGCCCGCGCGAGATCGATCGCCGTCGACACGCCGAAGCCGTGCGTCGAGCCGTGCTGGCGGGGCTGGAGCGAGGCGAGCCGCTCGAGGTCGCCGGCGTCGAACTGGTGGACGCTGCCGGGCTCGCCTGCGCCGTGGCAGGCGTCGACGACCACCACCTCGTCGAAGGCCGCCCAGGCCTCCATGAGCGCCGTTGCCTCGCCGGTGCACTCGCGCACGACGAGGCCGGGAACCGGTGCGCGACGGTCTCGGTCACGCAGCAGGCGAGCGACCAGCCTGCCTGCGCCGTCGTCGCCGGCGTCGGGATTCCCCACGCCGATCACGACACGGCGGGCCGGTGTCACGCGCGGCCCCCGAGCGCGCGTCGCCGCGCCGGCGCCGTCACTCCCGGCGCAGGTCCAGGCTCAGGAAGTGCGTGGCGCAGGAGATGCAGGGATCGTAGTTGCGGATCGCTTGCTCGCAGCGCCACGTCATTTCCTCCTTGCCCAGGTCGAGCAGCTTCGGAACGAGGTGCCACAGGTCGTTCTCGATCGTCTTCTGGTTCTGGGCCGTGGGCGGGACGATCTTCGCCGATCGCACCAGGCCGTCCGCCCCGATCGCGTAGCGGTGGTAGAGCAGTCCGCGCGGCGCCTCGGACGCGCCGTGGCCGGTCGCCTCGCGTGGCTCGACCTCGACGAAGGGGCGCTCCGGCGGCTCGTACGACTCGACGATCCGCAGCGCCTCGTGGCAGGCGAACACCAGCTCGACCGTACGCACCACGATGCTCTTGAACGGGTTGCGGCAGACTGGAGCGAGTCCCGCCCCGCGCGCGGCCTCCTGGGCCGGGGCCGGCAGGCGGTCGAAGTTCAGGCTGTAGCGCGCGAGCGGGCCCACGTGGTAGGCGCCGTGGCCCTTGTGCACCGAGTGCAGCGCGTTCGCGTGCGGCACGTGCTCCTCGATGAAGTGGTCCTCGTACGCGGAGATCTCTATGTCCAGCCCGCGGCTCGAGACGATCCGGCCCTCGTTCAGCGGGTACTCGCCGGGGTGGCGCAGCGACACGAACTCGTAGTCCTGCTCGAAGTCCGGGAACTCGAGCCCGGCGGCGAAGGCCACCGCCTCCAGCGAGAGGTCGAGCGCGCGCTTCAGCTTGTCCGTGAGCGCCTTCAGCTCGCGGCGGCCGGGGGCGCGGTAGAAGCCGCCGAGGCGCACGTTGACGGGGTGGATCTCGCGCCCGCCCACGAGCGTCACCAGCTCGTTGCCGATCTTCTTCAGCTCGAGCGCCTTCTTCACCAGCTCCGCGTGGTCGGCCGCCATGTGGATGGCGCTCTCGTAGCCGAGGAAGTCGGGCGCGTGCAGCATGAAGACGTGCAGCGCGTGGCTCTCGATCCACTCGCCGCAGTAGAGCAGGCGGCGCAGCTCGCGCAGAGGACCGTCGACAGCGACGCCGCAGGCCGCCTCCAGCGCGTGGATCGAGCTCATCTGGTAGGCGACCGGGCAGATGCCGCAGATGCGCGCGGTGATGTCGGGCACCTCGCGAAAGCTGCGGCCGCGCAGGAAGGCCTCGAAGAAGCGGGGGGGCTCGTAGATGCGCAGCTTCACGTCCGCCACCCGGCCGCCGCGCAGCTGGACGGCGAGGCCGCCCTCGCCCTCCACCCGCGCCAGCGCGTCGACGACGATGGACTTGGGGCGCGAGGTGGCGCTACGGACGGTCGTGCTCATAGGCATCGCTCGCCATTCGGAAGGGTGCGGCGTAGGCGTTGAACGACCGGAAGGCGCGTACCAGCTCGGGCCGGCTGGCGCCCAGGTTCTTCTCCCACCACGAGCCGAGCGAGGCGGTGTTGGGCGCCTCCGCCGGGCCGAAGCAGCCGTAGCAGCCGCGCTGGTAGGCGGGGCAGATCGCGCCGCAGCCGGCCTGGGTGACGGGCCCGAGGCAGGGCGTGCCGTGCGCCGCCATCACGCACACGGTACCCCGGCGCTTGCACTCCAGGCAGACCGAGTAAGTGGGAACGTTCGGGCGGCGGCCGCCGAGGAAGGCGCCGAGCACCTCGACCAGCTGCGCCTTGCTGATCGGGCAGCCGCGCAGCTCGAAGTCGACGCGCACGTGCTGGGAGATCGGGGTCGAGGCCTCGAGCGTGCTCACGTACTCGGGCGTGGCGTAGACGGCGCTGGTGAACTCGCGCACGTCCTTGAAGTTGCGCAGGGCCTGGATGCCGCCGGCCGTGGCGCAGGCCCCGATCGTCACCAGGAAGCGCGCGGAGCGGCGCACCTGCTGGATGCGCTCGGCGTCGTGCGAGGTGGTGATCGAGCCCTCGACCAGCGCCAGGTCGTACGGCCCCTTGCTGACCGCGCGCGAGGCCTCCAGGAAGTTCGCGATCTCGACCTCGCCCGCGATCGCGAGCAGCTCGTCCTCGCAGTCGAGCAGGCTCAGCTGGCAGCCGTCGCAGGAGGCGAACTTGAACACGGCGAGCTTCGGGCGGGTCGCCATCTCACACCTCCCGCATGCCGAAGAAGCGCGCGATCCGGTCGTAGCGGAAGACCGGCCCGTCCTTGCACACGAAGAACGGCCCGAACTGGCAGTGGCCGCAGACGCCGACCGCGCACTTCATGTTGCGCTCCATGGAGATGAAGACGCTGGCGTCGGGCACGCCGCGCTGCTGCAGGCCCAGGGCCGCGTAGCGGATCATGACCTCGGGCCCGCAGATGAAGGCCATCGCGCTCGACGGGTCGAAGGGCGAGCGCTGCACCATGCGCGTGACGACGCCGACCGCGCCCTGCCACTCCATGGTGGCGCGGTCGACAGTCACCTCGACGTTCACGTCGAAGCGCCCGCGCCACTCACGCAGCTCCTTTGCGTACAGCATGTCGCGCGGCGTGCGCGCGCCGTAGAGCAGCACCACGCGGCCGTAGAGCGCACGGTGCAGCAGCACGTGGTAGAGCGCGGGGCGGATGGGCGCCAGGCCGATGCCGCCGGCGATCAGCACCACGTCCTGCCCCTGCGCCTGGTGCACCGGCCACGAGGTGCCGAACGGGCCGCGCACGCCGACCCAGGAGCCCTTCTGCAGCTTCTGCAGGGCCCGGGAGGTCGCGCCGACCGCTCGGATGGTGTGCACCAGCTGCTCGGGTCGCGCGGGGTCGCCGCTGATCGAGATCGGCACCTCGCCCACGCCGAACACGTAGAGCATGTTGAACTGGCCGGGGGCGAACGGCCGCAGGCGCGGCTCGGCCAACGGCGCGAGCGTCAGGGTGAAGGTGTCGCCCGTGTCGCGGGCCACGTGGCGAACCTCGAAGGGCTCCGGCCGCATCGGGTCGGAGGCGCGCACGGTGGCCGCCGCCGAGTCAGTCGGCGTTGCCATAGAGGTCCAAGAGCTGCATGCGCGTGGCTTCCAGGCGCGACACCACCAGCTGCGTGAAGCGCTTCAGCAGGTCGTAGCCGAGGGCCGCGTCGTGCTCGCACTTGGAACGCAGGCAACCGCCGTCAAGCGACAGCGCGCGGACCGCCGTCATGGCCCGCGCGTCGAAGCGGGCCTTGAACGGCGGGAACAGCCAGGACCAGCCCAGCATCTCGCCGCCCTCGATCGTCTCGATCGTCACCGGGCCTTTGTTGGGGACGAACATCTCCACCGCCACCCGCCCCTCGCGGACCAGGTAGAAGTGGTCGGCCGGCTGTCCCTCGCGGAAGATGAACTCGCCGGGCTGGAAGACCACGTTGGCGACGCAGCCCGTCACCGTGTCCAGGTGCGCCTGGGCCATCCCCTCGAAGAAGGGGTGCGCCGCGAGCACCTTCTCGAAAGTCTGGATCGTCACGCTCGGCTCCCTTGCGTTTCGCCCTGGCGGACGGCCCGGGCTTCCGCGGTGATGTCGATGCCCACCGGGCACCAGGTGATGCAGCGGCCGCAGCCGACGCAGCCGGAGACGCCGAACTGCTCGTGCCAGGTCGCCAGCTTGTGCGTGATCCACTGGCGGTAGCGGGCGCCCGCCGAGGTGCGCACGCTGCCGCCGTGCACGTACGAGAACTCCTGCGAGAAGCAGGAGTCCCACACCCGGCGGCGCTCGGTCGCGCTGCCGGTGAGATCGGTGGTGTCCTCGACCGTGGCGCAGAAGCAGGTCGGGCAGACCATCGTGCAGTTCGCGCAGCCGAGGCAGCGCCTGGCCACCTCGTCCCAGCGCGGGTCCTCGTAGCGGCGGTAGAGCAGCTCCTGCAGACCTGCCGTGTCGAGCGAGCGGCCCATGCGCTCGGCCGCACGTGCGGAAACCGCGGCCGCGGCCTCGAGGTCGGCGGCCTGCGCGGGGTGGTGGGGAACCTCCTCGGCCACGGCGGCGCCGCGCTCGCTGCCGACCTCGAGCAGCAGCACGTGCCGCTGCTGGTCGAGGATCTCGGTGGCGGCGAGGTCGAAGCCGGTTGACGCCCGCGGGCCGCTGCCGAGCGAGACGCAGAAGCAGGTGCCGGACGGGGCCGCGCAGTTGACGACCAGCACGAAGGCCGCCTCGCGCCGGCCGCGGTACGCGGGGTCGACGAACGGACCGCCCAGGAACACGCGGTCCTGCACCAGGATCGCCGCCAGCTCGCAGGGCCGCGCGCCGACGAAGGCCTGCTGCGGCGGCGGCGAGGCTTCCGGCTCGGCGACGAAGCCGTCGTTCTCGCGCCGCGCGCGCCAGCGCACGAGCGAGGGTGGGTGCAGCCAGCGCTTCCAGGAGTGCGGTCCGACGGCGTAGCCGAACAGCGCTCCGTCGTCACGGCGCTTCACGCGGTAGCGGCCGCCGTCCTGCTCGTCGGTCCAGCCGATTGGCAGGTCCGCCATCGACTCGAGCTCGTCCAGGACGATCGCGCCGTCGCGCAGCGTCGGGCCGACCAGGCCGTAGCCGCCCTGGCGCAGCGCGTCGAAGAGGGCGTTCGTCTCGCTCGCCTCGATCACCAGCGACTCGCCGGGTCGCACCAAGGTGCCCCTCCTGCCCGGGCGTGCAAGCCGGAGGCGAGCGGCCCGCCGGCGCGGCACGCCCTCACGGGTCGCGGCAGCCAGCGCCGGAGAACCTCTCAACCGGGTGCCGTTCCGCGACCGCTTGCGTCAGGGCGTGCAAACACGACGCCATGCCGTTTGCCGTTCAATTCGATCGAATGCGCCTCGCGCCACCCTGCTTCGGGTCGCGTTTTTCGCGGCCGCGTGGGACGTGCGCAAAACTGGCGATGAGACGTGGGAATCAGACGGCCGTCGCGAGAGGCCGCCGCTCCGCGGCGGCCTGGCGCAGCAGCTGCCAGGCACGCGACACGTGCCGCTCGGTCGTGCGCAGGTTGCCGACCGCGAGACGCAGCGTCAGCCGGCCGCGCAGGCGCGTGGTCGACAGGAACGCCTCTCCGGTCGCGTTGACCGCTTCGACCACTTCCTGGTTCAGGCGATCGGCGTCCGCGTCGCCTCGGCCCGGGAAGCACGCGCGGAAGCAGACGACCGACATCGGCGTCGGCGCCACGACCTCGAACGCCTCGTCCGCTTCGACCCAGCCGCGGAACAGCCGCGCCAGCCGCAGCGGCTCGCGCAGCCGCTGCCTTATGCCCTCGACGCCGAACGCCCGCATCACCATCCACAGCTTGAGCGCGCGGAAGCGGCGGCCGAGGCTCACGCCGTAGTCCATCAGGTTCGGGGCGATCCCGTCCTCGGGCGTGCGCAGGTAGTCCGGTACCAGGCTGAAGGCGGCCCGCATCACCTCGGGCCGGCGCGTGTAGAGGGCGGAGAAGTCGATCGGCACGAACAGCCACTTGTGCGGGTTGACCACGATCGAGTCGGCGCGCTCCCAGCCCTCGAGCAACCGGCGGCGCTCTGGGAGCGCCCCGGCCATGCTGCCGTAGGCGGCGTCGACGTGCAGCCACAGCCGCTCGCGCGCGCAGACGTCGGCGATCGCGGGCACGGGGTCGAAGCTGGTGGTCGAGGTCGTGCCGGTGGTGGCCGTCACGGCGAACGGCGTGAAGCCCGCCTCGCGATCCTCGGCGATCGCGCGCTCGAGCGCGCGCACGTCCATGCGGTAGTCGTCGTCGACCGGGATCGCCCGGAAGCCGTCCTGGCCCACGCCCAGCACGATCGCGGCCTTCTCGACCGACGAGTGCGCCTGGTCCGAGGCGTACAGGCGCAGCCGCGCCTGGCCCACGAGGCCGCGCCTGCGCGCCTCGAGGCCCGGCACGGCCTCGCGTGCCGCCGCCAGCGCGACCAGCGTCGAGGCCGAGGCGGTGTCCTGCACCACGCCGAACAGCCCCTCGGGCAGGCCCAGCAGCTGCCGCAGCCAGTCGAGCACCACGATCTCGAGCTCGGTGGCGGCGGGGGAGGCGCGCCACAGCATGGCGTTGACGTTGAAGGCAGCGGACAGTGTCTCGGCCAGGATCCCGGGGACCGACGATGAGATGGCGAAGTAGCCGAAGAACCCCGGGTGGTTCCAGTGGGTCAGGCCGGGGACGATCCGGCTCTCGACGTCGGCGAGGATCGCGTCGAGCGGCTCGGCCTCGACGGGCGGCGCCTGCGGCAGCGCCGCCCGCAGCTCTCCCGGCCGCTGCCGCGAGAGGACCGGGTAGCGCTCGGGCTCACCGAGGTAGCGCGCGATCCAGTCCAGGAACAGCCGGCCCTGCTCGCGCAGGACCTCGGGGTCGAGGTCGCCCAGCGGCTACTCCACGTCTGTGACGATGAACATCAACACGTGGCTCCCGATCCGGAACTCCTGCTGGTTCGAGAGCTGCTGCTGGTCGACCCGGTCGAGGTCGATCCAGGTGCCGTTCGTCGAGCCCAGATCTCGCAGCACCGCGATCTCGCCGACGATCTCGAGCGCGGCGTGCTGGCGGGAGGCCTCCGGGTCGTCGAGGTTGATGTCGGCGCCGGAGCGGCCGATGATGGTGCGGGTCTTCTGCACCGGGAAGATCTGCCCGGTGGCGGCACCCTGGATCACCGCCAGGGAGAAGCGCTTGTCCTTGGGCAGGTGCAGCAGGCCGGCCCGCTGGGCGTCGACGCCGGCGAGCGTCGCGGAGCCGGCCTCGGGCTGCCGGACGGGCGTCTCGCGCGTCTGCATCACGTCGCGCGCCGGCTCCGCCGGCGCGGGCTCCTCCGGCACGCTGACGGGCTCGCTGGCCGGCAGCGTCGCCGAACCGAGCAGCGGGTTCTCGATGTCGATCGTGCCCCCGCACTTCGAGCAGCGCACGCTCACCTTGGGGCGGCCGCCGAGCTTCGCCTCGTCGAATCGGTATCGCGACTGGCAGGCTGGGCAGACGACGATCATCGCGAGTCTCCCTCGGCCCCAGCGGGCCGCTGCACCGGCACGGACGGGGGAGAGGATAATACGAATCAGCCGGGCGGGGCAGCGCGATAGAATCGGCGGGCCGACGAGACGGTCGGCGGATCCCGGAGGAGCAGGTCCTTGAATCGAGGAGGCGACGTGAAGCGGAACGAGATCCTCCGTTTCGGCGACGACGAGGACATCGAGGACGACGAGCCCGAAGGCGACGAGGAGCTGTCCGACGAGGACGGCGACGACTTCGAAGACGAGGACGAGGACGACGACGAGGACGAGGACGAGGACTGGGACGACGAGGACGAGGACGACGACGACGAAGAGGACGAGGAGGAGGACGAGGAGGAGGAGGAGGAAGAAGAAGACGAGTTCGAGGACGACGACGAGGACTACGAGGACGACGAGGACGAGGACGACGAGGAGGAGGAAGAGGAGGAGTGAGCGCCCCCGTACCCCTTCCCAGGCCCGAGTGGATCCGGGCTCGTGCGCCGCAGGGCCCGGCCTACGAGCGCCTGACGGGGCTGCTGCGCGGCCTCGACCTGCACACGGTCTGCGAGGAGGCGCATTGTCCGAACCTCGGAGACTGCTGGAACCGGGGCACCGCCACGTTCATGATCCTCGGCGACGTCTGCACGCGCGCCTGCGGCTTCTGCGCGGTCAGGACCGGCCTGCCGGGCCGGCCGCCCGACGGTGACGAGCCGCGCCGCGTGGCGGACGCGGTCGCCCGCATGCGACTGCGCCACGCGGTCGTCACCTCCGTAAACCGCGACGACCAGCCCGACGGCGGCGCAGCGATCTTCGCCGCCACCATCCGCGAGATCCGCGCGCGGGTGCCCGGCTGCAGCGTCGAGGTCCTGATCCCGGACTTCAAGGGCCGCTGGGAGGCCCTACAGGCCGTGCTCGACGCGCGTCCGGAGATCCTCAACCACAACGTCGAGACCGTCCCGCGCCTGTATCGGCAGGCTCGCTCGGGCGCGAGCTTCCCGCGCTCGCTCGAGCTGCTGAGGCGCTCGAGGGAGCAGGGGCTGCTGACGAAGAGCGGCATCATGGTCGGCCTGGGCGAGGAGTGGGCCGAGGTCCTCGAGACGATCCGCGCCATCCGCTGCTCCGGCACCGACATCCTCACGGTCGGACAGTACCTGCGTCCCTCGCCGCAACACCTGCCCGTGCGGCGCTATTACGCGCCCGTGGAGTTCGACGAGCTCCGCGCCTTCGCCCGGGGGCTCGGTTTCGCCCACGTCGAGTCCGGCCCGCTGGTCCGCTCTTCCTACCACGCGGAGGAGCAGGTTCCCCGATAGGCCGCGGGGGCGGCGCTCGCCGGCCCTGCGGTCTAGGCCGGCCCTGCGGTCTAGGAAGCCTTCCGCCCGCGCTGTCTCTCGAGGACCGCGGCGATCACCTCGGCAGCCCGGTCGACGTCGGCCTCGCTCGTCGAGCGGCCGAGCGAGAGGCGCAGCGAGGACTGGACGCGCTCGGCGGGGAAGCCCATCGCCCGCAGCACGTGCGAGGGCTCGACGCCCCCGGCCGCGCAGGCCGCGCCGGTCGAGACCGCGATGCCCTCCAGGTCGAGCGCCATCAGCAGGCCTTCGGCCTCGGCGCCCGCGAACGAGACGCTGATGGTGTTCGGCAGCCGTGGCTCTCCGCCGTTGCGTTGCGCACCGGCGCAGGCGAGCAGCCTCGCCTGCAGCCGGTCGCGCAGGGGGCGGACGTGCGCGGCCTCGGCGTCGAGCGACTCCTTCGCCAGCGCAGCCGCCGCCCCGAAGCCGACGATGCCGGCCACGTTCTCGGTGCCGGCGCGGCGATTGCGCTCCTGGCCGCCCCCGCGCACCAGGGGCGCCATGGGCGTGCCACGGCGCAGCCACAGGCAGCCGATGCCCTTGGGGCCGTACAGCTTGTGGGCCGAGAGCGTCAGCAGGTCCACGTCCAGCGCGCGCACGTCGATCGGGAGTTTGCCCGCGGCCTGCACGGCGTCGCAGTGCACGAGCGCGCCCGCCGCGCGTGCGACGCGGGACACCTCCGGGACCGGCTGCAGGACACCGGTCTCGTTGTTCGCCAGCATCACCGAGACGAGCGCGGTCGTCTCGTCGACCTGCGCCGCGAGCGCGTCGAGGTCCAGCGAGCCTTGCTCCGTCACGCGCAGGACCTGGACCGGCCAGCCCTCCTCGCGCAGGGCCCTGGCGGTGTGGAGCACGGCGTGGTGCTCGACGGCGCTCACGGCGATCGCGCGGCGCGCCGGCTTCGCCCTGGCGGCGACGCCGCGCAAGGCCATGTTGTCGGCCTCGCTGCCGCTGGCCGTGAACACGATCTCGGCCGGCTCGGCGCCGACGAGGGCCGCGACGCGCGCCCGCGCCTCCTCGCAAGCGGCCCGCGCGCGCTGGCCGAACCAGTGCAGGCTCGAGGGGTTGCCGAAGTCCTCGCGCAGGAAGGGCAGCATCGCCTCGAGCACGCGCGGGTCCAGGGGTGTCGTCGCGTTGTGGTCGAGATAGACGCGCCGCGGGCCGCTCACCGCACGCCCCTCGCCTCCAGGATCAGACGCGTCTTCAGCTCGTGCAGCTCGAGCGAGAGGCCGACGGGGTACTGGTGCGGGTGGACGAAGCGCTTGACGCCGGAGTGCAGCCGCTCGAGCTGCCCGCGCAGCCGCGCGCGGGCCTCCCGCACCCCGGGCGAGCGGTAGCAGGGCCGCCCGCCTCGCATCACGGCCACCAGCAGGTCCTCGCCCGGTGTGCCAGCCGGGATCCGCTTGCGGCGCGTGGGATCGAGCGGGTCGACGATCACGGGCTCGGCCGGCAGGCCGGTCGCTTCGTCGTAGATCACGTCGGCCAGGAAGCCCTGCGGCCCCGAGAAGCGGCGGACCTGCTGCACGCCCGGGTTGGAGGTCTTCGCCGCCTGCTCCGAGAGCTTGACGCGCGGCCGCCACGGCCCGCCGGGCTCACGTACGGCGCCGAGCTTGTAGACGCCCCCGAGCGCCGCCTGCTCGCCGCCGGTCACCAGGCGGGTGCCCACCCCCCAGACGTCGATGCGCGCGCCCTGCTCCTTCAGGCTCGCGATCGTGTGCTCGTCGAGGTCGTTGCTGGCCACGATTTTCGCAGCAGTGAGCCCGGCCTCGTCGAGGATGCGTCGCGCCTCGATGCTGAGGTAGGCGAGGTCCCCGGAGTCCAGGCGGATGCCGATCAGCTCGTGGCCGCGCTCGCGCAGCCGCAGGCCCACCTCGGCCGCGTGCCGCACGCCGTCCAGCGTGTCGTAGGTGTCGACCAGGAAGATGCAGTTGTTCGGCTGGGCCCGGGCGTAGGCGTCGAAGGACTCGAGCTCGGTGTCGAACGCCATCACCCAGCTGTGCGCGTGCGTGCCCTTCACCGGCAGGCCCAGCAGCCGCCCCGCGAGCAGGTTGGACGTGCCCTGGCAGCCGCCGACGAAGGCCGCGCGCGAGGCGCTCAGGCCGCCGTCGAGTCCCTGCGCGCGCCGCAGCCCGAACTCCACCACCGCGTCGCCGCGGGCCGCCAGACAGACTCGGGCCGCCTTGGTCGCGACGAGCGACTCGAAGCCGACCAGGTTCAGGAGGGCCGTCTCCACGAGCTGCGCGTGCAGGATGGGCCCGCGCACGCGCACGAGAGGCTCGTAGGGGAAGACCACCGTGCCCTCGGGCACGGCGTCCACGTCGCAGGCGAGCCGCAGCTCGCCCAGCCGGCGCAGGAAGGCCGGCTCGAACAGCGGGCGCTCGTCGTTGCCCACCAGGCCGGCCAGGTAGTCGAGATCCTCGGCGGCGAAGCGGAAGCCCTCCAGGAACTCGATCGCCCGCGTGAGGCCACACGCCACCGCGAAGCCGCCCTGGAACGGGTTGCTGCGGAAGAACAGGTGGAACGCCGCCTCCGTGTCCGCCTTCCCGGAGGCCAGGTACGCCTGGGCCATGGTGAGCTGGTAGAGGTCGGTCGCCAGCGCGAGCGAGGGCCGGTACAGGTCGGCGAGGGTGGACATCCGTCCCATCATGCGACAGTTCGAGGGCCCCGGGCGAGCGGCTACAATCGCGCCGTGCCGCCGCTGGTCGCCCTGCTGACCGACTTCGGGCTGCGGGACCACTACGTGGGCGCGATGAAGGGCGCCATCCTCAGCGTCTGCCCGGAGGCGGTGCTGGTCGACATCCTGCACGAGCTGCCGCCGCACGACGTCACGGCGGGCGCGCTCGCGCTCGACGCGGCCTACCGCCACTTCCCGGGCGGGACGGTGTTCGTCGCGGTCGTGGACCCCGGTGTCGGCTCGCAGCGCCGGCCGATCGCGATGGGTGCAGGGCGCTGGCTCTTCGTCGGGCCCGACAACGGCCTGTTCACGCTCGTGCTGGAGGCGGACCCGCGGGCCCGCGTTCACCTGCTGGCGAACCCGGAGCTCTACGCACAGCCGCACTCGGCCGTGTTCCACGGCCGCGATCTGTTCGGCCCTGCCGGGGCCCGCCTGGCGCGGGGTCTGGCGCTGGAGGAGATGGGACCCGCGGTCGGCGATCCCGTCCGCCTCGCCCTGCCGCGCGCGGTGTGGCGCGCTGGTGCCTGTGAGGGTGCCGTCCTGCGCTGCGACCGTTTCGGCAACCTCGTGACCAACGTGCTCGAGGCGGATCTCGCCGCGCTGGCCGGGGTGGATCTCCGCCGGCTCGAGGTGGTGCTGGGCGGCAGGGTGCTGCCGGTCGTACGGACCTACTCGGACGTCACTCCCGGCCAGGCCTGCGCGCTCGTCGGCTCGAGCGGCCGGCTCGAGATCGCCGTCAACCGCGGCAGCGCCAGCGCTTTACCGGGCGCCGGAGACGGCGCCCCGGTGACGCTGCGTCTGCGGTCCTGATCACCGCGGCAGCAACACGGGCCCGTGCTACACTCGCCCGGGCGATAAGGTGAGGCGCGCAAGCACTTTGTCGCCGAGCGAGGGGCCGCCCTCAGAAAGGGGCCGAAGCGCATGGCCGAGGATTACGAAGATCCCCACGACCAGGACATCTTCGCCCCCGTCCCCGTCCAGACCTTCAAGTACGTCCACGTCGACACGGCCCAGGGCATCTCGCGCATCACGCTGAACCGGCCGCCCGCGAACGTGCTGTCGGTCGAGCTGATGCAGGAGCTGGGCGCGGCGATCGAGTCGCTCGAGTACCAGAAGGAAGTGAAGCTGGTGCTGTTGTTCGGCGCCGGCCGCTACTTCTCCGCCGGCTTCGAGCTGGCGGACCACCTCGGCGACCGCGCGTACATGATGCTCGAGGGCTTCCGTCGCGTGTTCGAGTCGCTGGCGAAGGTCGACAAGCCGACACTCGCGGTGGTGGCCGGTCCGGCGCTCGGCGCGGGCTCGATCCTGGCCGCGGCCTGCGACATGGTGCTGGCCGCCCAGAGCGCGAAGTTCGGCCACCCGGAGATCCGGGGCGGCGTCTTCAACACGATCGCGACCGCGCTCCTGCCCCGGCTGATCGGGCGCAAGCGCGCGTACGAGCTGCTGCTCCTGGGAGCCAGCGTCAGCGCCTCCGACGCGGAGCGGCTGGGCCTGATCACGCGCGCGGTCCCGGACGAGCGGCTCGAGGCCGAGGTGGCCGCGCTCGTGCAGCGCTTCCAGGAGACGAGCGCGCCCGTGATGCAGCTCGCCCGCCGCGCGATCGCCGGCGGGCTCGACCTGCCGTTCGACGACGCGGTACGCCACGCCGAGGACGTGTACCTGAACCAGCTGCTCGCGACACAGGACGTCGAGGAGGGCTTGCGCGCGGTCGCGGAGAAGCGCAGGCCCGCCTGGAAGGACCGGTGAGCGAGCCGCAGCGGCCCTCTCATGGCGACTGGGACGCCGTGCTGCAGACGAGCCAGGTGTACGAGGCGGAGCTGGCGGCGCTGCGCCTGCGCGAGGCGGGGATCGACGCGCGCGTGATCGACCAGAGCTACCGCCAGGAGCCGGTGCCGAGCGTGCGCTCGTTCTCGCTGGTGCACGTGCTGGTCCCGGCACCGCGCTCGCAAGAGGCGCGCCGCCTGCTGGCCGAGCCGTCGCGGCTGCCGGACGACCCGGAGGGCGAGGAGCGATGATCGAGCTGGAGCTGAGCGACGAGCAGGCGGCGCTCGTCGAGACCGTGCGCGACTGGGGCCGCAAGGAGGTCGCGCCGAGGATCCACGACCTGGACCGCGAGCACCGCTTCGAGCGCGGCTTCCTCAAACGGATGGCCGAGCTTCAGCTGCTCGGTATCTGCATCCCGGAGCAGTGGGGCGGCGCCGGCATGGACTACGTCAGCTTGGGCCTGGCCTGCGAGGAGCTCGAGTACGTGGACACGCACCTGCGCGTGATCCTGTCCGTCCACGTTGGCCTCAACTCCATGACGCTGTGGTGTTGGGGCACGCCCGAGCAGAAGCGCAAGTACCTGGTGCCGCAGGCGAGCGGCGAGAAGATCGCGAGCTACGCGCTCACGGAGCCGAACGCCGGCTCGGACGCCGTCGGCATCCAGACGACCGCCGTGCGCAAGGGCGACCGCTACTTGCTGAACGGCGAGAAGATGTGGATCAGCCTGGCCGACGTGGCCGACCACTTCCTGGTGATCGCCTGGACCGACCAGCAGAAGAAGCAGGCGCGCGACCACTCCGGGATGTCGGCCTTCGTCGTCGAGCGCGGCTTCAAGGGCTTCCGCTCCTTCCCGATCAAGGAGAAGTGGGGCATCCTGGCCGGGAACACCGGCGGCTTCGCGCTCGAGGACGTCGAGGTGCCGGTCGAGAACCGGCTGGGCGAGGAGGGGGAGGGCTTCAAGATCGCGATGTTCGCGCTCGAGAACGGCCGCTTCACGGTGGCCGCGGGCGCCACGGGCCTCATTCGCGCCTGTCTCGACGCGTCGGTCGCCTACGCCCAGACGCGGAAGACCTTCGGCGTGCCGATCGGCCAGCACCAGCTGGTGAAGGAGATGATCGCGCAGATGGTCTCCGACTACGAGGCGGCGCGGCTGCTCTGGCTGCGGGCCGGCTGGCTGAAGAACCGCGGCCGGCGCAACACGCGCGAGACCTCGCTCGCCAAGTGGTTCGCGACGGTCGCGAGCGAGCGCTCGGCAGCCGATGCGGTGCAGATCCACGGTGCGAACGGCTATTCCGACGAGTACCCGGTCGGCCGCTTCTACCGCAACTGCAAGGCGGCGGTCATCTACGAAGGCAGCCGCGAGGTCCACAAGCTCATGCAGGCCGACTACGCGCTGGGCTACCGCCAGGACAAGCCGCGCCGCGTCGAGCTGCCGCCCTACGAGCCCGGCGCCTAGAGGGCCAACTCGGGCCAGCGCGCCCCGCGGGACCCGCGGGGACCCCGCCCGAGCGGCCGGCGGTATGATGCCCGCGCCGATTCACCCGACGGAGGTGTCCATGATCCCGGCCGATCTCCCGCTGGAGTTCGTCAGGGTCGTCGAACGTGCCGCGATCGCGGCGGCCCGGACGATGGGCCGGGGCGACCGCAAGGGGGCGGACCACGTGGCCGTCGAGGCCATGCGGCAGGAGATGCAGACCGTCGACGTCGACGGCACCATCGTCATCGGCGAGGGCGAGCGGGACGAGGCGCCGATGCTGTACATCGGCGAGAGGGTCGGCACGGGCGGCGGCGCCGCGGTGGACATCGCCGTCGACCCGCTCGAGGGAACGAACCTGTGCGCGACCGGCGCCGCGGGTGCGATGGCCGTGCTGGCCGCGGCCGAGCAGGGCGGGCTGCTCCACGCGCCGGACATCTACATGGAGAAGCTGGTGGTGCCGGGGCCCGCCCGCGGCCGGGTGGACCTCGACGCGCCGGTGGCCGACAACCTGCGTGCGCTCGCCGACGCCCTGGACCGGGACGTCGACGACCTGGTGGTGATCGTGCTCGACCGGCCACGGCACGAGCGGCTGATCGCGGACATTCGCGCGGCGGGGGCCAGGATCCGGCTGATCGGTGACGGGGACCTTTCGGCGGGCATCTCGGCCGCGGTGTCCGGGACGAGCGTGCACGCGGTGATGGGGACGGGTGGCGCGCCCGAGGGCGTGCTCACGGCGGCGGCCATGCGCTGCCTGAACGGCGAGATCCAGGCGCGGCTCGTGCTGACCCGTCCCTCCGACGCCGTGCGCCTGCGCAAGATGGGGATCGACGACCTCGAGCGGGTCTACCGCACGGAGGACCTCGCGCCGGGCCGGAGCGTGATCTTCGCGGCCGCCGGCGTCACCGACGGGACGCTGCTGAAGGGCGTCCGTTTCTTCGGCGACGGCGTGCGCACGCACTGCCTGGTGATGACCACCGTCCCGCACCAGGTCCGGTTCATCGACGCCATCCACGTCGAGGACGGGCCCCACATCGTGATCCGGTTCTGAGCGCCCCACGGTCTGCGGCCGTGACCGTCGTGTGTCCGCATTGACCACTGGCCGGATAATCGGCTGGCCGCCATGTGTGATGCCCGGCACAGTCTTGGACATCCCTTCGGTCCCTAATGGCGCCGCTGCGGGAGACCTGCGCGTGGGCGCGAGGGGTCTGTCCGAGGGGCGCTCGGTCGTCCAAGCTAAGGATGTCGGGGGTTTACGCGCCTCTTCTTAAGTTTGCGCTTGACATGATCCACTTCTCTTGCTAGGTTCACTCGGAACTTTAACTATTCTTGATAAGTGTAGGCAACGATTGGGGTCCGATAGGCAGTTCCGTCGTGCCGACAGGAGAGCGTTCACGCACGCGGGGTCGGGAGCAGGTCCGGATCACTAGAGGAGACGCCCGTGGGCCTTTTCGGTAAGAAGAAGGGACTGGTTGGCGTCGACATCGGCTCGTCGACCATCAAGGCGGTGGAGCTTCGGGTCGGCGGGAAGCGCGGGGACGAGTTCCAGCTCCTCAACATCGGCAGCGAACCTCTGCCGCCCGAGGCGATCGTCGACGGCGCCATCATGGACTCCGGCGCCGTCATCGACTCGATCCAGCGGCTGTTCCAGGAAAACCGGATCAAGACCACGGAGGTCGTGACCGGCGTCTCCGGCAACGCCGTCATCGTCAAGAAGATCAGCCTCCCGCAGATGACCACGGAGGAGCTGGCCGAGTCCATCCACTGGGAGGCCGAGCAGTACATCCCCTTCGACATCCAGGACGTCGCGCTCGACTACGAGGTGATCGAGGGCGGCGGCTCCGGCGGAAACATGGACGTGCTGCTGGTCGCGGTGAAGAAGGACAAGATCAGCGAGTACACGTCGGCGATCACGCAGGCCGGCCGCAGCGCCGCGATCGTGGACGTGGACGTCTTCGCGCTGCAGAACTGCTACGAGCTGAACTACGGGATCGATCCCGGCCGCGTGGTCGCCCTGCTGAACATCGGCGCCTCCATCATGAACGTGAACGTGGTGAAGGGGGGCGTGTCGGTGTTCAACCGCGACATCGGCGCCGGAGGCAACCAGTTCACAGACGCCATCCAGAAGGACCTGAACCTCTCGTTCGAGCAGGCGGAGGCGCTGAAGAAGGGCGAGCACGTCGACGGCGCATCGGCCGAGAGCCTGCAGCCGATCCTGCACGCGGTGTCCGAGAACATCGCCATGGAGGTCCAGAAGACGTTCGACTTCTTCCGCGCCACGAGCCAGGAGGACCGGATCGACCAGATCTACCTGTCCGGCGGCACGGCGAAGGTGCGCGGGCTGCGCGAGCTGCTGGCGGAGAAGTTCGGGGCGCCGGTCGAGATGCTCAACCCGTTCCTGAACGTCCGCTACAGCGAGAAGGACTTCAACCCCGAGGTCCTCGAGGACCTCGCCCCGTCGGCGGCGATCGCCGTCGGGCTGGCTGCTCGCAGGGTGGGTGACCGATGATCCGCATCAACCTACTGACGCCCGAGCGGACCACGAAGAAGAGGTCGGCCGGGCCGGCGTCGCCTCCGGGCGCGCTGCAGGCCTACCTGCTGCTCGCGCTGTTCGTGGGCGGCGCGGCCATCCTGTGCGCCGGCGCCTGGTGGTACCAGACGAACAAGCTGCAGGGCCTCGACCAGCAGATCGCCGCCGACGAGAAGCGGCAGCGCGACCTGCAGGCGATCAAGCAGCAGGTGGATCAGTTCCAGCAGAAGAAGGCCACGCTGGAGAACAAGGTCCACGTGATCGAGCAGCTGCGCCTCGCGCAGAAGAGCCCGGTCCACATGCTGGACGAGATCTCCAAGGCGCTGCCGGACTACGTGTGGCTCGTCCAGATGGACGAGACGCGCGGCAACGTGGCGTTCAAGGGCCAGAGCAACAGCCTGGCGGCCGTGGCGGACTTCATGGGCGCGCTGCAGCGCTGCGGCTGGTTTCCGGTCGTCGAGCTGGCCTCGGCGCAGGACCAGCAGAACCTGGTGAACTTCGACCTGACCGGCCAGTTCAAGGACCCCGAGGTGGCCGCGAAGGAAGCTGCGGTGAAGGCCGCGCAGGCCGCGCAGGGCCCGGCCCAGCCGGCGCGTCCAGGCCCGGGGCGCTAGGGAGAGACCGACATGGCTGAAAACCCCCTCACCCGGCTCCCCCTCGTCGGCCAGCTGGCCGTCGCCGTGTTCGTGGCCATCCTCGTCTGCGTGGGCTTCTACTGGTTCTCGTACTCGGACCTGCTGCAGCAGGAGAAGGACAAGCAGGCGAAGCTGGCCGACCTGCAGAAGCAGATCCGGGCGCTCGAAGCCACCGCGAACAAGCTGCCCGAGTTCCAGCGCGAGGTGCAGGCGCTCGAGGCGCGCCTCGAGACACTCAAGCGGATCCTGCCCCCGGAGAAGGAGATGCCCGACCTGATGCGGCGCGTGCAGTACCTCGCGGCGCAGTCCAGCCTCAAGGTCGCGAAGTTCAACCCTGCCGCGCCGAAGCAGAGCGAGTTCTACCAGGAGGTTCCGATCAACCTCGAGCTCGAAGGCACCTACCACAACTTCGGCGCGTTCCTCGACCGGGTGAGCCGCATGTCGCGCCTCGTCAACATGGGCGACGTCAAGATCAAGGCCCAGGCCCAGCCCACGATCAACAACACGATCCAGATCGCGGCCACCGCCACCACGTACGTGTACGTCGAGGCCCCGCCGCAGGCGGCGCAGGCAGGCCAGCGGCCGCGGCCGGGAGCAGGACGATGAGGGGCACGGCCGTGAAGCTCAGCCTGGCCGCCGCGCTCGCCCTGCTCGCCTCGTCGCCGGGTCTCGCGCAGCAGCCTGGCGGGACGCCCGCTACTCCCGCTCCGGCAGCCACGGCGGCCACGCCTGCCACCGGAGCCGCCGAGGCGCCGGCCGGTGCGGGCGACGTCAACCGGCCGCCCCTCGACGTCGAGCTCGAGCCCGGCGGGTTCAGCTACAACCCCCAGGGGCGGCGCGACCCGTTCGTGAGCCTGCAGCGGCCCGTCTCGGCCGACCGCGGGCCGAAGACGCGCAAGCCCGGGATGGAAGGGTTCCTGATCCAGGAGATCGCGCTCAAGGGGATCGTCAGGACCAGCGGTGGCGGAACGGGCCCGGCCCAGAAGCCCGGCTTCATCGCGGTCTTCCTGGGCGCCGACGGCAAGTCGTATTTCGTGACCACGGGGCAGCGGCTCTACGACGGCGTGATCGTCGGAGTGGACGCGACCTCTGTGACCTTCCGGCAGGAGGTGACGGATCCCCTCTCGCCGGTCAAGACGCGCGAGGTCCGCAAGAGCCTGTATGCGTCGGAGGAGGCGAGGCAATGAGAGCGAAGCTCGCTGGGGTCTGCCTGATCACGGCCGCCCTCGCGTGCGCCAGTTGGGCGCCAGCGCAGGAGACGACCCCGACGAAGATCACGGACATCCGCCAGGAGAGCAGCGAACGGTCGACCCGCCTCATCCTCGAGGCCACCGGTCCGCTCGCCTCCTACACCTACTACAGCCCCGACCCGCTCACCCTGATGGTCGACATCGCCGGCGCGGACGCCTCGGCGGTGCCGGCGCGGGTCAACGTCGGGACGCGGGAAGTCGAGTCCGTGCGGGTGACGAGCCTCGCGCGCGCCGACGGCCGCAACCTGACGCGCGTCGAGGTGCGCCTCGCCAGCCTCGCGCCCTACCACGTCTTCTCCAAGGACCGGGCACTCAACCTGGTCTTCGAGCGGCCCACCTCGCTCCCGGACCAGGCGGGGGAGGCCACCGCTGCGGCACCGGCGACCCAGCCCGCGGCGCCGCCCGCCGCCGCGACCACGACGCCGGCCACAGCGGCCCCGGTTGCCGCACCCGCGGCCGCTGAACCTCAGGCGCCGGCGCCTGTCGCCGAGGCCGCCGTTGCCCGGCCCTCGGGCGCGCGCGCGACGCGCATCGTGGCCGTCACGCGCGATGACACGCCGGGCCTGCTCGCGTTCACCGTGAAGGCCGACGGGCGTCTCCAGTACCACGACTTCGTCCTCGGCGGCCCCGACCGGCTCGTGGTCGACTTCCAGGACGTGACCGCCCGTGCCAGCGTCCGGTCGCTGGCCGTCGGGGAGGAGCCCGTGCGCAAGGTCCGCCTCGGACAGTTCAGCGCGACCGCCCCGAAGGTTGCCCGCCTCGTGCTGGACCTGTCGCACAAGGCCGCCTACCGGATCATCGACGGGACGGACGGCGTGCGCATCGTCTTCGGCGACGCCGCGCAGGTCGCGGCCGTGGCCGGTCCCTCCTCGCACGCTCCGCTCGCCGCGATGCGGCCGCTCGAGCCCGAGCCCGCTGCGGAGCGGGCCGTGAAGCCCGTGGCGATCCCCGCCTCGGCGTCCGGCCCGCGCCCGGTCGCGCTCGAGCCCCTGGCGCTGCCCGAGCCCCAGGCTGCTGCGCCCGCACCGGCCGAGCCTGCCGAGCCGCAGAACATCGGCACCGCCTGCGGCCGAACGGGCGACCTGGGCACCCCGATCAGCCTCGACTTCAAGGACGGCGACCTCGCCGACATCTTCCGCCTGTTCGCCGACCTCTCGGGCCTCAACGTGGTGGTGAACCCGGGTGTCACGGGCAAGGTCACCCTGAAGCTGAACGAGGTGCCCTGGGGCCGCGCCCTCGAGCTGATCCTCAAGACCCACGGCCTCGGTTGCGTGCTCGAGGACAACGTGATCCGCATCGCGCCGATGGCGGCGCTCCAGAAGGAGGAGGAGGACCGGCGCAAGCTGCAGGAGCAGAAGCAGCTCGCGGGCGACCTGGCCGACTACACGAAGCGCATCTCGTACGCGAAGGCGGACACGCTGAGCGAGGTGCTGAAGAAGGCCGGCGCGCTGTCCCAGCGCGGCCAGATCAACGTGGACATGCGCACCAACACCCTGATCATCCGTGACCTGCCGAGCTTCATCGACAAGGCCCGCGGCCTGATCGCGGAACTGGACACCGCCACGCCGCAGGTCGAGATCGAGGCGCGCATCATCGTCACGAACCGCAACTTCACGCGCGACATCGGCATCCAATGGGGCCTGGGGGCGGAAGCCTCGCAGCGCTTCGGGAACACCACCAATCGCACGTTCCCGAACTCGTACGTCCTGAACGGCGGCCCAGTCCCCAACACGCTCGGCATTCCCGCCGACGCGTTCGGCCCGGGCGGCCTCTCGTCGGCAGCCGGCATCGGCCAGTCGGCGCGCGGCTACATGGTCAACCTGCCCGCGTCGAGCTTCAACACCGGCGTCGGCCTCTCGATGGGGAACATCCTCGGCAGCTTCAACCTGGACCTGGCCATCACCGCCCTCGAGAAGCAAGGCCGCACGCGGCTGCTGTCGAGCCCGAAGGTCACGACCCAGAACAACCAGGCCGCGGAGATCAAGCAGGGCGTCCAGATCCCCTACCAGACGACCGCCAACAACACGGTCAGCACGCAGTTCAAGGACGCCGCGCTCATCCTCAAGGTGACGCCGCAGATCACGGACGCGGGCACGATCATCCTGAACCTGGAGGTCGAGAACAACTCGCCGGACTTCGCCCGCGCCGGGCTGCAGGGGCCTCCCATCAACACGCAGTCCGCCAAGACGCAGGTCCTGGTCAAGGACGGGCAGACGGCGGTGGTCGGCGGGATCTTCCAGAGCTCGGAGGCGTTGAGCCAAGACCGCACTCCGTTCCTCAGCAAGATCCCGATCCTGGGGTACCTGTTCAGGCGCAGCGGCAGTTCGTCCGAGAACTCGGAGCTGCTCCTCTTCATCACGCCGCGGATCGTCAAGTCGTAGGAAACGGGGAGAGCCATGAACTCCATGACGTTCAGAGCTGAAACGAGGGGGTTGGCCATGAGGCTCGGCGCGATCGCGGCCGTGTCCACGGCGCTGGTTCTCGGCGGCTGCAACGCCGACTACGTCACCGGCAGCAAGGCGCCGGTGCTGCTGCTGATCGAGAACGTGAACGGGGGGGTGCCTACGCTGTCGGACGTGCGTGACGACAACGGCGGCATCTTCAACTGCCCGATCGTCGTCGGGCTGCGGAACCAGCTGAAGAACCCGACCGCTCTGGCGACCGCCGTCGAGGACGTCCAGCTCGGCACCTACGAGGTCCGCTACCGGCGCTCCGACGGCAGGGCCGTCGAGGGCGTGGACGTGCCCTACCGGATCACGGGCTCGCTCAGCGCGTTCGTCGCGGCCGGGGGGACCGCCAGCGTGACGATCGACCTGGTACGGCACGCGGCGAAGATCGAACCGCCCCTGATCAACATCAGCGGCCTCGCCATCGTCACGATGCTCGCGGACATCACGATCTACGGTACGACGGTCGCCCAGCAGACGGTCTCGGCCACGGCGACCACCGAGGTCACGTTCGCGGACTTCGCAACCGGCACGAAGACGTGCGAAGCCCAGTAGGAGAGGAGTCCATGCGTCTTCCATCCGTCGTTACTGGCCGCCGGGCCTCGCTGGCGATGGTGGTCACCGTCGCGGTCGCCATGGGCGGTTGCAGCCTGGACAGGCCTGCGGTGATCGACACCGTGACGCCCTCCGAGACCGGTGTCTCGGTCCAACTCACGGCGCTGCCCGACATCCTCAACGCCGACGGCGTGAGCCAGGCGGTCGTCCAGCTGGTGCTGCGCGACGCGCAGGGGAATCCGATCAAGTCGCGATCGGTCCTGTTCGAGCACGACGGTGACGGCACCCTGTACCCGTCGAGCGGGTCGACCTACGTGGGGCCGATCCAGAACGGGATCGTGATGGCGACCGACGGCGATGGCGTCGCGTACGTCGTCTACGTGGCCGGGACGGCCAGCGGCAAGGTGACGATCGTGACGCGCCCCTACGGCATCGACGCGGCGGAGTTTTTCTTCTACCGCCAGGTCGTGATCCTGCAGCAGTGATACCCTAGCGCCGGGGACGGGGCCCGCGCGGCCGTGCGACGGGGCCGGCCCTCGTGGCCGGCCCCGAAAGCTTCTCGAACGTGGCTGATTCCCGGATCGACGAACTCCGCCGCCGGCTCGAGCGCGACCCAGGGTCGCGCCTGTTCGCGCAGCTCGCCGAGGAGCACCGCAAGGCAGGGGACCTCGCCGAGGCCATCCGGGTGGTGCGGGCCGGCCTGGTGCTGCACCCGGTGTATCCGTCGGCGCGGTTGACGCTGGGGCGTGCACTGCTCGACTCGGGAGACGGCGCGGGCGCCCGGCAGGAGCTGGAGCAGGCGCTCCGCCAGGCGCCGGACAACATCCTGGCCAGCCGGTTCCTGGCGCAGGCGCTGGAGGCGCTCGGCGACTTCGAGGCAGCCCTGCAACGGTACAGCGCGACGCTGAAGATGGCGCCGGGCGATCCCCAGCTCGCCGCCCACGTGAACGAGCTCCGGGCGCGGCTAGCCACGCAGCGGCCCGTGAGCCAGGCTCCTACCGGGCCGATGCCGCGCATGACCCCGCCGCCGCTGCCTCCCTCGGCGAGAGCGGGGGCGGCCCCCGCTCCCACGATCCGGCTGAGCCCGGTAACGAAGAGAGCGGCGGAAGAGCCGAGCCGCCCACCGGCAGCAGTGCTACGCGCCACCGAGCCGCCGGAGCTGGGGGCGTCGACTCTGCCCGCGACGGCGCGGCCGTCAATGCCTGCGGTGCCGACGTCGCGGCCGCCCGCTGCGCCGACGCCGTCACCGGCAGCGGCTGCGACCGCTGACCGGCTGCCGCCGCCGGCCCGCCCAGCCGAGCCCGCCGCCACCGACGGGGGCGCTGGCGCCGCACCGTTCTCGTCCTCCACCCTGGCCGAGCTGTACCTGCAGCAGGGGATGCAGGAGCGGGCCGTCGAGGTATACCGGCAGGTGCTCGCGGAGGATCCCGGCAACCAGAGGGCGCGGACCCGGCTGGCCGCGCTGCAGTCAGGGCCGGCGGACTCGTCGAGCTCTGCCGGCCCCCAGGACGACCGCGCCGCACGGCGCCGCGCGATCGAGCGTACGATCGCGGGGCTCGAGACGCTGCTGCATTCGATCCGGAGGAGGTAGAGTGGCGGGCTTCGCGGACGTGCTGCAGACCGTCGCGCGCCGAATCCCCGAGACCGAGGTCCTGATGATCATCGGGACCGACGGGATCCCGATCGAGAAGCTGCTGGTGCAGCCCGATCCGAACATGGAGGCGATCGCCGCGGAGCTGACCACTCTCCTGCGCGCGACGCTGTCGGCGGCCGACGACACCGGGCTCGGTACCCTGCATGAGCTGTCGGTCACCACCGAGCGCATGACCACGATGCTGGTCTCCATCACTCCGGAGTACTTCCTGTTCGCCTCACTGAGGCCCGGGGCAGTGATCGGCCGGGCGAGGTTCGCCCTGCGAGTCGCCGGGATGGCGCTGCTGCGGGAGTTCCAGTAGCGCCGGCGAGCGCAGTCGCGCCGCCGCCGTGGCGCGCGCGCCCGGTTTCTTGACAATGCCGTGACCGGCATAAATAATCACACATCATCGAGATACGGGCGCCTTCGCCCTCGAAGGAGAGCGCGTGGACATCGCTGACCTCAAGGAGATCCTGCGGATCCTCGAGGAGCAGGACATCACCGAGTTCGAGCTCGAACAGGACGGGGTCAAGCTGCGTGTCTGCCGCAGCTCCACGGTCCCGTCGGTCGCGCCCGCCCACCTGACGGGGGCGGCGGGGGTGGCACCCCCGGCACCGGCGGCGCTGCCGGCGCCGCAGGCCGAGCCTGCCCCGGCCGCAGCCCAGGCCGCGCCGGAGCCGACCCTCGACACGCCCTCTGGCACCGTCGTCAAGAGCCCGATCGTCGGCACCTTCTACCGCGCGCCCGACCCGAACTCGCCTCCTTTCATCAGCGTAGGCGATCGCGTGAAGGTCGGACAGGTCCTCTGCATCATCGAGGCCATGAAGCTGATGAACGAGATCGAGGCCGAGATCGCGGGCGAAGTGCTGAAGATCCACGTCGACAACGGGCAGCCGGTCCAGTACGGGGACCCGCTGTTCACCGTGCGGCCGGCCTGAAGCGCCGCCGCTCCCCGGTGCCAAGACCCCGCGAATGTTCAAGAAGGTCCTGATCGCCAACCGCGGCGAGATCGCCCTGCGCGTCATCTGGGCCTGCAAGGAGCTGGGCATCAAGACGGTCGCGGTCTACTCCGAGGCGGACGCCAACAGCCTGCACGTGCGCTTCGCCGACGAGGCGGTCTGCATCGGCCCGCCGCGCAACATCGAGCTACCTCAACATTCCCGCGATCATCAGCGCGGCCGAGATCACCGGCGCCGACGCCATCCACCCCGGCTACGGCTTTCTCTCCGAGACCGGCTACTTCGCCGAGATCTGCGAGGCGTGCAACATCAAGTTCATCGGCCCAGGGCCGCAGGCGATCCGCCTGATGGGCGACAAGAGCCGCGCCAAGAAGGCGATGACCAAGGCCGGCGTGCCGGTCATCCCGGGCTCGCAGGGGGTGGTCGAGGACGCCGAGAAGGCCGTCCGCGTGGCGAAGGACGTCGGCTACCCCGTGATCATCAAGGCCTCGGCGGGCGGCGGCGGGCGCGGCATGCGGGTCGTGCGCGAGGCCGCCGACGTGGCAGCGCAGCTTCCGCGCCGCGCAGGCCGAGGCGGAGGCGGCCTTCGGCGGCCCGACGTCTACATCGAGAAGTACGTCGAGAACCCCCGCCACGTCGAGATCCAGATCCTGGCGGACAGCAAGGGCAACGTGGTGCACCTGGGCGAGCGCGACTGCTCGATCCAGCGCCGCCACCAGAAGCTCATCGAGGAAGCGCCCTCCAGCGCGGTCGGCGAGAAGCTGCGCGCGCCGGATGGGCCGCACGGCGGTGGAGGCGGCGGCCGCCGTGCAGTACGCGAACGCGGGCACCATCGAGTTCCTGCTGGACAAGGACGGCAACTTCTACTTCATGGAGATGAACACCCGCGTCCAGGTCGAGCACCCGGTCACCGAGCTGGTCACCGGCGTGGACCTGGTCAAGGAGCAGCTGCACATCGCCGCCGGCGAGCCGCTGACGTTCAGCCAGAAGGACATCGTGATCCAGGGCCACGCCATCGAGTGCCGCATCAACGCCGAGGACCCGTGCACGCTTCTGCCCTCGCCCGGCACGATCCGCCACTTCTTCCCGCCCGGCGGGCCGGGCGTGCGGGTCGACACCTTCGCCCACGACGGCTACGAGATCTCGCCCTACTACGACAGCCTGATCGCCAAGCTGATGACGCACGGCCGGACGCGAGCCGAGGCGATCGCGCGCATGAGGCGCTGCCTCGAGGTGATGGTGGTCGAGGGCATCCGCACCAACATCCCGCTGCACCGCAAGATCATGGACGACGCCGACTTCCTCGCTGGCCGCGTCGACACCGGCTTCATGGAGCGCTTCCTGCCTGCGAAGAAGGCGGCCGCCGCGCCGTGACCGGCGGCGCCCCGACCGATTCGCCTGCGCGCGAGCCGGGCTGGGCCCGCTGGCTCCCGGCACTGCTCGTGCCGGTCTCCCTGCTGCCCGACCTCGCGGCGGCCCTGCCGCTGCACACGTACTTCTTCCGCGACTTCACGGTCACGTTCCTGCCGCTGCGCCTGTTCGCGGCACGCGAGCTGCGCCAGGGCCGCCTGGCCTTCTGGAACCCCTGGGTGTTCGACGGCTCCTTCCAGCTGCCGGCACTCTACCCGCCCGACCTCCTGCACGCGCTCTGGCCGAGCCCGGCCTTCGTCTCGTGGCTGCTGACGCTGCACCTTCCCCTGGCCGCGCTGGGCGCGTACTGGCTCGCGCGAGAGCTCGGCGCGACGCGAGCCGGGGCGTTCGCCTCGGGCGTGGTGCTCTCGCTGTGCGGCTTCACCCTCTCGACGCTCAATCTCTACGCCTTCCTGCAGGCCCTCGCGCTGGCCCCGTTCGTGGCGGGCTGGCTGCGCCGCTCGGCGGCGGCCGGCGGCCGCGCCAGGATCGCGGCCGGCGCGATCCTGGCGCTGGCGACGAGCACGCTGGCCGTGGAGTTCGTGGCACAGGCGGCGCTGCTCGGGGTCGCGCTGGGGCTCGCCGCGGCTGGCCGCAGGGCGGT
This sequence comes from uncultured Acidobacteriota bacterium, assembly GCA_963831755.1. Lineage (GTDB taxonomy): Bacteria > Acidobacteriota > Vicinamibacteria > Fen-336 > Fen-336 > DATBSL01. The sequence continues at coordinate 199,076 of CAWHRC010000021.1, forward strand.
CCCGCGGCTGGCCGTCGCGTTGGCCCTGGGGGCCGGCCTCGCCGGCGTCCCCATCGCTCTGGTCCTCGGCCTGCTGCCCGAGACCTCCCGCGGCGTCGGCTTCGGGGCTGAAGTGGCACTGGGCAACGCGCTGCACCCGGCCGTGCTGCTGCAGGCCCTGTTACCCCACCTCTTCGGCCTGCCCGCCGCGCCGGCCGAGGCGTGGTGGGGCGGTCGCTTCTTCAGCAAGGGCTTTCCGTACTTCCTGTCGCTCTACGTCGGCCCGGTCGCGCTCGCGCTCGCCGCCGTGGGGGCCTCGAGGCTCGAGCGGCGAGCCCGAGCGGTGCTCGTGGCGCTGTCGGCCCTCGGGCTGTGGTATGCGCTCGGTGAGGCGGGCGGGCTGGCGCCGCTCGTCGGCCGCCTGCCGATGGGCGCCGCCTTCCGCTTCCCCGGCAAGGCGCTGCTGCTCCCGCACCTGGCGCTGGCCCTCGCGGCCGGGTGCGGCGTCGACCGCCTGCGCGAGCGAGCCGACGCGTTCTGGCGCCTCGCCGTCGCCGCAACCGCGGCGGCGGCGCTGGCGCTCTCGGTCGCCGCCGTGATGGCGGCGGCGCCGGCGCGGCTGGTGGCGTGGTCGGGAGTCGACCCGGGCCGGTGGGCCACGGTGGCGGGCGTCGCCGCGGTCGACGCACGCAACGTCGCGCTGCTGACCCTCGCCGTCCTGCTGATCGTGCTGGCGGTCGGGCGGGGCCTGGCGCGCCGCGGGATGGCGGCGGCACTGGTCACGGCGCTGGCCACGGCGGACCTCGCCGCCTCAGGCGCCGGGATCAACCGGCAGGTCGCGCCGGCCTTCTTCGACCTGCTCCCGGCGCTCGCGGCCCCGCTGCGGCAGGCCGGCCGCGTGTTCTCCTACGGCCTCGACCACAGTCCCGCGTTCCGGCGGTTCCTCGCCAGCGGCAGCCGCGGGGCGACGGTGGCGAGCTTCTACGTGTACCGGCAACTGCTTGGGCCGTACACGAGCGTGCTCGACGGCATCGAGACGACCGAGGCCACCGACCTCACCGGCTTCGCCCCGCGGGCGCGCGAGCTGGACGCGGCCTCCTACGATCCGGCGCAGGCGGGCGCGATCGTTCCCTGGCTGCGAAACGCGGGTGTCACGCACGTCATCGGCCTCGACGCGCTCGCTTCGCCCGAGCTGGCTCCGCTGGCCGTCGTCCCGGTCGGACCGCCAGGGCTGGCGATCCACGTCTACGGGCTCCGCGGCGCCGGCGATCGCGCGTACGTGGCCTGCCGTGCACTCGTGGAGAGGGACGTCGAGCGCGCCCTGCTGCGCCCCTACGAGCCGGGGTTCGATCGCGACCGTGAGGTGGTGCTCGAGAGCGCCCGCGCGCCCGGCTGCACCACGGGCTCCGCGCGAGCCGGGGCGGCGGTCCCGGGCCGCGAGGCGTACGCCGTGGAATGCGACGGCCCCTGCTATCTCGTGATTCGCGCGAGCTACGCGCGGGGATGGCGGGCACGCGTCGACGGCCACCCGGTTCCCGTGCAGCGCGCGAACGGCAAGCACCGCGCGCTGGCGATCCCCGCGGGACGCCACCTTGTCGAGACCTGGTACGAGCCTCCCGGCCTCGCGGCTGGCCTGGGCTTGAGCGTGGGCGCACTGGCGCTGGCGGCCCTGATCGCGCTGCGAACGCGGAGCGCACGGTGACCGGCGCCCGCGGCAAGTCGCCGCCGCAGGGGAGGCTGCCGCCAGCACTGGTGGCGCTGGTCGGCCTGCTCGCGGTGCTCGCGAGTGGGTACGCAGCGGTACGCCCCACGAATTTCAGCGGCTGGGACGAGTGGCTGGTGATCGACCTGACCTCGCGCGGCACGATCGCCCTGCCGTTCGAGAACCGGCCGTTGTCGCTGCTGTTCAACCTGCCCGGCTCGCTGCTGTCGGCCAACGGGTTGTGGGGCTTCTGGCTCGTGCACGCCTGCTATCTGTGGGCTGCCGGCGCCTGCGTCTACTTCCTGGCGCGCCGCGTCGCGCCGGGCCGTGAGCGGCTCGCCTTCCTGGCGGCCGCCCTCGCCGCCACCTGGGCGCCACGCGATTCCATGCGCCTCGACCCCGTGCTGCTCTCCAACTACTCGGGCGCGGCCGCAGCGACGCTCGTCGGCTGCCTGCTGCTGGTCGAGGCCCACGTGTCGCGCCGCGGCTGGCTGCTGCTGCCCGGCGGAGCGCTCAGCTTCGCAGCGGTGCGGGCGCTGGAGTCGACCGCGGGGCTCGTGCTCGCGGCGCCCGCGCTGCTATGGCTTCTGCCCGGTCGTCCGGCGGGGGACGGCAGGCGGCGCGTCCGCAGCGCGGCGATCTGGCTGGCGATGACCCTGCCCGCCCTCGCGCTGGCCGCGCGGCCACTCCTTCCCGGGCAGCCGGCGGCCTACCAGCTTGAGGGCCTTGGCCTGGACCCGGCCCCGCAGCGGGTGGCCGCACGCCTGCTCCTCCAGCTGCGCGATCAGCTTGTTCCGTCGTTCTCACTGCCGTGGCCCGACGCGCTCCTCCCCGCCCTGCTCGCGGCTGGCTTCTTCACCAGCGTTCTGCTCCTGCTCCGCCGCCACGAGCCGGCACGGGTCGAGGGCGGAGGCCACCTGCGGTTGTGGGTGCTGGGTGCCGGGGCGGTCGTTCTGGGGCACGCGGTCCTCGTGCTCAGCCCCGCCATGCGCTCGCCGCAACGCATGCAGATCCTCTCGGCACCGGGGGCGGGCCTGCTGCTCGCGGCCTCGTTCGCCGTGGTCGGCGAGGCCCTCGGTGCCAGGGCCGCCCCGCGGACGCTCGCGCTGCTGGGCGCCGCTGCTGTGGCACTTGGCGCGGCCAGGACGGTCGCGCTCCAGCGCGAGTGGGACGAGCGCTCGCTCTGGCCCGCACAGCGCGCGACGCTCGCCAGCCTGACGCGGGCGGCCGAGGGCTTCCGGCCGGGTACTCTCGTGCTCCTGCTCGACGACGGCCGGCACTGGCCCGCCAGCTTCACCTTCCGCCACGCGCTGCGTTACCTGTACGGGCGAGCCGTCGTCGGCGCGGTCTGGGACGCGGAGCCCTTTCTCTACCCGCTGCAGTTCACGCCCGAGGGATTCGTCAGCACGCCGTACGAGTCGATCCGCATCCCGTGGCAAGCCCCCGTGACCGTCCATCCCTTCTCGTCGGTCGTCGTGGTGCGCGCGCTCGATGACGGGACCGTCGAGTGGGTCGACCGCTGGCCCTTCGAGTCGCTGCCCCTGTTGCCGCCAGGAGCGACCTACGCTCCCCGCCTGCGGATACTCCCGGTGGCGTACCGTCCCGAGCGGCGTACGATCCTCAGCGCGGGCGGCGACCGTCCATGGACGGCGTGGGATAGGATTCGTCCGTGAGCGCACGACTGCTGGACGGCCGCGCGAGCGCCCGTGAGCTGAAGGACGCGCTGAGGAGCGAGCTGGCGGTTCTCGAGCGCAGGGGCGTCCGCCCCGGCCTCGGGGTGGTGCTGGTCGGCGAGGACCCGGCGTCGGCCGTCTACGTCCGCAACAAGGCGCGTGCCTGCGAGGAGCTGGGGATCGCTTCCTTCACGTGCCGCCTGGCCGCGAGCTCGACGACCGAGGAGGTCGCTGCCGCGGTCGAGGCCTACAACCGCCGGCCCGACGTGCACGGGATCCTGGTCCAGCTCCCGCTGCCGGCCCAGGTGGACGCCAGGCGCGTGCTCGACCTCGTCCTGCCGGAGAAGGACGTGGACGGCTTCCACCCGGAGAACGTGGGGCGCCTGCTGCAGAAGCGGCCGCGCTTCGTGGCCTGCACGCCCGCGGGGATCATGGAGCTGTTGCGCCGCCACGACGTGCCGGTCGCGCGACGCCGCGCGGTGGTGGTCGGACGCAGCGAGATCGTGGGCAAGCCGATGGCGCTCTTGCTGATGCACGCGGACGCGACCGTCACCGTCTGCCACTCGAAGACCGAGGAGCTGGCCGCGGTCTGCCGCGAGGCCGACATCCTGGTGGCGGCGATCGGGCGGGCGGGGCTCGTGCGCGCCGAGCACGTGAAGCCGGGGGCCGTGGTGATCGACGTCGGCATGAACCGCGTGTCGGACCCGGCGCAGGCGCGCGAGCTGGTGCCCGCCGCGCGCATGGCGGAGTTCGGCAGGAACGGCTACGTTCTCGTCGGCGACGTGCACGCGCCGTCCGTGGAGCCGGTGGCCGGCGCGCTGACACCGGTCCCCGGCGGGGTCGGTCCGCTCACGATCGCGATGCTCCTCCGCAACACCGTTGCCGCCGCATCCGGGGCCTCGTAGCGGGCCGCCCGTGCTGCGCGTCGGGCTGACCGGCGGGATCGCCTGCGGCAAGTCCCACGTGCTGCGACGGCTCGCGCAGCGCGGCCTGGCGGTGCTGGACCTCGACGCCGTGGCCCACGACCTGACGGCGGTGGGCGGTGCCGCGTACACCGACGTCGTCCTGGCCTTCGGGCCGGGGATCCTCGAACCGGACGGCTCGATCGACCGCCGGAGGCTCGGCGCGATCGTGTTCGCCGACCCGCAGGCGCGGGCCAGGCTCGACGCACTCGTGCACCCGCGCGTGCGGGAGGAGGAGCTGCGGCGAGCGGACGCGCAAGAGGCCGCGGGCCAGAGCGTGCTCGTCAGCGACGCGGCGCTGCTGGTGGAGGCCGGGGCCCACCTCCGCTTCGAGCGGCTGGTCGTGGTCCACTGCACCCCGGACGAGCAGCTCGCCCGGCTCGTGCGCAGGGACGGCCTGGGGGAGGCGGCGGCCCGCGCCCGGATTGAAGCCCAGATGCCCATCGACGAGAAGCGGCGGTTCGCGCACCTGCTCGTCGACAGCTCCGGCACGCCGGCCGACACGGACGCGGCCGCCGACGCACTGGCGAGGGAGCTGCTGGATCTGGCAGGCCGTCCGCAGGCAGCGGCGCGGGTCCCGGCAGCCGCGGTCACGGGCGCACTGTCGTGCGGCGCGGGCCCCGGCCCCCGGGGGCTCTCCTCGATGGACCTGCTGCAAGACGCGCTCGACGGTGGCGGGATCGAGCTGGACCGGCTCGCGCGACGGCTGCGGCCGCCGTCGCCGGGGCCGTGGTACCGCGCGGCTCGTGCCGGCGAGGGGTCGCCCTGGCCGGAGTCGCAGGCCGCCGCCCTAGTCCTCTGGGCGGCCGCTCGCAGCCACGACCGCGACTGGCTCGCCGGAGCTGCGGCCTCGGTGTGCCGGCTCACCCACGCAGACGGCGAAGCCGTGTCCGGCGCCGTGCTCGCGGCCCTGGCCGCGCTCGCGCTCGCTCGCGGCGAAGGCTTGGCCTCCCTCGCCGGGCAGCTCGGGGAGTGGACTCGTGTCGCGATGCGCTGGGGGGGGGCAATCCCGCCGGCGCGCGTCGAGGGCGGCGCTTCTGCTGCCACGTCGTTCCCGCGCGACTGCCGCCAGGCGCGGGGCCTGGCCGCCCGTCTCGGCTGCGAGCCGGCGTTCGCCGGCGCGCTCGTCGGCCTCGCCGGCGGCGCCGCGGCCGAGGCCGTGGAAGCCGGCATCGCGCAGCTCGCACGGCAGCTGAGCGGCTGAGAGCCGCTCAGGCGCGTCCCGCCGCCGGTCCCACTCGCTCCTCGACGATGGTGTTCCACTCGTGGCAGTGCGGGCAGCGCCACAGCATGTCGTCGGCACGATAGCGGCAGACCGTGCAGATGTGGGGGTCGAAGTACAGCGCGGACTCCTCGACGGTGGCGACGTAGCGTTGCACCTCGGGCGAGAGCGCTCCGAGCGCGCGCAGGGTGCGCCAGACCTCGAGGTGCACCAGGAGCACGTGGGGATTGGAGTCGAGCGCCCGCAGCAGCAGGCCGAGCGCCTCGCTGGCCTGGCCCTCGCCGCGCAGGTGACGCGCCAGGGCCAGCCGCGCGCGCCAGTCGCGCGAGTCCTGCGCGACCAGCCTCTCGCAGGTCGCCACGAAGCGCGAGGGCTCACCCGCGGCGGCGTAGGCCTGCTGCAGCGCGGCGAAGGCGAGGTAGGCGCGCTCCGGCGAGGCGGCGATCGCCCCTTCGAGGATCGAGGCGGCCCGCACAGGCTCGCGCGGCAGCCACAGCGCGGCCAGGGCGAGCTGGGCGGGGAAGACGCGGCGGTCGAGCGAGAGCGCGGTCTGGAAGGCCTGCTCCGCCTCCTCGTGCCGGCCGGCGCGCAGGGCCTCCTGGCCCATTTCGGCCTGGAGGAAGCCCAGCACCAGCCCGTCGTGCGACTTGCGCAGGCGCGCGATCCGGGTCTGCGCGTCGTACGCCTCGCGCCACTGGCGCTGCTCCTCGAACAGCTTCTGCTGGCCCGTGAGCGCGTGCAGGTTCCGGGGGTCGACCGTGAGCGCGTCGGAGTAGGCCTGGGCGGCGCGGTCCAGGAAGCCGGCCTTGCGGTAGTCGGTGCCGAGACTGGCGAGCGCGTAGGCGCGTTCGGCGCGCGTGAGGTCCTGGCGGGCCAGCAGCGCCCGGTGCATCTCGATCGCGCGCTCGACCTTGCCGGCCTCGCGGTAGAGGTGGCTCTGCACCTGCTGGACCTCGACCGCGTCCGTGTGGTCGCGCAGCACCCTGCCGAACTCACGGATCGCGCCGTCGAGCTGGCCCGCGGCGAGCCAGTGCAGGCCCTCCGTGTAGTGCGACGAGGCCCGGAACCCGGGGCGCTGCCGCTGCTCGGCCCGGCGCCGGCTCGCCGCCCACGCCCGGCCTGCGAGCAGCCCGCCGAAAGCCGCGATCGCCACCGCGACGAGCCCGGTGTCGGTCATCGGCAGGCCGCTGCCGGCTCGGCTCACCGGGGCGGGCTGGCCCCGTACGTGGCCAGCGCCGCCTCCCACTCGCCGCGGGCGCGCAGGATGGCCTCGACGAACTCGCGCAGGCAGCCGCGGCCGCCGCGCGCCTCGGTCACCATGAACGCCTGCAGGCGCACCTCGAGCGGGGCGTCGGCGGGCGCCGCCGACAGCCCGACTTCCGTGAGGATCGGCAGGTCGTTCACGTCGTCGCCGATGTAGGCGACCTCCTCCGGGCGCAGGCCCTCCGCGGCCAGGATCTCGCGCAGGGCCGCGCCCTTGTCGCGGACTCCCTGGCGCACGATCGCCATGCCGAGCTCGGCCGCGCGCCGCGCCACCGCCTCGGAGCTGCGGCCGCTGACCAGCCCCGTGCGCAGGCCGGCGCGCTGCGCCAGCACGACCGCGAGGCCGTCGCGGATGTGGAAGGCCCTGGCCTCGGCGCCGTCGGGCAGCACCAGCACGCGTGCCGTCGGTCATCACGCCGTCCACGTCCGCGAGCAGCAGCCGGAGCGCGCGGCAACGCGCGGCGAGCGCCTCGTCCTTCATCGTCAGATCATCTCCGTCTTCCACAGGTCGTGCAGGTGCAGCACGCCCTCGATGCGGCGGCCGGCGTCGACCACCACCAGCGAGGTGATCTTGCGGGACTCCAGCAGGTCGAGGGCGCGCGTGGCCGAGCTCGCGCCGGCCGACGACGCACGGGCTCGCGCGTCATGCACTCCTCCGCGCGCTGGTCGAACAGGGCGTAGCCGTGGCGCTCCAGCTGCCGGCGCAGGTCGCCGTCCGAGATCACTCCCAGCAGCGTCCGCTCGCCGTCCGCGACGGTGGTCATGCCGAGCCGCTTGCGCGTCATCTCGAACAGGACGTCCTTCATCGGCGTCGCGGGCGCGACCAGCGGCACGTCGTCGCCCGTGTGCATCAGGTCCTCGACCCGCAGCAGCTGCTTGCCGAGCCGGCCGCCGGGGTGGAGCACGGCGAAGTCCTCGACCGTGAATCCGCGCCGCTCGAGCAGCGCCATGCTGAGCGCGTCGCCCATCGCGAGGGCGGCGGTGGTGGAGGCGGTGGGGGCGAGGCCGAGCGGGCAGGCCTCGGTGCGGATCGAGACGTCGAGGTGGACGTCGGCCGCCTGCGCCAGCGGCGAGCGGGCGTTGCCCGTGAGCGCCACCACCGGCGAGCCGAGGCGCTTCAGCCAGGGCACCAGCGCGAGGATCTCCTCGGTGTCGCCGCTGTGGGAGACCGCCAGCAGCACGTCGCCCTTCACGATCCGGCCCAGGTCGCCGTGAATGGCCTCCGCCGGGTGCAGGAAGAGCGACGGGCTGCCGGTGGAAGCGAGCGTGGCCGAGATCTTCTGGGCGATGATGCCGCTCTTGCCCATGCCGGTCGCGACCACGCGGCCCGTGCAGCTGAACAGCGTTTCCACCGCGCGGTCGAAGCTCTCGTCGAGCCTCGGGATCAGCTCGCGGATCGCCTCGGCCTCGATCTCCAGGACCTTGCGGGCGGTGTCGCGCGGCATGGCCCATCCTAGCGGAAAACCGCCGGGCCACGGCCCCGGCAGGGGCGTGTCGGGTCGCGGCTCCACGCGGCGAGGCCGGCTTCTCCCTGTGCCGGCAGGCGCGGCCGGTAGGCGCCGTCGTCGCCCAGCCAGCCGGCCGGCAGGCGCGGCGGGAGCACGACGTACGCCGGGCAGACGCGCGAGAGCAGAGCCCCCCGCAAGGCGGACGGAGTGACCGGATCGTAGAACTCCCGCACGGCACGCTCACGGTCGTCGTACTCCGGCGCCGCCGCGTGGGAGACGTAGGGCCAGCACGGCGTGAGGCCGCCCACGTAGAGGCCGACGTCCCGCGGCGCCAGCACCAGCTCACCTGGCCGGCAGACCTCCCGCAGGGCGAGCGCGAGCCGGAAGCGCTCCGCCGGCGGGTGCGTCCGGGGGCCCGGCAGCGTGCACAGCCAGGCGGCGACGCAGGCGTTCGTCGCCATGACAGGGACGGCCGCGACCAGCCAGCGCCGCGCCCGCACGCCGAGCCCGAGCGCGGCCAACGTCAGCAGCGGCAACCCGACGCCGACGAGAAACTGCAGCGAGAAGGACAGCGGCCGCACCAGGACGATGGTCGCGGAGCAAGCGGCCCAGAGGACGAGCCGCAGGCGGTGGCCGTGCCCGGGGTCGTCCCGCGCCGGCCAGCCGCGTGCCGCCGTGAGGGCCAGGGCCGCCGCCGGGCCGAGCGCGATCAGCAGCTCGAGCGGCGTCGCGGATTCAGCCGCGTAGCGGGGGCTCGAGAAGGCGCCGAAGCCCGGCGCCGCGAGGACGAGCCAGGCGCTGTACGCGAGCACGGGCACGAGGGCCGCCACCGGCAGCAGCCGCCGCGGCCAGCTGCGCGGCGGCGCCGACAGCAGGATCGCGAGCGACTCGACCAGCGCGAGCAGCGCGGCGTCGTACGGCCGCACCAGGCCGAGGACGCTGCCGAGGGCGGCGCCGAGCCACGTCCGTCCGGCGGCGAACGCGGACAGGCTGGCGAGCAGCAGCGTGGTGCCGGCGACGAAGTGCGGATTGGCCAGCGCTTCCACGAACGGGAACGCTCCCGTGCGCAGGTCCAGCGCGTGCTCTCCCGGCAGCCACCCGAGCCAGTAGAGCAGACCGCCGAGACCTCCGCCGGTGAAGACCAGCAGCAAGGCGGCCAGGCGGCGCTCGACGGACAGCCCACAGCGTGCGAGCCAGTGCTGCGCGAGTCCGACCAGCGCGGCCAGCACGGCGAGGCCGAACAGGCGGTAGGCCAGGAGCGGGTCGCCGCCCAGGGCCGCGGCCAGCCAGCCGACGAGGAGCCACTCGAGGTTCACGAGCGCTGGCGGCGCGTCGGGGGCCGCGAGCTTGCTCCGGAAGACCAGGGCCCCGCGCTGCGCCTGCTCGACGTGGCTCAGGTAATTGTAGAAGTCGTCGACGTAGTAGAAGGTGCCGACGAACAGCGTGCCCTTCGGCGCAGCCAGCGAGGCCCGTGCGGCCAGGGCGGCCGAGACGGTCGCGAGCAGCAGCCAGACGAGCAGCGCTGGCCGCGCCCGCCTCACGGGCGAGGGTGCGCCGCCTGCTGCACGCGCAGCAGGCGCTGCAGCAGCGCGCGCAGCCTGCCCAGCCGGTAGGCGTTCGGCCCGTCCGAGAGGGCGCGCGCCGGGTTCTCGTGGACCTCCATGAACAGGCCGTCGACACCGGCCGCCACGCCCGCCGGGGCCAGCGTGTCGATGAAGTGCGCGTCGCCGCCCGAGCGGTCGCCGAGGCCGCCGGGCCGCTGCACGCTGTGCGTGACGTCGAAGACGACCGGGAAGCCGAACGAGCGCAGCACCGGGAAGGAGCGCATGTCGACGACCAGGTTGTTGTAGCCGAAGGTGAAGCCGCGCTCGGTGACCAGGATCCGCCGGTTCCCGGTCGAGGCCGCCTTCTCCAGCACGGCCTTCATGTCCCAGGGGGCCATGAACTGGCCCTTCTTGACGTTGACGATCCGGCCGCTCGCGGCGGCCGCCCGCACCAGGTCGGTCTGGCGGCACAGGAACGCCGGGATCTGCAGCACGTCCGCGACCCGCGGCCGCCGGCTCGACCTGCGCCACCTCGTGCACGTCGGTCAGGATCGGCACGCCGTGGCGCTCGCGTACCGAGGCCAGGATCTCGAGACCGCGCTCGACGCCCGGACCGCGGTAGGAGCCGAGGCTCGAGCGGTTGGCCTTGTCGAAGCTGGCCTTGAAGACGTAGGGGATCCCGAGGGCGGACGTGATCGCCTTCACGCGCGCGGCGACCCGGTGCGGGTGGGTCGGGCTCTCGATCACGCACGGGCCGGCGATCAGGAACAACCGGCCCTTCCGCGTGAGCGCGCGCCAGAGGGCCTCGGTCGAGGGTGCCAGCGCGGCGCTCACGGCTTCTCGACCGCGCCGACGGCGGCAGCATCGACGCCGGCGGCGCGTGCGCGGCGGTTGTCGAGGCTGGCGCGCACGAAGTCGCGGAACAGCGGGTGCGGCGAGAGGGGCTTCGACTTGAACTCCGGGTGGTACTGCACGGCCACGAACCAGGGGTGGTTCGGCAGCTCGGCGATCTCGACGAACTTCCCGTCCGGGGTCTTTCCGGAGACGACCAGCCCGTGGTCCTCGAGCGGCTTCAGGTACGCCTGGTTGAACTCGTAGCGGTGGCGGTGCCGCTCGCGGATCTCGCTCGTCCCGTAGATGGCCGCCGCGCGCGAGCCCGGCTTGAGCTGGCAGGTGTACGAGCCGAGGCGCATGGTGCCGCCCATGTCCTCGACGCCGAGCAGGTCCTGCAGCTTGTAGATCACCTTGTGCTGTGCGTCGGGGTCGACCTCGGTCGATCCGGCGCCCGCCAGACCGCACACGTTGCGCGCGAACTCGGTGACCGCCCACTGGAAGCCGTAGCAGATGCCGAAGTACGGCGTGCCCGTCCGCCGCGCGTACTCCGCGGCCGCCACCATGCCGTCGGTGCCGCGGCTGCCGAAGCCGCCCGGCACCAGGATCCCGTCCATGCCAGCGAGCCTCTGCGCCGCGTTCGCCGAGTCGAGCTCGTCCGACTCCACCCAGCGGCGGACGACCGTCACCTGGTTGCCGAAGCCGCCGTGGGAGAGCGCCTCGTTGAGGCTCTTGTAGGAGTCCTCGAACGTCACGTACTTGCCGACGATGCCGATCGTGACCTCGCCACGCGGGCTGCGGATGCGCGCGACCAACTCCTCCCAGGCCCCCATGTCGCGGCCGGCGCTGCGCAGGTCGAGCTGCTTCAGGACGATCTCGTCGAGCCCCTCGGGCGAGAGCACGATCGGCACCTCGTAGATCGTGTCGACGTCCTTGGCGGTGATCACCGCCTCCTCCGGCACGTCGCAGAACAGCGCCAGCTTGGCCTTGATGTCGGGGGAGAGGAAGCGGTCGGTGCGGCACAGCAGCACCTGCGGCGAGATGCCGATCGCGCGCAGCTCGCGCACGCTGTGCTGCATCGGCTTCGTCTTCAGCTCGTGGGCGGTCGCGATGTAGGGCACCAGCGCCAGGTGCACGAAGATCGCGTTCTCGCGGCCGACGTCCTGCCGGAACTGGCGCACGGCCTCCAGGAACGGCAGCCCCTCGATGTCGCCGACCGTGCCGCCGATCTCGACGATCACCACGTCGGCGTCCCCGGCGGCCGCGCGGATCGAGGACTTGATCTCGTCGGTGATGTGCGGAATCACCTGCACCGTGCGTCCCAGGTAGTCGCCGCGCCGCTCCTTCGCGATCACGGAGCCGTAGATCTTGCCCGTGGTGACGTTCGAGGTCTTCGAGGTCTCGTAGTGGGTGAAGCGCTCGTAGTGGCCGAGGTCCAGGTCCGTCTCGGCCCCGTCCTCGGTGACGTACACCTCGCCGTGCTGGTACGGGCTCATGGTGCCCGGGTCCACGTTGATGTAGGGGTCGCACTTCATGAGCGCCACCCTGAAGCCGTGGCCCTCGAGCAGCGCGCCGATCGAGGCGGAGGCCAGGCCCTTGCCCAGCGACGAGACGACCCCGCCCGTGACGAAGATGTACTTGGTCAAACGGTCCTTCCCTTCTCGGAGAGCAAGAGCGCCCGCACCCGCTCCAGGTCCTCGGGCGTGTCGACGGCCACGCCGCCGTCACCGTCCCGCGGCACGACCCGGACGCGCAGCCCGTGGTGGAGGGCGCGCAGCTGCTCGAGGCCTTCGGCCTGCTCGAGGGGCGAGGGCGGGAAGGACGCGAGGCGCAGCAGTGCGTCGCGCCGGTACGCGTAGAGGCCCACGTGCTTGCGTGCCAGGCCGCGGGCGACCGACTCCGCGGCGGAGGCGCGCGGGTCAGCGCGGGCGCCCAGGCGCACGTGGGGGATCGGCGCGCGCGAGAAATAGAGCGCGTCGCCGTTCGCGTCGCTGACCACCTTCACGACCGACGGGGAGAGCAGCTCCTCGACCGAGCGCAGAGGCAGCGACAGGGTCGACATCGGCAAAGAGGGATCGGCGCACAGCGCCTCGGCCGCGGCGTCGATCCCGGCCGGGTCGACGCAGCGGCTCGTCGCCCTGCACGTTGACCACGATCTCGGCGTCGATCGCGCGCGCCGCCTCGGCGAGCCGGTCGGTGCCGGTCGCGTGCGCCGGCGAGGTGAGCAGCGCCTCGCCGCCGAAGCCGCGCACCACCGCGGCGATCCGCTCGTCGTCGGTGGCGACGATCACTCTCTGCGGCCGGCCCGCGGCGCGCGCCCGCTCGTACACCCGCTGGATCATGGTCTTGCCGTGGATGTCCGAGAGAGGCTTCCCCGGCAGGCGTGTGGACGCGAAGCGGGCGGGGATGATGGCGACGATGGCCAAATTCGCTCGGGGCCCTCGTGTAAGGACGCATGGTACCAGATCGACCCTGCGGCTCGTCAAACCAGCGCGGTGCGGGTCAGACGGTGTACCCTCCTGCACTCGATGCCGCGCGGTGCCCGAACCCGCTCGACGCTCGTCGTGGTCGCGCTGCTGATCGCGTCGGCCTGCGTGCTGTTCCCAAGCGCGATCCTGCGCGGCGAGTCCTTCTACGAGCGGGATCTGATCGTCGACTGGTATCAGCGCCTGCATGTGCTCGCGCGCTGCCTGCACGAGGGCGCGTGGCCTCTCTGGGACCCGAGCATCGGCTTCGGCGAGCCGCTGCTCGCGGACCCGGGCGCACAGATCCTCTATCCTCCCGCGTGGGCGGCGTTGGTGCTGCCCCTCGCCTGGGGCTACACGGCGTACGTGCTCGCGCACCTAGCGCTGGGCGCGACCGGTACGGCGCGCCTCGCCTCGGCCCTCGGGGCCGGGCGCGTGGGCGCCGCGGCGGCGGGCTGCGCCTGGGCGCTGTCCGGACCGGTCCAGTCCGTCGTCAACCTGCGACACCACCTCGGCGGTGCGGCCTGGATGCCGTGGGTCCTGCTCGCAGTCGATGGCGCGCTGCGCGCGCCCGGGCCCCGCGCCGTGGTCGCCGTCGCCGTGACTGCGAGTCTCCAGCTGGTCGCGGGTTCTCCCGAGGCGAGCCTGATGACCGCGCTCGTCTCCGCCGCCTGGGCCGGCTATCGCCTGCTCGAGCGACCCGGGCGTTGGCGGAGGGCCGTTCCCGTCGTCGCGCTGGGAGCCGTTGCCGCCGCCGGTCTGAGCGCGGTCCTGTGGTGGCCCGCGCTGGCGCTGCTGGCCCGTTCCGGCCGCCGCATCCTGCCCGAAGACGTGCGCGGCCATTGGGCGGTGCCGGCGGAGGGGCTCCTGCGTCTCGCCGTACCTCTGGATCCAGGGCGCGTGGCCTTCGAACCTGTGCTGTGGACGCGGCTGTTCGACGCCCCGGAGATCCCGTTCCTGCCGTCGATCTACCTGGGTGCGCCGGTACTCGTGCTCGCGCTCGCGGCTCTGGGCACTCCTGGCCGCCGGCGTGCGGCGAGGCTCGTGCTCGTGCTCCTGGCGCTCGTCCTGATCGGTTGCGCGATGGGGCCGCACGGGTCCTTGTTCGGCTGGGCGACGGCGCTCCTGCCGCCCCTGCGCGTGCTGCGCTACCCGTCGAAGGCGCTGCTGGCGGCGGCGCCCCTGATCGCTCTGCTGGCCGGCCTCGGCGTCGGGGCCGTGCGCGGTAACTTGTTGCGCGGCACGGCATGGATGGCGGGTGCGACCGGCGTTCTCTTGACGGGGCTCTCGTTCGAGGCGTGGCGGCAGGTCGGCGTCGGCCCGTGGCTGCTCGCGCCCGTGCTGGGGGGGCTGGTCGCGCTGCTGGTGCTTCTCGTGGCGGGCGCGACCATCCGTCCGCGGCCGGCAGCGATCCTGGCCTCTGCCGTGTGCGTGACCGACCTGCTGGCGGCACACCTCGACCTCAACGCCACGGCGCGACTCGCGCCGCTGCTGGAGCCTCCGCCCGCCGTGTCGGCTGTGGACCGCAGCGAGGGCCGCAGGGTCTACGTCTACGACTACCACTCCCTGCCCGGCACCTCCCAGCGGCTGCTAGGGAGAAGCGACCCCTACCGAACGGTGGTGCCCCCCCCGGGCGTCGATCCGCGCCTGGTCGCGGTAGCGGCGTTGCGGCAGTACCTGCCCCCGCCCTCGGCGGGCCTGTTCGGCGTCGAGGGCAGCTACGACATCGACATCCGCGGGTTGTATCCGCGCGAGCTCATCGACGTCACGCTGGCGCTGCGTGTCCTCGAGGGTACGCCCGCCCATGCGAAGCTGTTGCGCCTGGGCGCCGTCGGCACCGTGCTGTCGCTGCACACGTCCGGCCTGACGGACCTTCAGCTCCTGGCGACGCTGCCCAGCTTGTTCCCGGAGCCGATCTACGTGTGGAGGGTGCCCGGCGCCTTGCCTCGCGCCTGGCTCGTCGGCTGCTCCCGTGCGCCGAGCGATGGCGCCGCGCTCAAGGCCCTGACCGACCCTGGCTTCGACCCGGCGCGCGAGGTCATCCTGCCCGAGGGCTCGCCGACGCGAGCCGACTGCGGCGAGGCCGGGCGCGCGCGCTTGACCGCGCTGCTGTCTGACGAGCTGCGGCTGGCCGCGGACGCGCAGCGCGCCGCGTACCTCGTCGTGGCGAACGCCTACGACCCGGGGTGGAAGGCCGACATCGACGGTGCGAGCGCGCCGCTGTGGCGTGCGAACGTCGCCTTCCAGGCCGTGCCGGTGCCGGCCGGCCGCCACCGAGTCCGGCTCCTCTATCGGCCGCGTGAGGTGCTGCAGGGCGCCGCGGTGAGCGCGGCCTCCATGATCGTGGCCGTCGGCCTCGCGCTGGGCAGCGCCGCCCGCTCGCGCCGCCGACGGCTCAATCGAGGACCCGGCGCCCCGGCCCGGGAGCTGCCGACGTGATCCGGTCCGCGGGCGTGTAGCGCGCCCCAGCCGGGAGCACCGGCAGCTGCGGGTCTCGCCACTCGTCGAGGCGCTCCAGCGAGCCGTGCGCCAGGCGGAACACGATCACCTCGTCGTAGCGGTGCAGCGTGGGGCGCTCGTGCCAGGGGCCCTGCACGATCGGCCACGGCGTGACTCGGATCCCATCGGTCCCGGCAGCGATGCCGTAGAGGAACTGCTCGCTCGGGAGAACGTGGGCCGTGACCTGGTCGCCGTAGACGAGTCGGCCTGCGTGCCGGAACCCGAGAGCGTAAGGCCAGGTGCCGTCCTCGTCGATCAGCAGCAGCAGCGTTCCCGCTCGCAGCCCCGGGGCCTGGCGTACGAGCGCCGCCAGGCAGTCGTGCTGACGGGGGTAGTAGGTGATGCGATCCCATTCCTTCTGCATCGCCACGGTGTGGCCGGTGCCGACGGCCACGACCGCGGCCGCCAGCACGACCACGACCGGCCCGCGCGCCCGGGGCGGTGCGACCAGGGCCACGAGCTCGGCCAGCGCGGAGAGGAAGAGAGCGATCCCCGCGGCGGAGAGGAACTGCGTGCGCGTGGCGCCGACGACGCTCGGGCTCAGGGCCAGCACGGCGTAGCCGAGGCCGGCCAGCACGAGGCCGAGACCGGCGAGCCGGACGAGCCGGCCGCAAGGGGGGGTTGGCGCGCGTCCGAGGCGCAGGGCGAGCAGCGATCCGACGAACGCCGCCACCGTGGCGACGACGGTCCCGTGAGCGAGCTCCGCGGGATCCGACGGCACGAGCGGTGCGAGATGGAGTGCGAACTGGCCGGCCAGTCGCGAGAGGTAGCGGCCGGCGTGCGCATCCATGCCCATCAGGGACGACTGGTAGGCCGCCGCGGCCTGGCCCTGAAGCAGCGGCCACAGGGCGGCGACGGCGCACGCGGCGACGCCCGCCTCCCAGGCCACGATCGAAGCCAGCCGTTTCCTCGACGGCCTGCCGCGGTCGGCCGCCGGAAGGGCGGCGATCAGGAGCGGGGCGCCGGCGAGTAGCGCTAGGCAGGCCTCGTAGCTGCGCGCCGCGAGGACCGCCAGCCCCAGGGCCGCGGCCAGCCGCCAGGCGCTCGAGCGCAGCCACGATTCCACGAGCAGCGCCATGGCGGCGAGCACGGCCGTCGTGACCCCGGCGTTCATCGACGTCTGCACCACCGCGAGGCGGGCCATGTCGAGGGGCGCCCAGGCGGCTCCCAGGGCCGCCGCCACGAAGGCCAGCCTCGGCGCCCCGGGCTCGAGCCGCCGGACGATCGCCCAGATCAGCCAGGCCTGCAGCGCGAGGTACGCGAAGTAGACGGCCAGGTAGCCCTCGAACCGGCAGGGGGTGAGCAGGGCCGCCGGAAGCGACCAGGCGAGCGTCAGCGGCCGGTTCGAGTGTGGGAAGGAGAGGATGCCTCGGCTGCTCAGCGACAGGTAGAGCCACTCGTCGACGCCGCCGAAGTTCGTCCAGCGCACGAACCAGTGCCCGCCCGCCGCGACCGCTGCCAGGGCGAGCAGGGTGCCGACCCGCGAGCCGCCGTCTGGTCGGGTCATGCGCCGGAGGAGGACCCGCGCGCACGGTGGTGCAGCAGCAGGGCGAGCAGGGCAAACGCCGACAGGGCGCTCAGCGAGACCCAGAGGCCGAAGCGGGGCGGCCGGTAGCGCAACTCGACGACGTGTCGTCCGGCCGGCACGGCGACCGCGAGGTACCGTTGCCCGAAGCGCTCGACCGCCGTCCCGTGATCGTCCACGAGCGCGGACCAGCCCTCGGCGTAGGCCTCGCGCCGGACCAGTCGGTCCGCACGATCCGCCTCCACCCCGATCCGGATCCTGTCGCCACGCCGCTCGAACGAGGTCACGCGGCCGGCCCCCTCGGCCAGCTCGACGAGGGGCGGCGCGCCTTCGAGCCGGTACACGTGGACCGCCACTGGGGCGATGCGGGCCGGGCGGACGACGGCTTCCTGCAGAAGGCCCGCGCCCTCCAGGGGATCGAGAGCCAGCAGGTGGGTGACGCCCGCCTCGCGCAGTCGAGGCAGCAGCCGTGCCACCGACTCCGGGCCCGCGAGCTCGGGCGGGAGCACGCGGTCCGCCGGCACGAGCATGGTGCGGTCCGGCGTGAGCGCCGTCGGGACGCCGGAGCGCAGGTTGGTGTCCGGCGACAAGGTCTCCTGGGCGATCGCGAACGACCACAGCTCGTGGCTCCTGCGCGAAGCACGCGCCGCCCGGTAGGCGGGGCTGTATGAAACGTCCAGCGGGCAGAGGCGGCCGCCTTCCGCGCGCAGGCGTTCCGCCAGCACCGACACCTGCGGCGACGGCCGGAGGAAGGCAGGCGAGATCATCGGGTTGAGACCGGCGCCCGCCCGCAGAAGGTCGGCCGCGAGCAGCACCGCGATGGCGCCCGCCACCAGCGGCGTCCGCGCGCGGCGGGTGAGCGCCGCGAGCGCCGCGACACCCGCTGCCGCGGCCAGCCCGCCGCCGCACGCCGCATCGAACGCGATCGTGCGCGCATCCGCGACCCGCTCGGCCCACGCCAGACCCGGCGGGAAGAAACCGTTGAGTAGCGTCAGACGGACGGCCGGCACGAGCAGGGCGAGCGCGGGTCCAGCGCCCACCACGAGCCCGGCAACGAGCGACAGCGAAGCGAACAGGTGCAGCGCACGGCGCTCGCCCCGGGCGATCGCCGCGAGCCCGAACGACGCGAGCAGCGCCACCGCCAGCTGCACGCTGAAGAACGCCTTCACCGGGAAGCGCAGCTTGCGCAGCGGGCCGAGGGCGTCGACGAGCGGTGTCAGTCCCGCCCAGGGACCGAGGCACACGACGACGGCCGCGGCGGCCAGCGCCAGAAGGCGCCAGCGCGGGAAGCGCCGCTCGGAGATCCCCGTGCCGGCGAGCGCCAGCGTGGTCACCCCGAGGTATAGGCTGAGCAGGTAGGGAAAGCCGCGCGGGAAGAAGTTCGTGCCCCAGAAGCGCTCGACCGGCGAAGACGGCTCGCCGAAGAGGCCGGCGATCAGTGTCTGCAGCAGGCCCAGCGGATGGACGGAGTGGGCCAGCACGACTGCCGTGGGGAAGCCGGCGTCCCGCGCGCTGCCCGCGACCAGGGTCGCAGCGGGACCGAGCACGACGGAGGCCAGTCCGGCGGCCAGCGCGAGCGCCGACCCGAGTCGGACTGCGCCCGACCGCGTCGGCAGGCGGGGGAGGAGCAGGAGCGCGGCGAGCACAGCCTGGAGGGCCGTCTCGAGCGCGGTCGTGGAGAGCAGCGCGGCGCCCGCGATCCCGGCCAGCGCGACTTGCCGTCCGCCGCCGCCGGCTGCCCGTGCGCTCGCCGCGACGAACAAGGCCGCCCAGGGCAGGGCCTGCGCGTAGACGTAGAGGTTCACGGTCGACAGGGCGTAGCCCGAGAGCGCGAAGACGAGTGCCCCGGCCACGGCGCCCGCGGGGCGTGCGCCGAGCTGGCGCGCGAGCAGGTACAGCGCGATCGCCGCCAGCGGCAGGTGCAGCGCGAGCAGCAGCGAGAAGAACGCCTCGTCGGGCCGCAGGGCGTGCAGCAGGTCGAGGGGATAGCCGAGCGGCAGCGGCGAGAGCGGCGCGCCCTCGTAGGAGTAGGGATTCCAGTAGCGCAGCTCGCCCGCGCGCAGCCCCTCGGCCGCGAAGCGTCGCACCGGGAAGAACTGCAGGGACAGGTCGCGGAAGTAGAGGCTCGCGCCAGCGGCGACGCCGCGCGCGAAGGGCAGGAAGGCCGCGCACGCCACGACCGCGACGAGGCCGGCTTCGCGGGCGACGGCGGAGCCGGGTCTCTGCACGGTTCAGGCGATCGGGCGCAGCACCCGCGCGGGGACGCCGCCCACGAGCGTGCGCGGCGGCACGTCGGCGTTGACCACGCTGCCGGCGGCCACGAAGGCTGCGGAGCCGATGCGGACGCCGCCCAGGATCGTGACGCTCGCCCCGACGAACGCCCCCTGCTCGAGCACCACCGGCGCAGCCATCGGCGGGAAGTACGGCTGCAGCGGGTGATCGGCGTAGCCGACGTTCATGTGCGTGAGCACGAGCACTCGCTCGGCCAGCGTGACCTGGCGCTCGAGGGTGATCGCCTCGGCGAGGTCGAACAGGCACTCGTCGCCGACGAAGCACTCCTCGCCGATCGACAGGCCGCCCAGGCCCCTGCGGTACAAGTTGAAGAAGCGCAGGTTGTGCAGGATCGTCCTGCGGCCGACGCGGGCTCCGAGCAGCCGCAGGTACGGCGCGCGCAGCTGGGGCACGAGCAGGGCCCGGTAGGGCACCATCGCCAGCGTGTAGAAGCCGAAGCGGGCCGCTCGACGCCAGCCGATCTCCGTGAGCGCCTTCACGCCGGCTTCGGCCCCAGCTTCCGCCTGAAGCGCAGCAGTTGCCGGAAGTAGGCGAGCGTGTCGCGCAGGCCGTTCACCGTGGAGGTCTTGTCCTCGCGACGTATGTATGCGCCCGGCACCTCGACGACCCTGAGCCCGCGCCGCTCGGCGCGGGCCATGAACTCGGTGTCCCAGAACCAGCCCGGGTCGTCGATCTCGTCCAGCAGCGGCAGCACCGTGCGGCGGAAGAACTTGTAGCCGGTCTCCGTGTCGTGGAACGGAAGCCCGAGCAGCCTGCGCACCAGCCACGAATAGCCGCGGCTCATGAAGTAGCGGTCGAGCGAGCGCACCTGGAACGCGTAGATGCGGTGCAGCGTCGCCACGTCCGCGCCCTTCTCGATCGCGCGGACGAGTGACGGGATGTAGCGGCTGTGCACCTCGAGGTCGACGTCGAGGTAACCCATGATCTCGCCGCGCGCCGCGCGGAAGCCGTCGCTCACGGTCGCGCCGCGCCCGCGGTTGGTCTCGTGCAGGATGACGTGCAGGTCGAGGGCGGGGTTGGCCGCCTCGATCTCGCGCAGGACCTCGCGCGTGCGGTCGCGGCTGACGTCGTCGACGAAGAGGATCTCGAACGGCCAGCGCATCTGCTCGAGCGTCTCGCGGATCTCCGTGAAGCTGTGGGCCAGGTGCTGGGCCTCGTTGTAGCAGGCGAGCACCAGGCTGACGTAGGGAGCGCCACGACCACTCACGCCCCGGTCTCCCGCACGGCCTCGATCACGCGCTCGACGTCGGAATCGCTCAGCCGCGCGTGCAGCGGAAGCCTGAGCAGCGTGGACGCGATCCTGTCGGTCACCGGCAGCGCCGCCTGCTCGCCCAGTGTGAGGCCGAACGGCGAGGAGTGCAGCGGCACGTAGTGGAACGTCGCCATCACGCCCTTCCCGCGCAGGGACGCCAGGGCTCCGTCGCGCAGGCGGCCGTCCGGGTAGAGCAGGTAGAAGATGTGGTGGTTCGCCACGCGCTCGGTCAGGGGCTGCGCCAGGCGCACGCCACGGGCGGCAGCCCAGCCGGCGAGCCCGTCACGGTAGCGCGCCACGACCTCGGCGCGCCGCGCCTGGATCGCCTCGAGCTTGTCCAGCTGGGCCTCGAGGATGGCCGCGAGCACGTCCGAGAGCACGTAGCTGCTGCCCTGCGAGACCCAGGTGTACTTGTCCACCTGCCCGCGCAGGAAGGCCGAGCGGTTCGTCCCCTTCTCGCGCGCGATCTCGGCGCGCAGGGCCAGCTCGGGATCGTGCACGACCAGCGCGCCGCCCTCGCCGCAGCTCACGTTCTTCGTCTCGTGGAAGCTGAGGCAGCCGGCGTCGCCCAGCGTGCCCAGCGGCTTGCCGCGCCAGGACGCCGCGATCCCCTGCGCCGCGTCCTCGACCACGCGCAGCCGGCGCCCGCCGGCGATCTCGATGAGCGCCGCCATGTCCGGTGCGACACCAGCGTAGTCCACCGGCAACAGGGCCGCCGTGCGCGGCGTCAGCCGGCGCTCGACGTCCTGCGGGTCGAGGCCGAGCGTGCGCTCCTCGATGTCGGCGAACACGGGCCGCGCCCCGACGCGCAGGATCGCGTTCGCGCACGAGACGAAGGTGAACGACGGACAGACGACCTCCTGCCCCGGCCCGATCCCGAGCGCGAGCAGGGCCAGCTCGAGCGCGTGCGTGCCCGAGGTCGTGAGCAGCACGCGCGGCGCGCCGAGCAGCGCCGAGAGCCGCGCCTCGACCCGGCGCCCGGCCGGCCCGTCGCCCGTGCTCTGCACGGCCAGGGCCCGCCGCACGGCCTCGAGCTCGCGCTCGTCGTAGCTGGGCTTCGAGAACGGGACGGGGTCCTTGGAGGCGGCGTCGGTCATCGGCGCGGAGATCATACCTTCAGCGTTTGCCGGGCGCGTCGCTCGGGCGGCTGTAGATCGAGAGCAGCGGTCGTCCCGTCCCGATCACCCGGGCCGAGCGGAACTCGGTGCCGGGGCCCAGCCAGGCCGCGGGCGCCGGGCCCGCCCATCCCGGCAGAACCAGCTGGGTCAGTCCCTCGGCCGCCAGGAACGCGGTCCGCGCCGCGGGCGTCATCTCCCCGTAGAAGGCGCGGGTGCGGGCGAGGTGCTCGGCGAAGTCCCGTGCCGCGGGGTGCGCCACGTAGGCGTCGCACGACGAGAGCCCGATGGCGAACAGGCTGACGTCCGGGGGCGCCAGCAGTCGGTCGCCCGGGTGGCAGACGTCGCGCAGGGCGCGCGCCGTGGCGAGTCTTTCGGCGGGAACGAACCAGTTGGGGTCTTCCGCGAGCAGGATCCGCGTCTCCACGACTGCGCTCGTGCTCAGGGCCAGGGCCGCGAGCACGACGACCTTCCGGTCGAACTCGCCCAGGGCGGCGGCGCCCAGCAGCAGGAGAGGCACGCCGAGGCCCACGACCAGCTGCAGCGAGAAGCCCCCGGGACGGCCCAGGAGCAGGACCAGGCCGATGGCGGCCCACGCCCACAGCTGGAGCCGCGCCCGGCGATGCTCGCTGTCCCGAGCCGGACGCCGGCACTCGGCCAGGGCGAGCACGAGCGCCGGGCCCAGGGCCGCGGCGGACTCCAGGCGGCCCGGGAACGCGGCGCCCTGGCGAAACGTTGCGAACTGGCTCGTGCCGAAGAACACCCACGCGTCGTAGGCCATTGCAGGCGCGAGGCCGAGCAGCGGCAGCAGCGAGCGCGACCAGCGGCCGCGGGGCTCCAGCAGCAGAGTGGCGGCAACACGCATGGCCACCAGCAGGCCGATCTCGTAGGGACGAACGAGCGCCAGCACGCTGCCCGTGAGGATCCCGAGCAGCGGACCCCAGGGTGCGGCCTGCTCGCTGAAGAACCACAGCGACCACAGCAGCAGCGCCGTGCCGGCGACGAAGTGCGGGTTGCCGGCGATCTCCAGGAACGGGAAGACACCGGCACTCAGGTCGACGCACCGCGACGAGTCGAGGTCGGTGAGCTCGAAGAGGAGGCCCCCGAGCCCGCCGCCGAATGCCAGCAGTGCGAGGGCGGCCGTGCGATGCGACTGCGGCAGCGCGAGGCGCGAGAGCCAGCGGTCCGCCGCGGCCAGCAGGGCGAGCGTGGCAGCGGCGCCGAGGAGCGCGTATGCGAGCAACGGCCGTCCGCCGAGCCATCGCGAAGCCGTTCCGACCAGCCACCACTCGACGTTGACGAGCCTGGCTGGACCCCGCTGCGCGAGCTTGTTGCGAAACAGCAGTTGGCCGTCCTCCGCCTGCTGCGCGTACGAGAGATAGTGGTAGAAGTCGTCGATCCAATGGAAGGTGCCGGCGAAGGCGCGGCCTGCCGGCGGGTCGAGCGCGGCCCGCAGGTGAAGTCCGCCGCTCCAGCAGGACGCGAACAGCCACACCATCAGGACCGCTCGCGCCCGGGACACGCGGCGGATGCTAGCATGCGGGTCCGGATGCGCGGCGCGGAGCGACCGCGTCGCCTCGGGAGGTGAGCATCGGGTTCCGAGTCGCGGGCCCCGGGACGTCCGCTGCGGCCGCGGCCCGGGGTTGGCTGCTGACCTGGGCCGTCCACGTGCCGACGGTGGTATGGCTGTTCGGCGATGCGTTCTGGTCCGGGCGCCTACTCTACTTTCGCGACCTGTCGAACCAGTACGCTCCGACCTTCGCATTCGCAGCAGAGTCGGCGCGGCGGGGCGTGTGGCCGCTCTGGAACCCGACGATCCACGCCGGCGAGCCGTTCCTGCTCGCCTACCCCGTCGATCTCTTCCTGCTGTGGGCCGGCGGCTGGCATGCGTGCCTCGGCGTGGGGCCGGCGCTTCACCTCTGGCTGGCTCTCGCCGGTGGCACGTACCTCGGCCGCCGCCTCGGCCTCTCGCCCTGGGCGGCCTGGCTCACGGGTACGGCCTACGGTCTGAGCGGGTTCGTGCTGTCGCTGGTGAACCTGCTGCAGCTGTTCGAGGCATCGGCGTGGGCCCCGTGGGTGATCGCCTCCGTGCTCGCCCTCGCCCGCCGCCCGACCGCGCGCTGCGGCGCCACGCTGGCGCTGCTGCTCGCGCTGCAGACGAGCACGCTTGGGGCGGAGATCGTCGCGCAGACGCTCGTCGTCGCGCTGGTCCTCTCGCTCGACGCGAGCTGGCTGCGGCCGCGCCGCTGGCTGCCGTTGCTCGCCTCCGGCGTGCTCGCGACCGCGCTCGCGGCACCGGCGCTCGCCGGCGCCGCGTGGCTGGCTCGCGGCACGGCCCGGGCCAGCGGTTTCGTGCGCGACGAGGCCCTCGCCTTCTCGCTGCACCCGGGTACGCTGCCCGAGCTGGCACTGCCGCGCTGGCTCGGCGACCCGCACGCGTTCAGCGACGCCGACTACTGGGGTGCTTCCTTCTTCCCGGAAGGATATCCCTACCTCGTGAGCCTCTACGCCGGCGCCGGCGTGCTGCTGCTCGCGACGCAGGCCGGGCGCCGGCGCCGGCTGTGGTTCCTGGTCACCCTCGGCGTGCTGCTCGCGCTGGGGAGCCACGGGCCGCTGGCTGCCCTGCCTGGCGGTCTCAGGCTGCCGGTTCGCGGCCCGCAGAAGCTGCTGTTTCTGGCGCAGGTCGGCATCTCGCTGCTGGCCGGGTTCGGGCTCGACCGGCGCGAGCGCGAGCCACTGCGCGGGGCCCGGTTGGCCCTGCTCGCCGTCGCGAGTGCCGCCTGGGCCGCTCTCGCCCTGGCCGTGTGCGCAGCGCCCGACGGCTTCCTCGCGGTCGCCGGCCGGCTCCTGCCGGAGTTGCACGGCCCGCGGGCGGCCGTCGCTGCCCGGGTCACCTGGCCGGCGGCCTGGATCCCCGCCGGCCTGCTGGCGCTGGCCGCCGGTCTGGCCCTCGCACGGGGCGGCCGCGTGGCGCGGCTGGCCGCGCTCGCGGCCGCACTCGACCTGGCGTCGGCGAACGGCTCGCTGAATCCGCTCGCTCCCGCCCCGTTCTACGATCTGCGGCCGGAGGTGGCCGAGCTTCTGCGCCCCGTGCGCGAGCAGGGTGGCCGCATCTTCTCCTACGGCGTCGCCCAGACTCCTGGGCTCGCGTTCGAGCCGGTGATGCGCGCGGCGCGCTCCGACGTGTGGCTTTACTACCTCGATCGGCAATCACTCCTGCCGAGCACGCCCGTGCTGGACCGGCTGGACACCGCCGGCGGCCCCGACCAGACAGGCTTCACGCCCGCCGGTGCGTCGCTCTTGCCCGCGGAAGCGGTGCCAGAGCGCTTCCGCGAGCACTACGACCGTCTGCGCGCGGCCAACGTGCGCTGGGTCCTCTCGTTCGCCCCGCTGCCAGATGATCTCGTGTCCCCGCGCGGCGAGGTGCGCTTCCCCGAGGTCGCCGAGCCCCTGCGCCTCTACGAGCTGCGCGACCCGCTGCCGCGCGCCTACTACGTCGACCGGCTCGAGCACGCCCTGGGCCGCGGTGCGCCTGCCGAGAATCCGGCACAGGTCGTGTACGAGGCCGTCGATCCGCACACCGTGCGGCTGCGCTGCCGGACGCCGCCCGGATTCATCGTCGTGCTCGACGGCTACAACGCCGACTGGAAGGCGCTCGACGGCTCGCACGCCGTGCCCATCCAGCCGGTGGCCGGCCGCTACCGTGCGGTTCCCACTCCGGGGGGCGACCGGGTCATCACCCTGAAGCTCACGCCGCCCTGGAGGGCGCCCGCCCTGGCCGGCCTGGCCTTCGCTGCGGTTCTCGCGCTCGGCCTGCTCGTGGTTCCCGGTGTGTCCGGTTTCACCGGAACACGTCGACCCCCGTGCTAGACTCCTCGCCGGGAAGGCGCCTCTGACAGGTGGACGTGTGTGGCGCGACGAGCGTGCGGGCGGCTTGACACGGCTACACCCGGGCGTTAGCATCCCGCGACTAAGTATCTGTGGGACCGTACTTTTTCATGGTTGAGCTCTGATGCCGGTCAAACTCGGCGAGCTGCTGCTCAAGGAGAACATGGTCTCGCCCCAGCAGCTTCAGGAGGCACTCAACCATCAGAAGCTGAACGGTGGCAAGCTCGGCAAGGCCTTCGTCGCCCTCGGCTTCGTCAAGGACGAGGAGATCACCTCCCTTCTCTCCCGGCAGTACGGCGTGCCGTCGATCAACCTCGACCACTTCGAGGTCGATCCAGCGATCATCAAGATCATCCCCGCGGAGACCGCGCGCAAGTACCAGGTGCTGCCGCTCTCGCGCTCCGGCGCGACCCTCACGATCGCGATGGCGGACCCGACCAACGTGTTCGCCATGGACGACATCAAGTTCATGACCGGCTACAACGTGGAGCCGGTCGTGGCCTCCGAGGGGGCGCTCGAGGACGCGATCGACCGCTACTACGGCTCGATGCGCTCGCTCGAGCTGCGGCGCGACAGCGGCTCGCCGTCTGGCGGGGGCTACGGGATACCGACGGCCGGACCGACCCTCAGGGAGGTCCTCGACGGGCCGACGCTGAGCGTCGACGACATGGCGGCGGTCGGCGGTCTGTCCGAGATCGACCTCGACTCGATGTCGGACACCGAGGCCGACGTCGAGACCGTCAAGACGGAAGAGGACGAGATCGACCTCGGCAACCTCGCGAAGTCGGCCGACGCCGCCCCGGTCGTGAAGCTGACGAACGTGCTGCTGGTCGACTCGCTCAAGCGCGGCGCCTCGGACATCCACATCGAGCCCTACGAGAAGGAGTTCCGCGTCCGCTTCCGCATCGACGGCATCCTGTACAACGTGATGGCGCTGCCGCTGAAGCTGAAGGACCCGCTGACGTCGCGCGTCAAGATCATGGCGAAGCTGGACATCGCCGAGAAGCGACTGCCGCAGGACGGGCGGATCAAGATCAAGATGAAGGTCGAGGACCGCAGCCGCGACCTCGACTTCCGGGTCTCCTGCCTGCCGACGCTGTGGGGCGAGAAGATCGTGCTGCGCCTGCTGGACAAGTCGAAGCTGATGCTCGACATGACCAAGCTGGGCTTCGAGGCGCACTCGCTCGACGCGCTTCAAGAACGCGATCAGCAAGCCGTACGGGATCGTGCTGGTCACGGGGCCGACGGGCTCCGGCAAGACCAACACGCTCTACTCCGCGATCGCCGCGCTGAACAAGCCCGACACGAACATCATGACCGCCGAGGACCCGGTCGAGTTCAACCTGCCGGGCATCAACCAGGTCCAGATCAAGGAGCAGATCGGCCTCAACTTCGCCGCCGTGCTGCGCTCGTTCCTGCGCCAGGACCCGAACATCATCCTGGTGGGCGAGATCCGCGACTACGAGACGGCCGAGATCGCGGTCAAGGCGGCGCTGACGGGCCACCTGGTGCTCTCGACGCTGCACACGAACGACGCGCCCTCGACGGTGTCGCGCATGGTCAACATGGGGATCGAGCCGTTCCTGGTCGGCACCGCCGTGAACCTGATCCAGGCACAGCGCCTGGTGCGGCGGGTCTGCTCCAAGTGCAAGGTCGGACATCAGCGCCGACGTGCCGTCGAAGACGCTGATCGACATCGGCTTCACGCCCGAGGCGATCGGCAGCTTCCCGGTGCTACAAGGGCAAGGGCTGCGGCGCCTGCAACGGCACGGGCTACAAGGGCCGGGTCGGCCTGTACGAGGTCATGGAGATCACCGAGGGCATCCGGGACCTGGTGATGGTCGGGGCGACGGCGGTCGAGATCAAGAGGAAGGCGCTCGAGGAGGGCATGCTGACGCTGCGCATGAGCGGCCTGGAGAAGATCAAGAACGGGGTGACCACCGTCGAGGAGGTCCTCCGGGAGACGGTGCTGTAGCGGCTCGCGGCGGCCGCGCGGCGATCGGGCGTGACAAGGGGGTAGGGCGTGGCGGTCAGCCTTCATCAGCTGCTGAAGACCATGACGGAGATGGCGGGGACCGACCTGCACGTCACCACCAACTCCGCGCCGCAGATCCGCGTCGACGGCAAGCTGCGGCCGCTCGACCTGCCGCCGCTGTCGGCGGTCGAGACCAAGCAGCTCGCCTACAGCGTGCTGACCGACGCGCAGAAGCACCGCTTCGAGGAGAACCTCGAGCTCGACTTCAGCTTCGGCATCAAGGGCCTGGCCCGCTTCCGCGCCAACGTCTTCATGCAGCGCGGGGCGGTGGCCGCCGTCTACCGCACGATCCCGTACGAGATCCGCGGCTTCAAGGAGCTGGGCCTGCCGCCAGTGGTCTCGGGCATCTGCGACAAGCCGCGCGGCCTGGTCCTGGTCACGGGCCCCACCGGCTCGGGCAAGTCGACGACGCTGGCGGCCATGCTCGACAAGGTCAACTCCGAGCGCCACGAGCACATGATCACGATCGAGGACCCGATCGAGTACCTGCACCAGCACAAGAAGTGCGTGGTCAACCAGCGCGAGGTCCACGCCGACACCCACGGCTTCGCCGCCGCGCTGCGCTCGGCGCTGCGCGAGGACCCTGACGTGGTGCTGATCGGCGAGATGCGCGACCTGGAGACGATCGAGTCGGCCCTGCGCATCGCGGAAACGGGCCACCTCACGTTCGCGACCCTGCACACCAACTCCGCCTCGCAGACCATCAACCGCATCGTGGACGTGTTTCCGGCGCACCAGCAGGCGCAGGTGCGCGCGCAGCTGTCGCTCGTGCTGGAGGGGATCATGTGCCAGGCGCTCCTCCCGCGCGCCAGCGGCTCCGGGCGCGTTCTGGCCATGGAGATCCTCGTCCCCAACCCGGCCATCCGCAACCTGATCCGGGAGGACAAGATCCACCAGATCTACTCGTCGATGCAGACCGGTCAGGACAAGTACGGGATGCAGACGTTCAACCAGTCCCTGGCCAGCCTCTACTTCGCCAAGCAGATCACCCTGCAGACCGCGCTCGGCATCAGCTCGAACCCCGAGGAGCTGCAGGAAATGATCAACCGCGGCGCCGGGCTCGCGACACCCCAGGCGGGCCGGATGCCGGCGCGGCCGGCGGGCCGCTAGCGCCGGGAGGAGCAGATGCCTGCATACGTGTGGAAGGGCAAGACGCGCGACGGCAAGGCCGTTTCGGGCGAGAGGGTCGCCGACAACAAGGAGGCCCTCACCAACCTGCTGCGCCGCGAGCAGATCTTCGTCTCCTCGGTGAAGGAGAAGGGCCGGGAGATCGCGCTGCCCAAGCTGGGCGGCGGGGTGCCCGCCAAGGACCTCGCCATCTTCACGCGCCAGTTCTCCGTGATGATCGACGCCGGCCTGCCGCTGGTGCAGTGCCTCGAGATCCTCGGCACCCAGCAGGAGAACAAGACCTTCTCCAAGGTGCTGCAGCAGACCCGGATGGACGTCGAGGGCGGCGCCAGCCTGGCCGACGCCATGCGCAAGCACCCCAAGGCCTTCGACGAGCTGTACACCAACATGATCGCGGCCGGCGAGGCCGGCGGCATCCTCGACACCATCCTCAAGCGCCTGGCGGTCTACATCGAGAAGAACGTCAAGCTCAAGTCGCAGGTCAAGGGCGCGATGGTCTACCCGGTGGCGGTGCTCGGCATCGCAGGGATCGTGATCGCGGTCATCCTGTGGAAGGTGATCCCGACCTTCGCCTCGATGTTCGCCGGCCTCAACGCCGAGCTGCCGCTGCCCACGCGCTTCGTGATCGCGCTCAGCAACTGGTTCGTGCGCCTGCTGCCGTTCATCATCGTCGGCGTGGTGCTGATCGTGATCGGCTTCCGGCGCTACTACGCCACCCACGGCGGCCGGCGCGTGGTCGACCGGGCCCTGCTGAAGGCGCCCATCTTCGGCACGCTGATGCAGAAGATCGCGGTGGCCCGCTTCTGCCGCACGCTGTCGACGCTGATCTCCTCGGGCGTGCCGATCCTCGACGGGCTCGAGATCACCGCCCGCACGGCCGGCAACGCGATCATCGAGGACGCCATCATGGTGGTCCGCAAGGGCGTCGAGAGCGGGCTGACGGTGGCCCAGCCGCTGAAGGACAGCGGCGTCTTCCCGCCGATGGTGGTGCAGATGATCGGCGTCGGCGAGCAGACGGGCGCCCTCGACGCGATGCTCGGCAAGATCGCGGACTTCTACGAGGAGGAGGTCGACCAGGCGGTGGCCAACCTGCTGACGCTGATGGAGCCGGTCATGATCCTGTTCCTGGGCATCACGGTCGGCGGCATCATCATCGCCATGTACCTGCCGCTGTTCGACCTGATCAGCAAGCTGTCCTGAGCGGGACACGAGCGTGCCGCGCCGCGCGGGCCCGCCGGCCGCGCGGCGCGGTGGCGAGGCCATGAGCGTCGACTTGGAAGCGCGGCTCAAGCGGCTGATGCTGTTCCGGGTCGTGATGGTCACGACCCTGCTCTTCATCGCCACCTACGTCGAGGCGGTGTCGGAGACGCCGCTGCTGGCGGTGAACCCGTTGTACTTCGTGATCGTGGCCATCTACGGGCTCACGGTCGTCTACGCGCTGGTCCTGCGCTTCTTGCCCCGCTGGACGCTGCAGGTCTACGTGCAGCTGGCGGGCGACCTGCTGACGATCACGGCGCTCGTCTACGTGACTCGGCGGCGGCGCACCGGGCTTCCTGCTGCTCTACCCGCTGTCGGTGCTGTCATCGACCCTGCTGCTGCGTCGGCGGCTGGCACTGTCGTTCGCGGGGATCGCCACGGTGCTGTACGGAGCCCTGCTGGCGGCCGTGCGCAACGGCCTCGTGGCGCCCCAGGGGCTGGCGGACGTCGCCCTGCTCCCGGCGCGATGGCCCTCTACTCGATCTTCGTGCTCGGCGTCGCCTGCGTCACGGTCGCGTTCCTGGGCACGACACTGGCCGAGGGCCTGCAGCACGCCGGGGCGCGGCTGCAGGAGGCCGCCGTGGAGGTGGCCGACCTGCGCGAGCTGAACCAGGTGATCGTCGAGAGCATCCAGAGCGGGCTTCTGACGACCGACGCCGAGGGCCGCGTGCTGCACGTGAACGCGTTCGGCGAGGGCATCCTGGGGCGCCCCGTGGCATCGCTGCGCGGCCGGCCTGTGCGCGAGGTGTTCGCAACACCGCTGCTCGGCACGGCCGAGCTCAAGGTCCGCTCGGGGACGCGGGCCCTGGCCCGGCTCGAGGTCTCCTACGATCACCCCGAGGCCCGGCGGCTGGAGCTGGGCCTCGCGGTCACGCGCCTGGCGGGACGCACCGGCGTGCAGGGCGGGTACCTGATGGTGTTCCAGGACCTGACCGAGGTCCGGCGCCTGGAGTCCGAGGTGCGCACCAAGGAGAAGCTCGCCGCGGTCGGCGAGATGGCCGCCCAGCTCGCCCACGAGATCCGCAACCCGCTCGGTTCGATCCGGGGCTCCGCGCAGGTGCTGATGGGCGAGCCGGCGCTGGGCGACGAGCAGAGCCGTCTGCTCGCCATCATCTCCGGAGTCGAAGCGGCTGTCGGACACGCTGAACCGCTTCCTCTACCAGGCGCGCACGCCGGCCCGCCCCCGCGATCCGGTCGACCTGCGGCCGCTCGTCGACTCGGCGGTGACGCTGCTGCGCAACGGCAGCGAAGTGCGTCCCGACCACGTCGTCTCGTTCGAGTCGGACGAGGGCCCGCACGTCTGCCTCGCGGACCCCGACCAGATCCTCCAGGTGTTCTGGAACCTGGCGCGCAACGGCCTCGAGGCGATGCCGGGCGGGGGCCGTCTGGGCGTGTCGCTGCGGCGGCTGGACCAGGACGTGGTGCTGAGCGTGCGCGACGATGGCCGCGGCATCGCCCGCGACGAGCAGCACCGCGCCTTCGAGCCGTTCCGCGCCCAGTCCCCGATGGGCACTGGCCTCGGGCTCGCGATCGTCTTCCGGATCGTGCGCGAGCACGGCGGGGACATCAGCGTGCGCAGCGCGCCAGAACGAGGGCACCGAGGTGAGCGTGCGGCTCCCCGTGGTCTCGGTGGCCCTGTCCGCGTGAGCCGCAGGGGGCCCGCGCTCGCGGCCCTGGCACTGGCGGCGGCCGTCGGCGCGACCTTCCTCCCGGCGTTCTCGAGTGCCCGCGTCTTCTACCAACGGGACATCCTCGGCTATTGGTACCCCGGGATGACCGTCTTTCGACGGGCAATCTCCGAGGGCGCCCTGCCGCTGTGGAACCCCTACGCGGGGTTCGGAGCGCCGCTGCTGGCGGACGCCAGCTTCCAGATTGCCTACCCGCCCACGTGGCTCGCGCTCCTGCTGCCGCTCTCGGAACAGTACAAGCTGTTCGTCGTCGGCCACTGCTTCTGGGCCGGCCTGGGAGCGTACCTGCTCGGCCGCGGCCTGAGGCTGTCGCCGTTGGCGGCCGTCGTGGGGGGCGTCGGCTTTGCGCTGTCGGGGCCGCTGCTCTCCGCGGCCAGCCTTTTCCACCACTACGCCGGCACGTCGTGGATGCCCTGGGTGCTGGCGGCGCTGCTGGCGCTGCTTCGGGCGCCGGGCATCGGCACGGCGTGCGCGCTCGCCGTGGCGGCGGGAGCGCAGCTGCTCGCGGGCTCGGGAGACGCCTGCCTGATGACGAGCGTGATCGGGCTCGCGGGGATCGCCTTCGCCTTGCTGGCCAGGCGGCGGCCGGCATGGGAGTGGCGACGTGCCGGCGCCGCCGGGGCGCTCGCGGTCGTCCTCGCGGGCTGTCTTGGCGCCCCGCAATGGCTCCCGACGGCGGTGCAGGCGGTGCATGGAGCGCGAGCCGTGCAAGGCGTGGAGAGCGGCTACTGGTCGCTGCATCCCCTGCTGTTGATCGACCTCGCCGTCCCGCGCTTGCTGTCGGACGCGCCACTGACGCCGTCGGCTCGCACGGTGCTCTTCGAAGGCCGTTCGCCCCTGCTCGGCAGCCTCTACGTGGGTGTCGCCACTCTGGGGCTCGCGTCGCTGGCGCTGCGCCGTCCGCGGCCCGCGGGCCTGCTCGCCGGGCTCGGCGCGGCTTTCTTCTGCGTGGCGAGCCTGGGGCGCCACACGCCGCTGTGGGGTGCGCTCTGCGTCGTCCCGGGCTTCGCGCTGATGCGCTACCCCCAGAAGCTGCTGCTCGCCGCCGCGCTGTGCCTGGCCCTCGTCGCTGCCGAGGGCGCCCAGTGCTGGCTGGAGCGGTGGAACGGACGGACCTGCCGAACCTACCACCGGCTCTCGGGCGCGCTGGTGCTCATCGCCGCGCTGCTGTGCGCGGCGGCGCTCTGGCTTGCCGCGGGAGGGCCGGGGCTGCCCGCGCTGGGGCCGGCCCTGGACCAGCTGGATGTCGGAGGCGCGCTGCGGGTCCTGCGCAGCGCCGCGCTGCTGGCGCTCTTCGGGATTGCGCTCGCATGGCGCGCCTCGCGAGAGAGGGCTGCCTTCGCCGTGACGGCGTTCGCCCTCGGGACTGGCCTCGTTGACCTCGTGGCCGTCGGCCGCGGCGCCAACCCACTCGCGCCCGCCGCCCTCGTGGCCCACCGACCCGCCCTGGCCGACCAGCTCGAGCCGTACGCCGGCCGCACGCGAGTGTTCTCCGCCCCGGCGCCGCCCGACTGCGCCCGCGTGACCCACGGGCCGGCGGGCTGGGACAAGGACGCCTTGGGCGCGCTGGCGGCCGTCGAGTCGCTGCGGCCGCCGAGCGGCGCGCGCTGGGGGGTGGAGGGCTCGTTCGACGGCCAGTTCACCGGCCTCGAGCCGTGCGACCAGATGCGGCTAGTGGCAGTCGCAGCGCGGCTTGCGGGCACTCCGCAGGGCGTGAGGCTGCTGCAGACCGCGAACGTCGGCCACGTCCTGCAGCTCGGATCGGTCGCTGCCGAAGGGCTCCGGCCCCTGGGCGAGCGCGATGCCTACTACGCCTGCCCGCTGGAGGTGCTGCAGGTCCCGGACCCGTTGCCGCGCGCGTACGTGGTCAGTGTCGAGAGGCCCGCGCCGGCGAACGAACCCGAGGTGGCGCTGCTCGACCCTGCGTTCGACCCACGCAGGGAGGTCTTGATCACCGGCGGGCAGGCGCGTTTCGGAGCACGCGGACTTGGCGACGGCGCGCGCGTCGTGGCGCGGCGGACCGACACGGTCGTCGTCGAGGCCGTCCTCGCAGGACACGGCGTGCTGGTGCTGACCGAGGCGTACGACCCGGGCTGGAGGGCCGCGGCCGACGGTGCCGCGGTCCCGGTGCTGCAGGCCAACGTGTTGTTCCGCGGCGTTCGGCTCGGGCCCGGCCGCCACCGTGTCGTGTTCGAGTACCGGCCTCGACCGGCCGTCGTGGGCGCCTGGGCGGGCCTGGCCGGCGTCTGCCTGTGCGCGGGGCTGGCCGTCGCCGCGCTGCGCGCTCGCGCCGGGCGGGGGAGTTTGAAGCGCGCCGCTTCAGACGCTAGCATGCGGCCGCCTGGCGCGGGAGCCACCGCTTGAAGCGCATCCTGATCGTCGACGACGAGCAGTCCATGCGGGAGATGCTGGCCATCCTCCTGAAGAAGGAGGGCTTCGCGATCGAGACCGCCGGCAGCCGCGCTGAAGCGGCGAAGGCGCTCGCCGGCGAGCCCGTGGACCTGGTGCTGACCGACGTGAGGCTGCCCGACGGGGACGGGCTGGAGGTGCTGCGGCACGTCAAGGCGGCCTCGCCCGGCACGGGTGTCATCGTGATGACGGCCTACGGCACCACCGAGACCGCGGTCGCCGCGCGCAAGCTGGGAGCCGAGGCGTACCTGCTCAAGCCGTTCGACGTCGACGAGGTCCGGGTCGTGATCCGGGACGCGATCGCCACCCGTGACCTGCGGCAGGACAACCTGCGGCTGCGGCGCGAGCTCGGCGCGCACTACGGCATCGAGCAGATGGTCGGCGTCTCGGCCCCGATGGCCGCCCTGTTCGAGATGGTGCGCGCGATCGCGCCGGCGAACTCCACCGTGCTGATCACCGGCGAGAGCGGCACGGGCAAGGAGCTGATCGCGCGCGCGATCCACGGCCTCTCGTCGCGCGCGGGCGGGCCGTTCGTCAGCGTCAACTGCGGCGCCATGCCCGACACGCTGCTCGAGAGCGAGCTGTTCGGCCACGTCAAGGGGGCGTTCACCGACGCGCACGCCTCGAAGAAGGGGCTGTTCGAGGTGGCGAGCAGTGGCACGCTCTTCCTCGACGAGGTGAGCGAGACGACGGCGGCCATGCAGGTGAAGCTGCTGCGGGCGCTGCAGGATCGCAGGATCCGCCGGGTCGGCGGCACCGACGAGATCGAGGTCGACGTGCGCGTGATCGCCGCCACCAACGCCCCGCTCGAGGAGCTCGTGCGCGAGAAGCGCTTCCGGGAGGACCTGTACTACCGGCTGCAGGTGATCCCGATCCACGCGCCGCCGCTGCGCGAGAGGCGCGACGACATCCCGCTGCTGGCGGAGCACTTCCTCTCCCGCTTCGCCCGTCAGATGGGCAAGCGCGTGGCGAGGGTGTCGGACGCCGCGATGGAGTGCCTGAAACGCTACGCCTGGCCCGGGAACGTCCGCGAGCTGGAGAACGTGATCGAGCGCGCGGTGGCCTTCGAGACCACGGAGACGGTGCTCCCCGAGCGGCTGCCCGAAGCGATCCGCTCGCCGTCGAGGGCCGGGGCAACCGCCGTCCTCGGCCCCGGCTTCGATCTCGACGATCACCTCCGCTCGATCGAGGCGCAGCTTCTCTCCGAGGCAATGGAGCGATCGGGCGGCGACCGCGCGCGCGCCGCCGAGATGCTCGGTGTGAGCGCCCGATCCCTCCGCTACCTGCTACAGAAGCACGCGCTGTTGGCTGACAAAAATTGACCGGCGGCGACAAGTCCTGCCAGGCGCATCGTCCTTCGGGAGCACACACCGCGTCGGCTGACTGATACAAAGGAACTTAGAGCCGTTACCGATCTACACGATGCTTGGCCCGGCAGTTGCTTAAGCCCTACCCGGCCAGCCCCCAGCGGGCGCTGGCGGAAAGGTAGTGAAATGAAGAAGCAGAAGGGTTTCACCCTGATCGAGCTGCTGATCGTCGTCGCGATCATCGGCATCATCGCCGCGATCGCGATCCCGAGCCTCCTCCGGGCTCGCGTGTCGGCGAACGAGGCGGCCACCATCGGCGACATCCGCACGGTCATCTCGGCCCAGGCGGCGTACCAGTCGGCCAACGGTGGCTGGTACGACGTGATCAGCTGCCTGAGCGGGCCCAGCGGGTGCATTCCCGAACTATCCCGCCGACCGCTCCGACGTTTCTCGACAGCGCAGTCGCGGCCCAGACTCCGAAGTCGGGCTACGACGCGCAGCTACCAGAACGGCGACAAGCCGACCAACGTCGCGACCAACATCTCGTCGCCCACGAGCCTCTCGTCCTACGTCTACCTCACCTCGCCGGTGACGAACGGGCAGACGGGCGTGCGCGGGTTCGGCGGCGACGCGAGCGGCGTGCTCTGCTTCACGTCGAACGGGACTGCGCCGACAGTGGTCAACAACGCGCTCGACATCGCGGGCGGGGGTTGCAACGTCCTGCAGTAGCCTTTCGCCACGGTCTTCCTGACCGTGCACTGGGCCCGGGGGAAGCCCCGGGCCCTTCGCTTTTTCGCTAGAATCTTCAGCCGATGATCGACGACCGGTCGCCGTCGCCTCTGGTGCTGCGCGGGCTGTCGCAAGAGCTACCGGCTCGGCCACGTCATCCAGAAGCGGCGCCCGGCCCTGCAGGATCTCGACCTCGAGGTGCGGGCGGGCGAGATCCTCGGCTACGTCGGGCCGAACGGGTCGGGCAAGACGACCACGCTCAAGCTCGCTCTTCGGCCTCCTGCGACCCGACCGCGGCGAGGGCTGGGTGCTCGGCCAGCCGCTCGCCGCGCGCGGCTGGCGCTACCGCGTCGGCTACCTGCCGGAGCATCCCTACCTCTACGACTACCTGACCCCGGCCGAGTACCTCGACTACGTCGGGCCGACTCTTCGGGCTCGCGCCCGCGCGTCGCCGCGAGCGCACGCGCGAGCTGCTGGCCCTGGTGGGGCTGGAGCGCTCGGCCGAGCGTGCCAATGCGCCGCTTCTCCAAGGGCATGGTGCAGCGCGTCGGGCTCGCCCAGGCCCTGGTCAACGACCCCGAGCTGCTGATCCTCGACGAGCCGATGTCCGGCCTCGACCCGATCGGCCGCCGCCTCGTCGCGCGACCTGATCCTCGCGCAGCGCAAGGCGGGCAAGACCGTGCTCTTCTCGACGCACATCCTCTCCGACGCCGAGACGCTGTGCGACCGCGTGGCCGTGCTGCGCGCCGGCCGGCTGCTGAAGGTCGGCGCGCTCGGCGAGCTGCTGCGCCTCGACGTGTCCCACCTCGAGCGTTCTGGCCGCGGGTATCGCGAGGCCCGCTCGCCGGCGCTCGAGGGCGTCGCGTCGAGCGCGTCGGCGACCGGCTGCGGCTCGAGGTGCCGGAAGGCGCGCCTCGGCGCCGCCGTGGCGGCGATCGAGGCCGCGGGCGGCCGCGTCCTCTCCGTGCAGCCCGTCCGCGCAGTCGCTCGAGGACTACTTCTTGCGCGAGATGGGCGCGCCGCGGGCGCGCGGCGCCGGGGCGTGGGGCGAGGGATGAGCCGGCTCCTGGCGGTCGCCGCCAACACCTTCCGCGAGACCGTGCGCGAGCGCGTGCTCTACAACCTCGTCTTCTTCGCGATGCTGATGACGCTCTCGGGCCTGCTGCTCGGCCAGCTGTCGATCCGGCAGGACGAGAAGATCATCAAGGACGTCGGGCTCGCCGCGATGGATCTCTTCGGCACGCTGATCGCGGTCTTCATCGGGGTGGGCCTCGTGAGCAAGGAGATCGAGCGCCGCTCGCTCTACCCGCTGCTCGCGAAGCCGCTCATCGCGCGCCGAGTTCTTCCTCGGCAAGTTCGCGGGCCTCGCCTTCACGCTGCTCGTCAACCTGGCGGTGATGACCGCCGGGCTCTACCTGACGCTGCTGCTCACCGGCACGCCGGCCGACCCGCTGCTGCTGGCCGCGGTCTACCCGCTCTTCCTGCGGGCTCGTGCTGGTCGTCGCCTTCGCGATGCTGTTCTCGACGGTCAGCCTCCTCGTCCGCGCTCGCCGCGGTGTTCACGGTCGGGGTCGTGCGTGGCGGGCCGCTTCGCCGACGTGGTCCGCAACATGCGCGAGGTGGCCCCGGGCGTGCCGCCCTGGCTGGTCGACGGCGCTCTACGCCGTGCTGCCCGAACTTCCGCAACTTCGACTTCAAGGACCGCGTCGCCTACGGCGACGCGGTGCCCGGCGGCGTGCTCGCCTGGGTCACCGTCTACGCCGCTCGCGTACGTCGGCGGTCGTGCTGGCGATCGGGCTCGCCTCGTTCCGCTCGCGGGACTTCCAGTGAGGCGCACGCTCCCGCTCGCTCGGCCTGCTGCTGCGCGCCGGCTCGTGCCCTGGAGCCAGGCGCAGATCGACCGCGCGGCTGGGACGTACCGCGCGCAGGAGGAGGTGCTCTACCTCTGGTCGGGCGAGCAGGTGAAGCCGGCTGTTCCCGGGCTTCGAGACGCTCGCCGCCGACGTCTACTGGCTGCGCACCGTGCAGTACTTCGGCGGCGAGCGGCTGTTCTCGACCGCGAGAAGCGCTTCGAGCTGCTGCGGCCCCTGATCGACATCACGACGACACTCGACCCGCGCCTCGAGATCGCCTACCGCTACGGCGCGATCTTCCTGAGCGAGCCGCCGCCCGGCGGCGCGGGCCGCCCGCGCGAGGGCATCGAGCGTCCTCGAGCAGGGCGTCCGCAACCTGCCGCGCTCGTGGCGGCTGCGCCAGGACCTCGGCTTCTTCCACTACCTCTACCTGCACGACGCCGCACGGCGCGGCCGACATCCTGCTCGAGGCCGCGCAGATCCCCGGGCGCCGCGTTCTGGCTGCGCACGCATGGCGGCCGACCTGCTCGCGAAGGGCGGCGACCGGCCGAGCGCGCGCCGCATGTGGCAGCAGATGTACGAGCAGGCGGAGGCGGGGATCATCAAGGAGAACGCCCGGGTGCGCCTGCAGATCCTCGACTCGCTCGACGCGGCGGACGCGCCTGGCGGCCCGGGTGACGGCGTTCGAGGACGCGTCTCGGCCGGCTGCCCGCGCGGCTCGAGGAGCTGCGCTCCGCGGGGCTGTGGAGCGGCCCGCTCGACGGACGCGGCGGGCGTGCCGTTCGGCTATGATGGGACATCGGGCAAGGTCATCGATCTCACCGCAGTCGCCGATGTGGCGGCCGGAGTGAGCGCCGGAGGAATGAAGGAATGAGCCGAGTCGTCGCCCGGGCCGACGCACGCTGCTCGCCGCCGACGGCCGCGCTGCTTCGCCGCCGCCTCGGCCGCGGCCCAGACCGCCGCGCCCGGCGCCCGCCCGCGGCGCCCGTCGAAGGGCGACGTCGTCCCGTCCTTCGAGACGCTCGGCATCGACGGCCAGGCACACAAGGTGAGCTTCCCGAAGGGCTCGAAGACCGTGCTGCTCTTCTTCCTGAGCGGCTGCCCGCACTGCCACAAGATGATCCCGGAGTGGAACCGGGCCTACGAGCGGCGGCCCGAAGGGCCTGACGGTCGTCGGCGTCATCATGGACCAGGAGCCGCCCGGCTTCTGGTCCACGATGCCGATCGAGCTTCCCGGTGCTGCGCTCGCCCGGCCGCGAGTTCCTGCGCGAGCTGAACGTGAACCGCGCGCCGCTCACCCTGCGCGTGGGCGAGGGCGGCCGGATCGAGGACCTCGCGCCGGGAGAGACCGACCCCATCCGCCTCGGCGAGATCTTCAAGCCGTAGCGGCTTCTCCCAGTCGATCCGCGCGCGCAGCGCGACGAGCGGGGCGAGCGGCCGGGCGAGCGCGGTCGCAGGGCCATGACCGGCCCGGCGGCCGCCACGGGCAGCAGCGAGCGCGGGACGGAAGCCGAGCGTCAGCAGGTAGGCGAAGGCGTTGACGAGCCGACGCGCGGCGGCGCAGCAGGCCGAGCTCCCGCCAGCGCCCGGCCGGCGTGTCGCGCACGCAGCCGCCACGGCACGGCGGCGTCGCCGTCGAAGCTGTCCTTCGGCGCCGGCGGGAACGGCCGCCAGGGGTCGACCGACGAGGCGGCAGTCCTCCTGGTGGAAGAAGCGGTAGACGAGCCACGAGAGGGGCGTGATCCACGGCTCGACGAGAGCGAGCCGCCCGCCCGGCGCGCAGGACGCGCGCCGCCTCGGCGAAGAACGCGGCCGGGTCGGGCAGGTGGTGCAGCACGTCGAGCCCGACGACAGCCTGCACGCTCGCCGCCGACGAGCGGCAGCCGGCCGGCGTCCGCCGCCAGCGTGTTCCACGGCGCGGCGTGCAGGTCGGAGGCGATCCAGCGCAGGTCGGGCCGCGCGCGCGCGGGCCGCCTCGGCCAGGAAGCCCGGGCCGGCCCCGACCTCCAGGACGCGCGCGCCGCGCGGGGCGGCCGCGAGCGAGCGCGCCGGAACCACGGCTCGTAGACGCGCGCGAGCACGGGCTTCGCGCGCCACAGCCGGCGGTGCTCGAGGCTCAGCCGCTCGCGGCTCACAGGAACTTGAGCTTGCGCGCGGCGAAGGCGCTCATCCGGAGCAGCAGCAGCCCGTGGCGGAAGCGCGAGATGTTCGTCTCGCCGTAGCGCCGCTCGTGGTAGCGCACCGCGAGGTCGACGATGCGGAGGTTGAGGCGCGCGGCGCCGAACAGCAGGTCGAAGTCGCCGAAGGGGTCGAAGTCGCCGAAGTACGAGCGGTTCGCCGCGATCCGCTCGTAGTCCTCCCGCCACAGCGCCTTCGTGCCGCACAGGGTGTCGCGCACCTGCTGGCCGAGCAGCCAGCGAGAACAGCAGCGCGAACGACTTGTTCGCCAGCAGGTTGAGGAAGCGCATGGCCCGGCCTTCCATCGGGTACACGAGGCGCGAGCCGTTGACCATCTCGCCCTTGCCGCGGACGAGGGCCTGCACGAACTTCGGCACGTCCCGTGGCGCGACACCCAGGTCCGAGTCGAGGATCAGCAGGACGTCGCCCCGCGCCTCGGCGAAGCCCAGG
Source organism: uncultured Acidobacteriota bacterium (assembly GCA_963831755.1). GTDB lineage: Bacteria > Acidobacteriota > Vicinamibacteria > Fen-336 > Fen-336 > DATBSL01. Next base: position 239,770 of record CAWHRC010000021.1, read on the forward strand.
CGCACGGCGTCGCCCTTGCCGCGGCCCTGTCTGCTTGAGGAGGCGCAGCGGCAGCGACGGGTGGCTCGGCGATCTCGCGCCGGATCACGGCCTCGGTGTCGTCGCTCGAGTGGCCCTCGACGAACAGGAACTCGCTCCCGGCCGGCAGCGCGGGCAGACTCCCGACGAGCGGCGCGATGTGGCCCGCCTCGTTGCGGCAGGGGATCACGACGCTGACGGTCGGCCGCTCGGGCCGGCTGGCGGCGGTGCGCGCCGGCGCGGGCCGGGCGACGATCCCGAACATCAGCGAGAAGGCGTCGAGCAGCGGCAGCCGGCCGAGGTAGCGGTTCACGAGGTCCGCGAGCGAGCGGCACGCCGACCGGGAAGGACGAGGTGGGCGTCGTCGCGCACCACCTCGAAGTCCGCCAGCGCCAGCATGCTCTTGATCTCCTCGGGCGGCAGCCACGACTCCGGTGGCTGGCGGTACTTGAGCCCGAGCAGCTCGGCCAGCCGCAGGAGCGGCTGCCACAGGCGGCTGTAGCTGTAGATGAGCACGCGCGTGCGCGCGTGCGAGACGGCGTGCAGCGCGCTCGAGCGTGGCCTGCACGTCGGTCAGGTGCGTGACCACGTTGACCAGCAGGATCACGTCGAACGGGCCGCCGGCCTGCGCGAGCACGGCGGGGTCCGAGGCGTCGCCTTCGACGAAGCGCAGCCGCTCGCTGCCGTGGCGCTCGCGCGCGGCCCGGACTGCCGGAGCCGAGACGTCGATGCCGACGCCCTGCGAAGGCTCGAGCGCCGCGAGCAGGTCCCCGGCGCCGCAGCCGAGGTCCAGCACGCGCAGGCCCGCGGGGACACGGACGCGCAGGATCCGGGTCAGGTAGTCGTAGAAGTAGCGGTGCCGCCGGCGCGAGCGCTGAAGACCCTGCTGGTGGCTCTCGTAGAACTGCCGCACCTCCTCGAGGATCGGGTCGGGGCCGGGCGGCGTGTTCGGGTCGTCCATCGGGCGAGTGAACGTAGCACGCGCCTACTGGTAGAACCAGTACTGGAACGACGCGTAGCGGCCCGAGATCTCGAGCGCGGTCGTCCCCCTCGGCGACGGCGCTCGCGGGCAGGCGGAACACGTGCTCGTTCCAGCCGGGACGGTTCGGCAGCGTCAGCTGCGCCACCGTTCGGCCTCCCGCGCGCACGACGATGCCCGCGCTGTCGACCTCGACCGGGACGGCCGAGGGGCCGGGCGAGCGGAACAGACGCGTCGTCGTCGACGAGTGCGTGCGCAGCACGATCACGAGCTCCCGGCCGGCGCGAGTGCGCACGCGGAACGACTCGTGCCGACGATCAGCCGGCCGCCGTCGGCCAGCGGAGCTCGTCTCCGGCGCCCGGCGCGGGGTCGATCTCGACCGAGCCGCCGAGCAGCACCTCGCCCGCCCGGGACTCGAAGCGGTAGCGGTGGTCGGCCTCGTCGCGCGCTGTCGCACACGTTGAGCCGGTCCTCGAGCGTGAGCGCCGCGATCGCGGCGGCCGCCTCCGGCAGCAAGGGCCGCGCGCCGCGGTCGAGCAGCTCCCAGCGCGCGCGGAACAGCAGCAGGTCGTCGCCGAGGCTGGCGGTCTCGAAGAGCGGCGGCCCGTCGGCGAGCGCCTGGAAGAGCGCGCGAGCCCTCGAGGCCGAGCGGGTCAGCAGCAGGCACGGCGGCCGCTCGGCCCGCGGGCAGGCGCGACGAGCGACTCGAACATCCCGGCCTCGCGGTCGGCGGTGCGCGTGCCGACGAACGCCGGGCTCGTCACGCCGTGCAGGTTCAGGTTGCGGTGGCCGGTCAGGTACTCGACGCTGGTCGCGGCGTTCGCGATCGCCACGCCGGGCGGCAGGTTCGCGCGGATCCAGTCCGCCATCGGGATCTCGCGGCGCCACGTCTCGCCGGCCATCTCCGCGTAGGTCGCGCGCGAAGCGCGCCGTCGAGAGCAGCGCCGAGCAGCAGCGAAGAGGCCGGCGCCGGCGCGGAACAGGCCCCGCTCCAGGGCCGGCGTCCTCGCGCGCCAGCGAGCCGCGTGGCGACGCCCAGCCCGACGGCGGCGAAGGCGAGCAGGCCCGGGAAGGCCCACAGCAGGTAGCGGTTGAAGTGGACGCCCATGAAGACGTTCGGCCCGGTGAGCGCGAACACGACCGCCACGACGGCGAGCCAGGCGCGCAGCGGCGCCGCGCAGCGGCGGCGGCGGGGCTGCACCGCCGCGAGCAGCACGAGCAGCAGGCCGAGCGGCGGGAAGGCGAAGGCCGCCGCGCCCTGCGAGAAGCCGATCGGCGACTCGGCGGGGTAGAAGCCGAGCAGCAGCCCGCGCAGCACGTCGACGCCGTACTTCGACGCGAGCGCCAGCGTCTCGACGGGGCCGTAGTTCGGCAGCAGCGCCTTCTCGGCGACCGACGTGCCGAGCCAGGCGCCGGTGAGGGCGCGCTGCAGCGCCAGCACCAGCAGGCCCGCGGCCACGCCGAGCCAGGGCCAGGGCCGCTCGCGCGCGGCTGGCCGGAGGCCGCGGGCCGACCCAGGCTCGCCAGGCCCAGCAGCAGCGCGATCGGCAGTCCCTCGGGCCGCGCCAGCGCGAGCAGGCAGGTGGCCGCGCCGAGCCCCACGCCGGCGCTCGCCCTGCCAGCACGCGAGCCAGCGCTCGAGCAGGAAGAGGGCGAGCAGCATGGCAGAGGGCGATGTCCGAGCCGTAGAGGTAGCCCCAGGCGACGGGCCCGCCGAGCGCCACGAGAGCGCCGGCCAGCCATCCCTCGCGCGGGCCGCCGAGCCGCGTCGCGACGCGCACGGCGAGCGGGACGAGGCGACGCAGGAACGCCGCGCCGAGGCAGACGGCGAACGCGACGAGCCACTCGCCGCGCGCGCCGGCAGCGTGGCGCGAGCGCGAGGATCGCGGTGTGGAGCAGGCTCGTCGCGCCCGGTCGTGGGCGCCTCGCCGGCGTTGTAGCTGGAACGGGTGGCCCTCGGCCATCGCCCGCGCGTACTGGGCGACCACGTAGAGGTCGCTGATCGGCGCGACGAAGTGGCCGTGGGTCGTCCACAGCATCAGCGCGACGAAGCGCCGCCGCCACGGCGAGAGCCCAGCAGGACGAGCGTGCGCACGGCCACGGATTCTAGCAGCCGGCCGTCCCCGCGCCTTGACTCGCGCCCCCGCGCAACCCAAGATGCGCGCGGGCATGCCCGGCCCCGACCTGACGCGGCTGCTGCGCGACGCCGGCGTTCGAGATCGCGGCGCTCCTGTTCGGGCTCGTCGTCGGCAGCTTCGCGAACGTCTGCATCCACCGCCTGCCGCGCGACTACGAGCCGGCCCCCGGCCGCCTCGGCCGGCTGCGCGACCTGCTGGCGCCAGGCGCTCTCGGTCGTCCACCCGCCGTCGCACTGTCCCCGCTGCGGCCGCCCGATCCGCCCCTGGGACAACGTGCCGGTCCTGAGCTGGCTGGTGCTGCGCGGCCGCTGCCGCTCCTGCCGGCCTGCCGATCGCGATCCGCTACCCGGCGGTCGAGGCCGCGAACGGCCTGCTCTGGCTCGGCCTCGCGCTCGCGCGCGGCCCGCGGCTGCCGACGCTCGTCGACGATGCTGCTCGTGACGGTGCTGCTCGTGCTGGCGCTGATCGACCTCGAGCACCAGCTGCTGCCGGACGTGCTCACGCTGCCCGGCATCGCGCTCGGCCTCGCGGCGAGCTTCCTGCCCGGCTCGCCGCGTCGTGCCGCTGCGCCGCCGCCGCCGCCGCGCTCGGCGGCTACCTGCTGCTTCGCGCTCGCTCGCCTGGGCCTGGAAGCGGCTGCGCGGCATCGAGGCGCTCGGCGAGGGCGACTGGAAGATGGCCGCGCTGCTCGGCGCGTTCCTCGGCTGGCACGGCCTGCTGCTCACGGTGCTGCTCGCCTCCGCGGCCGGCTCGCTGGTCGGCGTCGTCGCTGATCGCGCGCGGCGGCGGCGGCTGGCAGTCGCGGCTGCCGTTCGGCACGCTTCCTCGGCGCGGCCGGCATCGTCGTCGTGTTCTGCGGCGGACCGCCTGCTCGGCTGGTACCGCGGCCTGCTCCTCGGGCTGACATGGCTGCCGGGGCCTCGCTGCGCAGCGGGGTCGTGCTGGCGCTGGCCGTCGTCGCGCTGGCGCAGGTGTTCTCGCTGCTGCAGGGCGTGCGCTCGGTGCGCCGGCTGCAGGCCCGCGTCGGCGAGCAGGCCGAGCAGCGCGCTCGCGGCCGTCGCGCCCGCGGCTCGACCCGGTGCTCGCCCGCGGCGGCCGCGCGAGCTGGGACGAGGCCGCGGCCGCTCGCGATCGCGCTCGGCGTCGCGTCCGAGGTGGAGGTGCTCGACGCGGACGGGCGCACGGTCTTCGCGCGGCCCGGCGCGGCGCCCGTCGCGCACGCGCTGCGTCCGGACCAGCGGCAGCTGCGTGTCGGCGGGTCGGACGGTCACCGTCGTACGTGCAGGACGGCGCGGTCGCGCGGGCGCTCAGCTACCTGCCGCTGCCCGCCGAGCCCGGCGCTCGTGCTGCGGCTCGCCGCCTCCGCCGGGGACCTCGAGGACGAGCTGCGCGAGCGGCAGCAGGTCGTTCCTGGCGCACGTCGTCTCGCTGGCGGTGCTCGCCGCGGCGCTGCTGCTCGTGCTGCGTCGCGAGCGCAGGACCGCCCGGCCGCCGCGCCGGCCGCGGCGCGCTCGACGTCTACGAGCAGGCGATGGAGAGGCTGCGCGACCGCGGCGAGCAGGTCGAGGCGCGGCACGAGGACGAGCGCCGGCGCGATGAGCAGGAGCGCCGATGCCGCGGAGCAGGAGGCGATGGCGCGCGCCGGGGAGCTGACGGCGGGCATCGTGCACGAGGTGCGCAACGGCCTCGGGCACGATCGTCGGCTACGCACGCATGCTCGAGCGGGCCGGCGCTGCGCGAGGACCCGAAAGCCGCCGCGCGCGCGATCCGCGAGGAGTGCGAGACGCTCGAGATCGGTGGTGCGCCGCTTCGCCGACTTCGTGAGGCTCGAGGAGCTGCGCCTCGGCCCGGTCGACCTCGCCCGCCTGCTCGCCCGCGTCGCCGGCGCGCGAGCGGCGCGGCCACGAGGCCGTCGACGTGCGGCTCGTCGGCCTCGACGCGCCCGTCGAGGCCCGGGCGGACGAGGAGCTGCTCGAGCGCGCGGTCGAGAACGTGGTGCGCAACGCCGATCGCCGCGGCCGAGGGCGGGGGCCACGTCACGATCGGCGTGCGCGGCGCGCCGAGCGGCTGCTCGAGATCCGGTCGAGGACGACGGCCCGGGCCTCGCCCCGGACCACCCGGGCGAGATCCGTCCCTTCTACTCGACCCGGCCGGGCGGGCTCGGCCTCGGGCTGCCGCTCGCCCGCAAGATCATGCTGCTCCACGGCGGGGACCTGGAGCTGAGCCGGCGTCCAAAGGGCGGCGTTTCCGTGAATCTGATCCTACTGCTTCCAAGCGCACCTGAACGTCGCGTTACCGACGGTAACGAACCCGTGCCTTCGGATCAGGCCGAGCGCTCGAATCGGCCCAGATAACCATCTTACAGATCAACCAGTTGAGCGGGCCCAGCCTCTGCGGAACGAGGATTGCTACTGTCCGTCCCGGAGTTACCACAGCTCCGAGAGAGGCAAGTGATGAGATACCGAGGACGCGATCCCGGGACCGGCAGCGCGGGGTTCTCGCTCGTCGAGCTGGTTGTGGTCGTCGGGATCATGATGGTGCTGGCGGCCATGACGCTGCCGGCGATCGGCCGCTACTTCCGCCTCTACAAGATCCGCGGCGCCCAGCAGCAGGTCTCGGGCGCGATCCAGACGGCGCGCAACCGGGCGATCTCGAAGAACGTCAACCTCGGGGTCTCGTTCGTCGTCGAGAGCCCGACCCGTTACTGGATCCACATCGAGGACGACCAGTCCGCGGCGCACAGCCGTGCCCAGCAGACCCTCAACTTCACGGCGCCCAACCTGGCCCAGTCCACGCTCGGGACGCTGCCCGAGGGCGTGCGGTTCGCCACCTCGGCAACGGAGTGCTTGAGCCCATCGCTCGCCGCCTTCAACCTCTCGGGCAGCTTCAGCCCGAACGCCGGCTTCTTCCGCTTCAACCGTCTGGGGGCCTGGTGCGGCGGTGTCCTGTGCGACGCTGTCCACCTCCGGCGACGCCTCCCTTCGCCATGATGAACGGCGCCGCCGGCAGCCTGGTCTGCCTCTACCAGCCGGCCACGGGCCTCAGCCGCTCGCTTCTGGTGAGCCCGGGCGGTCGCGTCGCCCTGCAGCGATGAGGGAGGAACCCATGAGCAGCTCGCGATTCCATTCCCGCCGGCCGCAGGCCGGCTTCACCCTGGTCGAGGCCCTGATCGCGATGGTCATCCTGTCGTTCGGCCTGATCGCGGTCACGAACCTGATGCTCGTCGCCTCGACCTCGAACACCGTCGCCAACCAGAGCACGGCTGCGACCTCGATCGCCTCGCAGCGGATGGAGCAGCTCAAGGCGCTCGGCTTCGCGACGCGGGCATGACGGCCGGCGGCGACCTGACGTCGACTCGACCGGCTTCTTCGACGACATCCAGGTCCCCGGCGTGGGCATGATCCACACGCGCTGGCAGGTCACCGACGTCGATCCCACGACGAAGTTCATCGTGGTCCGGTCGGAAGGCACGGGTGTGCTGGCCGGGCCGCGCTCACGCGCGGAGTTCACCACCTTCCGCGTCCAGAACCCGCATGACGCGAGCGGAGAACGAGCACATGAGAACCGAGCACGAGAGCGGCTTCTCGCTGATCGAGCTGATGGTGGCGATGGTGGTCACGCTCATGGTCACCGGGGCCATCTACGGCCTGCTGCCGGGGGCCAGAGCTCGTTCCGCGGAGCCGGAGATGACGGACCGCCAGCAGAACATCCGCCTGGCGATGGACATGATCATGCGCGACATCACCTCGGCGGGGGCGGGGATGCCGAAGTTCCTGCAGACCTTCACGACGGGTCTGGACGGCGGCAGCCTCGCCGTCTGCAAGGACAACGCGGGAACCACCGTCGCCTGCCCCGTCGCGCCCTCGAGCGGCGAAGACGGACGAGCTGGAGCTGATGGGCAACCCCAACGACTACGACCCCGAGGTGGCCTGCGACTACCCCGGCGGCAGCTCCTCGCACGTGCGCCTCGCCGCCGGCAAGACGCGCGTGCAGCCCAGCATGGTCGTGATGATCCTGCTCACCGACGGCACCTGGACGCTGCGCAACATCAACAACGGCATCACGACGCCGAACGCCGGCGACGGCAACTGCGACTCCGGCCACCCACACGCGGACGTCAAGTTCCAGAACGGCGGCGACACGACCGGCTACAACCTGCCTTCCGGCCTCTGTGCCGGGACCTGGAACGGGAGCTCCTGCGACACCGCGCCGGGCACCGCCTGCCTGAGCACGACGTGCAAGGTGCAGTCCGTCCTGCTGGGCGAGATCATCCGCTACCGGATTCGCAACGGCCTCGACGGCGTGCCGAACCTGGAGCGCTTCTCCTCGGGCCTGTCGGCCAACTTCAACGCGGGCAGCGTGCCGCAGTTCCAGGTGATCGCGCGCGGGATCGAGGACCTGCAGGTCCGCTACACCGCGGCCAACAGCACCGTCACGGACAACGCCGGCGTCGTGGACCGGACCGGCCTCGACTACAACACCATCATCGCAGAGCGTCACCGTCACCCTGTCGGCGCGCAGCGAGGTGCAGAACGTGACGGGCGTGCATGCGGGCCACCGTGGGGCCGACCGCGCTGCGCGGCACGCTCACCTCGGTCGGCAGCCCGCGGGCCGCGTTGAACGTGCTCGGGACGCCGCTCGTCAGCCGCTCGCCCGGCTGGGTCGGGCCTTCGCCGTGGAACTGAGGAGGGAGCGATCGATGCGCCTTACAAGACGACGCCACGAGGCGGGAATCGCGCTCGTGCTGGCTCTCCTGTCGCTGATGCTGCTGACCTTCCTGGGGCTCACGCTCGCGACCTCCACCTCGACGGAGCTGCAGATCGCGAACAACTACCGCTGGAGCCAGCAGGCCTTCTACAACGCCGAGGCCGGCCTCGAGGTCGGCAAGAAGGTGCTGGCCACGGCCGACTGGAGCGCGATCCTGCCCGCGCCGCGAGCCACCTACTGGGACGGCGCCACGGCGCCGTCCACCGCCGCCGACGGTACGACGAACCCGGCGAACCGCAACTTCGAGAACTGGGCGTGCGACCAGCGCGGCAACGGCGCGGGCTACGGCCGGGTGCTCAGCGACGGCTCGATCAACTACACCGACCAGACCGCGGCGTACGGGCAGAACGTCAACGGCGCCTTCACGCTGTGGGTCCGACGGCCGGTCGTGGTCTCCACGGACACCAGCGCCAACAGCGGCCTCTACACCGACAGCGGCAGCCCCGACACCCTGATCTTGACGGCCGAGGGCATCGCTCCCTACAGCGACGCGGCCGGGCTCGGCACGGTGATCGGCCAGCAGAACCGCGCCGTGCGCACGATGGAGACCCTGGTCAGCCGCACGCTCTCCTCCACGGTCTGCGGGACCTTGTCGGGCCAGGTCGGAGGTGGGCCCGAGGGTGCGGGCTTCGGCTCCTGCACGCCGGTAGACCCGACCTCGATCGGCAGGACGCTCGGCATGGCCACGCCGCCGATCGAGAACGCGGCCGCGAGGTGATGCCATGAACGCCACGGCACTCCGGTCCGCTCACGCCCTCGAGGGAGGTTCGCCCGTGAAGAGCTTCACGTGGTCCCGCGCGCTCGTCCTTGTCCTCGCGGTGGCTGCCGTCTGCCTGATGCAGGGCGACTCCGCCCTGAGCCAGGCGGTCACCACCGACGTCGGCATGGACCCGCTCTCCATCCTGGACCTGCAGGTCAAGCCCAACGTCCTGATCGTGCTCGACACCTCGGGCTCGATGCGCTTCCCGCCGAACACGGCGATCAACGGTCCGACCGCCGACCTCAACGTCGGCGGCGACGACCCGATCGCCAAGATGTACCAGGCGAAGGACGCCCTCAACCAGGTGCTCTCGCAGAACGCCGGCAAGTTCAACTTCGGCTTCGCGAGCTACGGCGTGCTCAACTCCGGCAAGGAGCTGGTGGAGCCGTCGTTCACGGACACCAACGGCAACGTTGGCCCGCTGACTTACGTCAGCATCGACGCGAACGCGGACCGCTGGACAGGCGGCGGATCCGGAGCGAACGGCCAGGGCAGTGTCGCCGACTACTTCACCAGCGGGAACACCGGCGCCTACCTCGGCACCACCGCAACGCGGGTCTTCAACAGCTTCCGCCCCTTCAACCAGGTCTATCCGGGGCCGGGCTGCGCGACCGGTACGAACTGCCGCTACTACCTGTTCTCGCGAATCCTGCGCAACAACCTGGTGTTCCGTTTCAACACAGGCTCGACGACTGGCCTGCAGTCGGGGTACCCCGCGTCCTTCACTTGCCCGCTGCCACCCGTCGGCCTCTTCCCGGGAGACCCGAATACGGATTCCGACCCGACCCAGACCGACATCCCGCGCCCCTGCTTCCGCCTCGAGACGACCGCGAGCGGCAACCCCGGAGCCGTCTTCTACTACTCCTCCGGGACCTGGGAGATGAGCAACCTCAACACCAGCTGTAGTTCGTCGGCCCTGCTGGCAAACGTCGCCGCCTGCGCGTCCGACAACACCGATGCCATCAAGACCCACCTCAGGCTCGAGATGCCGGTCGACGGGACGTGTGGAGACACCGTCGGCATCCCGTGCAAGCTGGGAACCGGGAACTGGGTCAACAACACGACCACGAGCTTCGACGGCACGAACCCCGCGGCCGCGCAGGGGTTCGACCCGAACACGGTCTACGGCATCCAGGCGGCGCAGGCGACGCCGCTCGCCGGCGTGCTGAGGGACGCTCGAACCAACTTCAACACGTTCTTCCCGAACGTGGTGACCGGCCAGCGCAACTTCGTCCTGATGGTGACGGACGGCGACGACACCTGCGCCAACAACCCGACCACCGACCCGCCCGCCCAGGCACTGACCAACTACAACAACAGCCCGCGCATCGAGACGCTCGTCATCGGCTTCGGCCTCAACTCCACGGTCCTCAACGCAATCGCCCGCAACGGCTCGGGCGGGACTCTCGACGCGTTCACCGCGAGCAACACGCAGGAGCTGGTCGACAAGCTGAACCAGGCGCTCCAGCAGACGACGGTGACGGGCGAGTTCTCGGACACGCAGACGGTCACCGAGTCGGTGTTCGAGTTCGGCGCCACCGCGGGCATCGACCCGCGCGACCCCGACGTGCGCTACACGAAGAGCGTGCCGCTGCTGATGCAGTCCACGTTCGAGATGCCGGGCTTCGTCGGCCACCTCAACGCGTTCCGGAACAACGGCGGGGCGTCTTTGCAGGTGTGGGACGCCGGCGACAAGCTGTGCCAGAGGCTCACGGGCTTCCCGGCGACGACCGTCCCTCCGGCTCACTGCAACGTGCCCACCGGAGCGGCGGGCGTCCACGCCACGCTGATGGGAAACCAGTCCTTCAACTTCGTCGCCCTCATGGGAACGACCGCCACGGCTGCCAACAACTACGTGCAGACCGATGGGCGATTGCGGCGGAGGATCTTCACGACGACGCGCAACGGCGTCTTCCCGTACGCCTACACGAGCGCCAACATCAAGGGCGCGACGCAGGTACCCTCCGACGGCGGCCCCACGGTTGCGCTGTGGCCGCCCAGCACCACGAACCCGGGCGCGGACCCTGCGCAGAGCGGACAATCCTACCCGGCAGGCCTCCTGGACGGTGCCCTCGGCATCGCGTCGATGGATTTCGCGACACTCCAGAACACGTTCGGCGCCTGCAAGAGGAGCGGCACGGATGCCCTCCCGGCCAACTGCGGCAACACCACGCGCCAGCTCGCGCTGGCGATGAAAGAGGCGCGCGAGATGATCCTGGCGTTCACGGCCGGCGCCCAGGTCGTGCGCGACAACCTGGGCAACCCACGGCGGGACACGAACGGCCTGATCCTCTACAAGGCGAGGACCTGGTTCCTGGCGGACGGCACGCTCTCCGGACCGGCCCTGACGGCGCAGCCGCTGCAGTCCCCGCCCGGGATGGGGATCCCCGAGTACACGCTCTACCGCGACGGCCCGCGTGCCGCCAACGGGACACCGATGGCCGCGCCCACCAACCAGAGCACGCTCGGGTTCGGCCTGCGCAACCCCGACACCGACTCGAACACGGCCACCAAGGCGACCTCGAAGGCCGACCTCAACCTCAAGCCCGTGATGAGCGTCGTCTACTACGGCGCGAACGACATGCTGCACGCCTTCCGCGGCGGGCCGCAGTGCGCCGTGATCGGGTCGACGACCTCCTGCCCGGGCAACGCGGACACGGGCGGCGAGGAGCTGTGGGGCTTCGTGCCGTTCGACCAGCTTGGAAAACAGCAGCAGATCATGCTGCAGGGCCAGAGCCGGTCGAACCACAAGTACATCATCGCGACCGCGATCCGTTTCGGCGACATCTTCGTGCCCGGAGCCTTCACCGACCCCAGCAATGTGAGCCGCACCGGCCGCTGGCGCCGGCTGCTGTTCTTCGGGCGGGGCATCGGAGGCAGGTACTACACGGCGCTGGACGTGACCAACCCGGGGCCCTTCACCTGGTGCGCGCTTCCGATGCCGAGCCAGACCTGTCCGGCTCCGAGTGACACCAAGGGTACGAACCCACCCCTCGTGCTGTGGAGCCGCGGCAACCCCGACACGCAGGACGGTACGGCGACCGGCACGGCCAACTCCGCGACGAATTCGCCGCGCGCGCAGCTGGGATCCGCCTCGAACCTGCCGATCGACCAGGGGGTCACCGACGCGACCGCGTACGCCACGATGGGCCAATCCTGGTCCGTGCCCGCGCTGGCGCGCGTGAACCCGGCCAACAACTTCAACCACGACTTCGTGATCTACTCCGGCTCGGGCTACCGCACCGCGAACGCGGGTGAGGGGCGCAGCTTCTACTCCGTCGACCCGATCACGGGAGACATCCTGACGCAGGCCGACGTCGGCTCGGGCTCGAGCAGCGTGATCGCCGACAACGTGATCGTGGCCAACCCGGCGGTCTTCAACAGGCTCCAGCTGTCCGCCCCGGGCGTCGCGAACGTGGGGAACCCGGCGACCGTCCCCGCCACTCGCGTCTACGTCGGCGACCTCCACGGGCGCCTGTGGAAGTTCCTGACCGACAGCCCCGGCACCGCCGTTCGCGTCCAGGATTTCGGTGTCAGCCAGCCGATCGCGAACGCGGTGGGGCTCATCAACTTCGACGGCGGCACCGGCGAGAAGCCCCACATCTTCGTCGAGATGGGCAACGACCGCCGCATCCCGCCGCCTCCCACGCTGCCGCCGCCACCGATCTTCAAGCTGGTCGGCCTGGAGGACAACGGCAGCGACACGGACACGAACGCGGACAACGCCACGGTGCTGTTCAGCTTCGACCTGCCGGACCGGTACCGCGGGACGGTCCAGCCCGCGACCGCGTTCTCGACGAGCGGGAACGCCCGCGTGTTCATGGTGGGCACGCGCTTCAACCCGGTTTCGGTCACGGGGACCTGCAACTCGAGCTTCGACAGCATCCTCTACGCCATCAGCGGCCAGACCGGCACCGCCGCTTACGATCTCAACCAGAGCGGGGCGGTCGACAGCTCGGACATCTCGACGACGCTGACGAACAGCCGTGTCAACGCCGTGTCGGTCTCCTACGGCCAGGTGACGGTGGACCAGGGCCTGCAGGCCCAGAACCCGCCGCCGCCGCCGGCGCCGCCGCCGATCGCCCCGTCGACGACATCGCAGCAGGTGTTCGTGCTCAGCGTGTACGCCGGCGGCTCACCCGTCTGCCGCTGACACCCGCGAAGGGCCGCCCCTCCCACAAAGGGGGGCGGCCTTTCGTCTTGCATTCGCTGGCAGCGGGTGTAACCTCTTCATTCATGGGCTCTCCGGCCTTCCGCCTCTGTCCCACGTGTGGCTCCCGGAACAGGCTGAAGTGGGAGGCCTGCGCGCGCTGTGGCGAGCTGCTGGGCAACGTCGCCGTCGCCAAGGGCAGGTCTCGTGGCGTGCGCCTGATGCCCCAGCCGGCGGCGGTGGCGCCGAGCGGGGTGTCCCCGCTCGCACTGCTCGCACTCCTCGCGGCGGGCTACATCTTCGTCCAGTTCCGCGGCCAGGCGCCCGTGGTTCCGGCCGCCGAGGCCTTCACGATTCCGACGACCCCGGCGGAGCCGGCCCCGGCTCCAGAGGCACCCAGCCCGGCGGGCTCGTCGAGCTTCGCCAAGGGGCGACTGGCCCTTCTGCAGGGCGACCTTGCGGAGGCGGTACGCCTGCTCGGCGAAGCCGTGGCCGATGCTCCCGGGGAGGCGCTCTACCACGCCTATTACGCGCGAGCGCTCTGGCAGTCCGGCGCGCGGGAACAGGCGCTGCGCGAGCACGACGCCGCAGTGCGGCTCAATCCCGCCTCCGTCGACTATCTCGCCGAGCGCGCGGCCTCCTACATGGCCCTCGGCCGCTCGGACGACGCGGCACTCGACTACTCTCGCGTCTTGGACGCCCACCCCGACAACGTTCCGGCGCTGCGTGGGCTCGCCCGGCTGAAGCAGGAAGGGGGGGACGAGGCAGGTGCCGTTGTCCTCCTGCAGCGAGCCCTGCGGGTGCGGGGGGCGGACCCCGAGATCGTGCAGGAGTTGGCCTACGCGCTCGAGAAGAGCGGCGACTTCGAGCGGGCGCGTGTCCAGTACGCCAGCGTCCTGGCCCTGATGCCCGACGCCCAGATCACCCGCAGCCGGCTGGCCGAGACGCTGCTCGCGGAGCGCCGACCCGACGAGGCTGTCCGGATCCTCGAGGAGGGAGTCGCGCGCACGCCCTCCGCCCCGATGCTGCGCCGCTCCCTGGGCAGCCTGCTCGAGCGCACCGGGAAGATCCAGGAGGCCGCCGCCTCGTACCGGGCCTACGCCAAGCTCGCACCGAACGCGGAGGACGCGAAGGCGCTGCAAGCCCGTGCCGCCGCCCTGGAGCGCCGCCTTGGCACGACAGAGGGGGCGACTCAGGAAGCACCCGACACGACGAAGGGCAGCTAAAGACGGCCGGCCGCCGCGCCTCTCAGATGGGGAGGGGCGTGCCGCGCGGCTTGGGGGCGGGGCTGGCGCTCGGCGAGGGGCTCGGAGTGGCGGCCTGCGATGCGCCCGGCTGCAGGGCCTCGGGCGCCTGCTGTGCACCCTGAGGCGCGGCTGGGGCCTCCTGGGCGGTCGGGTTGGGGCTAGGGGCTGCCGCAGCCGGCGGCTGCTGTTGGCTCCCTCGACAGGCCGTCGCGAGGGCCAGGGGCAGCACGAGCGAGATCGCCAGGACCGAGGGATGCAGCCGCTTCATGTTCGTGCTCCTCTCGACAACCATACTCCCTTTCCGGTTTCGAGGAGGCGGATCGGTCGGATCCGCGCAGCCGGACGGCCAGGAACCCTTGATTTCAGCGGGCCGGAGTGTAGTCTAGAAACATGAGGCGAGGGCCCTTCCTCATCTGCGCGCTCCTCCTCGTGCCCGGCCTTGCCACGGCCCAGGGCATCGGGGACGTCGCCAAGCGCGAGCGCGAGAAGCGCAAGACCACCCCGGCGAAAGAGCCCTACGTCTACGACAACCAGGACCTGCGCAAGGAGGAGCCGCCGAAGACCGGCCAGGGCAAGGCGGCCGAGGCCAGCAGCCAGGAGCCGGCCGAGAGCGTCCCTCAGGTGGAGGCCGTACCCGACTCCGGGCCCTCCGAGTTCGACATGGCCCGCGCGCGCACTGCCGAGGCGGAGAAGCAGCTCGCGGACGCGGAGGCCGGCCTGGCTGCGCTGCAGGCCCGCATCAAGGGGCTGCAGGACAAGCTCAACCCGATGAGCCCCAGCTTCGTCTACGGGCAACCGAACGCCGCCGACCCCAGGGCCGAGGAGGCGCGCACCAGGGACGATCTGAGCAAAGCCGAAGCGGAGCTGCCCGAGGCCCAGAAGGCCGTCGAGGAGGCCCGCAAGGCCCTGGACGACGCGCGCCTCGGGCGGCAGCCCTCAGGCGCCCACTAAGGGCGCGGCGGCCGCCTCCCCCGTGGCCGACATCCTGATCGTCGAGGACAAGGAATCGCTCCGCACCATGCTGCGGAGGACGCTCGAGTCGCGGGGCTTCTCCGTTGAGGAAGCGGCCGACGCTTACGAGGCCCGGCGCCGCCTCCAGTCGCTCCGCTACCTGGTGGTGCTGACGGACCTGAAGCTGCCGGCGGGCAGCGGGTTCGACGTGCTGCACGGGGCGCTCGAGTCCGACCCGGAGACGCCGGTGATCGTGATGACCGCCTTCGGCACGGTCGAGGAGGCCGTGCGGGCCATGAAGGAGGGCGCCACCGACTTCCTGGCGAAGCCCGTCGACACCGACCACCTGCTGCTGCTGCTCGACCGTGCCGTCGAAAAGCGGCGCGTGGCGACGGAGCTGGTCCTGCTGAAGGAGGACTACCAGCGCCGCTTCGGGCTGCCGAAGGTGATCGGGGAGGACCCCTCGCTGAAGGAGGCCCTGCTCGCGCTGCAGCGCGCCGCGGCCTCGGACAGCGCCGTGCTGCTGACGGGCGAGAGCGGGACCGGCAAGGAGCTGATGAGCCGGGCGCTGCACCAGATCTCGCCGCGCGGCAAGGGGCCGTTCGTGGCCATCAACTGCGCGGCGATCCCGGAGAACCTGCTGGAGAACGAGCTGTTCGGCCACGAGAAGGGCGCCTTCACCGGCGCCGGCGCGCGCAAGGTCGGCAAGGCCGAGCTGGCGCACCGCGGCACGCTCTTCCTCGACGAGATCGGCGACATGCCCCTGGCGCTGCAGGGCAAGATCCTGCGGCTCGTGCAGGAGAAGCAGTTCGAGCGGGTGGGCGGGCTGCAGACGCTGAGCGTCGACGTGCGGGTGGTGGCCGCGACCAACCGCGACCTGCGCACGCTGGTCGAGGAGAAGGCGTTCCGCGAGGACCTGTACTTCCGCCTGTCCGTGCTGCCGATCGAGATCCCGCCGCTGCGGCGGCGCCGGCGGGACATCCCGCTGCTGGCCGACGCCTTCCTGCAGCGGCTGGCGCGCGAGCTGGGCCGGCGCGAGCTGCGCCTGTCGGACGAGGCGCGCCGTGCCCTCTGCGAGCACTCCTGGCCCGGCAACGTGCGCGAGCTGCAGAACTGCCTCGAGCGGGCGGTGATCCTGAGCGACGGCCCGCTGATCGGCCTGGAGCAGCTGCGGCTCGAGCGTGCCCTGCGCCCCGGGCCGCTGCTCGGCGACGTGGTCGACCTGTCGGGGACGCTCGCAGAGGTGCGGGAGCGCGCGGCGGCGAAGGCCGAGGAGGAGCTGGTCGCGCTGGCGCTGCGCGAGGCGGACGGCGACCGCGCGGCCGCCGCGGCGCGGCTGGGCGTCAGCGTGTCGACGCTGGGCCGCCGTCTGCGACACGGGGCCGAGCCCGAGAGCAATCCACCGGGGCGCGGGGTCAAAGGAGCGAGCGACGAGCCGGCGCGTCACTCCTGCCGCTTCCACTTCGAGCGCTGGTTCGCCTGCAGGATCCGCTTGCGCAGCCGGATCGCGGCGGGCGTGATCTCCACCAGCTCGTCCTGCTCGATGAACTCGAGCGCCTGCTCCAGGTTGAGCTGCCGGTGCGGCGTGAGGCGGATCGCCTCGTCCGCGGTCGAGGCGCGCATGTTCGTGAGCTTCTTCTGCTTGGTGACGTTGACGTCCATGTCGTCCGGCCGCGAGTTCTCGCCGACGACCATGCCCTCGTAGACCGCCGTGCCCGGCCCGACGAACAGCTCGCCGCGGTCCTCGAGGTGCGAGAGCGCGTAGGCGGTCGTGTCGCCCGTGCGGTCGGCCACCAGGACGCCCGTCTGCCGGCGCGGGATCTCGCCCTGCCACTCGACCCAGCCCTCGAGCATGCTGTTCATCACGGCCGTGCCGCGCGTGTCGGTCAGCAGCTCGGTGCGGACGCCGATCAGGCCGCGCGTGGGCACCAGGAACTCGAGCCGCACGCGGCCGGAGCCGTGGTTGACCATCTTCGCCATCTTGCCCTTGCGCAGCGCCATCTTCTCGAGCACGACGCCCATGTACGTCTCGGGCAGGTCGATGCTGAACAGCTCGAGCGGCTCCTTGCGCACGCCGCTCCTCGGCGTGGGTGATCACCTCGGGGTTGGAGACGCCGAGCTCGAAGCCCTCGCGGCGCATGGTCTCGATCAGGATCGCGAGCTGCAGCTCGCCGCGGCCGAGCACCTTGAAGGAGTCCGCCGACTCCGTCGGCTCGACGCGGATCGAGACGTTCGTCAGCAGCTCCTTCTCCAGCCGGTCCTTGATGTTGCGCGAGGTGACCCAGCGGCCGTCCTTGCCGGCGAAGGGCGAGGTGTTGACCGAGAACACCATCGAGATCGTCGGCTCGTCGATGTGCAGCGGCGGCAGCGGCGCGGGGGTCGTCGCCGAGGTGACCGTCTCGCCGATCTGGATGCCGTCGAAGCCCGCGAGCGCCACGATCTCGCCGCAGGCCGCCTCCTCGGCCTCGACGCGCTTCAGGCCGTCGAAGACGTACAGCTTGGTGACCGCGTGTCGTCTCCAGGCGGCCGTCGCGCTTGGCGACCGCGACCGTCTCGCCGACGCGCACGCGGCCCGAGAAGACGCGGCCGATCGCCAGCCGGCCCAGGTAGTCGCTGTAGTCGAGGTTCGCGATCAGCAGCTGCAGCACGTCGTCCGGCGAGCCCGGCGGGGCGGGGACGTGGCGCACCAGCGCGTCGAACAGCGGCTGCAGGTTGTCGCCCGGGCCGTCCGGCTCGGTCCTGGCGACGCCGGTCTTGGCGTTCGTGTAGAGCACGGGGAAGTCGAGCTGGTCCTCGGTCGCGTCGAGGTCGATGAACAGGTCGTAGACCTCGTTCAGCACCTCCTTCGGCCGCGCGTCGCGAGCGGTCGATCTTGTTGATCACGACCACCGGCGGCAGCCGCGCCTCGAGCGCCTTGCGCAGCACGTAGCGCGTCTGGGGCAGCGGCCCCTCGGAGGCGTCGACCAGCAGCAGCACGCCGTCGACCATCTTGAGCGCGCGCTCGACCTCGCCGCCGAAGTCGGCGTGGCCGGGGGTGTCGACGATGTTGATCTTGGTGTCGTGGTAGTGGACCGCGGTGTTCTTGGCCAGGATCGTGATCCCGCGCTCGCGCTCGAGCTCGTTCGAGTCCATGATGCGCTCGCGGTGCTCCTGGTTCGCGCGGAAGACACCGCTCTGCTGGAGCAGGGCGTCGACCAGCGTCGTCTTGCCGTGGTCGACGTGGGCGATGATGGCGACGTTTCGGTGCCTGCTCGGAGGATTCTCCCCGGCCGCCACGAAGCGTCAGGCTCGAGCGGTCGGTCGGAGGCAGCGCCCCGGAGGCTGCGCCTCGTAGTCGGCCGGGGTGTCGATCCCGGCCCGACAGCCGGCGTCCCCGGCGACGTGCACCACCCGGACGGGTCGCGCGTCGAGCACGCGCCCGGGCGCCCCGTCGAGCGGGGCGGCGCGCAGCTCGGCGAAGAGCGCGGCGGCGAAGCCGCCCGGATGGCCGCGCCGGCCGTCCAACGTCGGGACCGCGATCGCCGCGCCCTTCGCGAGCGCCGCGCACGACGCGGCGACGGTGTCGCGGCTCGACGAGCGGGTGGTCGACGGGGTGCAGCAGCACGGCGTCCGCGCCGAGCGCCTCGGCCTCGTCGAGGCCCGCGCCAGACCGACGACAGCATCCCTTCGCGCCACGCCTCGTTGACGACGACCGAGACACCGTCCGGGATGCAGCCCGCGTCGCGGACCCGCTCGGCCTCGGCCCCGAGCACGGCGACCACGTCGCGGTGCGCCAGCGCCGGCGAAGAGCCTGCAGACCTGGGCCAGGAAGGTCGTGCCGGCGAGCGGCAGCAGCGCCTTGGGCCCGCCCATGCGCCGGCCCTCGCCGGCCGCGAGCACGATCGCGACGATCCGCATCGCCCGCATTGGCACCACGGATGGGCCCGTGGATCAGCGGCTCGTTGACGCCCTCGGAAACCGCCCCGTATGATGCCTCGCGCGTACGGACGAAAGGAGCGTGCTCTTGCCCACCCGGATCCTCATCATGGGAGCCGCCGGCCGCGACTTCCACAACTTCAACACCGTCTTCCGCGACGACCCGCGGCAGCCGCGTCGTGGCCTTCACGGCGACGCAGATCCCGAACATCGAGGGGCGCCGCTACCCGACGGAGCTGGCCGGGCCGCTCTACCCCGAGGGCATCCCGATCCACGCCGAGAGTCGAGCTGCCGCGGCTGATCGGCGAGCTGCGAGGTCGACCAGGTCGTCTTCGCCTACAGCGACGTGTCGCACGAGACGGTGATGCACAAGGCCTCGCTGGTGCTCGCCTGCGGCGCCGACTTCCGGCTGATCGGGCCGAACGCCAGCATGCTGAAGGCGCAGGTGCCGGTCGTCTCGGTCTGCGCCGTGCGCACCGGCAGCGGCAAGAGCCAGACGACGCGGCGGGTGGCGCGCATCCTGCGCGCGAAGGGCCGCAGGGTGGTCGTCGGTCCGCCACCCGATGCCGTACGGCGACCTGGTGAGGCAGAAGGTGCAGCGCTTCGCCGCGCTCGAGGACCTCGACCGCCACCAGTGCACGATCGAGGAGCGCGAGGAGTACGAGCCGCACATCGCCGCGGGCGGCGTGATCTACGCCGGCGTCGACTACGCCGCGATCCTGGCGGAGGCCGAGCAGGAGGCCGACGTCATCCTGTGGGACGGCGGCAACAACGACCTGCCGTTCTACAGGCCCGACCTCGAGATCGTGGTGGCCGACCCGCACCGGCCGGGCCACGAGCGCAGCTACCACCCCGGCGAGGCGAACCTGCGCCGGGCGCACGTGGTCGTGATCAACAAGATCGACTCCGCCGGCCCCGAGGGCATCGAGGCCGTGCGCCGCTCGGTCAGCGAGCTGAACCCGCAGGCGGTGGTGGTCGACGCGGCCTCGCCGCTGTCCGTGGAAGGCGCCGAGCAGCATCCGCGGCCGGCGCGTGCTGGCCGTCGAGGACGGGCCGACGCTGACGCACGGCGGGATGACGTACGGCGCCGGCGTGCTGGCGGCGATGCGCCACGGCGCGGCGGAGATCGTCGACCCGCGGCCGTACACCGTGGGCACGCTGGCGGAGACCTTCGAGCAGTACCCGGGCATCGGCACGCTGCTGCCCGCGATGGGCTACGGCGCCGAGCAGGTGAAGGACCTGGAGGCCACGATCGCGCGCACGCCGTGCGACCTGGTGCTGATCGCGACGCCGATCGACCTGCGCCGCGTGCTGAAGATCGACAAGCCCGCCCTGCGCGTCGGCTACGAGCTGCAGGAGATCGGCAAGCCGGACCTCGAGGACGTGCTGGCGAGGTTCTGAGGAGAGAGATGGCCCAGAAGCACTTCCTGTCGCTCGCCGACTGGTCGCGCGAGGAGATCGAGCTGCTGTTCGAGGAGGCCGCCGCGATCAAGGCCGACCCGGAGAGCTACGCGAGCGCGCTCTCCGGCCAGTCGCTGGCCATGATCTTCCAGAAGGCCTCGACGCGCACCCGGGTCTCGTTCGAGGTCGGGATGTACCAGCTCGGCGGCCAGGCGCTGTTCCTGAGCGCGAGCGACATCCAGCTGCACCGCGGCGAGACGATCGCGGACACGGCGCGCGTGCTGTCGCGCTTCGTGCACGGGATCATGGCCCGCGTGTTCGCCCACCAGGACATCCTCGACCTGGCGGGCTACGCGCTCGGTGCCGGTGATCAACGGCCTGTCCGACCTGCTCCACCCCTGCCAGGCGCTGGCCGACTACTTCACGCTGCGCGAGCGGCGCGGCGAGCTGGCCGGCTTGAAGCTGGCGTACGTGGGCGACGGCAACAACGTCGGCGCACGAGCTGATGTACGGCGCGCTGAAGCTCGGCATGCGCTTCAGCATCGGCTGCCCGAAGGGCTACGAGCCGAACGCGCAGGTCGTGCCGGAACGCGCTGCACGCAGGCCCAGAAGCTGGGCGCGCCGCTGCCGGAGGTGACGAGCGATCCCGCTGCAGGCGGTGCGCGGCGCCGACGTCGTCTACACGGACGTCTGGACGTCGATGGGGCAGGAGGCCGAGAGCGCCAGGCGGCTGGCGGCCTTCCAGGGCTACCAGGTGACGCCGGCGCTGATGGCGGCGGCCGAGCACGCAGGCCGTCTTCATGCACTGCCTGCCGGCGCACCGCGGGCGAGGAGGTCGCGGCCGACGTCATCGACGGGCCGCAGTCGGTCGTCTTCGACGAGGCCGAGAACCGGCTGCACGTGCAGAAGGCGATCCTGGTGACGCTCCTGGGCGAGAAGGGCGAGGACTAGGAGGCGTGGCGCTCGCGCCGCGCCAGGACGCCCAGGGCGCGCGTGATCTCGGCCGGCGTCACGTCGTCGTGGATGGCGACGCGACCGATCGCCGTCGGCAGCACGAAGGGCACGCGGCCGCGCCTTCGCCTTCTTGTCTCGGCCGATCGCGGCGAGGAGGGCCGGCCCGGGCGAGGTCGGCGACGGGCGGCCGGGGCCCGATCCGGTCCACGGCCGACGCGATCGCCTCCCACTCCGGGTCGCCGAGCAGGCCGCGCCCGCGCGAGATGGCGGCCGCGCCGAGCAGCCCCCAGCCGACCGCCTCGCCGTGCGTGAAGCGGCGATACCGCGTGACGGCCTCGAGCGCGTGGCCGATCGTGTGGCCCAGGTTCAAGACCCGGCGCAGCCCGCCCTCCCGCTCGTCCCTCGTCACGACGAGGGCCTTGATCCGGCACGAGGCCGCGATCGCCCGCTCGACCGCGCGCTCGTCCCAGCCGCGCAGGCCGGCCGGCGCGCGTCGCACCGCCTCGAACAGGCGTGCGTCGCCCAGGACACCGCACTTGAGCACCTCGTAGGCACCCGAGCGCAGCTCGCGCGGCGGCAGCGTGCGCAGGAACGCCGGGTCGATCAGGACGGCACGCGGCTGATGGAACGCCCCGATCAGGTTCTTGGCCCGCTCGTGGTTGATCCCGACCTTGCCGCCGACCGAGCTGTCGACCATGGAGAGCAGCGTCGTCGGCAGGCCGATCCAGTCGACGCCGCGCATGTAGGTGGCCGCGGCGTAGCCGGCGGTGTCGCCGACGACGCCCCCGCCGAGCGCCACGACCAGCCCGTCGCGGCCGAGCTTCGCCTCCAGGAACGCGTCGTACAGCTTGCCGAGCGTGCGCGGGCCCTTGAAGCGCTCGCCGTCCGGCACCAGCGCGACCTGAACGGGGCCGAGCGCCGCCAGGGCCTTCCGGACCGCCGTGCCGTGGAGGGCGAACACGCGCCGGCTCGCCACGAGCACGCTACGCCGGCCGGCGAACGCGGCCAGCCGCTCGGGGATCCGGCGCGCGAGCCCGAGGCCCACCGAGACGACGTAGCGGCGCTCTCCCAGCTCGACGCGGATCTCCGGCATGGAGCCGGAGCATAGCACCGGGTCTCGAGCGCTAGCGAAGCCAGCCCGGCAGCACGCCCTCGCGCCGCGTCCGGTCGGCGAAGTCCTCCTCGAGCTGGTGCATTCGGCGCTCGATCGCCAGGAGCCGCACGCGCATCGCCGTGGTCGCGTCGGCGGTCGAGGTCGCGGAGCCCCGGCTGCCGCGACCGCCGCGTCGGCGCTGGGCCTGCTCACGCTCGGCGATCCTCGCCCGCAGCGTCTCCGCCTGCTCGACCAGGGCGCTCATGCGCTCGCGCAGCTTCGCGGCCTCGCTTCGCCAGTACTCCTCGCCGCGCCCGCGGCGCTCGCTGCGGGGCGGCCTCGGGCTGTCGCGGGCGTCGGTGGGGACGGCCGGCCGCTGCTCGATGCCGGTCTGCGAGCGGAACGGGTGAACGCGAGCGAGGTCCTCGTTCGTGTAGACGCGCACGGGTGGCCGGCTCGGTGGGGGCGTGTCGTCGGCCGAGGAAGCGCCGGCGAAGCACAGCACGGCCGACAGGCCGAAGCCCAGGGGCAGGACCGACGTACGGTTGGTCATGGAAAGCGCCTTTCCGGGAGAGGGTGGAAAGGCGGCCCGCGAGGCTGCGCGGAAGCTATCAGCAGCCGCGCAGGGGCGTCAAGCGAAAACGACCGTCCAGGGCGCCCGACGCACCGACTCTGCTAGACTGCGGGGTTTGAGCGCCCCGCGGCAGCCCCCGTGAGCGGCTGCCGAGAACCCTATGAGCCAGGCGGACACCCGGCGATGACCGCGAACGTCGCGCTGTTCCCGTTCGCCGCCTACTGGCCGTTCTACGCCGGGTTCCTGCTGCTCGTCTTCGTGCTGCTGGCGGTGGACCTGGGTGTCTTCCACCGCCGGGCGCACACGGTGTCGATCCGGGAGGCGGCCGCCTGGAGCGTCGTCTGGGTGACCCTGGCGATGCTCTTCAACCTGGCCTTCTACGCCTACATGCGCTGGCACTTCCCGATCGACGCCCGGCTGATGGCCGTGCCCGGATTCGACCCGGCCGCCGCCGCGCGCGAGACCGCGCTCGAGTTCCTGGCCGGCTACGTCGTGGAGTACTCGCTCTCGGTCGACAACATCTTCGTGTTCGTGGTGGTGCTGACCTACTTCGCCGTGCCGGCGGCCTACCAGCACCGCGTGCTGTTCTTCGGCATCCTGGGCGCGCTCGTGTTCCGGGGCATCTTCATCGCCCTCGGCGCGGCGCTGCTGCAGTTCGAGTGGGTGGTGTGGCTGTTCGGCGCGTTCCTCGTGTTCACGGGCGCGAAGATGATGACGGGCGGCGGGGAGGGGCCCGTCGAGCCGCACGAGCGCTGGGTGATCCGGCAGTTCCGCAAGCGCTTCCCGGTGACCGGCGGCTTCCACGGCCACAGCTTCTTCGTCCGGCACGACGGGCGCCTGCACGCGACACCGCTCTTCGTGTGCCTGCTCTTCCTCGAGATGACCGACATCCTCTTCGCGGTGGACTCGGTGCCGGCGATCTTCGGCCTGACCCGCGAGCCGTTCGTCGTCTTCACCTCGAACGTGTTCGCGATCCTCGGCCTGCGCAACCTGTACTTCCTGCTGGCCGGGGCGGTGGACAAGTTCCACTTCCTGAAGTACGGGCTGGGGGTGGTGCTGGTGTTCGTCGGCCTCAAGATGACGGTGCTCAACCGGCTGTGGCACGGCCACTTCCCGATCAGCTGGTCGCTCGGCATCATCGTGGGCGTGATCGTGGTCTCGATCGCGCTCTCGCTCCTCTTCCCGAAGCAGGCCCAGGAGGGCCCGTAGGCGCCATGGAACAGGACCGCGTCTCCAAGGAGATCACGCCCAAGGGCCAGGACTACTCGCAGTGGTACCTGGACGTCGTGCTGAAGGCCGACATGGCCGACTACGGCCCGGTCAAGGGCTGCATGATCATCAAGCCCTACGGCTACGCCGTGTGGGAGCACATGCAGCGCGACATGGACCGGCGCATCAAGGAGACCGGCCACGTCAACGCCTACTTCCCGCTGTTCATCCCGAAGAGCCTGCTCGAGCGGGAGAAGGAGCACGTGGAGGGCTTCTCGCCCGAGTGCGCGTGGGTGACGATCGGGGGCGGGGAGGAGCTCGAGGAGCCGATCGCGGTGCGCCCCACCTCCGAGGCGATCATCTGCTCGATGTATGCGAAGTGGGTCGGCTCGTGGCGCGACTTGCCCGTGCTGATCAACCAGTGGGCGAACATCGTGCGCTGGGAGAAGGTGACGCGGCCGTTCCTGCGCACGACCGAGTTCCTGTGGCAGGAGGGGCACACCCTCCACGCGACTGCCGAAGAGGCCCAGGAAGAGACGCTCAAGATGCTGGACGTGTACCGCTCGTTCTCGGAGGAGATGCTGGCGATGCCCGTTCTCTGCGGGCAGAAGACCGAGAGCGAGAAGTTCGCGGGCGCCTTGCGGACCTACGCGATCGAGGCACTGATGGGGGATGGCAAGGCCCTGCAGGCGGGCACGAGTCACAACCTCGGTCAGCACTTTTCCGAGGCCTACGGCATCGAGTACCTGGACCGGAACCAGGAGCGGGTGAAGCCGTGGTCCACGTCGTGGGGGACCTCGACCCGGATGATCGGCGGGCTCATCATGACCCACGGCGACGACGCCGGGCTCATCCTGCCCCCGAAGGTGGCCCCCCACCAGGTCGTGATCGTCCCCATCCCGCCGAAGAAGGGCGACTGGAGCGAGGCGATCCTGCCGAAGGCCCGCGAGGTGGCGGCGACTCTGCGGGGCTCCGGCTTCCGCGTGCACCTCGACGACCGCGACCAGTTCCAGCCCGGCTACAAGTACGCGGACTGGGAGATGCGGGGGGTCCCGGTCCGTCTCGAGATCGGGCCGAAGGACGTCGAGAAGAGCCAGTGCGTCCTCGTCCGGCGCGACAACCGCGCCAAGGAGTTCGTGCCGCTCGCGGGCACGGCCGCGCGGCTGGGCGAGATCCTCGAGGCGATGCAGAAGGACCTCCTGGAGAAGGCTCGCGCGTTCGTGGCCGCCAATACCACGCGCGTGAAGAGCTACGACGAGTTCAAGCAGGTCATGGCCGAGAAGCGCGGCTTCATCGTGGCCGGCTGGAACGGCGACCCCGCGATCGAGGCGAAGGTCAAGGAAGAGACGAAGGCCACGATCCGCGTGATCCCGATGGGGGAGCCGGTCGAGGCGCCCTGCGTGGTCACGGGCCAGAAGGGCCGCGAGGTCGTCTTCGCCCAGGCGTACTGAGCGGGGTGGAGGAGAGGGTGGGGTGAGCTGGGAAGGTTGGACGGAGGCCGCGCTCCGAAGAGGGCGGGCGCCAGGCTCAGGAACAGGCCCACGCCCAGCTCCACGTAGCCGTACGCCGCGACGGGTCGACGCACGCGCGGCGCGAGCCGTCCGGCCACGACGCCGCCGAGCGAGAGCCCTGTCACGTAGGCGGCCAGCACCGTCGCCGTCGCCAGGTGGCTGGCGCCGAACACGTTGGAGCACAGCCCCCTCCTCGGCGCGGTGGCCCGCTCAGCTGGGTCAGTTCGGCCGGGCGGAGCGGCAGAGAGCGAATCCGAGCCCCAGGGCCAAGCTCAGCGTCGAAGCAGCGAGGCCGACCCACAGCGAGGAAGGCCGATAGAGGAACTCGACCGCGTGCGCGCCGGCAGGCACGGGCACGGCCCGGAACACGCCGTTTGCCCTGAGCAGCGGGGCCGCGGAGCCGTCGACGCTGGCCCTCCACCCTGGATCGAAGGCGTCGAGAAGAAGGACGTAGCCGGGCTGCAGCAGCGTCGCCTCGCACCTCACGCGGTCGGGCGCCAGCTCGACGAGGCGAACCTCGCCCGCCTTGCCGACGGCCGCGCGGGACGGGCGCTCCTGCAGCAGGACTGTGGTCGCAGGATCGAACTCCGGATCGACGAGGCGCCGCAACGCTTCGTCCGGGCTTCCCACTCGCTCGACGCCGGCCACCGCGAAGGCACGGGGCAGGGGATCCGGCACCCGGTACACGCGTATGGGCACCGGGTACAGCCCGGCTACGGTCGCCACGGGCAGAAGGCCCGTGTGATCTTGCTCGTGCAGGGCGACCACGAAGTTCACGCCGCCGTCGCGCAGCAGGCGGTCGAACGCAGGCGTCTCCTCGGCATACCGGAGTCCCTCCGTCAGGTCCCGCAGCGGTTTCGGATAGAGCTCGAGCAGGTCGCGATCGAAGCTTCCCGCAAGGCCCCAGCGCCCGTATGACGGCGGGTAGAGGTACGCCTGCATGGCCAACGCCCTCTCCGCCAGCCGAGGCCATCTCCCGGGCGTCTCGAGGAACGTTCCGAGCTTTCCCCTCGAGGCCTTGCCCGGGATCTGGGCCACATAGTCCATCACGTAGATCCTGGTGCGGAGGCCGGTTCCGATCGAGTCGAGCACCTTGGGTCGGTAGCGAAAGAGGGCGCTGCCAGTGGTCGGATTCAGATTGCAGTTGGTGGCGACGAGCTCCGCCACCGCGACCAGGGCCAGGGCCGCCGCCTGTCGCGAGGCGGCCAGCCCGGGAAGGAGGAGGACGACCGCCGCCGCGGCGCTCAGCCCGGCGGAGAGGCCCAGCTCGCGGCCGCTGCGTTCGCAGAGCCCGACGACGACGGTTGGCACGCCCGGAAGCGAGAGCTGGCCCGTCAGCAGCGCCGCCAGTGAGGCGGTGCAAGCGACGACCGCCAGCGCGCCGAGCCCGCGTCGGCCCCGCGAGGAGAGAGCGCGCGCGACGGCGTCGAATCCCAGGCCCGCGAGCAGTGCCCACGCCAGGGCGAGCGCCACCGTGAACTTCGACGGGTAGCGCAGCATCCCGACCGGGGGCACGAGGGTCGCGATCCAGCCTTGAAGCGGTGTGTGTCGGCCCAGCGCGTAGACGAGCGCCCCCGCCGCCCCGGCGATCAGCGCGCGACGGAGGCGGACAGACTTACCCGCAACGGCCCCCGCGACCGCAAGGCAGACAGCGGGAGCGCCGAGATAGATCGACCGGACGAACGGCTGCCAGAGGTCCTGGTACCGGCCGGTGAGCTCCGGAGCGACCTCCGGGAGCCAGCCGAAGTCGAGCGGCAGGAGGATCTGGACGAGGCTCCACGGGTGGAGGGACCACACGCCACGGCTCGCCGAAGCCATGGCCGCGCGGCGCGACGCCCGCACGAGCTCGAGCGTGGGCAGCCACTGAGCGGCAGCGAGGCCGGCGCCGAACAACGCGGCCAGGGCGACGACGGAGAGTCGACCGAGGCCATGCCGAACGGCAGGGGCGCCGCTCGCGAGACGGGCAACCAGGAGAGCCGCGACCAGGATCCCCGTCAACGCGAACATGTCGGGCGAACCGGCGAGCAGCTGCAGCGCGGCGGCCGCGCCCAATATCAGGGCGTCCTTCGTTTCCCGCGAGTCGAGCGCGCGCTCCGCCGCCAGCAGGACCCAGGGAAGCCAGGCGGCGCCCGCAAAGTGGTGCCACACGTTGAGCAGCGAGAGCAGGGGGCCCGAGGACATCCAGACCGCAGCGGCTGTGCTCGCGGCGGCCCAGGAGCAGGCGTGGCGCCGGGCGAGATGGAGCACGCCGACGCCTCCGAAGAGCAGGTGCAACGCCGAGTACAGCGTGTACTGGCTCCACGGGGAAAGCACCAGACTCGTCCAGTTCGCTGGATAGAGGATCTGCGCGCTGGGGTTGGCGAGCAGAGGCTGGCCAAAGCCCCAGCTCGGGTCCCAAACCGGCCACGATCCCGCGGCCACGCTGCGCACGAACGCCTCGACCTGGGCGAGCCAGACGACGTGGATGTCACGGTCGAAGAACACCTCTCCAACGACGATCGCTCTCCAGAGCAGGATCACGACGACGAGGGTCAGGCCCGCCAGAGCCGCGGCGTGTTCCCGGCTGAGGGCAGGCAGCCTGAGCGCGCGACTGGAGAGCGCCCTGCCACTCTTCACGCGGGTGGCCTCACGGAGGTGCCGGCGCTGCGGGCCCTCCTGATCATCGTTCCCGCCCTACTTCAGTGCCGGGGCGGCCTCTTCCGGCTCGGGGAAGCCGCGCTCGCGCATCAGCGCATCGATGCCGGCGTCGCGGCCGCGGAACGCGCGGTAGGCCTCGGCGGGGTCGAGCGTGTTGCCGACCGAGAAGACGTGCTCGTAGAGCCGCTTCGCGACGGCCTTGTCGTAGGGGCCGCCCGCCTCCGTGAAGGCCTGCGCAGGCGTCGGCGCGTCAGCGTGTCGGCCCACAGGTAGCTGTAGTAGCCGGCCGAGTAGCCGTCGCCCGCGAAGACGTGGCCGAACTGCGGCGTGCGGTGGCGCATCACGATCTCGGCGGGCATTCCCAGCTGCGCCAGCGTCTCGCGCTCGAAGGCGGCGGGGTCGATCGTGACGCCGCCCGCGAGGTGCAGCTTCATGTCGACCAGCGCCGAGGCCAGGTACTCGACCGTGGCGAAGCCCTGGTTGAACTTCTTGGCCCGCTCGATCTTCTCCACCAGCGCCTTCGGGATCGGCTGGCCGGTCTGGTAGTGGACGGCGAAGCGCGTTCAGCACCTCGGGCGTCGACAGCCAGTGCTCGAGCAGCTGCGAGGGGAACTCGACGTAGTCGCGGGCCACGTCGGTGCCCGCGAGCGACGGGTAGCTCACGTTCGAGCGACAGGCCGTGCAGCGCGTGGCCGAACTCGTGGAACAGCGTGCGTCGCGTCGTCCCAGCTGATCAGCACGGCTCGCCCGGCCGCGCCCTTCACGAAGTTCGCGTTGTTCGAGACGATCGTGGTCACCTCGCCGTCGAAGCGCTCCTGCGTGCGGTACTCGTTCATCCAGGCGCCCGAGCGCTTGCCGGCGCGCGCGTAGGGGTCGAAGTACCAGAGCCCGACGTGGCGCCCGGCGGCGTCCTTGACCTCGTAGACGCGCACGTCGGGCTGGCACACCGGCACGCCGGTGACAGGCGAGAAGCGCAGGCCGAACAGCTGCCCGGCCACCCAGAACATGCCCTCGCGCAGCTTCTCCAGCTGCAGGTACGGCTTGATCTCGTTCTCGTCGAGGTCGTACTTCGCCTTGCGCACCTTCTCGGCGTAGTAGCGGTAGTCCCAGGGCGCGATCTTGATCCCGGCGCCCTGCTTGTCGGCGATCGCCTGCATGTCGGCGACCTCCTCGCGGACGCGCGCGACGGCCGGCGTCCAGACCGCCTCCATCAGCTCGATCGCGCGCTCGGGCGTGCGCGCCATCGCGTTCTCGAGGCGCCAGTGCGCGTGCGTCGCGTAGCCGAGCAGCTTCGCGCGCTCGGCGCGCAGCTTCAGGATCTCGGCGATCGATCTTGTTGTTGTCGTGCGCGTCGCCGTTGTCGCCACGGTTGACGAAGGTGCGCCAGACCTTCTCGCGCAGGTCGCGCCGGTCGGAGTAGGTGAGGAACGGCTCCACGCTCGAGCGCGTGTTCGAGGATCGCCCACTGGCCCTTGTGGCCGCGCTCCTCGGCGGCCGCAGCGGCGGCGGAGCGCAGCGAGGCCGGGCAGGCCGGCGAGGTCCGCCTGCTCTCGCAGCAGAGGTGAAGTACCCGGTCTCGTCGGCGAGCACGTTCTGGCTGAAGGTCGTGAACAGCGCGGCCAGCCGCTGGTTGATCTCGGAGAGCCTCTTCTTGGCGGCGGGGTCGAGCCTGGCGCCGGCGCGGACGAAGTTCGTTGTAGTAGAGCCAGACGAGGCGCTGCTGCTCCGGCGTCAGGCCGGAGCCCTCGCCGCGCCTCGTACACCGCGGCGATGCGCGCGAACAGGGGCTCGTTCTGGAAGATCTGGTCGCGGAAGGCCGCGAGCCTCGGCTCCATCTCCCGCTCGACGGCCTGGAACGGCGGCGTGTCGATCGTCGAGCCGTAGACGCCGTAGATGCGTCGCCACCCGGTGAAGGTGCGGCCCGAGCGCTCCAGCGCGGCGATCGTGTTCTCGAAGGTCGGCGCGGCCGGGTCCGTCGCGATCGCGTCGATCTCGGCGAGCTGCTCGGCCATCGAAGCCTCGAGGGCTGGCCTGAACTGCTCGACCCGGTAGCGGTCGAAGGCCGGGACGCCGCGGTAGGGCCCGGTCCACTTCTCGAGCAGCGGGTTCGTTTCCGCCGCCTCGGCCGCGCCGCTGCTCTCCGCTCCCGCCACGTTCATCGCCACGCACCCCACCAGACAAAGGACGGCTCGATTCAAGTCGTTGGATGTCACGGTCTCTCTCCCGTGAGAATTCTAGCCGAGTCGGCGAGGCTCTCCGGAGTGGAGCTACGGCCGCGGAACAGTCGTGTCGGGCGACCGCCTCAGCACGTCGATCCGCCAGGGCGCGATGGTCGTCTCGCTCACCCAGGCGTACGGCTCGTCGTCGCGGCCGAGGGGCGCGTATGCGGCCAGACGCTCGAGGCCCGCCTCGGCGTAGACGAGCTCGTAGTCGGCCTCGGCGAACAGGACGTCCTCGACGGGCCTGCGATCGACGACGTCGGTCATCACGATGCGAACCAGGTCGCCGCTTCGCGCCGCCCGGTTCCCGGGGAAGGCCGAGGTCGAGAACGACGCCCACTCGTGCGTGTAGATCTCCGGTCGAGACACGAGATTGACCAGCTGGCCGCCCTGCGCGAGCAGGCCGCCGAGCCCCACGAGGTGGGCGCGCTTCTGGCCGCGTGTGGGGATGTTGTCGAAGGTGAACGCCGAGAAGACGAGGTCGAACGACGCGGGTTCGAGGCTCCCGAAGTCGGCCTCGCCCACGAGGCGGTAGTCGCCGGCCGGGTCGCGCTCGTGGGCCCGGCGGACCATCTCCGCCGAGACGTCGATGCCGACCGCCTCGAACCCGAGGCGCTCGAGGAAGCGCGTGGAGCGGCCGGCGCCACAGCCGAAGTCGAGCGAGCGTGTGCCTCGGACGTGGGCACGGAAGACGTCTGGCAGGTCGCGAAAGGCCAGGTAGTAGCTGCCCGGAAACTCGAGCTGCGCGTACGCATCGGCCCGGCCGGCATCCTCGTAGACGTTGTGGAAGCCCATCGCTTCTCCCTCGGTCTCAGCTCGGGCGCCTCCCGCCGGAGGCAGGCCCGCTTCACGTTTCTTCATCTTCGCGACAAACGGCCGAAAGGGCGAGCGCCCATCGTGAGGCTAGCAGGGGCGCGGAGCAGAGGCGCCCCGGGGACCAGGAGAAGAAGATGCCCGAGACGAGTCAGGAGACGCCGGCGAGCCGCAGGCCCGCGCCGCGGGCGTGGGCCTTCCGCGGCCTGCCGGGGCACGCCTTCGCGGCCATGCACGGCTCCGGAGGCGTCGGTGGCCGGGGCGGCCGCGCGTTCGGGCTCTCGATGCTGAGCGACCCCGCGGCGGCGAAGCAGCACGTCGCAGCCATGAGCGACCTCGTCCTGCGCGGCGTGAACGCGACGGACGACCAGAAGCAGAAGACGCGGCAGATCACCGACCGCCTGATCGAGCAGCTCGGGCCGGTCGTCGAGAGGCACCACCAGCTGCACGCGGCTCTCGTCGCCGAGCTCGCCAAGCCGCAGATCGACCGCGCGGCGATCGAGAAGCTGCGGCAGGATGGGCTGGCCCTCGCCGACGAAGCGTCGAAGATCGCTCTCGACGGCGTCGAGGACATCGGGGATGTGCTCACCCCCGACCAGAGGAAGGAGCTGATCGACCTCGGCCGGCGGCTCCACGGTCACGGCTCGATGAACTGAGGCCAGGCTGCGCTCGGGGCCGCACCGCCGCGCGCGGTGCAGCCCGTCCGTGCGCGGCGCGATAACATCACGACGCCCATGGCCGAGCGGGTCCTGATCATCGACGACGACACGGCGCTCGCCGGCCTGGTGGTCGAGTATCTGAAGCCGCTCGGCTTCGACGTGGCGGTTGCGGGAACGGCACAGGACGGCCTCGCGAGGCTCGCCCGGGAGCCGTTCGCGGCGGTGCTCCTCGACGTGATGCTGCCCGACACCGACGGCTTCGAGGTGTGCCGGCGGATCCGGGCCGGCTCCGACGTGCCGGTCCTGATGCTGACGGCGCGCGGCCAGGACGAGGACCGCATCGTCGGCCTCGAGCTGGGCGCCGACGACTACCTGCCGAAGCCCTTCAATCCCCGCGAGCTGCTGGCGCGGCTTCGGGCCGTGCTGCGTCGCCGCGCGCCCGCGGCCGGCCAGTCCGCCCCGCTGCACTTCGGCCGGCTCGAGATCGACCGCGATGCACGCGCCGTGGTCGTGGACGGCTCCCCGTGCGAGCTGACGGGCTACCAGTTCGACCTCTGGTGCGCCGCCTGACGCGGCGCCTCGAGAACCTTCGCCTCCGCGTCGAGGAACTCGGTGGCGGCGACCTCGCCGCGCGCGCGCCGGTCGAGGGCCGCGACGAGGTCGCGGACCTGTCGCGCAGCTTCAACCGTGCCGCCGAGCGCATCCAGGCCCTCGTGGACGCGCAGCGCCGGCAGCTCGCCTTTGCGTCGCACGAGCTGCGCTCGCCGCTCGCGCGCCTGCGCGTCTCGCTCGAGATGATGGCGGGGGACGCAGCGCTGAAGCAGCAGGCGGCGCGCGACCTGGCCGAGCTGGACGGACTGATCGACGAGCTGCTCGAGTCGAGCCGGCTCGAGGCGCGGCCCAGCGCGGAGCGCCGGGACGAGGTCGACCTCCTGGCGCTGGCCGCGGAGGAAGCCGCCCGGGCCGGTGCGGAGGCGGAAGGGACCGCGGTGGTGGTGCGAGGGGACGGCCGGCTGCTGCGCCGGCTGCTGCGGAACCTGCTCGACAACGCGCTGCGGCACGGGGGGGGCTCGGCGATCACGGTCCGCGTGGAGCCGCGCGAGGGCGGGGCCCGCGTCTCGGTCGCCGATCGCGGCCCCGGCATCGCGCCGGACGAGCGCGAGCGGGTGTTCGAGCCCTTCTATCGGCCGCGCGGCACGGCCGAGACCGGCGCCGGCTACGGCCTCGGGCTGGCGCTGGTCCGCCAGATCGCGCGCGCCCACGGCGGCGAGGGCCGCTGCCTCGCCCGCGAGGGCGGCGGCACCGTGCTGGAGGTGGACCTGGCCAGCTGAGGAGCGGGCTTCCCGTCGGGACTAGAATGGGTGCGGTTGCGCCGTGCGCTGGCTTCCCTGGCTGGTCGCCTTGACATCATCATTCGGCATACCGGACTGTGAGGGCACGGACCTCGCCCAGGCGCGCGAGCAGATGGTCCTGACCCAGATCGCCTCGCGCGGCGTGCGCGACCCGCTCACGCTCGCCGCGATGCGCCGTGTGCCCCGCCACCTGTTCGTCCCGCAGGCCTCGCTGGCCCAGGCGTACGAGGACCACCCCGTGCCGATCGGCTTCGGCCAGACGATCTCGCAGCCGTACATCGTCGCCTTCATGACCGAGGCGCTCGGCCTGCGGGGTGGCGAGTCGGTGCTCGAGGTGGGCACGGGCTGCGGCTACCAGGCCGCCGTGCTCGCGGAGATCGCCGCGCGGGTCCATTCCATCGAGATCGTGGAGCCGCTCGCCAGCGAGGCGGCGGAGCGGCTGAAACGCCTCGGCTACGCCAACGTGAGCGTGCGTGCCGGCGACGGCTACCTCGGCTGGCCGGAGGCCGCGCCCTTCGACGGGATCGTCGTCACGGCCGCCGCGCCGCGCATTCCGGAGCCACTGCGGCAGCAGCTGCGCGACGGCGGCCGGCTGATCGTGCCGGTGGGGGAGGAGTGGCAGGAGCTCGTCCTCGTCACGCGGCACGGGGAGCGCTTCGACGAGCGGCGCGTGCTGCCCGTGCGCTTCGTCCCGATGACCGGGAAGGTGCGCCAGTAGTTGCCGGCGTGCGACGCGCGCCCACCCGGCGTTGACCGCCGCGGGGCGCCCGCCTAGCATCGCGTCGGCGGTTCGGGAGCCGACACGCCCGAAGGGAAGGAGCCCGGATGGAGGCGTTCTTCGTCCTCGTCGCGCTCGGCGCCGTGCTGGCCCTGCTCGCCGCGCCGATCCTCGCACTCGTCGCGCTGTCCCGCTCGGGCCGGCTCGCGAGGGACCTCGACGAGACGCGGCGCGCGCTCGCCGCGCTCGAGGCAAGGGTCCGCGCCGGGGCGCAGGCTCCGCCCACACCCCAGGCAGCCGCACGGGTGCCCGCACCCGAGCAGGTGCCGCCCGGGACACCGATCGTCGTGGTGCCGGCGAGGTTGCCTGCTCCACCCGCGGCGCCTCTTGCCCGCCCGGCACCGGCGTCGGCCGCACCGCCGGCGGCCCCGTCACCGGTGTCCGCCCCAGCGCCGCCTGCCGCGCGCCGACCGGCGGCTCCGGCCGCGCAGCGTGCCCCTGCAGGGGCGTCCTCGGCCGACTTCGCCACCAACCTCGGCCCGAAGCTCCTGGTGGCGGCAGGCGGGCTGGCGGTCGTCGTGTTTCTGGGCTTCTTCGTTCGCTACGCCTGGGAGAACAACTGGGTCGGTCCGACCGGCCGGGTCCTGAGCGGAGCCGTCCTGAGCCTCGGCCTCATCGCCGGAGGCCTGCGCCTGATGGGTCGCGAGTACCGGCCGCTCGGCCAGGGCCTGACGGCTGCAGGCCTCGCCGGCCTCTACATCACCGCCTTCGCCGCCCACGCGGTGTACGCCCTCGTGCCGCGCGCGGCGGCGGCGTTCTTCATGGTCGTCGTCACCGCCTGTGCGGTCGCGCTCGCGGACCGGCTCGACGCGCGCCTGCTGGCGACCCTCGCCTGGGTGGGCGGCTACCTGGCGCCGGTCCTGCTGTCGACCGGCGAGGACCGCGCGGTCGCCCTCTTCGCCTACCTGCTCCTTCTCGGCGCCGGCGCCGTCTGGCTCGACCGGCGCCAGCCCTGGCCGGAGACCCTGCCGCTTTCGCTGGCCGGTTCCGCTCTGCTCTACGCCGGCTGGTACGCGCAGTTCTTCCGCCCCGAGCGCTTTGCCGTGGCGGCCGCAGGCCTCGTGTTGCTGACCGCGCTCTTCGCGCTGGGGTCCGCGACCAAGGACAGGCCGCTGGCGATGGGTTTCGTCGGCCTGCTCGCGACGCTCGGCCTGTCGGTTCTCGCCGCCGGCGCGAACCGCCCCGAGGTCCTGCTGCCTCTCTGCCTCCTCCTCGCCGCAGGGATGCTGCGCCGGCACGTCGGCGCGAGCCCCGGCATCGGGCTGCTGGCACCGATCGCGCTCGGCATCCCGTTCCTGTGCTGGGCCGCCGCCCACTACCGGCCGGAGGCGTTCGGCATCGCCGCGGCCTGGGTGGCCGGTGGCGCGCTGCTGCTCGCGCTCGCGCCCGCGGGGGCGCGCGAGGAGCCGGCGCCTGAAGCGGCCGCTTCGGACGCGTTCCTGCCGGCGATAGCCGTGCTCGCCGGCGGCGTCGCGTCGATCGCCCTGGCCACGGCCACCGACCGGCCGCTGGCCCTGCTCGGCCTGTTGACGGCGCAGGCCGGCCTGGCCGTGCTCGTGGCGCGCCGCTGGGCCTGGGCGGAGACGGCGGGGGCCGCCCTCGGCGCGCTCGCCGTGCTCGCCTGGTACGAGCGCTACTTCAGGGTCGAGCGGGCGAACGAGGCGCTGGCGCTGGCGCTGACGCTCGCCGGTCTGTACTTCCTCATCGTGAGCGTGCGGGGCCTCCTCCTGCGCCAGCTCCTGGGTGTCGCGGGCGCGCTCACGCACGCGGTCGCGGCCGCGCTGGCCTGGACCGTGGTCTACCGCGTGCTGAGCCTGACCGCACCCGCGCTGCTGGGCCCGGCTGCGGTCGCGCTCGGTGCGCTCCACCTCGCCGTGGGTCTCGCGGCTCGCGCCCGCGGGCAGGACCTGCTGCGGGTGCGCGTCGCGCTCGGGCTGGCGGCGGGCTTCCTCACGATCGCGATCCCGGTCCAGCTCGGCCTGCACGGGATCACGCTCGCGTGGGCCGTCGAGGGCGTGGTGCTGCTGTGGCTCGGCGTCCGGCAGGACGCCTGGCTCGCCCGCGCCTTCGGCTACGGCGTCCTCGCGCTGGCAGTCGGCCGGCTGTTCGTCCGGCACTTGCCCCTGCACCCGGGCCCGTTCGCGCCGGTCTGGAACCCGGCCTTCGGCGCCTGGCTCGCGGTGATCGCCTCGCTGGCCGTCGCTTACGCCGTCCTGCGCGGCCTCGCGGCGCGGGCGCTGCCGCTCGACGAGACGGCACAGGCGGTGCTCGGGCCCATCGCGCTCGCCCTGCTGTTCGGGCTGCTGACGATGGAGACGCAGTCCGCCTTCGCGCAGGCCTCGCGCGCCGCCTCCGTCGCGAACGACGCGGCGGCCGCGCGCAGCGCCTCGCTGCAGGGTGACCTCGCGGTCTCGGTGCTGTGGACGCTGTTCGCGACGGGCCTTTTGGCCGGCGGCCTCGGCGCGCGCAGCCGCGGGCTCTTCTACGCGGCCTACGCTCTCTTCGCGATCACCGCCGGAAAGGTGGTGCTCGTCGACCTCGCCACGCTGCCGACGCTGTACCGCATGCTGTCGTTCCTCGCGCTCGGCGTGCTGCTGCTGGCCGGCGCCTGGCTCAACCTGCGCTTCCGCGAGCGCTTGAGCGGGCCCGCGGAGGCCGTCTCGTGAGCGGTGGGCCCGCGGCGCTGCTGGTCGCGGCTCAGGCGATCGCCGCGGCCGCGTCGCCGTCGCCCCGGCCCGCGTTCGAGCGCGCGATCGAGGTCGGCGGCCCCGGACGAGCTGGCGTGCGGCTCGACCGCGACGTCTACGAGGCGGCGCGGGAGGACTTCGCCGACCTGCGCGTGCTGGACGAGCGGCGGGCGCCTGGTGCCGTTCCTGATCGATCGCGGGGCGCTCGCCGGCCCCGGCCTCCGACGTGCCCGCCGCGATTCGCAACCAGAGCCGGCGGAGAGACGGCGCCGCGAGCGCGGTGCTCGACTTCGGCGGCCGCCTGCGCAAGACGCGGCTGCAGCTTTCGCTCTCGGGCGAGAACTTCCGCCGGCGCGTGTCGGTCGAAGGCGGCGAGGCCGGGGACGAGTGGGTCACGATCGTGGACGAGGCGTGGGTGTTCGCGGTGCCCGGCCCGGCGCCGGCGCGCTACGAGACGCTGACGCTGCCGGAGAACGATTTCCCGCTTCTGCGCGTCGTCGTGCACCCGGGTGACGGCGAACGGGGGCGCATTCTGCTGCGCGCCGCCCTCGTCCCGGCCGGCCAGGAACCGCCACGGCGCGAGCAGGTGCTGGAGCCGCACTGGACGCGAGCGGAGGACACGCGCTCCCGCGAGACCTGGCTCACCGTCGACCTCGGCGCGCGCCACCAGCCCTTCCACGCCGTCGACCTGGACGTGGCCGACGCGCGCTTCTTCCGCGAGGCGAGGCTGGAAGCGCGCCGCGAGCCGGCCGCCGGCTCCGGGGCGCTGTGGTGGGCCGAGCTGGGCGGGGGCGCGGTGTACCGGCTCGAGCACGACGGGCGGCGCCGCGAGTGCCTGCGGCTCGCCGTCTCGGGGCGCGAGCGCGTGCTGCGCCTGCGCCTGCGCAACGGCGACGATCGCCCGCTCGACATCCGCGGGCTCTCGGTCCGCGTGCCGGTCGAGCGGGTCGTGTTCGAGGCGGCCGCCGGCCGCTCGTATCGGCTGGCCTACGGCTCGCCGGGCGAGGCGCCCACGTTCGACCTCGGCCGCACGGTCGGCGACGCGGCGGCGTGGGCCGCCTCGGCCGCCGACGCGGCGCTCGGGCCGGCACAGGGCAATCGGAGGGCTGCCGCCTCGCCGCCGTGGACCGAGCGCCACCCCGCGCTCCTCTGGAGCGGCCTGCTGCTGGTCGTCGTGGTCCTGGCCCTGCTCACGCTTCGGGCGCTGCGCAGCGCCGAGGGCTGACCCCGGCGGTTCCCGGACCAGGCGCGTCGAGGGCGCGCGACGGGGATGCTACGATTCCCACGATGAAGCCCAGCGTACTGCTCTGCAGCTCCCTGCTGACCGCGCTCGCCACTGCGACCGTCGCCGCCGCGGCGCCCAAGGTCGTCCCGCTCAAGCTGCCCTCCGGGAAGGTCCTGCAGGTCGAGGTGATGGTGAAGGACGAGGACCGGGCGATGGGGCTGATGTTCCGCCCGTCCCTGCCTCTCGACCGCGGGCATGCTGTTCGTCTTCGAGCAGCGCGGAGTTCCACGCGCATCTGGATGAAGAACTGCAAGTTCCCGATCGACATCGTCTGGCTCGACGAGGACAAGCAGGGTGGTGCACCTGGCCGAGTCGGTGCCCCCGTGCAAGGCGGACCCCTGCCCGGTCTACGAGCCGCTGCGGCGGGCGTCCTACGTGGTCGAGCTGAACGCCGGCCAGGCGCGCCGCGAGAAGGCGCTGCTCGGCGCGAAGATCAGCTTCGCGCTTCCACGCTGAGGGCGGTCGACTCGTCCTCGGTGCGTCGCTTCTTCCCGAACAGCCAGGCCACCAGCACGCCGAACAGGTAGAGGCCGATCATCGGCGCAGCGAGCGCCGTCTGGTTGACGACGTCCGGCGTCGGGGTGACGAACGCCGAGACGATGAACGAACCGAGGATCGCGAACTTCCAGCCCTTGAGCAGGAGCTTCGGCGTGACCAGGCCGATCCTGGCGAGCACGAAGATGATCACCGGGATCTGGAACACGAAGCCCAGCCCGAGCAGGAACCACGAGTAGAAGGACCAGTACTCGTCGATCTTCGGCAGGAAGCGCATGTCGGGCCCGCCGAAGGTGTACAGGAACTGGAAGGTCACCGGGAACAGGAAGTAGTGGCCGAACAGGGCGCCCAGCGTGAAGAACGCCGAGCCCATGCCGATGAACGGGATGGCCCAGGCCTTCTCGTGCTTGTAGAGGCCGGGCGAGATGAAGGCCCAGATCTCGTACAGCACGAACGGCGAGGCCACGAAGATGCCCACGAAGAAGGCCATCTTCATGTACAGCATGATCGCCTCGGCCGGGCCCGTGTAGATGAACTGGTCCTTGAAGCCCGCGCGGCGCATCGGCTCGACCATGAAGTGGAAGATCGGCTCGCGGAAGCCCCAGCACACGGCGAAGCCGCCGGCCAGGTACATGAGCGCGCGCACGAGGCGCTGGCGCAGCTCCTCGAGGTGCTCGAGGAACGTCATCTTGTCGGGATGGGGCCGCGGCATGAGCGCCAAGGGCGGGCTACTTGGGCTCGATCGGCGTCGGCTCGGGCTGGCGGCTCACCGTCTCGGGCACCCGCTCCGCGGCGGGCACGGGCGTCGCCGGCGTGTCGGGGTAGCCACCGGCGGAGGGATCGCTCGCCCCGGCGGGCTCGGCCGGGCTCGCGGCAGGCGTCTCGGGCGTGGCGGCCGGCTGCGACGGTGCGCCGGCCGACGTCGGGGAGGGGCCGGGCGAAAGCTTCGGCAGGTCGATCCGCATCGAGTCCCTGATCTTCTCGGCCTCGACCTCGCTCTCGATCGTGGAACGGAACTCGTTCGAGGCCTTCCGGAATTCGGCCATCATCTTGCCCAGGCTCTTGCCGATCTCCGGGAGCTTGCGCGGGCCGAAGACGATCAGCGCCACCACGAAGATCAGGAACAGCTCGGGTCCGCCCAGCGTGCCAAACATGGTCTGATACCGCCCGTTTCCAGATCGATCTTAGCAGAGCACCGCAGCGTTGACACCCCGCTGCCTGGATCCCAGAATGGAGCCCATCATGCCCCTCCGGTGGGTCGGTCCGTGGGTGGCGGGGCTCCTGATCCTGGCCGCGCCCGCCGCGCGCGCCGAGATCCCCGTGGTGGAGCTGGACGGCGTCGTCCACGCGATCAGCGCGGCGCACGTCGTGCAGGCGATCGACCGCGCGGACGCGACGGGGGCCCCGCTCCTGATCATCCGGATGAACACGCCCGGCGGCCTCGACGGCGCCATGCGCCAGATCGTCGACCGCATGCTGAACTGCCGCACGCCGGTGGTGGTGTTCGTGGCCCCCTCCGGCGTCCAGGCCTACTCCGCCGGCTTCATCATCCTGGTCTCTGCCGACGTGGCGGCCATGGCGCCGGGCACCAGCACCGGCGCCGCCCACCCCGTCTCCGGGCTGGGGCAGATGGACGAGGTCATGTCGAAGAAGGTCACCTCGGCCATGGCCGCCTACATCCGGGCCAAGGCGGAGCGCCGCGGCCGCAACGTCGAGATGGCCGAGAAGGCCGTGGTCGAGAGCAAGTCCTTCACGGAGAAGGAGGCCCTCGACCTGCACCTGATCGACCTCGTCGCGAAGGACGTGCCCGACCTGCTCTGGCAGCTCGAGGGGCGGGAGGTCAAGCGCTTCGACGGGTCGACCGTCACGCTGCGGGTGGCCGGCCAGCGCACGGTCGAGGTGAAGATGGACTGGCGGCAGGCCATCCTCTCGGCGATCGCGCGGCCGGAGGTGCTGTTCCTGCTGCTGCTCGGTACGCTCGCCGGGCTGGGGGCCGAGATCAGCCACCCGGGCCTCGTCTTCCCCGGCATCATCGGCGCCCTCTGCCTCATCCTGTTCCTGTTCGCGAGCCAGATCATCCCGGTGAGCGGGGCCGGCATCCTGCTGGTGCTGCTCGCCGTCGGGCTGTTCGTCGCCGAGGTGAAGGTCCACTCGTACGGCCTGTTGACGACCGGCGGGCTGGTCGCCATGATCCTCGGCGCGATGATGCTCGTCGACTCGCCGCTGCCCGAGCTGCGGGTCAACCTGTGGCGGCTCGCCCCGGCGATCCTGGTCTTCGCGGCGTTCGTGATCGCGCTGGTGCGGCTGGTCGTCCAGGCCCAGCGGCGCCGGGCGCAGACGGGCGCCGAAGGGCTCGTCGGCCAGGTCGGCCGGGCCGACACGGATCTCTCTCCGGAGGGCTGGGTCGTCGTCAACGGCGAGCTGTGGCGGGCGGTGGCGGCCGAGCCGGTGACGCGCGGTGAGGCGGTCGCGGTCGTGTCGATGGACGGGCTCCTGTTGCGGGTCCGAAGGGAGGCGTGAGATGTCACCTGTGGTATTCGTCGTCGGCCTCGTCGTTTTCTGGATCCTGCTCTCGGTCAAGGTGCTGAACGAGTACGAGCGCGGCGTCATCTTCCGGCTGGGCAAGGTGCTGCCGCATCCGAAGGGCCCCGGGCTCATCATCGTGGCCTGGCCGATCGACCGCATGGTGCGCGTCAGCCTGCGCACGGTCGTGCTCGACGTGCCCCCGCAGGACGTGATCACGCGCGACAACGTCACCGTCAAGGTGAACGCCGTCGTCTACTTCCGCGTGATGGACCCGCTGAAGTCGGTGATCTCCGTCGAGAACTTCCTCTACGCCACGAGCCAGGAGGCGCAGACGACGCTGCGCAGCATCCTCGGCCAGGCCCACCTCGACGAGCTGCTGTCCGAGCGCGAGCGGCTCGCGGTCCGGCTGCAGGAGGTCATCGACCAGCACACCGACCCCTGGGGCGTGAAGGTGACGCAGGTGGCGGTCAAGGCAGTGGACCTGCCGGTGGAGATGCAGCGGGCCATGGCCAAGCAGGCCGAGTCCGAGCGCGAGAAGCGGGCCAAGATCATCCACGCCTCGGGCGAGTTCGAGGCGAGCAAGCAGCTGGCCGAGGCGGCGGCCGAGCTCAACTCGCAGCCCGTCTCGCTGCACCTGCGCTACCTGCAGACGCTGGTGGAGATCGCGGCCGAGAAGAACTCCACCATCGTCTTCCCGCTGCCGATCGACTGGATGAAGGCGCTGATGGGCCCGCGTGCCTTCGGCGACGCGCCCGCCACTCCCGAGAAGAAGGCGTAGCGCATGGTCGAGCCCGAGCCCGGCGACGGCGAAGGCCTCATCCTCCGCGGCAGCATCGAGGAGACGAGCGTCCCGGAGCTCCTGAAGTCCGTCCTGGGCAGTGGCGAGACGGGAGTCCTGACCTTCCGCAAGGGCGACATCACCAAGAGCGTCCACCTGCACATGGGGCGTGTCGTCTACGCGCGCAGCAGCGACCCGGACGAGCGGCTCGGCGAGGACCTGCTGCTGCGCGGCAAGATCAGCGTGCGCCAGTACCTCGAGGCCAGCCGCCTGGTCGGCCCGGGGCGCCGGCTGGGCACGATCCTGGTCGAGCTGGAGGCGCTCGAGCCGGAGGACCTGATCGGCGCGATCGAGCACCACGTCAAGCAGATCCTGCTCGACGTGTTCACCTGGACGCACGGCGAGTACGAGCTGGTGATGACCGAGCCGAGCGGCGACGACGTGATCGCGCTCAACTTCTCGACCGAGAGCCTGATCCTGGAGGGCATTCGCCGCACGCGCGCCTGGAGCCGGGTGTGGCGCGGGGTGGGGGGCGACCTCGAGTCGATCCCGGTGCCGACGGGGAACACCGAGTCCCTGCTGCGGGTCGAGCTGACCGAGGACGAGCAGGAGGTGCTGGCGCACGTGAACGGCCGCGCGACGATCGAGCAGATCTGCCAGGTCTCGTACCTGTCGAACCTGGAGACCTGCCGCGTGCTGTGGGCTCTGACGCTGCTGGGGGTCGTGCGCCGCGGCAAGCCGGGCGACTCGGTCGCCCACGAGGAGGGCCGCGTCCAGCGCGAGCAGGAGCTGGACCTCGAGAGCATCGTCGAGCGCTTCAACCAGATGCTGGGCCGGATCTACTCCTTCCTGCAGGGCCGGGGCGCCGAGGGCGCGGATGCCCTGATGGACGAGGCGCTCGCGCAGATCGCCGGGCAGTACGAGCTGCTGTTCTACGGCGTCGACCTGAAGCAGTACGGCCGCGCCGACTACGACCAGATGCTGGCCAACGTGGCGGACCTGCCCGCGGCCGAGCGGCGGCGGCTGATGCTGGCCGGGCTCAACGAGCTGGTCACGTCGATCCAGCTGAGCGTCCGCCAGCGGCTGGGGACGCAGGAGATCGCCGTGGTGTCGGGCATAATCAAGGACGCCTACCGCAAGTTCGGCGTCGCCTGAGGACGCCAGGAAGGGTAGATTGGCGCAGGACGACTACTACTACGAGATCCAGCTGACCAACAAGCAGCTGGTCTTCTACTTCATGGCGGGCGCGGCGGGGCTCGTGCTGAGCTTCCTCGCCGGCGTCATGGTCGGCCGCGGGATCGAAGGCGGCCCGGCGGCGGGAGCGGAGCAGGCGCGGCCGGTGGCCGAGGAGAAGGTGGTCGCGGAGCAGACCCCGGCCCCCTCGCCCAGCGACTACAGCTACCCGCAGAGGCTCGAGTCCGAGCGGCCGCCCGAGGGCCTGGAGAAGGCCGGCACCGCGCCCGCCGCCCCGCCCACGACGCTGGCGACCCGGCCGGCGAGCACGCGGCCCGTGGCCACGCCCGCAGCCGCAGCGGCGACGCCCGCGCCGGCACGTCCCACGCCGGCGACGGCCGCGGCCACTCCCGCGACGGCTCGCCCGGCGCCGGCGCCTGCCCCACAGGCGGCTTCGGCCGGCCTGCCGAAGCCGATCGGATCGACGGCGACGGTCAAGGGCTTCGCGGTCCAGGTCGGCGCCTTCAAGGACCGCGCGAGCGCCGAGACCGTGGTCAAGAGCCTGCGCGGCCGCTCGCTGCCGGCGTTCACGGTGGCCCCGGCCGGCCACAGCGGCGGGCTGTTCACGGTGCGGGTGGGTGTCTACCGCGACCGCGCCGACGCCGAGGCGGTGCAGGAGCGCCTGCGCGACGACAAGTTCAAGCCGTACATCATCAAGCAGTAGCGTGGCCGAGCCCCGCGTGAGCGACAGCGCGACCCCGCTCCGCCTGCCCGAGTGGGCCCGCAAGGCGGAGCCCGCTCGCCCGAGGCTCCCGCCCCGTGCGCCTGCTCCTGCGCCAGCAGGCGCCTGCACACGGTCTGCGAGGAGGCCCGCTGCCCGAACCTGGGCGAGTGCTTCACGCGCGGCACCGCCACGTTCATGCTCCTCGGCGACCGCTGCACGCGCCGCTGCGGCTACTGCTCGGTCGGCACCGCCCGCCCGCTGCCCGCCGGACCCCGGTGAGCCCGCGCGCGTGGCCGAGGCCGCCTCGCGCCTGGGGCTGCGCTACGTCGTGCTGACCTCGGTCGAACCGCGACGACCTGCCGGACGGCGGCGCCGCGCACTTCGCCGAGACCGTGCGCGCGATCCGGCGCGCGCTGCCGGGCGCCGTCGGTCGAGGTGCTGACCCCGGACTTCAAGGGCGACCCCGAGGCGCTGCGCACCGTGCTCGACGCCGCGCCCGAGGTGTTCAACCACAACATCGAGACCGTGCCGCGGCTGTTCCCGCGCCTGCGACCGCAGGGCCGTTACGCTCTGAGCCTCGACGTGCTGCGCTGCGTCAAGCGGC
Organism: uncultured Acidobacteriota bacterium; assembly: GCA_963831755.1. Classification (GTDB taxonomy): domain Bacteria; phylum Acidobacteriota; class Vicinamibacteria; order Fen-336; family Fen-336; genus DATBSL01. The sequence goes on from CAWHRC010000021.1 coordinate 284,167, forward strand.
TGCGGCCGTCGCAGGCGACGAAGAGCGGGCTCATGCTGGGGCTGGGCGAGACGGGACGAGGAGATCGAGCCGGTGCTGCGCGACCTGCGCGCGGCGGGCGTCGACACCGTCACGCTCGGCCAGTACCTGCGCCCCACCCGCCGGCACGAGCCGGTCCACCGCTACCTGCAGCCCGGAGGCTTTCCGCGCATCTCGAGCGCGACGGCGCGCGGGCTCGGGTTCGCCGAGGTCTACGCGGGCGTCTTCGTGCGCTCCTCGTTCAACGCGGAAGAGGTGTACCGCGGCGGGGAGGGCGCGCTGAGCGGCGCCCGGCGCGAGGGCCTGGCCGCGCTCTCGGGCGTGCTGCTGTTCCTGTCCTTCCCCAAGTTCGGCCACGGCGCGGTGGCCTGGGTCGCGCTCGCACCGCTGCTGGTCGCGCTCGCCGGCGCCTCGGGCTGGCGCGCGCTGCGCCTCGGCTACGTGACGGGCGCCGTCTCGTCGCTCGGGCTGCTCTACTGGACCGCGCTGGTGGTGGTGCAGTACGGGGGGCTGTCGCTGCCGGTCGGCGCGCTGGTGATGGTCGCGCTGTGCCTGGCCTTCTCGGTCTTCCACGCGCTGTTCGGCTGGGCGGCGGCACGCTTCGTGTCCGCTTCGGGACGGCGGGGCTGCTCGGCGCGCCCCTCGCCTGGGTCGGCGCTCGAGTACGCGCGGGCCCACACCTTCTTCAGCTTCCCGTGGTGCCTGCTCGGCTACAGCCAGCACGCGCAACTGCCGTTCATCCAGATCGCGGCGGTGACGGCGGTCTACGGCGTGTCGTTCCTGCTCTCGGCGGTCGTCTTCGCTCCTGGCGATCGCGGCGATCGAGCCGGCGGGCGGCCTGGCGCCGGGCGTCGCTCGCGGGCGTGGCCGCTGCTGGTCGCCGGCGGCTGGGCCTACGGCTCCTGGCAGATGGAAAGGCCCGCTGCCCGAGACCGGCCGCATCACCGTGGGCCTGGTGCAGGGCGGGCATCCGGCAGGAGGACAAGTGGCTGCCGGAGAACGCCTGGTCGAACGTCGGGCGCCACCTGCGAGCTGACGCGAGCAGGCCGCGGCGCGCGGGGCACGGCTCGTGGTCTGGCCCGAGTCGGCGGTGCCGTTCCTGTACGACGAGGAGCCCGAGCTGGCGGCGCTGCTGCGCGAGCCTCGTGCAGAGGCGCGGGATCTACCTGTTCTTCGGCAACGACGACCGCGAGCGGCGGGCCTCGGCGGCAGGGGCGGATCTACGTCGGCGCCAAGCTGCTCGAGCCCGGCGGGGCGCTCCTCGCCCGCTACCGCAAGATGCACCTGGTGCCGTTCGGCGAGTACGTGCCGCTGCAGCGCGCTGTTCACGCTCGGCGGCCGCTTCGCCGCGAAGCTGGTGCAGGAGGTCTCCGACTTCAGCGCCGGGACGGCAGGCCGTCACCGGCGACGGTGGACGGCCACGCGATCGGCGGCTACATCTGCTACGAGGCGATCTTCCCGGAGCTGGTGCGGCGGTTCGCCGGCCGAGGGCGCCGAGCTGCTCGTCAACATCACGAACGACGCCTGGTACGGCACCACCTCGGCGCCCTACCAGCACCTGGCGATGGCCGCCTTCCGGGCGGTCGAGAACCGGCGCTACATGGTGCGCGCGGCGAACACGGGCATCACGGCGGTCGTCGACCCGCGGGGGCGTGTGCTGGAGAGCACGCGCCTGTTCGACACGACCGTGCTCGTGCGCGAGGTGCCCTTCGTCGCCGAGACCACCTTCTACGCCCGCCACGGCGACGCTGTTCGCCCAGGCCTGCGTGGCGGCCGCGCTGGCGCTGCTCCTGGCCACGGCGCGGCCGCGTCGTCGCGTAGAATAGCCGGTCCAGGAGACACGATTGAGCGCAGACCTGATCCAGCGTCTCGAGGCGCTTCGAGCGAGGGCCGCGGACATCCGCGGCTATCTTTGACGAGGCGAAGCTCCGCTCCGAGATCGACTCGCTCGAGGGGAAGATGGCCGAGCCCGCCTTCTGGACCGAGCAGGGCGCGGCGCAGAAGGTCCTGCAGCGCCGCAAGCGCATCGAGGGCGACCTCGAGCTGCTGAAACGGCTCGGCTCGCAGGAGGACGACGCGACGGTGCTCGTCGACTGGCTGCAGGCGGGCGAGGACGTGGCGAAGGACCTGCCGCAGGCGCTCGACGCGCTCGAGGCGAGCGTGGAGGCGGCCGAGTTCCAGAAGATGCTCGGCGGCGAGCACGACCGCGCGAACGCCATCCTCACGATCAATGCGGGCGCGGGCGGGACCGACAGCCAGGACTGGGCCGAGATGCTGCTGCGCATGTACCTGCGCTGGTGCGACCGACGCGGCGATGAAGCGCGACCTCATCGACATCCAGGCCGGCGAGGAGGCCGGGATCAAGAGCGCCACCGTGCTCGTCCACGGCGAGTACGCCTACGGCTACCTGGCGGCGGAGGCCGGTGTCCACCGGCTGGTGCGCATCAGCCCGTTCGACTCGAACGCGCGGCGCCAGACCTCGTTCGCGTCGGTGTTCGCCTGGCCGGAGATCGACGACTCGATCGCGATCGACATCCAGGAGAAGGACCTGCGCGTCGACACCTACCGCTCCAGCGGCGCCGGCGGCCAGCACGTGAACGTCACGGACTCCGCCGTGCGGCTCACGCACCTGCCGACGGGCATCGTGGTGTCCTGCCAGAACGAGCGCAGCCAGATCCGCAACCGCGAGGTCGCGATGAAGATCCTGAAGTCCCGGCTCTACGAGCTGGAGCTGGCGAAGCGGCGCGAGAAGCTGGACGCGGTGGAGGCGGCCAAGAAGGACATCGCCTTCGGCAGCCAGATCCGCTCGTACGTGCTGCACCCGTACCGTATGGTGAAGGACCACCGCACCAAGCACGAGACGGGCAACCCCGACCGCGTGCTCGACGGCGACATCGACGACTTCATCAAGGCGACGCTGGTGGCGAAGGCGCGGGGCACACTGGGCCAGGCGGCGGCGGCCGAGGAGTAGCCCGGCGCCGCATCCGGTCGTATCGTGGGGGTATGAGGCGGCCGTCGACCCTCCTCGGGCTGGCTGTCCTGGCGCTCTCGTTCGCGAGCCCGGGCTGCAGCCGTGACCGCGCGCGGGCTGCCCGTGCGGCCTCCGCTGCCGCCAGCGGGCCCTCGAGCTGGGAGCTCGTGTACGAGCGCGACGTGAACGGGGCGATGGACCTGTTCCTGATCCCCGCCGGCGGGGGCCCGGAGCTGCGGCTCACGGACTCTCCCGGCAACGATTGCCTCGCGCGCTTCGCGCCGGACGGCCGCAGCATCGTGTTCACCTCCGACCGCACCGGCAAGCCGCAGCTCTTCAGGATCGACGTCGACGGGCGCAACCTGCGGCGGCTGCGGCAGAACGGCGCCACCGAGTACCAGGCCGACGTCTCGCCCGACGGCCGGCAGCTCGCGTTCCTGTCGAACCTCGACGGCCCCGAGCGCCTGCTGCTGCAGGACCTGCAGACGGGCGCCGTGCGCGAGCTGGTCCGGCACGGCGAGCGCACGATCTTCGGCAACCCGCACTGGAGCCCGGACGGGCGCTTCATCGTGTTCTCGTCGAACCACACCATCGGCCACCAGATCTACGTGCTCGACGTGGCGACCGCAGAGCAGAGGAGGATCTCCAGCATCGGGCACGGAGGCTGCGAGCCGCGCTTCAGCCGTGACGGCAGGAAGGTCGTCTACGTCAGCCGCGGCCACATGCGGCCGACCAGCCGGCTGGTCGCGTACGACCTCGCCACGGGCGGGGAGACGACGCTCGTGGACTGGCCCGCGCTCAACTACGACCCGGTCTACTCGCCGGACGGCTCGGAGCTGGCGTTCGCCTCGAACGTCACCGGCAGCTACGCGATCTACCGGCAGCGGCTCTCCGACGGCAAGGCGTGGCGCGTGACCTTCGCGCCGGGCGCGGCGCGCTACCCGGACTACCGGCCAGTCGTCTCTCGCTGAGCGGGCTCCGGAGCCGCGGCCGCCCCGTGCGGCTCGGTTCCGGCCACGTAGGCCTCCATGCGAACGCCCGGGGTGCCCGGGCTGCCGAGGCGACCGGCGTCGTCGACCGGCACGAAGACCACGTTGCCCGGGATCGGGAACTCCTCGACGGGGCGGCCCGCGGTGACGGCCGACCAGAAGTCCATCCAGATCGGCAGGGCCGCGTGGCCGCCCGTCTCGCCCCTGCCGAGCGAGTCCTTCTTCTCGTCGAAGCCGACCCAGACGCCTGCGGCCAGCGAAGGCTCGAAGCCGATGAACCAGGCGTCCGTGAAGTCGTTCGTGGTGCCGGTCTTGCCCGCGATCGGACGCTTCAGCGCACGAGCCCGCGCGGCCGTGCCGCGCTCGACGACGCCGCGCAGCAGCGAGGTCAGGATGAACGCCGTGTCCGCGCGCAGGGCGTCGCTCGCGTGCGGGGCGGCCTGCTCGACGATGTTGCCTTCGCGGTCGGTGATGCGCTCGATCAGGAACGGCTTCATGCGCAGGCCCTGGTTGGCGAACGAGGCGTAGGCCGACACCATCTCCTCGAGCGTCGCCTCGCCGGCGCCGAGGGCGATCGGCAGGTACGGCGGGAACTCGCCGTGCAGGCCGAGCCGGCGCGCGTAGTCGATGCCCCGCTCGACCCCGACCGCCTGCAGCGTCTTCACCGCCGGGATGTTCCGGCTCTGCTCGACGGCGTAGCGCAGCGTGATCGGGCCGAGGTAGCGCCCGTCGTAGTTCCGCGGCGCCCACACCGTCTTGTTCCAGGGGTTCGGGAAGCTGAGCGGGGAGTCGACCAGGATGGTCGACGGTGTCCAGTGCAGCGTCTCGAGGGCGGCCGCGTAGACGACCGGCTTGAAGGCCGAGCCGACCTGCCGCATCGCCTGGGTGGCGCGGTTGAACTTGCTGTGCTCGAAGTCGTAGCCGCCGACCATCGCGCGCACGGCGCCCGACTTCACGTCGAGCGCGAGCAGCGCGCCCTCGACCTTCGGCTCCTGCTCCAGGCGCACGCGCGCCTCCTTGCGGCCGCCGGTCTCGCCGAGCGCGTCGATGCGGAAGGGCGCGACCGCCCCGCGCGGCAACACCTCGGCCATGTTCGTGCGCCGGGTCCAGGCCACGTCGGCAGGCAACAGCCGTGCGCGGTAGCCGCCGATCTGGACCACGGCCGACGCGCGGTCCGACGCGATCGCCACGCCGCGCACCACGTCGCCGACCGCGAACGGCCAGTCCCACTCGTCGAGGTGCAGGGGATCCGGCAGCAGCCCGTCGGCCATCACCGTGGTGGTGGGCGGCACGAAGCCGCGCGCGCGCCGGTCGAGGGCACGCAGCCCCTCGCGCAGCGCCTTGACGGCCGCCTTCTGCATCTGCGGGTCGAGCGTCGTGTAGACGCGCAGCCCGCCCTGGTAGATGCGCTGGCTGCCGTACTCCCGCTCGAGGTACTTGCGCACCTCCTCGAGGAAGTGGGGCGCGATCGACGGCGGCTCGCGGCGCAGGTGCAGGCCGAGCGGCTCGCGCTTGGCGGCCTCCGCCTCGGCCACGCTCACGTACTTCTCCTCGGCCATGCGGTCGAGCACGTGGTTGCGCCGGGCCAGCGCGTGCTCGGGGTTCTCGATGGGCGAGAGCCGGGTGGGGTTCTGGCCGAGGCCCGCGATCAGCGCCGCCTCGTGCAGCGCCAGGTCCCGCACCGGCTTGCCGAAGAAGAAGCGGCTGGCGGCCTCCACGCCGTAGTTGCCGTGGCCGAAGTAGATCTGGTTGCAGTAGAGGGTGAGGATCTCCTCCTTGGTGAAGTTCTTCTCGATCTGGAAGGCGAGGATCACCTCCTTGACCTTGCGCTCGTAGGTCTTCTCGGGCGTCAGGAACAGCAGCCGCGTCAGCTGCATGGTCAGGGTGGAGAAGCCCTGCCCGCGGCGGCCCGAGCGCAGGTTGGCGATCGCGGCACTGGGGATGCGCCAGGGGTTGATGCCGATGTGCTTCCAGAAGTCGGCGTCCTCTACCGCCACGATCGCGTTGCGCAGCACCGGCGGGATGTCGCGGAACTCCACGACCACGCGCTTCTCGATCGCGAACTCGCCGATCACGCTGCCGTCGGAGGCGAAGACCTGCGTGATGATGTTCGGCTGGAAGTCCTCGAGCGACGTCACCTGCGGCAGGTCGCTCTCCAGCGCCAGGAAGACACCCAGGAGCGCGCCGCCCACGATGGCCAGAGCGAAGGCGCCGGTGACCGCGAGGCGGCGCAGGGTGAGGACGTGCGGAGGGCTGGCGGGAGAGCGGGGCGGCACTGCCGCGATTATGCCCGCCGCTCAGTTCCCCCGCCAGTTGCGGGCGTCAGTCCTTGCGGGGCCGCGGCGCCGCGTGCCCGCCGGAAGACGAGCTGCCCCCAGAGGAGCGCGCGCCGCCGCTCGAGCGGGGCACGGCGCCGCCGGAGGGACGCGCCTCGCTGCCGCCGGAGGGACGCGATCCGCCGCCCGAGGAGCGCACCTCGCCGCCGCGGGAGCGAGCCGAGTCTCCACCGGAAGGCTGGCTCGAACCGCCGTAGGACGCGCCACCCTGGCGCGGCCGCGACTCGCCGGCGTCACGCTGCGACTCGGCGCTGCTGCCGCCGGATCGCTGGTTGGAAGTGGCCGCGTCCCGCCGGCGCACCGCGCCGTCGTCGCGCGGGGCACTGCCCCTGCTCCCGCTGGTCGTGCTGCGAGCGCCCGCGTTGCCGCTGCCTGCGGTGGCGGCACCGCCGCCGCCGGTGCTGCGCTGTGCCTCGTCCGCAGGCCGGAACCAGGGCACCGGCCGGCCGCTCGGCGCAGCGGCTCCCGTCGTCTGGCCCGCGGGAGCGCTCGTGGCGGCCTCGCCGGTGCGCCTGGCCGGCACGCTCCCGACCGCCTCGCGCCGGTCGCCGTCCGTCGACCTGGGGACACCGTAGCGCGCGCCTTCGACGCCGGCCGGAGGCGGGCCGTAGCCGCGCGTCCAGGGCGCCGGGATCGTGGTCTTGTTGTCGACGCCCAGCTCGCGCACGAAGTCGCCCGGGCGCTGGCGGGTGCTGACGGCGCGCGGCACGGCGTCGCCCTGCCGCAGCGCGGTGCCGTCACGGGTCGGCCGCAGCGCCGCCGAGCCGGCGATGCGCACGACCGCCGGGTCGATGCGGTCGATCGCCACCCGGCGCTGCGCTACGTCGCGCCGGCCCAACTCGCCGTTGCGTACCACGCTCCAGGCGTCGAACCCCCCTCCGAAACGGCCGCGCGACACGGCGTGCCCGCGGTCCAGGCGGTCGTAGCGGCCCGCCCCGTTGTCGCCCCAGGCGACGACGGGCCGGTCATGGCGGCCGAGCGGGCACCAGCCGACGTACCCGCCGCCGACCGCCCAGCTCACCCAGGCGGGCCCCCAAGTGCGGCCCGGAACCCAGTACCAGCCGAAGGACGCCGCGTAGTCCCAGCGCCCGTAGTGGAACGGAGCCCAGCCCCAGCGCTCGTTCGGGATCCAGGTCCAGCCGTACGCGGTCCAGGCCCAGTGACCGTTCGAGTATGGCTGCCAGCCGGCCTCGACCTGCGGGACCCACACGTAGCCGACGCCGGACTCGTTGCGCCAGTCGCCGTTGCGGTCGAACTCGTCCGAGTAGATCGCCAGCTCGCCCGGCAGGTAGCGGGGACGCGTCGGCCGCCCGGACCTCCGACTCGCGGCCCTCGTCCCAGCTCACGAACTCGTCCCGCTCGTGGCTGTCGAATCGCTCCGGCTCCTGCGCGGCCTCGCCCAGCGCGCGAACGTCCTCTCACGGCCGACGCCAGGCGCAGGCGCGTGCGGCCGTCGTCGAGCCGGCCCTCGCCCGCGTAGACGCTCACGCGGGCCTCGCCGCCGTCCACGTCCACGCGCACGACCGAGCCCTGGAGGGCGGTCACCATGCCCGCCGGGCGTCTCGATCTCGAAGCGCGCGGCTTGCGCGCGCCCGCGTGCACCATCACGGAGCCCGACCAGAGCCGCAGCACGATCCGCTCCTCGCGTTCCTCCTCGTGACCGGAGTAGTCGAGCTTGCTGCGCCGGTCCAGGCGCACCAGGCTGCCGTCGGGGAACTGGAACTCCGCGCGGCCAGAGGCGTCGGTCCAGACGCGGTCGCCGGGCAGGAGCGGCTCGTTGCCCTCCGCCTCCTCGGAGCCGGCGTCGGTCGCCCGCTGGAGGGTGACGCCGGGATCGACGTAGCGCAGGCGGCCGTGGCGGTAGCCGTCCTGGTCCTGGGCGACGGCGGGCGCCACGAGGCCGGCGAAGGTGAGCGCGAATCCGATCGCGACGACGCTGCGAGGCCGCATGACCATACTCCTCCGGGAGCCTGTCCGACAGCTCCCGACCTCGCTCAAAGCAAGCGACGTGCCCGGCGCCTGCCCTGTGAAGTCGCTGTAATTGTGGCACTTGCAGCCGCAACCTGCAAGGAGAAGTGTCCTGTGGCGAGGCCGCAACGTCCTCGATGCGAGACGGTTAGGTCGCCCGGCCCGCCCGGACGGGAAGCGCCGGGCGCGGTTGAAGGGCCCGACCCGAGTTGCTATGATCCCATGCTGCTCCGAGTGCCGGAGTGGCGGAATTGGCAGACGCGCACGGTTCAGGGCCGTGTTGGCTTCGGCTAGTGTGGGTTCAAGTCCCACCTCCGGCACCATCCAACCCCCGAGGCGGGTTCTCCCATAGACCAAGCCAGTAGCCTCGAAAACCAGGTCCTCGACCAGCTGGCGAGCTTCGGCAAGCCGCTCGCCGTCAAGGAGCTGGCCCGGCGCCTCGCCCTCGACGGGCCGGGCCGTCGCGAGCTGAAAGCCGTGCTGCGGCGCTTGATTGCCGACGGCGCGATCGTCAAGATCCACGGGGCGCGCGTCGGCCTGCCGGCGCGCATGAACCTGGTCGTCGGCCGCCTGTCGTGCAGCCCGTCGGGGTACGGCTTCGTCGTCCCGGAGAAGCGCAGCCCGGGCGAGGCCGACCTGTTCGTCGCCGCCACGAACATCCGCGAGGCGCTGCACGGCGATCGCGTCGTGGCGCGCGTCGAGCGCCGGGGCCCGCGCGGACCCGAGGGGAGGATCATCCGCGTGCTCGAGCGCGCGAACCAGCACCTCGTCGGCCGCTACGAGGACGACGGCCGCATCGGGGGCCACGTCGTCCCGTTCGACAAGCGCGTGCTGCAGGAGCTGTTCGTCCCCGCGGGGGACGGGGGCGGCGCCGAATCGGGCGTGATGGTGCTCGCCGAGATCACGCGGCCGCCGACGGCGACCCGCAACCCGATCGGCCGTGTGGTCGAGGTGCTCGGCCGCCTCAGCGACCCGGGCGTCGACCTGCGGGTGATCGTCGCGAAGTACGGCCTGCCGCACGCGTTCCCGGAGGAGGTCGAGCAGGAGGCGCTGCGCGTCGCGCGGCCGGTCGCGGCCGCCGAGACGGACGGGCGCAGCGACTTCCGCGCCTGGACCACGTTCACGATCGACCCGGAGACGGCGCGCGACCACGACGACGCCGTCGGGGTCGAGCGGCGCGGAGAGGACGGCTGGCGGCTGGCGGTGCACATCGCGGACGTGGCCCACTACGTGCGCGAAGGCGGAGCGCTCGACCAGGAGGCCTACCTGCGCGGCACGTCCGTCTACTTCCCCGACCACGTCGTGCCGATGCTGCCGCACTCCCTGTCGAGCGGGATCTGCTCCCTGGTCGAGGGCGAGGACCGGCTGACGCAGACGGTGCTGATCGAGCTCGACGGCGAGGGCCGGGTGCGCAGCTCGACCCTCCACGACGGCGTCATCCGCAGCGCCGCGAAGCTGTCCTACCAGCAGGCGCAGGCGATCGTCGACGGCGACCCCGCGCTGCGCCAGCGCTACGAGCCGCTCGTGGCGTCGCTCCTCGAGATGGACGCGCTCGCGAAGCGCATGCGCCAGAGGCGCTACGAACGCGGCTCGCTGGACTTCGACCTGCCCGAGCCGAAGCTCGTGCTCGACGCAAGGGGGGAGCTGACCGCGATCGTCCGCCACGAACGCCTCGACAGCATGCGGCTGGTCGAGGAGTTCATGCTCGCCGCGAACGAGGCGGTGGCCGAGAAGCTGCACCGCGCCGGCGTGGGGGCGCTGTACCGGATCCACGAGCAGCCCGACCCCGAGCGGGTCTCCGAGTTCGCCGAGCTGGTGGCCTCGCTGGGCTACCGCGTGCCCGGCGATCTCACGGCGATCCGGCCCGAGCAGTTCCAGCTGATCCTGCGCCAGATCGAGGGCAAGCCCGAGGAGAAGCTGGTCTCCTACCTGCTGCTGCGCACGATGAAGCTCGCGCGCTACCACGAGGAGAACCTCGGCCACTTCGGCCTCGCCACCGACATGTATGCGCACTTCACGAGCCCGATCCGGCGCTACCCCGACCTGGTGGTGCACCGGGCGCTGCGCGCGCTGCGGCACGGGACGGGCGGCGAGGGCGAGGCCTCCTTGCGCGAGCGGCTGCCCGGGATGGGCGAGCACCTCTCGGAGCGCGAGCGGCGCGCGACCGAGGCCGAGCGCGAGCTGGTCGAGTGGAAGAAGGTACGCTACATGGCCGGGCACCTGGGGGAGTCCTTCTGGGGCTACGTCACCGGGGTGCAGGCCTTCGGGCTGTTCGTCGAGCTGGACGAGATCTACGTCCAGGGCCTGGTGCACGTGTCGTCGATGGCGGACGACTACTATCGCTTCGACGAGCGCAGGCACCTGCTGAAGGGCGAGAACACGCAGAAAGCCTACCGGCTCGGCGACCGCGTGCAGGTGCAGGTGGCGCGCGTCGACCTCGAGCGGCGCGCGATCGACTTCGCCCTCGTGGGCGTGATCGGACCGGGGGGCCGCGCGGGGCGCGGCCCAAGGGCGGCGCGGCTCGCCCGAGGCAGCGGCGGCGCTGAGGCGCCCGGAGTGCGATCCGTCACCGCGGCAGCCTGCTACACTACGGGACTGGATCCCACAGGCGATTGAACGGACGGAGCCCATCGTGACGACTGGAGACTCGAAGCCGCCTGCCCGGCCCTCCGAAGCCCGGATGGTCGCGCTCAACCTCTCGCACCGCGAGCTGGTCTTCCTGCAGAAGGTCACGCGGCAGGAGTACCACTTCATCACCGACGACGAGCAGCAGGCCCGCCTCAGGCTGCGTGACAAGCTGGTGGAGGCCTCGTTCGACCAGGAGCGCGGCCGGGTGGTGCTGAACCTGACGCGGGACGAGCTGCTGTTCCTGATCAAGGTCGCCCGCGAGAACTACTCGTTCATCGCGCGCGCCGAGAAGGAGGCGCGGCTCGCGCTCGCCGCCAAGCTCCACAAGACGGCCGAGTCGGTGTTCGGCGTGACCACGAGGGAAGAGTAGCCCGCCGAGGCGGCCGCCCCTGCGCTCCCTGATCGTCGGGACCGCCGGCCACATCGACCACGGCAAGAGCGCACTGGTGCGCGCGCTCACCGGCACCGACCCCGACCGGCTCAAGGAGGAGAAGGAGCGCGGGATCACCATCGACCTCGGCTTCGCGCACGCTGCGCTCTCGCCCGAGGTCGTGGCCTCCTTCGTCGACGTGCCAGGCCACGAGCGCTTCGTCCGCAACATGCTGGCCGGCGCGCACGGGATCGACGCCGCGCTGCTGGTGGTGGCGGCCGACGAGTCGGTGATGCCGCAGACGCGCGAGCACTTCCACATCTGCCGGCTGCTGGGCATCCCGCGCGGCGTCGTGGCGCTGACCAAGTGCGACCTGGCCGACCCGGAGACGCAGGCGATCGCCGAGCTGGAGCTGCGCGAGCTGGTCGCGGGCTCCTTCCTCGAGGGCCGGCCGGTCGTGCGCGTCTCCTCGCGCACGGGCCAGGGCCTCGACGCCCTGCGGGCCGCGCTCCTGGCGCTGGCCGGCGAGGCGCCGCCGCGCTCGTCTGCCGGGCTGCTGCGCCTGCCCGTCGACCGCGTCTTCTCGCTGAAGGGTTTCGGCACCGTCGTCACCGGCACCCTGGTCGGGGGATCCCTGCGGGTCGACGAGGAGGTCGAGCTCCTGCCGTCCGGTCGCCGGGCGCGCGTGCGCGGGCTGCAGGTGCACGGCGAGCCGGTCGGGCAGGCGCTGGCCGGCACCCGCACCGCGGTCAACCTGGGCGGCGTCGACGTCCAGGAGCTGGCGCGCGGGGACGTGCTGCTGCGGCCGGGAACGCTGCGCCGCACGGCGATGCTCGACGTGGAGCTGACCCTGCTGCCCGGGGCGCGGCCCCTGGCCGACGGGACCCGCGTGAGGGTGCACCTGGCCAGCGCCGAGGTGCTGGCGCGGGTACGGCTGCTGGGAGAGCACGCCCTGGAACCGGGCACGAAGGGCCTGGCGCAGCTGCGGCTCGAGAGTCCCGGCGTGGCGGGCCGCGGCGACCGGCTGGTCCTGCGCTCCTACTCGCCGGCCGAGACGATCGGGGGCGCGCGCGTCGTCGACCCGCTGCCGCCGCGCCGGCGCGCCGCGGACACGAACGCCGTCCGGCGCCTGAGCGAGGCGGAGGGCGTCCTGGCCGCAGCCGAGGCCTTCGCGCAGGAGGCCGGTGAGGCGGGCATCGAGGCTTGCGTGCTCGCGGCGCGGGTGACGGCGCCGCTGCCGGAGTTACTGGAGGCGGTGCGCTCGAGCGCGGCGCTCGTGCTGCTCGGGGCGGAGCCGGGCACCGTGCTGTCGCGGGAGGCCCTCGACCGGCTCGGACGACGGACGACGGCCGCGCTCGCGGCCTACCACCAGCGGCAGCCGCTGAGGCCCGGCATGCCGCGCGAGGAGCTGCGAGAGCGTGTCTTCGCAGGGGCAGCCGCGTCGGCGTTCGACCGCGTCCTGGCCGAGCTCGAGGCCGCCGGGGCGGTGCGCCTGCTGCCGGATGCCGTCGCGATCGCGCGGCACGAGGTCCGGCTGTCGGCGGCCGAGGAGGACGCGCGCCGCCTGCTCGTCGACACGGCAAAGGGCGCCGCGCTGGCCGGGATCGAGGTCGGCGCGCTGGCGGCGTCCGCGCGCCAGGACCCGAAGGCGCTCGAGCGCGTGGGCCGCCTGCTGGTCGCGGAGCACGTGCTCGACCGCGTCGGCGACGGTCTGCTCGTGCATCGCGAGCACCTCGAGCGGCTCAAGCAGGACGTGCGCGGACGCTGGCCCGCCGGGTCCAGGATCGAGGTGGCCGCGCTCAAGGACATGACCGGGCTCAGCCGCAAGTACGTGATCCCGCTGCTCGAGTACCTCGATCGCGAGCGCGTCACCCGCCGCACGGGCAGCGACCGGGTCGTTCTCTAGGCGATCCCCGGCCACGGGCGTAGAATCCGGACGTCATGAGCCAGGCTGGCCAGGAAGAGAAGAGGCGGGCCGGTGGCGCGATCCGGGTCCCGTTCGTCAGGCGCTGCCAGCTCGACTACGAGGGCGGCCCCACGGACACGGGGTTCATCGTCAACATCAACTCGCTCGGCGCCTACGTGGCGCAGGACAGGATCCCGCCGCTCGGGCGCATGGTGGTGTTCCACTTCCAGCTGCCCGGCAGCGAGCGGGAGGTGGCCGTGGACGGCATCGTCGCCTGGGTGAACCCGCAGCAGGAGCACCCGGTGCACAGCCTGCCGCCGGGCTTCGGCATCGCCTTCCGCAAGCTGAGCGACGACGCCCGCCGGCGGATCGACCAGATCGTGACGGACTACCTCGGCCGGCAGTCGGCGGACTAGACGCGCTCGCGACCGAGGCCGGGAACGCCTCGGCCTACGCCTGGCGGCGATGCTCGTCGAGGACCCGCTCGAGGCGTCGACGGAAGGACGGCGGATCGATCGCCGGGTAGCGGTCGAGGCGAGGAGCGATCGCCTCGAACAGCCGCCAGAGGCGATCCGGCTCCACGAAGCCCCGGTCGAGAAGCTGGTGCACGTCGTCCAGGTCCTTGGCGTGACCCCGTTCGACCTTCGCCAGTGCCTGCGCGTAGGGATCGTAGTGGAAGAACACGAGACGGCCCTCACGGCCGACGGGCAGGCTGCGCTCGCGCCAGCCGGGCAGCTCCGGTATGAAGTGCGCGGGGCTCGCGATCTCCACGTTGATCCGGAGCTCCTCCTTGAGGCGCGGCAGGGCACGGAAGAGCGCGTCGGTCTCGGGCACGATCAGGATGTCGGCGTCGACCGTGGAGTCTCGCCATCCCACCAGCACGGCCGTGGCCCCGCCGGTCAGGTAGACCTCACCGTCCCGGTCTGCGGCCCGGCCCAGCTCCCTCATGAAGCGGCGCAGTCGGTCGGCGTCGGCTAGCTCACGCATTCCAGGGCGCTCTCGAAGCTCGTCAGCCGCCGGAGCAGAGCGTTGTAGCGGGAGTGGGCCGAGTCAGGATCCGACTCCGCGAGCTTCTCGTAGAGACGGTGCTCCGGGGCAGCCACGCAGCTCGGAACCGGCACTCCCGCCGCGCGCAGGCGCGGGGCGGCGATGCACACGAGCAGCGCCTCGACCGTCTCTTCGCCCTGCTCGAGGTCCAGCAGGCCCTTGCCAATCAAGTCTCCGCCCGGCATGCCCTCGAGGCGCATCCAAGGGACATTAGCACGCGGCGTCGATCGGCTTCGACGGCCCGGCCCGGCGCTACCGGCGCTCGGTCTGTTGCCTCTGCCGGGGCCAGGGCACGGAACGGAAGTCCCTGGCCGCTCGAGGAGGTGGACTGCCTACACGAGCAGGCTGACCGGGTGCTCCAGCAGGCGGCGGACCTCCGCCAGGAACTGCGCCGCCAGCGCGCCGTCGACGACACGGTGGTCCGAGCTGAGCGTCACCTTCATGCGCTGGCCGATCGTCAGCTCGTCGTCGACGACCACGGGCAGCTTGCGCACCGCGCCCACCGCCAGGATGCTGCTCTCCGGCGGGTTGATGATCGCGGTGAACTCGGTGACGTCGAACATCCCCAGGTTCGAGACCGTGAACGTCGAGCCGCTGAACTCCTCGGGCTTCAGCTTGCGCTCGCGGGCCCTCGCGGCGAGGTCCTTGATCTCGCGCGAGATCTCGGCCACCGACTTGCGGTCGGCGTCGCGGACCACGGGCGTGATCAGCCCGTCCGGCAGGGACACCGCGATCCCGACGTGCACCTCGGCGTGCGTCTGGATCGCCTCGCCCGTCCACGAGGAGTTCACGACCGGGAAGCGCGTCAACGCCTTGGCGCAGGCCTTCACCACGAGGTCGTTGTAGGACACCTTGACGTCTTCGGCTTCCTGGAGCTCCTCGCGCAGCGCCACAACGGCGTCCATGTCGATCTCGACCGTGACGTAGAAGTGCGGCGCCGTGTACATGCTCTCGGCCAGCCGCTTCGCGATCGTGCGGCGCATGTTGGAGAGCGGCAACGACGTGCCCGGCTTCACCGACGGGACCGGGATCAGGGGACGCCGCACCGCCGGTGCGCCGACGCCCGGGGCGGCGGCCGGCACGGCAGGCGCAGCCGGAACGTAGCCCTCGATGTCGCGCTTGACGATGCGCCCGCCGGGGCCGGAGCCGGCCACGGACTCGAGCGGGATGCTCCTCTGGGCGGCCATCGCGCGGGCGAGCGGGCTCGCCTTGAGGCGGCCACCCTCGGCCGCCGCGGCGGCCGGAGCGGGAGCCGCCGGAGCCGGGAGCGAGGGCGCGCTCGTGGTGGGAGCAGCGGCCGGCGCGGCAGGCGCCGGCTGTGACGGCGTCGGCGCGGCTGCGGCCGCCGCCGCCGCCTCGGCCAGCAGCGGCGCGACGTCCTCGGCCGGCCCGGCGATCACGCCGATCAGCGTGCCGACCGGCGCCTTGCCGCCCGCCGGCACCAGCACCTTGCGCAGGATGCCGTCGCCGAGCGCTTCCATCTCCATGTTGGCCTTGTCGGTCTCGATCTCGGCGAGCACGTCGCCGACCTTGACCGCGTCGCCCTCCTGCTTGTTCCACTTGACGACGGTGCCCTCCTCCATGGTCGGGGAGAGCTTCGCCAGGACGACCTTCGTGATCATCGGTAGAGCACCTGTTGCACCGCGGCGATCACCTTCTCGGGCTGGGGCAGGTAGGCCTTCTCCAGCATGCGGGAGTACGGCATGGGCACGTCGGCGGAGGTGACGCGCAGGACCGGGGCGTCGAGCGAGTCGAAGCACTCGCGCTGCACGCGGTCGGCGATCTCCGCGCCGAAGCCCGCGTAGCGCCAGCCCTCCTCCACGACCACGCACCGGTTCGTCTTGCGCACCGAGTCGAAGATCACGTCCTCGTCGAGCGGCCGCAGCGTGCGGGGGTCGACCACCTCCGCCTCGATCCCGTCCCTGGCCAGCAGCTCCGCGGCCGCGAGCGCGTACTGCACCGAGCGGCTCCAGGCGACGATCGTCACGTCGCGGCCGGCGCGCTTCACGTCGGCCAGGCCCAGCGGGATCGTGAACTCGTCCTCCGGCAGCTCGCCCTTGAGGTTGTAGAGGACCTCGTTCTCCATGAAGATGACCGGGTTGTCGTCGCGGATCGCGCTCTTGAGCAGCCCCTTCGCGTCCTTCGGCGTCGAGGGCATCGCCACGACCAGGCCGGGCACGTGGGCGTACCAGCTCTCGAAGGCCTGCGAGTGCTGCGCCGCCACCTGCGCCGCGGCGCCCGAGGGGCCGCGCATCACCATCGGGCAGCGGATCTGGCCGCCGGACATGTAGCGGTACTTGGCCGCGTGGTTGACGATCTGGTCGAGCGCCAGGATCGAGAAGTTGAACGTCATCATCTCGGCGATCGGCCGCATGCCGGCGAAGGCCGCGCCGACCGCGATCCCGGCGATCGCCTCCTCGGCGATCGGCGTGTCGCGCACCCGCCACTCGCCGAACTCCTGCAGCAGGCCCTGCGTGACCTTGTAGGCGCCCTGGTACTGGCCGACCTCCTCGCCGAGCAGGAAGACCGAGGGGTCCCGCCGCATCTCCTCGCGCATCGCCTGGTTGAGGGCGTCGCGCATCGTGGCGACCGCCATCGCTACCCCTCCACCTTGACGGGTTGCACGGCCGGCTTCCAGGCGGGGAAGGCCTCCGGCGTGCGGTCTTCCGCGACGGCGGCTCGCCAGGCCGGATCCTTGTCCGCCCCCCGGGCGTGGATGTAGGGCGAGCGCACGTAGACGTCCTCGAAGAGGGTGTCGACCGAGGGCCACGGGCTCTGGTCGGCGAAGCGCACGGCCTCGGCCACCTGCGCCTGGACGTCCTTGTCGATCGCCTCGAGCTCGGCCGCGTCCACGCCGTGCTGCTTCTTCAGGATCTCCGCGAACAGCAGGATCGGGTCGTGGCGCATCATCTCCTCGACCTCCTCCTTCGAGCGGTACTTGCCCGGGTCGGACATCGAGTGGCCGCGGTAGCGGTAGGTCTCGACCTCGACCAGGGTCGGCCCCTTCTCCTTGCGCGCGCGCTCGACGGCCTCCGCCAGCGCCGCGCGCACGGTCAGCAGCTCCATGCCGTTCACGTCGCTGCGCGGGATGCCGTAGGCGCTGCCGCGCTGGTAGAGGTCGCGCACCGAGGAGGCGCGGTCGAGCGAGGTGCCCATGCCGTAGCGGTTGTTCTCGATGACGAAGACCACCGGCAGGCCCCACAGCGCGCTGACGTTCAGCGCCTCGTGGAACGCGCCCTCGTTCACCGCGCCGTCGCCGAAGAAGCACAGCACGACCTGCTCGGTGCCCCGCAGCCGGATCGCGTAGCCGATGCCTGCCGCGATCGGCAGGTGGCCGCCGACGATGCCGTCGCCGCCGAAGTTGCCGGAGGGCACGTCGTAGAAGTGCATCGAGCCGCCCTTGCCGCGGCTGATGCCCGTGACCCTGCCGCACAGCTCGGCCATCAGCGGCCGAGGATCGGTGCCGCGCGCGAGCGCGTAGCCGTGGTCGCGATAGGAGGTGATGAAGTAGTCGTCGGGCCGCAGCAGGCTCATCGCGCCCACCGCCACCGCCTCCTGGCCGATGTACAGGTGGAGGAAGCCTCCGATCCGGCCCTCCACGTAGATCTGGGCACAGCGCTCCTCGAACCGCCGGATGAGGAGCATGGCCCGGTGCCTCGCGAGCGCCTCGTCTCTCGTCATTCTGTGCCTGGTTCCTCCGCCGCTCGTCGGGCGAAACCCCATTTCTACTTTGAATTACGGCGTCCGTCAACGGTGCGTCCCGGCCGGGCCCGCGCTCCCCGCGACAGCCTAGCGGACCGGGTGCAGCAGCAGCAGGGCGACTGCTCCGAGCCCCACGCCGAGAACGAGCATGACCAGGATCGACAGCGCGAAGGTGGGCTCGGCGGTGCCCGCTCCCGCGGGCCTCGGCTGGCCGAGGCGGGGCTCGAACGTGGCCCTGACCTCGGGCCTGGATAGGTAGAGCAGCACGGTCGCCGAGGCCAGCGTGAACGGGCAGGCGACGAGACCCACCGCCGCCGCCGCGATCTGGAGGTGCCGGGCCCAGGGCGCGAGCGAGCGCAGGCCGACGGCCAGCGCGACGCCGAAGCCCGCCGCGATCACCGCCAGGGCCGCACCGGCGGCCCAGGCGAGGGGTCCGGATCCCAACTCGCTGGCGGCGTAAAGGATCGCGGCCACGGCCGTCGGCACGAAGAGCGCCCACAGGACGGAGAGGAGCGTCACCGTCAGCGGCCGCGTGGGGGACGCTGACGAGGAAGGGCGCGGGCCAGTGGCCTGTTTCAGCGTTCCCACCGCCGCGTCGACCCGCGGCTCGGCCGCCTTCCGCCGCCCCTCGAGCCGCCTCTCGGCCGCCGGCGCAGGCGAGAGCCCGAGCGGCTCCAGCTCGATGTCGTCCGGCGCGACCACGACCGTCTCGCCGGCGTCGGCCAGCAGCTTGAGGCTCACGTCGCCAAGGCGGACGGTGTCGCCCGGGCGCAGCCGGGCCTGCTCCACCCGCCGGCCGTTCACGTAGGTGCCGTTGGCGCTGCCCGTGTCGCGGATCACGAGGCCCTCGGGTTCCTCCTCGACGGTGGCGTGGCGGCGCGAGCACTTCGTGTCGTTGAGCACGATGTCGCAGTTCGGATCGCGTCCGAGCACGGCCACCACCGCGGCCAGGTCGACCTGGTGGGTGGTGCCCGAGCGGTAGGAGACCTCGAACTTCATACCAGCGAGCGGATTGTAGCAATAGCTCTGCTCGACTTCGTGGCAGGCCCGCGGGTACCATGCCTGAACCGCCCGGCCTCACCGGACCCGCCTTCAGGAGAGACAGAATCATGTTGCACGGCGATCCCCGACAGCGCGGAGCACGCCTGGCCGAGGTGATGGAAGCCCTCGGTCGCGACGCGGCCCCCGAGGACCGTGAGCTGCTGCTCCAGCTGGCGCCGGTTTTCTTTGCCGAGATGCCGGCCCGGCTCGCGCTCGAGCTGCCCGTGGCCGCGATCGCCGCCCGGCTGCGGGCGCACTTCCGCTTCGTGGCGCGCGAGATGCCGCCGGCGCACCAGCTGTACAAGGGACTGCCCGGCATCCACGTCTCGGTGCGCAACCCGGGCGAGGAGGAGGCGCGCGCGCTCGGCGGCGGGTCGGGGCTGCCGCTCGAGACGACCCTCGTCGAGACCCACACCCCGGACAAGCCGTTCATCTTCGAGAGCCTGAAGAACTACCTGCAGAAGCAGGGCCTGCGCGTGTTCTCCGCCATCCACCCGATCTTCACCGTGCGCCGGCAGTGGGAGCGCGTGGTGTGGTTCGGCTCGCCGCAGGACGAAGGCAGCAAGGAGAGCTACTGCTGCTTCCAGATCGAGGGCATCGAGTCGCGCGAGCGCCTGCGCCACGTGGAGCACGAGGTGTTCTCGCTGCTCAAGGCGGTGTTCCTGGCGGTCGAGGACTTCTCGGACATCGGCCGTGCCTGCCGCGATCTGCTGCCGAGGCTGCGCAGCCGTCGCGGCGACGGCGGCGAGCTGGCGTCGGCGCGGGCCTTCCTGGAGTGGCTGCTCGACGACAACTACATCTTCATGGGCAGCGTGTCGTACCGTCCGGGCCCGGACGGTACGCTCGACCGCGCCGACGAGACCGCCACCGGCGTCTTCACCGACCCAGCGCTGCTGCCGGTCGTGTTCCCGGGCGTCGTCGAGCACGTCGAGAGCCACCTGGCGCCCGTGCCCGGGGACGGGCGCATCGTCGACCTCGACTTCTGCACCAGCGCCACCGCCATCTACCATCTCGAGCCGATCGAGGACCTCACCGTGCGCGAGTGGCGGGAAGACGGCAGCCTCGGGGGGCTCACGCTGCTGCTCGGCCGCTTCGCGCGCGGCGCGTTCGCGCAGCGGGCCGACAAGATCCCGATCCTGAAGGAGAAGCACGACTGGCTGCTGGAGCGCAGCGGCGTGCTGCCGGGCTCGCATACCTGGCGCGAGATCCGCGCGACCTTCAACGCGTTCCCGAAGACCGAGCTGTTCTACGCGGACGTGGGCGACCTCAAGGCCGTGGTCGACCGCATCGTGCACGTGACGAGCGACGACGAGGTCGTGGTCCAGACCCGCAGGGGCGCCGGCTACGAGGCTCTGTACGTGGCCTTCTCGCGCTTGCGCTACTCGTACCAGGGCGAGCAGGCCCTGCGGCGCGCGCTGGCCGACGCGTTCGGGCCCGTGGCCAACGCGACCTCGTTCGTCTGCGGGCCGCTCACGCTGTTCGTCTTCTACTTCGACGCCAACGCAGCTCGAGCGGCCGCTGGACGTGGACGAGGCGCGCCTGCTGGCCGAGCCGCTGGCGACCAGCTGGGAGGACCAGGCGGCCGCGGCGCTCGACCGCAGGTTCGGCGAGAGCCGGGGCCGCTCCCTGTTCCGCCGCTTCGTGACCCCCGAGTCGCGCAGCGGGTTGTACCGCGAGTCGACGCCGCCCGAGCAGGTGCCCGACGACGTCGAGAAGTTCGAGGCGCTCGAGGGAAGGCTCGAGCTGCGGGTGGTGCACAAGACGGCGGAGCTCTCGTGCGCTGAGCCTCTACTCGGTCCGCCCGCTGGATCTCACGGACATCCTGAAGACCCTGCAGAACCTCGGGCTCCGGGTCACCGACGAGCTGCGCATCCCGATCACCCTGCCGGAGGGGCGGCGCTGCGCTCCTGTACCGCTTCGAGGTGGAGGCCCCCGCGGAGCGGATCGCGTCGCTGGGCGCCGCGCGAGCAGCCGTTCGTGGACGCGCTGCGCGCGCTCGACGAGGAGCGCGCCACCGACGACCCGCTGAACGGCCTGATCCTCTCGGCGGACGCTCAGCTGGCGCGACGTCGAGGTGCTGCGCACCCTGCGCAACCACCTGCTGCAGGTGCGCACGCACTGGAACGCCGAGACCGTGAACGGCGTGCTGGTGCGCAACAGCGCCGCGGCCGGCGCGCTGCTGCGTTCGTTCGCCGCGCGCTTCGACCCGTCGCTCGCGGGCGATCGCGCGGCGGCGGTGTCGCGAAGCAGACGCCGGCTTCGCCAAGGCGCTCGACGCCGTGCGCAGCCTGGCCGAGGACGAGGTGCTGCGCGCGCTCGGGAACCTGGTCAGGGCCGCGCTGCGCACGAACGCTTACCAGCGGCCCGAGCGGCCGGTGTTCGCGATCAAGGTGGACAGCCAGCAGGTCGAGGGCATGCCGTCGCCCGCGGCCGATGGTCGAGATCTACGTCCACTCGCGCCGGCTCGAGGGCATCCACCTGCGCGGCGGCCGCGTGGCGCGCGGCGGCATCCGCTGGAGCGACCGCCACGACGACTTCCGCACCGAGGTGCTCGGCCTGATGAAGACCCAGATGGTCAAGAACTCGATGATCGTGCCGGTCGGCTCGAAGGGCGGCTTCGTGCTCAAGGGCGACGTGCCGCCGCGGCCGGCGCTCGACGAGTACCTGGTCGACCGCTACCGCGAGTACGTCTCGGGCCTGCTGGACGTGACCGACAACCGCGCGGACGGCGAGCTGCTGCACCCGCCGGAGGTCGTGCGCCGCGACGGCGACGACCCCTACCTGGTGGTGGCGGCGGACAAGGGCACGGCGCACCTGTCCGACACCGCGAACAGCGTCTCGGCCCAGTACGGCTTCTGGCTGGGCGACGCCTTCGCCTCGGGCGGCAGCGCCGGCTACGACCACAAGAAGATCGGCATCACGGCCCGCGGCGCGTGGGAGTGCGTGAAGCACCACTTCCGCAACCTGGGCACCGACATCCAGGGCGAGCCCTTCACCTGCGTGGGCATCGGCGACATGTCGGGCGACGTGTTCGGCAACGGCATGCTGCTCTCGCCCGTGACCCGGCTGCTGGCCGCCTTCGACCACCGGCACATCTTCGTCGACCCCGATCCCGACGCGGCGCGCAGCTTGAAGGAGCGCCAGCGGCTGTTCGGGCTGGCGCGCTCGAGCTGGCGCGACTACGACACGTCGACGATCAGCAAGGGCGGCGGCGTCTTCGACCGCTCGGCGAAGGCGATCGCGCTGTCGCCGGAGGCCCGCCGCGCGCTCGAGGTCGAGGCCGAGGCGGTGTCGGGCGAGGAGCTCGTCCGCAAGATCCTCACGGCGCGCGTGGACCTGCTCTACAACGGCGGCATCGGCACCTACGTGAAGGCGACGGGCGAAGACCACGTGCAGGTCGGCGACCGGACGAACGACCGCGTGCGCGTGGACGGGCGCGAGGTGCGCGCGCGGGTGATCGGCGAGGGGGGCAACCTCGGCCTCACCCAGAAGGGCCGGCTCGAGTACTGGGCGGCCGGCGGCTACGTCAACACCGACGCCGTCGACAACTCGGGCGGCGTCGACACCTCGGACCACGAGGTGAACATCAAGATC
The DNA here is from genome assembly GCA_963831755.1 of uncultured Acidobacteriota bacterium. Taxonomy (GTDB): domain Bacteria; phylum Acidobacteriota; class Vicinamibacteria; order Fen-336; family Fen-336; genus DATBSL01. The sequence goes on from CAWHRC010000021.1 coordinate 306,737, forward strand.
CTGCTCGACAGCCTGGTCAAGAAGGGCCTGCTGCGCGGCCGCCAGGAGCGCAACGCGATCCTGGCCGAGATGACGGAGGAGGTCGCGGCGCTGGTGCTGGCCGACAACGAGGGCCAGGCGCTGGCGCTCAGCCTCGACGGCCTGCGCAGCTCGCGACGCTACGAGGAGTTCGTGGCGCTGGTGGACGACATGGCCGGGGCCGGGCTGCTGAACCGGGCCGACGAGTCGGTCCCGTCGCGGGACGAGCTGCTCGCCAGCCCGCACCGCGAGCGCGGCCTGCCACGCCCGCTGCTGTGCGTGCTGCTCGGCTACTCGAAGATGTCGGCGTTCCAGCTGCTGCTCGAGACGGACTTCCCGGACGGCGCGGCGGGCCGTCCCTTCCTCGACTCCTACTTTCCGCACCCGCTGCGCGAGCGGTTTGCGGAGCACTTCCAGGAGCACGTCCTGCGGCGCGAGATCATCGCCACCGGCGCGGTCAACTACCTGGTCAACCGCGCCGGCATCGCGGTCTTGCCCCGCCTGGAAGGCGGGGCGAAGATCGGCATCGGGGAGGCGGTGACCGCGTGGATCGAGGTGGACCGCGAGGCGGAGGCGGAGCCGCTGCGCCACGCGCTGCTCGCGGCCGGCCGTCCGGCCGCGGAGGAGCAGGCCACCCTCGTCGAGATCGAGGAGTGCCTGGAGGCGGCCGCGTGCGCGCGGCTCGAGGGCAAGCGAGGCGGCGGCGCGAAGAAGGCGCTGGCCGAGATCCGGAGCCGGTTGAAGCTCTGAGGCGTCTCATGGCGTGGCGGGCCGGGCCCCTGGTATCGCGACGGAGCGGGCGCGGGCTGGGGGAGCGGCCGTGACGCGCGGGCTGTTCGTCTCCGACCTTCACGGCCGCCTCGACCGCTACCAGAAGCTGCTCGCCGCGATCGAGGGTGAGCGCCCGCAGGTCGTGTTCCTCGGCGGGGACCTGCTGCCGTTCGTCGTGCCCTTCAGGGCCGGCGCGGAGGGCGGGCCCGACTTCCTGCTCGACTGGCTGGCGCCCAGGCTCGAGGCACTGCGCTCGAGGCTGGGGCCAGCCTACCCGCGCGTGCTCGCGATCTTCGGCAACGACGACCCACGGTCGGAGGAGCCCGGGCTGCTGGCGCTGCAGGAGCGGGGGCTGCTCGAGTACGCGCACGCCCGGCGCCTCGCGCTCGGCGCGTTCACCCTCTACGGCTACGCGTGCGTGCCGCCGACGCCGTTCCGGCTGAAGGACTGGGAGCGCTACGACGTCTCGCGCTTCGTGGACCCGGGGAGCGTGTCGCCGGAGGAAGGCCAGCGCTCCTTGCCGGCCGACGCCGACGACGTGAAGTGGGGCACGATCGCGGCGGACCTCGAGCGCCTGGCGGGGAGCGACGAGCTCTCGCACGCGGTGTGCCTGTTCCACTCGCCCCCGTACGCGACGTCGCTCGACCGGGCGGCGCTCGACGGCCGCGCGATCGACCGGGTGCCGCTCGACGTCCACGTGGGGTCGATCGCGATCCGCCGGTTCATCGAGGCGCGCCAGCCCCTCGTCACGCTGCACGGCCACGTTCACGAGTCGGCGCGGCTCACGGGGCGCTGGAGCGACAGGATCGGCCGCACGGTCTGCCTCTCGGCCGCGCACGACGGGCCCGAGCTGGCCCTGGTGGCGCTCGACCTCGAAGCGCCCGAGCGGGCGACGCGGCGGCTGGTCTAGCGCGTCGGTTCGGGTGCTTCTCCGCCCGAGGCGCTACTCCTCCGGCGCCGCGTCCTGGCCGAGCGGCAGCGGCCGCGCGGCGTCCGTGACGGCGCCGATCTTCACCGCGAAGCTCGTGCCGCGCGCGATGTCCTCGTCGGTCACGTAGTGCACGTCGAGCAGCCCGCGGGTCTTGTAGCCCGTGCGCAGGTAGTTGACCTCCGCCAGCGCCTCGCTCCAGCCCTCGAGCCAGGCCGAGAGGTCACGACGCCGCGCGTCCTCGTCCCCGACGTGCAGGATCAGGTCGATGTCGCTCGCCGGCCCGGCGGTGGCGTTCTTCGTCGAGCCGAGCACGTACGCCGCCTTGACCCCGAAGCGCGCGGGGTCGATCGCGGCGGCGATCTGCTGGGCCATCCGCAGCCGCCAGCGCCAGTTGTCGTCCGAGGGGGGCGCGGCGGTGCGGGCCGACGGCGCCGCCGCAGCGGCCGCCGACGCCGCCAGCCGCGCCTCTCCCGGCACGGCGGGCGAGGCCAGCAGGCCCACGGCCTCGTCGAGGTCGGCGTTCATCAGCACGCGCAGCACCCGGCCGTCGGCCGCCTTCGGCACGTCGATCACGTGCAGCACGTCGGCGAGGCCGGCGAACTCGGGGGTGACGTCGGGCAACGCGTTCGGCGCGCGCAGGAAGAAGGCCTCGTTGAACACGACCTCGGGGTCGTCCGGGTAGAGCGGGAGGTAGCGGATCGAGGACTCGACGAGGTCCTGGAAGAAGTGCGTGCCGAAGGACAGGTCGGGCAGGTAGCCGCCCTTCTGGCGCGCGATCTCGACGAGCAGCGCCGTGTTGCTGATGTCCGCGTAGGTGACCGGCACGCCGAGCCGGATGTCGCCGCGCGAGCCCCAGCGCCCCGGTCCCATCAGCGCGAACTGCCGCTTCGGCAGCAGCCGGTTCAGACGGCTGACGGCGCGTCCGACCTCCCGGATGCGGTCCCCTTCCAGGCGGGCGTAGGCGGCCGGGTCCACGTAGACGACGTGGCTGATGTCGCCCACCTGCCCGTTCGACACGTAGCGGCGCGCCGTGAACAGGATCCGGTCGCGCGGCAGGTCGTGCGGTATGGGCGCGGCCAGGGCGCCCTCGGTCGCACCCTGCGGCCGGCACTGGAGCAGGTACACGTGGCGGCCGTCCGAGGCGAACTCGATGTCGACCGGCGTCTTGAGCTTCTCGCGCAGGAGCTGCAGCAGCGCGCGCATGCGGGCCACGAACGGCGTGTCGCTGAACAGCCCCTCGAACGTGACCACCACGCCGTCGTCGGCGAAGTCCACGAGGCCGGCGGGCCGGCTCAGGTGGTCGTGGTCGGCGATCGAGATCATCTGGCGCACGAACGGCATCTGGTCGCCGTAGCGCTGGAGCAGCTCGTGGACGTCGACCGTCTCGAAGCAACCGGTCTCCACGTTGATCACGTCGGCCTTGCGGGGCGCGTAGCGCCGCGTCTCGTCGGGGGTCTGGTTGACGCGCAGCCCCGGCTGGCCCGGCGCCACCAGCACCGGGTAGTCGTCCGCCAGGCGGTCGACCGCGCGCGTGCCGAGCCCCGGCACCATGCGCAGCAGGCCGTCCTCGCGCCTGATCCGGGCCGACCAGCGGAACTCGTTGTTCGAGAAGCCGACGCCGGAGAAGGCCGGCATCCAGTAGGGGCCGACGCGCGTGCCCACCACCTCCTGGATCAGGATGCCCATCTCCTCGTGCAGGTCGAGCAGCCCGCGGTGCAGGCGGTACTCGATCGGGTCGGGGCTGAAGACGGACGCGTAGACCTCGGCGATCGCGTCGGTGAGGGCGGCCAGCCGCTCGCGCTTCGCGCCGGTGTTGGCGAGGAACAGGCTCTTGTACTTGCCGGAGAACGCCGAGCCGAGCCGGTCCTCGAGCAGGCTCGAGCTGCGCACGATGATCGGGTGGCCCTCGAGGTCGTCGAGCACGTCGGAGAGGCCGCGCAGGATGTCGGGCGAGAAGAACGAGTTCTTGAACAGCTGCACGATGTACGGGTACTCGATGCGGACCCGGTCCGGGTCGACGTACTTGCGGTTGTAGACGTCCTCGAGGTCGTTGTGGTGGATGAAGTCGATGATGCCGTCGGAGGGGATGTGCCAGCCGCGCGGCAGGCGGATGTCGCCCAGCATGTCGTGGTACTCGGGCGAGCGGGCCACGATGCGCGAGGCGAGGAACAGGCCTGCCGACTTGCCGCCGAGCCGGCCGTGGCTGCGGGTCGGGTAGACGATGCGCTGGCACAGCTCGTGGAAGTCCGCGACGTCGATGTACTGCTTGGCGATGTTGACGAACTCGAGCTGGTCGGTGAGGAAGCGGCGGACCAGCGCCGCGCGCAGCTCCATCTGCGTCGCCGCCGAGAGGTCCCGCTCGTCGACGCCGGCGTGGCGGAAGCGCTGCAGCGCGTCCGCCAGCTCGGAGAGCGGCGTGTCCAGGCGCTCCAGGGCGTTCTTCAGGAACGTGGAGCGGTCCTCGCGGATCCAGCTGTGGATGCAGCCGAGGATCTCGTCCTCCGAGAGGTGCTCGCCGGCGATCCGGAACGCCGCCTGTGTCGTCTCGGGGTCGGCGGCGCGGCCGGTCCGCGGGCGCGGCCGGTTGTCTTCGGTGCCTTCGCCCTCGAAGGCCGTGCGCGCGGGGACCGCGTCCCGCAGCAGGCGCTCGGCCTGCTCGACGCCGTTCCAGCACAGGTGGTTGATCATCTTGCGGCCGAGGCGGGCCAGCAGCGAGCGGTCGGTCTGGCGCAGGAAGTCCAGCACCACCCACCACTCCGCCGTCGGCGCACCGCCCGGCGCCTCGTGGGCGAGCACCCGCTGCAGGCGGCGGCGCGAGATGAAGTGGCCGATGCGCTCGCCGATCGCGTCGAGCAGCTTCCGCTCCTCCGCGAGGAAGGGCCCCTCGTCCGAGCGCGGCATCGGCTCCGTGTAGTAGACCTCGACCTGCCCGGCCGGCTCGCCCTGCGCCTCGATGGCGGCGCTCATCCGGAACGGCGACGGGTTGAAGCCCGGCGGCTCGAACACGCGCGTGCCGAGCACGATCCGCGCGACGCACACGTCGGGGAACTGCCAGCCGGCCGGAAGCGTCTGCACCACGTCGGACAGGACGTCGTCGAGCGAGGCCTCCTCGCGGCCGAGCAGCTCGTCGACGCGGTACAGGCAGTTCAGCTCCTTCGCCCGCTCCTGCAGGTCGTGCAGGATGCGGTCGATCGGCTTGTCGGCCGCCGGCGCAGCCGTGCCGGCCTTGTCGGGCGGGTTCATGAGGCTTCCTCCCGTCGGCGGAGCACGACGCCGCGGCGTGCCCGCCCGTCCACCCGGACCGACAGCGGGACCGAGGTGCGCACGTGTCGCGCGTGGTCCGTCCGGTCCACGGTTTCCTGCCGCTCCAGCCAGCCCCAGTCTATCGCCCGGCCACGGTCGTGCGGCACCGAGAAGTAGAGCACGGAGAAGCTCGACAGGTTGTGGAAGAAGTGCGAGCCCTGGCTCGGCTCCGGGTTCATCTGCGGCAGCGTGGCCTCCACGATCGCGCGCGCACCGGCGATCTGGTCCCAGCGCACCGGGATGCCGAGCCAGGGGTCGCTCGAGCCCCAGCGGCCGAAGCCGACGAGCAGGTACGGCCGGCCCGCCTCGACCAGCGGCCGGTTCAGCCGCTCGATCTCGCCCGCGATGGCCGTGGTCAGCCGGCCCTCGAACGCCTGGCGCTCGACGAACACGACGTCGTTCAGCTCCTGGCGGCCGTTGCCCAGCGCCAGGGTGGACGCGATCACGGCCTCCGGCCTGCCAAGGTCGGCCTCGGGCACGGCGACCTCCTCGCGCGAGACGACGAGCGGCCTCACCTGCAGGAAGCCGAAGCGGCCGGGCCGCCCCTCCGGCAGCGAGAGCGCGAACTCGATCTCCACCGGCGCCTGTAGCGCGTCCTCGCAGGCGGCCGTCAGCTTGCGCACGACGGGCACGATCGGCAGCTCGTTCCAGGCGAGCGCCGGCGCGAAGTCGAGCACGCGGGGCCCCGTTCGTCCCGTGCCGGGCACGAGCCGGTCCGACTCCGCGTCGTAAGTGGAGGCCGCGTAGCGCAGCGTCCCGTCGGCCTCGGCCAGGTCGAGGCCGTACCGCAGCAGGTACTCGGTCTCCGCCATCGGATCGTGGGGCGGGGGAGGGCCGACGTTCACGGCCCAGAACTCGGCCTGCGTGGTGTCGATCCGTTCGCGGGGCGAGCCGACCGGCGGCCCGATGCGGGGGTGCGCCGGCGAGAACGACCAGCACAGGCCGCCGTCCACGATCGTCTTGCCGAGCCCGAGCGCGAGGTCGCAGACACCGTCCTGCGGGGCCGCGGGGCCGATCGGGTAGAAGCTGTACGACCGCGCGACACCGGAGATGTCGGGGTAGAAGCGCCGGTCGTGCCGCCGCCCGACCACCTCCTGCACGACCACGGCCATCGACTCGGGCTGCGACGGCTCGCCCGCCGCGCGCCGGTAGGCCCGTGCCCTGCTCAGGAACGCGCTTGCGAACACGAACTTGATCGCGTCGACCAGCGCGCGGAAGCGGCCGTCGGCGTCGGGCTGGTTGCCCGGGATCATCTTCGTGCCGTAGACGCCGGCGAAGGGCCGGCCGAGCGCGTCCTCGAGCGCGCTCGAGGAGCGACACGCGAGGGGCACCCGCGCGTCGGTCGCGAGCGATCGCAGGTCGCCCAGCCACTCGGCCGGCAGCGAGGCGTCGCGGAACGCGAGGCCGATCACCTCGTCCGAGGGCTCCTCCTCGACCAGCGGCCGCAGACGATTGCGCTCGACGAATGCCTCGAACACGCGGGTCGTCACCACCGCGAGCGCGGGGACGTCGAGCGTGAGGCCCGGGACCTCCAGCTCCGCTCGCCTCTCGTCGAGCACGCGGGCGGCGGTCACGAGGCCGCGGGCCTTGCCGCCGAGCGAGCCGTCGCCGATCCGGCTGATTCGGCGCGACGGGTCGAAGAACGCGCGGTCGAAACGCGGGATGTCTTCCACTGCAGGCGGCACCGGTGGCGATTGTATGACTGCCGCGTGTGGGCCGCGTGGCCGTGGCGGGGCCGCCGACCCGATCAGACGCGCTGAGACGTTCGATTCACCTTGCGCAGGTCACACCAACGCGTCGCTCCTCTTCAAACGAGTAGCGAGCGCCAAGTGTCTGGGCTCTCTCTGGGGTTTCTCGTCGGTGAATCGACGAACGGGCGTTTCCACGGGATACGAACATCGCATCCAGGGATGCCCTCTGGCCGGCACCTTGGCGAATGCTTGCATTCAGGCACTTGGTCCGTGCGGATCATGTGATACCAAGCGGCGTCGCGCTAGGTTCGGCACGCCGCGTCGGGTCCCTTCGCCGATCGCGACACAGCACATTCAACCGAGCTGTATTCAGGGACAGGTGTTCATGTCACTCGTCAGGCGTGTCCTTGCCGGAGGCCTCGCTCCGATACTCGCCTCACTGCTGTGGTCGGCGGCGGCCCTCGCGCAGCCCGTCGCTCCGTCCGAGGCGCGCTCCCGCCTACCGCGTCCAGGTGAACGACGTCCTCGAGTTCGCGTTCTTCAAGAACACCGAGCTGAACCAGTCGCGCACGGTCGGCCCGGATGGCACAGTTACCTGCAGCTGATCGGCGGCGTCAAGGTCGTCGACCGCACGCTCGCGGAGATCACGGAGGACGTGACGACGCGCTATGCGCGCGAGCTGACGCAGCCGCAGGTGACCGTCTCGGTGAAGGACTTCGGCAGCCTGCGCGTGTACGTCGGCGGCGAGGTCAACCAGCCGGGCATGCAGCCCTACCGCGGCGGGCTGACGACGCTGCAGGCGGTCGTCGCGGCGGGCGGCTTCAAGAACACCGCCAGCCTGAAGAGCGTGATCGCTCATCCGCAAGGGCGCGGACGGCCGTCCGACGGGCAGCGACGTCGACCTGAGCCGCGTGCTCAAGCACGCGGAGTTCGATCGCGACGTCGCACTTGCGCCGGCCGACATCGTGTTCGTGCCGCGCTCGGGAATCGCCAACGTGAACCTCTTCGTCGAGCAGTTCTTCCAGAACAACGTCCCGATCCCGATCGTACCTGGGCTTCTATCGCCCTGAACCAACACATGACCGACGACCGACACCGACAGGCGCGCGAGTGCGTGACCTCCACGCGAGGCGAGGACGGCGAGTACAACCTGCGCGACGTGCTGACGATCGTCTTCAAGCGGCGGAGGCTGATCCTCTCGTTCTTCTTCGCCACGGTCGCCGTCACGACGCTCGCCACGTTCCTCGTCGGCGCCGACGTACGAGGCCACGGCGTCCATCCTCGTCAAGAAGGCCTCGGCCGAGGTGCCCCTCGTGCCGAAGGACTCCTCGCAGCTGATCATCAGCCAGGTCACCGAGGAGGACCTCAACTCGGAGACGACGATCCTGAAGAGCCGGCAGGCCATCGAGGAGACGCTCCACGGCCTGGGCGTCGACGAGAGCTGGCGCCACGACGGGCTGCTGTCGAGCCTGCGCAGGACGGTGGCCGGCGCGCTGGGGGCGCCCCGCCTCTCCTACTTCGACGAGATGGTGCTGCAGCTCGACAAGAAGATCGAGGTGAAGCCGATCCGCAAGTCCAACGTGCTCGAGGTCAGCTACCGGCACAGCGACCCGGACTGGGCCACGCGGGTGGTGCAGGGGCTGACGGAGCGCTACCTCGCCCGGCGCGCGCAGGTCTACCAGTCTCCGCAGGCCGTCGCCTTCTTCGACGAGCGAGACGCACAAGGCCGCCGAGCGCCTGCAGCGGGCCGAGCAGGGCCTCGAGGCCTACTCCAACGAAGGCCGGCGTGTCCGTGCTCGGGCTGGCGGGCGACCCGCAGTCGCTGGCGGCCGAGAAGCAGGCCATGCTGGGGCGGCTGGCCGGGTTCGAGCAGCAGCTCGGCGACGCGCGCGTCCAGGTGCGCCAGCTCACGGAGCGCGTGGCGGCGCTGGACGCGCAGGTGGCGGGGGAGCCCGAGCGGCTGCGCAGCTCGCTGCGGCTCAACCAGGACCCGACGACCGAGGAGCTGGAGAAGGCACTCGTCGCCCTGCAGCTCAAGCGCGACGCCCTCGTCCGGGACTTCACCCCGGACAACCGCCAGGTGCGCGACGTCGAGGAGCAGATCCGGGCGACCCAGGAGCGGCTGCAGGGCGCGGAGACGCGGGTCGCGAGCATCAACCGCACCGAGCTGAACGCGGTCCACCAGGACCTGAAGGGCCAGCTGCTCGCGGCCCGCGCCGACCTCCAGGCCGCGCGCGCCCGCCACGACTCGCTGCAGGCGGAGGCCGCGCACACCCGGCGGCAGCTCGACGAGCTGACCGAGAAGGGCCTCACCACCGAGGGCCTGCGCCGCGAGGCGAGGGCCGCGGAAGAGGCCTACATGCTCTACCAGAAGAAGCACGAGGAGGCGCGCATCTCGGCGGCGATGGACCAGCAGAAGATCGTGAACGTCAGCATCGCCCAGCCGGCGCAGCGGCCGCTGAAGCCCGTCGGCCCGCGCAAGGCCCTGAACCTCCTGCTGGGGCTGCTGCTCGGGGCCATCGGCGGCCTCGGCCTCGCCTTCGTGGCGGAGTACTTCGACCACTCCTTCACGACGGGCCACGACCTCGAGGCGCGCCTGGGGATCCCGCTGCTCGGGGCCATCCCCGAGCACGCGAGCCTCGGGAGGGCGAGCTGATGTACGAGCAGGCGTTCGGCCTCCGATCGAAGCCCTTCGCGGTCACGCCCGACCCGACCTTCCTCTTCACGGGCCGCGGGCACCGCGAGGCCCTGGCCGCGCTCGCCTACGGCGTCAAGCAGCGCCGGGGCTTCATCTGCCTGGTGGGCGAGATCGGCACGGGCAAGACGACGCTCCTGCGGGCGCTGCTCGAGGAGCTCGACGTCTCGGTGCGCACGCTGCTCGTCACGCACACGACCATCGACTGCGACGACCTCCACCGGATGATCCTGCACGAGCTGTCGCTGCCGCACGCCGGGCTCACGCGCGCGGAGATGGTGCAGGCGCTCTACGAGTTCGTGCTGGCCGAGTTCCAGGCCCACCGCCCGCCGCCGCTGCTGATCGTCGACGAGGCCCAGAACCTGGCGGAGGCGGTCCTCGAGGAGATCCGTCTGCTCACGAACCTCGAGATCGGCGAGAGCAAGCTGCTGCAGGTCATCCTGGCCGGCCAGCCCGAGCTCGAGCGCAAGCTCGCGCAGGCCGGGGCTGCGGCAGCTCGACCAGCGGATCGCGGTGCGCGCGCGGCTGGAGCCCCTGGACCAGGACGAGACCGCCGCCTACGTCCGGCACCGCCTGCGCGTGGCCGGGCTCGCACGACCCGCACCTGTTCAACCGCGCCGCGCTGCACGAGGTGTGGGCGCGCACGAACGGCGTGCCCCGCCTCGTCAACATCCTGTGCGAGCAGTCGCTCGTCAACACGTTCGGCGCCGGCAAGCGGGGCGTGAGCCAGAAGCTGGTCGAGGAGGCCGCCCGCGACCTCGGCCTGCAACGGTCGCGCGCGAGCGAGGCGCCCGGCCGGGACGCCGGGCGCCTGGCGGAGTGGGGCCGCTGGAGCCTGCGGGCCCTCTTCGCGACGGGAGGACGACGGTGAGCCGGATGTACGACGCGATGAAGCGAGGCGCCATCGCCGAGGCCTCGCGGCCGCACGCTGCTCGCCTCGGCTCGCAACGGCGATGGCCAGCCCGTCGACGCGGTGGCCGAGGGCTTCCAGCGCGTCCTCCAGGCGATCCAGGGCCAGCAGGGCGCGAAGGGGGGCGGCGTCATCCTCGTCGTCAGCGCCACCCACGGCGAGGGCGCGAGCACCGTCGCGCGCGAGCTCGCGCTCCTCCTGGCCCGCGACGGCCTGGCGCAGCCCGTCCTCGTCGACGCCAACCTGCGCACGCCCAACCAGCACCAGGCCTTCGGCGTCGAGCGCGTCGGGCGGCCTCACGGAGCTCGTCACCCAGGGCCTTGCGCTGGACCTGGCCGTGCGCAACGGCAACTCCTCGCCGGTGCCCCTCCTGACCTGCGGCCGGCCCGCGGGCAACGCCATGGCCGTCCTCGGAGCCCCGGCGCTTCGCGAGGCAGTCGAGGCCGCTCCGCGCCGAAGTACGACTGGGTCGTCGTGGACGGCGCCCCGGTCACGGTCTACAGCGACGCCAGCATCCTGGCCCCGCTGGTGGACGGCGTCGTCCTGGTCGTCGAGGCCGAACGCACGCGCGCGGAGGTCGTCACGCAGGCCAAGCGGGCGCTCGAAGAGTCGGGCGCACACGTATTCGGAGCCGTCCTGAACCGTCAGCGCTACCACATCCCTCCGGCGCTGTACGGGCGGCTGTAGCGAACGTACAGATGACGGAAGGTCGGTTCGGCCATGGATAACCTGAAACGACGGTTTCTCCTGGACGCCTTCCGCGTGGCGGATGCCCTGGTGATGGCCGCCGCGTTCGCCATCGCTCTCGTCGTCACGGCCGAGCAGGCCAGCCCCCGCAATCCCGCCGAGTTCCTCGCCGTGCGGGTCAAGGTCTCGAACGCTCTCCTCTTCCTCGGCTTCATGCTCGCCTGGCACCTCGTCTTCAGGCTGCGGGGACTGTACCGATCCCGCCGGATCGGCCTCCTCGTCTCGGAGTGGTGGGAGGTCGCGAAGGCCGTCGGCTCTCGGCACCCTGCTCCTGTCGGGCCTGGCCCTGCTCCTGCGCCTCGAGGCGGTGAACCGCAGCTTCCTCCTCGCCTTCTTCGTCGCGTCGCTGGTCGGCACCATCCTCACGCGGAGCCTTCTCCGGCTCGTCCTTGGGCAGGTGCGACGCCGGGGACGCAACCTCCGCAACCTGGTCATCGTCGGCTGCGGGCCTCGCGGGGCGCAGCTCGGCGCCGAGATCTGGAAACGGCCCGAGCTCGGCTACCTCCTGCTCGGCTACATCGACGACTTCCCCCCGCCGCGCAGCCCCCTGCACGGCGGCCCGGAGAAGCTGCTCGGCGGGCTGGACGACGCCGAGAGCGTCCTGAGCAGCTCGGAAGTGGACGAGGTGATGATCTGCCTCCCGGTGCGGTCTCAGTACGAAACGATCGCCCGGATCATCTCCTTCGCTTCCGTCCGGGGCCTGGCCGTGCGCATGCCCGCGGACCTCTTCGAGCTGAAGCTCGCGAGCGCGCACGTCGAGCAACTCGACCAGATCCCCATCATCAGCCTCGCCACCTCCGGCCCATCCGCCTGGGACCTCTTCGGCAAGCGGGCGATGGACATCGCCCTGGCCGGCTTCGGCCTGCTGCTGCTCGCACCTCTCATGGCACTCGTCGCCGTCGCCGTGGCGCTCGACTCGCCCGGGCCGATCTTCTTCCGGCAGGAGCGGATCGGTCTGGGCCGGCGGAAGTTCCGGGTCTGGAAGTTCCGAACCATGGTGCAGGACGCCGAGGCCCGGATCGCGGCCCTGGAGAAGCTCAACGAGGTCGACGGGGCGGCCTTCAAGATGAGAAGCGACCCACGGGTGACACGCGTGGGCCGAGTCCTCAGGAAGCTGAGCCTCGACGAGCTGCCCCAGCTGCTGAACGTCCTGGCCGGAGACATGAGCCTGGTCGGCCCGAGGCCTCTGCCGATTCGAGACGTCGAACGGATCGCCGAGCCGTGGCAGCAGCGCCGCTTCTCGATGAAGCCGGGTCTCACGTGCCTCTGGCAGGTCAACGGTCGCCACGAGATCAGCTTCGACCACTGGATGGAGCTGGACCTGCAGTACATCGACCGGTGGTCACCGGGCCTGGACCTCGAGATCTTGATGAAGACCGTGCCGGCGGTCCTAAGAGGGACCGGCGCAACGTGACCACATTGGGCCTCCCTCTGTCGTGGGACCACTGAGTTCGGGGTCGTTCAGGCGTGGGGTCGGGATGGCACGGACGGATGCCCGAGACAAGTCCAATCTGATGCCGTCCAACCCCAGCGAGGGCGGTGATATCCCAGGCGCGGCGGAAGCTGCGATTCGCAACCAGCCTCAGCGGTTCAGAGCATTCGACCGCAGCCGTGATCTGATCTTGGCGGGGCAGGCTGACGGGCGTCGCAGTGGCCGCGACTTTGGCTGGGGCCGGGGGGAGGCCCAAGTTGGTAACCCCCGCGGCTGCGGGGATCTCTCGTGAGCCCAGCAGTCGGACCCCGGACGAGCCTCCCAATGCCGATCGCTCCCTCCGCCCTTCAATCCTCCTCGCTGAAGATGTTCGGCTGGATTCTGCTGGGCGCGACGGCGCTTTTCACGGGGAGCGTGCTAGCGGTTGTTACTGAGAACCCTCGTTGGAGCGTCGGACTGGTAATCCTCCCCTCCTATCTTGTCGTAGTAAGCGCTGTGCATAGGAAGCGTCGGTTTCTCCTAGCCTCCTTTGTTCTCGCCTTCAACGTTCAAACGAACGTAAACCTCTGGCGTCCAGCCGAGCCGCCCTTCTTTCTTGGCAATGCTTCGACTACAACGGCTCTGGAACTATTCGCCTTCGATCCGCCGCTGTTGTTGCTCGTGGCCTACCTAGTCCTGTCAGGCAGTCGCGGTCGACTCCTGTCAGGTGGGAAGCGTGGATCCGATATCGCTGCCGCAGCCTTCGGCTGCTTCGTGTGTCTGTCGGTCATCCCCAGCGCACACCCGCTCCTCACTCTCGTTCGAATACCGGTCCTGCTCCGAATGCCGTTGATTTACTTCGCAGTCACGCGTGCCGTTCGATCACAGGATGATCTGCGACTCGTGACTCGTCTCCTCTTTGGCTCGCTGCTCTTTCAGAGTGCCCTCTCGATTGTCCAGACAGCCGGGGTCTCGGTTCCGTATGTCAACTACCTGACCGAACATGCCGAGCAGGTCGATTACGTTGACCTTGGGGCAGTCGAGGGCGCCCGAGCGACGGGGACCATTGGCTACACAACGATCCTCTCCCAGTACTTGGGCATGCTCTGGCCCCTTGCGCTTGCGCGCATTCTCTTCGGCCGATCCGCTCGCGAGCGAAGCCTTAGCGTCGCGGCACTGAGTCTCGCCGTCGTGTCGCTGGTCCTGAGCCTGTCAAGAGCGGAGTGGATCAACTTCGTGGTTGTCCCCGGCGTCCTCGCTGTGTCTGCCGTGATTCGTCACGGTGGGGGAAGGCGCGTGGTGATGCGCCTGGCCGCGGCAGCGCTCTGCCTGGTGGCCGTGGTTGCGATGCTGGCGCCAATGGTCATGAGACGGCTGACTATTCCAGACTCTGATTCCGCCTGGTCACGGATCCCGATGGCGCGCGTCGCCCTTGAGGTCATTGCCGACCACCCCGCGCTAGGCGTCGGCCTCGCACAGTACACGGCAGTGATGAACGACCCGCCGTACGACCTGCAGGCCCTGTTTCCTGGCGGGAAGTTCGGCGTTCACAACGCCTTCCTGTATCTAGCCGCGGAACTTGGCATCCCGGCCCTGCTGACGCTTCTTTTCCTCTTCTTGACGGGTTGGGCGTACGCCTTGGGCGGGATGCGCAGTGCCGTCCCGATCCTTCGCGAGGCGGCGACCTGGCTGGTCGGTGGACTAACCGCGTGCTTCGTTCACTCGAACGTGGAGCAGTCCTTCCACACGTCGCTCGTCCTCAACTGTCTTCTCTGGACGATGCTTGCCTTGGCGATCGTGGTGCACGGTCTCGGCGAACTCGGAGATGGCCACGGGGGAGACGCAGGTGCGACGCTTTCGGCCGCCAGCAGGACGCGGTACAAGGCAGGATCATGACGCACGGCGAGCGGAGGCCCCGCGACCAGAGCGTACTCGCGGACAGCGGTCTGGTGGTTGGCGCGCAGGTCGTGAGCCTTGTGCTCGGTACTGTGCCGCTGATTGTCGCCGCGCGCAGCGTTTCAAAGGAGGACTTCGGGCTGTTCGTCCTGTGGTACGTAGCAGGGGTAGTTCTGAGTGTTCTGTTCGACTTCGGGCTACAAGACGCCACAGTGCGATTCGTCGCGCGGGAGCCCAACCAGCAGCTTCACCTGCTCCAGGCGATAACACGGTTGCGCATGGTGATTGCGTTGTGCGTCGTCGCAGCCGTCGCCGGCGGGGGAGGGGTGCTCGCGTGGAGCGCCGTGCGAGGGGTCCGAGCGTGGACGGGTGCGCTGGTCGGTGTGTGTTTCCTTGGGGAGTACCTGACCACATTTGTGATGGCCGCCCTCCAAGGCCTGCGTCGGTACCGGCTCTTGGTGGCCCTTCTTTTCGCGGATAGCGTCGGGCGCCTGACGCTGGCGGTTGTTCTGCTGGCTGTATGTCACACCGGATTGCCAGGGGTCGTAGTCACCATGGTCGCGCCGCGGGTGATCTCGTCGTTGGTTGTGCTCGTGTGCCTTGGAACCGTGTCCGTCACGGCGGCCGACGGGCGTCTCCGGGAGGTACTGAGGTTTGGCATTCCTCTGCAGATGAGCGCGGTGGTGGCGCTTCTGTACGACAGATCGGCAATCGTCATGCTCGGCTGGTTGATGGGGCCCGCGAGCGTGGCGTCGTTCGAGTTGGCTTCGAAACTGCCGGATCGCGCGGAAACTGTGTTTGGCAGCTACAGGCAGGTCTTCTTTCCGCGCATGTGTGCGGACCTCTCAGGCCGAGAGCCTACGGAGGCACCGGCTGTTCTGTTGCGTACGTCTCTGCGGATTGTAGGCTTCGCCGGCGGTGCAGTGGCCCTCATCGCCTTGTTCTTCGGCCCCGCAATAATGAGGATCCTCTTCTCGGATCGGTACCAAGACGCCGGGGTGGTGTTTGGCGTGTTGACGGTCGCTGCGGCGATCGGCTTCTGCAATCAACTCCTCGTGACATCGATCATCGCGGCGGGAATGCCGGTCCGCGCCCTCGTGGTCACGATCGCACAGGTGGCGGCCG
>CAWHRC010000022.1:0-258620 GCA_963831755.1 uncultured Acidobacteriota bacterium
CAACGTATCGCTGTCCGCTTCGCTGTGCGCTCCATCGATCCGCGCGCCGGCCGACAGCGCGAGCCCGTGGCCGAGAGCGCGCAGGTACTCGGCGAACACGCCGCCGACGCGCACGACGACGCCGGGCACCATGGCCTGGGGCTGGTAGCCGGCGGCCGCCAGCTCGTTCGTGGCGTCCCAGCGGCGCTCGTAGCCCTCGGCCCCGAGGGTCAGGCCCCCAAGCACGGCCTCGGCCTTGCCTCCCGCCGTGCGCGTCCCGGCCTGCGTGCCCATCGAGTACGGCCTCGGCTTGTCGAGCGACGAGCTGCGCCGCTCGTCGGTCATCCAGTGGTCGACCTGCGTGTAGTAGCCCTGGACGCGGACGCTCGCCTGCCGCGTGCCGAGGCCGGTCGCCTCGTAGCGCAGGTTCACGCGGCTCGTGTCGTCCCGGATCGCGTCCATCTGCAGGTACGGGTAGAGCACGGCGCCGGCGTCCTGGCGGGTGAACGAGGCGTCGAGCTGGTGGCCCGGCGCGGGCGCCCAGGTGGCCCGCCCCCAGGCCGTGCCGATCGAGAAGGCGTCGTCGTCCCGCGCGTCCGGCAGGTAGTTGGCGAGCTCGGTGAAGCGACGCCCGCTGCCGTCGACCAGCGGGCCTCCCCGGCGATACGAGTAGCCGGCGAGGGCGGACAGCAGCTTCCCGCCACGGCCCACGGTGAGCGACGGGTTGACGAAGCCGAACGAGCCCGCGGCGAGGCCGGGCGTCGCGTGCCAGCCGGGCTCCGGCTTGCGCGTCACCACGTTGACGGTGCCGCCGAGGCCGCCCTGGTTCTTGAGGTCGAACGGGCCCTTGCCTACCTCGACGCGGTCCACCTCCGCGAAGTCCACGTGGAACGCGGCGGGGTCCATGTGGTTCGGGCAGGCCCCGTACACGCGCTGCCCGTCGATCAGCACGTTGAGGTCGCGGCTCTGCAGGCCGCGCAGCACCAGCTCGTTGCCGACCGCGCCCTTGCGCAGCCGCCACAGGCCGGCCTTCCAGCCGAGCGCCTCGCCGAGGTCGTACGCCGAGATCTCCCGAAGCTGCGAGCCCTCGAGTGTCGCGCGCGGGGCCTCGCCGACCACGCTCACGCTCTCCTTGAAGGTCGCCAGCTCGAGGGTCACGTCGAGCTGCGTCTCGACGCCCTTGCGGACCTCCACGTTCGCCAGCGTCTTCGCCGCGAAGCCGGCGAGCGACACGCGCAGCTCGAATACGCCGGCGTCCAGGTCCGGTGAGCGGTACGTGCCGAGGCTGCCCGTCGACAGCCGCGCGAGCGCTCCTTTGCCGGGGCGGGCGAGGACAATCTCGGCGCCCGGCAGCCGCGAGCCGTCCACCGACGTGACGGATCCGACCAGGCGTCCCTTCGAAGGCTCGGCCCACGCGCTCGCTGCCGCGAGGCACGACACGATCACCAGCAGCTCCTCTCTCATGTCTCTCATGACACCTCTCCCGCCGGCCGCAGAGGCGGCGCGCCTCCAGCCGGCCCGTCCGACGTTCGATACGGCGTGCGCCCGACGTCAGGCGGAGAGGGGAGATCTCGGGGGCGGAGCCGGAGGTCGATTGGCTCGGGCGAGGGGCGAAGGCGACGAGTCCGTTGGTGCAGGACCGCCGGGGCGTGGAGGGGCTGCCGCCAGGCATGCGCTCAACACGGCCTCGGTCAGCAGCGGCGCCGGGCATTCGGAGGGCGCGTGCTCGCCGCAGCCGCAGGCGCTGCGCAGGCAGGCCCCCGCCGGCACGCGCGCAGCGCCGGCGCAGCAGCAGCGGCCGCGGCCGCAGCAGGACGTGACGGGCCCGTCGACCTCCACGAGCGAGAGTAGCGGCAGCGCGGGTCCGCCGGCCAGCGCTAGGAGCGCGAGGCCGGCACGGATCGCCTGCCACGCGCGCGGCCTAGACATCGGCACGCCCCAGCTTGCGGATCGCCAGCGCCGTCGGGACCACCAGCCAGAAGACGAGGGACAGGCCCAGCACGAGCCCGGCGCCCCAGCCGCCGCGCGTGAAGCGCAAGAGCGCGAGCGAAGCCGCGCCGAAGGCGGCCGTGCCCTCGATCGCCAGCAGGACGCCCGTTCGCACGGCGCCCACGGGGTTCACGATCGCGGCGAGGATCAGCACGCGCGACGCCGTGCCCGAGGGCAGGACGGACGCCAGTCCGAGCGCGGCGAGATCGAAGAGCACGACGGCCACGAACCAGACGACCAGCGCCAGCGCCAGCGCCCGCGTGCGCCGTCGGCCCACCGCGCCGGCCGAGAGCAGCGCCGCCAGGCCGAGGAAGACGGCCGTGGTCACGAGCGACGCGGCGACGAGCAGCAGGAAGCCCAAGACGCCCTCGCCCCCGGACTGCGAGTAGACGACCAGCCCCGCCGCGCCGAAGCCGACCGCCTGCGCCGCGGCGAGCGCCTGGAACAGGCCCCACAGCTTGCCGAGCAGGATCGTGCGGCGGGCGACCGGCTGCGAGAACAGCAGCTCGGCGGCGCCGCGCTCGGGGGCGAGCGAGAGCACGCCGATCACGAGCGCGGTGAGCGGGACGAGCAGCAGCACGAGCTGCACGAGCGACACGGCCGTGCGCGCGAAGTCCTGCACGCCGTGGCCCCCCGAGAGGACGTAGCCCGCGCCGGCCACCGCGAACGAGAGCACGCCGAAGACGACCGCGAAGATCTGCGTCCAGCGCGAGCGCAGGGCGAGCACCAGCTCCTCGCGCGCGAACAGCCGCAGCTGCCTCATCGCGCGGCCCCCGCCGGCGGCCCGCCCGGGCCGAACAGCTCTCCGGGTGCCACGGCCGTGCCGCCCTTCGTGACCGGGTCCTGGTCGCGCGAGAGGGCGTCGGCGTGCGCGACCACGTGGGAGCTCATCGGCGTCTCGAGCCCGGGCACCCGGGTGAAGGACGCACGCTCGGCGCGCACCCAGGCCTTCGTCCGGTGGTCGGCGACGAACGCCACGGAGCCGGCCGGCGCCTTGCCTGCGCGCACGAAGTCGCCGAGGCAGCCGACGTCGTCGAAGAAGCGCGGCAGCTCGCCCGGGGCGACGATCTGAGCGGCGAAGCGAGCGTCGGAGACGGCCATCCGACAGGAGGCACACTGCTCGTTGCGCGTGTCGAGCGCGGCGGGCTGCGGCTCCCCGCCGCTGCAGGCGACGGCGAAGACGGCGGTGGCGAGCGCGGCGAGCGGGCCGAGCCGGGCGCTCATGGCTCCGCCTCCACGTGCCCCGCTGCGGCGCCGGTCTCGGCGACCAGCTCGCGGTAGAGCTCGTCGAGCCGCCCCTCCTCGGCCGTGAGGCCCCGCAGCTCGACGCCCAGTCCGCGCACGGCGTCGATCACCCGCGGGCGCAGCGCGGCGGGCCCTGGCACGACCAGCTCCTCGCCGGCCCAGCTCGCGGCGGGCGCCAGCGCGCGGACGGCGTCGAGCAGCCCCGGAGGCCGAGAGCCGACGCGCAACCGCATGTGCCCGCGCTCCGCGAGCCGGTCCTTCAGCTCGCGGGCCGTCAGGCCGGCCACCAGGCGGCCCCCGACCAGCACCGCGAAGCGGTCGGCCAGGCGCTCGGCGTCGCCGAGCTGGTGCGACGTGAACAGCACCGCGCGCCCATCCTCGCGCGCGTGCTCGACGACGCCGTAGAAGGCGCACAGGCCGTCCGGGTCGAGCGCCGCGGTGGGCTCGTCCAGCAGGAACACCGGGGACTCGGGCAGCAGCGTCACCGCGAGGCCGAGCCGCTGGACCATTCCGCCCGAGTACGTCCCGACGGTCCGCTCGCCCGCCCCGTTCAACGCGGCGAAACGGAGCACCTGCCGGCTGCGCTCGGGCGGCGCGCCGCGCAGCTCGCGATAGAACTCGACCACCTCGTTGCCTGTGAGCGCGTCCGGGAAGGACACCTTCTGCGGGAGGTAAGAGAGGATGCGCCGCGCCTCGGGCTCAGCCGCCGGCCGCGGGGGATCGCCGAGCAGGACCTCGCCGGCGGTGGGCCGGACGAGCCCCGCCGCGGCCTTCAGGGTGGTCGTCTTGCCGGAGCCGTTCGGCCCGAGCAGCGCCACCACCTCGCCGCGCGCCACCTCCAGGCTGAGCGACTCGACGGCGCGCTGGGCGCCGAAGCGCTTCGAGAAGGCGCGGAAGAAGATCATGGCCGGCGCCGCCGGCCGCGGGACAGCACCACGGCCCCGGCGAGCGCGAGCGCGAGCGAGGCCGCGATCCCGCGCGCGCTGGCGGAGGTCTCCCGCCGCTCCGGCCGCGGCACGTCGGGCAGCGCCGGCGGCCGCGCGAGCGGCGAGGGGTCCTCGACCGGGACGAGCCGCAGCACCGGGAAGGCGTGCTCGGCCATGCCGATCGCGCGCGCGGCGAAGCTGTCGGAGAGCAGGTCGGCGGCGGTCAGGTTGCCCCGGAAGTGGTCGAAGACGCTCGACAACCGGTAGGGCCGGTCGCTCGTCCCGTCGCCGTCGAGGTCGGGCTCGTCGTTGCCGGACCAGTAGTTTCCGACGAAGGTGGTGTCGGTGCGGCGCGCCACGAGATCGAGCGGCGTCAGGTTGCCCACGAAGGAGTTGCCGGAGAAGCGGTGGCCGCCGGTCGGGTCGTAGAGCACCACCGCCACGTCGGAGCCGGCGATCACGTTGCGGCGCAGGGTGATCCGGTACGAGCCCTCGATGAAGACGCCGCGAGCGTTGTCGGCGATGAGGTTCTCCTCGGCGAGAACGTCGACGCAGCCCTGGAACAGCAGCCCCACCGAGGCGAAGCCGCGGTTCCTCAGGAAGCGGTTGCGGCGGAACACGATCCGCTGCGAGTACATGATCGCCGTGCCCGCCGCCCCGTTCTCGAAGGTGTTGCCCTCGAACACGTTGTCGTCCGAGAACATGTAGTGCAGGCCGTAGCGCAGGTCGCGGGCGACGTTGTCGCGCACGAAGCCCTGCGACGCGTTCTGGAGATAGAAGCCGTCGCGCACGTCCACGACCTCGTTCCCCGTGAATCGGAAGCCGACCGTGTTGAAGACGTGGATCCCCGAGCCCTTCTCGCCGGGGTCCCGTCCGTGGATCCCGCGCACCGTGCAGCGCTCGACGACGACGCCGTTCGCCTCGCGCACGTAGATGCCGAACAGCGCCTCGCGGATCCGGCAGTCGCGGATCGTGGTGCGCGCCCCTGAGGTGTGGATGCCGGCGGAGTCACGGCCGAGGTCTCCGCCCTCGCGGCCATCGACGACGAAGCCCTCGATCGTCACGTCGTCGGCGCGCACGCGGACGACGCTGCCGTCGCCCGCCCCGACCAGCCGCGGCCGGCCCAGGCCCACGAGCCGCAGCGGCTTGTCGACGACGAGGTCCCCGACGTACTCGCCCGGCCCGACTTCGACCGTGGCGCCGGCCCGCGCGGCGTCGACGCGCGCCTGCAGCGGGGAGGCGTCCTTTGGCGCGGGCCGTCCCTCGATCTGGCCGGGCATCAGCGGCGCCATCTGCTGGGCGGGCGCCGCCGCCGGCGACAGCAGTACCACACCGGCCGCCCCCAGCGCCGCGGCGAGGATCCTCATCTCAGGCCGCCGGCCGCCGCGACTCCCGCCAGGCCAGCACGAGCGCCAGCGCCAGGCACAGGGCGACCGCCGCCAGGGCGTACGAGCCCAGCGCCGGGTAGGAGTAGATCTCGAAGTTGGCGAGCTTCTTGTAGCCGAAGAGCGGCGGCGTGAAGGGCGCGACCCTGACCGCCGCGGCGGGATCGAGGTGGTGGCCGTACCAGTACATCTTGTAGGCGAAGGACCACAGCGCGAACGCGCCGAAGTAGACGTAGAGCACCAGCACGTCCACCAGGTGCGTGATCTTGCCCATCACCGCGGCGCGCAGGAAGAGCAGGCCCAGGATGCCGATCACGAACGGCAGCCACTTGAACTCGGTGAAGTCCTCCACCGCGAGGTCCTTCATGCCGATGTAGTGGTTGAGGACGTTGATCTCCTTCAGGTCCTGCCCGCCGTTGCCGCCGACGAGCTTGTAGCTGTAGATGTGCAGGCGCAGGCCGTCCGGGTACTGCGGGGCGAACATGGTCATGTCGTAGAGCGGCGCGACGTAGGCCGGCAGCACGAGCAGCAGCGCGAGCAGGAGCAGCGCGCGCGGGGCGAGCCCGAGGGGTGCGTCCAGGAAGCGGTTGACCTTCTCGATGGATTGCCGCAAAGCCAGACCTCCTTCGGCATCGCCTCGTTCGACTACGGAACCACCGTGCACCTCTTCGGAGAGCGACGAGGGCTCCGAGAGAAGCCGCCGGGGCTGACGGCCTCTTCCAGCTATCTTGGATCTGGGGGGCCGCTCGCCCCCCAGACCCCCCGCGGTTGCTGGCGCTACCTCACGATCATGTAGCCCTGCATCTCCTGGTGGAGCGCCGAGCAGAAGTTGGTGCAGTAGTACGGGTAGACGCCCTTCTTCTTCGCCTTGAAGGTCACGGTCTTGGTCTCGCCCGGGTCGACCACGATGTTGATGTTGTAGTCGAGCAGGCCGAGCCCGTGCAGCTCGTCGGTCGTCTGCTCGATGTTGGTGATCGCGAGCGTGACCTCGTCGCCTTCCTTGACCTCGAAGTCGGTGGGCGTGATCGTGGAGCGCACCTCGACCATCTTGACCAGCACCTTGTTGCCGTTACGCGTGACGCCGGCGTCCTTGACGTCCCAGATCGCCAGCGGGTGCTTGTTCTCCTCCTTGGGGTAGACCTCGATCGGGTGCAGCTTGTCGGCCTTGATCATCTGCGCGTAGTGCGGCTCGGGCTCGGTGAAGGCGTCGTAGAGGAGCTTCATCTTCTCCTCGCTGATGTCCACCAGCTGGCTCGACTCGGGCTGCGAGGGGCCGACCGAGAGGTGCCGGCCGTGCGAGAGCTTGTTGAGCCCGACCAGGTACTTGCCGTCCGGGCTGACCGTGTCGCCCTCGGCCGCGCACAGGTGGCCGATCGAGTAGGACATGGGCACCTTGTCGACCACCTCCCAGGTCCCCAGCTTCCACTTGGCGATGGCGCTGTCGACGAAGAGCGAGGTGTAGGCGTAGCCGTCGGGCCCGAACTGCGTGTGCAGCGGCCCGAGGCCGACCGGGACCTCGGCGTCCTTGATCGACTCGTACTTCAGGACGGGGATGCCGTCCTCGTCGCCGGTGAAGTCCTTGTTCCTGATCGCGGTCTGGACCTTCTCCCAGTTGAAGGCGGTGGTGATGCCCGCCAGCTTGCCCGAGCCGATGATGTACTTGCCGTCCGGGGCGACGTCGACGCCGTGCGGCGACTTGCCGCAGGGCATGAAGTAGACGAGGCCCGGGACCTTCTTCGGATCCAGCACCTTCACGCCGCCGATCATGTCGCCCTTGCCCTCGGCGATCGCCTTCTCCGCCAGCGCGCCAGTCCACGGCCGCGATGTAGTCGCGGTCGCGCTGGCTGGCGGTGACCTCGAGCTTGCCGGTCGCCCGCTCGGTGTTGTAGGAGGTGAAGAAGGCCCAGCCCTCCGAGGCCTTCTTCCCGGCGTCTCCGAGGTCGTAGTCGAAGGGCGGCATCAGGATCTCCCAGCCGAGCGACAGGTGGCCGGTCTTGGGGTCGATCTTGATGCCGGCCACGACGCCCTTGTAGTCGCTCGCGTACTTGTCGATCCCCGCGACCGTCCCCTTCGGGATCGGGATCGAGAAACGGGAGCCCATGAGCGCGTACTCCGTGTTGGGGGTGACGAAGGAGGAGGCGTGGTTGCCGGAGATGTTCGGGATCGGCCCCAGGATCTCCTTGGTCTTGAAGTCGCGCAGGTCGATGCGCGCGATGCGGCCGTTCATGTCGTTGATGAACAGCCAGCGCCCGTCGTAGTCACCGGCCGTCTCCGAGAGACCCGGGTGGTGCGCGTCGCCCCAGGTCAGCTCGCCCAGCATCTTCTTCGAGTCGTCGTCGAAGCCGTAGCCCGTGCCCGGGTAGGGCGTGAACACCGGGATGGTCGTGATGTGCCGCATCGAGGGCACCCCGTACACGAAGACCTGACCGGAATGGCCGCCCGACGAGAACATGTAGTACTCGTCGAGGTCGCCCGGCGCGACGTAGACCTTCATCGCCGCGACCGCGGTGTCGGACACCGCGGCGCCCTTCCTCGCTCCCTTGGGCGCGCTCGGGGCGCAATGGCCGGCGAGCAGGCCCAGGGCGACGATACCCGCCGCGGCGGCGAGCAGAGCGCCCTTTCCTGTCTTCATCATGACTGCCTCCTTCGAATGCTCGTGCTGTCTGTGAACGGCGCCATCAGAGGACCTGGCCCGGGTTCTTCTTCGGCTCGGCCGCCTTCTGCTTCTGGTGTTCGGCAAAGGCCTCGCGCAGCTTCTGGATGGCGACCGCCTTTTGCTCGGGCGTGAGCACGATCTGCCGCGACAGCACGACCGACATCGTCCCGGTCGGCGCGGCGAGGAAGTCGTCGAGCGTGCGCCCGAAGCGCGACTGCACGTCCTCGACGGCGGTGGAGAGATCGGGGCCGATCTGCGCGGGGCTCTTCACGCCGAGCGCCGAGATCGAGTGGCAGACGAAGCAGCCGGTCTTGACGAACCAGGCGCCGGGCCCCTCGAGCATCTGTCGCGCCTGCTCCTTCTGCTCCTCGGTCTGCGGGTCGGTCCGCGGCACGCCGGCCACGAACGACGCCGGCACCGGGGCCTTGCGCCACGACAGGACCAGGATCGCGAGCGCCTGGGCGTCCTTCGAGCTCAGGTTGAAGTTCGGCATCACGGTGTCCGGCACCAGCGCCCGCGGCTCCTTCAGGTGGGCGACGTGCCAGGCGAATGCGGTCTTCTGGCCCGAGAGCCGGCCGTACTCGTACTGCTCCGGCGCCTTGTCGCCGACGTAGGTGAGGTCGGGCCCGATCGTGCCGCCCCGGCCGTTGATCACGTGGCAGGCGCGGCAGCCCTTCTGCTCGACCAGCTGCTTGCCGCGGTTGATGAAGTCGGCGCCCTTCGTCTCGCGGTCGTAGCGGTGGCAGACGTTGCAGTTCATCTGCATCAGGGCCGCCTTGTCGTCCACGATCGTGTAGGCCTCGCCCATCGACTTGCCGAGCACCGGCTCCTCCCAGAAGGCGACCGGCCCGTGCGCCGGCTCTGCGTCGACCGCGTAGCCCTGGCCGCCGTGGCACGACGTGCAGCCGAACGTCTCCGGCGGGTGGGACCTCAGGATCTCCTGGGGGTGCGTCTTGTACGGGTTGTCGGCGGACTCGAAGCCCTTCCAGCGCGTCGCCTGGTGGCAGGTGACGCAGCGGTCGGCCCGGTTCATCGCCGGCACCCAGATCTGCTCCATGCCCGCGGGCACGGTGCGCGCCTTGTCGGCGCCGTACTTCTCCGCCACCTGCTTCTTGAATTGCAGCTGGTACCAGCGCCACTCGTGCTCGCGGTCGTTGCGCAGGAAGAGCAGCGTGGCCAGCACGAGCACGACGCCGATGGCCGCCAGCACCGGCCGGTCGCGGCGCGGGTAGGGCGAGTCGGTGCGCTTCTCCATGGCTCAGATCCTCGTGGGCAGCTCGGGCCAGGCCTGCCAGGGCCAGTAGAGCTGCCAGGACGGGCCGCGCAGGACGGTGCCGACGACCGTCAGCAGCACGATCACCAGCACGGCGACCAGGAAGACCGCGTTCTGCCGGCGGCGGCTTCTGTGCAGCCAGACGCCGGCGGCCTCGGCGGGCGAGCGGTCGAGCCAGGGCCAGGCGGTGAGCAGGAACAGCAGCAGGCCCGGCAGGATCACGCCGCCGAGGAAGGCGCCGTTGATCGTGAACGAGCCGAGGGTGACCGTGGTGTCGGTGACGATCTCCTGCAGCCACAGGAAGTACCAGGGCGCCTTGGCCGGGTTCGGCGTCACCAGGGCGTTCGCCGCCTCCTCGAGCGGCGAGCGGATGAACGAGGCGAGCACGCTGATGACGGCGAAGGTCCCGAACACCGAGACCGCGGCGCGCCGCACCAGGTCGGGCACCGCGTTCACGGTCAGGTCGCGCGCCTCGAGGCTCGTCGCGCGGATGGTGGGCGCGGTGCCGCGCGCGAGGCCGAGCAGGGTGTAGGTCTTGGTCGGCACCACCGCCTCCTGCACCTTCTCGCGCAGGGTCGCGGCCCGGTCGACGCGCGCCAGGCCGCCGTCCTTGCGCACGCGCCACATGTGGTAGGCGAACAGCCCGCCCAGCAGGCCGGGCAGGAAGATCACGTGCAGCACGTAGAAGCGGATCAGCGTGGCCTGCTCGATCGTGCGACCGCCGATCATCAGCTCGCGCAGGCGCGGTCCGGCGAGCGGGATCGAGGCCGCGATGTTCGTCCCCACCGTCACCGCCCAGTAGGCGAGCTGGTCCCAGGGCAGCAGGTAGCCGGTGAAGGAGAGGAAGAGAGTGAGCAGCAGCATCGCGACGCCGATCACCCAGTTCCACTCGCGGTGCTGGCCGCGGCCCGCGCCGTTCTTGTAGGCGCCCGTCAGGAAGACGCGCACCAGGTGCAGGAATACCGCCGCCACCATCAGGTGCGCGGACAGCCGGTGCACCGAGCGGATCCAGGAGCCGAAGGTGACGACCCACTCGATGTCCTTGACCGAGGCGTAGGCGCGCTCGACCGAGGGCACGTACAGGAACAGCAGCGGTAGGCCGGAGACGACCAGCAGCAGCAGCAGCGCCGCGCTGACCGTGCCCAGCCAGAACGAGTAGCTCCAGTCCAGCGAGGGCTTGTAGACCTTCGCCGGGAACCAGTGCAGCGCGAAGTTCGAGACGATGGCGTCGCCGGCCTCGCGGTCGGAGCGCGGCTTGAAGCTCCACAGCGGCCTGGCGTGGACGCCCGGCGCGCTCGGGGCGGCGGGCGGGACCTTCGGTGCCGTGGCCATCGCGTCCTCCTCAGGCCACCGTCAGGCGGAAGCTGCGCTCGACCTCGTTCGCGAGGTCGACTTCCAGCTGGCCGTCGTCGGTCGAGACGGCCAGCGGGTACCAGGCGAGCGCACGCGGCGCCGGCCCCGAGACGACCTTGCCGTCGCCCGTGTACTTCGAGCCGTGGCAGGGGCAGGCGAAGCGGTGGGTGAGGCGGAGCGGGGCGCCGCCCACCTCGCGCGTCTCGGGCTGGCTCAGCGCCTCGGCGCGCACCGTGCAGCCGAGGTGGGTGCACACCGCCGACACCGCGTGGAACACCTTGCCCTCGCGGAACACGAACAGCCTTTGCTCCGGCAGGAACTTGAGCCCGTCCGGGAACTCGTCCGGCAGGCCCAGCTTGACGGTGGTGGGCGCGTCGTAGGAGACGTTCGGCAGCAGCGAGCGCACCGAGGCGGCCGCCTGGACGCCGATGCCGACGACGCCGGCCCCGATGCCCAGCTTGACCAGGAAGTCGCGCCGGTCCTTCGTGTCTTCACTCATGCGTTCTCCTTGGCCGCGTCGGCGAGGGCCGGCGCCTGGGGCGAGAAGCGCTCCTGCACCGAGAAGCGCTCCATGGTCATCGCGTCGGTGGGGCAGCGGACCGCGCACAGCCCGCAGCGGATGCAGCGGTCGTCGTCCTTGATCATGGCGGCCAGCGGCAGGCCGTCCGCCTCCGCGCGCGCGCGCAGCTCGGCCCGCGTCTCCTCCGGCAGCTCGAGCGACTCGAACGGCACGATCGCCAGGCAGTACTCGGGGCAGACGTCGACGCAGCGGGAGCACAGCACGCACTTCTCGGGGTCGTAGATCGTCTGCACGTGGCAGACGAGGCAGCGCGCCGCCTGGCGCCAGGCCTGCTGCGGATCGTAGGCCGTCTCCACCTCGGCGATGCCCGTGCGGCGGCCCAGGTCGAGCGTGGGCGGGGTCTCGCGGTCGAGGATCTCGAAGCCGGCCAGCATCCGGTAGTCGCGCGTCGGCAGCTTCTCGATCTCCAGGCCGACCTCGAGCCGCGCCCGCTCGCCGGCCAGCTGCCGGTGGATCGAGCGCGCCGCCAGCTTGCCGTTCGCCACCGCCTCGATCAGGTTGCGCGGGCCGAAGGCGACGTCGCCGCCGGCGTAGACGCCGGGGGCGCTGGTGGCGAGCGTGGCCGGGTCCACGCGGATGGTGCCGGCGGGGCTGGTCTCGACGCCGTCCTCCGGCTTCAGGAACTCGAGGTCGGCCCGCTGGCCGATCGCGAGCACGCAGGAGTCGGCGTCGAGCGTCAGCACGTCGTCGTCGTCGTAGCGCGGGCTGAAGCGGCCGTTCGCGTCGAACACCGACAGCACGCCGCGCAGCTCCACCTGCTGCAACCGGCCGTCGCCCAGGAACTGCCTGGGCCCGCGCCGGGGCAGGAAGGCGACGCCCTCGCGCCTCGCCTCCTCGAACTCCTCGTGGCCCTGCGTCGTCTGCAGCACCGGCATCTCGGCGAAGCTCTCGAGCGAGACGATCGTCACCTCCGACGCCCCGCCGCGGATCGCCGCGCGCGCGGAGTCGACGGCCTCCTTCATGCGCGCGTCGACCTCGCCCGCCAGCGCCTGCTCCTCTTCCTCGCGGCCCAGGCGCAGCGCGGTGCGCGCGGCGTCGAAGGCGACGAAGCCGCCGCCGATCACGACCACGCGCCGGCCGAGGTCCATGCGGTAGCCGCGGTTGACGTTCAGCAGGTAATCGACCGCCTTCACCACACCGTCCAGCTCGACGCCCGCGACCTGCAGGTCGCGCCCCTTGGAGACCCCGACCGACAGGAACACGGACGCGAAGCCGTCCCGCCGCAGCTCGGCCAGGCCGAAGCTCGGGGAGAGCCCCGTGCCGCTGCGCAGGTTGACGCCGAGCGCCAGGATCTTCTGGATCTCCTCGTGGATGAGGGTGCGCGGCAGGCGGTACTCGGGGATGCCGAAGCGCATCATGCCGCCCGGCTCGGCGGCCGCCTCGAAGACCACGACCTCGTAGCCGAGCAGCGCCAGGTCGTGCGCGGCCGCGAGCCCCGCGGGGCCGGCCCCGATCACCGCCACCTTGCGCCTCTCGCCCGGGGCGGGCGCCAGCGGCCCGACCGGCAGGTGGCCGCTGAAGACGTTGCCCTCGGCGACCAGCTGCCCGCGCAGGCGGTCCTGGGTGTCGGGGCGCAGCGACTCGACGCCGTAGCGCTCGCTCACGTAGCGCTTCAGCGCGCGGATCGTGATCGGCGCGTCGATGCCGCCGCGCCGGCAGGCGTCCTCGCAGGGCGCCGCGCACACGCGCCCGCAGACGGAGGCGAACGGATTGGGCGCGCGCGCGACGAGGTAGGCCTCCTCGTCACGCCTCTCGGCGACCAGCTGGACGTAGCGGCCGGCGTCGGTGCGCACGGGACAGCCCGCCTGGCACTTGACCTGAGCCTCCCAGTGCGAGAGGTCCGGCAGCCGCACGCGCACGGGCATGAATCACCTCGGTCGTGGGTCACTCTGTGCTGGGCTGCGGCGGCGAGCCATGACGCTCGTCATGGCCGTTCGAAACGCAGGGGCCGGGCCGGCCGCAGCCGTCTTCGAACTAGTTCAGGCGATCGTTGCTGTCATCGAATCGCTCCGGGCGCTCGGGAAGACAGCCAAGTTGCAGGCGGTGAGTGCCTGTTGCGCAGGAACGACGGCTCGTTCGGCCTCGCGCGGGCGGCACGCCGCCGACGGCGAGTAGGGTGGGGACGCGAGCGGCGATCGGGGGGCGGCTTCGACGAGCGAGAGCCGATTCCAGCATCACTGGGTCCGATCGCAGCGGGTGCATCATATGCCAGCCCGGCGGCGAGGGTGCCACCGGCCGGGGGAGATTTCGACGGGGGGAGGCTCGGCATCGTGACTCGGAGACGTCTCGGCCGGCGCGAACCCGCCCGGCGCGCGTTTCTCAGGACGTCGGCGTTTGCCGGAGCCGCGGCCTCGCTCGGCCGCCTGACCTGGGGCGCGCCGGCCGTCGAGGGCGTTGCGCGGGGCGATGGGCCGCCAGCCACGCCCTCGTGGATCGACAGGCCGATGCGCTGGGCACAGCTGACGCTGGTCGAGGACGACCCGCCCAATCTGGACGTCGCGTTCTGGCTCGACTACTTCCGGCGCACGCACGGCGACGCTGCCTGCCTGAGCGCCGGCGGCTGTGTGGCCTACTACCCCACGCAGGTCCCGTTCCACCACCGCAGCGCCTGGCTGGGCGACCGTGACGTGTTCGGCGAGCTGGTCGCGGGCTGCCGGCGGCTCGGCATGGTCGTCCTCGCCCGCACCGACCCGCACGCCACGTACGACGACGTGCAGGCGGCGCACCCGGACTGGATCGCGGTGGACGAGAACGGCCGGCCGCGCCGCCACTGGGCCTCGCCGGAGATGTGGGTCACCTGCGGCCTGGGCCCCTACAACTTCGAGTTCATGACCGAGGTGAAGCGGGAGATCATGGCCCGCTACCGGGTGGACGGCCTCTTCGTCAACCGCTGGGAGGGCTCCGGCATGTGCTGGTGCGAGCACTGTCGGAGCGGCTTCCGCGCCGCCACCGGTCGCGACCTGCCGCGGACGACCGATCCGCGGGATCCGGCGCAGCGCGACTACCGGCAGTGGCGGGAAGAGCGCCTCTTCGCCCTGTGGAGCCTCTGGGAGTCCGAGGTCCGCAGGATCAACCCCGATTCCTGTGTCATTCCGAACACCGGCGGCGGAGCCACCAGCCGGCTCGACATGAAGACGATCGGCGAGCGGGCGCCGATGCTGGTCGCCGACCGCCAGGCGCGCCACGGGCTGATGGCGCCCTGGGCGATCGGCATGAACGCCAAGGAGTACCGCGCCGCCATGGGCCGCAAGCCCGTGGCCGGTCTCTTCAGCGTCGGCGTCGAGGAGGCGTACCGCTGGAAGGACTCGGTGCAGAGCGCCGACGAGATCCGCCTGTGGACCGCCGACTTGATCGCCAACGGCATGCGGCCTTGGTTCACGAAGTTCGCGGGCGTTCTGCACGATCCGCGCTGGCTGCACCCGGTCGAGGAGGTCTTCGACTGGTGCCAGGGGGCCGAGAGGTACCTGCGCAACGAGCGGCCGCTGGCCCGGGTGGGGCTCGTCTACTCCCAGCAGACCGCCTGGTACTGCGGAGGCGATCGCGTGCGGGAGCGGGTCGAGGACCCGGCCCTCGGCTGGTACCAGGCGCTCGTCGAGTCCCGCATCCCGTTCGAGATGGTCCACGACCGCCTGCTCGACGCCGCGCACCTCGAGCCGCTCAGGACCCTGATCCTGCCCAACGTCGAGGCGCTCTCCGACCGCCAGTGTGGCCAGCTCGGCGCCTTCGTGAGCCGCGGCGGCGGCCTCGTGGCCACGTCGGAGACCTCGCTGCGCGACGAGTGGGGCGCCGCGCGCAGCGACTTCGGCCTGGCGGAGCTCTTCGGCGTCTCGTTCGTCGGTCGTCGGCCGGGACCGGTACGCAACTCCTACCTCCGGCTGGAGCACCAGGCCGCAGGCGGACACCCGTTGTTGCGGGGGCTCGAGGACGCCCCGCGGATCATCCACGGCGCATGGCAGCTCGACGTCAGGCCGACACGGCCCTTCCCGGACCCGCCGCTCACGCTCATCCCGTCGTATCCCGACCTGCCGATGGAGAAGGTCTACGTTCGCGAGCCCCGCACGGAGATCCCGCAGGTGTTCCTGAGCCAGACGGGCGCCGGCCGGGTGGCCTACTTCCCGTGGGACCTCGACCGCACCTTCTGGGAAGTGCTGGCGGTCGACCACCTGAAGCTGATGCGCAACGCGGTCGTCTGGGCCACGAACGAGGAAGCGCCGGTCGAGGTCTCCGGCCCGGGTGTGCTCGACGTGACGGTCTGGCGGCAGAGCGACTCGCTCACCGTGCACCTGGTGAACTTGACGAACCCGATGATGATGAAGGGGCCCGTGCGCGAGATCGTCCCGGTGGGCGAGCAGCGGGTGCGCCTGCGCCTGCCGGACGGCTTGCCTGCGAAGGCGCTGCATCTTCTCGTGGCAGGAGCGACACCACCCTTCCGGCAGTCCGGCGAGTGGCTGGAGCTCAGCGTGCCCTCCATCCTCGCCCACGAGGTGGTGGCGGTGGACCTCCGCTGACGGGGGGCCACGCGGGCGCGACGCCGACGGATTACGTTACAGTGGTGCGCGTGAGCCTGAGCGCGGAGATCCACGAGCAGCCCGCGACGCTCGCGCGGCTGCTCGAGCAGCAGGCGGCGCCGGTGCGACGGCTGGCCGCTTCGCTCCGCGGGCGGGACATCGACTTCGTCTTCGTCGCCGCCCGTGGCACGTCCGACAACGCGGGGCTGTACGCGAAGTACCTGTGGGGCGCCTGCAACGGCCTGCCGGTGGCGCTGGCCGCGCCGTCGCTCTTCACGAGCTACCGCCGTCCGCCCAGGCTGCGCCACGCCCTGGTCGTGGCGATCTCGCAGTCGGGCCAGTCCCCCGACATCGTCGCCGTGCTCGACGAGGCCCGGCGCCAGGGCGCGCCCAGCCTCGCGATCGTGAACGACCCCGCCTCGCCGCTCGCGTGCGCGGCCGACGCGGTGATCGACATCTGCGCCGGCCGCGAGGAGGCGGTCGCCGCGACCAAGACCTACACCGCCCAGCTGCTCGCCGTCGCCATGCTCTCGGCCGCGCTCGACGAGGACGACGGGCGCTGGGCCGAGCTGATGCGGGTCCCCGCCCTGGTCGAGCAGGTGCTCGGGCTGGACGCCGGGATCGGCAGCAGCGCCGAGCGCTACCGCTTCATGGAGCACTGCGTCGTGCTCGGCCGCGGCTACAACTACGCCACCGCCTTCGAGTGGGCGCTCAAGCTCAAGGAGCTCGCGTACGTGATTGCCGAGCCCTACTCGTCGGCCGATTTCCAGCACGGGCCGGTGGCGCTGGTGGATCGCGGCTTCCCCGTGCTGGCGGTCGCGCCGGGAGGCGCGGTGTTCGCCGACACTCACGCGCTGCTCTCGCGGCTGGTCGGGGAGCAGCGGGTGGACCTGCTGGTCGTCTCCGACCGCGACGAAGCGCTGGCGCTCGCCCACACGCCTCTGCGCCTGCCGGAGATGCCGGAGTGGGCGACGCCGCTGGTCTCGATCGTGGCGGCGCAGCTGTTCTGCTATCACGTCACGCGCGCGAAGGGCTTCTCTACCGAGGCGCCTCGCGGCCTGCGCAAGGTGACGCTCACGCGCTGAGCGGACACGCGGTCGGGAACGGCGGGCGCCCCAGCGCGCCCGGAGGAGGAAGCGTGAACTCGTGCCGCCGTACGGTGCACACGGCCCTGGCAGCCCTTCTGGCGCCGGCGCTCCTGGTCCTCGCCGCGGGCTGCCTGCGCAAGGGGCCGCAAGGGCCGTCCCGCGAGGAGCTGACCTCGCTGCTCCGGCAGGAGGCGCAGGCCCTCAAGGCCACGGGCGAGAAGCTCGACCCCGTCCTGCGCGTCAAGGCGACCTGGACGGTGACCGAGCTGACGGTCAGCCCGCAGCCGAACGATCAGGACCGTCCCTGGGCGGGGCTGATCCGCTTCCACATCCGGGCCGAGACCAAGGACACGGGCGGCGCCACCCAGGTGGACGAGTTCGACAAGCGGTTCGACTACCTGTGGAGCGCGAGCCTGCGCCGCTGGCTGATCAAGCCGACGCCGTAGCGCGCGTCAGGCGCCCTCGGCGAGCCGCAGCAGGTACTGGCCGTACTCGTTCCGGCTCATCCGCTCGCCGACGCGGCGCACGTCCTCGCGCGTCAGGTAGCCCATGTTGAGCGCGACCTCCTCGGGGCAGGCGACCTTCAGGTCCTGCCGCTCCTCGATCGCCTGGATGAAGGTCGACGCCTGCAGCAGCGCCTCGTGCGTGCCCGTGTCGAGCCAGGCCATCCCGCGCCCGAGCAGCTCCACCTGCAGCTCGCCCCACGCGAGGTAGGCGAGGTTGACGTCGGTGATCTCCAGCTCGCCCCTCGGCGAGGGCCGCAGCGCGGCGGCCACGTCGAGCACGCGGTTATCGTAGAAGTAGACGCCGGTCACCGCGTAGGGCGAGCGGGGCCGCTCCGGCTTCTCCTCCAGGCTGACGGCGCGGCCTCCGGGCCCCAGCTCGACGACCCCGTAGCGCTGCGGGTCGCGCACCCGGTAGGCGAACACCGTCGCGCCGCGCTCGCGGCGGGCCGCCTGCTGGAGCAGCCGCGCGAGCTCGTTGCCGTAGAAGATGTTGTCGCCGAGGGCGAGGGCGGCGCCGTCCCGGCCGACAAACTCGCGGCCGATGACGAAGGCCTGGGCGAGGCCCTCGGGCCGGGGCTGCGCGGCGTACGACAGCCGGATCCCGAACTGCGACCCGTCGCCGAGCAGCCGCCGGAATCCGTCCTGCTCGTGCGGCGTCGTGATCACCAGGATCTCGCGGATGCCGGCCAGCATCAGCGTGCTGAGCGGGTAGTACACCATCGGCTTGTCGTAGACGGGGATCAGCTGCTTGGAGATCCCGAGCGTGATGGGGTACAGGCGGGTGCCGGAGCCGCCCGCCAGGAGGATGCCCTTCATGGGCCGGCAGCATAGCACCCGCTCGCTGAGGCCGGCAGGAAGGCCGATCGTCCCCAGCCGGCCGGATGGCGGTCGGCCCGGCCCTTCGCGTATCCTCGCCGAGCATGAACGAGTCGGTCGACTCCGCCCGCGACCGCCTGTTCCGCATCGTGCAGGGCGACTTCAGCGTCCGCCGCGGACATCCCCTGCCGTACGGCGCCCAGGTCCGGCGCGACGGCGTCAACTTCTCGGTGTTCTCGAAGCACGCGACCGACGTGGCGCTCGTGCTGTTCGCGCCGGGGGAGGAAGAGCCCACGCTCGAGCTGCCGCTCGACGCCCGCTACAACAAGACGGGCGACGTGTGGCACGTGTTCGTGGCGGGCGTCGACCCCGGTGTCGAGTACGGTTTCCGCGTGGGCTGCGAGCCGAACCCCGCGCCCGAGCTGCTGCGCTTCGACCGCTCGCGGGTGCTGATCGACCCCTACGGCAAGGCGGTCGCCGGGCTCGAGCGCTGGGGCGAGGTGGCGGCCGAGAAGGGCCGGCTGGAGCGCCTGCGCTCGCGCGTGATCGACGAGGAGTTCGACTGGGGCCACGAGCACCCGCTCAACGTCCCGCTGGCCGACTCCGTCATCTACGAGATGCACGTGCGCGGCTTCACGCGCCACCCGAGCGCCGGCGTCCTGCACCCGGGCACCTTCCGCGGGGTGGTCGAGAAGATCCCGTATCTCAAGGAGCTGGGCGTGACGGCCGTCGAGCTGATGCCGGTGACCGAGTTCGAGGAGTGCGACAACCCCCGGCGCAACCTGCTGAGCGGCGAACCGCTGCGCAACTTCTGGGGCTACCAGCCGGTCTCGTTCTTCGCGCCGAAGGCTTCCTACGCGCGGGACGGCGCGGCCGGGCGGCCCGTGCACGAGTTCAAGGAGATGGTGAAGGCCCTGCACGAGGCGGGCATCGAGGTGATCCTCGACATGGTCTTCAACCACTCGGGCGAGGGCGACGAGCGCGGCGCGACCTTCTGCTGGCGCGGGCTCGACAACCCGACCTACTACCTGCTCGATCCGAAGAGCGGCCGCTACCTGAACTACTCTGGCTGCGGCAACACCATGAACTGCAACCACCCGGTGATGCGCTTCCAGATCCTGGCGGCGCTGCGCTACTGGGTGACGGAGATGCACGTCGACGGCTTCCGCTTCGACCTGGCCTCGATCCTCGGCCGCGGCCGCGACGGCGAGCTGCTGCCCAACCCGCCGCTGATCGAGGCGAGCGCGGCCGACCCCGTGCTGGCGGGCGTGAAGCTGATCGCGGAGGCCTGGGACGCGGCGGGCCTCTACCAGGTCGGCAGCTTCCCGGGCCAGGGCCGCTGGGCCGAGTGGAACGGGCAGTTCCGCGACGACCTGCGCCGCTTCCTGAAGAGCGACGCCGGCATGACGCGGCTGCTCGCCCAGCGCCTCTCGGGCAGCCCCGACCTCTACCGCGGCTCTGCGCGCGCGCCCTGGCACTCGATCAACTTCGTCACCAGCCACGACGGCTTCACGCTCGCCGACCTCGTCTCGTACGGCGACAAGCACAACTGGGAGAACGGCGAGGGCAACACGGACGGCCAGGCCGACAACCTCTCCTGGAACTGCGGCGAGGAGGGCCCCTCGCGCCAGCCGCAGGTCGTCGCGCTGCGCCAGAGGCAGCAGCGCAACTTCCTGGCGCTGCTGCTGCTGTCGCAGGGCGTGCCGATGATCCTCGGCGGGGACGAGCTCGGCCGCACGCAGCGCGGCAACAACAACGCCTACTGCCAGGACAACGACATCTCCTGGCTGGACTGGTCCCTGCTCGAGCGAAACCGCGAGCTGTTCCGCTTCAGCGCGCGCCTGATCCGCTTCCGCAAGGCTCATTCGTCGCTGCGGCGGCGCACGTTCTTCGAGGACGAGGCGACGCCGGCGGTCTCGTGGCACGGGGTGAAGCTGGGCAGGCCCGACTGGGACGGTGCCTCGCGTGCGCTCGGGATGCAGCTCGCCGGCGCCGACGGCGACGAGCCGATCTACGTCTTCGCCAACGCACACTGGGAGCCGTGCACGTTCGAGCTGCCGAAGCTGCCGGCGGGCAAGGCCTGGCGGCGGTTCGTCGACACCGGCCGCGAGCCGGGCGAAGACGCTCTCGAGCCAGGGGCCGAAGCCCCGCTCGCTGGTGGCGGCAGCTACGCGGCCGGCCCGCGCTCGGTCGTGGTGCTGGTCGCTCGATGAGGCGGGCGGCGCCGGCGACGGCACTCGTCGCCGCGCTGGCCCTGCCTCCCGCCGCCGCTCTCGTCGCGTGCGGCGGCAGGGAAGATCCTCCGGCCGGCGTCGCGTCCAGCGCAGCCGAGCCGGCCTTCTCCCTGCTGCGCGCCTCGGGCCGCCGGATCGTCAACGAGTCGGGCGAGACGGTCGTCCTGCGCGGGCTCAACCTGGGCGGCTGGCTGGTGAAGGAGGGCTACATCCTCCACTTTCCGGGGACGGCGCTCGACGCCCCTTCCGAGATCGACCGCGCGATCGTGGACCTCACAGGCGCCGAGGGGCCGCGGCTGCTCGAGGAGTGGCGCCAGCAGTGGATCGGCGAGGCCGACCTCGCCGAGATCCGCGCGCTGGGCTTCAACTCGGTGCGCCTGCCGCTGCACTACGCGCTGCTGTGGGACGCCGAGCGCGGCACGGCGCGGCCGGACGGCTTCGCGTTCCTCGACCGCGTCGTCGGCTGGTGCGAGAGTCATCGGCTGTGGCTGTTCCTCGACCTGCACTGCGCGCCGGGCGGGCAGAACGCCGGCAACATCTCCGACGGCGACGGGACGGCGCGGCTCTACGCCGACCCGGCGAACCAGGACGCGACGGTGGCCCTGTGGCAGGCGATCGCGGCGCGCTACCGCGACCGGGGGGCCGTGATCGGCGGCTACGACCTGCTCAACGAACCCGTCTGGCAGCCGGGTGTGGACGTCGCCCGCTTCTTCGAGCGGCTGGCGCGGGCCGTGCGGGCCGCCGACGGCCGGCACGTGATCGTGCT
This sequence comes from uncultured Acidobacteriota bacterium, assembly GCA_963831755.1. GTDB lineage: Bacteria > Acidobacteriota > Vicinamibacteria > Fen-336 > Fen-336 > DATBSL01. The sequence continues at coordinate 21,305 of CAWHRC010000022.1, forward strand.
CGAGGGCAACACCTGGGCGAGCGACTTCTCGATCTTCGACGCGCCCTTCGACGACGACCTCGTCTACAGCTTCCACAAGTACTGGAACGCGAACGACGAGGCCTCGATCGCACCGTACGTGGCGTTCGCCGAACGCTGGCGCGTCCCGCTGTGGCTGGGTGAGACGGGCGAGAACAACAACCAGTGGTATCGCGACGCCCTGGCCCTCGTCAGGCGCCACGAGCTCGGCTGGTGCTTCTGGCCGTGGAAGAAGATCTGGACCGACAACGATCCGCTCAGTGTCGAGCCGCCGGCCGGGAGCTGGGAAAGGATCACCGAGTACTTCGAGGGCAAGCGGCCCCGGCCGACACAGGACGAGGCCGCGGCTGCGGTGCGCGCCCTGCTGCAGGCGGCGCAGGTGTCGCGCTGCAAGCGCAACGCCGAGGTGATCGCCATCCTGCAGGCGAGCTGAGGACGGGGTCAGGTCTTGTATTGTGACGTCTGGGCAACATGCGTCGATTCAAGACCTGACCCCGCCCATCACGGCAGCAGGTAGGGGAGCTGCCTGGCGCTCGCAGGGGTGAGCAGCAGCAACGCGCGGAGCAGGGCGCGGTGGAGGGCCTCGTCGGGCTCGAGGTAGACCGCGCCGGCCAGCTCGCGCCAGCGCAGCAGCTCGCGGCGCAGCGAGCGCGAGGGCTGGACCTCCACGGTCAGGTCCGCCAGCCGCAGGACGCGCTCGTAGGCGTTCGCCAGCCGCTGCCGGTCGCCCGGCCCGAACAGGCGCGAGGCGCGGTTCATCTCGTTGGCGATCATCAGGACCTGCCGGTCGCGATCGAACGCCGCCCATCGCTCCTTCGTCAGGCTCGCGTGCTGCGTCACGCCAGCGGCTCGCCTTCGCCGATCAGCGCGAACGTCAGCTCGCGCACGCGCTGGCGCGTGGCCGGGTCCTGGATCTCCATGCTGCGGTTGCCCTGTGCGGGCCTGATGTTGATCAGGGCCGTGTACTCGACGCACAGCTCGCGCCCGCGGCCCGGGTAGTAGTTCGCCCCCCACAGGTCCGCCTGTGCGCTTCCGTCCTCCAGCAGGACCTGCTCGGCGTCCGCGTGCATCTCGCCACCCACCGCGGCGACGCCGCGGGTGACGTCCACGACGTACTTGACCATGTCCTCGAAGTAGAGGCTGACGAGCCGGCGCAGCTCGTCGCTCGGCAGGCGGGGCCCGGAGACGAGCACGATGCCCGGAGGTGTCATCGGCTGCTTATAGCGGGCGGGCCGGCCGACGGCAAGCCGGCCGGGCGGCTGTCCCCGGCCGAGGTCGGTCCTGTCACCCACGAGAAGCGACGGGCCGTCCTCGACACGTGTTCGCGCGGCCCGAAGCGCTCGATCCGATCGGGACGACCTGCCCCAGGCAGGCACGTAGAATGCTCCACGGATCGCAGCCGCCCGCAATGCAGCGCCCGCGTGCGCGAGGTCCAGCATGAATGACTCCCGGATGAGCGCCGTCCTGGCGAGCGTCGTTCTGCTCGCTTTCCTCCCGCCCGACGCGACCCGCGCCGTCGACGCCCAGGCCCGTCCGTCGGCCGCTCCCGTCTTCCCTTCCGGGGCCGAGGTCGTGCTGTTGGACCTGGTCGCCCGGGGCAGGGACGGTCGGCCCGTGACGGACCTGCGTGCCGACGAAGTGCAGGTGTTCGAGGACGGGAAGCCGTGCGCGGTCTCCGCCTTCAGGTTCGTCCGTGCCGAGCTGGAAGGCCCGCCGGGGCCGATCGCGCCTTCGGAATCGGCGGCTCACGGCAACGCCGCAAGTCCGGCCGTGACGCCCGGGCCGAGCGAGAGCGCGGGCAGCCTGATTCTTCTCGTCTTCGACCAGCTCGGGCCGGAGGGCGGGCCACGTGCCCGTGCGGCTGCAGCGGACATGCTGAAACGGCCCTTCCCCAAGGGCTCCTGGTTCGCCGTGTACAAGATCGGCCAGGGGCTGAAGGTGCTGCAGCCGCTGACTCGTGACCCTCAGGCCCTGCCCGCCGCGATCGAGCGCGCGACCACCGGCAGCGAGAGCGCGCACGATGCTTCGCGCGACCCCAAGTACGACAGCGCGACCGAGGAAGCCCTGGTGACGGCGTTGCAGGCCCGTGCCCTGGGCAATCGCGTCGCCGGGGCGGGCACGGTCGCGGTCGGTTCCGTGCCACACGAGGGCATCGACCTCGTGATGCTCCAGGCCCAGGCCCGGATGCTGCGCTTCTCCGACCTGATCACGCGCGAGCAGCGCGGCCAGGCCTCTCTCCAGCCGCTGCTCTCGATCGCACGGGGCCTCGCGCTGGTCGGTGGCCGCAAGACCCTCCTCTACTTCTCCGAGGGCCTCGACGTCCCGCCGGCGGTGGAGGACGTGTTCCGCACGACGGTCAGCTTCGCCAACCGCGCGAACGTCTCGATCTACAGCTTCGACGCGCGCGGCCTGCGCGTGAAGCCGCCATCCGAGGAGACTCGGCTGGCCCTCGCGTTGGCGACGGGCCAGAGCGAGGCCGCGGCAGCCCCGACGCCAGGCGAGGGTGTGGATGCTGCGCAAGACGCGCTGCGCCTGAACCGACAGGGCGTCCTGCGCGATCTCGCGGAGAGCACCGGGGGTTTCCTCGTGGCCGAGACGAACGACCTGCGGCCCGGGCTCGACCGCGTGGCCGCCGACCTGCGCTCGTTCTACGAGATCGCCTACGTTCCGCCGGACCCTCGGCCGGACGGCCGCTGGCGTGGGATCGAGGTGAAGGTCGCGCGCTCCGGGGTGACGGTGCGGACCCGGAAAGGCTACTTCGCCTTCCCGCCGGGCGCGCCGATCGTGAGGCCGTCCGAGCTGCCGCTGGTAGCGGCCCTCGCCAGCTCGCCGCTGCCGCGCGACGTGGAGCAGCGTTCGGCGGTCCTTCGCGTCGTGGACGCGGAGCCTTCAGCCGAGGCCGTGCTGCTGGTCAGGATGCCGCTCTCGGCCGTGACGATCGAGCGCGACGAGGCGGCGGGACTGTGGCGGGCGCACGTCGAGCTGCTCGGCCTCGTCAAGGACGCGAAGGACGAGCTGGTCGCGCGCCTGTCTCACGATGCTCCGCTCGAGGGGCCGCTCGCCGAGGCGAGCACCGCGCAGCAGGGAGCGCTCGTGGTGCGTCGGCCCCTGAGGCTCGCCCCGGGGCGCTACACGCTCGAGACGGCGGTGCTCGACCGCGCGAGCGGTCGCGTCGGGGCTCGCCGGTCGGCGTTCGAGATACCGAGCCCTGGCTCGGGCGTCGCGATCGGCAGCGTGGTCGTCGTGCGGACGGAAGAGCTTCCGGAAGCTGTCGGCGCCGAAAGCAGCGAGGCGGACGATCCTCTGCGGGCGGGACGCCTGCGCGCCGCGCCGCTCCTCGGGGTGCCGCTGCCGCAGGGAACGCCCAGCGCCTCGGTCTTTCTCAGCCTGCATCCGGCTGCGACGGCCGAGCCGACCGAGCTGGAGCTGGAGCTCCGGCACGAGGGCCAGACGCTCGCGCGGGTCCGGCCTGACCTGCCGGCGCCGGACGCGGGCGGCCGGATCGCGCTCATCGGCGCGCTCCCGATCTCGAGCTACGGCCCCGGCAGCTACGAGGTGCTGGCCCGTGCACGGCAGGGCGCCGCCGAGGCGATGGAAGGCACGTCGTTCACGATCGCTCCCGCTCCTGGCACCGCGGCCGGTGGGAGTTCGACGGCGGCGTCCGAGGGGCCGCGGGCTCCGCTCGCGGCGGCTCGTCGGCCGATCGAAGCGGCCGCCGACGTGCTGTCCCTGCTCGAGAAGGCGGGACGGTACGTAGCCGAGTTCCAGCAGTCGTTCCGAAACGTGGTTGCGGAGGAGGTCTACCGCCAGTGGGCGGGGTCGAAGGTGCGGACCCTGCGCTCCGACCTCGTGTTCGTGACCGTGCCGGGGGACTTGCCGTGGGCCACGTTCCGCGACGTCTACGAGGTCGACGGCCAGAAGGTGCGAGACCGCGACGCGCGGCTGGAGGCGATCTTCGCGAGGACGAGCGAGGCCTCGCTCGAGCGCGCGAACGCGATCCTGCGCGAGAGCGCCCGCTACAACCTCGGCCCGCTCTACCGCACGGTGAACGTGCCGACGCTCGCCCTGTCCTTCCTGCACCCGACGCAGCAGTGGCGCTTCCGCTGGGACAGGAGGGGAACGCGGCGCTTCTTCGCGCACGACGGGATCGAGCTGCACGCCGTCGAGACGGCACGGCCGACGCTGGTGCGCGCGGACGGCGGCGACCTCCCGGCGGAGGCCCGCTTCTGGGTGGAGGTTGGCACGGGTCGCGTCCTGCGCAGCGAGACCAGCTTCAGCCGCGGCACCAACCCCCAGCTGCGCGACATGCTGAGCTCGATCGACGTGCAGTACCGGCCGGAGCCCGCTCTCGGCCTGTGGGTGCCCGAGGAGATGTACGAGCGCTCCGACAACGTGCCCTACGCCATGCGCGACGACATGGAGGGCTTCGACGGCACGATCCAGGGCCGCGCCCGCTACACGAACCCGCGCCGCTTCAGCGTCACGACGGACTCGACCATGCGAGACACCGGTCAGCCGCGGAGGTGACCAGGAAGCGGCAGCCTGTCCGCGCCGCCGACCACCCCGGGGCTAGCGGGCCATCCGGGAGACGAGCGCGGCCGAGCGCTGCGCGGCGAACTCGCGCAGCACGTCCCACACGCGGGGGTGCGTGGCCGTGATCCCGTCGAGCGTGGGGCGGTCCAGCTCGAGCAGCTCGCAGCGCGTGAGCGCGACGACGCTGGCGGCGCGCGGGGCGCCGGTCAGGACCGACATCTCGCCGAAGAACGCGCCCTCATTCAGGTCGCCGATCGGCACCTGCTTGCCGCTCGCCGCGTCCTTCCTGAAGGCCCGCACGCTGCCGGAGGTGAGCATGTACAGGCTCGCGCCCGGCTGGCCCTGCCTGAGGATGACGTCTCCGCGCTCGAAGCTCAGGAGCTTCAGGCCCTCGATCACCGCCACCATCTCGTCCACCGAGAAGTCGCGGAAGAGGGGGCTGACGACGATCTGGGTCCCCGGGCGGGCCGCTGCGGCGCCGGCGGCCGGCGCATCGGCCACGGGAGCCGGCGCGGCCGCTTTCGATTCCTGGAACACGTCGTCGACGAGCGACATCAGCTCGTCGGCGAACTGCCCGGCCGACATCGCCTGGGCGGGCTCCTCTTCGACCCATTCGGCGGCCAGCGGAGCCTCCTCCTCGTCGCCCTCGCCCGCGTACAGCAGGTCGTAGTCCTCGATCCCGCCCTCCTCGCCCGGAGCGGCCGCCACGGCCGGCAGGGGCTCGGCCTCGATCTCCGGAAGAGACTCCGCCTCCAGGGGAGCCACCGGTTCGGCCTCCATCACGGGCGCGAGCTCCGGCTCGACCACGGGCAAGGCCGCGGGCGCCAGCTCGAGGGCCGGCAGCGGCTCGACGACGGTAGGCGGGGCAGGCTCCGCCTCGAGAACGGGGAGCGGCTCCGCCGCGAGCATCGGTACCGGCTCCGCTGTGGGCGGGGGTGAAGGCTGGGGCGCCGAGACGGAGATCGGCGCCATCGAGAACCCGATCTCGAGCACGTCGCCACCGTCGCGGCCTGCGTCGGCTGCCGCCGCTTCCCCGAAGGGGCCGAGGGCACCCACGGCCGGCAGCACGACGGCCTCGCGCTGCTTCTCCTCGATCAGCCGCGCGAGGCGCGCGTCGACGTCGCGGCGCCCGGGGTCGATCTTCTGCACCTTCTTCAGGACGGACACGGCCTTCGCCGCGAATCCCTCGTTCGCGTACTGGTCGGCGAGCGGCAGCAGCAGCGAGATCGCCTCGTTCCTCTTGTCGGCCAGCATCAGCACGTCCGCCAGCTGCATGCGCAGGCTGGGGTTGGCCCCCTTCTTCCGCAGCTGGGCCTTCAGGACCTCGATCGCGCGGGCGTACTTCTTCGCCGCGATCAAGGAGACGACGTCGTCTTCCTTTGGCTTTCCCCCGAAGCTGATGGGCACGGCGACCTCCGCGCGGACCCAAGTATAAGCGTGCCCCGCAATCCCGCTCGCGGCCGCCCGCGCCCTTGGGATAGACTTGGGCATACCTTCATCAGAGGAGCGGCCATGTCGTCGGTTCGTCCGCTTCCGTCTTCCCTCGGGAACCCGCCCACGGCTGGAGGCCTGGACGGCTGGCTGCTGACGCGGCTGGTGCGGCGCATCGGGTCGCCGCGGCTGCGCTACGCGCTCGGGCGCGTGACCGCCGGCTCGGCGGACGCGGTCGCCACCGTCCGCTTCGCCGACCGCCGTGCGCTGCTCGGGCTGCTGGTCGACCCCGAGGTCCACTTCGGGGACGCCTACGCCGACGGCCGGATCGAGATCGAGGGCGACCTGGTGGCGGCGCTCGAGGCGGCGTACGAGGCCGGCGACTCGCGCCGCGCGGGCGCTCTCCCCTGGCTCAGCCTGCTGGTCCGGCACACGCCGGGCCGCTCGCGGTCGAACGTGCATCGCCACTACGACCTCGGCAACGACTTCTACGCGCAGTGGCTCGACCGGGCGCTCGTCTACACCTGCGCGTACTTCGAGACTCCCGAGCAGGGGCTCGAGGAGGCGCAGGTCGCGAAGCTGGACCTCGTCTGCCGCAAGCTGGCGCTGCGCCCCGGCGAGAGGGTGGTCGAGGCCGGCTGCGGCTGGGGTGCGCTCGCGCTGCACATGGCCGCCCGCTACGGCGCCCGCGTGACGGCCTGCAACCTCTCGCACGAGCAGGTGGCGTGGGCGCGGGCGCGCGCGGTCGAGCAGGGGCTCGCGGACAGGGTCGAGTTCCTCGAGGCCGACTACCGCCAGCTGGAAGGCCGCTTCGACGCGTTCGTCTCCGTGGGCATGCTCGAGCACGTCGGCCTGCGCGCCTTCGGTGACCTCGCCGCCGTGATCGACCGCTGCCTCGACCCGCAGCGAGGCCGCGGGCTGCTGCACTTCATCGGCCGCGACTCGCCGCGGCCGCTCAACGCCTGGATCCGCCGGCGCATCTTCCCCGGCGCCTACCCGCCGACGCTCGACCAGGTGTTCCGGCACGTGCTCCGCCCCGCGCGCCTCGTCGTCAGCGACGTCGAGAACCTGCGCCGGCATTACGCCCTGACGCTCGACCACTGGCGCCGGCGCTTCGAGCGGGCCGTCAGCGAGGGCCGGGTGGCCTTCGACCCGCGCTTCCGGCGAGCCTGGCGCCTCTACCTCGCCGGCTCCCAGGCCGCCTTCTCGACGGACTGGCTGGAGCTGTTCCAGGTCACGTTCGCGCGGCGCGGCGATCCCTCGCTGCCCTGGACGCGCGCCTCTCTCTACGGCGGCTCCGCCGATGCAGCGCGCTGACGTGCTGGTCGTGGGCGGCGGCCCCGCCGGCTCGTCCTGCGCCGCACGCCTGGTGCAGGCCGGCCTCGACGTGATCGTGCTCGACCGCGCCCGCTTTCCGCGCGACAAGCCCTGCGCCGGCTGGATCACGCCCGAGGTGGTGCAGGCGACCGGCCTCGAGCCCGCCGCCTACGCCGCGGCGCGCACCCTGCAGCCGATCCGCCGCTTTCGCGTGGGATCGATCGGCGGCGGGTCGCGCGAGGTGGACTACGGCGAGACGGTGAGCTTCGGCATCCTGCGGCGCGAGTTCGACACGTTCCTGCTGCAGGGGTCCGGGGCGCGCGTGTGCGTGCAGAGCGTCGCGTCGCTGCGGCGCGGCCACGGACGCTGGCTGGTGAACGACGCGTTCACGGCCCCGTTCCTGGTCGGCGCCGGCGGGCACTTCTGCCCTGTGGCACGAGAGCTGAAGGGTCCGGGTCGCTCGCGCGGTGTGGTCGTGGCACAGGAGATGGAGATCCGTCTCACGCCGCTCCAGGCGTCGGTATGCCCTGTCGCCGCGGACCGTCCGGAGCTGGACTTCACGGACGACCTCACGGGGTACGGCTGGTGCTTCCGCAAGGGCGATTTCCTGAACGTCGGCCTGGGGCGCCGCGACTCGCCGTCGCTCGCGAGCGAGGTGCGCGCGTACCTCGCCTGGCTGAAGCACACGGGGCGCATCCCGCTGGACCTGCCGACGCCCCTGCGCGGGCACGCCTACCGCCTGCGAGAGGGGACGCCGGCCCGGGTCGCGGGCGACGGTGTCTTGCTGGCGGGCGACGCGGCGGGCCTCGCGCACGCGGCGAGCGGCGAAGGGATCCTGCCGGCGGTGCTCTCGGGCCAGGTCGCCGCCGAGGTGGTTCTCGAGGCCGCCGGTGGCGCCAGCGGAGCGCTCGAGTCCTACCCCCAGCGGCTCGCCACACGCATCGGACCGCGCCCCGAGTGGAGCCTTCCCGGGCCCCTGCGCGCGCTCGCCGGCCGGGCGCTGCTCGGCTCCAGCTGGCTCACGCGGCACGTCGTGCTCGATCGCTTCTTCCTTCACCGGCCTGGCGCAGCGCCGGCGGCGGGCTGAGGGGCGCATGCTGGCCGTCCGCGGCGCGTCGCTCCTGGCCCTCGTGCTGGCAGCTGCGGCGGCCGTGACGTACGCAGGCGAGTTGCCGGGGACCGTGCGGCCGCTGCGTCTGGGGATCGCGGGCCTGACGCACGGGCACGTGCACGGGCTGCTCGGGCGCAAGGACATGGGCGGCGTGGAGATCGTCGGCATCGCCGAGCCCGACCGGGCCCTCTCGCGTCGCTGCGCCGAGCGCTACGGCTTGCCGGCCGGGCTCTTCTATGACGACCTCGGGACCATGCTCGAGCGCGCGCGGCCGGAGGCGGTCGCCGCGTTCGGCTCGACGCGCGAGCACCTGGCGGTGGTCGAGGCGTGCGCGCCCCGGCACGTCCACGTGATGGTCGAGAAGCCGCTCGCGGTGTCCGGCTCGGACGCCCGGCGGATGGCCGAGCTCGCGCGCGGCAACAACATCCAGGTGCTCACGAACTACGAGACGACGTGGTACGGCAGCAACCGGCGGCTCTTCGAGCTGGCCGTGCGCGAGGGCGCGCTCGGCGCCATCCGCAAGCTGGTGGTCCACGACGGCCACGCGGGCCCGGTCGCGATCGGCGTGCCCCCCGAGTTCCTGGACTGGCTGCTCGACCCGGACCGCAACGGCGGCGGCGCGCTGATGGATTTCGGCTGCTACGGCGCCGACCTGATGACGTGGCTGATGCAGGGCGCGCGCCCGCTGAGCGTCACGGCCGTGACGCAGCAGCTGCAGCCGAAGCTGTACCCGCGCGTCGACGACGAGGCCACGATCGTGCTCGCCTACCCGGCGGCCCAGGGAATCATCCAGGCCTCGTGGAACTGGCCGTTCGGCCGCAAGGACGCGCAGGTGTACGGCGAGCGCGGGTATGCCGATGCGCTCGACGGCCAGCGCCTGCGCACGCGGATCGGCGCGGGGCCGGAGCAGGAGACCTCGGCCGCTCCGCCGCCGCCGCCGGAGGACGACCCGCTCGCCTACCTGACGGCCGTCGTCCGCGGCAGGCTCCGGCCGGCGCCGTCCGACCTCTCGGCTCTCGAGCTGAACCTCGTCGTCATGGAGATCCTGGACGCGGCGCGCGAGTCGGCGCGCAGCGGGCGCACGGTGCGGCTGGAGCCGGCCGGCCACTGACGCGGCCCGCTGCTGACGCGGCCGGGCCCGGGCCGTTGCCAACGGCCGGCGGCAGCCGGGCGCCTGTCCGTTGACGCAGGGCGGCCCTTGCGCACAGGATCGGCCAGTCTGCGCGAACCCGGGAGGTCAGCGATGGCGAAGCTCGAACGTCGATCGTTCCTGAAGGCCACCGCCACCGGCGTCGGCGGACTGGCGGTGGCGGGGTCGGTCCCGGCGCGGGCCGAGCTGCCGATCCCGCCGGCCACGGGCAGGCTCTACCGGGACGAGCCGGCGCGTCGCGCCGAGCTTTATGCCCTGCTCGGCGACCTGCCCGATCGCCAGCGGCCCATCAAGGCCGAGAAGCGCGGGGAGACGGAGCAGGACGGCTACTCTCTCGAGTCCTGGCTGCTCGATCTCAACGGGCTCGAGCCGGTGCCCGCGCTGCTCGCGCGTCCGAAGAACCCCGTCCACGCCGCGCCGGCGATCGTGTTCGACCACTCGCACGGGGGCCGCTACCAGGTCGGCAAGCGGGAGATCCTCGAGGGCGCGCCCTACCTGCAGCCGACGCCGTACGCGAAGGCGCTGACCGACGAGGGCTGGATCGCCCTGTGCATCGACCACTGGTGCTTCGGCGAGCGGGCCCACGAGACCGAGCTGGAGACGGTGAAGGCGATGCTGTGGCAGGGCCGCGTGCTGTGGGGGATGATGGTCTACGACTCGCTGCGCGCGCTCGACTGGCTCGCGGCGCGCGCCGACGTCGACGCCTCGCGCATCGGGACGCTGGGCATGTCGATGGGCAGCACGATGGCGCAGTGGCTGGCGGCGCTCGACGTGCGCGTGAAGGCCACGGTCGACATCTGCTGCCTCACCGAGTACCACGCGCTGCTCGCCGCCAAGGGGCTCAAGGGCCACGGCATCTACTACTACGTGCCCGGGCTGCTCAAGCACTTCACGGCCTCGGACGTCAACGCGCTGATCGCGCCCCGCGCGCACCTGGGGCTCGCGGGCCTGCGCGACGCGCTGACCCCGGTCGCGGGCCTCGACATCATCGACCGCGAGCTGACGGCCGTCTACGCGGAGGCCGGCCATCCCGAGCGCTGGAAGCTGCTGCGCTACGACGTCGCGCACCAGGAGACGCCGGAGGGCCGCCGCGAGGCCCTCGCGTTCCTGCGCGCGAACCTGTAGGCGGCCCTCGCTCAGCCCTGCCCGTGGCGGGGCTCGGGCAGCTTGCCGAGCCGGTCGAACAGCGCCCACAGCGCGCCCGTCGTCGCGCCGAGCAGGCCGGCCACGACGCCGATCGAGCGCGGCGAGACGCGCTGCGAGGCGACGCCCGCCAGCGCGAAGGAGACGATCATCACCGACCAGCGCAGCGACTCGATCGTGGAGAAGACGCGGCCGCGGTACTCGTCCGGCGTGTGGCGTAGCAGCTGGAGGTTGTTCAGGATCGAGGTGGTGGCCATGCCGACCCGCGAGGCGGCGATCCAGGCGAGCGCCGCGCCGTAGCTGCCGGAGAGGCTGAAGGCGACGTAGGCCGCGCCGTGCGTGAGGTAGGAGACGGCGACCGTGCGCTTGTAGCCGCGGTAGCCGAGGCGCGGGCCCAGCACGTGCCCGATCATGCCCCCCGCCAGCAGCCCAACGCCGGCGAAGCCCCAGATGGTCCCGATCCCGGCGGCGCCGCGCCGGAACACCTGCTCCCCGAACAGCGCGAACAGGATCTGCGCCGCGCCGCCGCCCGCAGCCCAGCCGACCGACATCAGGGCGATGCCGAGCAGCAGCGGCACGGACGCCAGGTAGCGCAGGCCGTCGCGGTACTCGCGCAGCGGCTGCAGCACGCCCGCCGGACCGCGCGCACCGGGGCGGAAGCCGCCCTCGAAGCGCAGGGCCCAGATGGCCGCCGCGGAGAACAGGAACGAGAGCCCGTTCAGCACGAAGGCCCAGGCGTAGCCGAGCTGCGCCACGGCGAAGCCGGCGAACATCGTGCCCAGCGTGAGCGTGACGGACTGGGTGTTCTGGGTGAGGGAGTTGGCGGTGTGCAGCTCCCGCGGCGCGGCGATCGTGGGCAGGATGGCCGCCCGGCCGCTGGTGAAGAACGGCGAGGCGAACATCAGGAGCGCGCTCAAGGCGTAGAGCACGAAGCCCTCGGCCTGCACCACCGGCAGCACGAAAGCGAGCGCCACCAGCGCGCGCACCAGGTCGCTCGTGATCATGATCCGGCGCCTGTCGAAGCGGTCGAGCGCGACGCCCGCCGCCGGGCCCGCCAGCACCGCCGGCACCGCGCGCGCCATCATCAGCGTGCTGACCGCGAGCCCGGAGCCGGTCCGCTCGATCACCAGCGCCAGCACCGCCACGTTGTTGAAGTGGTCGCCGATCTCGCTCACGACCTGGCCCAGCCAGGTCCAGCGGTAGTTGCGGTTCCTCCGCAGCAGCCTCAGGGAGTCGGCCACGCGCGCTCAGCGCGGCGGCGCGCCCTTGAACGCGCCGAGCACCCGCTCGGCGTTGCCCGCGTACAGCTTCTGCAGCACGTCGCGGGGCAGGTCGATGCCGTAGACCTTCCAGCGCCCCTGGGTCGGGTAGTTCCAGTAGTCGAAGTATTCGTCCGCCGTCTCCAGCCAGCGGAACCAGTTGCGGTACATGCCCTCCGCGGGCGCCATGTCCGTCCCGAACAGCACGCGCTCGGGGTAGCGGAGCACGAACTCGCGGGTGCGGCGCGGCTGCCGGCCCAGCTCGGCCAGCCTGGCTCCGGTCTCGACGACCACGTTCGGGTAGCGGTCGAGCACGGCGCTCACCTCGTCGAGATCCTCCGGGTGGTTGGCGACGTGCAGCGCGACGAAGGTCGTCTCCGGATGGCGCGCGAACACCCGGTTGCGCGCGTCGAGGATCTCGCGCTTCCTCGGGAAGCGCGGGCCGTGGAAGCTCCACTCCGGGTACTCGCCGAGCTCGTCCCAGCGCTCGTTCGTCGCGTCCACCGGCTCGAAGAAGGCGTCCGGGTCCGAGACGTGGATCGCCACGGGGATCCCCAGCCGGCCGCACTCGGCCCAGACCGGGTCGAGGCGAGGGTCGTCGACCGGGACCAGGCGATCGTTCCTGTCACGCACGTGGAGACCGAGATCCTTCGTGATCTTGAGCCCGCGCGCGCCGCGCGCGACGGCGTCTCTCACCTGCCGCGCCATCGCCTCGCCGAAGCCCGGCTCGTCCACGCGCTTCCAGTCGATCTCGGTGAACACGGTGAAGCGATCGGGGTGGGGAGTGACCGTCCGGTCGAGCACCTGCTGCAGCGCCTCCCCCCAGCCGCCCGTGAGGATCACCAGCCGCTTGAGGTTCAGGCGTTCCATCCGGGCGATGAGCTCGGCGACCGGCACCCGCTCGCCGCCCTTGTCGTCCACGTGATTGTGGACGTCGATCGCAGGGAACGCGGCGCGGGCCACCTCGTGCGCGCTCGCGCGCAGCATCGTCCGCGGCTTGAAGTCGCGCAGCGGGAGCTGCCGCTCGTCCGAAGCGCGGGTCGAGGCGGGAGCCAGGAGGCCGCCGGCCAGGAGCATGGAGCAGAGGATCGTGGTGCGCACGCCGTGCCTCCCCGGGCCGTCGCAGGGCCCTTCGTCGCTGCAGACTGCCTGTTCAGAGCTCCTTGATGGCTACGTTCCGGAAGCGGTGGTAGCCGCCCTGCTTCCAGCGCGGCGTCTGCTTGTTCGAGAAGTGCATCTGCAGCGCGATCATGCCCTCGGTCGCGCCGCCCTTCGCGTGGTTGGCCGTGTCGGTCCAGTCGGCGAGCAGGGAGTCGTTCAGCCACACGCGGATGTGCGGCACGTCGCCCTCGATGCGCGCCCTGAGGCGATTCCATTCGCCCTTCTTCCACAGCTTCGTGTACTCGGGCGTCGACAGTGTCTTCACGCCCTCGAGCCCCTCGCCGTAGATCCCGCCGACGCTGCCGCCCTCCAGGTAGTCGATCATCACCTGGTAGGCGTTGCCCGCCTCGTCGCTGCGCAGGAACAGCCCGCCGTCGCAGCCCCAGTCGGGGTTGACCTCGAGCGAGATCTCGAAGTTCCGGTACTTGCGGTCGGTGAGCAGGATCCCGCCGTTGCCCGGGCGGTCCTGCGTGGCGAGCAGCACGCCGTCCTTCACGCTCCAGCCATTGCTGATGCCGTGGTGATTCGTCTGGCTGACGTGCCAGCCCGTGAGGTCCTTGCCGTTCCACAGCGGCGTGAAGCCGGGTGGGACGGCGGGGTCGGCCGCGACGGCGGGCGCGGTGGCCGAGAGGACGGCGGCCGTGACGGCGAGCGCCACGACGGCGGCGCGCTTGCAGAGGGACATGACGAAGCTCCTTTCGTGTGAACGCTCAGCGCCGGGCCAGCGTGAGGGCGAGCGCCAGCGCGAGCACGGCGTTGGTGGCGAGGTTCCAGACGACGTTCCGGCCCAGCGCCGGCAGCGGCACCGGCTGCCGCGTGTCGCCGAGCGCCCAAGCGAGCGGCCGGGCCAGGAGCAGCGAGGGCAGCACCGCCGCGAGCGCGGGCCAGGGCAGCGCACCGAGCGCGACCGCCGCCACGATCGAAGCCGGCGTCAGCGCGGCGGCGGAGGCGTAGACGAGCGCCGCGCCCCTGCGCCCGAGCAGCAGCACGATGTTCTTCCTGCCCCCGGCGCGGTCGGCTTGCTCGTCGGGGAACTCGTTGAGCAGCAGCAGGTCGAAGGTCATGAAGAACGCGGGAACACCGGCCCACAGCGCGGCCGCGCCCGGCGGCCTGCCCTGCACCCACGCCGCGCCCCACACGGGCAGCGCGCCGAGGCCGAGACCGGCGACGATCTCGCCCAGGCCGATGCGGGCGAAGACGTCCGAGTAGAAGAGCACGGCCGCGGCGCCGGCGGCCATCAGCAAGGCGAAGCCGGAGCCGAGGCGCAAGACGAACCAGCCGCCGATCAGGCCCCCGACGAGCGCGCAGGAGTAGGCGAAGGCGCGTGTGGCGCGCACGGACAGCAACCCCGCCGGCAGCGTGCCGCTGCCGCCGGAGAAGGGTGTGCGCGTCGTCTGCAGGTCGATGCCGCTCGTCATGTCGCTCGCCTCGTTCAGCGCGTTGACGGCGGCGTGCAGCAGCAGCAGGCCGGCGAGGGCCAGCGCGGTCGGCACCCAGCCGAAGGCGCCGTCGTGCGCCGCGGCCGCGGCGCCGGCCGCGACGAGCGTGACGGGCAGGGCCAGGAACGGCGCTCGGGCGACCCCGAGCCAGGGCGCGAGTGCGTTCACGTCCGCTATCTTAAATACAATCCGGCCATGGGGGATCCTGCCTCACCGCTGCGCTGGCTGTCGCAGGGGATGTCCGACGCGCCGGCCCACGACGCCTGGCTCTCGCCGGCCGAGGCCGCCTACGTCGCAGGCCTGCGCTTCCCGAAGCGACGCACCGAGTTCCGCCTCGGCCGCTGGACTGCGAAGTCGGCGATCGCGCGCCACCTCGGGCTCGACGTGTCCCTCGACGGGCTCCGGCGCATCGTGATCGACCGTGCGCCCGATGGCGCCCCTCTGCCGCTCGTGGACGGCCTCCACGCCCCGCTCTACGTCACGATGACGGATCGCGCCGACCAGGCCGTGTGCCTGGTCGGTCCGCCCGGCACGGCGCTCGGCTGCGACCTCGAGCTGGTCGAGCCGCGCAGCGACGGCTTCGTCGAGGACTACCTGACGCCGTCCGAGCGGGCGCTGGTCGTGGCCGAGCCGAGAGGCGAGGCGCGCGATCTCGCGGCCAACCTCGTCTGGTGCGGCAAGGAGTCGGCGCTCAAGGTCCTGCGCACCGGGCTGCGGCGGGACACGCGCAGCGTCGAGGTGTCGTTTCCGCCGGGGCCTGCCGTCGACGGCTGGTCGCCGATGAGCGTGCGTGCCGTCGAGGGCGCCACGTTCTCCGGCTGGTGGCAGCGCTTCGGCTCGTTCGTGCTCACGGTGACGGCGACCGCGCCGTTTCCGCCGCCGCGGCCGCTCGTCGACCCGCCCGGGCTCGCGAGCGCCATGCCGGCGCACGGCTGGGCGACGCAGGGCTGATCGGGGCCCGCGCGGGCCGCCGGTCGCGAGCCTACAGCGAGCGCAGGAACTGGCCCGCCGCTTCGGCGCCCAGGCCCGCCGGAGCCAGCTCCGCACGATTGCGGCCGTTGGCCTTCGCCCGGTAGAGCGCCGCGTCCGCTGCGGCGAGCGTCGCCCGCCAGTCGCCCGAGGCCTGCGGCTTCGTCCACGCGACGCCCAGGCTGATCGTCACGCGCGGGCCGACGGAGGACTCCGGGTGCGGCAGGTCGAGGCCCTCCACCGCGGCCCGCAGCCGCTCGGCGTGCGCGAGCGCCTGCTCGCGGCCCAGCCCGGCGAGCAGGCAGGCGAACTCCTCGCCGCCGTAGCGCGACACGAGGTCGGTGGGCCGCTGGGCCAGCCTCTTGAGGGCCGAGGCGATCCGGATCAGGCACTCGTCGCCCGCGAGGTGGCCGAGCGCGTCGTTGTAGTACTTGAAGTGGTCGACGTCGAGCATGACGAACGCCAGGCCCTCGCCCCGCCGGGCGCTGCGGCGCCACTCCTCCTCGGAGTACGACTCGAGGTGGCGCCGGTTCGCGAGCCCGGTGAGGGGATCGGTGACGCTCAACTCCGCGAGCTGCGCGTTCGCCTCCGAGAGCTGGCGCGTGCGCTCGGTCACCAGGGACTCCAGGCGCGCGGCGCGCCGGCGCAGCGCTCCCTCGCGGGCGCGCACCAGCAGCGCGATCGCCGCGAGACCGGCGAGCGCCTCCAGGGCGAGCGCCCAGGGCCGCAGCCAGGGGCTCGCGCGCAGAGTGAACGCGATCTCGGCCGGCGCCGACTCGATGCCCGAGGCCTCGCGTGCCTCCACGCGGAAGAGGTAGCGCCCGGCCGGCAAGTTCGTGTAGCTCTTCTGGTGCTGGTCCGTCCACGGCGAGGGCACGGCGTCGTAGCCGAGCAGCTGGCTGCGGTAGCGCACGGCTCCCGCGCGCCGCGCCGTGAGCAGCGCGTACTCGAAGGTCAGGTCGCGCTCGTTCGGCGCGAGCGAGCCGCCGGGAACGAGCGCGCGGCCGGTCGTGGTCGCCAGCGCGCTCTCGATCACCAGGGGCGCCGGCGGCGCCTTGAAGGTGGCCTCGCGCGCGGGGTCGAAGAGCGCCACGCCACCGGCCGTGGCGATCCAGATGCGGCCGCGCGAGTCGCGCAGCTGTCCCCAGTTCGCGCTGGCGCTCGGCAGGCCGTCGGCCGGCCCGAACACCTCGGCGTCGAACTCGGCCTTGCCGGCCGGGGCGGCGCGCGCGCTCAGGCGCACGACCCCCCGCTGCGTCCCGAGGTAGATCCGGCCCAGGCGGTCCTGGCCGATCGAGCGCACCGTCTCGTCCGACAGCGGCGGGCCGGCGACCGACGTCAGGCGCGTCCAGGCGCCGCCCTTCGCGACGCTGCGCCGCACGACGCCCGCGCGCGTTCCGGCCCACACCTCGCGCCGGCCGCCGGGCAGCGCGACCTCCGCCAGCGACATCGCGTCGTCGTTCGGCAGCCCGGAGCCGCGCTTCCAGGAGGCCACCACGCGGCCGTCGACGACCTCGGCGATGCCGCCGCCGCGCGTGCCGACCCACAGGCTGCGCCGGCCGCCGGCCTCGGTCTCGAGCAGCGAGACGATGTGGTTCGAGGGCAGGCCGTCCCTGCTCGTGAGCACGGTCCAGCGTCCACGCTCCATGCGCGCGAGGCCGCTGCGCTCGGTCGCGACCCAGAGCACGGCGGCGCCGCCCGGCGTGTTCGTCGCCAGCAGCAGCGTGCCGTGGTCGGCCCTGAACGCCGGCCGCGCGTCGACGCGCTGCCAGCGCTCGCCGACGCGGCGCACCAGCCCCAGCCCGACGACCGAGGCCCAGATCTGCGGCGGCCGCCCGCGCTCGAGCAGCTCGGCCAGCGCCAGCACCTGCGGGCCGGGCAGGCCTTCGGCCGCGCCCTCGACCCTCAGCCGGCCGCCCCGGATCACGGCCAGGCCGTTGGCGGTGCCGATCCAGTAGATCGGCGAGCCGTCCCCGTCCTGCGTCTCGAGGAAGCCGAGCACCTGGTCGCTGGGGAGCCCGGACGAGCGGTCCAGGGCGACCCACGAAGCGGCCTCGAGCCGCAGCAGCCCCGAGGTGCGGGTGCCGACCCACAGCGCGCCGGGGTCGTCGTCGCCTCCGGCGTGCAGGGAGTAGATCTCGGTGATCGAGGCCCCGAGCGGGACCCGCACGAAGCGATCCGCGGCCAGGCGGAACAGCCCCGCGTCCCGCGTGCTCGCCCAGAGCTGCTGGGAGCCCGAGCGCGTGCGGGTGAGGGCGAGGTTGGTGACGAGGCGGCTGCCGAGGCCCTGGGCAGGGCCGAAGCGCGTCATGCGTTCGACACGGCCGCCCAGCCAGCCGCTCGCGGCGATCACGCCCTGGCCGTAGGTGCCGATCCAGACGGTGCGCGGCGGGGGGGTCGCGCTCTCGACGATCGAGTTGACGCTGCCGCTGTCGCCGCCCCCGAGGTCGATCGGCTTCCAGCGTGCGCCGTCCAGGACGGCCAGGCCGCCCTCGCCGCCGGCGAGCAGCCGCAGCTGGCCCGAGTCGTCCTCGATCTGCTGCAGCACCCAGAGCCGGCCGTCGCGCAGCCCGTCTCTCACCGGGACGAAGCGCGTGCCGTCGAAGCGCGCCGCACCGCCCGGCGTGGCAGCCCAGAGCGTGCCGTCCCGCGCCTGCAGCAGCTCGTTCACGCGCCCGGCCGGCAGGCCCGAGTCGCGGCCGAACACGCTGAAGCGCCCGTCCTTCAGCCGCACGGCCCCGCCGCCCTCGCGGCCGAACCAGACGCTGCCGTCGCGCGCGGCCACGAGCGCGCGGACGTAGTTCGAGACCTCGCGGTCGGGCATGTCGAAGACGGTCCAGTCGCGGCCGTTGAAGCGCGCCGCGCCGTCCTGCGTGCCCACCCAGACGTAGCCGCGCGCGTCGCGGTCGATCGCGTGCACCGTGTTCTGGGGCAGCCCGTCGCGGTCGGAGAAGACGCGCACGGCCGGGTGCGCCAGCTCGAACACGTCGCCCGGCGCGGGGCGGTCCCCCGCGCGCGGGGCCGCCGGCGCGCCGAGCCCCGGGCACACGGCCAGCGCGAGCAGAACGCCGGCCGTCCGCTGAAGGTGCATGCAGGCCGCTATCTTAGACCGGGGGTCGACGTCAGCGCGGTCCGAGCTGGCGCAGCCTAATGCCCGACTCGGCGATCAGCCGGCGGTAGGCCTGCTCGAGGCCCTCGCCGTACTCGTACGGCTCGTCGAACACGACCTCCCGGATGCCCGCCTGGATCGCCTCCTTGGCGCAGCCGAAGCAGGGCCGCAAGGTGGCGTAGAGAGCGCCGCCGTTCGTGGCGTTGCCGTGACGGGCGGCGAGCACGATCGCGTTCTGCTCCGCGTGGACGCAGACGCAGGTGTCGTAGCCGGCGCCCGGCGGCGCGTCCGAGGCGCAGCGCGGGCAGCCGCCGTCGCAGCAGTTCTGTACGCCCATCGGCGTGCCGTTGTAGCCGGCCGCGATGATCGCGTTCTGCACCACGATCAGCGCGCCGACCCGCCGGCGCAGGCAATTCGAGCGCGTCGACACCGCGCGCGCGATGCCCATGTAGTACTCGTCCCAGCCCGGCCGCTCGTGTGCCAAGGATCCCGGCTCCGAAGGCGGAGTGTGCTACCCCGCGGCACTCCCGGCAAGCCCGCTTCTCCGCCGCTCGCGCAGCGGCGCGCGCGGGCGCGCGTCTACGCACGCTTGACCCCGTGGCGCGCCGGGGGGGACGATTCGCGCCAAGGCGCATGCCCGCGAACCTCTCGCCCGAGTACAAGCAGGCCCAGGAGGCGTTTCGCTGCGCACGCGAGCCGCAGGAAAAGCTCGACTGCCTGCGCGAGATGCTGCGCACGATCCCGCGCCACAAGGGCACGGAGCACCTGCAGGCCGAGCTCAAGACCCGCGTCAAGGAGCTGACCGACGAGCTGTCGGGGCCGAGGAAGGGGGCGGCCCGCGGCGGCCCCGACCTCGCGGTGCAGCGCGAAGGTGCGGCCCAGGTGGCGCTCGTGGGCCCGCCCAACGCGGGCAAGTCCAGCCTGCACGCGCGCCTCACCGGCTCGCACGCCGTCGTCGGCCCATATCCCTACTCGACGAAGCACCCGCAACCGGGAATGCTGCCGTTCGAGGACGTGCAGCTGCAGCTGGTCGACCTGCCTCCCGTGGCGGCAGACTACTTCGAGCCCTGGATGGCGGGCACGCTGCACGGCGCCGACGCGATCGCCCTGGTGGTCGACCTCTCGGACCCGGGCTGTGTCGACCAGCTCGAGGCGCTCGAGAAACGCCTGCACGAAAAACGGATCACGCTCGTCACGCGGCTCGACCGCCGGCCCGCCACCGGGGAGGCCCGGCCATGCGGCGAGGGCGGCGAGCTCGAAGCGTTCCGGGTGGCGCTGCCGGCGATCCTGCTCGCCAACAAGGCGGACCTCTTCGACGATCCCGAGGCCGAGCTCACGGCGTTTCGCGAGCTGGCGCCGGACCCCTTCGTCTCGCTGGCGGTGTCGGCCGAGAGCGGCCGGCAGCTGTCGGCCGTGGGGCCGGCGCTGTACGATCTGCTGCAGATCACGCGGGTCTACTCGAAGGTCCCGGGACACCCGGCCGACATGGGCCGGCCGTTCACCCTGCGCGGCGGGGGCTCGGTGCGCGACGTGGCGCAGCAGGTGCACCGGGGCATGGCGGCCGAGCTGCGCTTCGCGCGGGTCTGGGGGACGAGCGTGGAGTTCGATGGCCAGCAGGTGAGCGGGGAGCACAGGGTGGCCGACCACGACGTGGTCGAGCTGCACTGGTGAAGACGGGAATGGGAGGTGGGCGGGTGGCGTTCCACTGCCTGAGGAGGGTGTACGCCCGCCCCGCCGGCGGTGCGGCGTGAGCATTGACGAGCGTTTCGAAAGCGAAGTGATGCCCCACGCCCGGTCCCTCTACGGCACCGCGCTCCGCCTGACGCGGAGCCCGCAGGACGCCGAAGACCTCGTCCAGGAGACCCTCCTGCGCGCCTATCGCGGCTTCGCCGGCTACCGCCCGAACTCGAACGCGCGCGCCTGGCTCTACACGATCCTGCACCGCGTGCGCACCGACGCGCTGCGCAAGCGCGGCCGCTCCCCGCAGACGACCGAGCTGGCCGACGACGGGCCGGCGGTGGCGCCGGAGCACGAGGCCGTGCTCACGGCCGGCAACGAGGACGTGCAGCGCGCGCTCTCGGAAGTGCCCGAGGTGTTCCGCTCGGCGCTCGTGCTGCGCGACGTCGAGGAGTTCAGCTACGAGGAGATCGCCCGCATCCTCGGGGTGCCGGTCGGCACCGTGATGTCGCGCATCCACCGGGGCCGTGCCTCGCTGCGCAAGACCCTCGCCGGCAGGGCGCCGTGAGCCCGCAGGCCGCCGCCAGCTGCGAGCCCGAGAAGGTGACGGCGCTCGTCGACGGGGCGCTGGAGGCGCGCGAGGCCGAGGCACTCGAGGCGCACCTGTCGAGCTGCGCCGCCTGCCGCGCCCAGGCCGCGGGCGAGCGGGCCGTCCGCGAGCGGCTGCACGGCCTGCCGGCGCCCGAGCTGCCGCCCGGGCTCGAGGCGCGGCTGCGGGCGCGGCTCGAGAGGCGGCGCGTCGGGCTGGCGTGGCTGTGGGCGGTCGCACTGCCGGTCGCGGCAGCGCTGGTGATCGCGATCGGGGCGCGCGGCCTCGCGCCCGTCGTTGCCTGGGAGCTCGCGCGCGACCACCGGCACTGCTACGGCCGCGCCTCGCTGCCGACGCAGGTCCGCTCGTCGGATCCCGCGGTGGTCGAGGGCTGGTTCGAGAGCCGGGGCACGCGCATGCCGCGGGTGCCGGCGGAGCTCGGCGTCCCCCGGCTGTTCGGCGCGCGCTACTGCCCCCTGCCGGACGGCTCGAGGGTGCCCCACGTCTACTACACCGGCGGCCCGCGGCCGCTCTCGGTGTTCGTCCTGGCTCGCGTCGTGCGCTTCGAGGACGGCTACACCACGCGCTCCGGCGGCCGCAGCGTGGCGCTCCTGCGCGTCGACGGCCATGCCGTCGGCGTGGTGGGCGAGAGCGACGCCGACGTCAGCGCGGCGGTGCAGCGGCTGCGGGCCTACTCCGCGACGCGGCAGGCCCTCCTCGAGGGCGTTGCCATGCCGGCTCGCTGACCCCGGCCGCGCCACCCGCTCGACGCACGAGCCGACGCACGAGCCATTGACGCGGGCTTCCCGCGCGGTGTATCTGGGCGCGAGACGGAGGGCCGGCATGCTCATCATCGACTCCTACCCCGTGGCCGTGGGGCTGTGCCTCGTCACGATGCTGTGCTGGGGCTCGTGGGCCAACACGCTGAAGCTGGCCTCGAAGGACTGGCCCTTCCCGCTCTACTACTGGGACTACGCGATCGGCCTCGTGCTGACCTCGTTGCTGCTCGGCTTCACGCTCGGCAGCGTGGGCGGGGAGGGCCGGCCGTTCCTCCAGGACCTGCAGCAGGCGAGCGGGCGCGCGATCGGCTACGCGGTGCTCGGCGGCGTGATCTTCAACCTGTCCAACCTGCTGATGGTGGCGGCCACCGCCGTCGCCGGGATGGCCGTCGCCTTCCCGGTCGCCGTCGGCCTCGCGCTCGTGATCGGCGTGGTGCTGAACTACCTCAAGACGCCGCTCGGCGACCCGGCCCTGCTGTTCGGCGGCGTGGCCCTGGTGGTGCTGGCGATCCTGACGAACGCCCGAGCCTACGCCAGGCTGCCGTCCGCCCGCGGCGCCTCGACGAAGGGCCTGGGCCTGGCGCTGCTGTCCGGCGTGCTGATGAGCGTCTTCTACCGTTTCGTGGCCGAGTCGATGGTCACGCGCTTCCGCCAGCCGGAGGCGGGGCAGCTGACGCCCTTCTCCGCGATGCTCGTCTTCACCGCGGCGATCCTGGCGTCGAACTTCGTCTGGAACAGCTTCTTCATGTACCGGCCGGTGAGCGGCAGCCCGACCAGCTACGGCGAGTACGTGAGCAGGGGCACGCCCCGCCTGCACCTCGTCGGCATCCTCGGGGGCCTCATCTGGTGCGTCGGGATGACGATGAGCCTGATCGCCTCCGAGCAGGCCGGCTTCGCGATCTCCTACGGCCTCGGCCAGGGCGCGACGATGGTCGCCGCGGCCTGGGGCGTCTTCGTCTGGAAGGAGTTCGCGGGCGCGCCCGCGGGGACGGGCCGCCTGATCACGGCGATGTTCGTGCTCTTCGTCGGCGGGCTGGCGCTGATCATCGCGGCGCGGCTCGCCTGAGCGCGCGCCAGCGGAGGCCCCATGAGCGGCACGGTGGTGGTGGTCGGCAGCTCGAACGTCGACCTGATCATGAAGATGGCCCGCCTGCCGAGGCTGGGCGAGACGGTCACGGACGCCGTGTTCGCGCAGACCCTCGGCGGCAAGGGCGCGAACCAGGCGGTCGGCGCGGCGCGCGCGGGCGGGCGGGTCGCGTTCGTGAGCTGCGTCGGCGACGACGCGTACGGCGCGCAGGTCGTCTCGAGCCTGGAGCGGGACGGCATCGACACGCGCTTCGTGTTCGTCGAGCCGGGTGTCGCCTCCGGCACGGCGCTGATCATGATCGGCGCGCAGGGACAGAACTACCTGTCGGTCGCGCCCGGGGCCAACTACCGGCTCACGCCGGCCCGCGTCGACCGCGCGCAGGAGGCGATCGCCGGGGCTGCGTGCCTCGTCACCCAGTGCGAGGTCCCGCCCGAGACGGTCGACCACGTGGTCGAGCTCGGCGCGGCGCTCGGCAGGCCGGTGATCCTCAACCTGGCGCCGGCGCGCGCGGTGGCGGACGCGACGCTGACTCGCCTGAGCTGCCTCGCGGTGAACGAGACCGAGGCCGAGTTCCTGACCGGCCGGCCCGTCGGCACGGACGCCGAGATCGAGGCGGCGGCGGCCGCGCTGCTGGCGAAAGGGCCCGAGACGGTCCTGATCACGCTCGGCGCTCGCGGGACCTACGCGGCCGGCGCGCAGGTGCGGGCGCTGGTGCCGACGTTCGCAGTCGAGGCGGTCGACACGACGGCCGCGGGCGACGTGCACTGCGGCGCATTCGCGGTGGCGATGGTCGAGGGCCGGCCGCTGGTCGAGGCCGTGCGCTTCGCCAACGCCGCGGCCGCTTTGTCCGTAACCCGCCTCGGCGCACAGCCGTCGGCACCGGTCCGTGCCGAGATCGAGGCTCGCCTCGCGCGATAGCGGCCACACAATCTCCTTGCTGGCCGTTTTCCGGCGGCGGTCCCGCCCCTCATCGAGTGCTTCCCAACAACCCGCCCGTTTTGCGACACTTGGGTCACCCACCATCGTGGCCTGGGGCTTGCATCTGCTGCGGTCGGCACTTTGGCGTGACCGCGCGAGGCGGGGCACGGAGGTGGGGCATGTTCCGAGATGAAAGCGAGGCGGCCGTGAGCGGCGGGGATGGCGGAGGCTCTTCAGGCTCGCGCCCGCGAGCCCCGCGCCGGAAGCTGCCCCTTGGGCGGGGAGGGACGCTGTTCGTCGACGGGCGGACGCACATCGTCGGCCTCGCCGACTTGAGCGCGACCGGGGCGTACCTGATCACGCGCGTCCACCTGCGCCTGGGCGAAGAGGTCCGGCTGGTCGTGCTGCCGGGCGGCGGCGAGCTGGCGCTGCGGGCGCGGGTCGTGCGTGTCGTGCAGGGGAGCGAGGAGAAGGACCATCACCCGCGGGGCGTGGCCGTGCACTTCGTGGGCCTCGACGCGGAGGCCCGCGCGCGCCTGGAGTGCTTCGTCAAGGCCGGGAGTGCGGCTGGCCGCTAGCGCCGACGATGGCGCGGGCCTTGGCCAGCGCCCGGCGCAGACCGTGGTCCGGCCGCAGGGCCGGGACCTCCTCCCACGGCACCCAGCGGATCGCGTGCAGCTCTGCGAATGCGGGTGTGACGAGGGCGCAGTCCGGGGCGAGCACGAGGTAGCGCAGGTCGAGGTGCTCGTGCGCCGGCTCTTCGGCGCGGGCGGGGATCTCGTGCACGTCGACGTCGAGCGGCCGCGCCGCGGTCGGGTGCAGGGCGAGGCCGCGGATCCCCGTCTCCTCGAATGCCTCTCGCAGCGCTACGGCGTCGCCGTCGCGCTCGCCGGGGTCGGCGTGCCCGCCCGGCTGCAGCCAGCGCCCGAGCTTGCGGTGGTGCAGCAGCAGCACGCGCGCGCCGTCGGCCGAGACGGTGATCGCGCTGCCCGTCAGGTGGCCCTCCCTGATCCGCCGGTCGAACGGGTCCGCGTGGCCGCGCACGAACGCGAGAATGCGGTCCCGGTCGCGCGCTTCATCCTCGTCGGCGGGCGCGAGCGCCTCGAGTGCCGCGGCCAGCGTCAGGCGGGGATCCGGGCTCGCCGTCGGCATGGGGAACGGCATTCTAGCCGGCGCGCGGGTGGCGGCGGGCACTCCTGCCCGGTGCCGGGAGTAGTATTCTCCTGCCAGTGAGCCACGAGACTCCGGACCAGAAACCGCCGCTGGCCGTCGACGAGCTGGCGCGCGCCGTCCTGGAGCTGGCGGCGCAGCGCGAGCTGGGTGCGCTGGCGGCGCAGTTCGGCGACCTGGTGCGCGCCTGGGCGGCCCCCTCGGCGATGATCGCGGCCCTTCGCCTGCCGGATCGGGCCGGCTGGCGGCTGCTTCCCGCCCTGAGCTTCGGCTCGATGCCGCTGGGCGTCGAGCGCTCGCTGCAACAGGTGGTCGAGGAGCTCCCGGACTGCCTGGTGCGACCGACGCTGCAGCGGCCCGCGGAGACGGTTCCCGGGGTGAAGCCGCGCGACAACTGGATCGTGCCCTGGTCGTGCGAGGGCGAGTCGGGGCTGTTGTTCCTGCGCGGCGTGCCGCAGCCGTACCCGGCGAACCTGGGCGAGGCGCTGGCGCTGGTGTCGGCCCCCGTCTGGCCGCGCCTGCTGGGAGGCCCCGCGACGCGTGTCGAGGGCCTGGTCGGCCAGCTGCAGCAGCTGTCCGGGCAGCTGCAGGCGGAGGCGGCCCGGCAGCTTTCGAGGCTGGAGGCCGCGGCGGCCGCTGCGGCCCCCGACCCCGACGCCCTGGCCCGGGTCGAGGAGGAGCTGCGATCGGCGCGGGCCGAGGTCGAGCGGCTGCGCAGCAGCGCGCGCGTCGCCGAGGCACGGGCGCGCGTCTCCGAGGAGGCGCTCTCCGCCGCACAGCAGGCGATCGCTTCCCACGCCGAGGCACTGCGCTCCGAGAAGCAGGCCGCCGTCGAGCGAGGCGAAGAGCACCGCCGCGTGCTCGACGCGGCCCAGGCGCGTGCCCGCGACACCGAGCAGGCGCTGGTCGCAGCCCGGGAGGCGTCGGGCGAGCGGGGCGAGGCGCAACGTCGCGCCGCGGAGGCGGCCCAGGCGCGGGCGCGCGCCGCGGAAGAGGAGCTGGCCCGGGCCCGGGAGGAGCTGAGCGCGGCGCGACAGGAGCTCTTCGTGGCACGCGAAGAGCTCTCCGCCGTCCGGCAGGATCTCGCCGCGGCTCGCGAAGAAACGGTCGCCGCGCGAGAGTCGTCGGCCGCGGGCCAGCGCAGCGTGGACACGGTCCAGCAGCAGGTCGCCCAGGCGACGCAGGAGCTGGACGGGGTCCGCCAGCAGCTGGGCACGGCCGAGGCGGAACGCGACGCGTTCCGGCAGGAAGCGGCGGAGGCGAAGCGAGAGGCAGCGGCAGCGCGACAGGATCTGGCAGCCGCGCAACAGGACGTGACGGCCGCGCAGCAGGAGGCCGCGACCGCCCGGCAGGACGCCCTGGCCGCGCGCCAGGAGGCGACGACCGCCGGGGACGCGCTGGAGACGGCGCACCAGGAGCTCTTCGGAGTGCGCGCGGAGCTCGCGCTCGCGCGCGAGGAACTCGCCGCCGCCCCTGCGCCACAGCCGTCCCGCGCGGGCGAAGAGAGCGCCCCGGCCGGGGCGGCCCTCGACGTGGTGCGATCGGCGCTCGTCTCCTTGCGGCGGTCCGCCTTCGTGCCAGCCGGGTTGCGGCTCGCCCTCGAGGACGTCTCGGTGGCGGTGGCGGGTGACGGCGCGCGCCCGGCTGCCCGCCTCCGGCTCGTGATCCTCGACCGCGACCTCGGCGGCCTCGACTCGCTGGCGGCGGAGCTCGAGGCTGCCGGGCTCGAGGTCAAGGTCGCCAACTACCCCGAGGAGCTGGCGCTGCTCCTGCGCACGCCCGCGACTCGCGACGTAGCCGCCGCGATCTGCGACGTGATGGCGTTCCGGCCCGACCAGAACGTCGCGGGCCTGTTCCGCTCGTGGGACAAGGACCGGCCGGGCCTGGCGTTCTTCCTCAGCTACGACGCCGACAGCTCGGTCGAGCTGGAGCGGGCGCGGCGCGTGCCGCTCTCGCTGACCCTGGGCCACCTGCCGCGGCCGCTGCCCGCCGCGCGGGTCCTCGAGGCCGTGGAGGCCCTCTCGCGCCGCCAGGCGCGGCCGTAGGCCGCGCTCGATGAGCCCGGCCGCCGTCCCGGTCGCACGCGTGGCGCGCGCGCTGCCGGCTCTGGTGGCGGTCTCCGGCGCCGCGGCCCTCGTCTACGAGTCGCTGTGGATGCGCTCGTTCGGGCTCGTCTTCGGCAGCACGAACGCGGCGGTGGCGGTCGTGCTCGCGGTGTTCATGGGCGGCCTCGCCCTCGGCAGCGCGCTCGCCGCGCGGCACCCGAGCCGGGACGCGCTCGCCACGTACGCGCGGCTCGAGCTGGCGACGGGCGCGGCCGCGCTCGTCTCGCTGCCGCTGCTGTGGGCGCTGCCATCGGCCTACGGCGCCCTGGCGGGCCTGGCCGGGCTCTCGCCCGGCGCCGAGGCCGTCGGCCGCTTCCTGCTGGCGGCGGTGGTCCTGCTGCCGGCCACCACGCTGCTGGGCGCGACCGTTCCGGTCGCTCTCGCCTTTCTCGAGCGCGCCGGGGCCGACGTGAGGCGAGGCTTCGGTCGGCTGTACCTGCTCAACACACTGGGCGGCGCGCTCGGCGTCCTGCTCGCGGGCTTCCTGCTCGTCCCCTCCCTCGGCCTGCGGGCGACGCTCGTCGTCGCGGCCGCGGCCAGCCTGTGCGTCGGCGGCCTCGCAATGCGCTGGTCGCGCGAGATCGGCCCGCCGGGCGGGCGAGTCGAAGTGGCGGAGCCGCCCGAGACGGCCCCCATTAGCCTGCTCGGCCCCGCGCTCGCCGCGGCCTCGGGCGTCGCCAGCTTCGGGGTCGAGGTGCTGTGGACGCGCTCGCTGGCGCTCGTCATCGGCTCCTCCGTGTACGCCTTCCACCTGATGCTGCTGGCGGTCCTGCTCGGGATCGCGATCGGCACGCTCGGCTACACGTCGCTCGCCGGACGGCGCGGCGCTGCCCCTCGCCCCGACGCGAGCCCGGTCGCCGCCGTCGGCTGGCTGTTCGTGGCGGCGGGCGTGCTGGTGCTGGCGGGGCAGTGGCTGATCGGCCGACTGCCGTCCGTCTGGCTGGCGATCCTCGGCGTGCTGCCCGTGTCGTTCGCGGCACAGCAGCTCGCCGCGCTCGTGCTGTGCGTGCTCGCGCTCCTGCCCGTCACCGCCGCGCTCGGCCTCAGCTTCCCGTTGCTGCTGCACCTGGTCGGCGCCGCGAACGGCTCGGGCCAGCGCGCAGCGGGGCGGCTCTACGCCTGGAACACGGCGGGCGCCATCGCCGGGGCGCTGTCGGCACACCTGCTGCTCGTCCCGCGGCTCGGGCTGCAGCCGCCGTACCTCGTCTTCGCGGGCGTGCTGATCGTCGGCGGCGCCTGCGCGCTGCTGCGCGCCCGCGGCGTCCGCCCGCTCGCCGTGGCGGCGGCCGGCCTGGCCGCCGGGCTCGCGCTGGCGGCCGCGGTGCCCGGCTGGAAGCCGTGGGACCCGGTGCTCGCCTCCTCCGGCGTGTACCGCTACGGCCTCCAGTGGCACGAGGCCCTGGCGCCGGCGGCGGGCCTCGGCGACTGGCTGCGTGCGCAGCGCACGCTCCTCTTCTACCGCGAGGGGGCGGAGGCGGTGGTGGCGGTCTCGGAGCCGCGCGGCAGCCACCGGCGCTTCCTGTCGGTGAACGGCAAGACGGACGCGGGCAGCGGCGTCGAGGACGTCGTCACGCAGAAGCTCATCGCGCACGTCCCCCTCCTGCTGCACCGCTCGCCGCGCCGGGCGCTCGTGGTCGGCTGGGGCGCGGGTGCGACCGCGGCCTCGGCGGCTCTCCACCCGCTCGAGTCGCTCGAGTGCGTGGAGATCGAGAAGGCGACCTGGGAGGCGACGCCCTTCTTCCCCGACCTCGGCGGCCGCGTGAAGGACGACCCGCGGTTCCGGATCGTGTTCGCGGACGCGCGCAACCACCTGCTGCGCTCGCGCGAGCTCTTCGACGTCGTCGTCTCGGAGCCCTCGAACCCGTGGATCTCCGGCGTCTCGAACCTCTTCACGCGCGAGTTCTACGCGATCGTGCTCCGGAGGCTGGCGCCGGCCGGCGTCTTCGGCCAGTGGTTCCACTACTACGACCTCGAGCCCCGGGACCTCAAGGTCGAGCTGAAGACGTTCCTCTCGGTCTTTCCGCAGGCGTCGCTGTGGCTGGTGCCGCCGACGGCGGCGGCGGACGGCTCGCGCCGGCTCGGGGCCGACCTCCTGCTCGTCGGCAGCCGTGAGCCGCTGGCGATCGACTGGCCGCGGCTCGAGCGCGCGTTCGCCGACCCGCGCATCGGCCCCGACCTGCGCTCGACACGCGTGCTGGGCGATGCCGCGGCGCTGGCGGCGGCCTGGGCCATGGGGCGAGAGGAGATGGCGCGCTGGGCGGAGGACCCGGCCGCCTTCCCGTCGGGCACGCCGCTCAACACCGACGACTACCCCTACGTCGAGCTGATGGCGCCTCGGCGCAACGTCGTGCGGCCCGCCGACGCCGCGCGCGCGGCTGCGGCGCAGTACGAGGCGCTGGCCGCGGCGGCGGGCGACGTGACGCGAAGGATCGTCGGCGAGCCGTCGCTCGCGGCCGGAGGCCGGATCGCCGCCGTCTTCCTGGACCGCCTGGCCGACCGCTACGCCCGCGCCGGTCAGCCGCAGCGCGCGATCGTCACCTACGGCGCCGCGCTCGCGAAGGACCCGGCCGACGCGCCCGCCCACGCACGCGCCGGCTGTCTGCTGCTCGAGCAGGGCCGGCCGGCCGAGGCCGAGCCGCACCTGGCCGAGGCCGTGCGCGTCGACCCGACCCAGGCCCGCGCCTGGGAGGCGCTCGGGGAGATCGCGCTCGACCGTCGCGACTACGCGCGCGCGGAGCAGGCGCAGCGCGCGCTGCTGCGCCTGGAGCCCGCGAACGTGAACGCCTGGCTGCACCTGGGCGCGGCCCTCGCGCGCCAGGGCCGCTGGGAGGGCGCGCTCGACGCCCTTGAGACCGCGCGCTCGATCGACCCGAAGGCGCCGGTGGACCCGGAGCTGCTCGCCTACGCGCGCAAGCAGGCGCGCGGCATCACGCCGCCGCTCTGAGGCTGCGGCCGGCGACCGCCGGTTAGAGGTTGGCCGCGATGCGCTCGAACTGCACGCCCTTCCCCTCGCCGCGGGGCACGAGGCGCGCGTGGTACAGCTCGAACGTCGCCCTCTGCAGGTAGCGCTCGCGCAGGTACTTCGCGAGCGCGAGCAGGTGGCCCCGTTGGCGCGCGAGCAGCTGGCCGAAGCCGCCCAGCAGATGCGCGCTCGCCCTGTAGCTCTGGCAATCCTCGTGCGTGATCAGCACCACGCGCTCCACGTGGTCGTGCCTCGTCGCGATCAGCTCGAGCTGCTTGTTGAGCGCGTGCCACTCCTTCGGGACGTAGGCCTGCAGGCCGAAGCTCTTGATGCTGCCGGTGACCGCTATCGTGGCCGGGTGCTCGATCCCGAGGTCGGAGACGAAGGTGTCGAAGGCCCGGCGGAAGCGGGGGTCGGCGCAGCGGACGACGATGGCGTCCGTCAGGCCCTCGTCGAGAGGGTAGACGGTCGCCAGAGGACCGGCCGGCGAGGTCGGCTCGGCGACGGCGGACGTCCGCGGCTCCGGCATGACCTCAGGCTCCCGGCTCGTCCGCGGACGTCCGCGGCGGCTCGACGACGGGCGGCATCAGCGGGCTCGCGTCGATCCCCAGCTTCCTGAGCCCCTCGACCACCACCGGCAGCAGGCCGCTGCGCTTCAGGTTCATGAGCGTCTCGAACAGCGCGTCCGGGCCGATCGCGGCCCAGCGCTCCGCGGCGCTCTTCCCGTTGCCGGCGCCGCTGTCGTAGATGCTCACGTTGTCGATGCTCGACAGCGACGCGTAGGCGACCTTGCTGATCTCCTCCATCACGGCCTGGCCGGCCTTGCCCAGGGCCTCGATGATGGCCGGCGCGTTCTCCACGTACATCTTGGTGACGAACAGCCGCCGCTGGTCCTCGCTCATGCCTCCGTAGGCGGCGATCAGCTCGCGCGCGCCTGTGGCCTGCGCCAGCAGCAGCCGCTCGACCGCCTCCGCCTCGGCCTTCTTGCCCTCGGCCTGTGCCAGCAGCAGCGCCTTCTCGGCTGCCGCCTGCGCCTCGCGGCCCTTGGCCTCCGCCTCCAGCCGGGCCTGCTCGGCGTTGGCGCCGGCGAAGCCCTTGATCTTGATCACGTCGGCCTCGGCGGTGCCGACCTTGCGCGTCTGCTCCGCCTTGGCCTCGGCCTCGACCTTGATCGCCTGGGCCTCGCCGGCGGCCTTGATGTTGCGGGCGTTGGCGGCGCCTTCGGCCTCGGTGGACAGCCGCTGCTTCTCCGCCTGGGCCTGCTTCAGGATCGTGGCGTTCAGCTCGGCCTCGGTCTTTTTCGCCACCGCGTCCTGCAGCTTGATCTCGGCCAGCGTCTGCTGCTCCCGGACGGCGACCTGCGCCACGACGACCGCCTTCTGGGCCTCTGCGTCGGCCAGCGGCCCGGCCTGCGCCGAGCGGGCCTTGGCGGCGCTCACCTCCGCCTCGTAGTCGGCCCGCTGCTTGTTGAGGTCGCGCTGTGCCAGCGCGATCTGCGCGTCGTTCTGCGCCTTCTGCGTCTGCGCCTCGCGGTCCGCGTTGGACGTCATGATCGTCTGCTGTCGAGTGGCCTCGGCTTCCTTGATCGCGGCGTCCGCCTTGACCTGCGCGCTCTTCGGCTTGCCGAGCGCCTCGATGTAGCCGTGGCCGTCGATCACCTTCTGGATGTTCAGGATCGCGATCTCGCAGCCCAGCCGGTGCAGCTCGGTTTCCGCCTCGCTCGACACCTTGCGGTTGAACTCGTCGCGCTTGGACAGGATCGTGTCCATGTCCATCTGGCCGATGATGATGCGCAGGTGGCCCTCGAGGGCGTTCTTGATCGTCTCGATCATCCTGGGCCGGCCCTCGATCCCGCCCAGACGGCCGAAGCGCTGCGCCGCCACCTGCAGCAGGTCCTCCTTGTTCGAGATGTGGCAGGTCGCGTTCGCGTGAACCGTGATCGGGATGCGGTCCTGGTTGGGCACGTCGTTGAGCTCGAGGCCGACCTGGAACGCGGTGAGGTCGAGGTGGTAGAAGTCCTTCAGCAGCGGCACCACGAACACCGCGCCGCCGGTCACGATCCTGGTGCGGCCGCCGCCGTAGAGGACGAGCGCCTGCTCCGGCGGCACCTTCAGGTAGCGCCGGGCGCCGGTTCGCAGCAGCGCCACGACGGCGAGGATCAGGATCAGCACCATCACCGGGCCCATGAACGTGCCGAAGAGCGTGTCGGCCGCCCGACCGGCCTGATCGACGGGACCCGGGGCCAGCAGCATCAACGAGAGGCGCATCGATGAACTCCTTCCGTTCCCTGCCTCGCGTCCCCTGCGGCGCGGGCGAGGGCGAGGCCGCCCGGGCCTAGCGCTCGAGTGGCTCCACGTAGAGGTCGGCGCCCGTGACGGCGGTGACGCGCACCGGCGTGCCGACGGGGATGAGCGCGTGGTGGGTGCTGTAGGCCGTGAAGATCTCGCGGCCGGTGGGCAGCGAGCAGGCGACGCGGCCCGGCTTGTCGGCATCGACGGTGACGTCCACGATCCCCTCCGCACCGACGAGCGAGGTGGTTCGGACGGTCGAGGACCCCTGGCGCGTGTAGAGGGCGTTCAGGAACAGGTAGCCGACCACGGCCATCGCCAGGCCCAGGCCGACGCCGGAGAGGGCGCAGCCCGCGGTGCTCAGGTCCAACCGCGTCGCGAAGTAGCCGCCCACGCCGAAGCCGGTGGCGAACATCAGCAGCACCTTCATCGAGAAGAAGCTCATGCCCGCCGAGCCCTCGTGGTCCGCGTCGTGGTCGACGTCATGGTCCGCGTCGTGATCGACATCGTGGTCGGTGTCGTGGTCGTGCCCGAACAGCAGGGAGGCGAGCAGGAAGAGGGCGGCGCCTAGCGCGATCAGCGCGTACCAGACCGACTGCCCCAGCCTTCCCCAGGCTCCGTCGAGGAGGATCAGCGACTCCATGCGTCGACCTCCGATCTCACGAGGCTCCGCAAAGCGAGTCCCAACCGAGCAGATACCGGATCCGGGGAAGCAATGTCAATTGTCCGTGCGTATCAGGCCGCGTAACCGCACGGAAACGGCCGCGGCGCGCTCGGATGCAGGCGTGCCGCGGCCGGGAGGGAACGGTTACGGGTACTGCAGGCTACACCGTGTTGAGCCGGAACGTCACCGTGACCGTCATGATGATCGGCGTCGGCACGCCGTTCAGCAGCGTGGGCGTGTAGACCCACTGGCGCACCGCGGCGAGAGCCGCCTCGTCGAGCAGAGGCACGCTGCGCAGGACCGTGGCGTTCTGCACGCGCCCTCTCGGATCGATGGTCGCCTCGATGATGACGACACCCTCGAGCCGCGCCCTGACCGCGAGCTGCGGGTAGGCGGCCGCCACGTCCACGACCTTGCGCGGCGCCCGGATGTCGCCGCCCACGTGCACGGGCTTCACCGGTGGCGGGGGCGGCGCGTCCGGGAGGCCGCCCACGAGGCCGCCGACGACACCGCCGGGCACTCCGCCCTCGACGCCGCCGGGCACTCCGCCCTCGACCCCGAGGTCGACGCCCTCCTCGGGCCGGATCTCGGTGGGGACCTCGATCGGCGCCGTGAAGCCCGCGGCCTGCACGGCCGCCTTCGGCGCCACGGTGGGAGCGGCCGACGCTCGCGCGGGGGCGGGAGGCGGCGGGGGAGGCG
This sequence comes from uncultured Acidobacteriota bacterium, assembly GCA_963831755.1. GTDB lineage: Bacteria > Acidobacteriota > Vicinamibacteria > Fen-336 > Fen-336 > DATBSL01. The sequence continues at coordinate 54,883 of CAWHRC010000022.1, forward strand.
GCGCCGGTACGGCGATCGGCTCGACGAAGAACGCGCGCACGGCGTTCCCCTGGCCGGGGAGCGTATCGGCGAGCAGCAGTGGCACGACGGCCAGCGCCGCGGCCGCGGCGCCGTGCAGCAGCATCGACGCCGGCAGGGCCATCCCGCGCCGGTGGCGCGTCTGCAGGTCGGCGTCCGTCAGAGGGTAGGTTCCGAGGGTCAGCACGGGCTCGGGGCCGTGCCGATGGGACCTGGCCGCGGGGTGCTCGCCCGAGTGCCGCTGCAGGCCCTCGCTCCTCACCTCCTCGATCAGCCCGTCGAATGGGTTGAGCGCCGTCGGCCCTGCCATCTCACACCTCCCTGGGCGCCGTCGTCCGGCCCGTGTCGTCGATCACAAACTATGTACGTCCAAGAAGAGAAAGAGGTTCGAACGGAACATTTCGCGGTTGGGATTCGTCACCTGCGTTTCGCCCCAGAGGCCGAAGAGCCCCGCCAGCTCCGGCCGAGGGGGATTCCGTGGCAGGATCGCGCCCAGGTGATGGCAGAGGCCGGGAGGGCGGCTCCATGAAGGCACTCGTCCTGCGGGAGTACGGCAGGCTCGTCTACGAGGAGGTCGAAGCACCGAGAATCGAAAGCGACGAGGTGCTCGTCAAGGTCGAGGCCTGTGGCATCTGCGGCAGCGACGTGCACGGGCTCGACGGCAGCACCGGCCGCCGCCAGCCGCCGCTCATCATGGGCCACGAGGCCTCGGGCGTCGTGGAGAAGACGGGGCCGGCCGTGCAGGGCTGGGCCGCGGGCGACCGGGTGACGTTCGACTCCACGATCTACCGACTGGACGACTGGTACACGCGCCGCGGCCTCTGCAACCTCGGCGACGGGCGCAGGGTGCTGGGCGTCTCACCGGGCGACTACCGGCAGCACGGCGCGTTCGCCGAGTACGTGGCGGTGCCCCAGCACGTCCTCTACCGCCTGCCCGCCGGCATGAGCTTCGAGCACGCGGCCATGGTCGAGCCCGTTGCCGTCGCGGTGCACGCCGTGAGCCTGACCCCGCTCGCGGTGGGAGACACGGCGCTCGTCGTCGGCGCCGGCATGATCGGCCTCTGCCTCGTGCAGGTGCTGCGCGCCGCCGGCTGCGTGAGGGTTCTCGCGGTGGACGTCCAGGCGGACAAGCGCGCCCTCGCACGGCGGCTGGGCGCGGACGCGGCGCTCGACCCGCGAGAAGCGGACGTCGCGGGCACCGTGGCCGCCGACACCGGCGGCCGCGGGGCCGACGTCGCGTTCGAGGCGGTCGGCATCGGAGACACGCTGCGGACCGCGATCCTCTCCGTGCGGCGTGGGGCGACCGTGACGATCGTCGGCAACCTGGCGCCGTCGGTCGAGATCCCACTGCAGGTGGTCGTCACGCGCCAGCTGCGGTTGCAGGGGAGCGCGGCGATCGCAGGCGAGTACCCGGCGGCGCTCGACCTGATCGAGCAGGGGAAGGTGGACGTCGATGCGCTGCTGTCGGCCGTGGCGCCGCTCGCCGAGGGCGCCGCCTGGTTCGAGCGCCTCTACCGCAAGGAGCCGGGCCTGATGAAGGTGATCCTGAAGCCGTAGCGGGGAGCGCCATGGAGAAGCTGAGGACCGCGGTGATCGGCGTCGGCAAGGTGGCGCACATCCACGCGGCGGCCCTGGGGACGATCCCCGAGTCGCAGTTCGTGGCCGCCTGCGGCCGCGACACGGAGAAGACGCGGGCCTTCGCCGAGCTCCACGGCGTCAGGCCGTTCACGGACGTCACGGAGATGGTGGCCGCCGGGGTCGAGGCCGTGGTCGTGGCGACGCCCCATCCCGCGCACGCGACGGTCGCGGTGCCGGCCCTGCGCGCCGGGGCCCACGTCATCGTCGAGAAGCCGCTCGCCTCCTCGCTCGCGGACTGCGACGCGATGATCGCCGCCGCGCGCGGTGCCGGCCGGACGCTGGCGATGATCAGCCAGCGCCGGCTCTACGCGCCGGCCCTGCGCGTGCGCGAGGCGATCGACGCGGGCAAGCTGGGCCGCCCGATCCTTGGCACCGTCACGATGCTGGGCTGGCGCGACGAGGCGTACTACCGCAGCGATCCCTGGCGCGGCTCGTGGACGGGCGAGGGCGGCGGCGTGCTGGTGAACCAGGCCCCGCACCAGATCGACATCCTGCAGTGGTACATGGGCGAGGTGGACGAGCTCTACGGAGCGTGGGCGAATCTCAACCATCCGTACGTCGAGGTCGAGGACACGTCGATCGCCGTCATGCGCTTCAGGAGCGGTGCCCTCGGCAACATCGTCGTCAGCAACTCGCAGAGCCCCGCGCTGTTCGGCCGCGTGTGGGTGCACGGCTCGAACGGCGCCAGCGTCGGCGTGCAGACCGACGGCGGGGCCATGTTCGTTGCCGGCATGTCGAAGGTCAGCGAGCCGCCGGTCAACGACGTCTGGAAGGTGCCGGGCGAGGAGGGCCGGCTCGCGCGCTGGCAGGCGGAGGACGCGGCCTTCTTCCGCACGATCGACGCCACGCAGCACTACCACCGCCTGCAGATCCGCGAGTTCCTGCAGTCGATCCTCGAGGGCCGGCCGCCGCTGGTGACCGGCGAGGAGGGCCGCAGGACCGTCGAGATCTTCACCGCGATCTACCGCTCGCAGCGCGACGGCCGGCCGGTCCGCTTCCCGCTGCAGCCGGAGGCGGGACGGGACGACGGCGACGGCCGGCTGGCGGGGCGCGGACGATGAGCGTCTCGCGCCGGCGGTTCATCGGCGTCAGCGCCGGAGCCGCCGCGGCCACCGCCGCGCGCGCCGGGGCTGGCGCTCTCTCGTCTGCCGGCGCTGGAGACGCGGCCGCCTTGCCCTGGTTCCGCAGGACCTGCCGCTGGGTGCAGACGAACCTCAACGAGCAGGACCCCGCGACCTACGACGCGTCGCTGTGGGCCGACTACTGGAAGAGGACGCGCGCGCAGGGCGTGATCGTAAACGCGGGCGGGATCGTCGCGTTCTACCCGTCGCGGTTCCCCTGGCACCACCGGGCCCGCGCACTCGGCCAGCGCGACCTGTTCGGCGAGATCCGCGAGGGTGCGCGCCGGGCCGGCCTCACGGTCCTCGCGCGGATGGACTCGACGCGCACCTACGAGGAGGTCCTCCGTGCGCACCCGGACTGGTTCGCGCGCGACGCGCAGGGCGAGCCGTACAGGAGCGGCGAGCTCTACACGGCCTGCGTCAACGGGCCCTGGACGCTCGAGTGCATCCCGGCCATCCTGCGCGAGATCGCGGAGCGCTACGGGCCCGACGGCTTCACGGACAACAGCTGGAGCGGGCTCGGCCAGCGGCAGGTCTGCTGCTGCGACCGCTGCCGCGATCTCTTCCGCCGCGCGGCGTCGCTCGAGCTGCCGCAGCGTGTGGACTGGGACGACCCGGCCTACCGCGCCTGGATCCGTTGGAGCTACGCGCGGCGGCTCGAGATCTGGGACGCCCACAACCGCGTCACGCACGAGGCCGGCGGGCCGGATTGCCACTGGCTGGGCATGTGCCAGGGAGAGCCGTCCCGGATGTGCGAGGACTTCCGTGAGCCGCGGGCCATCTGGTCGCGCTCGCCGATCGTGATGCTCGACTGGCAGGCGCGGCGGGCCGGCGAGGGCTTCCAGACGAACGCGGCGGCTGGCAAGACCGTGCACGGGGTCCTCGGCTGGGACCGCCTGGTGCCCGAGAGCACGGCGCTCTACCTCGGGCCGTCGCGGCCGATGTTCCGCAAGGCGGCGAAGCCCGAGCCCGAGGTCCGCCTTTGGGCGATCGAGGGCATGGCTGCCGGGATCCAGCCCTGGTGGCACCACCTCGGCGCAAGCCAGGAGGACCAGCGGCAGCTGCGCACGGCCGAGCGGCTCTCCCGCTGGCACGCCGAGAACGAGGCCTGCCTCGTCGATCGCCGGCCGGTCGCAACCGTCGGCGTCGCCTGGTCGGAGACGAACATCGACTGGTACGGCCGCGGCGAGCCGGAGCGGCGCGCCGTACAGCCGTTCGCCGGGATGGCCGAGGCGCTCTCGCTCCACCGCATCCCGTGGCGCGCCGTCCACGCCGAGGACATCACGCGCGACGCGCCCGAGCTGGACGTGCTCGTGCTGCCGAACCTCGCGGCGATCACGGACGCCGAAGTCGCTGCCGTGCGGCGGTTCGTGAGCGAAGGCGGCGGCCTGGTCGCGACGGGAGAGGCGAGCCTCTACGACGGCGACGGCGTTCGTCGAGCCGACTTCGCCCTGGCGGACCTGTTTTCCGCGCACGCCACCGGCGAGCACCTCGGCTCCTTCGACGGTCCGGCCGCCTCACCGTGGGCGAGCGCGGAGGGTCACAGCTACCTGCGGCTGCCCCCGGCGTCGCAGCGCCCGCCGCTCTTCGAGGGCCTCGCCGACACGGAGATCCTGGCCTTCGGCGGGCGGATCGAGATCGTGCGTGCCGAACGGCATGAGGCGGTCGTGCTCACGCTCGTGCCCGACTCGCCCCAGTCGCCGCCCGAGAACGTCTGGATGCGCGAGCCGAGGACGCAGATCCCCGGGCTGGTGCTGTCGGGCGGGGAAGCCGGCCACGGCCGAGTGGCCTACCTGCCGGCCGACCTCGACCGCTGCTTCGTGCGCGACCGCATCCCCGACCACGGCCGGCTGATCGCCAGCCTCGTGCGCTGGGCCGCCCGGCGGCCCATGCCACTGCGGGTGGAAGGCCCGGGCCTGCTGGACTGTCACCTGTACCGGCAGCGGGACCGGCTGCTGCTGCACGTCGTCAACCTGACGAACCCGGCCGCCTTCCGGCCGTACGCCACGGAGCTGTACGCCGTCGGCCCGCTGCAGGTGAGCGTCGCGTGCCCGGCGGACCTCCGCCCGTCGCGTGCGCGCCTGCTGGTCGGCGGCGGCGACCGGCCGTGCCGCGTCGCGAACGGTTCGATCGAGTTGAGCCTGCAGTCGGTCGTCGATCACGAGCTGGTCGTGATCGACTGAGGTCGGCGAAAGGGGGATCCCGGCCGCGCTCGCGGGCGTACGATTGCGGCCGTGAGCGGCGGTCAGCGGGAGAGCGACATCGAGACGATCGCCTCGGGCGACCGCATCGAGCCGACCGTTGCCGCCGGCCCCGACGGGGAAGCGCCGGCGCTCGTCGCGGTGGATCCGGCACGCTACGCCGTCGAGGGCGAGCTGGCGCGCGGCGGCATGGGACGGATCCTCGTCGCCCGCGATCGCCGGCTCGGCCGCACGGTCGCGCTCAAGGAGCTGCTGGCGGAGGCCGGCCCGGGCGCGCCGCGCCGCTTCGTGCGCGAGGCGCTCGTCACCGCCCGGCTGCAGCACCCGGCCATCGTCCCCGTCTACGAGGCCGGCAGCTGGCCGGACGGTCGCCCGTTCTACGCGATGAAGCTCGTCGGCGGGCGGTCGCTCGACGCGGCGTTTCGCAGCGCACCCGAGCTGGCCTCGCGGCTGGGCCTGCTCCCGCACCTGATCGCCGTGGCCGAGGCGGTGGCCTACGCGCACAGCCAGCGCGTCGTCCACCGCGACCTCAAGCCGGCCAACGTGCTGGTCGGCCCGTTCGGCGAGACGGTGGTCGTGGACTGGGGCCTGGCGCGCGAGCTGCGCGCGCGGGGCGCGGAGGAGGAGCCGGCGCCGCCGGTCGCGCCCGCGGCGGCGGCCGGCCAGACCGTCACCGGCACCGTCCTCGGCACGCCGTCCTACATGCCGCCCGAGCAGGCGCGCGGCCTGCCGGCGGACGAGCGCGCCGACGTCTACGCCCTGGGCGCGATGCTGTACTTCCTGCTGGCGGGCGTGCCGCCGCACGAGGGGCGCAGCGCGGAGGACGCGCTGGCGGCGGCCGCCGCTGGCAGCGTCGTCCCCGTCGAGCGCCGGGAGCCCGGCGCGCCGGCGGACCTGGTGGCCATCGTGCACAAGGCCATGGCGCCTTCAGCGGAGGATCGCTACCCGTCGGCGCGCGAGCTGGCGGCCGACCTCTCGCGCTTCCAGACGGGGCAGCTCGTGAGCGCGCACCACTACTCGACGCGCGAGCTGCTGCGCCGCTTCGTGCGCCGCCATCGCGCGGCGCTGGCGGTCGCGGCGGCGCTGACCACGGCGCTGGTGGTGGCCGTGGCCGCGGGCTTCGTCGGCGTGCGGCGCCAGGCCCGCCTCGCCGAGGCCGAGCGCGACCGTGCCCGGCTGGCCGCCGAGAAAGCGGAGCGGATCAACGCCTTCGTGGTCGGCATGCTGGGCTCGGCCGACCCGCGCGTGAGCGGCCGCCACGTCGAGGTGGCCTCGGTGCTCGACGCCGCCTCGGCGCGCGTCCACGAGGAGCTGGAGGGCAGCCCGAGGTCGAGGCCGCCGTGCTCGCCACGCTGGGCACGACCTACCAGGGCCTCGGCCTCTACGGGCCGGCGAAGGAGCGCCTGCGGGCCGCGCTGTCCGCCTCGCGCGCCGCGTTCGGGGGGGAACACGCCGAGGTCGCGCGAGCGCTGGAGCGGCTCGGCGGCGCGTTCGAGGACGAGGGCGACCAGGCCGAGGCCGAGCGCCTGTACCGCGAGGCCCTCGCGATGCTGCAGCGGCTCGGTGAGAAGAACGGTACGGACATGGCCGAGGTGGAGGGCGACCTCGCCCGCGTCCTGCGCTGGCTCGGCCGGGCGCCTGAGGCGGAGGCCCTGTACCGCGAGTCGCTCGCGATCCTGCGCCGCCGGGAGGGCCCGCGGAGCGCGACGGTCGCGGCCACGCTCAACAACCTCGGCGTGCTGCTCGGCCAGCGGGGGGACTGGGCCGGAGCGGAGCCGCTCCACCGCGAGGCCCTCGAGATCGTCCGCGCCGTTCGCGGGCCCGAGCACCCCGACGTCGCGGCGGGGCTCAACACGCTCGGCGGCGTGCTCGAGGCGAAGGGCGATCTCGCGGCGGCCGAACGGCTCTACCGCGAGAGCCTGGACATGCGCCTGCGCCTGCTGGGCGGCGAGCACCCCGACGTCGCGCGCTCGCGCTACACCCTCGCCGGCCTGCTCCGCGTGAAGGGCGATCCCGAGGGCGCGCTGCGCGAGTGCCGGCTCGTGCTCACGCTGCGCGGCCGGGTCCTGCCGGACACACACCCGATGGTCGCCGCGACGCAGCAGATCCAGGGCCTGGCCCTGGTGGACCTCGGCCGGCCGCGCGAGGCCGAGCCGCTGCTGCGGGAGAGCCTCGCCCTGCGCCGGCAGGCCCTCCCCGCGGGCCACTGGCTGATCGCTTCCTCCGAGAGTGTCCTCGGCGCCTGCCTTGCCGCCGAGCGACGCTACTCGGAGGCCGAGGCCCTTCTCCTGCGCGCCTACGCCGCGCTGGCGGACTCGCGTGGCAACGGCGAGCCGACTCTCGACGCGCGCCGCCGCATCGTCGCTCTCTACGAGGCCTGGGGGCGTGGAGAGGCGGCGGCGGCCTGGCGGGCGCGCACGCCCTGACTCGCTCCGAGGCCTTTCGCTCCGAAGCCATTGACGCACAGCGAGTTGGTTGTTAGCCTCCCTGCCGGCATGCAACCCCGCCGGGCGGGGTTCCGTATACAGACGATGGTGCGGGCGCGATCCGGCCCTGGCGCCCGGGAGGAGATGGCGCCATGTTCAGCCGCATCGCGAACCTCTTCAGGGGGTTCCTCAGCCTGTTCATCTCGGGCCTGGAGCGCCAGAACCCCAGGGCGCTGATCGAGGCCGAGAAGGAGAACCTGCGCACGCAGATCGCGCGGTTCAACGAGAACCTCGCCAACCACGCGGGCTTCTGCGAGCGGCTGCTGCGCCAGGTGAAGAACCTCGAGACGCAGGAGCGCGAGCTGGCGGCCAAGGCCGCGGCCAACCTGAAGGTCGGCAACCGCAACGCGGCGGGGCAGTACGCGCTGCAGCTCAAGACCGTCAAGGAGCAGCTCGAGGAGAACCGCAAGCAGCTCGAGGCCGCGGAGGCCACCTACAAGAAGCTGGTGACCTCCCGCGACGTCTCCGTCCGCGACGCGCAGGACAAGATCGAGAAGCTCAAGCGCATGATGACCGAGACGGAGATGCTCGAGGCGCAGGCCGAGCTGCAGGAGATGGCGACGGGCATGGTCTCCTCGATCGGCGGCTCGGGCGACACCCTCAATCGCGTCGAGGAGTACCTGACCGAGCGCCGCGACAAGGCCGCCGGCCGCGCCCGGGTCGCATCCTCGACCATAGACACCAGCAAGGTCGAGCTGATGGAAGCGGAGCAGCAGGCGCTGGCCGACGCCGCGCTCACCGAGTTCGCGGCCGCCTACGGCATCGACGCGCCCCCGGAGAAGGCCGCAGCGCCGGAGGTCGCCGCGCCGCCGCCGGCCGCCAAGGAGATGGGCCCCGAGAAGCAGTAGCCCGCAGCAGCGCACGGCGGAACGCAGGATCCGCGGGCCGTTAGGAGAGGAGAACGGAGAAGCCGATGGAAGAGCAGCCGAAGGTCGGTCCGACCGGGCTCGGGAAGCTGGTCCTGTTCCTGTTCGTGCTGGCGTGCATCGCCGGCGCCGCCTGGTACTTCCGCGGCCTGATCGCCCCTCACGGACGCGCCGGCGACAAGCAGGTGAACCTCGACGAGTTCAAGAAGGTCGAGGCCCCAGACTCGAAGGGCGTCACGACGGTCAACGAGTACAAGTACGTCCCGGGCGAGAAGCTGCCCCCGGTCAAGGGCGTCTCGGCCTACAAGTGGGACGCGCAGCAGAAGGTCGTCAACTTCCCGATCAACGTCTGGATCGGCTGGCTGCCGATCGTCGCCGCGAACGGCGGCTTCGCCCCGAACCCCGACTCGATCTTCACGAAGAAGTACGGCTTCAAGGTCAACCTCAAGCTGATCGACGACCCGGTCACCGCCCGCGACACCTTCGCCGCGGGCGACAGCCAGGTGCTGTGGGGCACCCTCGACATGATGGTGCTGTTCGCGCCCGACCTGATGAAGGACTCGCGCAGCGCGCCACGCGTCCTCCAGCAGGTCGACTGGTCCTCGGGCGGAGACGGCATCGTGGTGCGCGGCAAGATCGCCTCGGTCGCCGACCTCAAGGGCAAGACGATCGTCTACGCGCAGAACTCGCCCTCGCAGTACTTCGTCAACAACCTGCTGCTCAACGCCGGCATCCAGCCCTCGGCGGTCAAGCACAAGTTCACGGCCACGGCCTTCGAGGCGGCGGCCGCGTTCGTGGCCGACAAGTCGATCGACGCCTGCGTGTCCTGGGCGCCCGACATCTACAACATCCCGGAGAAGGTGAAGGGCACGCGCATCCTGACCACCACGGCCGAGGCCAACAAGCTGATCGCCGACGTGTGGGCCGTGCGCGCCGACTTCGCCAAGGACCACCCGGAGATCGTCAAGGGCCTGGTGGCCGGCATCTTCGAGGGCATGGACCGCCTGAAGGACCCGACCCAGCGCGAGAAGGCGTACCAGTGGATGGCCGAGGGCTACGGCATGCAGGCCGACGACGTGCGCAAGATGGCGAACGACGCGCACTCGACCAACTTCGGCGAGAACAAGGCCTTCTTCCTGAACGCCAACGACCCCGCGAACTTCGAGCGGACCTGGAAGAACGTGACCTTCGTCTACCGGGAGCTGGGCCTGATCGACACGCCCACGCGCTTCGACGAGGTGATGGACTTCTCGGTGATCCAGGACCTCGACAAGGCCGGCAGCTTCGCGAGCCAGAAGGACGAGAGCCGGGCCTCCTTCGCGCCCACCAGCTACAAGAAGGTGTCGGCGGAGTCGCCGATCCTGACGCAGACGATCCGCATCAACTTCTACCCGAACTCGGCCAACGTCTTCGAGCCGCAGCACGACGAGAACGGCAAGGTCATCTCGAACACGCTCTACGACCCGAGCGTCTCCGCGACGCTCGAGAAGGTGGCGCGCCTGGTCGGGCAGTACGAGCGCGCGGTGGTCGCGGTCGTGGGCCACACCGACTCGTCGATGAAGGGCAAGGGCACGCGCTACGAGGACGTGAAGCAGCTCTCGACCGACCGGGCCGAGGCGGTGAAGCAGGCGCTGGTCAAGAAGTACAACTTCGACCCCAACAAGTTCACGGTCGAGGGCAAGGGCTGGGACGAGCCCGCCAACCCCGACGACCCGATGAACCAGGCGCTCAACCGCCGCGTGGAGGTCTCGGTCTACCCGCCGGAATCGAAGTGACGGACACGAAGGCCGCCGCGACCCGGGTCGAGGTGCCGGTCCGCGGCGGCCTGCTGCGCATCCGCGAGCCGCTGCCGGCGTGGCAGGCGTCGCTGCTCGGCGTGCTGCCGGTCGCCGTGCTGCTCGGGGCGTGGTACCTGGTCACGCTGGGTGCGGCGGAGGACAGGGTCATCTCGCCGACGATCCTGCCTTCGCCGGCCGAGGTGGTCGCCTCGTTCCCGCTGCTGTGGTTCGACCGGGCCCTGACGCGCAACTTCGCCGTATCGTTCGTGCGCGTCGTCGAGGGCTTCGCGCTCGCCCTGGCGATCGCCTTCCCGCTCGGCGTGCTGATGGGGGCCTTCACCAAGGTGAAGGCCGCCTTCACGCCGCTCACTGTCTTCGGCGCGTACCTGCCGATCCCGACGCTGGTGCCGCTCACGCTGTCGCTGTTCGGCACGGGCGAGCTGCAGAAGGTGATGTTCCTCGCCATCGCCTTCTCGATCTACCTGGTCCCGTTGTTCGTGGGCGCCGTGGACGCCGTGGACGACACGTACCTGAAGACGGCCTACACGCTCGGCGCCAGCCGCGCGCAGGCCGTCAGCCGCGTGCTGCTGCCGATCTCCTGGCCGGACATCTACCAGGCGATGCGGCTGGGCTTCGGCGTCGGCTGGAGCTACATCCTGCTGGCCGAGATGGTGGACGTCGGCCGCGGGCTGGGCGGCATCATCATCACCTCGCAGCGTCGCGGGCCGCGCGAGCACATCTACCTGGTGCTGCTGGCGATCGTGCTGGTCGCCTTCGTGACGGACAAGCTCTGGGCCTGGGTCGGCCGGCGCCTGTTCCCCTACCGCGGAGGGCAGAGGTGAGCACGACGGCGCCCCGGCCGCTGCCGCACGTCGTCGAGTTCCGCAACGTCTCGAAGACCTTCAACGTCGGCGAGCCGACGCAGTTCACGGCGCTCGACGGGATCAGCTTCGTGATCGAGGACAAGCCGGGCTACGGGGAGTTCGTGGCGATCCTCGGGCCCTCCGGCTGCGGCAAGTCGACGGTCCTCAACCTGATCCACGGCTTCTCGGACGTCTACCCGCCGACGACCGGTGAGGTGCTGGTGCGCGACCGACGAGTCGAGGGGCCGGGGCGCGACCGCGGCATGATCTTCCAGCGCTACACCTCGTTCCCCCACCTGACCGTGTTCGACAACGTGACCTTCGGCCTGGAGCTGAACCGCGACCACCTGAAGCTCGACCACAAGGGCATCCGCGGCCGGGCCATGGAGTGGATCGAGAGGGTGGGCCTCGGGCCGCACGCGCGCAAGTACCCCTACCAGCTCTCGGGAGGCCAGCAGCAGCGGGTCGCGATCGCCCGCTCGCTCGCGCTCAAGCCGCAGATCATCCTGATGGACGAGCCCTTCTCGGCGCTCGACGAGCCGACGCGCGTCGAGATGCAGAAGCTGATCATGGACCTGTGGAACGAGGTCGAGGCGACAGTGATGATCGTGACGCACTCGATCTCGGAGGCCGTGTTCCTCGGCGACCGGGTCTGGCTGATGGCGGCATCGCCGGGCCGGATCGTCAAGACGTTCGAGGACGTGATCCCCAAGACGCGCGGCGCCGATCCGATGGAGGTCCAGGAGTCGAAGGCCTTCAAGGACGCGGTGACCGAGATCGGGCACGCGTTTCGCGAGGTCGAGCAGAAGCGCTGAGGTATTCCTGACGATGGCCGGCGAGCCGCTCTCCTACTGGGACTACGTGAAGGCCGCCTTCTGGAAGCCCGTGCGCTCGCGTGTGCTCGGCGCGATGCCGCTCACGCAGATGCTGCTCGCCGCCTGCGGCCTGGCCGGCTTCTTCAACCCCGGCTTCTGGCTGCTGGGCCTGGCGGCGGTGGTGGCCGTGGTCGGTGGCCGTTCGTCCTCGGCGCGCTTCCAGAAGCTGATCGAGGCCGAGCGCCTCGCCGCGCGCGCGGAGGGGGCCGAGGACCGCATGCAGAAGGCGTACGAGCGCCTGCAGCCCGCCTCGCAGTCGCGCTATCGCGCGCTGGTGATGCAGTGCCGCGAGATCCTCGGCATGGGCGGCGGCATCGACGAGGGCAAGGTCAGCGATTTCCGCGCCGGCAACCTGAACCAGCTGCTGTGGCTCTTCCTGCGGCTGCTGGCCTCGCGCGAGGCGATCCAGGACACCCTGGCGCGGGTCGACCGCCGGCAGCTCGAGGCGGGGAGCGAGAACCTCAAGACGCGGCTGTCGGCGGTGAGCGACGCCGAGGGCGCGCTGGCACGCTCGCTGAAGGCCACGCTCGAGATCCAGGAGAAGCGGCTGGCCAACCTGGAGACGGCGACGAACAACCTGGCCGTGATCGACGCGGAGCTCGAGAGGATCGAGCAGCAGGTGCGGCTGGTGCGCGAGGAGAGCGCCGTCAGCGGCTCGCCCGAGGCGCTGTCGGCCCGCCTCGACTCCGTGTCTTCGACCCTCAGCGAGACCTCGCGCTGGATGGACCAGCACGCGGAGCTGTTCAGCGAGATGGCGAGCGCCGACTTCGACGCGACCGTGCCGCCGGTGCCGCGCCCGCTGGCCGTGCCGGAGCCGGACGCGTCGTCGCCGCCGCCCCGGCCGCCGCGGCAGGCCCAGCGGCAGAGGTGACACGGCATGGCTGAGGCACCCGTCCTTCCCGCGTGGGCCGAGGAGATGCGCCAGGTCTTCCGCGCCGGCGCGACGAGCCAGTTCGTCCTCCACGGCAACGTCTTCGACCTGGTCCCGGCGCCCGACGGCCAGGGAGGGACCGCCTGGACCTCGCTTGCCGACTTCCTGACCGGCACCATGTTCCAGCCGTTCGACGTGGTGATCCGCTACGACCGCGGCCGCGGGGTCCGCATCGAGCCGCCCGACGCGCGCCGGCCCGACGCGTACAAGGGCGTCGAGGAGGTGTTTCGCTTCCTGAAGGGCGTCGACGCCTTTCGCGGGGCGCCGGCCGCCTTCGACGCGGTGGCGGACGGCGCCCGCAAGCTCGACCTGCGCAACCAGCTGCCGCGCGACCCGAAGGGCGCGCTCGAGATCGTCGACCGCGTGCTCGCCTTCGCGCGCCAGCGGCTCAAGGTGCAGGACGGCAAGGCCGTCCCGAGCCCGCTCAAGGTCGCCGTGGTGCTCGACTACGCGCACTTCATCGCGCCACAGGGCGACCCGATCTACGTCGCCGACCTCAGCCAGACCCTGATCCAGATCCAGGACTGGGCGGCGAACCCCGACGTCACCAGCTCCTTCGTGGCGACGGTGCTGATCACCGAGAACCTGCTCGACCTCAACCGCGCGCTGGTCGAGAGCCCCTACAGCGCGAAGATCAAGATCGACCTGCCCAGCGCCGAGGAGATCCGCGCCTTCGTCGTCGACCTCGTTCCCGATGTCGCCGAGTTCCAGAAGGCCTCCGAGGTGACCCGCGAGGTGCTGGCGGACAAGCTGGTCGGCCTGTCGCGCGTCGCGATCCGCTCGCTCGTGAAGCGCGCACTCACCAGCGGCCAGAAGATCAGCGGCGCCTACCTCACGAAGATGAAGAAGGAGTTCATCGAGAAGGAGGCCGCGGGCCGGCTGGAGTTTCTGGAGTCCACGCGCACGCTCGACGACGTGGCCGGCCACGACCAGGCCAAGGCCTGGCTGCGCGAGGACGCGGTCCTGCTGCGGCGCGGCCGCACGATGGCGATCCCGATGGGCTACCTGCTCACCGGCCGCATCGGCACCGGCAAGACCTACCTGGTCGAGTGCCTGGCGGGCGAGATCGGCATCCCCTGCGTCGAGCTCAAGAACTTCCGCGACAAGTGGGTGGGCGCGACCGAGGGCAACCTGGAGAAGGTGTTCTCGATCCTGCACGCGCTGGGCCAGGTGATCGTCTTCGTCGACGAGGCCGACCAGATGACGGGCAAGCGCGGCGGGGGAGACGGCGACTCCGGCCTCTCCGGCCGCGTCTACGGCATGCTGGCGAAGGAGATGTCGGACACGCGGAACCGCGGGAAGATCATCTGGATCTTCGCGACCTCGCGGCCGGACCTGGTCGAGGTCGACCTGAAGCGGCAGGGCCGGCTCGACGTGCACATCCCGCTGTTCCCGCCGGGTGACGCGGCCGGCCGCGCGGGCCTCTTCGCCGCGATGGCGCACAAGCTCAAGCTGCAGTGCAGGCCCGAGGAGCTGCCGGCGCTGCCGGACAACGACCAGATCGGCGGTAACGAGATGGAGGGCGTGCTGGTGCGCGCGCTGCGCGAGCGCGAGACGACCCTGGACAGCGAGGAGCGCGGGTCCGGCAAGGCGGTGCCGCTGCCCGACTGCATCGCGCGCGCGATCGCGGACTTCCGCCCCTCGGCCCACGTGGAGCGGCTCGAGCTGATGGACCTTCTGGCCGTCAAGGAGTGCACGGACACGCGCTTCCTGCCGGAGCGCTTCCGCACGCGCAGCCTGGCCCAGGTCAACGCCCGGATCGAGCAGCTGAAGGCGGCGATCGGCGAGTAGGCGCGAAGGGGCCGGCGACGGGCTCGCTCCTGGGTGTGATCAGGCGCCGCCCAGGGCGCGCTCCAGCGCGGCGGCCACCTCCGCGCGGCCGGCGGCCGCCTCGCGCGCGCGCCCACGCAGCGCCTCGTCGCGCTGGCTGGCGAGCGCGACGGCCGCGTCGCACGCCTCCGGCGGCTCCGCCTCGCGGACGAGCGACAGCAGGTAGTCGAAGGCCTCGTCGCGGCGCAGCGCGGCGATGGCCCTGAGCGCCGTGCGTCCGAGCCGCCTCGCGGCCGCCTTCGGGTACCAGTCGCGCAAAACGGGGAAGGCCTCCTTCAGACGCGACTCGCCGAGCGCCGTGGCGGCGCACAGGACGCGGTCCGGCGCCGGGCGGCCGTGCGGCGTGGCCGGCTCCAGCAGCGCGGCGACGAACGGCAGCGAGCCCCGCGCGTCGAGCTGCAGCAGGGCGAGCAGGCACTCGCTGACGACCCGAGGCTCTTCGTCTCCGGCGAGGGCCTTGTGGCGGAGCAGCGAAGTCGCCGCGACCCTGCCGTGCGCGGCAATCGCGCGTGCCGCGGAGACGCGCGCCGGCGGCTCGGGGTCCGCGAGCAGCTCGGCCAGGAGGTCGAGCACGTCCGCGCGGGAGGTGCGGGCGAGGCCGAGGGCGCACGTCCCCCTCAGGTCCACCGCCGTGTCCACCTGCCCACCAAAGACCGGCTCCATCTGTACGTGCCGGATCCCGGCGCGGAGGACATCCTCGTCCTCGTGGTCGAGGCGCAGCAGCGCCTCGATGGTCGCCCGCTTCGCGGTACAGCCCGGGTCCTTCCTCGCTGGCGCGCAGAGAAACCGCCGGAAGGCCGCGATCAGGTCGGGGACGAGCGAGTCGAGGCCGGCCTCACCCACGATCGCGGCGGCCTTGGCGACCGCGTGCGCCGACTCGTGGGCCAGCACCCGGCGCAGCTCCGCCAGAGAAGCGGGCGAGGAAGGGTCGTGGCGGACACGTGCCAGGCCGGTCAGCGCCTCCTGCAGCCGGTCGCGAAGCGGCACGGCTACGGAGTCCTGGTGCGGATCACGAGCCCTGCTGCCGCAGCGTGGCCGCGAGTGCAGCCAGCTCGTCGGCGCGCGCCTTCTGCCCCGTCGCGCGAAGCAGAGCAGCGTAGCCATCGAGCGTCCAACGGGCCTGCGGGTAGTACCCGCCGTCGGGTCGACGGCAGAGGGCGAGGGAGCGCTCGAAGAGCGCCTGCGCCTCGCGCAGCTGGCCCCGCTGGCGCGCACACTCCGCGAGCCCGTTGAGGCTCTCGGCGACGTCGTGGTGCTTCGGGCCGAGCACACGCTCGCGCAGGGCCAGGGAGTGCTCGTAAAGCTGGCGCGCCGCGCCCGCGTCGCCCTGCTTCAGGGTCACCCGCGCCAGGCGGTCGAGGAAGCGGCCCAGCTCGGGGTTGTCCGGGCTGGACTCTTCCAGGATGGCCACCGCCCGGGCGTAGTATGCCTTCGCCGCGGCGTCGTCTCCCGTGGCCGACACGACGTCGCCGAGGTTCATGAGCCCGGAGGCCAGGTCCGGGTGCTTCGGCCCCAGCACCTTCTCCTGGATGCGCAGCGCGCGCTCGAGGAGCGGCCGCGCGCCGGCGGGGTCGTTGGAGAACGTGTGAACGACGGCGAGGTTGTTGAGAACCTGGGCGATCAGGGGATGGTCCGGTCCGAGGGCCTTCTCACGGATCGCGCGCGTGCGCTCCCACAGCCGGCCCGCCTCGGCGAAGTCCCCTCTCTTGTAGGCGATCGCGCCCAGGCTGTTGAGGGTGCTCGCCACGTCCGGCCCGTCAGGCGAGTTCTTCTCGCGTATGGCGAGGGCCCTGGTGAGCAGCCGCCGGGCCTCGTCGTACTGCCCTCGGCTCCAGAGCAGGTTGCCGAGATTGTGGAGGCTGTCCGCCACGAGCGGGCTTTCGGGCGCCAGCCGCTCGCGCATGGCCAGCGCCTCCTCGAGCCGCGACCGTGCGGCGTCGTAGTCGCCTTTGTGCCAGAGGACGCTCCCCAGGCCCACCAGGCTCTCCGCCACGTCGAGCTGCGGCTCGCCGAGCAGCCTGCGACGCGTCGCGAGCGCGGAGCTGAGGAGGGGCAGGGCCTGGTCGTAGAGGCCGAGCTGGTCGTAGACGCGCCCGATCGTGTCCATGAGCCGTGCCTGCACGAGCGGCTCGCCCTCGAGGTCCTTGTCGATCCTCGCAGCGCCCCGGTCGAGGATCTCGCGGGCCGTGATGGTGTTGCCCCGGGCCTCCCGCGGGTCCGAGACCTTGAAGAGGCCGGCAAGGAAGTCGGCGACCTGGCGGGCGGACCGGGCCTCCTGGTTGGCACGGCTCGCCTCGCGCCGCGCGCGGATGGTCTGCACGGTCGAGAAGATGGAGAGCAGGGCGAGGGCGATCATCGTCGTGGCCACGAGCGCCCGCCGGCGACGGCGCACGGGCCTCGTACGGATCCACTCCAGCCGCTCCGCCGTGTCTCGGGCCGACGGCCGTTCCGCAGGTGCGAAGGACTTGAGGCGCCCGACGAGCGCGCCGAGGTCGGGGTCGATCCCGGTGACGGGGAGCGTCTCGCCCTTCTCGGCCCGGGCGAGCAGGACCGCGCGGTCGGCGCCCGGCTCGTACGGAGGCCGTCCCGTGAAGATCTCCTGCAGCAGGAGCCCGCAGGAGTACATGTCGCTCGCGGTCGTGGCCGGCTCGCCCCGGGCCTGCTCGGGGCTCATGTAGCCCAGTGTGCCCATGACCTTCCCGAGCCTCGTGCGCACCTCGGCCGCGGTCGAGTCCGGCGAGGGCTCCGGCAGGTCGTCGCCGCCCACCACGGCCTCCGACGCGTCCGTGAGCAGCTCGAGCGTCAGTGCCTGGGACAGCTCCTCGACGGAGCGCGCCAGGCCGAAGTCGAGGACCTTGACGTCCCCTCCCGGCTCGACCATCACGTTGTCGGGCTTGAGGTCCCGGTGGACGACGCCCTTGGCATGGGCGACCGCGAGCACGTCCACGATCTGCGCCGCGATCCTCATGCGCTGCGCGGGATCGGGCCGGGCCTGGATCGCCTCGCGCAGGCTCTTCCCCTGGATCAGCTCGAGCACGAGCACGTCGGAATCGCCGGCCTCGATCAGGTCGTGGATGCGGCAGATCCGCGGGTGCTCCAGCTGCGAGAGGATGCGTGCCTCGCGGAGGAAGCGAGCCTTCGCTTCCGCGTTGAGGCGGTGCTCGCTGCGGATGGCCTTGAGGGCGACGCGCCGGCCGAGCTTCTCGTCGAAGCCGGCGTAGACGTCGCCCATGCCGCCCCTGGCGAGGAACTCCGTCACCCGGATGTGCCCGAGCTTCTCGCCGAGCACTGGCATCGGCGCCTCCCCTGAACACGGCCCAGTCGAGCGGCGCAAGCCTCCCACATCCCCGGTGGGCGGACAAGCCGCCTGCATCCTGGCGGCGCGACGGAGAGCGGGGCGGGACGGCTACGCGGCGGCGGTGGCGACCTCCGCCCGCGGCTCCGGCCGGATCCGGAAGCGCTCCGCGTTCTTCGGCAGCAGGTGGATGTCCCTGACGAGACCCACCGCCGCGAGGGCGCGGATCGCCAGCCAGTTCATGTCGAGCTCCCAACCGAAGCCGTGGCGCGCCGAGCGCTGGAACGCGTGGTGCGTGTTGTGCCAGCCCTCGCCCCACGCGACCAGGCCGACCCACCACAGATTCCGCGAGTCTTCCTTCGTCCGCCACGTGCGGTAGCCCCAGGTGTGCGAGGCGGAGTTCACGAACCAGGTGCTGTTCAGCACGATCACGAGCCGCAGCAGCACGCCCCAGACGACCAGCCCCAGGCCGCCCCAGGCGTAGAGCGCGAGACCGAGCGCGACGTTCGGCACCCAGTGCGCCCGGTTGAGCAGGCGGTGCACCGGGTCGGCGACGAGCTCGGGCGCGTGGCGGCGCTCCAGCTCGCGGCGGTCCATCCCGACCTTCGTCAGCACCCACCCGATGTGGCTCCACAGGAAGCCGTCCTTCGGCGTGTGCAGGTCCTGACCCGCCTGGTCGGACTTCGCGTGGTGGACCCGGTGCATCGCGACCCACGAGATCGCGCCGCCTTCGCTGGCCAGCATCCCCGCGAGCGTGCCGAGGTACTCGACCGCCTTCGGGACCCGGAAGCCGCGGTGCGTCAGCAGCCGATGGTAGGTGAGGCCGATCCCGATCGAGCCCGACAGCCACCACAGGAACAGGCACAGGCCGAGCCCGGTCCAGGAAAAATACCAGGGCGCCAGCAGCGCCCCCGCGTGAATCGCCCCGAACCAGGCCACGTTCACCCAGTCGAATCGCTTGCCGTTCCAGGTCAGCGTCAACTTCCCCTCCCCTGCGCACGACGGCCGCGCTTGCGCGCGGTCGTGGTCCTGCCAACCGCGGAGTAACTGACCGAGGCTAGCAGGGCCGGGACGAGGGGATTGTCATCGTTCCGTCACAGGGCAGACTCCCGTCGCCGTACGGGTCCGCGGCCTGCGGGAGCGGACTACGCCGGGCGTGCGGCCGGGCTGAAGGCCTTCAGGGCCAGCCAGACGATCCCGCCCAGCAGGATCAGCGGTGCGAGCGGGAGCAGCACGAACACGGCCAGCAGCACCAGCAGGCCGACGACGAGCCCGATCCCGCCCGCTGCCAGGCCGAAGAGACCGGCCACGAGGCCGAACAGCCCGTGCAGGAGCGCGCCGACGATCCGGAACGGCAGCACGAGCAGCGTGAGCAGGACCTTGAACGCCACCGCCAGCAGCACGAAGGGCACCGCGATCAGCGCCAGCAGACCGAGCAGGGCTCCCATCACTCGACCGTCCTTTCACACCTTCTTACGCGTGCCGGCCATCGGGGGTTCCTTCCCCTGCCGATGTCCAACGGTTTGATCGGCCACCGCCTCCCGGGTTGGCGCGTTCACGAGCTCGCCCTCCCGAGCACGTGTCGCAGCGCCGCCTCGAGGTCGGGGAAGAGGAAGCGGTAGCCGCTCCGCAGCAGCCGCTCCGGCCGGACGCGGGCGCTGGCCAGCACCGCTTCGTCCGCCATCTCGCCGAACGCCAGGCGCAGAGCGAAGGCTGGCGCCGGGAGAAGCGTCGGCCGGCCGAGCACGCGGCCCAGCGTCTTCGTGAACTCCCGGTTGGTGACGGGCGCCGGTGCGACGGCGTTGACCGGCCCGGCGAGCGCGGCCGTCGCCAGCGCGTGCCGGACGACGCCCAACAAGTCGTCGACCGCGATCCAGCTCATGTACTGCGTGCCGGAGCCCAGCACGCCGCCGATGCCGGCCTTGAACGGCGGCAGCATGCGGCCGAGGACGCCGCCCCGGGGCGTGAGCACGACGCCGCTGCGCAGGCGGACGACGCGGATGCCGGCGCGAGCGGCCGGCTCAGCCGCGGTCTCCCACTCGACGACCAGCCGACCCAGGAAGCCGCCCCCGGGCTCGCTGTCCTCGTCGAGCCAGGTGTCGCCGCGATTCCCGTAGTAGCCGATGGCCGAGGCGGTGACGAGCACCTCCGGCGGCCGCGAGAGCCCGGCGAGCGTCTCGGCGAGCAGCCGCGTCGGTCCGACCCGGCTGTCGCGCAGCTCTGCCTTGCGTGCGGCCGTCCAGCGGCCTTCCGCCAGGTTCGCGCCGGCCAGGTGGACGACCGCGTCCACGCCCGCGAGCGCCGCGCGGTCGATCTCGCCCCGCTCCGGGTCCCAGCGTACCTCGTCCTTCGTCCCGGGCTTCCGCCTGACGAGCCGGACCACCTCGTGGCCGCCGACCGTGAGGAAGGGAACGAGCGCCGTCCCGATGAGCCCGCTGGCCCCCGTGATCGCCACCTTCATTGCCGGCCTCCCTGGGACTCGACGTGCGCACCGGTCGTTCCGGACCGCCGCGCACCGCCCGCAGCCCAAGGGTAGACCCCACGCACGCGCCCGTCTCGCTCGTGTCAGAATGTCGGGCCCGCTACGGCGGCGGGATCCCCGGAGGGAGGAGACGAGCCCCGCATGCCCCAGTTCATCTTCACCATGAAGGACTTGCGCAAGGTCACCCCGCAGGGCAAGGAGATCCTGAAGGGCATCTGGCTGTCGTTCTACGGCGACGCGAAGATCGGGGTGCTGGGCGCGAACGGCGCCGGCAAGTCGACGCTGCTGCGGATCATGGCCGGTGTCGACAAGGACTTCGCCGGCGAGGCCTTCCCGGCCGAGGGCACGCGCATCGGCTTCCTGCCGCAGGAGCCGCTGCTCGACCCCGCGAAGAACGTGCTGCAGCACGTGGAAGAAGCCGTGGCCGGCAAGCGGAAGATCCTGGCTCGCTACGAGGAGATCTCGGCCAACTACACGGACGAGACCGCCGACGAGTTCGCGCGCCTGCAGGACCAGATCGACGCGCAGAACCTGTGGGACCTCGACAAGCAGGTCGAGCTGGCGATGGACGCGCTGCGCCTGCCGCCCGGCGACGCCGACGTGACGACGCTCTCGGGCGGCGAGAAGCGACGGGTCGCGCTGTGCCGGTTGCTGCTGCAGCCCGCGGACATGCTGCTGCTCGACGAGCCGACGAACCACCTCGACGCCGAGTCGGTGGCCTGGCTCGAGCGCTTCCTGAAGGAGTTCCCGGGCTGCGTGGTCGCGGTGACGCACGACCGCTACTTCCTCGACAACGTGGCCGGCTGGATCCTCGAGCTCGACCGCGGCGCTGGCATCCCGTGGCAGGGCAACTACTCCTCCTGGCTGGAGCAGAAGGACCAGCGCCTGACGCAGGAGGAGAAGGAGGCTTCGTCCCGCCGCCGCACGCTCGAGCGCGAGCTGGAGTGGATCCGCATGGCCCCCCGCGCGCGGCAGGCCAAGGGCAAGGCGCGCATCACGCGCTACGAGGAGATGCTGGCCGAGGAGCAGGCGGCCGAGAAGCGCGACGACAAGCGCGAGATCTCGATCCCGCCGGGGCCGCGCCTGGGCGACGTCGTCATCAACGCGGCCAAGCTGCGCAAGGGCTACGGCGACAACCTGCTGATGGACGGCGTCGACTTCATGCTGCCGCGCGGCGGCATCGTCGGCGTGATCGGCCCGAACGGCGCCGGCAAGACGACGCTATTCCGCATGATCATGGGCCTCGAGAAGCCGGATGCCGGCGAGCTGAAGGTCGGCGAGACGGTGGTGCTCTCGTACGTCGACCAGTCGCGCGAGAAGCTGGTGGGCGAGCGCTCGGTCTGGGAGGAGATCTCGGACGGCGGCAAGGACCTGGTGATGGTCGGCAGGCGCGAGATGAACTCGCGCGCCTACGCAGCGTCCTTCGGCTTTCGCGGTCCCGACCAGCAGAAGAAGGTGAAGGACCTCTCGGGCGGCGAGCGCAACCGCCTGCACCTGGCGACGCTGCTCAAGAGCGGGGGCAACCTGCTGCTCGTCGACGAGCCGACGAACGACCTCGACGTGGACACCCTGCGCGCGCTCGAAGAGGCGCTCGTCTCGTTCGCCGGCTGCGCGGTCGTCATCAGCCACGACCGCTGGTTCCTCGACCGCATTGCCACCCACATGCTCGCCTTCGAGGGCGAGAGCCAGGTGGTCTGGTTCGAGGGCAACTACCAGGACTACGAGGCCGACCGCAGGCGCCGGCTCGGCGTCGACGCCGACCAGCCGCACCGCATCAAGTACCGCAAGCTGACGCGGTAGTCGAGAGCCTCAAGGGGCGGCAGGCGCGACGGATGGCACCGCGAAGCTGTGGAGGACCGAGCCGACAGCGCCGGTCGTCGGGTCGGCCAGGACGACGCGCACCTGCCACTTGCCCGGCGGCACCGTGAGTCGCGTCACGAGCGGCGTCGGGCGATCGGAGTCGGGAGTCGTGACCTCCTCGGTGAGGTCGACTGTCTCGGGCCCGTCGAGACGGTGTCCCGCCAGCAGGAGATCGAGGCGCCGTTCAGCCGACACGCCGCCGACGGCGATCGATAGCGCGACGGCGACGCGGCCTTCCGGCATCGGCCCTTCGATGCGGGATGACACGCGCAGGGACAGGCCTGTCGCATCGAAGACCGAGCTGAGGGCGCGCCGCTCCGCGTCCTTTGTCGTGCCGGTCGCGGCCGCTTGCGTCGTGACGAAGTAGCGGTTCCGCGCGGCCACGGACACGCCGCGGCGGCGCACGCGCACGTTCACGCGATGCTCGCCCTCGCGGGAGTCGAGCGGGCGGATCCCGAGGAGGTAGTAGCACGAGGACTCCTCGAGGACGCGGCGCAGCGGGCCGACGAGATCGTTGGTGGCGAACGAGCGGCCGCCCGTCTGTTCGGCGATCTCGGCCGATCCCGCGGCCATCGTCTCCATCCAGCGCTCACCGGGCTTGCCCTCGACCGGCAAGCCCTGGGCCAGGATGAAATGGACGGTGACGCCGGCCCGGCGTGCCGCAGCGATCACGTCGTCGTAGAGGCTTCGCAGCCTCGGCGCCCGGATGAAGCCCTCGGACACCAGGAAGAGGGACTTGCGTCCGCGGAACCCCGCCAGCGAGTCGATGGCCTCCCGTAGGGCGGCGACGGTCTGGCGGATCCGGCGCTGGGCGACCGCGTACGTGGACTCCGCGATGAGTGGAGCCGGAGGGCTGGCGGCGTTGATGCCCAACCGGCTGGCCCTGTCGGCGCCCGTTCGCGAACCGTACTCGACGGTCTGCATGGCTTCCCAGTCGGCGTGGCTGTGCTCACTGTCCCCGCTGAACGGATCGCGGACGAGACGGCCGGTGAGACGGCGCACGACCTCGGCGAGCTGGCGGTGCTCCCACGGCGTCCGCGCCGTCCAGTGGACGCGTCCTTCCGGTGCGACCACGGACACCCAATCGCCGTCCTTCACCTCGCCCTCGAGGAAGGGCAGCAGGCGGCGCCTGACCCACTCCGCCGTCGACGCGTGGATGTGCACGTCGTCGAAGAAGACGAGGAAGCAGCGGCCGGCCTCGGGCTCGAGCGTCGCCGGAGCGCTGACGCTCGCCGGCTCGCCCGGCGCGGTCGTCGCGCCCGGACGAACGAGGACCGGTTCGAAGCTCAGGATCTCGTGCGGGTGGCCCTTCTCCGTGATCTCGAACTCGGCGCGTGTCAGGTCCGTGACCGGACGGCCGTCCCGATCGACCACCGTCACGTCGATCCGCACCAGCTCGACACCCGACGGGAACGTCGGCACCGCGGGTTGCCTGCCGGCCGCGTCGGCGCGGACGGCAACGGCAAGCAGCAGCGCGCCGAGTCCCAGGCGCACGACGATTCTCATTCCGGTGCCGGCGGCGGCAGCGCCGCCTTCTCGTCCGTGCGGACCGTGAACTGGCGGAAGTTCGAGTAGCGCGCCGTGGCGTGGGTCGGCGCGTGGAAGATCGGGCGGGGCGCGTAGGGCAGGTCGCGGTAGTCCTCCTTCATCTCGTAGGGGACCCAGATGCCGAGCCGCGGCTGCGGCCGGTACTCGGTCTCGATCGAGCCTTCCGCGAGGCGCGGCTCGAAGCGGAACACGACCTCGCTCTTCAGGACGCCGCCGCGCGACGGGTCGATCCAGAAGCGGCCCTTGGCCGGCAGGTCGCCGCCCGTCGCGTCGGTCACGAGGGTGGGGCGAGAGATCTCCTCGAACCGGACCTCGAGTGCCTCGAATCCCGCGATCCGCCGGCGGGCGCCGGCCTGGAACGAGAAGCGGAACTGGTTGCGCGGGTAGAGGAAGACGAGCGGCAGGGTCGGCAGATTCAGCGTGCGCGCAGCGCCTCCGATGTTGTAGCGGGCGCTTTCCTCGAGGATCCTCCGTGCCTGTTCGAGCGCCGACGCAGAAGCGTGGACGAAGAGCCGTTCGAGGCGGCTGTCCCGGTCGCGCACCTTCGCGCCGTTGACCTCGAAGACATCGCGGAACAGGCCCCAGGGGATGTCGCCGGCAAGCCTCACGAACACGAGGTCCGCGCGCGTCTTCCTTTCTTGGTAGGTGTCGCCGACCAGGGTGCGGCCGGTCGAGTAGTCGATGCGGTTCACCTGTTTTCCAGGAACCACAGCCGTCTGCGAATAGGCCTCCTCCGCGACGAGGTTACGGAACTTGTCTTCGTAGTCGACGACGTAGCGCCCCGCGCGCTCGAGGACTGCGACGAGGGCCGGGTCGGGCGCCTTCGCGGCCTGGGCGGGGCGCGCCTCGGCCTTGTGGCCGGGAACGACGAGGAGCCTCGAGCGTTCCGATGCCGTCACGCCGCCCTGCTTCGCCGTGACGGTGAGCTCGTAGTCGCCGGGCCGAAGGCCTGCGGCCGGGATCGCGCCGATCCAGGGGATGCGGCCTGTGGCGTCGGCCTGGGGAAGCTCGGGAGTGGCTTCCGCCACGACCTTCCCTTCCCGACGCAGCTCCACCCTCAGCTCGACGCTCCCCGCTTCCCTGGCGGGGTAGACGGGCACGAAGATCGGCAGTTCGCCGCTCGAGCCAGCCGTGAAGGCCCCGAGCCGGGGGACGAGCGACACGTCGCCGATTCTCAGCGGATCGCCGGCCGGCGTCACCGCCGAGCGGCTCGCCCGCTCGAGCAGGGCGACGCTGCCGAGCGAAAGGCCGGTGCCCGTCGGCTGCACCTCGAACGGCGTGCGCGTCACGCTCGTACCGCCGCTCTGCCGGTCCTGCACGGCAACGGACAGCACGTAGCGCCCGGGCGCGAGCGGCAGCGTGCGGCGGAACAACGCGCTGCGGGCGCGGGCGGCATCCCTCTCGCCGAGCGGACCCTCGATCTCCCAATCGTGCGTGAGCCGGGCGACCACGCGGCCAGCTTCGTCCTTGACGTAGCCGAGCAGCGCGAGGTGGCCGCGGTAGGCGCCGTTCGCCGGGTCCGAATCGATCCGCACTTCGGAGAGAGGCACCTCGGCGAGTACGACGCACTCGCGCTCGCTGCCCTTCGAGGCGAAGTGGAGGACCGCGGCCTGCATGGGGAAGTCACGCGCCGGCGTGTCGGCGCCGAGCGCGTCCATGAGCGGCAGCTCGTAGGCAGCGAGTGTCGGAGCCCGGGACGGCGTCGCGAAGTAGCCGGCGCGCGTGCGCAGGCGGACGCCGTGACGCGACACCTTGACGGCGATGCGGCGGAAGGTGCCGTCGAGAGCCGGGTTCGCGGGCGCGTAGACGACCTCGTAGTACTGGCGCAGCTCCTCGGCGACGGCGGCCAGGCCTGCGCCGAGATCGTTCGTGTCGGCGATCGCGAGGCCGCCGGTGTCGTCCGCGAGCCGCTGCATCGTCGGGCCCGCGAGCTGCTCCTCTTTCTTCTCCGATTTCGCGCGTCTGCATGCCACCGGTAGCGAGACCGCCGTTCGCCTCGATCGGCGGTGTGTTGGCTCCCGCACCTGGGCTTCTGGCGTCCACTGTGAAGGCGTCGAGGACCGAGTCCATCTTCGTGAGCGCCATGGGCTCGTGCGAGGTCAGACCTCGCGCGTCCACCGTGTGCACCGCGACGTTGGCACGATTGGCCGCGCTCACGGCGTCGTCGTAGACCTGTTGCACGCCGGCCGGAAGGTGCCAGCCCTCCGCGAAGTAGACGATGGACTTGCGCCCTTCGACGGCCGAGAGCGCTCGCGCGATCCCGATCACGGCGTAGAGCGAGTCGTAGCCGACGTTGCGACGAGCCAGGAGTTGCTCCTCGCCGCCCAACCCCTCCGCCACCGGCCGCAAGTCCGGGATCGGCGGGCTCGCGGGGTTCACCGGCCGGTCGGCGGGCTGCTCCGCCTGGACGGCGACCGGCGGGAGCGGCGGCTCCCCTGCGGCGCGGAGGTCCACGTTTCCCCCTGTTGCGGCTTCGATTGCCGAATGGAGGCGCGCGGCGTCGGTCGTGAAGGGCGCGAGCAGGCGCGTGCCGTAGCCGACCTTGAAGACAGCGAACCAGGTGTCGGGCGGAAACGCGCGCTTCATGAGGTCGAGGGCGCCCTTTCGCGCGAGCGGTGCGTAGAGTGTCGTGAGCCGGTCGAACACGAGCACCACGAGGCTCGGCCGCGCCGGTGTCGCGGAGGCTGGCGTGGGCGCGCCTGGTGGCGTCGGCACGGCCGAGGTGGCCGGCGGCAAAGGCGGCGCCACCGGCAGGGCCGACGGGGCCGTTCGCACGAGACGGAAGGACAGGATCTCGCAGGCTTGGCCGTCCTCGGAGACCTGCAGATCCTCCTTCCGCAGTTCGGTGAACGGCCGTCCCTTCGAGTCCGTCGCCACGACGTCCAGCACGACGACCTCGGCGCCGGACGGGAAGCTGGAGGGCGGCTCCTGACTCGGTGCTTCGAGAACCCCGAGTGTCAGTGTGACGGCCAACGTAGAGGTCGCGACCCGGGCTCGCACGGCTGCCTCCCATGGGAGTACTCATCGAGCCGACAGACATCGGCGAGCATACCAGAGGCACAGGCATGCCTCGGCGCTCAGGATGAAATTCCGCGCCGCCGGGCCCCGCGGCGTGCGATCATTCCCGAGATCGCGGGAGGTGCCTCGTGCCGCGACGGATTCTGCTCGGCCTTGCGCTGGTCGCTCTCCCTTCGACGCCAGGGGTCGCTCTGACGGATGCGGCCGACCGGGCCAGCGAAACGGCCGTGTTCGAGGCCGTCTTCCGCCAACAGATCCAGGAGCACCTCGATGCCACGGCGCGAGCCGCCCGCACCGTCGTCTGCCTGGCGCTCGACCCGGGCGGCGCCCCGCAGAGCCCGGGCCGTGAGCTGCTCGCGCGCCTGGCGCAGCAGGACGTCGTTCGCCCTGCCGCAGCGTGCGACCCGCGGCCGAGGGGAGCCGTGGATG
Organism: uncultured Acidobacteriota bacterium; assembly: GCA_963831755.1. Classification (GTDB taxonomy): domain Bacteria; phylum Acidobacteriota; class Vicinamibacteria; order Fen-336; family Fen-336; genus DATBSL01. The sequence goes on from CAWHRC010000022.1 coordinate 82,122, forward strand.
CGATGACACGGCGACCGGCGGTGATCGTGACGGCCGGCCCCATCGAGTGGATCGCGGCCGACGAGGCGTGGGTGACGGTGAAGTACTTCCGCTCGGCTCGACACTCGGCCATCCGCCGCTACCGCGTCGTGCGCGAGCGGACCGGCTGGGTGTCGCTCGGCCCGATCCTGCTCGACGCCCCCCTGTAGGCGCTGCCCGGGGCGCTGCCCCGGGGCGCGGCGCCGCCATCCGTTCGAGGGCTGCGCCGCGGACGCCGCACGACCTGCCTACTGACGCGCCGTCGCCGCGTGCACGTGGTCGACCACGGCCTTCACCGACTCGGGCGGCGTGCCCGGCAGGATGCCGTGGCCGAGGTTGAAGACGTGGCCGGGCCTGCCGCCGGCGCGCCGCAGCACGTCGTCCACTCGCGCGAGCAGCCGCTCGCGCGGGGCGAAGAGCAGCGTCGGGTCGAGGTTGCCCTGCACGGCGACGCCTTCGCCGACGAGCCGCCAGCCGGAGTCGAGCGGCGTGCGCCAGTCGAGGCCGATCACGCTGCCGCCCGCCTCGCGCTGTGCTGCGAGCAGGTGCCCCGTGCCGGTGCCGAAGTGGATCTGCGGGACGTCGACGCCGGAGAGCGCGTCGAAGATGCGACGGACGTGGGGGAGCACGAACTCCCGGTAGTCCGCCTCGTCGAGCGCGCCGACCCACGAGTCGAAGACCTGCACGGCCTGCGCGCCGGCCTCGACCTGGGCGCGCAGGTAGTCGCCGACCACCTCGGCGAGCAGCGCCGCCAGCCGGTGCCAGGTGGCCGGCTCGCCGTACATGAGGGCCTTGGTGCGCGCGAAGCTGCTGGAGTGGCCGCCCTCGATCGCGTAGGAGGCGAGCGTGAAGGGCGCGCCCGCGAAGCCGATCAGGGGCACGCGCAGCTCGCGGCGGAGCAGGCGGACCGCCTCGAGCACCATCGCCAGCTCCTGGCGCGGCTCGAAGCGGCGCAGCGCATCGACGTCCGCGGCCGAGCGCAGCGGTTTCTCGATCACCGGGCCCTCGCCCGCCTGAAAGTCGAAGGGGAGGCCCAGCGGAGCGAGCGGGATCAGCAGGTCGGAGAACAGGATCGCGGCGTCGAAGCCGAAGGCGCGCAGCGGCTGCAGCGTGACCTCGACGGCCAGCTCGGGCGTGCGGCACAGCTCGAGCAGCGAGTGCTTCGCACGCAGGGCCTGGTACTCGGCCATGTAGCGGCCCGCCTGGCGCATCATCCAGACCGGCGTGCGGTCGACGGGCTCTCGCCGGCAGGCGCGCAGGAAGCGGTCGTGCATCGCGCGATGATAGCCGCTGGCGGGCTAGAGCCGCTTGCGTGCGGCCTCGACGGCCTTCTGGAACGCGAGCAGGCCGTCGGCGCTGTCGGCCGTGAAGTTGTAGGTCTTCCCGCCGCGCTGCCTCACGCGCAGGTTCTTCTTCAAGTAGTCCACCTGCAACGGCTCCAGCGCGCCGAACGGCGCGCTGAATGCGTCGCGCTCGTCGCTCGTGTCGTAGCGCAGGCCCCCGATCGTGGCGAGCAGCGTGCCGCGGCAGGAGCCCATCCCGTGCTTGTGCACGACCGCCAGCTTCTCGTCGAGCCGCACCTCCTTGAAGCGCACCAGCACCTCGTGCGGGCCCGCTCCGAGCTCGAGCGTCTCCGCGTACATCTCGTAACCGTCCGCCGAGACGTTGAGGCGGTGGCTGCCCGGGCTGAGGTCTCGAGCCTCGAGCGGGGTCGTCCCCAGGAACTTGCGGTCGAGGAACACGTTCGCCCCCGGCACGTCGGCGACGACGCGCAGGCGGACCGACTCGGGCTCGAGACGCGCCGTCAGGCGCGCGGTGTGTCCCGGGATCACCTGGACCTCGCGTTCCCACGGCTCGCGGCCCTCCTGGGTCACGCGCACGCGGTGTGGCCCCGGCGCGAGCTCGCGTCTTTGCGGCGCCAGCCCGAGCTGCTCGCCGTCGACGGCCACCAGGGCGCCGGGCTCGCCGGCGTCGATCTGGAGCGTGCCCGTGGCGGCCGCGGGCGCCGCCGTCGCCGGCGTGGCCCTCGCGGACGCACGGCGGGTCGTGGGCGCCGCCGCCGATGTCGGCTTGGCAGCGGGACGGCGGAGGAGCAGCCACGCCGCGGCTGCGATCGCGGCGGCCACGAGCAGGGCCGAGACGACCAGCAGCGGGCCGCGCCCGTGCCGCGGTCCCGGCTCGCCGAGCACGCTCAAGGTCGCATCCTCCCCGTAGCGGCGTCCGTCTGCGCGGCGCGCCGTGACGCGCAGTCTGCCAGAACGACCGGCGCGCTCATAATCGGCCATGGCTTCCGTGGCACGGGCGCGGCTCGTGAAGGCCGTCCGCACGCTGGCGATCGTCGGCCTCGCGGCCGCGGCGAGCTGCAGCCGCCGCCCGGCCGACCCGGTCGCGGCGCTGCTCGCGGAGCTCGAGGCGGCGGCCGAGGCACGCGACGCGGACGCGTTCGCCGCTCGCCTGTCGGCCGACTTCACGGGCGAGCGAGGCACGGACCGGGCCGACACGATCGGGGACCTGCAGCGCACCTTCGCCGCCTACGAGACGGTGGCGATCGAGGTGTACGGCGTCGAGACCGAGCGCCGCGGGGCGGAGGCGAACGTCCGTTGCGTCGTCGAGTTCTCCGGGCGCGCGCGACGGGTGCTCGGCCTGGAGGGCCTGCTGCCGCCCTCGGCCGTGTACCGATTCGAGCTCGACGTCGCGGACGAAGCCGGGACCTGGCGCGTGCGCCGCGCGCAGTGGCAACCGGCCGGTGTCGGCGGACGCGGGGAGGCGAAGGACCCATTTCAGTTGACATATGCAGTAGTTTTTGAGTAGGTTTAGCTCCGAACCTGGGAGTGTGTCCTTTGCCGTGGCCGAAGCCCCTCGTCCCCGCACTGGCCCTCGCGGCGCTCGCCCTCTCGGGGGCGCGCGCCGCCTCCGGCGGGCCGCCTGCGGAAGCCGCGCCCTCGGGCGTCGGGGTGGTGGAGGCCGGGGAGACTGCCGCCGACACGCCTGCGAGGCCCCGACGCTTCCAGGAGGACGTCGAGGTCGTGGCCGAGGAGCCCGCGACGGCCGAAGGCGCGGCCGAGCTGCCGCTGCGACCCGTCGAGGTGATGGCGGTCGCGGGCGCGGCGGACAACGTCTTCCGCGCGCTCCAGACGCTGCCCGGCATCGCGGCCACGACCGAGTTCGACAGCCGCATCTCCGTCCGCGGAGGCGCGCCCGACGAGAACCTGACCGTGATGGACGGCGTCGAGGTCCACAACCCCTACCGGCTGTTCGGCCTCACCAGCGCCTTCAACCCCGAGACGGTGCGCGCCTTCGACCTCTACGCGGGCGCGTTCTCCGCGAAGTACGGGGACCGCCTGTCCTCCCTGCTCGTCGTCGAGAACCGGGCGGGCTCGGGCGCCCGGCGTCTCTCCGGCTCCGCGGCGTTGAGCCTCACCGACGCGAACGTCGTGCTCGAGGGCCGTCTGCCCGGCGGAGCGAGCGGCTCCTGGCTCGTGACCGGCCGGCGCACGTACTACGACCTCGTCGCCAACTCGCTCGTGGGCACCAAGCTTCCCGCGTTCGACGACCTGCAGGCGCACGTCGACTGGCAGCCCGGGCCCGGCACGTCGCTGTCCTTCGTCGGCCTGCGCAGCCGCGAGGCGACCGACGCCTCCATCGAGGGCGACCGCAGCGGGGAGCAGGGCGTCTTCGTCTCGAACGCGCGGAACGACCTGGCCGCCCTCACCTTCAGGGCGCTCGTCGGCACGAGGGCCGTCTCGCGCACGCACGCGTCCTACTACGTCAACCGCGACGCGCTGGGCGCCGACGCGCAGTTCCGCGCCGAGTCGCGCCGTTCGAACGCTCCGGACGACGCGATCGGCTTCCGCCTCGCCGACGTCCGCTTCACCCGCGACCTGGGCGTGCGCGACCTCGTGCTGCGGCAGGAGCTGACGCTGGCGGCCGGTCGCCACACCGTCGAAGCGGGCTTCGAGTGGCACCAGCTGCGGACGGACACCGCGTGGCGAATCGTCGGCGACCGCAACAACAGCGCGGCGAACGGCTCGAGCATCCAGGGCGGGGCCGGGCTGCCGTCGAGCCTCGACTCGGCGCTGGACGGCCCGCGCGCCGGCGCGTGGCTGCAGGACCGCTGGCAGCCGCGCGGCGCGCTGTCGCTCGAGGGCGGCGTGCGCTTCGACTGGAGCGGCGTCAACCGGCGGTCGACCGTGTCGCCACGGCTCTCGGCCACGTTGCGCCTGGACGGCCGCACGCGGCTGCGCGCCGCCGGCGGCCTGTTCACGCAGAGCCCGGGCTACGAGAAGCTCGTGCAGTCGGACTACTTCGTCGACCTCTCCGGCGGGCTCGGCCGCTCGCTGCGCCACGAGCGTGCCACGCACGTCGTGCTGGGCCTCGAGCACGACCTCGACCGCGCGATCACGGCGCGGCTCGAGGGCTACTGGAAGGCCTTCGACGACCTCATCGTCGGCAGGCTGGAGACGGAGTCGGAGCGCCTGCAGCGCGTCTCGCGCTACGACTTCCCGGCAGCCCTCGCGGCGAGCGTCCCCGCGGACGCGATCGTCACCAGCCTGCCGGTCAACGGCGGCCGGGGTCAGTCGTGGGGCCTGGAGCTGTTTTTGCAGAAGCGGCCCGCGCCGGGCGCACGGCTGACGGGCTGGGCGTCGTACGCGTACGGGATGGCCAGGCGCCAGGAGTACGGGCGGACCCTGCCGTTCGAGTACGATCGCCGGCACGCGGCGACGCTGGTCGGCTCCTGGCGCTTCGCCCGCCGCTGGGAGGCGGGGGCGACGCTGCGCGCCTTCTCCGGCTTCCCCCGCACGCCCGTGCTGGGGCTTCGTGTCGCCGCCGCCGAGGCCGCCGACGGGCGATTCGTGCCGGCGCTGGACGCCGAGGGGCGCTACGTCTACGAGACGACCACGGGCGGCGTGTCGAACCTCGGCTCGGCGCGGCTGCCCGCGTTTCTCCGCCTCGACCTGCGCCTGTCGTGGAGGCCGAGGGGCGACGCGGGGCGCTGGCTCGTCTACCTGGACGTGATCAACGCGACGAACCGCGAGAACGCGGGACAGATCGACACGCGGCTCGAGTACGACGCGGCCTCCCTCCTCGACCGGCCGCGAATGGTCGAGTCCCGTGCGGCGGCGATCCCGCTGCTCCCATCGCTCGGCGTACGATTCCGCTTCTGAGCCCACCCGCGCCGTTCGTGCCGTTCGGCCCCGCCCATCTGCTCGCGCTGGCCGCCGTCGCGGCGCTCGCGGCGGCGCTCGTCCGCTGCGTACGCGCGTGGCCGGACGCCTCGCGCCCTCTGCGCTGGCTGCTGGCGGCGGTGATCCTGGCGCTGGTCTCGTTCGAGCTGTGGACCTGGGCGCGCGAGGGCTGGCTGGGCTGGAAGAGCGTGCTGCCGCTCGAGCTGTGCGACGTGGCGATGGTGCTGTCCGTCGTCACGCTGCTCGTGCCCCGGGCCGCGACCGCCGAGCTCGTCTACTACTGGGCCGGCGCGGGCTCGCTCGTCGCGATGCTGACGCCCGACGTGCAGTGGGACTTCCCGCGCTGGGAGTTCGTGGTCTTCTTCGGGCTGCACGGGCTCGTGCTCGCCGCGGCGCTGCTGCTGGTGTTCGGTCTCGGCCTTCACCCGCGTCGCGGTGCGCCGCTGCGGGTGCTCGCGATCACGGCGGCCTGGACGGCCTTCGTCGGTCTCGTCGACCTCGCCCTCGGCACGAACTTCATGTACCTGCGCTCGCGGCCGTCTGTGGCGACGCCGCTCGACTGGATGGGCCCCTGGCCGGTGTACATCGGCGTGGCGGCGCTCGTCGCGCTCGCGCTGTTCGAAGCCCTGTCCCTGCCCTTCCGCCGCGAGTGGCGCAGCGGCACGGGCTGAGGTGTGCCGCGGTGCGTGCTAGCATCGCTCCGACTCCGCGCGACGTGCCCGCGAGAGAGGGACTCCATCGGCCCGGGGGGGCCACATGAGGCGCATCGCGGTGACGGGAGCCAACGGCTTCGTGGGCCGGCACCTGGTGCGGCAGGCCGTGCGCTGCGGCTGGGAGGTCGTCGGCGTCGTCCGCTCCGAGGCCGCGTCCCAGGCGGTGCGCGCGGACGGCGGCTGCCCCAGCGAGATCGTGGGCCGCGACCCCGAGGCCCTCGTGAGGGCGTTCGACGGCTGCGAGGCCGTGGTGCACCTCGCCCAGATCGGCGCCGAGCGCGGCGGCAGCACGTACCAGGCCGTGAACGTCGGGCTCACGGAGCGCATCCTCGACGACGCGCGCCACGCCGGCGTGCCGCGCGCCGTGTACTTCTCGGGCCTCGGCGTCGCCCACTACGGGATGAGGCAGCGCTGCACGAACCCCTACTTCCTGTCCAAGCTCGCGGCCGAGACGATCCTCTTCCGCTCCGGCCTCGAAGGCGTGGTGTTCCGCCCCTCGTACGTCGTCGGCCCCGGCGACGCGCTGGTGCTCCAGGTGCGAAAGGCGCTCGCTGGCGGCGAGCTGGAGCGGCCGGGCGACGGCGCCTACCGCATGCAGCCGATCGCGGTGGCGGACGTCGCCGCCCTCGTGCTGGCCGCGGTGGAGCGGCCGCCCGGCGCGTTCCCGACCGTGTTCGACCTGGTCGGGCCGGAGCCCGTCAGCTACGCCGAGCTGCTGGAGCGGCTGGCGGCGGTCGCCCGGCGGCCCCATGGCGCCCTGCTGCGCGTGCGCGAGGTGGAAATCGCGCAGGCCGATCGCCAGGCGCGCGCCGGCGGCTACCAGGGGATGCTGGCCGACGAGCTGGACTGCCTGCTGTGCGACGAGGTCGCGGACGCGGCCCCGCTCGTCGCGCTTTTGGGCAGGCCGCTCGTTCCGCTCGACGAGGCGCTGGCGACGGCCCTGGCCGGGGCGGTTTGAGCCCGCTTTCGCCCTGCAGTACGCTCTGTGGCCCATGCGCCTGGGCATCACCGACCACATCGACTGTGCCCACCTGCTGCCCGGCCACGCCAAGTGCGGCCGGCTGCACGGGCACACCTACCGGATCCAGGTGGCGGTCGACGGGCAGATGAGCGACGGCATGGTGCTGGACTTCGCCCTGCTCAAGAGCCAGGTGCGCTCGGTGCTCGCGCGCTACGACCACCGGCACTGGAACGAGTTCCTCGACTACCCGACGGTCGAGAACATCTGCCAGCGGCTGGCCGACGAGATCGCGGACAAGCTCGAGTTCCCGTTCTCGCTCCGCGTCTACGAGGGCCACGCCAAGTGGGCGGAGACGCGGGCCGAGCCGCGCCGGAGCGTCAAGGCGTGATGAGGGTCGACGAGACGCTGCGCCCGGCGGACCTGGGGCCGGCGATCGAGCGCATGTGGGCGCTCTCCGGCGACAAGATCCTCGCGCTCGAGCAGGCCTGGAACGCCTCGGACGGCGCGCCGGTGTTCACGCTGCGCGGCCGCTACACCGCGCGCGGCTGGACCGACTGGACCCAGGGCTTCCAGTTCGGCTCCGCCCTGCTGCAGTACGACGCCACGGGCGAGCGCCGGTTCCTGGAGCTGGGCCGCGAGCGCACCTTCTCGCGCATGGCGCCGCACGTGACGCACATGGGCGTCCACGACCACGGCTTCAACAACGTGAGCACCTGGGGCGCGCTGCGCCGGCTGATCCTGGAGTGCCGCTACCAGCCGGACGGGCACGAGCGCGAGCTGTGCGAGCTGGCGCTGAAGGCGAGCGGCGCGGTGCAGGCGCGCCGCTGGACGCGCACCGCCGACGGTGGCGGCTTCGTCTACTCCTTCAACGGGCCGCACTCGCTGTTCGCGGACACCATGCGCTCGCTGCGTGCGCTGGCGGTGGCGCACCGCCTGGGCCAGGTGCTGCTCGACGAGGGGGACCGCCCGGTGTCGCTGCTCGAGCGACTGCTGCTGCACGCGCGGACCACGGCGCGCTTCGCGGTCTTCAAGGGCCGCGGCCGCGACATCTGGGACGAGCGGGGCCGCGTCGCGCACGAGAGCCTGTTCGACCGCATCGACGGCAGCTACCGCTGCCCGGCGACGCAGCAGGGCTACTCGCCGTTCTCGACCTGGACGCGCGGACAGGCGTGGGTGCTGCTCGGCTTCGCCGAGCAGATCGAGTTCCTCGAGACCGTGGCCGACGGCGAGCTCGAGGCGCTCGGCGGCCGGGCCGAGGTCGACGGCTTCATGGTCGAGGCCGGGCGCGCCGTCGCTGCCCACTACGTCCAGAGCTCGCCGCAGGACGGCATCCCGTACTGGGACACGGGCGCGCCGGGGCTCGCTCGCCTGCCGGGCCACCGCGAGCGGCCCGCCGACCCGTTCAACGAGCACGAGCCGGTCGACGCCTCGGCGGCGCCGATCGCGGCCCAGGGCCTGCTCCGGCTGGGGCGTCAGCTCGAGCGGCAGGGCCAGGCCGAGGACGGTCGGCTGCTGTTCCAGGCTGGCCTGACCATCGCGCGCACGCTGCTCGGGCCTCCCTACCTCAGCGAGGACCCGCAGCACCAGGGCCTGCTGCTGCACTCCGTCTACCACCGCCCGAACGGCTGGGACTACGTCCCGCCCGGGCGCAGGGTGCCCTGCGGCGAGTCGAGCCAGTGGGGCGACTACCACCTGCGCGAGCTGGCCCTGCTCGTCCAGCGTCTGGCGGACGGGTCGCCGTACTACGCGTTCTTCGGTCCTCTGGAAGTGCGGTGAGCGCCCGCGTCGCCCTCGTGACGGGCGCCACGCGGGGCATCGGCTTCGCGATCGCGCGCCGGCTGGCGCAGGAGGGCTTCGAGCTCGCCGTGTGCGGGACACGGGAGGAGGCGCAGGCTGCGACCGCGGTCGGCGAGCTGCGTGCCGCCGGCCGCGAGGTCCTCTACGTGCGCGCGGACGTGTCGCAGGCCGCGGACCGCGAGCGGCTGCTGGCCGCCGTGCGCGAGCGCTTCTCTCGCCTGCACGTGCTCGTCAACAACGCCGGCGTGGCGCCCCTCGTCCGCGCCGATCTCATGGAAGCCGGCGAGGAGAGCTTCGACCGGCTGCTGCGCGTGAACCTGAAGGGGCCGTACTTCCTCACACAGGCTGCGGCCCGCTGGCTCGTCGACCAGAGGCGGGCGGACGAGCGCTGGCTGGGCTGCGTCGTCTTCGTCACCTCGATTTCGGCCAGCAGCGCCTCGACGGACCGCGGCGACTACTGCGTCAGCAAGGCGGGTCTCGCGATGGCCGCCCGGCTGTGGGCGGCCCGGCTGGCCGCCGAGGCGATCCCCGTCTACGAGGTGCGTCCCGGCGTCATCCGCACCGACATGACCGCCGCGGTCGCCGAGAAGTACGAGCGGCGGATCGCCGAGGGCCTGGTGCCCCAGGGCCGCTGGGGCGAGCCGGACGACGTCGCGCGCGTCGTGGCGGCGCTCGCCCGCGGCGACGCGCCCTACTCGACGGGCGCCGTCGTCGACGTGGACGGCGGGCTCTCGATCCCGCGCCTGTAGGGGTCCGTGATCCGCGGGGCGCGCTACGCGCACACGAACCTGATCGCCCGCGACTGGCGCGCGCTGGCGGCCTTCTACGAGCGGCTGTTCGGCTGCGTGCCCGTGCCGCCCGAGCGTCACTACGCCGGGCCGGCGCTCGAGGCGGGAACGGGCGTGCCCGGCTCGACGCTGGACGGTGTCCACCTGCGCCTGCCGGGTCACGGCCCGGACGGGCCCACGCTCGAGGTCTACGGCTACTCGGTGACGGCCGCCGGTCCGGCGCCGGCCGTGAATCGCCCCGGCTTCGCGCACCTGGCGTTCGAGGTGGACTCGGTCGAGGAGGCGCGGAGCGAGGTGCTGGCCGCCGGCGGCCGCGCGCTGGGCGAGGTCGTGACGCTGACGACGGCCAGCGGCCGGCGCGTCACCTGGTGCTACGTGAGCGACCCGGAGGGCAACGCCCTCGAGCTGCAGTCCTGGTCGTGACCGCGCCGGGGCGCCGGTCGGGTCGCGGAGCGGCCGAACGGGGGATACTGCGCCATGCCCGAAACCCCGGACGGAGTGCCGCAGCCGCAGCCCCCGGCCGCGGACGGCGTGCGCCGCGGCTACGACCGCTGGGCGCTCGTCTACGACCACGACCAGAACCCGCTTCCCGCGCTCGAGGAGCCGGTCGTGCGCGAGGCGCTGGGCGACGTGCGCGGTCTGCGTGTGGTCGACCTGGGCTGCGGCACCGGCCGCCACGCGCTGTGGCTGGCCGCCGCCGGAGCGGCGGTGACGGCGGTCGACTTCTCCGAGGGCATGCTGGAGGAGGCGCGCCGCAAGCCCGGCGCGGTGTCCGTGCGCTTCGTGGTGCACGACCTCGACCGGCCGCTGCCCTTCGCGGACGCGGCGTTCGACCTCGTCGTGAGCGGGCTCGTGCTCGAGCACCTGAGCGACCTCGGCGCGTTCTTCGCCGAGGCACGCCGCGTGCTGCGGCCCGGCAGCCGCGCCGTCGTCTCGGCGATGCACCCGGCGATGTTCCTGCGCGGCACGCAGGCACGCTTCACGGACCCGGCCAGCGGGGAGAAGGTCCAGCCGGGCAGCCTGGCGCACACGCTCGGCGGGATGGTGCTGGCCGCGCTGCGCGCCGGCTTCGCCCTCGAGGGCATCGGTGAGCACGCGGCGGACGCCGCGTTCGCGGCCTGCTACCCGCGCGCGGAGAAGTACGTGGGCTGGCCGATGCTGGTGGTGCTCACGCTGCGTTCGTAGCCGACGCAGGAGAACCGGCCGCCTCAGAGCGGCTCGGCCTCCCGCTCGACCAGCGCCGCGAAGGCTCCGATCACGGCTCGCGTCCTGGGACCGACCCGCCCGTCGCCGACCGGCTGGCCGTCGATTCGCACGACCGGCAGCACCTCGCGCGACACGCTGGTCAGGAACGCCTCGTCCACCTGCGGCAGCTCGTCGCGCCGCACGGCGCGCGCGTCGAGCGGCAGCACCCCGGCGGCCGCCTCGAGCACCAGCGAACGGGTGATGCCGATCAGGACGCGGTCGGCCTCGGTGCGCAGCACCCCCGAGGCGACGGCGAAGAGGTTGCTCGACAGGCCCTCGAGCAGCGAGCCGTCCTCGGCCACGAGCAGCCCCTCCTCGATGCCCCCGGGGAGCCGGCCGTAGGCGTCCTGGGCTGCGGCGATGAAGCGCGTGTCCTTCGCGTGAGGGTTCTCTCTCCGCAGCGCGAGCGTCACGCAGGCGACCCCGGTCCGGTACAGCTCCCGAGGCAGGGGTCGAAAGGGCTCGACCGCCACGAACAGCCGGGGCGGAGCGAAGGTCAGGCGCAGCCGCGACTCGTGAAAGCCGGTGGCATCGAGTGCGGCCGCGACCGCGGCGCGGGCCGCCCCGGCGTCGATGCCGGCCGCGCGGCCTTGCAGCGAGATCGACTCCTCGAGCCGCGCGAGGTGGCGGTCGAGGCGGACCACGCGCCGGCCCCCGTACGTGCGCAGCGTCGTGTAGGCGCCGTCGGGCAGCGCAGCCGACGAGGCAGCCAGGCTGTCGTGGCCGGCGATCCGGACGGCGGCGCCGCCGCTCGCCTCGAAGGTGACGACGCGCTCGCCGGGCATGGTCGGTAGTGGAACACGATCGGCGCCTGCTTCGCATCTGGTAGACTCCGCCCTCGGAGGAGTCGCCGATGATCCTTCGTGCCAGCGCCTTCCACGCCACCTTCACCCTCCTGACACTCGGAGCCACCATGAGCGCACACACCGCCACCCGCATCGAGAAGAAGCCCTTCGGCAAGTCCGCCGCCGGCGAAGCCTTCCTGTTCACGCTGTCGCGCGAGGGCGCGCCGACCGTCGTGGTCACGAACCAGGGCGGCTTCCTCGTCTCGATCCTGGCCAAGGACCGGACGGGCAAGGTCGCGGACGTCACGCTCGGCTACGCGGACTACGCGGGCTATCTGACGGCCAAGGACTACCTCGGCTGCCTGGTCGGCCGCTACGCGAACCGGATCGCCCGGGGCGAGTTCACGCTCGACGGGAAGAAGCACACGCTGGCGAGGAACAACGGCCCGAACAGCCTCCATGGCGGCCCGACCGGGTTCCAGACGCGCCTGTGGGCGCCGAAGGTCGTCCACGGTGCGGACGGCGACGCACTGGAGCTGACGTACGTCAGCAAGGACGGCGAGGAGGGCTACCCGGGCACGCTGACCGCCAGGGTCGTCTACTCGCTGCGCGCCGACGGCGGCCTGGTGATCGACTACACGGCCACGACCGACGCGCCGACCATCGTCAACCTGACGAGCCACGCCTACTTCGACCTGGCCGGCGAGGGCGAGGGCACGATCCTCGGCCACGAGTTGCAGATCGAGTCGGACGCGTTCACCCCGGTGGACCCGACGCTGATCCCGACGGGCGAGCTGAAGCCGGTCGCGGGCACGCCGTTCGACTTCCGCCGCCTGACCGCCATCGGCGCGCGCATCGGACAGGACGACGAGCAGCTCAAGCGCGGCGGCGGCTACGATCACAACTTCGTCCTGCGCGGCAAGCCGGGCGAGCTGCGGCTCGTGGCGCGCGTGGTCGAGCCGAAGAGCGGCCGCGAGCTCGAGGTGTACACGACCGAGCCGGGCCTCCAGTTCTACTCCGGCAACTTCCTCGACGGCTCGATCAAGGGCAAGCTCGGCAAGCCGCAGGTCAAGCACGGCGGCCTGTGCCTGGAGGCCCAGCACTACCCGGACTCGCCGAACCGCCCCGAGTGGCCCTCGGTGATGCTGCGGCCGGGCCAGACCTATCGGCAGACGACCGTCTACCGGCTGACGGTCGCGAAGTAGCCGGACGACGTCCCGCGGCTCAGGCCGCGGCGATAGCCTGCAGACGCTCCTCCACCAGGCCGCGCAGCAGCGGCACCTTGTAGCCGTTTCCGGCGAGCGGCTCGGCGCCCTTCGCCGCCGCCGCGGCCGCGCGGGCGATGGTGCCGGCGCTCAGCCGCTGCCCGTCGAGCGCCGCCTCGGCCGCCTTCGCGCGCCAGGGCACGGCCGCGACGCCGGAAAGCACCACGCGCGCCTCGCGCACCACGGCGCTCTCCAGACGCAGCGCGAGCGCCACGCCCACCAGGGCGAAGTCCCAGGCGGCGCGCGGCGCGCACCTTGCGGTACGTGCTGCGTAGATCCGGCGCGGCCGGGGGCAGCAGCACCTCGGCCAGCAGCTCGCCGGGCTCGAAGGACGGTCTCGCGTCGCACGTCGACGCTCGGCAGGACGTAGAAGCTCTCGAGCGGGACGCTGCGCGTGCCGGCCGGGCCGGCGATCCGCAGCGTGGCGCCGAGCGCCGCGAGCGCCGGCGCCGTGTCCGAGGGGTGGACGTAGAAGCAGCCCTCGCCGCCGAACAGGCAGTGGTAGCGGTTGTCGCCGGCCGCGGCGAAGCAGACGTCGCCTCCCTTGCGCAGGCAGTGGAAGTCGCCGCGGTAGTACCAGCAGCGCGGCTTCTGGCAGAGGTTGCCGCCCAGGGTGCCCTGGTTGCGGAGCTGAGGGCTGGCGACCGAGGCCGCGGCCTCGGCGAGCGCGCGGTAGCCGCGTGCGCACGACCTCGTGGCCGGCCACCTCGGCGAGGGTGGCGAGGGCGCCGATGCGCAGGCCGCCCTCGGCCGTGGCGCTCGATGCCGCGCAGGGCCGGCGATGCCGCTGAGGCTCACGAGCGTGGGCGTCGCGAGGACGCCGTCGCGCAGGCAGCCCAGGAGGTCGGTGCCGCCCGCGTGGGCGCGGCCCTGGCCGTCGGCCAGGGCCTTGACGGCCTCGGCGAGTGTCGTCGGCCGCGTGTAGGCGAAGCTCGGCAGCATGGCTACCTCCTCGCTCCGAGAGCCTGCGGGCCATCTGGACCGGGTTGATCGAGGGCTCGGTGACGCGGACCCCCGTGGCGTCGTAGACGGCGTTGGCGATCGCGGCCGCGGTCGGGATCGTGGCGGGCTCGCCCATGCCCTTGGCGCCCGATCGTGTTGCACTCCGTGTCGTGGCGGGTCGATCGGGAGGCACGACGGGCTTCGCCGGCACGTCGAGGGCGGTGGGCAGCTTGTAGTCGTGCCAGTTGGCGTTGACCATGCGGCCGGTGTTCGCGGTCGAGCACCCGCTCCTCGGTCATGGCGAAGCCGATGCCCATCGTCATCCCGCCGAAGACCTGGTTCTCGTAGCGTGAGCGGGCTCATCACGCGCCCGCTGTCGTGGGCGCCCAGCAGGCGCAGCACGCGGACCTCGCCGGTGCGGGTGTCCACCTCCACCTCGGCGAAGTGCGCGACGAAGGGCAGGCCGATCTTGCCCGTCGGGGTGCGGGTGCCGGTGGCCGACGCCGACGACCACCTGCTGGCGCTGCAGGCGCCTCGAGCTCCTTCAGCGGGAGCTTCTTCTCGGGCGGCCCGGCGGCCACGATCTCGCCTCCCTGCAGGGAGAGCGACGCGGCCGGGACCTTGAGCTGCTCCGCGGCCATCTCCAGCAGCTGGCGCTTCACCTCGAGCGCGGCCGCCCGCACGGCGGGCGTGTTCACGTGCACGGTCTGGCTGCCGCCGGAGACGACGCGCGTACGGCGTCGTGCCGGTGTCCGCGTGCTCGATCTGGATGCGCTCGAGCGCGACCCCCAGCTCCTCCGCCACCACCATGGCCATGACGGTCTTGGTGCCGGTGCCGAGGTCGCTCGCGCCCATGCACAGGTTGACGCGAGCCGTCGGCGGACAGGCTTGACGATCACCGTCGAGCGCGGCTCGCCGTCCCAGCCCCACATCCCCGCGGCCACGCCCACGCCGCGCACGACCGGTCCGCGGCTCCGCGGCCGGGCGCGGGCCGCCTTCCAGCCGAAGGCCTCGGCGCCCTCCTTCAGGCAGCGCGCGAGGCCGGTGGAGGTGTAGGGCATGTTGTTGCGGCGCTGGCTGACCGTCGGGACGTTCTTGAGCCGCAGCTCGACCGGGTCCATCCCCAGCTTCGCGGCCAGCTCGTCCATCATCTGCTCGAGCGCCCACGCGCCCTGCGGGAAGCCCGGGGCCCGGAAGGCCCGTGCCTTGCCGGCGTTGATGAAGACGTCCGTCTCCTCGGTGCGCACGTTCGGGCAGAGGTACAGGTCGCTCACCAGGTAGCCCGCGCCCGAGCCGTCCGGGTAGGCCCCGCTCGTGCCCAGGCCGGTGAGCTCGAGGGCGGTGAGCGTCCCGTCCTTCTTCGCGCCCGCCTTGAGGGTGAGGCGTGTTGGGCGGGCGGTTGCCGACGCACAGGAAGCTCTCCTCGCGCGAGAGGAAGCACTTGACCGGCCGGCCCGTCTTCCGCGCGAGAAGCGCGGCGATCACCGTGTACTTTCCAGGCTCGATCTTGCTGCCGAAGCCGCCGCCCATGTAGCGGCTGATGACGCGCACGCTCGTGAGCGGCAGCTGGAACCACTGGGCGAGCGCCGCAGCGGATGTCGAAGACACCCTGGTTCGTGTCCCACACGGTGAGGCGGTCGCCGTCCCAGCTCGCCACCGAGCCGTGCGTCTCCAGCGGGGTGTGGATCTCGCAGGGCGTCTTGAAGGTCCTCTCGACCACGACGTGCGCTTCGGCGAACCCCGTTCGCCACGTCGCCGCGCTCGTACTCCTCGGGGTCGCCGCTGCGGTTGCCGCCCTCGTGCACGGCGGGCGCGCCCGGCTTCAGCGCTTCCGCGTAGTCCACCACGAAGGGCAGCTCCTCGTACTCGACCGCCACGGCGCGCACCGCGTCGCGCGCCTGCTGCGGCGTGTCCGCGGCCACCGCGGCCACCTCCTCGCCCTCGTAGCGGCAGTGCGGGTCGAAGAGCAGGCTCGGTGGGGCCCTTCGCGCCGAAGTACCAGGGCAGCTTCGCGCCGGGGCTCTCGCCCGTCAGGACGGCACGCACACCGGGCATGCGCTCGGCCTTCGAGGTGTCCACGCTCACGACGCGCGCGTGGGCGTGTGGGCAGCGCACGATCGCCGCGTGCAGCATGTCGGGCAGCGCGAGGTCCGCGGCGTAGACGGCGCTCCCGCTCACGCGCTCGTAGGCGTCGACGCGCGGCCGCGGCTTGCCGACCACCGTCGTCTCGCCCCAGGGTGCGGGCCAGGTCTCGGTCATGGCTCACCTCCCCCCGCCGCGCTTGAGCTCGGCGGCGCGAGCGGCGGCCTCGAAGATGTGGGCGTAGGCACCGCAGCGGCAGAGGTTCCCGCTGACGCCCTCGCGGATCTCGTCCAGCGTCGGGTCCGGGCGCCGGCGGAGGAGTCCCTCCACCGCCATCACCTGGCCCGACGTGCAGAAGCCGCACTGGAAGCCGTCCTTCTCGACGAAGGCTTGCTGGACCGGCCCGAGCGCCTCGCCGTCGAGCAGACCCTCCACGGTCGTGATCTCGGTCCCCTCGGCCTCCAGGGCCAGCGTCTGGCAGGAGTAGCGGGGCTCGCCGTTCAAAAGCACGGTGCACGCGCCGCACTCGCCGCGCTCGCAGCCCGGCTTGGTGCCCGTCAGCCCGAGCGGACCCCTCAGCACCTGGAGCAGCGTGGTGCGCGGCTCCACGGACACGCGCCGCGCGACGCCGTTGACCGTGAGCGCGACCGTCACCGCCTCGTCGGCGCCCACGACCGCCGCCGCCGCAGCCTCCGTCGGCGGCGCAGCGAGCGCGGCCGTGCCCACGACGCCCGCCCCCATCGACGTGATGAAGCCGCGTCTGCTGACACCCATGCCTGCCTCCTGGGAGAGCCTCGTCCCCGGGGCGAGCGGGCGAGGCGAGAGACCATGCTCCCGCGCTGCGGCAAGGGCAGGAATGGATCAGATGATCCGGAGCGGAGCGACCCGCGGCCTGACGGGCGTCCCGGCACGGGCGCTCCTGGCTGGGCCACAGCAAGCGCGTCGAGACGAGGGACCGTAAGCCGTTCTAATCCAGCGTCTGGCAGCTGCTACACGCAAATGACTTGACAAATACGCACTCAAGTCATGACGATAGAGTCCAGTGGTGCCGTCAGGCGACGGCCAGGAGACTGCGCGTGAGCAAGATCATCGGTATCGACCTCGGGACCACGAACTCCGTCGTGGCCGTGCTGGAGGGCGACAGCCCTGCCGTCATCACCAACGCCGAGGGCGGGCGCACCACGCCGTCGGTCGTCGCCTTCGGCAAGGACGGCGAGCGCCTGGTGGGCCAGGTGGCCAAGCGCCAGGCCGTCACGAACCCGGAGAACACCGTCTTCTCCATCAAGCGCTTCATGGGCCGCAAGTACGCCGAGGTCTCGGAAGAGCAGAAGATGGTGCCGTACAAGGTGATCGAGGCCCCGAACGGGGACGCGCGGGTCTCGATCGAGGGCAAGCTCTACTCGCCGCCCGAGATCTCGGCCATGATCCTGCAGAAGATGAGGCAGTCGGCCGAGGACTACCTCGGCGAGAAGGTGACCCAGGCGGTGATCACCGTCCCGGCCTACTTCAACGACTCTCAGCGCCAGGCCACCAAGGACGCCGGCCAGATCGCCGGGCTCGAGGTGCTGCGCATCGTCAACGAGCCGACGGCGGCCGCCCTCGCCTACGGTCTCGACAAGAAGAAGGACGAGACGATCGCGGTCTACGACTTCGGCGGCGGCACCTTCGACATCTCGGTGCTGGAGGTGGGCGAGGGTGTGGTCGAGGTGAAGGCGACCAACGGTGACACCCACCTCGGCGGCGACAACCTCGACCAGCGGGTGATCGACTGGATCGTGGCGGAGTTCAAGCGCGAGCAGGGCATCGACCTCTCGAAGGACAAGATGGCGCTGCAGCGCCTGAAGGAAGCGGCCGAGCGGGCGAAGATCGAGCTGTCGACGACGATGGAGACGGAGATCAACCTGCCCTTCGTCACGGCCGACGCCTCGGGCCCCAAGCACCTCAACCTGCGCCTGTCCCGCGCCAAGCTCGAGCAGCTGGTCGGCGATCTCGTCGAGAAGTCGCTGGGCCCGATGCGCCAGTGCCTCAAGGACGCCGGGCTCGGGCCGGACAAGATCGACGAGGTAGTGCTGGTGGGCGGCATGACGCGCATGCCGAGGATCCAGCAGCTGGTGAAGGAGTTCTTCGGCAAGGAGCCGCACAAGGGGGTGAACCCCGACGAGGTGGTGGCGGTGGGCGCCGCCCTCCAGGCGGGTGTCCTCTCCGGCGAGGTCAAGGACCTGCTGCTGCTCGACGTCACGCCGCTGTCGCTCGGCATCGAGACGCTCGGCGGCGTGATGACCACGCTGATCGAGCGCAACACCACCATCCCCACGCGCAAGAGCGAGGTCTTCTCCACCGCCTCGGACAGCCAGACGCAGGTCGAGATCCACGTGCTGCAGGGTGAGCGCCCGCTGGCGCACGACAACCGCACGCTCGGCAAGTTCAACCTGGTCGGCATCCCGCCGGCGCCGCGCGGCGTGCCGCAGATCGAGGTCAGCTTCGACATCGACGCCAACGGGATCGTCAACGTCGCGGCCAAGGACCGCGCCACCGGCAAGTCGCAGGCGATCACCATCACCGCCTCCTCCGGCCTGGCCAAGGACGAGGTCGAGAAGATGGTGCACGACGCGCAGTCGCACTCGGACGAGGACAAGAAGAAGCGCGAGGAGATCGAGGCCCGCAACCACGCCGACACGCTCGTCTACACGACCGAAAAGACGCTCGCGGAGAACAAGGACAAGCTGTCGGCGGCGGACGTCGAGGCGGCCGAGAAGGCGCTCGAGGCGACCCGCAAGGCGGTACAGCAGGGAGGGCGCGAGCAGATCGACGCCGCCGCCGCCGAGCTGACGAAGGCCTCGCATCGGATCGCGGAGGCGCTCTACAAGCAGGCCTCGACCGGAGCCGGCGCCACGGGTGAGCCGGGCACGGCGAGCGCGGGGGGCGGCAAGGGTGACGACAAGGGCGACGTGATCGACGCCGAGGTGGTCGACAAGAAGTAGGCGGGGGGAGCGGGGTAGCCAGGTCATGGAAGCGTACGAGGCGCTCGGGGTCAGGCGCGGTGCCAGCGCCGCCGAGGTCCGGCGGGCGTGGCAGAGGCTCTCGCGCGCCCTGCACCCGGCGCTCAACCCCGGCGATCCGGCGGCCGCCGAGCGCTACCGCGAGGCTGCGGCCGCCTTCGAGGTGCTGTCTGACCCGCAGCGGCGGGCCGCGTACGACCGCGGCGAGCGGCCGGCCGCCGCCAAGGTGGCGCCGCCGGCGGACGGCGGCTTCGAGGGCTTCGACTTCTCGGCGCAGGTGCGCGTCGAGAGCGTCGGCTTCCGCGAGATCTTCGACGAGGCGCTGCGCGCGCCCGCCCCCGAGCAGGGGCCGAAGGGCGAGGACCTCGAGCAGTCGACGCGCCTCAGTTTCGAGGAGTCGATGACCGGCGCCACGCGGCGCGTGCACCTGGTGCGCTTCGAGGCCTGCCACGGCTGCTCCGGCCGCGGCGACGTGGCGTTCGGGCCGGTGCGCTGCCAGCGCTGCCAGGGCGCGGGCATCGTGCGCGGCAGCCGCGGCCACATGATCTTCTCGCGCCGCTGCGGCGAGTGCGAGGGCACGGGCGAGATCCGCCGCATCGCCTGCCCGAGCTGCGGCGGCGAGGGCCGCACGATCTCGAGCGAGTGGCTCGACGTCCAGATCCCGGCCGGTGTCGACGACGGCAGCCAGGTGCGGCTGCCCGGCGCGGGCAACGCCGGGCGCCGCGGCGGGCCGCCGGGCGACTTCGTGCTCAAGGTCGAGCTCGAGCCCCACCCCGCCTTCCGGCGCGACGGCGAGGACCTGCACTGCACGGTCGCGGTCGGGCTGATCGAGGCGGCCATGGGCGGGCACGTCGAGGTCGCGACGCCCGAAGGGCCGGTGACGATCGAGGTGCCGGCAGGCACCCAGCACGGTCAGCGCTTCCGGCTGCGCAAGCGCGGCGTGCCGCGCCTGGGGGCGGAGGGTCGGGGCGACCTGTGGGTGGAGACGCGGATCGTGGTGCCGCTCGTCACCAACGAGCGCGGGCGCGCACTGCTGCGCGAGCTCGGCGAGCTGCTGCAGAGGACGGGCAGCGAAGACGAGCACGCGGCGGCGGGCGGCGGCGCCCGGAGGAGCTGACATGCCACGCGGACGGCGCACCTCGACGGAGCCCACCACCGGGCCGGGCGCGGCCGGCGGGCGCTACTACATGATCAGCGTGGTCGCGAAGGTCTACGGGATCCACCCGCAGACGCTGCGCCTCTACGAGCGCGAGGGGCTGCTCAAGCCCTCGCGCACCGAAGGCAACACCCGGCTCTACTCCGAGGAGGACCTGCGCCAGCTCGAGGTGATCCTGAACCTGACGCGCGACCTCGGCGTGAACCTCGCCGGTGTCGAGATCGTGCTCAACATGCGGCGGCGCATGGAGCAGATGCAGGCGGAGGTCAACGACTTCGTGGCGTGGGTGCGCCAGGAGCTGGCGCGCGCGGCCCAGGACGGCTGGCAGGAACGGCTGCAGCAGGCGCTGGTGAAGCTGCCCCCGACGCCGCTCGTACGCGCCGCGGCGACACCCCCTCCCGCTCCCGGCGCGCCCTCGGCCCCGCCGAAGTCCGGCGCCGAGGAAAGGCGCGAGCCGGCGCCGGCCGCAAGCGCCTCGGGCGGCCAGCGGGGCGACTAGCTCAGCTGGCGGACTATAATCGTCTCTCTCCACCTGCCGAGGGACGATGGCCAGCAAGACAACCCGCAAGCCGAAGGCGGCTGCGGGGGCCGACCGCGAGGACCACGGCCAGCGGGCCTCCGTCGACACGCTGAACGTCTACATCCGCGAGATCGCCAAGTTCAAGCCGCTGACGCCGGACGACGAGAAGGAGCTCGGGCGCCGGATCCAGGAGGGCGACCAGGAGGCGCTCAAGCGCCTGGTCGAGTCGAACCTGCGCTTCGTCGTCCACTACGCGAAGCGCTATCGCGGGCTCGGCCTCTCCTACATGGACCTGATCCACGAGGGCAGCCTCGGCCTGATGGAGGCGGCCAAGCGCTTCGACCCGGAACGCAACGTCAAGTTCATCTCCTACGCGGTGTGGTGGGTGCGGCAGGCGATCTTCCACGCCCTCTCCGAGCACACGCGCGTCTTCCGGCTGCCCCAGAAGCTCTCGGGCCAGGTGTCGCGGCTGACGAACGCGCGCGAGAAGCTGAAGGCCGAGCTGGAGCGGGTGCCGACCACCGAGGAGCTGGCCGAGCGCACCGCTCTCTCGCCGGAGGAGGTGCAGCAGCTGCTGCTCGCAGCGGGCGACGACGTCTCGCTCTCCGCGGCCGTCGGCGAGGAGGGCAACCTCGAGCTGGGCGACACGCTCGAGCAGGAGACGGTCCCCTCGGCCGAGCTGGAGATGATCCGCAGCTCGTTCGAGCGGCGCATCAAGTCGATGGTGGAGGAGCTCGACGAGAAGGAGCGCGAGGTGATCCGGATGCGCTTCGGGCTCGACGGCGAGGAGCCGAAGACGCTGCAGGAGATCGGCGAGGCCATGGGCCTCAGCCGCGAGCGGATCCGGCAGATCGAGAGCCGTGCCAAGGAGAAGCTGCGCCGCAGCCGGGAAGCCCAGGGGCTGCGGGGCTACTTGAACTAGGATGGACGGTCCCCGGCCGGCGTGCCGGGATGCCATGATCGGGTGGTGAGCGTGGCCTGCGAGCGGTGCTCGGGCACCGGATTCGAGATCGTGACGCGCGACGGGCGGGAGTTCGCGCTGGCCTGCGCCTGCCGGCGGACGTCCTCGGCGCCCGGGGACCCGCTGCGCGGCAGCCGCATCCCGCCGCGCTACGAGCACTGCACGCTCGAGACGTTCGAGCCGGGCAGCACCTCGCTCTCGGCGGCGCTCGAGAAGGCGATGGCCTTCTGCGCCGGCTACCCGCACCTCGGAGACGACGAGGGGCTGGGGCTGCTCTTCTGCGGGGACAACGGCGTCGGCAAGACGCACCTGGCCGTGGCCGTGCTGCGCGAGCTGGTCGCGCGCAAGGGCGTGCGCGGGCAGTTCTGGGACTTCCACGAGCTGATCCGCGAGATCAAGTCGTCCTACGACCCGGAGACGAAGACCACCGAGCTGCAGGTGCTGGAGCCCGTGGTCGAGATGGACGTGCTGCTGCTCGACGACCTCGGCGCCTGGAAGATGACCGACTGGATGAACGACACGCTGTTCTACATCCTGAACGGCCGCTACCTGGCCAAGCGCTGCACGATCATCACCACGAACTTCCAGGACGTGACGCGCGAGCAGGCGCTGGCGGCCGACGCGCTGCGGCGGCGCGAGTTCCTGGTCGAGCGCATCGGCCAGCGCCTGCGCTCGCGGCTGATGGAGATGTGCACGGTCGTGCGCATCCAGGGCAGCGACCATCGCCAGGCGCGCCAGCTGGGGAACCAGGTCGCCCTGCGCCGCTCGTAGCGTCACGATGCCGCCTGCCGCCCCACGCTCCTCGCCGCGCCGGGCCCCGCCGGGGAGGCTGACGCGCCTGCGCCGGCTGTGGGCCGGGCTGCAGGCCGAGAACGTCCCGCGGCTCGTGCTCGCCTTCTTCCTGCTGGTCTTCGTCGGGGGGCCGGCCGTGTACCTGCTCGAGCGCGGGAGAAACGACCTCTTCAAGAACGTCGGCGACGGGCTGTGGTGGGCGATCGTCACCTTCACGACGATCGGCTACGGCGACAAGTACCCGGTCACGGGCGCGGGGCGCCTGCTCTCCGGCGTGCTGATGATGCTGGGCATCGGCCTGCTCGGGCTGGTGACGGGCAAGATCGCGGCCGCGCTCGTCGAGCGCAGGATGCGGGAGGGACGAGGCTTGGGTGAAGCGCGCGTATCAGGGCACCTCGTGGTCGTCGGCTGGAAGACGGACATGCTCGCGTTCGTCGAGGGGCTGTTCGAGCAGCCCGGGACGACGCCCGCGACGGTGGTGCTGGTCAACGACGCGGGCGAGGCCGCGAACGAGGAGCTGCGGCGCCTGTTCCCGGGCATCGGCTACGTGCACGGCGACCCGGTCGACCCGGCCGTGCTGCAGCGGGCGGGCGTGAGCGCCGCCCGCCGCGTGCTGGTGCTCGCCGACGAGGCGGTGGGCCGCTCCGACCACGAGCGCGACGCGCGGACCGTGATGACCGTGATGGAGGTGGAGAGCCTGGCGCCCGAGGTCTACACCTGCGCCGAGGTGCTCGACCGCTCGTTCGTCGAGCACCTGCGGCTCGCCCGCTGCGACGAGGTGGTGCTCTCGCGCGACCACGCCCGCGCCATGCTGCTGAGCGCCTCGGCCGCCACCGGCATGACGCCGCTGGTCGACGGCCTGCTCTCGCCGGACGGCGGGCTGACGACGGTTCCCATGCCCGGAGCGCTTCGTCGGGCGGCCGTTCGGCGAGCTGGCGGCGCACCTGCGCAGCGAAGGCGGGCGGCTCGCGATCGGGCTGATCGAGAACACCGGGCACACGCTGGCGATCAAGCGCGAGGCTCTGCGCGCCGCCCAGATGACCGAGGACGTGGGGCAGCTGCTCCACAACCTGCGCGCCGTGCGCGAGCTGGTGCCCAACCACCCGCTGCTCAACCCGCCCGAGAGCTACAGCGTCCCGCGCCACGCGCTGGCCGTGGTGATCGGCGCTGCGCAGGGCGAGCGGTGAGCGCCTCCGAGCGCCGCAGCGGGCTCGCCGCCTGCCCGCTGTTCGAGGGGCTCGAGGCCGAGGCTCTCGACCACCTGGCCGAGGTGTCCTCGCTGCGCAGCGTGCGCAGGGGCGAGACGGTGATTCGCGAGGGCGAGCAGGGGGACTGCCTGTTCGTGATCGTCGAGGGCCGCGTGCGCACCGAGAAGCGCACGCCCGCGGGCGACTCCTGGACGGTGCGCTTCCACCCGAAGGGCGGTGTGTTCGGCGAGCTGTCGCTGCTCGACCGCGTGCTGCGCTCGGCCACCGTGGTGGCCGAGGCCGACTGCACCTTCGTCGTGATCGACCGCGAGCGCTTCCACGCCTTCGGCGACCGCCACCCTGGCGCCGGCCTGCTGGTGACCCGCCGGCTGGCGGAGCGGCTCGCGGCCCGCCTGCGCCGCGCGAACGAGGACGTCGTGACGCTGTTCTCGGCCCTCGTGCACGAGGTCGAGCGGAAGCTCAGCCGCGGATCCTGTCGCGCAGCCGGCGCAGCGTCTGCTCGACGTCGATGATCAGCGCCTCGGTCGTGCTCTCGAGCTGGTCGAGGCCGCGGTGGAACTGGTTGTAGTCGGCCTGGGCCGGCTCGTCGGCCTCGGCCAGGTTCTCGAGCCGCGCCGCCCACTCCATCAGGCTCTGCAGGCTCGCCTCGCCGTGCGCGTCCATGTGGGACGTCTCGGTGTGGCCGAGGTCGAGGCCGCGCAGGAAAGCGCCGATCTCGCGCCGGCGATGGCGGGCGCGCTCGACGACGCCCTGGAAGGTGCGCCGCAGGTTCGTGCGCGGCGGGATCACGGGCTCGATGCTCCCGCGCTCGAAGCGGTCGTGGGCCCAGGCGAGGGGCCTCTGCAGCTCGTCGCGGTCGGCGGGGAACTCGCCCGTAGCGGCCGGCGCGCGAACACCTCGGCGATCGCCTCCTCGCCCTCGCTCGAGTGCTCGGCCGCCGCCCAGCCCCGGAACAGGTACTGGATCTCCTCGACCCGCTGCGTGCCGCCCGGCAGCAGCAGGTCGCCGGGGGCCAGGATCTCGCCGTCCGGGCCGCGCCGCAGCAGCGTCGGCCGCCGCGAGGACTTGCGCTTCGCCCTGCCCTTGGCCGGCTTGCCGTTCCGCCCGCCGCAGGCTTCGCCGGGCCGTGCGCCGCGGCCTCCGCGCCCTTCGCCTTCGCCTGGGGCTGGGCCTTGGCCTTCGGCTGCGGTGCGGGCTTCGCCGCCGCCTTCACTGCGGCTTCCCCTTGCCGTCCGCCTTCGCGTGCGCCTTTGCCAGCGGCTTGCTGGCTGCCTTGGGCTTGGCGTGCTTCGCCGCGGGCTTCTTGTCCTTCTTCTCGGCCGGTCCTTCGAGGGCTTGCTCTTGGCCATGGGCCTACCTCGGTCTCGCGGGGACGCGGGGGAGGGGTTTCCCGGACAGTACGACCTTGCGCAACGTCCGCGCGAAGGTCCCGACGATCGAGGCCGCGAGCGTCTGGCCCGTCGGCCGCCGACGATCTTCGCCGTCGCTGTCCAACGGTGCTCCTCCGTCGGGTGGGAAACCCTGAGGAGTGTATCACGCGGGGCCGCCGGGCCCGCGGCTGGCACGCCTCAGGCGCTCGCGGGGAGGTCCAGCTCGTCCCAGAGCAGGTCCATCCCCATCTCGGCCCGACGGAGCAGCAGCTCCTGGTCCTCGATGGAGCAGCGCGCGATGCGACTCCGCGTCTCGTCTCCCGGCCCGGGCGCCACGAGAAGACCGACGACCGCGCCGACGAGGCCGCCCAGCAGGGCGACCCCGACATAGGTGCTCGTGCGACGAGCGCTCGATCATGACTGCTCCACAACCTCCGCCACGACGTGCATGCAAAACACGTGCCGCGGTCTGGCAAGCTCCTTGCGAGATGCGAAACAGGCCGAAAACGGGCGAATTCCGCGATTTTGCGTGCCGGGCAGCTCCTCCAACGTCGAGAAGGTGCGTGTCCATTTGTCCGTAATTGCCGTGTCACAACGGCAACAATTGCGACAGCGCCGGAGGAGCGCCGACGTCGTCAGCGAACGACGCGGTCGGCGGTCACGAGGTCGGCGATCCGTCGGGCGAGGTGCAGGAGCGGCGTGCCGACGCCTCTCGAGGTTCGAGAGCAGGGCGACCACGACGCCCGCTGTCGGGCCGGGTGTAGAGGACCGTGCTGACGCGCTCCTGGCCGCCGGTGTGCCAGGCCTCGCGCCGGCCGCCGTGGAAGCCGACCGTGATCCCGAGGCCGAAGCCGGTCACCCGCCCGGTCGCGGGTCTTCTGGGGCGTCAGCATCTGCCGGAGCGTCGGGCGGTCGAGGAGCCTGCCGGAGAGGAGCGCCAGGCCGAAGCGGGCCACGTCGGGAGCCGTGCCGCACAGGCCGCCGCCGGGCACCTTGTAGCTGGTGTCCGCGAGCGCCGAGTTCAGCAGCTCGCCGCTCCCGTCGCGGACGTAGCCGCTCGCTCGGTGGGGGATGAGCGCGCGGACGTCGTCCGGCTGCGTGCTCGTCATCCCCGCGGGAGCGAACACCTCCTCCCGCAGGACCTCGGCGAACGGCCGGCCGGCCGCGCCCTCGACGGCGCAGCCGAGCAGGCTGTAGCCGTACGTGCTGTAGAGCACCTTCGTGCCCGGCTCGAAGGCGAGGGGGTCGTCCTTGAAGAGCACGAGCCCCTCGGAGAGGGACGAGTAGCGGCGAACCTGCGGCGTGCTCGCCCGCGTCGGTAGGAGCGCACGCCGCCCTGGTGGCAGAGCAGCTGGCGCGTCGTGACCGGCCAGGGCTTGGGCGGGTAGGCGCCGCAGTAGCTCCAGACGGGCGGGTCGAGGTCCAGCCGGCCCTTCTGGGCGAGGCGCAGCGCGGCGACCGCCGTCATCGGCTTGGAGACGGAGGCGAGCCGGTAGACGGTTTCCGGGCGCCGCGACGACCTCGTTCTCGACGTCCGCGAGGCCGTAGCCTGCCGCGAAGCGCAGCTCGCCCCCGTCCCCGATCGCCACCGAGAGGCCCGGGATGCCCCGCTGCGACATCTCCTCGGCGATCGCGCGTGCGCGATCGGCCTCGGCACGAGCGGCCGGCGGCAGTCGGCGCGCGCCAGCGTCCGCGACGGCGGGTCGCGCTGCGGCGCGGCGGCTGCGGCGGCGCCGGCGGCTCGTGCCCGCCGGGGCGGCCGGCCGGGCGGCGGCGTGAGCAAGGCGACGCGCCAGGACAGCGAGACGGCGAGCGAGCGGCGACGCGGCGGCCGCACTCGCTACTCCAGCCAGTCCCGGTCCCGCAGCTTCTTCGGCAGGTACTCCTCGGTGATGAAGCTGATGCCGCGCCGGGAGAGCGCCTCGAGCTCGAACTTGAGG
Source organism: uncultured Acidobacteriota bacterium (assembly GCA_963831755.1). GTDB lineage: Bacteria > Acidobacteriota > Vicinamibacteria > Fen-336 > Fen-336 > DATBSL01. Next base: position 108,850 of record CAWHRC010000022.1, read on the forward strand.
CCGCTCCTGCACCATCTCCTGGATCTCCCGCTGCCAGCGCGGCGTGCTTGAACCAGGGGTAGGCGAGCATCTGCTTCGCGCGGCTGTTGTCGCCGTCGTCCATCTTGATGGCGACGTTCGTCGGCAGGGCGTACTTCTCCTTGTCGAAGGAAGAGAGGCCGACGAAGCGCGCGTCGGGCACCGCCATGCGCATCGACTCGTAGGCCAGGTTGATCGAGCCCTGCTTCATGACGCTGTAGATGTAGAAGCCCCACGGGTCGTTGTCGACCAGCACGTAGACCGGCAGCTTGAGCTCGCTGTGCAGCCGCTGCACGAGCCGCCGCACGCCGCGCGGCGGCTGGCCTCCGCCGTGGACGATGATGCAGTTGTTGCGCTTCCAGAACTTGTCCTCGTTGAAGCGCGTCCAGACCGCGTCCTTCTCGATCAGCAGGACGTACTTGGCCTCGTGCTTGCGGAAGCGGATGACGTTCTCCTCGACGATCGAGGGCACCGCCCAGCCGCCGGAGCCCATGCGCCGCAGGTCGATGGTGTCGCCGCTGTCGGCGATCGGTGATCGGCCCCACCATCGAGCCCTTGCGCGCGGCGAACAGGTGCAGCTCCTCGCGCAGGGCGTCGACGGTGACCTCGAGGTCCTCGATGATCGGATCGGACTCGTCCTGCTCCTCGAAGGTGTTCTGGCGCGTGTCGCCGATCGTGTGCTTGGCGACGTAGTAGAGGTCGCGGATGCTGGTCGTCTTGCCCGACGTCGATCAGCTCCTTGCAGGCCTCGCTGACCAGGAAGGTCTGCATGAACTTCCTGGCCATCGACACGTTGAAGAAGTAGCGCTTCTGCTTCTGGTTGCCCAGCTCGACCAGCCGCTTCTTCTCGCTCCAGGTGACGTTGGCGAGCGAGCGCACGGGGATCTCGAGGGACGGGTTCCTGCCCTTGCTCACCGTCTTCAGCACGCCCTCGGCGAGCTTCTCGATCTTGGCCGCCGTCTTCTTCGAGACGGCGTCCGTCTTCCTGGAGGCCGCGTCCTTGCGCATGGCGCTACTCCTCCTCTGCCTCGCGGCGCGCCCTCGCCTTGCGCCGGGCCTCGCGCGCCTCGAGCTCCAGCCGCCTTCTGCTCCTGCTTCATCTCCGCCGCCGTCACCTTGTGCGCCACCTCGAGGAATTCCCTCTTGATCGGACCGGGCTTCCTGCCCGTGATCTTGCCGATCGCCGCGGCCACCTCCTCGATGTAGAGCTCGAAGATGCTGCGGCGCTGCGCCTGGTAGTCGGCCGCCTTCCGCTTGCGGATGAAGGTGGCCAGCTTGCGGCCGCACTCCTGGGCCGCGAGCTGGATCTCCTTCGTGATCTCCGGGTAGTGGGCCACCGCCTCCTTGGACTCGCTGGTGAACGGCACCCAGACCGAGGCGATGTGGACGAGGAGCGCCATCGGCCCCACGGGCAGCGAGCCCTTGGGCTGGCTCAGCAGGTAGTTGCGCCAGTCGGTGCGCACGATGGCGTCGGTGATCCCGCAGGCGCCGCGCTGGAAGAGCAGCGGCACGCGGTTGGCGAAGCGGAACAGCTCGATCGTCTTGTCGGGCGGCCAGCTCCCGCCGTAGGCGAGGCCGACCTCCACCTGGAACGGGTTGCCGCGGTACACCTTCGGCGAGCGGGTGACCGTGGCGATGAAGTAGTTGTGGCCCTTGATCTTCTCGACGCCCTCTTCGGGCGGCGCGTCGGGGACCGACGGCGCGGACTCGGGATCCGCCGGCTTGCTTCGCCGCCGCCTTGCCGGCCTTCTTCGCCGGCTGCATGCCGGCCGAGTCGAGATCGAGCTGGGTGTTCTCGTCCCCGCTCTCGCCCTCGCTCTCGATCACGTTCAGGAAGCTGACCAGGCCCTTCCTCATCAGCTCGTCGCCGATCGGGCGACAGGCAGTTCGTCGGCGGGCTCATCAGCTTGGTCGCGGCGATCGCCTTGTGCAGCTCCTCCGCCAGCGCGCGGTTCTCGCCGAGGACGCGCGGCCTCGTGGCCTTCTTGCCCCAGGGCACCTTGGCCAGGATCTCGCCGGCGGCCGCGGCCGAGACGCGGCTGAAGGCCGTCTGCAGGAAGCCGCGGACGTCGTGGCTCTTCGACTCCCGCGCCATCAGCATCAGCGCGCCCAGCTCGACGCCGTGGGGGTGCGGCTTGATCTCGAGCGACTCCTTGGGCAGCTCGGTCGTGGCCCGCGGGAAGGTCAGCGTCTCGTTGCCCGGGACGGCTGGCGTTCGCGCGCTGGGCCGCGCTGACCGGCCGGCGTGTAGCGGATCGTGGCGTGCGGGTTCGCGAGCGCGGTGTGCTCGACGTAGCGGTTGACGAAGCGCTGGCCCTGCTGCCAGTTGGCGACGATCTCCAGCTCGACGCGCGTCCCGTGCTCCTGGTGCCACTCCGCGAGCGTCTCGTCGTGGGTCACGACCGGCTCGTTCTTGCGGGTGTCGATCTGGATGTCGAAGACGTGGGCCGCCTTGCTCTTGCCCACGCGGCTCGTGACGCGGATCGGCTTGCCGGTCGTGAGCTGTCCGTACATCGCCGCCGCCGAGATGCCGATGCCCTGCTGCCCGCGCGCCTGCTTCAGCCGGTGGAACTTCGAGCCGTAGAGCAGCTTGCCGAAGATCTTCGGCACCTGGACCTTGACGATGCCGGGGCCGTTGTCCTGCACGACCACGACGAAGCGGCCCTCGCCCTTGGTCAGCTCGGCGTCCGCCTTCTTCGCCTCGAGCGCGAGGTCGTGGACCTCGATCTGCAGCTCGGGCAGGATGCCGGCCTCCTCGCAGGCGTCGAGCGAGTTGTCGACGGCCTCCTTGATCGTGGTGAGCAGCGCCTTCGAGGGGTTGTCGAAGCCGAGCAGGTGGCGGTTCTTGACGAAGAACTCGGAGACGGAGATCTCGCGCTGCCCCTGCGCCAGCGACTCGGCCGTGACGCGCGGTGCGGGCGGGCTCCGGCGCGCGGCGTCTCGGGCTCCGCGGCCGGCGGTCGGCCGCGAGCGGCTTCGCTGGGCAGCACCGGGCTGCGCCGCGCTGCGCCGGTCTGGCGGCGGTCTTCGCGGCCCTCGGCCTCGCGGCCTGCGGCTGGCGGCCGGGGCGGGTCTCTGCTGCCTCGGCGGCTGCAGGCCCTGCTCGCGAACAGGTCCAGCTGGCGGCCGGCCGATCCTTGCGGGCGTTCCTGCGTGACGGGGGTCTTCCGGGTGCTGCGGCTTCGGCAACGGCGCTCCTCTTCCTCCTGCGGACTCCGCCCTCGGCGCCGGTCCGGCGCGCCGAGCTTAGCATCCGCCCCTGCAGCCCGGCTGCCGGATCCGCTACCATGGGCGCCGATGTCCCGTCCGCGAGCGGGCCGAGTGGCTGCTGGCGACGCTCGTCGTCGTCGCCGCTGCTGAGCCGCCTGACCGGCCGGCTGTGCGACCTGCGCCTGCCGCGGCCGCTGCTCGTGCGCGCTGATCCGCGCGTACGCCCGCGCCTTCGCCGTCGACCTCTCGGAGGCCGCGCCGCCGCTCGAGGCCTACGCGACGCTTCAACGAGTTCTTCACGCGGCGGCTCGCCGAGGGCCGGCGGCCGGTCGCACGCGAGCGCGGGCGTCGTCGTCTCGCCGTGCGACTCGCGCGTGAGCGTCGATCGGGGCGATCCCGGCCGACGGCCGGCTCGAGCAGGTCAAGGGGCCGGAGCTACTCGGTCGAGGCGCTCCTCGGCTCGGCGGAGGACGCGCGCCGCTTCGGCGGCGGCGTGCAGGCGACGCTCTACCTGAGCCCGGCCATGTACCACCGCGTCCACTCGCCGGTCGACGGCCGGATCCGTGCCTGGCGCTACGTGCCCGGCCGCCTGTTCACCGGTCAACCGGCATCGGGCGTGCGCTCGATCCCGGGCCTCTTCACGCGCAACGAGCGCGTGTGCGTGTTCCTGCGACACGCGAGGCGCACGGGCCGCGTGGCCGTCGTGCTGGTGGGGGCGGCCAACGTCGGCCGGCATCAGCCTGGCCTTCACGCGACCTCGTCACGAACCGCGGCGCGCGCGGCGGGCGCGTCGAGCCGGCCGCGCCGATCGCGGTTCGCCGCGGCGACGAGCTCGGCGCGTTCAACCTCGGCTCGACCGTCGTGCTGCTGCTGGCCGACCCCTCGCTGGCCGCCGCTCGTGGCGGCCGGGCGAGCTCGTCCGCATGGGGCAGCCGCTGTGGCGCCGCGCCTCGAACGTAGGCGTCATCTCCGACACGCACGGGCTGCTGCGGCCCGAGGCGCTGCGCGCGCTCGCGGGCTCGCGAGGTGATCCTGCACGCCGGCGACGTCGGCGGCAGGACGTGCTCGAGGCCCTCGCGCAGATCGCGCCGGTGCTCGCCGTCCGTGGCAACACCGACGGCGGCTGGGCGCGCCTGCTGCCGGAGCGCCGGCGTGCTCGACCTCGGCGGCGTGCCCGCGTGCTGCTCCTCCACGATCGGGCGCTGCTGGACCGTGGCCTTCGCGCCACGCCGGGCGCCGGCGCACACCGCCTCGCAGACGGCGGAGCGCGTCGTCGTCTTCGGCCACTCGCACCAGCCGCTCGCCGAGCGACGGGACGGCGTGCTGTGGTTCAACCCCGGCAGCGCGGGCCGCGGCGCTTCCGGCTGCCCGTCTCCGTCGGCCGACTGGTGATCGAGGGCGGCGTCGCGTGCGAGCCGACCTGCTCGACCCTCGACGTCTGAGCCGGCCGGCCGCTCCGGGTTACGATCGAAGGACCCCGCAGTCAGGCTGGACGGCGGCGAATGGGAGGTGCCCGGTGTCGAAGCTGCGAACCGTGAGCTGGATACGTGCTGGTGCTCGTGGGCGCGCTGGTCCTGGTCGGCGCGCTCGGCTCGGCGAACCTCGCGTACCGCGGGCGAGTTCCCGCTCGGGGGCGTCTCGATCGTCCGAGATCGCCCTGGGGCGCGAGCCGGTGCTGGCTGGCCTGCGCGGGGCGCGTGGCACGGCCGCGGCGTGGGCGGCGGCGCTCGGCCGCTGCTCGTGTCCTGGTGGTCGTGCTCGGCCCGTACCGGCGCGGCAGACGTCGCGAGCTGGTGGGGGATCCTGGTCTCGAGCTGGCGCTGCTGGGCCTGTGCTGGCGCCCGCGTCCCGCTCGTCGGCGTCCGCGCTGGGGACCGGCGAGCCGCTGGTGCTCGCTCGCGTCGTCGTGGTCGCGCTGCTGCTCGACGTGCGCCGGCTGAGCGCGCCACGCTGAGCCAAGGCGACGCTGCGGCTGGCGGCTCCGGGCGTCGCTGGCGGCCTGTTCGTTCTCTGCCGCGCCGCTCTCCTCGCGCCGCCGGCCGCCGCCGCGGCCACGCCCGTCGTGCGACCCGGCACGCTCGTGCGCTGGCCGGGCCCGGGCATCACGGCCTGCGCGATCGGCGGGCGGCGCTTCGCGCCGATCGCCGGCGCGTGCCTGCTACCCGATCGACCTGCTGCACCCGCCGGGAGCGCTCGCGCCTCCTGCGCTGGCGCGCCGGCCGCCGCGAGGCCAGAACGGTTCGCGTGGGCCGCTTCGACTATCCGGTGCAGCGGCTGACGCTGCCGCGCGGGCATGGTCGAGCTGTCGCCGGACGACGCCGAGCGCGTGCGGCGCGAGAGCCGGGAGGTCGCACGCGCTGTGGGCGCGCGACGGGCCAGCGCCGCTTCACGCTGCCGCTGCAGGCCCCGCTCGACCCGCTGCCGGAGGGCGGCAGGCTTCGGCAGCCGCCGCGTGATCAACGGCCGGCCGCGCAGCCCGCACGGCGGGACCGATTTCGGCGCACGCCGAGGGAACGCCGGTGCTCGCCGCGGCCGACGGCGTGGTGGCGCTGGTCGCCGACCACTTCTTCTGCGGCCACAGCGTCTTCCTCGACCACGGGGACGGCCTGATCACGATGTACATCCACCTCTCGCGCGTGTCGACGTCTCGAGGGGCAGCAGCTGCGCCGCGGGGCGCAGGTCGGCGCGGTTGGCAGCACGGGCCGCGCGACCGGGCCGCACCTGCACTTCGGCGTGCGCTGGCGCGCCGCGCGCGTCGACCCGCGGCTGCTGCTCGGCGACCCCGGGCGGCTTCCGGCGATCGAGTAAGATCGCGCCGCATGGCCTTCGCCTGGGTCACCGGCCGGCTGCGGCAGCTGTCGATCCGCCGCAAGCTGACGCTGATCGTGCTCGTGACGAGCGGCGTCGCCGTGATCCTGGCCTCCGCGATCTTCCTCGCTTGGGACTACGCGGCCTTCCGCGAGCGGATGGTCACGGACCTCGACACCACCGCCGAGGGCCTCGGCCTGCTCGCCTACCCGGCGCTGGCGGCCGACAGCTCGCCCGGCCGCAGGGGCGCGCCGGAGCGCGACGCCTTCGCGCAGATCGTCGGCTCGCTGCAGGCCCACCCGGCGATCGAGCAGTCGGTGATCTTCGACTCGTCCGGCCAGGTGGTGGGCGGGCACCAGCGCAACATCCTGCGCCAGCGCCCGGCCCCGGCCTTCTCGGCGCGACAGCTGGCACGCGTTCACCGACGAGGGGCTCGTCCTCTATCGGCGCGTCACCGACCCCGACGGCCGCTTCGTCGGCACCGTCTTCCTGCGCTCCGGCACGGACGAGCTCCGCGGGCGGCTCGGCCGCTACGTCACGATCCTGGCCGGGGTGACGGCGCTGTCGCTGGTCGCCTCGCTGCTGCTCGCCTCGCAGCTGCAGAAGGTGATCTCGCGCCCGATCCTGCACCTGGCCGACGTGGAGACGCGCGTCTCGCGCGAGCGCGACTACTCGCTGCGCGCCGTCAAGGAGGCGGAGGACGAGCTGGGGGTGCTGATCGACGGCTTCAACGACATGCTCGGTCAGATCCAGTCGCGCGACGCCGAGCTGACGGTCGCCAAGGAGGCGGCGGAGCAGGCGAGCCTGACCAAGAGCACGTTCCTCGCGAGCATGAGCCACGAGCTGCGCACGCCGCTCAACGCGATCATCGGCTACAGCGAGATGCTGGAGGAGGACGCGGCGGAGCGCGGCCTGTCGGGGCTCGCCCCCGACCTCGGCCGGATCCGCGCCGCCGGCAAGCACCTGCTGACGCTGATCAACGAGGTGCTCGACCTCTCGAAGATCGAGGCGGGCCGGATGCAGCTCGCGCTCGAGGATTTCGACGTCAGGGCGCTGGTCGCCGAGGTGGAGACGACGGTGCGGCCCCTGGTCGAGGCCAACCACAACCAGCTGGAGGTCCGCTGCGCCCGGAGATCGGCGCCATGCGCGGGGACCTCACCCGCGTGCGGCAGATCCTGTTCAACCTGCTCGGCAACGCGGCCAAGTTCACGCAGCGGGGACGGGTGGCGCTCGACGTGGCGCCGGCGCAGCGGCAGGGGCGCGAGTGGGTCGAGTTCGCCGTGGCCGACACCGGGATCGGCCTCAGCGCCGAGCAGCAGGCGCGGCTGTTCCGCTCCTTCGCGCAGGCGGACGCCTCGACCGCCCGCCGCTACGGCGGCACCGGCCTCGGCCTCGTCATCTCGCAGCGGCTGGCCGAGATGATGGGCGGCGAGATCCGCGTGCGCAGCGAGCTCGGGAGCGGGTCGCTGTTCACGGTCCGCCTGCCCCGGGTGGCGAGCCCGACGCGGGAGCCGGCGGCGGCCGCCGGCCGCAGCGCCACGGCCGCTCCCCCCGGCCGCGCGCCCGCCGCTAGCGGAAGGGCGTCAGGGCCGCGGCGCGAGCAGGGCCTCGAGCTTGGCCAAGAGCTGCGGGAAGTCGATCGGCTTGGTGTCGTAGTCGTCGCAGCCGGCGGCGAGCGCACGCTCGCGGTCGCCGGCCATCGCGTGCGCCGTCAGCGCGACCACCGGCACCCGGGCCGTCGTGGGCGAGGCCTTCAGCCGGCGCGCGACCTCCCAGCCGTCGATCACCGGCAGCGACATGTCGAGCAGCACGAGGTCGGGCGTCTCGCTCTCGGCCATCAGGATGGCCTGCATGCCGTCGGCGGCGAGCAGCAGCTCGTGGCCCCTGCGCTGCAGCCGCCGCGACAGCATGTCGCGGTTGAGGTCGTCGTCCTCGACCAGCAGGATCTTCGCCATCCGGCGCGCCCCCGGCGCACGCTGCCACCGCGCAGGCAGGGTTATCACAACGCCGCGCCCCGCTCAATCCGCGCCTGCCCGCGCGGTGGTACGCTTCGCTCCCGGGGGTGGGGGGTGGCGCTCGTTCCGGGGTCCAACGCGGGCCCCTACCGCATCGTCGAGCCGCTCGGCCGCGGCGGCATGGCGTCGGTCTACAAGGCTTACGAGGCGGCGCTCGACCGCTACGTCGCGCTCAAGGTGCTGCCCCGCGAGTTCCTGCACGACCCGGACTTCGCCAAGCGGTTCGAGATCGAGGCCAAGGCGATCGCCCAGCTCGAGCACCCGAACATCGTCCCCATCTACGCCTACGACATCGACCGGGAGGACGGCATCCCGTGGATGGCGATGCGGCTGATCGACGGCGGGTCGCTCTCGCAGCTCATCAAGCGCGAGCGGCCTCCCCTTGCGCGGGCGGTCGCGATCCTGCGCGGCGTGGCGGACGCACTCGACTGCGCGCACGGCAAGGGCATCGTCCACAGGGACATCAAGCCGCAGAACGTGTTGCTCGACACCGCGGGCCGCGTCTACCTCGCCGACTTCGGGATCACGAAGATGCTCGAGTCCTCGGGCGGTCTGACGGCGACCGGCATGATCATCGGGACGCCGCAGTACATGGCGCCCGAGCAGGCGACCGGCAAGAACGTGGGGCCGGCGGTCGATATCTACGCGCTCGGCATCGTCGCGTACGAGTTGTTCACGGGCGCCGTGCCGTTCGCGGCGGACACGCCCGTCGCGATCATGATCAAGCACATGCAGGAGCCGCTGCCGATCCCGCCGGCGAGCACACTGCCCGAGCCGCTGCTGCGGCCGCTGCTCAAGTGCACCGCCAAGAAGGCCGAGGACCGCTGGCCGAGCGCCGGGGCGTTCGCCTCGGCGCTGGAGGCGGCGCTCGCGGCGCCGACAAGGGCCATCGACGCCCTGCCGACCGTCGAGGCGCGCCTGCCGTCCGGAACGACCGTCCCCGTGGGCACGGCGGTGTCGGCGCCGACGGCTCCCGTCCCGCGGCCCACCCTGCGGACCCCCGCACCGGCGATCTCCCGGCCGACCACGCGACCTTCGGCTCCGGCCCCGCCTCCGGCCCGTGCCGGCGTCCCGGTCGCGTGGCTGGGACTGGCCGCGGCCGCCGTGGCGGTGCTGCTGGTCGTGGCGGGCGCCACCGTGCTGTGGCTGCGTTCCGGCGGACCCCCGCCGTCGCAGGAGACGAGGGCCCTCACCCCGGAGGATCGCGGCGCGGTCCCGCCGACACCAGGACAGACCTCGCCCGCCTCGCACGGGCCGACGCCCGCGCCCCCGCCGCCGGCGGTCGCTTCCGCGGCAGCCTCGCCGGCACCTGTCGTCACAGCGCCCGCACGGGTCGTCACCGCGGTCTCGGTCCCACAGCGCACGGTGGTGAATCCCGTGGCGACGCCAACCCCGGTCGTTGCAGCCACGCCCGCCCCGGCGCCGACCGTCGACCCGCAGATCACGCAGCTGGCCGCGGCCCTCGGCCAGGGGGATGCCGGCTCGCGCTGGCGGGCCGCACAGGCCCTCGGCACCTACCGGGCGGACGCGGCGCCGGCCGTGCCGGCGCTCGTCGCCGCGCTCGCGGACTCCAGCTCCGAGGTCCGCTGGCGGGCTGCCGAGGCGCTGGGCCTCGTCGGCCCGCCCGCCGCCGCCGCCGTCCCCGCCCTGGCGCGCTGCCTCTCGGACGCGGACCCGCTCGTGCGCACGGAGGCCACGAAGGCGCTGGGCCTCGTCGGCCCGCCGGCGTCGGCCGCCGTCTCGCAGCTCGCCAGGGGCCTGGGCGCGTCCGACGTCGCGATCCGCCGCGAATCGGCCCGCGCCCTGGCGCGCGTCGGCGTCGCTTCCGCGCCGGCCGTCGGCGCCCTGGTCGGGGCCCTCGTGGACAAGGACAAGTTCGTGCGCATGGAGTCGGCCCGTGCGCTCGGCCGCGTCGGGCCCTCCGCGCGAGAGGCCGTCCCCGCGCTCACGTCTGCAGCCCGGGACCCCGAGCTGCTCGTCTCGCGCGAGGCCCGGGCCGCCCTCAAGGCCATCGGCAACTGAGCGCGGCGGTTCGGTATGTTCTTTGCTTCAGGGAACTCGGTGACGGGCCGGTCGTCTGTCCTCGAACGGGGGGTTCGATGATGCGAAGCATGCGGAGCGGGCTGCTGTGGGGGTTGGCGCTCGCCGCCTTCTCGGTGGCGGGTGCGGCCGCGCAGGACGAGGAGTCGTGGCGCGGCGAGAAAGTGGACGGCTACGCCGAGTGGCATGCCGGCAACTGCGTCGTGGCCGACGGGCAGAAGGTCTGCCCGGGGCCGGGCCTGAAGTTCAAGGGCGGGGGTGAGGCGAAGGACATGGCCTCGGTCCCGCTCGGCTACGAGTTCAAGGCGAAGGGCAAGCGGCTGGCGGACGGCTCGCTCCTCGCGCAGGAGGTCGAGGCCAAGCCCAACGGCTCCGCTTTGTTCGAGGGCGAGGTCCGCTCGGCGACCGACCAGGCGGAGAACCAGGCCAAGGCACGCGGCTTCTTCGTCGAGGGCGGGGGCGGCAAGGAACGGAACGTCGGCCGCCTCTACGAGGACGGGCCCTACGTCGAGCGCGTGCGAGGCATCGTCGACAACCTGCTGCCTCCCTACCTGCACCCCGAGGAGGTGCGGATCTACGTGATCCAGAACAAGGAGTGGAACGCGTTCGCGATGGGGAACTACTCCATCTACGTGTTCACGGGCCTGCTCGACGACATGGACGACGACGAGGTGGCGATGGTGCTGGGCCACGAGCTGGTGCACGCGACCCACGAGCACACGCGCAAGGAGTTCAAGCGCGCGATGTGGGTGCAGCTGCTCGCGCTCGGTGTCGTCGGGGCCGCCAACTCGATCGACGACAGCAAGAAGCGCGCGGTCGTGGACCTGGCGGCCGTGCTGGGGGCCACCGCCTACAGCAACGGCTACAGCCGCGCCATGGAGGACCAGGCCGACCGCGTCGGCCTGCGCTACGCGTACGAGGCGGGCTACGACATCACGAAGGGCCCGCGGCTGTGGAACCGCTTCGCCAAGAAGTACGGCGAGGGCAGCAAGGCCGTGAACTTCTTCTTTGGCAACCACTCGCAGTCGGCGGCGCGCGCCGCGAAGCTCGAGAAGGAGATCGCCTACAACTACCCGGACGGGCCGAAGCCCGGCGGCCCGGCGCGCACGGCGCACCGGCCGATCCCCGCGCCCGCGACGGCCACGGCCCGCAGCGCGCCCGTGCCGGGGGGCGCGACCCGCGCGCTCGTGTCGCCCCAGACGGCGCACGGCGCGCCGGCGGCGGGCACCACGACCCACGCCGACATCAGGCGCGGCATGAGCGGGGACGAGGTGCGCAAGGCGCTGGGCGACCCGCAGGCCGAGGTGGTGTTCGGCGACAAGACGCGCTGGAGCTACCCGGACCTGACGATCGTGTTCGAGAAGGGCCGGGTCGCCGACGTCAAATTCTAGGAGCCGATTGCCGGCTCAGCCGGCTCACTGACGCTTCGGCGCCCCGAGCTGCGCCAGCCGTGCCGCGACGTCGGCGCCGGCCGTGTCGACCTTGACGTCCTTGTCGACGTACACGATCTTGCCGTCTTTGCCCACGTAGAACGTCCAGCGCTTCGCGATCCCGATCGCGGGCATCAGGACACCGTAGGCTTCGGCCGTCTTCTTCTCGGGGTCGGCCAGGATCGGGTAGTCCGCGCCCAGCGACTCCGCGAACTCCTTGTTCTTCTGCGGCGTGTCGACGCTCGCCGCGAAGTAGGACACGTCGTACTGACGAAGGGCGTCGCCGCTCTCCCGGAGCGACTTGCACTCCTTCGTTCAGCCGCCGGTGAACGCCTTGGGGAACCAGGCCAGGACCACGAAGCGGCCCTTGCAGTCCGCGAGGCGATGCGTCTTGCCGTCGGAGCCGGGCAGCGCGAAATCCGGGGCCGCGTCGCCCACGGCGAGCTCGGCCGCGCGCGCGCCGGCGCAGGACAGCAGCAGGCCGAGGCCCGCCACGAGAACCGGCAGCTTCATCACTCCTCCTGAGGGGGTTCCGGCATTATGGGCGTCGGGCGAGCCGGGGGTCAACGCTTCTCCAGCGGTCTAGAATGCGGCGGCTTGAGACGCCTCCTGTCGTGGCTCGGCCGGCTCGGCGTCGCGCTGACGCTGACGCTCCTGGCGCTGGCCGTCGCGCGCTGGGAGCCGATCGGCGCGCGCAGCCCGCTCGACGTACGCGCGCTGCCGCTGGCGCTGCCGCTCGTCGGCTGCGCGATCCTGGCGGCGCTGTGCGGGGGCGAGCGGCCGGGCACGCGCTGGCGGCCCGTGGCGGCGGCGCTCGTGGCCGCGCTCGCGGCGCTGGCACTGGCCGTCGCCCTGCGCGGGCCCGCGGGCTTGGAGGGCGCGGTCCGGAATCCCGCCGGCAGCCTCGTCGGGAAGACTCCTCCCGGCGCCGTCGACCTGATCGGCCGCGACCTGCGCCCCTTCGCGCCGGTGCGGCGGCTCCGGGTCGCGTGGGCGGGCGAGCTGCGCGTCCCGCAGTCCGGGAGGTACCGGCTGTGGCTCGAGGGCCGTGGCCGCGGGTCGGTCGCGCTCGAGGGGCGCCCGCTGCTCGAAGGCGAGGGCGATCCGCTGCGCGCCGGCGTCGAGACCGCGCTCGCCCGCGGGCCGCTGCGCCTCGAGGTCCGCTTCGAGCAGACCGGCCCCGGGCCGCGCCTGCGGCTGGGCTGGACGCGGCCGGACGGGCGCAGCGAGCGATCCCCGCGCGCGACCTCGGCCCGGCCCTCCCTTGGTGGGAATGGGCGCTCGTCGACGCGCTGTCGTTGCTGGTGGCGCTGCTCGCCGGCGCTCTCGCGTGGCTCGCGCCGTGGGAACGCCCGCACCGCCCGCCGCTGCCAAGAGCCGTGACACCCGGCGAGATCGCGCTCTCGGCCCTCGGCTACGCCGTGCTGCTCGCGGTGATGAGCTGGCCGATGGTGCGCGACCTCGCCCACACCGGCCCCCTGGACCGCACCGACGCGCGGCTCAACGCCTGGATCCTCGCCTGGGCGGGCGAGGCACTGTGGACGGCGCCGGCGCGGCTCTTCCAGGCGCCGGTCTTCCACCCGCTGCCGGACGCGCTCGCCTTCTCCGAGAACCTGCTGCTGCCGGCGGCGGTCGTGGCTCCGCTGCAGCGGCTCTCGGGCCCCGTGCTCGCGTACAACGTGGCGCTCCTCGGCAGCCTGCTGCTGTCCGGCCTCGGCGCGCAGCTGCTGGTGCGGCGCGTGAGCGGCGACCGGCTGGCCGCCTTCGTCGCCGGCGCCTGCTTCGCCGCCGGTCCGCAGCGCTGGATCCGCCTCGCGCACCTGCACGCGCAGGTGACCGTCTTCCTGCCGCTCGCCCTCCTGGCGCTCGATCGCTTCTGGGAGCGCCGCACGCTGCGGCGCGCGCTCGTCGTGGGCCTGGCGCTCGCCCTGCAGGGCCTCGCCTCCGTCTACCTCGGCGCGATCACGGCCGCGGCGCTCGCCGTCGCGATCGCCGTCGGCCTGTGCGGCGGGCTGCGCGCCCGCGAGCTGGGCCGCCTGGCCGTGGGCTTCCTGCTGGCGGCCGCCATCCTGTGGCCGGTGGCCCGGCCGTACCTGCGGATGCGGGCCTTCGAGGGACAGGAGTTCACGCAGGAGATGGTCGCGGCGTCGGCCGCCACCCTGCCGTCCTACGCCGCCGCGGGCACGCCGGCGTGGGGACCGCTCAGCGAGCGCCTGCTCGACCCCACGACGCTGCGCGACGCTCTGTTCCCGGGCGTGGCGGCGCTCGTGCTCGGGATCGTCGGGCTCGCCGCGGCCCCGCGCCGCTACCGGGCGGTCGCGCTCGCTGCCTCGATCGTGGCGGTCGTGTTCTCGCTGGGGCCCGAGACGGCCCTCTACCGCTTCCTGTACGAGCACCTCGTGCTCGTCCGCGGCGTGCGCGCCCTGTCGCGTTTCGCGCTCGTGCCGAGCGCTCGCCCTGTCGGTGCTCGCCGGCCTCGCGCTGTCCGGCCGGCGCCGGCCGCTCGCGCTCGCGGCGCTTCTCGCGATGATGGCCGAGTCCGCCAGCCTGCCGCTGCGGCTCGAGCGCTACCTTGGGCCCTCGCCGGCGGCGGGCTGGCTCGCGGGCCGGCCCGGAGCCGTGCTGTCGCTGCCGCTGGCCGAGGACGACACGCGCGTGATGCTCGACGGCCTCGCGCACGGCCGGCCGCTGGTGAACGGCTACTCGGCCTTCATCCCGCGCCCCTTCGATCGCGCGATGGAGCTGTTCGGCGAGGGGGTCGACGAGCAGGGCCTGCGCTTCCTGCGCGCGGTCGGCGTGACGCACGTGGTCTCGCCGGCGCCGCTCGGCCTGCCCGAGGCGGCGGAGCTTCCGGGGCAGTGGATCGGCGAGGTCCCGCCGGGACCGGCCGCCGCCGTGGTCGAGGCTGGCGAGCCCGTGCCCGCGCTGTGGACCTCCGACGGGATCGTCGTCGTGCTGCCCGAGCCGCGCACGATCGGGCGTGTCGCCTTCGAGCTGGCCGACGCCGAGTGGGTTGCGCGACCGACGCTTCAGACCTCGGACGACGGCGTCGCCTGGCAGCCGGTCGAGGCCACCGCGAGCCTCGCCGACGCCACGCTCTCGCTCTACCGCGACCCGCGAGGGGCGCGCGGGGAGCTGCGCCTGCGCCCGCTGCGCACGCGGCTGCTGCGCCTGGACCGCCGCCTTCCGCTGCGACCCGGAGTGGTGGAGGTCGGGCCCTGACTACGGCCGGGGCGAGGTCGGCGGCACCGGCGCAGCCGACGCCGGCGGGCCGGCCGGCAGGCGCGTGGAGTGCCACAGCGCCCAGCGCCAGGCGCCGCCCTGCTTCACGTACAGCTCGCTGAAGTACAGGTCGATCTCGGTCCGCCTGCCGCCGGGCTCGATGACGACGTGGCACGGGCCGGAGACGACGGCGGAGTCGCCGTGGACGCGCACGCGCCGGCCCGGGGCGTCGATCACCTTGTACACGTGCTTGCCGCTGCGCAGGGCGTCGAGGAACTCGGCCTTCGTCTCGGTCACGCCGCTCGAGTGCGTGTAGGTGAGGTCGTCCGTCATCATCGCGCCGAGAGCCGCGACGTCCGCCTTGATCGTCGCGGCGATCCGCGCGTCCTGCGCGGCCAGGACGGCCTCCCCGGCGTCCACCGTCCGTGCGCTCGAAGCGGCGGGAATCAGGGCCAGCGCGAGCGCCGTGGCCAGGAACGAGCTGCAGCGGACCGTCGTCCTCGTCATGGGACCTCCTCGGGTCGAGCCGTCAGTCGAGCGGCGCGCCGCAGCCGTGGCAGCGCGCCTGTGAGCCGCGCGTCGGCAGCCGCTCGCCGCAGCGCGGGCACTTCCAGTTGACCAGTCGGAAGCCGAGGCCGAGCAGCGCCAGCGCCCCGACCGCCGGCACCCACCACGACTCCGGGGCGCGCAGGACGACGCCCGCGGCGACCAGCCCGATCACGGCGACGGCGAACCAGCGGCCGAAACGGTGCTGGCGCTCCCGGCGCCCGGCCACGGCCAGCCGGTACGCGCGGCGCTCCCCGTCGCCCCACGCCTCGGGCGTGTCCGGCGCGGGCTCCTCTCGCTCGTCCGTTTCCATGGCCCGTGCCCTTGGCCCCCGGAAAGCCGAAGTCGGCAGATCCGCGGGGGCGGCGCTGCGCCATTCTATGCCGGCCGGCTCGCTGTAGGATGGCGCTCCACGGGAGGGTGGCGGCGTGAACGAAGGCGCGACGAAGCGGGTCGAGGTGCTGCGGACCTACCTGGAGCTGACGGAGCCCGCCACCGGCGCGGCGCCCGTCCCGCCCGACCCGAGCGCACGCATCGAGCGCGTCGTCGACTGCCCGGCGTCGTTCTTCCGCTACCTCTACGTCGAGGTGGGCCGCGCCTATCACTGGCGGGACCGCCTCGGCTGGACGGACGAGCTCATCCGCGACCGGCTCGCCGACCCGTCCGTCTCGCTGTACCTGCTGAGCGTGGCCGGCGCGCCCGCGGGCTACTTCGAGCTGCAGCGCCACCCGGACCGCTCGGTCGAGATCGTCTACTTCGGCCTGTTGCCCGAGTTCATCCGCCGCGGCCTCGGCAGGTACCTGCTCGGCGAAGCCGTGGCCGAGGCGTGGCGGCTCTCTGCCTCGCGCGTCTGGCTGCACACCTGCTCCCTCGACGACGAGGCGGCGATGCCGAACTACCTGGCGCGCGGCTTCCGGCCGTTCAGGACCGAGACCTACGAGGCGGAGCTGCCCGAGTGAGGCGATTGGCGCGGCCTCGGCCGCGAGCCGTCACTCGGTCGCCGTGACCTTCGCCGCCCGCTCGAAGCGGCCGGCCTCGCGGCCGTCGAGCGCGGCCAGGGCCAGCGTGATCATCTCGACCGGCAGCAGCTCGACCAGCGGCCGCGCCACGGCCGGCACCGCCGGCAGGCGGAACGGCGGCTCGGGCGCGTCCTCGGCGGCGAGGTACACCCTCGCGCCAGCCGCTCGGGCGTCCGCGACCAGCGCCTCGTTGAGAGCCCGCGTGGTCGCGTCGCCCGCGAAGACCAGCAGGAAGACGTCGGCGTCCAGCATCTCCAGCGGCCCGTGGCGGAGCGCGGCGCTGCCCATGCCCTCGGCCGGGTGGTGTGTCGACTCCTTGGTGATCAGGCCGGCGGTGAAGGCCGCCGCCAGCGACGGCCCGCGCCCGGCGTAGTAGAGGGCGCGCACGCCGCGCAGCAGCGGGAAGAGCGCCCGGACGTGCTCCCGCCAGCCCGAGAGGTACGCTGCGACGCGCGGGACGGCCTCGAGCAGGACGCTCCGCACGCCGTCCGCGTCGCCGCCGGCGAGCGTCTCGCCGAGCAGCGCGAGAGCGGCCTGGGCGGCGAGGTATGTCTTGCAGGAGACCGTCGCCTCCTCGCCGGCGGCTGTCAGCACGACGGCCGTGCTCGCCGCGGCGAGCGGGCTCCCGGCCGTGTTCGTGACGCCGATCGTGTCGACCGAGCGCCCGCGCACGGACTCGATCAGCCGCACGATCTCCGCGCTCCGGCCCGACTGGGAGACGAGGACGAGCAGCGTGTCGTCCGTCAGCAAGCCGCGCTGGTAGTGCAGCAGCTCCGACGACTCGACCGTCAGCGGCGCGTGGCCTGCGCGCACCAGGCGCAGGTGGAGCGGCGCGAGCCCGTGGTGGGACGAGCCCATGCCGCTCAGCACGAGACGCCGATAGTCGCCGTGCGCGAGACGGCGTGCGATCCTGGCGAGAGGCTCGCCCACGGCGAGCTCGCGGAGCGTCCGCTCGAGAGCGCGTGGCTGATCGAGGATGTCGCGCAGGTAGCCGCCCTCGACGATGTTCAGGCTGTTGGGCATGGACGCTCGCCTGCTCGGCCGGCCTTTTCTCGACGCCGCGGCAGTCTAGCGCGCAGACGCTCACGTGTGCGCTGACGTTGGCCGGACGTTGGCCGGACGATGGAATCGTTCGTTCTGGTAGAAGCTTGCTTCGCCAATGATGACAAGAGCGCCACTTCATCAATCATAACTCACTGTCATCATTGAATAAACGACTCACCTGAGTGGCCAGTTCTCCGGCTGCCTCGCCCACGACAGACGCCCCAAAAGGATCAAAGCAGCCTGCGCCTTCGACTCGGCCCGTCCCCGTAACTCACTGACCTGCCATATAATGGTGTTGGGCTGGCTAGTACTACTACATGTTGTGTTTTTCTCTTGACACCCTCCCGGCGCTTCCCGATAATCGCGGTCGCCGATTCGGCAGAACAGCCCCCGCGCCGGTCGGGCTGGCGAGCGCATCCGCTGGTCGCCGGAGAGTCGTCGCCAGTTGAGCCCGATTGCCCCGTACAGAGAGGTAGCACCGATGTCGACCCACCCCGTGGAGAACCCGAGAGCAGACTCCCGCGCGGCGCAGCAACCCGAAAAACGCGCGGGTCTGGCTTTCAGGCGCCACTTCACGAAGGCGGGACGGCACCCCTACGACGAGGTGACCTGGGAGCTGCGCTCGGCCGTGATCAACGACGAGCGGGGCCAGGCCGTCTTCGAGCAGCACGGCGTCGAGGTTCCCAGCTCGTGGAGCCAGACCGCGACCAACATCGTCGCCTCCAAGTACTTCCGCGGCCAGCTCGGCGCGGAGGACCGCGAGCGCAGCGTGCGCGGCCTGATCTCGCGCGTGGTCGACACGATCCGCGGCTGGGCCGAGGCTCAGGGCTACTTCGCGACCCCGGAGGACCTGCAGGCCTTCTCCGACGAGCTGGCGCACCTCTTGGTCCAGCAGAAGGCCGCCTTCAACAGCCCAGTCTGGTTCAACGTCGGCATCGAGAAGCACCCGCAGTCCTCGGCCTGCTTCATCAACGCCGTCCACGACACGATGGAGTCGATCTTGGGCCTCGCCCGCACCGAGGGCATGCTGTTCAAGTTCGGCTCGGGCACCGGCTCGAACCTCTCCTCGATCCGCTCCTCGCGCGAGCCGCTGGCCGGCGGCGGCACCGCCTCCGGCCCGGTTTCCTTCATGCGCGGCTACGACGCCTTCGCCGGCGTGATCAAGAGCGGCGGCAAGACGCGCCGCGCCGCGAAGATGGTGATCCTCAACGCCGACCACCCCGACGTGGTCGAGTTCGTCAACTGCAAGGCGGACGAGGAGAAGAAGGCCTGGGCGCTGATCGACGCCGGCTACGACGGCGCCTTCAACGTGCGCGGCGGCGCCTACGACTCGGTGTTCTTCCAGAACGCCAACCACTCGGTGCGCGTCACCGACGAGTTCATGCGCGCGGTGATCGACGACGGCGAGTGGCAGACGAGGTACGTGCTGTCGGGCGAGCCCTGCGAGCGCTTCCGCGCGCGCGAGCTGATGAAGATGATGGCGGACGCGGCCTGGCAGTGCGGCGACCCGGGCATCCAGTACGACTCGACCGTCAACGACTGGCACACCTGCACGAACACGGCTCGCATCAACGGCTCGAACCCGTGCGTCACCGGCGACACGCTCGTGGCCACGGCCGAGGGTTGGCGCCGCATCGACTCGCTGGTGGGCAAGACGGCGCGCGTGGTGGGTCTCGACGGCCAGCCGCACGTCGTCACTCGCGTCTTCCCGACCGGCAGGAAGCCGGTCTTCCGGCTGCGGACCCGCGCCGGCTACGAGCTGCGCCTCACCGCGGACCACAAGGTGTGGACACTCGATCGGGGCGACGTGCCGGCGAGCCGGCTCGAGGCCGGTGACCGGCTTCAGCTCCAAGGCCCCGGCTTCGGCCGCCGCGCGCTCGGCGAGCGGCTGGCACTCGCGGTCGGCGTCGCCGTCGGCGACGGCTGCCTGACGCGTTCCCACGCCTCGGGGCGGACGCAGGAGATCGTGATCCTCACGATGGCGGCCCAGGAGCGGGGAGTGCTCGACCGGATCGCCGGCGTGCTGAACGAGGTGAAGGCCGAGCGCCGCGCCGTTGGTGCGGCCGGAAACCCCGGGCCCGTGCACGTCACGGCGAAGGGCACCGGCTCGCGCCTCAGCTTCTCGTCGCAGCCCGTGGTGGACCTCTTCAAGGAGCTCGCCGTCCTCGACGAGGGTAGCCATCGCAAGCGGTTCACGCCGGCGGTGTTCGAGCTCGACAAGGCGTCGATGGCGGGCCTGCTGCGCGGGCTGTTCACCGCCGACGGGACGGTGGCGAGTTCGAGCAGCGCTTCTCGCTACGTCTCGCTAGAGTCGAGTTCCCTCGATCTCCTTCAGCAGGTTCAGCTCTTGTTGCTCGGGTTCGGAGTCAAGGCGAGGCTCTACACGAATCGTCGCGGGGGTGTGACCGAACAGCTTCTTCCTGACGGCCGGGGCGGCGAGCGCACCTATCCCGTGCGCGAGATGCACTCGCTTCGCATCACCCGCACGTCGCGCTTCCTCTTCGAGCGCGAGATCGGCTTCGACCCCGCGAGCCCCAAGGCCGCGGCACTGCGGGCGATGAACGAGGAGTTCGGCGCCTACCAGGACGAGCTGGTAGACGAGGTTGCGGAGATCGAAGCCCTCGGTGAAGAGGACGTCTTCGATCTGACGGAAGCATCCACTAAACACTTCTGCGCCAATGGTTTAGCGGTTCACAACTGCAGCGAGTACATGTTCCTCGACGACACCGCCTGCAACCTCGCCAGCCTCAACCTGATGAAGTTCGTGAGCGAGGAGGGCGAGTTCGACGTCGAGGCCTTCCGCGCCGCGTGCCGCACCGTGATCACCGCGCAGGAGATCCTGGTCGACAACTCGAGCTACCCGACGCCGGCGATCGACCGCAACAGCCACGACTACCGGCCGCTCGGGCTCGGCTACGCGAACCTCGGCGTGCTGCTCATGGACCGCGGCCTGCCCTACGACTCGGACGAGGGCCGTGCCTACGCCGCCGCCGTCACCGCGCTGATGCACGGCGAGGCCTACGCGCAGTCGGCGCGCGTCGCCTCGGCCATGGGCCCGTTCGCCGGCTACGCGAAGAACGCCGAGCCGATGCTGCGCGTGATCGACAAGCACCGCAAGCACGCCCACATGATCGACGCCAGCAGGGTGCCGCGCGGCGTGATGCAGGCGGCGCTCGACGTGTGGGACGAGGCCTACACGCTCGGCGCGCAGCACGGCTACCGCAACAGCCAGGTCACCGTGCTCGCCCCGACCGGCACCATCGGCTTCATGATGGACTGCGACACGACCGGCATCGAGCCCGACATCGCCCTCGTCAAGTACAAGAAGCTGGTGGGCGGCGGGGTGATGAAGATCGTCAACCAGTCCGTGCCGGGCGTGCTGCGCAAGCTCGGCTACACCCCGGTCCAGGTGGAAGCGATCCTCCGCTACGTCGACGAGCGCGAGACGATCGAGGGCGCGCCCCAGCTCAAGGACGAGCACCTGGCGATCTTCGACTGCGCCTTCCCCCCGCGCGACGGCAAGCGCTCGATCCACTGGATGGGCCACATCAAGATGATGGCCGCCGTGCAGCCGTTCCTCTCGGGCGCCATCAGCAAGACCGTCAACATGCCGACCGACGCCACGCCCGAGGACATCCAGGAGGCGTACGTCGAGGGCTGGAAGCTCGGCCTGAAGGCGATCGCGGTCTACCGCGACGGCTGCAAGCGCAGCCAGCCGCTGTCGACCTCGAAGGAGGAGGCGAAGGACGGTCCGGAGGCGGCCGCTGTCGCCGCCACGGCTCCCTCGGCGGAGGGACGGCCGGCCCGCCGCAAGCTGCCCGACGAGCGCCACGCGATCACGCACAAGTTCCAGATCGCGGGCCACGAGGGCTACATCACCGTCGGCATGTACGAGGACGGCAAGCCGGGCGAGATCTTCCTGGTGATGGCCAAGGAGGGCTCGACCATCTCGGGCCTGATGGACGCCTTTGCCACCTCGATCTCGATGGCGCTGCAGTACGGCGTGCCGCTCGAGGCGCTGGTCGAGAAGTTCTCCCACGTGCGCTTCGAGCCGTCGGGCTTCACCAAGAACCCCGAGATCCCTTACGCCAAGAGCATCACCGACTACATCTTCCGCTGGCTCGCGTCGAAGTTCCTGTCGATCGAGCACCAGGAGAGGGTGGGCGTGCAGACGAGCCAGAGCTCGCTCAAGCCGCACTCGGGCCCGGTGCTGCCGGTGGTGGGGCACCCCGAGCGCTTCGACCGCGCTCCGGAGCCGCCCGCGGTGCCGGGCGCCGCGATGCGGGCGCAGTCGGACGCGCCGCCCTGCCATTACTGCGGTAGCATCATGATCCGCAACGGCTCCTGCTACCGCTGCGCGAACTGCGGGACGACGAGCGGCTGCAGCTAGCGTCTCCCCGCACGGGAGGAGCAGCCGCACCGTGCGGCCCGGCTGCTCCCGGCGCCAGGGTGGCAGCGAGCGAGGCGTAGGAACGAGGCGCTGTGTGGCGGAGAACAAGATCGTCCTGCACCCCGTCGACCCGTGGGCCATCCTGCAGGACCCGTCTCTCCTGCTCGACGGGCTGCGCCAGCGCGGCTTGGTCGGGGTGGCCTACAGCCACTTCGGCGAGCTGCACTACAAGGCCGGGCCCCGCTTTCGGGAGCTGGTGGCCTTCAAGACGGCGCCGCCCGGGGGCGGCGAGCAGGCCTGCCACGTCTCCCTGCTCGAGACGATGACCGACGCGGACTTCCTGGGGGGCGCGAACGTTCAGCTGCCGCAATGCCCGGGCTGCCAGGGGCGCTTCGCCGACTGGCGGGCGCAGCTGTCCGAGTGGCAGCTCGACCGGCACCGCTACGCGTGGGCCTGCCGAAAGTGCGGCCGCAAGCTCCGTGTCGAGCAGCTCGACTGGCTCCGCACGGGTGGCGTCGCGCGCTACGCGCTGGATTTGTGGGGCATCCGCGAGGGCGAGGCCGTGCCGTCGCGTGAGCTGGAGGATGCGCTGCGCACCCTGACGGCCGAGGCCTGGACCTACTTCTACTACCGCCTCTGACGAGGCGGCCGCTGCCACGAACGCCGTTCAGGCGCGATGCTTATCGGCCGAGGCCCCCGGCAGGCAGCGGGCGCCCGGCTGTCTCCGCCGTCCAGCCGCAGTCGCCGAGCAGCGGCCGCAGGTCGCAGTCGGCCTCGAGCACGAGCTCGCCGACCCGTGGACCCGTGCACCATCTGCCGACCGGGCCGGAACCCGTACTGGCCGAAGCTTGGACCACGCGGAGCCGGGCGGGCCGCTGGGCGTGAGCCTCGAGTCCCTGGAACACGATCGACTGCCGGTGGAAGAACGGATACAGCTCTGCGACCGGCGAGACGGGAGTTCCGATGGGCAACCGCCTACCGACGCAGCGCCAGAACTGGGCCTCGTCCTCCGTCAGCTTCGACAGCGCGTAGCCGCGGCCGCTCCACAGCGCGCGCGCGTCGATCCGCGGCGGCAGGGAGTAGCCGAGGTGTGCCAGAAGGCCGAGCTGGAGCGCCCACGACAGTGCGCCCAGCGAGAGCACCCAGGGAGCGGACCAGCCTCGGGCTGGGGCTGGCTCACGCGCATCGCTTCTCAGACGGGTGGTGCCACGGTCTCCCTCCCACCCGGCGCCGGCGAGGGCGACGCACGCCAGCACGACGGCCAGCAGCGTCGCGACGCGCTGCGCCCACAGCGGGTCGACGAACTTGTAGTGTGCCCCCGACACCACCAGGACCACGAGGATCGGCGGCGCCGACACGACGAAGAGTAGCAGGCCGCGCACGGCGCGCGCGCCCAGGGGCAGCAGCACGAGCAGCGCCGCCGCGGCGTAGCCGGCGAGCAGGTCGACCAGCGCAGCACGCCGGCCTTCGGGCGCGCCCGGGCCGACGGTGCGCGCGAGGATGCCCCAGGCCCGGTCCATGCGGCCCCCGAAGGTGGACTGGTCGACGGGCGTCGTGTGCCCGAGCCACCAAAGGAGCAGGAGCCCCAGTACGAAGGCCGCCGCCGTCGCCCCGAGAACGGCAGCGGCGCCAAGCGCGACGCGTCGGCGTTCGCCGCGGGTCGCCGAGCGGGCGAGCCAGAGCCGGCGTGCGTAGTACGCCGCCAGCACGCTGCCGCAGACAAGGGCGCCGTCCTCCTTGACCAGGATCGTCACCACCGCGATGAAGACGGCCTGGCCGCGCCAGCCCTCGAGCAGGGCGAGCGCGAGCAGCACGGCCAGCGACGGGTAGAAGAGCTCGGGGTGGAAGCCCCACAAGGGGTCGTCGAGCGCGAAGAAGCCGAGCGGCGAGAGGAGGCCCACGAGCGCCGCCAGGCGGCCCGGCGTGTCGAGGGCGCGGCTGGTGGCCAGTCGCACCATGGCCAGCAGCTCGAGCAATGCGAGTACGAGGAAGAGGCCGTAGGCGCCCAGCCAGAGCGTGAGCGGGGAGAGAACGGGGAGCAGGTAGTAGTTGTGGATCGCGGCCTGGTTGCCGTACGCGCTGTCCTCGAGCAGACGGCCGGTGAAGAGCCAGCTGCGGCTCTGGTCCAGGAGGCCGTAGAGGTCGCTGCCCGTGTACTCCAGGTCGCGAAACAGCAGCGCCTTGCATAGCGCCGCGTAGCACACGAGCGCGCCGCCCGCGGCCGCGAGCGCCACCCGTCTCCCGCGCCCGTCGATCAGCGAGGGTCCGTTCCCGGCCATGGCGTGTGGTGGAACGAGTAGCGTCCGAGCAGCCGCTCGCCGTCGGGAGAGACGGACCGCAGCTCGAACCGTTCCACGCTGGCGGGCCGCGCCCGGATCACGTCGACGGGCGGTATGAGCAGCAGCTCACCACCCTCCGAATCGAACGGCAGGTCGGCCAGCCGCTGCTCAGGGCCGTCGTCGACCCGCGACACGAGGTCGAGCCGCGAGACGCCGCGCAGGTCGGCGCCCAGGCGTGCGAGCAGCAGGTCGTCCTGCGGCGAAACGGAGCACTGGACGGAGCCTCCGGCCGCCACCGAGTACTCGCGGATCCGGCGACCGTCCCGGTGCAGCCTCTCGACCACCGCCGGGACGACAACGGCCGGCAGCTCGCCCCCGCGCAGGAGCGAGCCGAGGCCATCGGCCAGCTGCTGGACGAAGCGCAGCCGTGCGCTGCAACCGTCACAGCCGAGGAGGTGCTCCTCGACGGGTCGCCGGTGGGCTGGGGGAGCTTTTCCCGTCCACCACTCGAGGAGCCGCTCGTCGCTGAGCGGGGCCTGGCAGGCGCTCACGCGGCGCCTCCCTGGACGCAGCCCCGGAGGCGGACGAACGCGCGGTGGCGCAGCGCGCGCACGTTCTCGGGGCTCGTGCCCAGCGTCGAGGCGATCGCGGCGGACGTCTCGTCCGCGTAGAAGGTGAGGACGAGCACGGTGCGGTCGCGCTCGGCTAGCGAGCCCATGCACTCGCGCAGCCGGTGCCGATCGAGGGCCAGGGGATCGAGCTCGGCGCGTGTCGGGAAGACGGCGGCGTAGTGGTCGAGCAGGCCGTCGCGCCTTTGCCTCCCGCGGCGAAGGTTGCGGACCACGAGCCGACAGGAGCCGAGCACGAACGAGGCCAGACGCTCCGGCTGGCGCACGCGCCCGGAGCGCAGCCGCTCGAGCATCAGCACCAGCACCTCCTGCACGAGGTCGTCGGCCGCGGCGCCGTTGCGCAGGTGGCGCAGGCCGTAGAGCCGGATCCGCGGACCGAGACGGCGGCAGAGCTCGGCCTCGGCCGCCGCGGCGCCCGGGCCGCCGGCGGAGACGGCCCGGGCCAGGTCGCCATCGGTCGGCTCGGTGGGCGGGTCCTGTCCGGGGGGCTGGTCGTGCACCGCCTGAGCCTAACACCGGTCATTTCTCTCGGGACGTGTCACGGTGGGCCGTCCCGTGACACTCCCGATTCAAACCAGGAGAGAAGAGATGATCACGAACGCGCAGAGCCGGACCCGCGTCGACGAGGTCGCCCCGTCCGTCTACCGCATCTCGACGCCGGTGGACGTCGTGCCCGGAGGATTCACCTTCAACCAGTACCTGATCGCCGACGACGAGCCGCTGCTGTTCCACACCGGGCCGCGCCGGATGTTCCCGCTGGTGCGCGAGGCGATCGAGGCAGTGATGCCGGTCGACAGGCTGCGCTGGATCGCCTTCTCGCACGTCGAGGCCGACGAGTGCGGGTCGCTCAACGAGCTGCTCGCCGTGGCGCCGGCGGCGCAGCCGCTGTGCGGCCAGGTCGCGGCGATGGTCTCCGTCAACGACCTCGCCGACCGTGCACCGCGCGCGCTCGCGGACGGCGAGACGCTCTCGCTCGGCCGCGCGCGCGTCCGCTGGCTGGACGCGCCGCACCTGCCGCACGGTTGGGATTGCGGTTACCTCTTCGAGGAGACCTCGTCCACCCTGCTGTGCGGCGACCTCTTCACCCAGCCCGGCTCGGAGCACGAGCCGCTCACCCGCGGCGACATCCTGGGACCGAGCGAGGCGATGCGGCAGGCCATGGACTACTTTGCGCACGGCGAGGCGACCCGCCCACTGCTCGCGAAACTGGCCGCCACCCGGCCGCGCACGCTCGCCTGCATGCACGGCAGCGCCTGGGCGGGGGACGGAGAGCGGCTGCTGCTCGACCTCGCGGAGGCCGTTGCCCCGGAGCGGCTCGTGGCCTGAGGGGAGAAGAGAATGGCCCCGGAAAGGGAGGCCGATGGCGGCCCGCTCACCGTCTACGAGAGGACCAGTGTGTCGATGTGAGGCGCGCACCGGCACGCGTCAGGATGAGCGCAGCGATGCCCTCCACGCGCGTCAGGAGCCTCGTCCCGGGCTCGACGCCGAGCACGAAGACGCCAGTGGCCAAGGCGTCGGCCTGCATCGCGCTGGGAGCTTTCACGCTCACGCTCGCGATTGTGTCCGGGGAGAGGCCGGTCGAAGGGACGACTGTGTGGTGGTAGCGGCGCTCGAGGTCGTGGGAGCGCTCGTAGTCACCTGATGTCGCGACAGCCGCATCGGCGAGATCGAGCGTTTCGACGATCGCATCGGCCTGACGCGGGTGCTGGACACCGACACGCCACGGCCGCCCGTTCGCGCGTGTGCCGAGTGCGCGGATGTCGCCGCCGGCATTGACGAGCGCGTGTTGCACACCGTGCGACGCCAGCGTCTCCACCATTCGATCAACGATGAACCCTTTTCCGATCCCGTCGAGCGTCAACGCCATGCCAGCGCGATCCAGCCGCAGCGTCCGCTCGTCGACCTTGACATATTGCGCACCGACGAGCTCCAGTACGTCGCGTCGCTCGACATCGTCCGGCGGGCAGCCGTGAGCCGCGAAGTGGAGCTGGTACAGGTCGACGAGCGGCGCGACGGTCGGGTCGAAGGCGCCTCCGGTCAGGCGATGCAGCCACAGCGCGTGATCGACGACGGCACGCAATTCGAGCGGCGGGTCGGCAATGTGGCCCGTGTCGTTCAGGACGGAGAGGGCGGAGCCAGCGTCGAAGCGCGTGAGGACGGCCGCCACGCGCTCCATCTCATCGAACACGCGGCCGATCGCCTCCTCGGCCCGGGCCTGCGATCGGTCTTCGACCGTGACGGTGACGAACGTGGTCATGGCGCGGCGCGTCTGTTCGAATCGCCGGGCAGACCATGGCAAGCGCATCAGAACGCCCACATGTGCTATGCCGAGTGCACCAGGGCGCTCATGCCAGTGGCTACGCCATCCACGCCCGCGGGCGCGCCGCGAGCGAAGGTTGTGCGAGCGCGTCGAGCGCGATGTTGACGTCCTCGACCATCTGGAAGTCGTAGATCCCCGCGCAGACGAAGTCGGCGCCGCGCTCGTACGCGTAACGGAAGGCCTCCTTCGGGTGGATCGCTCCCGCGGCCATCACCTTGAAGGCGATCCACGGCTCCTTGCGCCCGGCCATCCAGGCGGTCGTGTCGTCCGGGTTGTTGCAGTACATGTTGTCGTGCCACTCGGGGTGGCGCGCCGACCAGTAGCCGTGGTGGTGGAGCGTCTTCATCCAGAAGTCGGGCGTCATGCCCGCCGCCACGCAGCCCTGCACCGTCTCGAGCTGGTGCGCGCCGATGCCGACGAGCACCTTGTTGGCGCGCACCTTCTCGACGACCTTGATCAGGCGGTCCGGCTGGCCGTTCTTGATGTAGTGGTCGGCGGTCTCGCCCTGGATGTAGCAGGCCACGGCCCCGTAGTCGATCGCGCGCTGGACCTTGTCGAGGTACTTGTCGAACGCCATCGGCTTGGCGCCCTTGTCGTCGTACTCGAGCCCGGCGCAGTCCGAGATGAACTGGATCATGCCGATGCGACGCTTCCAGTACTCGTCGATCAGGGAGCACAGGATCGGGTTCGTGAGCAGGGTGTTGATCCCGCACTTCTCGGCCACCAGCAGCGTGGCGAAGATGCGGTCTTTGTTGTGGTAGGCCTTCACGAGCTGCGAGACGTAGATGAGGTCGCGCGAGTGCGCCCAGCCCGAGAGCAGGTTGCCGCCGAGGATGAGGCGGGTGAACTGCTTGTCGCCGATCCTGCCGAAAGGCAGCGTTCCCTTCAGCTCGCGCAGGCTGACGACGTCGAGCGTCTTCGTGCTGGCCGCCGTCACGGCGTCGACGAGGTTCTTTTCCTCGTAGCTCTGCCAGCGGTGCTTCTTGACGAGCGCGTACGCGAAGGCGCCCAGGAAGGGCAGGCTGGCGAGGTTCGCTAGCATGGCGCGGCGGTTGGGGACGTCCGCGGGCACGCCTCTGATCTGCTGGGAAGCCGGCTCGCGAACGTCGAGAGCTGCCGCACGTGGCGACGTCGCGTCGGGGGTGTTCGCGAGCTCGGGCGAGGGCGCCGGCGTGCTCTCGGCCATGGCCCTGCGCCGACGCGTCAGAAACCAGCGGTCGACGCCCGGCAGCGCCGTCGCCGGCAGCACGGCGAACAACGCCAGCGTCAGCATCTCGATCAGGTTGCGGTCGACCACGAGGTAGTGGCCGTCGGCCGGCACGCTGAGGCCGAGGCCCACGAGCGGCGGATTCGCGAGGTAGTAGAGGAGCAGCAGCGCCACGCCGGCCAGGCTTGCGGCGCGCGTCACCGTGCCGGTGATGAGCAGCAGTCCGATCACGATCTGCCCGCCGATGTTGACGGCGTCGACCAGCGTGACGACGGCCACGTGCGCGGCCATCCACTGGAAGACACCGCCCAGCCAGAAGCGCGAGGCGTCGAGGTAGCCCGCCGAGGTCCACTGGCCCTGCATGAACTTGGCGTGGCCCTCGTAGAGGAAGTGCCAGCCGATCGCGATCCGCAGCAGCGTCAGCAGCCCCCGCTGCCAGCGGCCCGTGACGCCCTGGTCCTGCGCCTCGTCCGTCATACCTGCCTCCAGCCGGTCGCTGTCAGGATCCTAGCGGCAGACCACGGCTGTGGCCCTGAGTCATTTGGCTCAAGCGGCACGCGAAACGACGATCATCTCTAGGACCGTCCGGCCATCTCGACGCGCAGCCCCGGGATACCCGCGAAGTCCCGGGCGTTGCGGGTCATGAGCACGGCCTCCTGGGCCGCCGCCGTGACGCCGATGGCCACGTCCGCGGCCCGCTTGCGAGGGGAGCCGAGCCGTCGGAACACGTCGGCGGCCTGGCCGGCGATCCCCTCCGAGAAGGCCAGCACTCCTTCCTCGCCGAGGAAGGAGCGTGCGACTGCGAGCTGCTCTGGCGTGCGGGGCCCTCGCGAGAACTCGTACCAGGCGACGGCGCTCATCTGGATCTCGGCGTCGGAGTCGGCCAGGACGCGCAGGCGCCGGCGTTCGGGACCCGCGGTCGAGAGCGCATAGATGAGGAAGTCGGTGTCGAGGTGGTAGCGCATCAGAAACCCTGGTCCTCCGCCTTCAGCCGGCGGACCTCTGCGAGGGGGTCGTTCTCCGCAAAGAGGGCGAAGAGCATTCGCAGGGCCCGCACTCGCTCCCGCCGTCGCTCACGAGGCACCCCCACCTCGGCGTCGCGTTGACGAATGAGGGCACGGCGCGTGGCCTCCGACAGGGAGCAACCGTAGCGGCGGGCGAGCTGCCGGGCGGCCTCCCGGGCCTTCTCGTCGAGAACGAGGGTCGTGCGTAGTGCCATAAGTTATGGCTACCAGAAGTATGGCCATGATGCAAGAGCGCGGGCTGGCGGCGGCCAAGAGCGCCGCGCCGTCAACTCGGGCGCCGGTCGCAGCTTCACATCGCCTGTCGCCGCGATCCCAAGCTGGGAGCGTCGCCAAAGACAGGCCGGCAATCCTGCATTCTGAATGCAGGAATGCAGGCTGAGGGTCCCGCTCAGCCGCGGACGAGGTAGGCGATCCCGACCAGGAGCCCGATCGTGACGACGACGGCGCGCAGCGTGGCCGGCCGCACCCGGCCGGCGAGGCGGCCGCCGAGCGCGCCGCCGCCCACGGCCGCCACCGCCATCACGAGCCCGGCCGTCCAGTGGACCTGGCCCGAGAAGACGAACAGCACGGCCGCAGCCGCGTTGGCGGCGAAGCCGACGGCCTGCTTCGCCGCGTTGAGGCGCGTGAGCGAGTCGTCCACGAGCAGACCCAGCGCGGCGAGCACGATCACGCTCAGGCCCGCGCCGAAGTAGCCGCCGTAGACGGAGGCCGCGAAGACGGGCAGGACGGCCAGCGCCTCGTGTGAGGCGCGGCTGTGCTGGCCGAGCCGGCGCAGGAGCCACGCGCGCACCGGCTCCTGGACCGCGAGCAGCGCCGAGGCGCCCAGGATCAGGAACGGGACCAGGCGGCGGAAGGCGCGCTCGCTCGTGTAGAGCAGCAGCAGGCCGCCGGCGAGCCCCCCCAGGAGCGCCGCGGGGACGAGGCGGACGACACGCGCGCGCTGGCCGGCGAGGTCGCGCTTCTGGGCGAGCGTCGCGCCGAGGTGCCCCGGCGCCAGCGCGATCGTGTTCGTGACGTTGGCCGCGACGGCCGGCAGGCCCAGGGCCGTGAGCGTCGGGAAGGTGATGAGCGTGCCGCCGCCGGCGAGGGCGTTGACGACGCCGGCGCAGACCGCTGCGAGCGCGATCAGCAGCAGCTCGACCGGCCCGAAGTGGGCGCCGCTCACTTCACGCCGCCCGGATCGGCCGCGGGGCCTACGGCTTCGGGTGTCGCGCCACCGCCTGCGGCGCGGGCGTCGGCTCCTTGTAGTCCCGCAGCCAGGCCATGTCCCACGCCTTGGCGGCGCGCCTCGCCTTCTCGGCGACCAGCCAGTGGCCGCGGTCGTTCAGCTTCGCGGGGACGTTCGCGCCGTGGCACGCGAGGCAGTTGCCGTCGTTCATGTTCAGGGACTTCGCCTTCTGCTTCATCACCTCGACTGCGTGCGCGCTGGCGTGGCAGTAGAGGCAGTTGGCCGCCGGGAAGCCGAGCTTCTTGGCCTGGACCTCCATCTCCACGGTGGCCTCGCTGCGGGATGCCACGAGCCCTACGGCAGCAAGGAGCACCACGACGCGCGCTGAGATCATGAACACTCCCTCCCCATTGGAGCGGCGCGACGCGGACGCAATCGCAGGAGGAGTATGCAACAGAACGGCGCAAGTCGCGTATGGCGTCTGCGGACAAACTGATCACTTGCCCGGCCGGGCGGATCCGCGGGGAGCTTCAGCTGGAGGCGCGGGCAGGAGGACCGGCAGGTCGGGAGCGGATCCTGGTGCGACGGGGATCTCCGGCGACAGCGGTCCCAGGTGACGGGCGAGCGCCGAGGCGAGGTGGTCGGCCACGAGCGAGACGCCGGCCGCGCTGAGGTGCTCGCCGTCCTCGGTGAGCAGGCCGGCGTCGCGCCGGCCCGCGCCGGCGTTGAGGCGCAGCCAGCGGAACGCCGCGCGGCGTGTGTCCACCCAGGTGGCGTGGTGCGAGCGGCACAGGCGGCGGTTGATCTCGGCGTAGGCGTCGAGCACGCGGTCCTTCGCGTTGCGGCCGTGCGGCCGCTCGCCCATCAACGTCGGGCCCGAGACCACCACGCGCGGGGTGATTGCCTGCAGCGCGTCGAGCACCAGGCCCAGGTTCCGCTCGTAGGCCGCCCGCAGCAGCCCCACGCGCGCGGGTGGGTCGGCAGCGTCCTCGACGTCGGCCGCGTCGCTGTCCCAGTAGAGCACGACGACCGAGGGCGCCAGCGGCAGGACGTCCTTCACCCGGGCCCGGATGTCGGCGATGCAGTCGCCGTTGACGCCCGCGTTGACGAGATCGAGCGCGACGCCGGGCCGCGCGCCGCGCACGAGCTCGGCGACTCGCTCGAGCAGGTGGTGGTCCTGCTCGGAGCGGTTCACGAGCGAGTCGCCGAGGAACACGATGCGCTCGACGCCGGGCGGCAGCGGGCCGTGCAGCGGCGCGCACGCGGCGCAGCCGGCGCCCAGCCACGCCAGCAGCCTCCGCTGGGCTGCCATCCGCGCTACGCGGGCTCCTCGACCCGCAGGACCTGGTCCGCCTTGACGTTCCCGAGCGTCTGGACCTTCCCGCTCGGCCAGCGGATCTCGAGCGCGCGCGCCGCGGAGTCGCCGCCCAGCCCGAAGTGCAGCTTCTTGTCGGAGGAGGACATGAAGCCGACGCTGACGGAGACGTGGTTGTAGAGGACGCGGCCGCTGGCCGTCGTCAGCTTGACCAGGGCCCCGATCGCGTCGCGGTTGCTCTTCTTTCCGACCAGGTCGAGCCACAGCCAGTGGTTGCCGTTGCCGCCGGAGTTGAGCAGGATGCGCGGCTTCTTGTTGAGCGAGGTGACGACCAGGTCGGGGAAGCCGTCGCCGTTGAGGTCGCCGTAGGCGGAGCCGCGCTGGTAGCCCTTGGGCAGGAAGTCGGGCCCCAGCCCCTCCGACACGTCGGCGAACACCTTGCCGTCCACGTTGTGGAACATCGTGTCGTGCTGGGCCGAGTTCGTGCCCAGGTAGTCGACGTCGCCGTTGGCCGAGTAGATGTCCTTCCAGCCGTCGTTGTCGTAGTCGAAGATCGCGTTGCTCCAGCCCGAGAAGCGGCGCGACAGGCGCGCGATCCCCGAGCGCGGCGAGACGTAGCGGAAGTGGTTGCCGCCCTCGTTCTGGAACAGCGCCCAGATCTGGCCCTGCAGGTTGTTGTAGAACACGTCGGGAAAGCCGTCGTCGTTGAAGTCGCGGGCGTCTGTGCCCATGCCCGAGACGACCGCCCCCTGCTCGTCGTAGGCGATGCCCCAGGACCACGACTCCTCCTTGAACGTGCCGTTGCCCTGGTTCATGTAGAGGAAGTTCGGCTCCGTGTCGTTCGCCACGAACACGTCCAGCCAGCCGTCGCGGTTGAAGTCGGCGATGCCGATGCCCATGCCCTTGCCGGCGAACGCGGCGAAGCCCGACTTCTGCGAGGCGTCCTCGAACTTCCCGTGGCCGAGGTTGTGGTACAGGCTGTGCGCGACGCTCTTGTAGATCCCGGGGTAGCAGTAGATCACGCCCTCCTGGGTCGGGCAGACCCGGTCGACATGCGGGTTCCAGTAGGTGTAGTGCGAAACCACCAGGTCGAGCAGGCCGTCGTTGTCGTAGTCGAAGAACGCCGCGCACACGGAGAGCAGGTCCTTCGGCTTCGTGTCGAGGCCCGAGCCGGCGGTCACGTCGCTGAAGGTGCCGTCGCCGTTGTTGTGGTAGAGCGCGTTCGGCCCGGCGTTGGCGATGAAGACGTCGGGGTGGCCGTCGTTGTCGTAGTCGCCGACCGCGACGCCGTAGGAGATGTCGAGGTTCCGGCCCTCGATCTTCGCCTTCGCGGTCACGTCCTCGAACATGCCGTCGCCACGGCCCCGCAGCAGGCAGCTGTAGTAGGAGGCGTCGGGCCGCGTGTACTCGGGCAGCTTGCCGCCGTTGGTCAGGAACACGTCGAGCTTGCCGTCGCCGTCGTAGTCGAAGAGAGCGACGCCGCCGCACATCGGCTGCGGGAAGTACTTGCGCTTGCCGTCGAAGTCGTTGTTCGAGGTGTACGAGAAGCTCGACTTGCCGGCCACGTCGGTGAAGCGGACGGTCGGTGTGACGACCGGGATCGTGCCCGGCGGGGGAGGCGGCGCCTCCGGCACGTCACGCATCCGGCCGGGGGCCTGCGCGCGCGCCTCGGGCCCGGCGCCGAGGGCGACCCAGGCGGCGGCGAGCAGCAGCGAGCCGGCGGCGAGCGGCAGCCGCCTCACTTCTCGGGCTCCTTCACGGTCAGCACCTGGTTCGTGGGCACGTTCTCGAGCACCTGGCGGATGCCGCTGGGCCAGCGCACCTCGAGCCGGGTCACCGTTTCGTCCTTGCCGAGGCCGAAGTGCACGCGCATGTCCGATGCGCCGCCGTAGCCGACGGAGCTGTTCACGTGGTTGTGGCGGACGCCCGAGGGCATCGTCAGCGTGATCTCGGCGCCGATGCCGTCGCGGTTGCTCTTGGTGCCGACGGTGCGGATCGAGAGCCAGCGGTTCGGTGCCGGGCTGAGGTTCCGCCACAGCTCGACGCTTTCGTCGAGCGCGGTGACGACCGCGTCGAGCCGGCCGTCGTTGTCGATGTCGCCGAACGCCCCGCCGCGGTGGGTGGCGCGCTTGGTGGAGAACTCCGGCCCGGCGCCCGGTGTGGCGTCGGCGAAGCGAAAGCTGCCGAGGTTGGCCAGCACCAGGTTCGTCTGGGCCACCTTCTCGTGAAACTCGCCGGTCGGGTCCATCACGTCGCCGCCGGCCACGAACAGGTCCTTCTTCCCGTCGTTGTTGAAGTCGGCGATGGCGTTCGACCAGCCGGCCCGCGACAGGCTGGCCGAGGACACGCCGGCGCGGGCCGTGACCTCCACGAAGGAGTTGTGGCCCTGGTTGCGGAAGACCGGCATCGTCTCGCTCGACAGGGCGGTGTGGAAGATGTCGGGCTTGCCGTCGTCGTCGATGTCGCGCGCGTCGGCGCCCATGCCGGAGAGCGCCTTGCCGGCCTCCGGGTAGGCGACGCCGGCCATGAAGCCGATCTCCTCGAACGTGCCGTTTCTCAGGTTGTGGAACAGCAGGTTGGGCTCGGTGTCGTTGGCGACGAACAGGTCGAGGTAGCCGTCGCCGTCGAAGTCCGCGAGCCCGATGCCCATGCCCTTGCCGATCACCTTGCGGATGCCGCTCTTGACGGAGACGTCCGTGAAGGTGCCGTCGCCGTTGTTGTGGTAGAGCGAGTTGGGCAGCCCCTTGTAGTTGTTGGGGTGGCAGTAGTCGTTCAACCCGCCCGGGCCGCACAGGGGCTCCGTCTTCGCGTCCCAGACGCAGTAGTTCGAGACGAACAGGTCGAGCTTGCCGTCGTTGTCGTAGTCGAAGAAGGCGGCGTCCACCGACCACAGCGTGCCGTACTGGGGGTCCGGCTTGTCGAGGCCGGCCTTCGTGCTGACGTCCTCGAAGGTGCCGTCGCCGCGGTTGTGGTAGAGCGTGTTCCCGCGCAGGCCGAGCACCAGGATGTCGGGGAAGCCGTCGTTGTCGTAGTCCGCGACGGCCACGCCGAGGTCGTAGCCGTGGCCCTTGACGCCCGCCTTCGCGGTCACGTCCGCGAACTTCCAGTTGCCCAGGTTGTGGTAGAGGCGGTTCCAGAAGCGCGGCTCGCTCTTGTCGAGCTCGGTCATCTTCGCGCCGTTCGTCAGGTAGATGTCGAGCAGCCCGTCGTTGTCGTAGTCCAGCAGCGCCGCGCCGGCAACCATCGTCTCGGGCTGGTGCCGGTGCGGAGTGCGGCTCGAGTCGGTGACGAAGTCGACCCCGCTGCCCTTCACGAGCTCGAACACGATCGGGTCGTAGGCCGGAGCAGGGGTCTGGGCCAGGGCGACCGCGGCGGCGGCGATCCCGGCCGCGATCAGGGGTGGGGCGAATCGGGGCATCAATGAAAGGGGAGTGCGCCGCGCAGAGCGCGCACTCCGCTGCGAAGGTAACACGCGGGCGGGGGCGGGACAACGCGGCCGCCGCCGGGCCAGAATCCAGGCTGCGAGGAAGAGTCCATGGCCCTGTGTCGGCGCGTCGGTCTCGGCCTGGTGGCGTTCACGGCGGTGCTCGCGCCCGCCCCGCGATCCGCGGCCGGCGGGCAGGCCGCGTCGCTGCCGCCCGCCGCGGACCTGGTACTCGCGGACGAGCTGGACGCCTACCTGACGAAGCACGTGCTCTCTCCGCGCTTCCCGGCCGCGGTGGACCGCGAGCAAGGCGGCTTCCACGCGAACTTCGCGAGCGACTGGACGAAGCGCCCGGACCGCCACCGCTTCATCGTCTACCAGGCACGGAACACCTGGAACGCGGCGGCCGTGGCCCTCGCGCGGCCGGCGCTGCGCGAGGAGTACCTGGGCTACACGCGCCACGGCATCGCGTTCCTGCGCGACCGGATGTGGGACCGCACACACGGCGGCTTCTACGACGCGGTGGCCCTCGACGGCACGCCCGAGCTCTCGAGCGGGACGAAGATGACCTACGGCCAGGCGTTCGGCGTCTACGCCCTGGCCGTTGCCCACCGGGCGACGGGAGACGCAACGGCGCTCGACCTGGCACGCCGGGCGTACGAGTGGGTCGAGGCCCACTGCCGCGAGCAGGGACGGCCGGGGTACTCGAGCGGGGTGCGGACCGACGGCAGCCCGGTTCCCGTCGACCCGGAAGCGGTGGCGCCCGGGCGCGAGATCGCCGGCATGGGCATTCCCGTCGCCTACCGCGACATGAACACCCACATCCACCTGCTCGAGGCCTGGACCGAGCTGCTGCGCGAGTGGCCCGACCCCGCGCTGCGCGCGAGCACGCAGCGGCTGTTCGAGCTGGTGCGCGACGGCTTCTTCTCGGAGCCTGGCACGCTGCACCTCTTCCTCGA
The DNA here is from genome assembly GCA_963831755.1 of uncultured Acidobacteriota bacterium. Lineage (GTDB taxonomy): Bacteria > Acidobacteriota > Vicinamibacteria > Fen-336 > Fen-336 > DATBSL01. The sequence goes on from CAWHRC010000022.1 coordinate 144,918, forward strand.
CCCGCAGGGCCGCCCGGTGGCCGGCCCTTCGTCCTTCGGCCACGACGTGGAGACGGGCTTCCTGCTGCTGGAGGCGGCCGAGGCGCTCGGGGCCCCGGAGGACGCGAAGACGCAGCGCGTCGCGCGCCGGCTGGTCGACCACGCGCTCGCCCTGGGCTGGAACGCCGACAGCGGCCAGCTCTACGAGGAGGGCTTCGCGCTGCGGCCCGCGTTCGACCGCTCGCTGCAGTGGTGGGCGCAGTTCGAGCTGGTGAACGCGCTCTCGCTGCTGCACGCCCGCTACGGCGCCTCCACCCCGCGCTACCGCGCGGCGCTCGACAAGGCCTGGGGCTTCACGCGCGACCGGCTGACCGACCACGAGAAGGGCGGCGTCTTCGCCGGGGTCGACGCCCAGGGCCGGGTCGTCCCCGCCAAGAGCAACGACTGGATGGCCGGGTACCACACCTCGCGCGCCCTGCTGCTCACGAGCGCGCGGTTGCGCCGCGCGGGCCGCTAGCCGCGAGCCGGGGGCTCGGGTACGGGCCCGCCGTGCCATACTGGACGGCAGGAATCCCGCGCATGCTGCAGGACATCGTGGTCGAGTGCCCGCACTGCGGCGAGCCGTACGCGCTCGGCGTGGACACCACGGCCGGCGAGGAGCAGAGCTACTTCGAGGACTGCCCGGTCTGCTGCCGTCCGGCCGAGGTCTTCGTGCGCTGCCGCCTGGGCCGGGTGCTCTCGTTCAGCGTGACCGCGGACTGATCCGGCCGTCTTCGTGGAGGCGTGCATGACCCGTATCGAGGACTTCGCCAAGCTGGGCCCCGCCGATCGGCGCAAGCTGCTCCAGCTCGTCACCTCCGTCGCCTGGTCCGACCTCGCGATCACCGCCGGCGAGATCGCGTACGTCCACGGCCTGATGGCGGGCCTGCACCTCTCGGCCGACGAGGCACTCGAGGTCCAGCGCTGGCTGAAGAGCCCACCCGATGACGTCGACCCGACCACGATCCCGCGCGAGCACCGCGAGCTGTTCCTCGACGTGGTGCGCGAGATGGTGGAGGCGGACGGGGGCGCGAGCGACGAGGAGAAGGAGAGCCTCGCGCTGCTCGAGGCGCTCACGAAGTGAGACCCGGCCCGGTGGGCCCCGGCTTGGACTCGCGCGCTCCCGCGTAAGACAATCCGCGCGGTGCCCCGCTCCCGCGCGCTCCTCTGGGCCCTCGCGCCCCTTCTGCTGCACGCGCTCGCGCGCGAGATCGACCGCGCGCTCGGGCTGGTGCTGCGCGCCGAGATCGAGCCGCGGGCGCTCGTCCGCGAGGTGGCCCGGGCGCTCGCCGCCGAGGGCGTCGCCGTCCCGCTGCGACTCCTCGCCTGGCTCTCGGCCGGCCTGGGCCTCTGGCTCGCGCTCGCGCTCTGGCGCTCGCGGGTCGAGGGCCTCCCGCTCGGCCGGGCGCTCGAGCGCGAGACGGCCACGCTCGACGCCGCTCTAGCTGCGGCCCGCGCTCACGCTGCTGGCGCTCGTCTCCGTCGCCCTGCGCCCGTCGTACCCGTACGGCTTCACGCTGCCCGTCGCGCTGACGCAGGACTGGGGCGATCGGCCAGGACCGGCGGCGCTGGCGGTGCTGCTGGTCGCCCTGCGTGCGCCGGTGATCCGCTGGCCGGCCCCGCGCGCGCCGAGGTCTTCCTGGTCAGCTTCCTCGCCTACGCGACTGCTCGTCCCGGGCTGGGCGTGGGTGTGGGAGGGCCATCCCGGGAACGAGCCGAAGTACCTGCGGCAGGCGGTCGCGCTCGGCCACTCGGGCTCACCTTCGATGCGGAGGGCGTGAGCGCCGCGATGGAGGACCTGCCGACGCGGCCGCTCGGCGAGGCCGCCGCGGCCGCGGCGTCGACCGTCGCTCCGCGAGTCGGGGCGCATGCTCTCGGCGGTGGCGCGCGGAGAGGCGGGGCGCGACGCGATCCGCGCCACGCGCATCACGCGCCAGACGATCCGCGGCAAGGACGGCGGCGTCTACTACGTGCTCGCCCCGGGGCCCGTCGCTGCTGCTCGCGCCGCGCTGCGCGCTCGATCGCGCCCTGAACCTCGCTCGCGGGACGAACGGGCGGCTCGCCGCGAGTCGTCGCTGCTCTGGTGCGCTCTCGGCGGCGCTGCTGGTGGCGGCGCTCTTCGCGCTGCTGTCGCGACGCGACGGGCGCGGCCGGCCTGGCCGCGGCGCTCGCGTTCGGCTTCGCGTCTGGTCCCGCCGCTTCCTCTTCTACTTCTTCCAGTTCTACCCGGAGCTGCCCGGCGCGCTGGTGCTGGCGGTCGCCTTCCGCGATGCTCGGCGGCGGCTGCCGGCCCGCGGCGGCCTGAGCGCTGCTGCGGCACCCGTGGCTGTTCGGCGGGCTGATCGCGACCCTGCCCTGGCTGCACCAGAAGTTCCTGCCGGTCTGGCCGTGCTGACCGTGACCGCCGCTTACGTGGTCTGGTCGTCCCGAGAGCACGATCTCGCCCGGCGCCGCGCGGCGCGCTGGCGCTCGTGCGCGCATCGCTCGTGCCGCAGGCGCTGACCCTGTACCTGACGGCGCTCTACAACTTCGCGATCACCGGCAGCGTGCGGCCCGACGCGCTCTTCCTGGCCTGGGGCCCGGCAGGCGTGACGTCGGCGCCGCGTCGGCCAGGGGGTGCTGGGCCTGCTGCTCGACGCGCGCTACGGCATCCTGCCCTACGTCCCGCTGCTCGCGCTCGCCGCCGCCGGGCTCGTGCGACGGCGGCGCACGCCGCTTCGCCGTCGTGCTGCCCGCGGCGCTCGTCTACTACCTGACCGTGGCCTCGGCCGACAACTGGGCCGGCGCCGTGTGCAACCTCGGCCGCTACTTCATGCCGGTGGCGCCGCTGGCCGTGGTCCTGGTCGGGCCTGGCCCTCGAGCGCGAGCCGGGGAGGCGCAGCCGGCTGACAGCGGGGCGGAGTCGCGCTCGCTCTCGTGCTCGCCGCCTGGACGGTCTTGTTCGCGCTCGCGCTCTGGCGCGACCCGCACGCCGCCAACGACTCGGCGCTGCTGCTCGCGAAGAGCACCTACGCGCGACGGCCACCAGTACATCCCGGACCTCTTCATCCGTCACTGGTCCGACGCCGCCCCGGGGCTCTGGGCGCGGATCGCCGCCTGGCTCGCCGCCGCTGGCGCTCGCTGGCCTGGGGCGTGCGCCGGGCCCGCTCGCCGCTGCGGGCGCTGCTGCGCGGCGGCCGTCGTCGTCGATCCTGGCGCTGGCGCTCGTCCTCGAGCGCTGGCCCGCGTCGGCGCACGGCGCCCGCGTTCGGCGAACGCGGCCTGCGGCCGGCTCCCGGCACGCTCGTGTTCCTCGACGGGGCCGTGCGCGTGAAGGGAGGACGAGGCGACGCTCGGCCCGGGACGCGGTGGAGATCGTGCGTCGCAGCGTACGCGCGCGCCGACGGCGGCCGGCCGCACCGCCGCTGCGCGTGATCGCTCGGCGGCACGGGCGCTGCTGCGTGCCCCCGGGCTCGCCGCCGCGTCCTGCTGCGGCCGAGCGGCGCCGTGGTGGATCTGCCGCTCCTGGCCTACCATGTCGTGGACGGGGGAGACGGGACGCGCCGCCGTCTTCTCACGCCTGAGCGCGACCGTCTCCGGCCAGGCCGTGCTGCGCTTCGGCGAGGGCGAGGCGAGCCCGTGGCGTTGCCGAAGAGCGGCGTCCTCGCCGGCGACTCCGGACGACGAGGATGTGGAACCGGACGGACCCGGTTTGCGTTGAGACAGGAGAGATGCCCGAAGACGGACCGCTCGTCGAGATCCGCGACCTGGCCGTCTCGTACGGGCTCGTGCAGGCCCTGGCGGGCGTCTCGGGCACGTTCCAGCGCGGCCCGACCGGTCTCCTGGGCCCGAACGGCGCCGGCAAGACGACACTGCTCAAGACGCTGCTCGGCTTCCTGACGCCCGACCGCGGCACGCATGACCGCCTTCGGCCTCGATCCCGACGCGGCAGCCGCTCGAGGTGCGGCGGCGGCTCGGCTACATGCCGGAGCAGGACTGCCACCTGCCGGGGATGACGGCGGCGGCCTTCGTGGCGTTCGCGGGCGAGCTGTCGGGCCTGCCGCGCGACGAGGCGATCAGCCGCGCGCACGAGGTGCTCTACTACGTCGGCCTCGGCGAGGCGCGCTACCGCAACGTCGAGACCTACTCGACCGGCATGAAGCAGCGGGTGAAGCTGGCGCAGGCGCTCGTCCACGACCCCGACCTGCTGCTGCTCGACGAGCCCACGAACGGCCTCGACCCGCAGGGCCGCGAGGAGATGCTGACCCTGATCCACGACGTCGCCACGCGGCGCGGGATGAGCCTGATCCTCTGCTCGCACCTGCTGCGCGACGTCGAGCGCGTGTGCGAGAACGTGATCGTGCTGAACCAGGGCCAGGTCGCGCGGGCCGGCACGATCCGCGAGCTGACCGGGGCGCAGCGGCAGGTGTTCGACGTGCGCTTCAAGGGCGACGCGACCGCCGTGCTCACGGACCTCAAGGACCTCGGGCGCCGAGTGGCGCGAGGCGGAGGACTGCGCTGCGGCTCTTCCTGCCGGAGGGGCACGGGCCCGAGACGATCTTCCGCGGTCGCGCGGGACTGCGGCGTGCAGGTGCGCTACCTGCGGCCGGGCGCCGAGACGCTCGAGGACGTCTTCCTGCGGGCGCTCGGGCACGAGGGCAGACTCCTGATGCCGATCTACGACCAGGGCTACCGCCACTACGAGGCGCGCTCGCCGCTGCACCAGGCCCGCTTCTGGCCGATCACGCGCGAGGCGCTGCGGCTGGTGCTGATGAAGCGGGCCTTCCTGGGCCTGATCGCGGTCTCGCTTCGTGCCCTTCGTCGTCCGCGTGGTCCAGATCTACATCGTCACCCGCTTCCCGGAGGTCGGGCGCATCCTGCCGATCGACGGCCGGCTGTTCGGCGAGTTCCTGAACGGCCAGATCCTGGTTCGTGCTGCTGCTCTCGGTGTTCGGCGCCTCGGGCCTGGTGGCGAACGACCTGCGGACCGGCGCGATCCTCGTCTACCTCTCGCGCCCGCTCACGCAGCGCGACTACATCGTCGGCAAGCTCGGCGTGCCGCTCGCGCTGAACCTGGCCGTCACGCTCGTCGCCGGGCCTGCTGCTCTACCTCGTCGGCCTGCTGCTCGCGCCCGAGCAGTACCTGAAGTGGGAGCTCGCCTGGATCCCGCCCGCGATCGTGGCCACGCCCTGGCGGTCAGCCTGGTCGTCAGCCTGCTGACGCTCGCCGATCTCGTCGCTGTCGCGCAGCGCGCGCGTCGCCGGGCTCGGGCTTCGTGGGCCTCGTCTTGGGCCTCGAGACCGTGCGCGCGCGTGCTGCAGGCGGGCTTCAACCGCCAGGAGGCGGTGCTGCTCTCGCTGCTGGCCGACCTGCAGGCCCTCGGCGTCGCGCTCTTCGGCGTCAGCGACCGCCAGCTGCGCCGTTCCCTGGGGCTGGCCGCTCGCCGTGCTGGCGCCGTCTCGCTCGCCTGCCTGGCCGTGCTGCGCGCGCGCGTGCGCGCGGTGGAGATCGTCACGTGAGCGGCGCCGCGCCGATCGACCATCGACGCCGCGTCTCGCGCTGGTACGGCCCGGTGATCGCGCTCAACGACGTGAGCGTCGTCGATCCCGCCGGGCGTCACGGGCCTGCTCGGGCCGAACGGGGCCGGCAAGTCGACCTTCCTCAAGCTGGCGGCCGGGCCAGCTGCGCGCCGAGCCAGGGCGAGGTCCGCCTGCTCGGGAAGCCGGCCTGGGGCTCGCCCGAGGTCTTCCATCGCGTCGGGCTGTGCCCGGAGGCCGACGCCTTCTGGGAGGACCTGACCGGCCTGCAGTTCCTGACGGCGCTGCTCGCGCTTCACCGGCTACGACGAGGCGGAGTGCCTGCGGCGCGCCGAGAACGCGCTCCACGAGGTGGAGCTGCTCGACGCCAAGGACCGCAAGATCGGCGGCTACAGCCGGGGCATGCGCCAGCGGGTGAAGCTGGCCCAGGCGATCGCGCACGAGCCGGAGCGTGCTGCTGCTCGACGAGCCGGTGACCGGCATGGACCCGCTCAACCGCCGGCGCGTGATCGACCTCGTGCGCCGGCTCGGCCGCGAGGGGCGCACGATCGTGGTCTCGAGCCACATCCTGCACGAGGTCGAGGCGATGACGCGGCGCGTGCTGCTCGTGCACAACGGCCGGATCCTGGCCGAGGGCGACGTGCGCGAGATCCGCGACCTGCTCGACGAGCACCCGCACACGGTGGCGCTGCGCGCGCGCGAGCCGCGGCGGCTGGCGGCGGCGATCGTCGGCTGGCCGAACGTGCTGTCGGTGAGCTTCGGCGGCGAGGGCGAGTGGCTGACCGTGCGAGACGGCGCGGCCCGACGAGTTCTACCGCGGGCTGCACGACGCCGCGCTCGAGTCGGGTGTCGTCGAGATGTACTCGCCCGACGAGAACCTGGAGTCGGTGTTCCGCTACCTGGTGGCCTCGCGATGAGGGACGACGACGCCGGCCGCTGCCGTTCCAGGACGGCCGTGCCCGCGCCGTCTTCTCGACCTGTCGCTCGAAGGCATGGTCTGGACGCGGCGCAGCCTGCTGATGGCGCGTGCTGGTCGCGCTGCCGGTCGTGTTCGCGGTCTCTCTACCGGATCGTGCTGGCGGCGAAGGCCGGCCTGCAGCCGATCACCCCGCACGACCTCTACGCGGTGGTCGTCGCCGTCTACTGGATCCGCAACGTGCTGCCGCTGGCGGCGCTCTTCTACGCCACGTCGCTGGTCGCCGACGAGGTGGAGGGCCGCACGCTCACCTACCTGCTGACGCGGCCGCTGACGCGCGCGTCGATCTTCGCCGGCAAGTTCGCGGCCTACCTCGCGACGACGCTGATGCCTCGCGCTGCCGGCCTGCGTCGCTCACCTTCTTCCTGCTGCTCTCGGCCCGCGGCTTCGCCGCCGTCGGCGCGGCGGCGGGCGATCTGCTTCCGCGACCTCGCGGTCGTGACGCTGACGCTGCTCGTCTACGGCGCGCTTCTTCGCGCTGCTGGGCGTGCTGCTCAAGCGGCCGGTGATCCCGGGGCTGATGTTCCTCTACGGCTGGGAGCTGCTCGCCAACCTGCCGGGCTACCTGCCGCGGCTGACGCTCACCGCCTGGCTGCGCTCGCTCGTGACGCACCGTCCGGCGCAGGAGGGCCTGGCCGGCCTCTTCGAGCAGGTGCTGCCGGCGGCGCAGGCCGTGCCCGTGCTCGTGGTCGCGACCGCCGTCTTCCTCTACGCCGCCGCCCGGGTCTTCTCGGTCCGGGAGTACGTCCTCGAACAATGAAGGTGGCTCGACATGCTGATCGGAAGCCGTCCGCTGACGAAGAGCCGCCTGGTGCTCCTCGCCGCCACGGTCGTCGTCGTGCTCGGGATGCTCGCCGGCCTGGGCGCGCTCGTGCTCGACCCGGCGCGGGCGGCGGTGGGACCGCTGCCGGCCGCGGCGCTGGTGCTGCCCGCCGACGCGCGCTTCGTGATGGGCTTCGACGTCAAGCGCTTCACGGCCAGCCCGTTCTACACGCGCTACGCGTCGCGGCCCGGGATGCGGCCGCAGGCCTTCGGCGAGCTGGAGCAGAAGACCGGGCTCGACGCCGCGCGCGACCTGGACCAGATCGTCGTCTCGGGCACGGGCCTCGGGGCAGACGACGCGCGACATGCTCGCCCTGGCGATCGGGCGCTTCGACGTCGGACAAGCTCGCCCGCACGCTCGAGACCGAGGGCAAGGCGCGCGCGCTACCGCCACGAGGGCGCCACCGTGTGGGCCTTCAAGGAGGACGCCGCGCGACGCGTGACGGCGCTGACGTCCCTCGGCGCGACGCGCTCCTGCTGCTCGGCAGCGCAGGCGCAGGTCGAGGCGGCCGTCTGCCAACCGCAAGCGCGGCGCACGCGCCGCTGCGCTCGAACGAGCTGATCGTCCGGCTGGTCGAGAAGGTCCGCCCGGGCTCCACGTTCTGGATGGTCGGCGACCAGATCGCTGCTCGCGGCCATGCCGCGTCCTGCGGCGCCCGGGGCGCCGGCGGGCGGCGGCGCGACGCTGAACCTGCCGGCGCTGCGCAGCCTCACCGTGACCGGCGACCTCGACCCGCAGGTCTCGCTGGCGGTCACGGGCGAGGCGCTCGACGAGCCCGGCGCGCGGAACCTGGCCGACGTGGTGCGCGGCCTGGTCGCGCTCGCGGCGCTGCAGGCCCAGCAGAAGCCCGGAGCTGCAGCAGCTCGCCTCGGCGGTCAGCGTCGCGACCGAGGCGAACCGGGTGCTGGTGACGGCGCGGATCCCGTACGAGCTGCTCGACGCCCTGCAGCCCGGCCCGAAGTCGCCCGCGCCCGGCGCCGCGCCCGAGAAGCCGATCGCGAAGTCAGCGGCGCCGAAGCCGGCGGCGCCGGCTCAGAAGCTCGTCCGCCACTCGAGGCGCCAGCGCGTCACCCACTGCTGGCTCACCACCGGGTCGGGGCTGTCCTTGAAGCGCTGCCACTGCACGATCGCGTGGATGCTGCTGCCCTTCGCCGTCGAGGTCGCGAGGTCGACGCGGTGGCCCTCCCAGCCGGTGCCCCAGTAGAAGTCGTCGGTGTTGAACGCCGCGACGGTCGCGTCGCGGTCGATCTTCGCGTAGGTGTACTCGGCTCGCGCGCGTGAGAGGTCGGTCGAGCCCAGCGCCAGGGCCAGCCACAGGCCGCGGTTGCCGCTGCTGAGGGCCGTGTTCCAGCAGTAGTCGCCGACCAGCGTCAGCGGCACCTGGCCGCTCGAGCTGATGCGGACGACGACGTCCACCACCCGGTAGTCGTTGACGATCAGGCCGCCGAGGCGCGTGTTCTGCCGGCGGATCGCGGGCTCGAGCCGGTCCGGCTTGTCGAACTGCAGGTACGAGCCGAGCACCTGGAACGACGAGTTTGCGTTGGTCGCCAGCTTCAGCTCGACGCCGCCGCCGTACATGAGGGACTGGTCGTCGAAGACGTGGCTGCCCTTCGCGTAGATGCCGGTCACCGCGAAGCGGCTCAGCGAGCCGCTCTTGCCCGTGATCTCGATGCCCGCCGCGCCGCCCTGCGGCCGCAGGTCGCGGTCCCAGATCATCTCGGTCAGCGGCAAGGGCATGACGAAGCGGCCGCCCTGGGCGACCACGGGGCCGAGCTTCAGGCGGGCGAACGCCAGGTCGAGCCGCGCGTCGCGCGAGCGGTAGTTGTCGCGGATGAGAGGCGGCGTCGCGCCAGAGGCGTCCTCGTAGTTGCGGTCCTTGCTGTAGTTGAACTCGCCGCCGACGCCGAAGTCGAAAGGCCCGATCGTGGCCTCAACCCGGGGCCGCAGCTGGATCCGCCAGCGGCTCTCGTTCGCCAGCCCACCGGAGCCGTCGGGCTCGTTTCGCGTCCACTCGTAGCGCGCCAAAGAGTCGCCCGCGAAGCGGAACGACTCCTGCTTCTGCTGCTGGTAGACCGGGGTGGCGTCCTGTGCGGCGACGGTTGCCGCGGCCGCCCAGAAAAGGGCGAGCGCCAGCGGCGCGGCGCCGGCGGTCTTGGCGGCGCGGGCGCGGAGCGAGAACGCGAGGCGGTGCGCTCGTCTCATGAAGCGGGGCTCCTTCCTCTTCGTGTCGTGCAGCGGGACCCTTCATTCTAGCCCGTCGGATAGACTGCTGCTCCCATGCCCGCGCGTGTCGTCGCCGTGATCCCGGCCCTCGACGAGGAGGAGTCGATCGCGGACGTGGTGTGCGCGCTGCCGCCGCTGGTCGCCGAGACGATCGTGGTCGACAACGGCTCGCGCGACCGCACGGCCGAGGTCGCGCGCTCGGCCGGCGCGCACGTGGTCTTCGAGCCGCGGCGCGGCTACGGCCAGGCCTGCCTCGCCGGGATCGCGGCGGCGGAGGGCGCGGACGTCCTCGTCTTCCTCGACGGCGACGGCAGCGACGACCCCGCGCGGGTGCAGGACCTCGTCGCCTGCGTGCTCGAGGGCCGGGCGGACCTGGCGATCGGCTCCCGGAGCCTCGGCCGGCGCGAGAAGGGCGCGCAGCCGTGGCACGCGGTGCTCGGCACGCGCCTGTGCGTCGGGCTGATGAACCTGCTGGCCGGCACGTCGGCGACCGACCTGGGACCGCTGCGTGCGATCTCGGCCGCGGCCTTGCGCCGGCTGGGCATGCGCGACCGCAACTACGGCTGGACGGCCGAGATGCAGGTGAAGGCCGCGCGCCTGGGCCTGCGCGTGGCCGAGCTGAAGGTGGCGCAGCGGCGGCGGACCGGCGGCCGCAGCAAGGTGAGCGGCAGCGCCCGCGGAACGCTCGGCGCGGCCACGAAGATCGTCGCCACGATCCTGCGCTACTCGCTCGGGACCCGGCAGCTCGCGCTGGCGCTCTCGTCTCTCGTCCTCACCGGCTGCGTCCTGGCCTGGGCCTTCGGCCCGCCGCCGACCACGCGCATCGCGACGCAGCTCGGGCTCTTCGGCCTCGCCTTCGTCGCCTACCTCGTGGCGCTGGCGGCGTCGCCGGGCCTGTCCCGCCGCGGCCTGCTCCTCGCCCTCGGCCTCGGCCTCGTCTGGCGCGTCCTGCTCCTCGCCGCGCCGCCCCTGCTCAGCAACGACGTCAACCGCTACGTCTGGGAGGGCCGCGTGCAGCTCCACGGCGGCAACCCCTACCGCTGGTCCGATCGCCCCGAGTCACCACGCTGGACGGAGCTGCGCGACGGCGTCTGGGCCGACCTCAACCACAAGGAGTACACGGCCGTCTACCCGCCGCTGTTCCAGCTCGCGTGCCGGGCGGTGGTCGCCGTGCACGACTCGCTCGGCGCCATGAAGACGTTCTTGGTCGCCTGCGAGGCGGCGACGCTCGGTCTGCTCGCGCTCGCGCTGAGGCGCCGCCGCCTGCCGCTCGAGCGCCTGCTGGTCCTCGCCTGGAGCCCTCTCGCGCTCGTCGAGATCGCCGGCAGCGGGCACAACGAGGCTTTCGCGATGCTCTGGCTCGTGCTCGCCCTGCTCTTGCTCGACGCCGAGCGGCCGCTGCTGTCCGCGCTGGCGGCGGGCGCGGGGGCGATGTCGAAGTTCCTGCCAGGCCTGGTGGCCGTGGCCTGGGCCGGGCGCTACCGCGCCTGGCACGTGCTCGCAGCCGCCGCCTTCTCGGCCGCGCTGGTCGTGCCGTTCCTGAGCGGACGCCGCACGATGCTGCTCAGCCTCACGAAGTACTCGCAGTTCTGGACCTTCAACGAGACGCTGTTCGGGCCGCTGCAGGCCGTCCTGGGCTCCCACGCGGCGGCGGTTCGTGCCGGTGCGTTGCTGACGCTCGCGCTGGCGCTCGTGCTGGCCTGGCGCCGCACCGAGACCGTGGCCGCGGCGACGGCCGTCGTCGCGGCGTCCCTGCTGCTCGGCCCCAACGTGCTGCCGTGGTACGCCCTGTGGCTCGTGCCACTGCTCGTGCTGCGCGACGAGCCGGCCATCCTGCTCTTCACCGGCACCGTCTCCCTGGCGTACCTCGTGTACCCCGGCTGGCAGTCCGGCGAGCCGTGGAAGATCGGCTGGGGCTGGCGCGCCCTGGAGTACGGACCCTGCGCGCTGGTGGCCGCGTGGGCCAAGTGGAGTCGAAGGCGCCCGGGCTCTCCGGCCTAGAGAGCGACGGCCAGCCTCAGGACCGGAGCCGCGCCGCCTCGCGCACCGCGTATGCCAGCAAGCCGCAAGCGAGCCAGCCGAGCCAGTCGCCCAGGCGCGCGTAGAGCGTGCCCGGCGATCCGACCCGGACGCTGGCTCGCAGCGAGGCGACCGGCGCCGAGTCGCTCGTCCGCTCGGCCACCAGCCGACCGCGGTCGTCGCTGACCGTCAGGCGGCCGCCCCGCGCGGAGCGCGCGACCGCGAAGCCGCTCTCCACACCGCGCAGCACCGCCATCCGGCTGTGGAGCCAGCCGTCGACGCCGAAGTCCCAGGCCGGCACGAGCAGCAGGGCCGCGCCGCGCCGCGCGTACTCGCGGCCGAGCGGCGGGAAGTCGAGGTCCTTGCAGATCGCGAGCCCCGCCGGAACGGAGCGGACGGGCACCAGGACGGGCCCCGTTCCGGGCCGATAGCGCGATTCGAAGGGCGGCAGCAGGTGCCGCTTCGCGTAGCGGTAGGGCGCCGCCGCCCCCGGTGCGAGCGCAAGCGCCACGTTCTGCTCGCCGTCCCGCTCCTGGAGGTCGATGCCGAGGACGACGATCGCCGCGCGCTCTGCCTGCGCGCCGGCGAGCCCGGCCACCACCGCCTCGGCCTCGCTGGCCTGCGCCCGCACGACCGTCTCCGGCAGCACGATGACGTCCGTGCCGGCCTCGAGCAGCGCCTGGCTCGCCGCGGCGTAGCCCGCCACCAGCTTCTGGCCGGCCGCCGTGGACAACGGCGCCGGCTGGGTTTCGTCTGCGGCCACGAGCCCCACGCGCAGGACGGTCGGAGACGCCTCGGCGGCACGCAGGCGCCACGCGCCGAAGAGGAGCGCCACGCTGACGAGTCCGGCTGTCGTCAGCAGGACGCGCGCTCGAGCGACGGGCAGCGTCACCACAGCCAGGGCACTCGGCAGCAGGAGCACCAGGAAGCTCACGCCCGCGCCGCCGCAGACGGCCGCGACCTGGACGATCGGCAGGCAGTCCAGCTGGCTGTAGGCCAGGCTGCCGAAGGTTCCGTGGGGCGACAGGCGCGCCATGGCAAGCTCGAAGGTGGTCCACCAGGCTGGCAGCGCGAGACTCGCGAGCAGGGGCCGGCCGCCGCGCGCCAGGAGGCGCGCCAGGAGGACGCCAGCCGCGAAGCTGGCCGCCGGCAGCGCGATCGCCGCCAGTGCGATCGGGAGAGGCACTCCGAGCGTCGTCCGATAGTAGTGCCACAGGTTGAGGCCGGCGCCGGCCCAGGCGGCGAACGCGGCGGCGGCGGCGGCCGGCGCGGGCGCGCGCAGGGCGAAGGCCAGCACGGGCCAGGGTGCGACCCAGGTCAGCCACCACTCCGGGTCGAGCCCGGTCGCGTGCCACAGCGCGACCGCGGACAAGAGGGCCGCCGCGGCCCCGAGCACGACGCGGCGGATGCCTTCGTACCTGGTTGCCATCTCGGGTCTCTACGAAGGGTTTTTGGCGATCCCCTTGAGGCTGTTGAACAGCTGCGCCAGGTAGACGTCGGTCTTCATGAACCCGCCGCCCCAGCGTGCGTCGAACGCCGCCAGGACCTTGTCGGCCCTGAGCTGGTCGAGCGTGCGACCCTGGATCGTGGCTTTCGCGCCGAAGACCTTGTTCCCATGGGTGTGGTCGCCGTGGTAGTGGGTGTTGAGCACGAAACGTACGGGCTGGCTGGTGATGCCTCGCAGCGCGGCCTCGATCTTCGGCACCAGCGGCTCGAACTTGTCGTCGACCAGCAGCACGCCGTCCCGGCCGACGGCGACGCCGACGTTGCCGCCGTTGAAGGCGCCCTCGCCGGTCAGGACGTAGACGTTGCCGGCCACCTTCTCGGCCTTGATCTCGATCCGGCTCCAGTCGGGCTGCTGCGCGGACGCTTGCGCGGCCGCCAGCGCAACCGCCGCCAGCGCGATCCCTGCGAACGCGGTTCTCATGGCACTCCTCGTGTCCCGGGCCCCTCGCGACTCGCCATTCTAGCCGCGAGCCCGCGCTCGACGATCGCGCTAGACTCCGTGCGCCTCGTCTCAACCGGGAGGTGGCCGTGGCTCGAACGATCCGCTTCTCCGCCCTGCTCCTGGCCGTCGGCGTGGTCGGCGCGACGGCCGCGCTCGCGCAGCCCTCGCCGCGCAAGGCCGTCTTCCCCGACACCGTGCTCTACGGCGTCGCCTACTACCACGAGTACATGCCCTACGAGCGGCTCGACCAGGACGTCGAGCTGATGAAGCGCGCCGGCATCAGCGTCGTGCGCGTGGGCGAGTCGACCTGGACGAGCTGGGAGCCGCGCGAGGGGGAGTTCCACTTCGACTGGATGGACCGCGTCGTCTCGAAGATGCGCGCCGCGGGCATCCAGGTGGTCATGGGCACGCCGACCTACTCGATCCCACCCTGGCTCTACGCCAAGCACCCCGAGATCATGGTGGTCCCGCTCGGGCAGCAGCGTACGCCGCGCGAGTTCTACGGGATGCGCCAGAACATGGACATCTCGCACCCGGTCTACCGGCAGTACTGCGAGCGCATCATCCGCCGGATCGCCGAGCACTACGGCAAGGACCCCGGCGTGATCGGCTGGCAGATCGACAACGAGACGGGCGCCTATGGCACCGCCGGCCCGAACGTGCAGGCGGGCTTCAAGGAGTGGCTGAAGCGGAAGTTCGGGACGGTCGACGCGATGAACAAGGCCTGGGGGCTCGTTTACTGGGGCCAGCTCGTCGACAGCTGGGACGACCTGCCGCCGCGCGACGGCATCCTCAACCCCGGCTGGAAGCTCGAGTGGGAGCGCTACCAGCGCTGGCTGGTGACCGACTTCCTGGGCTGGCAGGCCAAGCTCGTGCGCGAGTACGCGGAGCCGCGGCAGTGGGTGACGCAGGACTTCCACGGCGCCACGCGCACCGCGGTCGACTCGCAGGAGATCTCGAAGTTCCTCGACCTCGCGGCGATCAACCCGTACCACGACACGCAGGAGAGGCTCGACGGCTGGTGGATCTCGTTCATGGGCGATTTCACGCGCTCGATGAAGCGGGCGCCGTACCTCGTCACCGAGACCAACGCGCAGACGATCGGCTGGGACGCCAGGGGGCAGTACCCGCCGTTCGACGGGCAGCTGCGCCTGCAGGCATGGGCGCACGTGGCGAGCGGCGCGCACATGGTCGAGTACTGGCACTGGCACTCGCTGCACTACGGTCAGGAGACCTACTGGAAGGGGCTGCTCGGCCACGACCTCGAGCCGAACCGGGTCTACGAGGAGGCGACGCGCATCGGCGCCGAGCTCAAGCGCCTTGGACCGCAGCTCGCGGGCATGATGCCGAAGAACCGGGTCGCGATCCTCCACAGCATCGACTCGCACTGGGGGCTGTCGTTCATGCCGATGGGCGGCGACGCCCGTGACGAGCGCGGGCGGCCCAAGGCGGACTACACGGCCGTCGAGGACCAGCTGCACCGGGCGCTCTATCAGCTGAACGTCGGGGCGGACTTCGTGTTCGCCGAGGAGCCGGACTTCACGGGCTACGACGTGCTGCTCGTCCCGCCGCTCTACGTCGCGAGCGATGCGCTGCTCGAGAAGATCGCGGCCTTCGCCAAGGCCGGCGGGCACGTGCTGCTCGCGCCGCGCGCCGGCTTCACCGACGAGCACGACACCGTGCGCTGGACCCGCATGCCGGGGCCGCTGCGCGAGGCCTGCGGCTTCTCGTACCAGGAGTTCTCGAGCCTGCACGAGCCGCTGAAGCTGAAGGGCGACCCGTTCGGGGTGGGCGTCGAGGCCAACATGGTCTCGACCTGGGCCGACATGATCCTGCCCGAGACCGCGACGCCCCTGGGCTACTACGACCACCCGTTCTTCGGCAAGTACCCGGCGCTGACGCGGAACGCCTTCGGCAAGGGCAGCGTCACCTACCAGGGGACGATCCTGTCCGACGCGCTGCAGCAGAAGGTGATGGCCGACGTGCTGAAGCGGGCGGGCGTGACGCCGGCGGACGAGGGGCTGCCGGCCAAGGTCCGCGCGCGCCACGCCGTGTCGCGCGACGGCCGGCCGCTCCACTTCTACCTGAACTTCTCGTCCGATCCGCAGTCGTTCGTGTACGCGCACGGCGCCTCGACGGACCTGCTGGCCGAGAAACCGGTGGCTGCGAACCAGACGATCCGCCTCGGGCCGTGGGACGTGGCTGTGATCCGGGAGTAGATCGGCTGGCCGCTACTCTCCGCCGCCGCCCTTGAACTGGTCGGCCTCGTCGGCGAACAGGACGTTGAAGCTGGTCAGGCTGCCGTAGCAGCCGCTGACGTAGGACTGCAGGCGCAGCTTCAGGTCCTCGGGGATCTCGGCGGCGTTCAGCTGCTGCTCGAGCGTGCGCAGGCGGTTGCGGATCATCACCACCTTGTGGAAGAGCGAGTCGATCGGCCAGCTCTTCTCCTGCAGGCCGGGCTTGCCGGGGCGCAGCAAAAGCTCGCCGCCACGCCACTTGGCGGCCGGCGCGCCGGGCGTGAGGCCCAGCTCTTCGCGGACGATGCGCCGGAGGAGCGGCTCCAGCTCCTGAACGGGTTCGCTGCTCACGATCGGCATCCTTTCCTGGGGGTGCGCCGCGCGCTCCGGCGGCGTCGCGAGATCCCGGGGCGGGGGCAGCCTCGGGGCGGTCGCGGCCGGGCGCGTGCCGCGGAGCGGCGGCCGCGCCTCGCCTGGCCGGCGAACCGCGCCTGTCTCGTCGCCGCCTCCGCGGTAGTTGTGCTGGCTGCCGCAGAAGTCGCAGACGACGCGCACGGCATGGCCGTCTGCGTCGACCGCCATCACGGTGTGCTCGCGAATCGCCTTGCACGCACGGCACAGGTCCGTGATGGGGCCACCGGCGCGGTGACGCTTCTGTTCGGCGCTCTCCATCCTCCGGGCCGTGGAGCATTCTCACACGAGCGCGGACGCGGCGGGGTAGCGCGCGTGGGAGCGTCGCTGCTCGACGCCTCGACCGCTGCGGGCGCGGGTCGCGTGAGCTCGGGACGGTCAGGGGAAGACCGAGTCTGAGAGCACGGCCCGCCGACCGCGAGGGTCAAGGACGATGGAGCGCGTGCTGGCGCTCGACCGCGAGCCGGGCCAGAATGGCAGGAAACCTCGCGTCAGAAAGATACGCACCTGTTCCCAAAGAAGGGGGATTCAATGCCCGTGTCGAAGGATTCGCGCACGACTGGCGGCCGTGGCCGCTTGTACGACAGCGTCCTGGACACGATCGGGGACACGCCCTCGATCCGCGTCAATCGGTTGGCTCCCGCCGGCGTTCGCGTGTACGTGAAGGCCGAGTTCTTCAACCCGGCCGCGTCGGTGAAGGACCGCCTCGCTCTCAGCATCATCGAGGAGGCCGAGCGGCGGGGCGAGCTGAAGCCCGGCCAGACGGTGGTCGAAGCCACGAGCGGCAACACCGGCATCGGGCTCGCGATGGTGTGCGCGGCGAAGGGCTACCCGCTCGTCGTCACGATGGCTGACAGCTTCTCGATCGAGCGACGCCGCCTGATGCGCCTCCTGGGCGCGAAGGTCGTGCTGACGCCGCGGGCGGCGAAGGGCTACGGGATGTACATGAAGGCGAAGGAGCTTGCCGAGACGCACGGCTGGTTCCTGGCGCGGCAGTTCGAGACCGCGGACAACGCGCGCATCCACGAGAACACGACGGCGCGCGAGATCCTCGCCGACTTCGCCGGCGAGCGGCTCGACTACTGGGTGAGCGGCTACGGCACCGGCGGCACGGTGGCCGGTGTCGGCCGCGTGCTGAGGCGCGAGCGCCCGGAGACGAAGATCATCCTGACCGAGCCCGCGAACGCGGCGCTCGTCACGAGCGGCGTCCCGCAGGAGCGCGCGGCGGGTCACGGCCCCGCCGGCAGCCACCCGTCGTGGGAGCCCCACCTGATCCAGGGCTGGACCCCGGACTTCATCCCCTACGTCCTGCAGGAGGCGATCGACAAGCGCTACTACGACGAGGTGATCCCGGTCGCGGGGCCCGCCGGGATCGGCTGGGCCCGGCGCCTGGCGCAGGAGGAGGGGATCTTCACCGGGATCTCCGGCGGCTCGACGTTCGCGGTCGCCATGCAGGTGGCCGAGAAGGCCGCGCCGGGCACGGTGATCCTGTGCATGCTCCCCGACACCGGCGAGCGCTACCTGTCGACGCCGCTGTTCGAAGGCGTCGCGACGGAGATGACCGAGGAGGAGATCGCGCTGTCGCGCTCGACGCCGAGCCACCAGATGGGCCCGGCGTAGGCGGCATGACGCCGGGCGTCGGCGGACCCGGCGCCCGGCCGCCGGCGAGCCCTAGCTGCTGGCCTCGGCCTTCAGCTCGTCCGCGACCTCGCGGATGCCGAGCACTCCCTCCGCCAGGCGCACGGCCAGCACCACGTCCTGTCCGCCGCGTCGCTCGGGCGAGAGCGCCTGCAGCTCGTCCCGCACGTGCTCGGCGCCGACCGCGGAACGCGCGAGCTGGCGCGCCGTCTCCGGCTCCAGGCCACCCGGACCAGGCTCGAGGCGAACGCCGTCGGGGAGGGGCCGCTCAACCGGCTCAGCGCCGCGGGATCTCGAGCAGCACGATATCGGATTGCTGCTGCTCCTGCTCCAGGACCAGCTCGCGCCCGTCGGGCGAGATGTCGAAATCGCGCACGGTGAAGTCCGGAGGCAGCTCCGTCAGCTGGTGCTCGGCGCCCGTATCCAGGTCGATCAGCCAGAGGTCCTTGTGCCGCAGCCCTCCGCGCAGCACGACGAGCGACCGCCGCCCGGGCATGAAGGACAGGTGGCGGGCGCAGCGCGTGAGCACCAGCCGGGGCAAAGGATATACAGTGCCGTCGGCCTTCCGGGCCTTGACCTCGGCGCTCGCGGCGAGGTACGTGCACCTGGCGGGGCCGACGCTGACGCGGCGAGCGACGCGACGCTCGACGTCGCAGCTGAAGATCCACGGCCCGGACCCGTCGCGGGTCGCGTGAAAACGATAGTCCTTTCGATCCGCGACTGCCAGGGACGGCACGAGCAGCCGTGTCATGAGACCGACCATCGCGAACGAAAGGCGCGCCGGCAAGGCGAGGAAGTGCGCGGCGGCGTGAGCGCGAGGAAGCTCGTTCTCCTCGAGGCTCCCAGCCTGTCCAACCCCGGCATCGGGCGCGGAGACTGCGGCGTGCGGGCGGACACGGTCGCGTGAGGGGATCAGCGGGTCAGGCTGGACAGGAGCTGCGGCACGGGCGGTGGCGGCTTCTCCGCCTCGGGAGTGCTCAGGCCGAGGTGGGCGAGGATCTTGCCGATCGCCGCCTGGTCGGTGACGAAGGCGATCGTGCTCATGCGCTTGCCGCAGCGAGTGCACAGGAGCGGGTCGACCTGGTACACCTTGGCGATCAGGCGTCCCCAGCTGGGCGAGCTGCGCCTGCGGGGCTGATGCTGCTCCGCGACCAGCACCTCGGGCTCGGCGGATGCGCCGGAGCCTCTGACGCGACTCGAGTACTCGCCGTAGAAGAGCGTGCGGTGCTGCCCGGGTCAGGGATGTGGTCGCTGAGGCGGGCCAGCCACTCGAGCGGGTCCATCGCCTCGAAGTTCGCGGCCGAGGAAGGGATTCATGCGCGAGCGGTAGACGACGGCCTTCTCGCCGTCGAGGTAGACGAGCTTCTTGAGCGAGAGGGGATTGCGGACGAGGTAGGCGGCGGTGTCCTCGAGGCGCTGCTTCTCCTCCGGAGCGATCGGCTCGCCGACGTGAGCGGAGAAGCCGGGATGCTTCCAGGCGAGGAGCTTCGCCACGAGCTCGCGGGAGATGGCGTCGGCCTCGACGAGCCTCGCCAGGAGACGCTCACGGAAGAGGCTCATCAGCCGCATGCCGTCCCAGTCCGGCAGAGGCTGCCAGGAGCCGTCCGTCGTTTTGCCCCCGTCGGTCGTGAGGAGGTGGAGGTGGGGATGCCACTGAAGGAGGTCTCCGGCGGTGGCGATCGAGACGACGACGCCGGGGCGGGCGTCAGTGCCGATGCGGACCAGTTCGCTCACGGCCTCGGCGGCGGCGCGGGCGAGCTCGGTGAGCAGCTCGCGCCGCCGTCGCAGCAGCGGGCGGAGCAGACGCGGGATGGTCAGGACGACGTGGCGGTGGGCGACTTTCGCGAGCACGTCCCCGCACAGCCACTCGGCCCACAGGAGCTGCCTCTTCTTCTCGCACGAGGGGCAGAACGACCTGCCGCGGCAGGAGAAGGCGACGAGCACGCTGCGGCGGCACTCGGAGCACCACAGCCGGGCGAAGCCATGCTGGAGGAGGCCATAGCGCAGGAACTCTCGCAGCACCCGCTCCACGACCGCTCGCAGCGGCCCGTGCTGGCGGGCGAAGCGAGAGGGCCAGACCCGCGCAGCTCCTCGAGGTGGCGCTCGACCCTCGACTGCGACGACCACCGAGGGCACGCGAGCTGGAAGAGAGGCGAGTCGCGAGGCTTCCGCGGCCGGTACGGACACGGGATCCACAGGCCCGCAAGTGGACCGGGCAGCGACCAGGGCGAGCTCACCGCCCTCTCGCCGGGGGACGGCTCGCCTGTACGCTCTGCTCCGGCACTGATCAGGCGGTCGCGGGTGCGGGCCGGGGGCCGACCTTCTGGGCGATCCACATCACGAGCGCGGCCACCAGCCAGAGCACGAGGGGCGCGACGATCATCACCACCACGTGGCCCAGGATGTGGTACCGCGCGCGCTCGTTTCCGCCGTACTCGTTCGCCGCGAAGATGTTGTGCAGGCCGAAGCGCGCCAGCACGATGCCGAGGATCGCGATGGCTCCGGCGAGCACGTTCTGCAGGTAGAGCAGCGGCAGCAGGTGCTTGTAGCCGCCGAAGCCGGCCGCAGGGACACGGATGCCGCAGTAGACGACGCCCGCCAGCACGACCACCGTCATGCTGAACCACTTGACGACGTCGTTCGACAGGCCGGCCAGCGACAGGACCAGCCGTGCCAGCCCCACCGCGAGGATCAGCCAGAGGATCGCCCGTTCGAAGCGCACGTAAACCGCCAGACTCTTGCCGAAGACGGTCATGCTCACTTCCGCCTTTCTCGGGCACGCGGGCCCGTTTCGATTGTCTCGGGATCGGGCGCCGATCATCGCCCATCGGCGCGGAAGGAAGCAACAGGCTGTCGGGGGTAGCCTTCACGCGGTGTCACGGTAGACTCTGCGCTCGTGGGAGCGCAGCTGCTCGACGCCTCGACGGCCGCGGGCGCGGTGCTGGTGCTGTCCCTGGTCGCCGCCCTCGGGCTGGCCCTGGGCAGCCTCAAGGTGCGGGGGCTGGGCCTCGGCATCGCCGGCGTCCTCTTCGCCGGGATCGCGTTCTCTCACTTCGGCGTGCACGTGGACGACCGCACGCGCGAGTTCGCCCGCGAGCTCGGGCTGGTGCTGTTCGTCTACTCGATCGGGGTCCAGGTCGGCCCGGGCTTCTTCGCCTCCCTGCGCCGCCACGGGCTGCGGCTGAACCTGCTGGCCGCGGCCGTCGTGCTGCTCGGCGTGGCCGTCGCGCTGGTGCTGCGCTTCGCCGGCGGGATCGCGCCGGCGGCCCTGGCGGGGCTGCTGAGCGGAGCCACCACGAACACCCCCAGCCTGGCGGCCGCGCAGCAGGCGCTCAAGGAGTCGCTCGCCGACGGCGCCGCGCTGTCCGCCGCAGCGAAGCTGCCCGGGCTCGGCTACGCGGTGACGTATCCCTTCGGCGTGCTCGGGACGATCACCGTGATGCTCGGCGTCCGGGCCGGGTTCCGCGTCGCGCTCAAGCGCGAGGCGGAGGAGCTGGAGCGCAGCCGGGCGGCGGAGGCGCCGCCTCTGGCGCGCGCCAACCTCGAGGTCGCGAACCCCAACCTCGTGGGCATGACGCTCGAGAGGGTGCCGCTGCTGGCCGGCTCCGGCCTGGTCGTCTCGCGCATCTGGCAGGAAGGCACGCTGCAGGTGCCCCGGCCCGACACGCGCCTGCGGCTGGGCGACGTGCTGCTGGCGGTCGGCCCGCGCGAGGACCTCGACGCGCTGCGCGTGGTCGTGGGGCGGGAGAGCACGCTCGACCTGCGCTCGCTCCCGAGCGCGATCACCACGCGGCGGCTGATCGTCACGCGCGCCGCCGCCACCGGCAGGACCCTCGGCGAGCTGGACTTCGCGCGCCGCTTCTCGGTGCAGCTCACCCGCGTGAGCCGTGCCGAGCTGGAGATGTCGGCGCACCCGGGCTTCGAGCTGCAGTACGGCGATACCGTGCTGGCGGTGGGCGAGCCCGGCGACATCCAGAAGGTCGGAGAAGAGCTGGGCGACTCCCCGAAGACGCTCAACTACCCGCACCTGGTGCCGATGTTCCTCGGCATCGCCCTCGGCATCGTCGTTGGGAACGTCCCATTCTCCCTTCCAGGAGTGCCTGCGCCCGTGCGCCTCGGGCTCGCGGGCGGGCCGCTGGTGGTGGCGATCCTGCTGGCGCGCCTCGGCCGCCTCGGCCCGCTCGTCTGGTACCTGCCGATCTCGGCCAACTACGCCCTGCGCGAGACGGGCATCGTGCTGTTCCTGGCGGCGGTTGGCCTCGGCGCCGGCGACGTGTTCGTGGACACGCTGGTGCACGGCGACGGCCTCTACTGGATGGCCTGCGGCGCGGCGATCACGGTCGTGCCGCTCGTCGCGGTGGCGCTCGTCGCGCGCCTGGCGCTGAGGCTCAACTACCTGACGCTGTGCGGCGTGCTCGCGGGCAGCATGACCGACCCGCCCGCCCTGGCGTTCGCCAGCAGCGTCTCGGGCTCCGAGGCGCCGTCGCTCGCCTACGCCACGGTCTACCCGCTGACGATGCTGCTGCGGGTGCTCTGCGCGCAGCTGCTCGTGCTGTACCTCGTCCGCTGAGGCTCCGCCACTGCGACGAGCCTCAGACCTTTAGGTAGATGCCCCGGCGATCCATCGCGAGGGCGACCAGGTACCAGAGGAGGACCGTCGCGAGCGCGAACGCCAGGGACGCGTTGACGGGCGAAAGCCAGCTGCCGAAGACCGTGGCGTCGATGCGCGCGTAGAGGCTCAGCGGCCGGCCGTCGGCCCCCGCGGCGCCCCAGCGGATCGCGCCAAGCGTCGCCGCGAGCAGCTCCGAGCCGACGTAGGCGGCGATCGCGTTCCTGCCGTAGCTGACGAACGGCGCCGCCCAACGGCGCCAGCCGTTCACGTCGACGATCCAGTAGGTCAGGCCGAACAGCCCGGACGCGAGCCCGGCCGTCAGCAGGACGAAGGACGGGCTCCACAGGCCCTTGTTGACCGGGAACAGCAACCACGCGGGGGCCCACTCGCCCCAGTAGACGCCGGCCGCCGTCAGCAGCGCGCCCGCGCACAGGAAGCCCAGCGTCTTCGGCCACGGCGCGCGCGGCGAGCGCAGCCACTCGCCCCCCAGGAGGCCGAGCAGCACGGTCGCGATCGCCGGAAACGTCGAGAGCACGCCCTCGGGGTCCCAGGTCTTCGTGTACGCATAGAGGAACGGGCCGAGCAGCGAGCGGTCGACCTGTGCAGCGAGGTTCGTCTCCATCTCGAGGCCTGGAGCGTAGCCCTCGGGGCCGCCGACCCGCGTCATCACGAGCCAGTAGCCGAGGAGCAGCGCGCACGCGAGCACCGCCTGCGAGCGCGGCGCGAGCCAGCGTTTCGCGGCCCAAGCCGCGAGGTAGCCGATGGCGATCCGCTGCAGCACGCCGGGGATGCGCAGGTGGTCGAGGCCGACGAGCGGCCACGAGTTCACCAGCAGACCCAGCCCGAAGAGCTTCGCCGCGCGCACGAGCGCGGGCCTCGCCTCGAGGCGCGTCGAGAACGTGAGCGCCATGCCGACCATCAGCATGAAGAACGGGAAGACGAGGTCGGTGGGTGTCCAGCCGCTCCAGCGCGCATGCAGCAGCGGCCAGTAGACGTTCGACCAGTCGCCGGCGTCGTTGACGAGGATCATGCCGGCGATCGTCGCGCCGCGGAACGCGTCCAGCGAGACGAGTCGTGCCGTCGGCGGACGCGCGCTCATGGGTCGCGATGCTACTACGACGGCACCGGCCGCGGCGGCCGCTGGGCTACGATCTGCGGTGGTGAGCGTCCTCGTCCGGCTGTTCGACGCCACGCTGCGCTCGCGCGCCGCGCTGCCGGCGCTCGAGGCCGATTCCGGCTCCGGCGTCGTGACGCTCACCTTCGGCGAGCTCGACGCTCGAGCGTGGCGCATGGCGCGGGCGCTGCACCGGCGCGGCCTGCGCTCGGGCGACCGGCTCGTCCTGCAGCTGGCCAACCGGGTCGAGCTGCTCGACCTCTTCCTCGCCTGCCTGAGGCTCGGGGTGATCCTCGTGCCGGCGAGCGTCCTCTACCGCGAGCGGGAGATCGGTCACATCGCCGCCGACGCCGCACCGGCCGCGATGGTGACGACGCCCGAGCTGGCGTCGCTCGTCCCGGGCGGCACGGCGGCCTGGGACCTGGCCGCGCTGGCCGCCGAGGCCGCGGCCCTGGCCGCTGGCTCCTTCCTGGACCGCGGTGCGCCTCCTGCAGGGACGCCGGTCGTCGAGGACGAGGCCCCGGCCCTGATCGTCTACACCTCGGGGACCACCGGCCGCGCGAAGGGCGCGCTGCTGACGCACGCCAACCTCGCGGCGAACGCGCGCACGCTCGTCGCCGCCTGGCGCATCACCGCGGACGACCGCTACCTGGCCGTGCTCCCGCTGTTCCACGTGCACGGGCTGGCCAACGGCGTGGGCTGCTGGCTCGCCAGCGGCTGCCGCATGCGGCTCGTCCCCCGCTTCGAGCACGACAGGGCGGCGGCGCTGTTCGAGTCGTTCCGGCCGACGCTGTTCTTCGGCGTGCCCACCATCTACGTTCGGCTGCTCGAGCTGCCGGACGACGTCGCACGCGCGATCGGCTTGCGTGCGCGGCTGTTCGTCTCCGGCTCGGCGCCCTTGCCGCCGCGCGTGTTCGAGGCGTTCCGGCAGCGCTTCGGCCACGCCATCCTCGAGCGTTACGGCATGACCGAGACGCTGATGACGATCGGCAATCCCTGCGAGGGCGAGCGGCGACCCGGCACGGTCGGCCTGCCGCTCGAGGGCGTGTCGATCCGGATCGTGGACGCGGGCGGGCGCGACGTGGACGCGGAGGAGACGGGCGAGCTGCTCGTGCGCGGCCCGGCCGTGTTCTCCGGCTACTGGCGGCGGCCGGAGGCGACGGCAGCGGCGTTCGTGGACGGCTGGTTCCGCACGGGCGACCTCTGCTCGCGCGATGCCTCCGGCTACGTCACGCTGCGCGGCCGCGCCAGCGAGCTGATCCTGTGCGGCGGCTTCAACGTCTACCCGCGCGAGATCGAGGAGCTGCTGCTCGAGCAACCCGGCGTGCGCGAGGCTGCGGTCGTGGGCGTCCCGGACGAGCGGCGCGGCGAGCGGCCGCTCGCCTTCTTCGCCGGCGAGGCCGAGCCTTCGGCGCTGGCAGCCGCCTGCCGGCGGCTGCTGGCGTCGTTCAAGGTGCCGACGGCGTTCGTCCGCGTCGAGGCGCTGCCGCGCAACGCGCTCGGCAAGGTGCAGAAGCAGCTGCTGGCCCGCGGCCTCGCCCCGCCGTCTACCTGACCGGCGTCAGCTCGTAGCGCCGGGGCTTCGGCTGCGACTCGGCGCGGCGAGCCTTGCGGGCGGCCTCGTCCTGCGCGTCGAGGAACGCGACGACCCCCGTCGTCTTCGGGTCGCTGCCGCCGCTCGCGAGCAGGCGGCGGCGCAGCAGCTGCAGGCGGTGGCTGTCCTCGATCGACCAGCGCGCCGAGAAGCTCTGGCGACGCTGCGGGGTGCCGCGGGTCGCCAGGTTCACGCCCCTCGCCAGCTCGCCGTCCGTGAACCCGCCGACCGACTGGCCGTCGATCTTCAGCTCGTAGCGTCCGGCAGCCAGGCCGCGCACCAGGAGCGGCTCCGCGTCGAGGCCCTCGAGGTCGGCCCCGGCCTTCTGGGCCAGCTCGATCCCGGCGTCGTCGAAGCTCACCGGCAGAGGCAGCGCCCCGTCGAGCTGCGTCCAGGCGACACCGCCGTCGGCTGGCGCCAGCTGGCTGACCTTCGCGTTCTCGGCCGCGACCACGGCCCTCGCCGCGGCGTCGATCTCCACGTGGGCGACGAGTGCTGGCGCTCCCCAGGCCCGCAGCAGGGCAGCCGCCATCACCACGTGCCCGGCCGGGCTCGGGTGCACGCGGTCGGGGATGAGCTGGCGTGCCAGCTCGGGGCTCGAGGCGATAAGCGCGGCGAGGCCGGCGTTCAGGGGCGTGCGGAAGTCGACGACGGTCGCCTTCTCGCGCCCGCCGAGCGTCGCGAGGTAGCAGCCGAGCCGCCGCAGTGCGTCGTCGTAGCCTGGAGCGAACTGCGGCTTGCGCGAGACGTCGTCGAACGGCGAGCTGAGGAGAAACGTCAGGCGCACGCCCGGCAGCGCCTGGCGCAGCCTGTGGACGATCGCCGCGTAGCCGTCGGCGAAGGCGGCCAGCGTCGTCGGGTCGAAGCGCTTGTAGCCGCCGTCGTTCATTCCAAGCATGATCGCGACCACGCTCGGGCGGCGCGCGATCACGTCGCGCTCGAGCCGCACGTCCGCCGTGCCGGCCCAGCCGCCGCGCACGGTGTCGCCGCCCACGCCGGCGTTCTCGAAGCTCACGTCCCGGCGCGGGAAGCGCGTGGTCACGTACGCCTCGACCAGCTGGCAGTAGCCGCCGTCCTGCGTGATGCTGTCGCCGTAGAAGACCACGCGATCGCCGTCGTGCAGCGCGAAGCCGGTGGCCGAAGCGGGCTCGCGCGTGGCGAGCGGCGGCTGCTCCGCGGCCTTCGAGACCTGCGCCGTCGCGGCCGGCGCGTCGAGCAGGAGCGCGAGCATCACGACCGCGCCAGCCGCGAGGCGCGGAGAGGAGCGGGGGATCGTCGCGATGTCGTCCATCTGGTCCCTCCGGAGGCGAGCACGACCGTAGCACCGTCGACGGCCTGCTTCTACTCGCCGGCGAGAGGCCGGCGCCCGGCCCGGCCCTTCGAGCGCGGACGACTAGCGTGGCACGCGGCCGCGGCGCTGCAGCCACCAGGCCATGCAGCGATGAAAGACGTCCACGCCGCCGCAGAACATCAGGGGGCAGCCGCCGACGATCGGCTCGATGCCGTGCGCACGGCACTCGCGCAGCGCGTCCTCGGCCACGCTGCCGTCGCCGAACGAGCGGTGGAACCAGACCTGGCGGATCCCGCGCTCGGCCGCCTGGCGCACCAGCCCCGCACCGGAGGCCGGGGGCGAGGCGATCACCACGCCGTCGACGCTCGCGGGGACCGAGCGCAGGTCCGGGTAACACGCGGCGCCCTCGACCTCGCTCGCGTTCGGGTTGACCGGCACGACCTCGAAGCCGCAGGACCTCAGGCGGCGGAAGATCGCGTTGGCCGGCAGCTTGCCGTCACGCGCGACGCCCGTGACGGCGATCCGACGGCCCTTCAGGAACTCGGCGATCGACGGCGGGGTGGCAGGCATCGGGGCCTCGCGCACGCGCAGTATAGTCGCGGCCCGGACCGGGGGATCCCGGGACGGCCGTCCCTTCAGTACAGCCGCAAGTCAGTACAGCCGCAAGCGGCCGCCGTTCGGCAGCGACCGGCCGGCCTGCGGCGTCCGCCATTCGAGGCCGAGCACGCGGACGCGCTCCGGCCGGGCCAGGTAGAGCGAGAGCGCCTCCCGACGAGAGGCCCGAGGCCGCCCGCCCTTCAGCGGCTCGGGCGCCGCTCCGCCGTGGGGGGGCGTGCCGACGATCTCCTGCCAGGCCGTCCACCACAGGCTCGGGCGGACGTGGATCGGGTCGAGCCCGTACCATTCGGGGCGCAGGCGCACGAGCCGGAGCGAGCGCCGCTGCGCCAGCTCGACGAGGCCGTCCGACACACGCTCGGCCGCGTCCGACACCGCGGCCAGCGAGAGCCGGCACGAGGGCACGAACAGCGACCGGAAGAAGAGGAAGCGTGCTTTCCCCAGCCGGTGGATGCCGACGAGCGGCAGGTCGGTGATCGCGACCTCGTCGCTCGCGGCCTGGAGCCGCGCGACGCACTCCTCGACCCAGTCGAGGATCCGGCGCACTTCGTAGCCGTAAAGGATGTCGTTGCCCACGTCGGTCACGAGTGCCCGCGTCGGTGTCCTTCCGCGCTCGTCGAGGGCGCGCCACAGCCCGCAATCGACGATCCCCGGCAGGCTGCGGACCAGGAACCGGCTCGTCGCCCCGTACGAGCGGCCGTGGCCGAGGGCGGCCAGCACCTCGGTCTCAGGGCCCCAGGCCTCGCGGGCGGCCGACACGACAGCCTGCAGCCCGCGCGTCAGGTTGCTCGCGCCGAGGGCGACCAGACGCATCCGACCCGGCTCAGCCGGCGAGCTCCTGCCGCCAGACGCGCAGCCCGTGGCGGCTGAGGCGGATCGGGACGTTCCGGAACGCGGGGTCCGACTGCTCGATCTCGCGCAGAAGCGCACGCTTGCGGGTCGAGCCCTCGTCGCACAGCAGCGTGAGCGAGCCGCCGTCGCCCCCCGCGCCGTTCACCTTCCAGCCGAGCGCGCCGTGCGCCCTCGCGATCTCGATCACGCGCCTCGCCTCGCGGCCGACCAGCTCGGCGTGCAGCCGGCCCTGCGCCTCCGTGCTCTCGGTCATGGCCCGGCCCAGCGCGTGGAAGTCGCCGGCGTACAGCGCGTCGCGCGAGCGGGGCGCCGTGCGCCGCAGCTCCACGATCGCGGGCGAGTCGGGGCCGGCGTTCTCCAGGGAGCGGATCACCGACTCGTGGATCGACGAGGAATCGTGCGACTTGCCGAGGTAGACCAGCAGCAGCCGCCGCTCCAGCTCCCACCAGACCGGGTCCGGCACGTGGATCGGCGAGACCGAGGCGTGCGGGTACACGAACATCTCGATGTAGCTGATGCCGCCGTAGGCCGAGGCGAGCTGGTCCTGGATCCCGCACTGGCGGCGCAGCATCTCGGTCTCGACGCGGTGGGCGGCGCTGGCGGCCTCGTGCGGCGTGAAGCGGCCCGGGGTGAGCGCGTCGAGCGCACCGACCAGCGCGACCGTCACGGCGGCCGAGGTGCCGGTGCCGGCCCCGGCCGGCGCCTCGGAGTGGATCGTCACCTCGAGCCGCAGCTCGCGAGGGACCTTCATGTAGGCGATCGCCGCCTCGAGCAGCGGGTGCGGGCCCCAGGGCGCCGCCCCGTGGAGCACCTCGTAGCGCCCGCCGAGGTTCTCCGGGTGCAGCACCAGGCGCGGCCCCTCGCAGGGCGGGAAGATCGCGACCTGCACCTCGGCGCAGGGGTGGACGGCGACGTTGAAGACCTGGCCGTGGCCGGCGAACCAGGTGTCGGTCCAGCAGCCGTTGTCGCAGACGCGGATGGGCGCGACCGCGTTGACGACGGCGCTCGGCCGGTCTGCGCTGGGCTGCACGGCTCCTCCGCGGGGAGCTTATAGCCGCGTCGGACGCGCCCACAACTGCGGTATGCTGCCCGCGCATGAGCGGGCTCGCAGAGCTGGGCCGGCGGCTGCGCTCGGCCGTGGCGGCGCCCGCCCGCACGGACGACGACCTGGTGCGGATCGCCCGCAACCTCCGGGTCCCCGCCTGGGCCGGGGTCGTGGGCGGCGGCCTCGCCGGCCTGGCCAATCTGGCGGCCGGCCGCCTCCGCAGCGTCGTCACGCCGGTCCTGCTCGTCGTCCTGTTCGCCGGGGTGCTGTGGCTGTTGCGCCGGGGCCGGGTGCAGGCCGCCGCGAGCGTGTCGCTCGTCGGCCTGGCGGGCGCGGTCTTCGCGATGCTGCTGATCGGCGAGGGCGTGCGCGACGAGGCGGCGCTGCTCTACCCCGTGGTGATCCTGCTGGCGGCGCTCACGCTGGACGCGAGGCTGCTCGTCGCGACCACGGCACTGGCGGTGCTGTCCGTGGGGGCGGCCGTCTGGTTCGAGGCCAGCGGGCGGCTGCGCACGCCCTTCGCCGAGCAGCCCGGGTGGGTGCTGTTCGCCAACGTCGGCATCATCCTCCTGGTGACGGCGGTCGCCGCCCGCCTGCTGGTGACCGACATCGTGCGCGGCCGTGGCCGAGGCGCGTGCGCGGGACCAGCGGCTCACCGCGGCGAACCGCGAGCTCGAAGAGCGCAGCGCGGAGGTGGAGCGCTTCACCTACGTCGTCTCGCACGACCTCAAGAGCCCGCTGGTGACGATCCGCGGCTTCCTCGGCTACGTCGAGCGCGACGCGCGGGAGGGCGACCTCACCCGCCGACCTCACCCGCCTGGCGGCCGACATCGGCCGCATCCGCGGCGCCACCGACCGCATGGCACGCCTGCTCGACGACCTGCTCGAGCTCTCGCGCACCGGGCACATCGACCGCCCGTCGGCAGACGTGGCGCTGCTCGACGTGGTGCGCGAGGCCCGGGGCCTGGTCGAGGGACGGCTGGGCGCCCGCGGCGTGCGCCTGGAGATCGAGGGGCCGCTGCCGGCCGTGCACGGGGACGCGCCGCGCCTCGTCGAGCTGCTCCAGAACCTGCTGGACAACGCGGCCAAGTTCATGGGCGACCAGCCGGACCCGATGGTCTGGATCGGCGCGCCGGCCCTGCGAGGGCGGCCTCGTGCGGTCGTTCGTGCGGGACAACGGCGTCGGCATCGACCCCGCCCACAGCGAGCGGGTGTTCGAGCTGTTCCACCGTCTCGACCCGCAGCAGGAGGGCACCGGGCTGGGCCTCGCTCTCGCCCGGCGGATCGTGGAGAGCCACGGCGGCCGCATCTGGGTCGAGTCCGCCGGCGCCGGACAGGGCTCGACGTTCTTCTTCACGCTGCCGGCTGCGCACGAGGCTCCGGCCGCCTGAGGCTACTTCGCGGCCGCTCCGCCCGCGAGCCGGTCCACCAGCAGGTCGCGGAAGCCGTCCAGCCGCTTCCAGGAGCTGGCCCAGCGCAGCGGTGTCGCCGCCGGGTCGGCGACCGTCATGCCGTCGTCGCCGACGCGCACGCCCAGCCTCTCCACGGTCACGAGGTCGTCCGCGAAGGCGAGGTACACCGCCACCGTGTCGAACAGTGTCGAGCTTCTCGTCTCGGGCTGCCCGTCCCGGGCGCACCAGTCGACGCGGGGGCACCACAGCCGGTAGTTCTCCAGGACCGCCTGCAGCAGCGGGTCCTTTGCCGCGCGCAGCCGCGCGTAGCGCTGGCCGTCGAGCGTCACGCGGCCGCAGGTGTCGAGCGGCGTGAGCAGCGTGTCCCGCCAGGGCGCCGTCAACAGCGCACGCGCCGCCTTCACGTCCGCCCTCACGTTCCACTCGGGCTCGGGCTTCGACTTCTCGGCGTAGCCCTCGCGCAGGCTGCCGAACATGCCGACCAGCCGCAGCCTGGCGGCGATCCGGGGCTCGCGCTCGAGCGCGGCGCGCAGCGTGGGCGGCGGGCCGATCGCGATCAGCGTCATCGGCTCCCGCGACCCCATGACGGTGTCCACCAGCGCCTGCACGCCGTCGTCGATCACGCGGCCGGGGAAGCGGGAGAGCGGGTAGTCGCGGACCCAGTCGGCCTGCGGCCCCTCCTTCTCCCACTGGCGCACGCCGACGCCGATCGGGACGTCGCTGCGGCCGGCCAGCTCGAGCAGGCGTGCCGCGATGCGGGCGCGGTACACCGTGTCGCCGTAGTCCGTCACGACGAGCTTGAGGTCGAGCTCGGGCGAGCGCAGCAGCAGCGCGAGCGCCCAGGTGTCGTCGATGTCGTCGCCGATGTCGGTGGCGAGGACGACCGGGATGCGGGCCTTGCGCGCCTGCGCCTGCGGCGCCGCGACGGCCGGCGCGGCGAGCAGCGTGACGGCGGCCAGGGCGAGAGCGGCGGCGCGGCGCGCGGCGCTCGTCGGCTCGTGCCTCCTCGTGCGTGGCTGCGCCATGAGCCCGGATTGTAGACGATTCGGGCCGCGCTGCTGTTGCTGGAGAAGCCGTTCGGCAGTTCGAGAAGAGCCCCGGCATGGGCGCGGGGCTCGGCATCGGCGCGAACACGGCGATCGTCAGCCTCGCGGGGCTCGCTGCCGTTCGTCGCCGTGCTGCTGGAGCCGGCCACGCTGCACTGCTGGCCGCCGGCAGCGAGACTGGTTCGACGCGACGACGCTCGTCGTGAGCACGGCCGGCGACACGGGCGCCTTGGCCCGCCCGGTCGAGGCGGAGGTCCGCGCGGCCGCCCCGGAGCTGCAGCTCCCGCGCCTGCACACGATGAAGGAGGTGCTCGCCGTCGGCCGCCGGACGCACGAGATCGGCGTCCGCATGGCGAGCGACCCCTCTCCTATGACCCCGCCGCCGGCCGGCGTACCATCAGGCCTCGCCGCCCCGATGGGAGGGCGCGCGTGGTCACGACGAGGAAAGAATGGCGCGGCACCGACGCATGGAAGTCCTCAACGCGATGTACTCGACCGGCGTGGTGCCGGTCTTCTATCACCCGGACGCGGAGGTGGTGGCGAACGTCGCCCGCGCGTGCGCACGCGGCGGGGCGCGGCTGCTCGAGTTCACGAACCGTGGCGACTTCGCCTGGGAGGTCTTTCGCGAGCTCGAGCGGCTCTGCGCCAGGGACGTCCCGGAGATGATCACCGGTGTCGGCTCCGTGGTGGACGCCGGGACGGCGACGCTCTACATCAACAACGGTGCGAGCTTCGTGGTCGGCCCCGTCCTGAACCCCGAGGTCGCCCGCGCGTGCAACCGGCGCAAGATCCCGTACTCGCCCGGCTGCGGCAGCGCGTCGGAGATCTCCGCCGCCGAGGAGGTCGGCTGCGAGATCGTGAAGATCTTCCCCGGGGCGGAGGTCGGCGGCCCGCCGTTCGTGAAGGCGGTGAAGGGCCCCTGCCCGTGGACGTCGATCATGCCGACCGGCGGGGTCGAGCCCACCGAGGCCTCGCTCTCCGCGTGGTTCAAGGCCGGGGTCGCGTGCGTCGGCATCGGCTCCAACCTGATCACGAAGGAGATCCTCGCCGCCAGGGACTGGGGAGCCCTCGAGAGGAAGGTCGCCGAGACGCTCGCGATCGTGCAGAAGGTCCGCGGCCGGTAGCCGCCGCCCGCGGCGCCCGCGCGGCGGGCGCCCGGGGAGCCGGGCGACGACAGGTGCGGATGCGTGAACCGCCTCGCGCCGTGCGTGCTCGCGGCCGACGACCAGAGGCCCACGTCGGCAGCCTGGTCCTGGCGAACCGGCCGCAGGGCCGCGGCTGCCGGGCCGCGCTGCGGCTGCCGCGCGTCGCGAGGCAGGCGGCAGCCACGGGTGCTTGACACTCCGTCGCGCCGGCGGCTAGCGTGCGCCGTCCACGAGGTGCGATGCGCTTCCTGAGCTTCTCCCGCGGGGCCGCTTTCGCGGCTGTCCTGCTTCCGGCAGCGCCGTCGTTCGGCGCCGACACCGCGATCGAGGCGAGCGGCCTGCGCATCGAGCTCGCCGCAAGGCCGGACGCCCTGTGGCGCTTCGCCCCGAGCTCGGCCGCGCCCGCGCACGACTTCGCGCCCCCGGTCTTCCCTCTGGACGGGAAGCTCGTGCGCGCGCTTCCCGTGCGCCTCGCGCGGCTCGGCGAGCCGATCCCGCTCGGGCCGGACGTGCTCGAGCACCGCTTCCGCGGCGTGCTGAGCGAGGACCCCTCGCTGTCGCTCGAGGTGCGCTTCCGGCTCTCCGACCTGAGTCCGATCGTCCGCTTCCAGTACGTGCTGGCCGCGACGAAGCCGCACGCCTTCTCGCGCACCGGCCGCGAGGACGAGCTTTCGTACCTCGCGACCTCGTTCGCCGGGCTGCCGCGCGCGCGGGAGGTGAGGCTCTCGGAGTTCGTGGAGCTGCTCCACAGCTACACGCTCTCGGAGCGGCCGGTCGACGCCGACGACTTCGAGGCCGGGCTCTGCGTGATGGGGCCGATCCTGATCGCCTCGGACGGCCGGCGCACGATGCTGCTGGCCTACGAGCACGGCTCGCAGGCGCCGGACGCGTTCCTGCGCTTCGACCTCGGCGCTGCGCGCGCGGTCCGCCTGCGCGCGGTGAAAGGCAACTACTGGCGCGGCCAGACCCTCGACGCGCAGCACCCGTTCGAGACGCCGTGGCTGCAGGCCGGGCTCGTCGCCGGCGACGAGGACACGACCGCCGAGGCCTACCGGCGCTTCGTCCGCAGCGAGCTGGCCGCCGAGGCCGCGCTCGCCCCCCGCGTCCACTACAACACCTGGAACTTCCAGGAGCGCAACCGGTGGTGGAACGGGAAGAGGTACCTGGACTCGATGAACGCGGAGCGGCTGCTGGCGGAGATCGAGGTCGCCCAGCGGATGGGCATCGAGACGTTCGTGCTCGACACCGGCTGGTACGAGCAGACGGGCGACTGGGCCGTGAGCCAGGCGCGCTTCAAGGAGGGCCTGGCGCCGATCAAGAGGAAGCTGGACGAGTACCGGATGAAGCTCGGCCTCTGGTTCGACCCGGGTGCGGCGGCGGCCTCGAGCCGCGCCTACCTGGACAACCGGG
Organism: uncultured Acidobacteriota bacterium; assembly: GCA_963831755.1. Lineage (GTDB taxonomy): Bacteria > Acidobacteriota > Vicinamibacteria > Fen-336 > Fen-336 > DATBSL01. The sequence goes on from CAWHRC010000022.1 coordinate 178,864, forward strand.
CGAACGTCCTTCAGGCGGGCGGGAAGGCGCAGAAGTGGCCGGTCTGGGAGACCGAGCAGAGCTACCGCATGTGCCTCGTCTCGCCGTGGGGCGAGACGTTCCTGCGCGAGCTCGTCCGCCTGGCGAAGGAGACGGGGGTCAGCTACTTCAAGTGGGACGCCGTGGGCCAGTACGGCTGCGACGCCCCGGGGCACGGTCACGGCGACGCCTCGAACACGGCAGAGGAGCGGCGCGACGCGTACGCGTTCCGGATCCCGCTGCGGCTCGCCGAGATCGCGCGTCGGCTCGGCGAGCAGGTCCCCGGCGCGCTGGTGGACTTCGACGTGACCGAGAGCGGCCGCGCGGTCGGCCTGGCGTTCCTGACCGGCGGCCGCTACTTCCTCGTGAACAACGGGCCCTACTACCAGAACTACGACGTGCCGATCGACCTGCGGAAGCAGAACTGGAACCTGTTCTTCCACAAGGGCCCGGCGCGCACCTGGATCACGCGCTCGACGTACGGGTACGACAGGTGGCTCCCGTCGCAGCTGTTCCTGACGCACTACTTCCCCGACGATCCCGAGGAGTCGCAGCTCGTCAACGTGGCCTCGCTGATCCTGGGCCACGACGGGATCTGGGGCGACCTCGTCTCCGTCTCGCCCGCGGGCACGGCGCGCATCGGGAAGCTGCTCGGCCTGTGGCGGCAGGTGCGCGACGCGATGGCCGCGGCCTCGCCGGTGCGGAAGGGAGAGGTCGGCGGCAGCGGGGAGGTCCACGAGAAGATCGACCACGAGACCGGCCGCGGGGCCATCGTCGTCTTCTCGACCGCCGCCGGCCGGCAGCGCTACGTCTCCGAGCACCCGGCCGTCACGGAGCACTGGGCCACGCCGGGAACGGCCGTGACGTACGACGCCTCCGGCCACGCCGTGCTCGACATGGCGTTCGAGAAGCCCGGCGCGGCGCTCGTCTTCTTCGGCGCCCGCGAGCGCTGAGCGCGGGCGGGCGGCCTGGATCATCCGATCTGCGCGCGACGCCGGCGCCCGCGTGACAGAATGGCCGCTCAGCAAGGAGCCGCCATGACCCGCTTCCGCGTCTGCGTCGCCCTCGCCGCAGCGCTCGCCGCGCTCGTGCCCGTGCTCGGCCCCGCCCAGTCGAAGGACGCCGCCGTCGACGCCCGCGTCGAGCAGCTGCTGAAGCAGCTGAGCCTCGACGAGAAGATCGCCCTTCTCTCGGGCACGGGCTTCGACACCAGGCCGGTCGAGCGGCTGGGGGTCGGCGGCCTGCACATGAGCGACGGGCCCGTCGGCGTGCGCACCGGCACGGCCACCGCCTGGCCGGCGAGCGTCTCCACCGCCGCGACCTTCGACCCCGAGCTGGTCGAGCGGATCGGCGCGGCGATCGGCCGCGAGACGAAGGCCAAGGGCAAGAACGTGATCCTCGGCCCCTGCGTGAACATCCAGCGCGAGCCGCAGGGCGGCCGTAACTTCGAGAGCTACGGCGAGGACCCGTACCTCGCCTCGCGCATGGCCGTCGCCTACATCCGGGGCGTGCAGCGGGAAGGCGTCGTGGCGACGGTCAAGCACTACGCCCTCAACAACCAGGAGACCGAGCGCGACACGATCGACGTGCAGGCCGACGAGCGCACGATCCGCGAGATCTACCTGCCGCACTTCGAGGCCGCGGTGAAGGAGGCGGGCGTCCAGGCGGTGATGTGCTCCTACAACAAGCTGAACGGCCCGTGGGCCTGCGAGAACCCGTGGCTGCTCCGCGACGTGCTCAAGAAGGAGTGGGGCTTCCGTGGCCTCGTGATGTCGGACTGGGGCGCCACGCACTCGACGGCGAAGGCGCTCGATGCCGGGCTCGACCTCGAGATGCCGGACGGCCAGTTCCTGAGCGCCGCGAAGGTGAAGGCCGCGCTCGCGAGCGGCGAGCTGGGGGAGGCGGCGATCGACGACGCCGTGCGGCGGCAGCTGCGCGTGCAGGTGGAGCTCGGCTGGCTCGACAAGCCGCTCGACAAGGGCGCCCTCGACACGCCCGCACACCGCGCGCTCGACCGCGAGGCGGCGGCCGAGGGCATGGTGCTGCTGAAGAACGAGGGCGGGCTGCTGCCGCTCGACCGCACCAGGCTGAAGACGGTGGCCGTGATCGGGCCGAACGCCGCCTTCGCGCGCACGGGCGGGGGTGGCAGCGCTTACGTGAGCCCGATCTACGCCGTGACGCCCCTCGACGGCATCAAGGCGAAGCTGGGGGCCGGCGTCAGGGTGGACTACGCGCCGGGGGCGACGTTCGAAGGCGACCTGCGGCCCGTGCCCGCCTTGGCGCTCAAGCCACTCGCCGGCCGCAGCGAGACGCAGGGGCTGCTCGGCGAGTACTTCGACAACGAGGAGTGGAAGGGCCAGCCGTCGCTCGTGCGCGTGGACCCCGTGCTCGACTGGGACTGGGGGCCCGGCGGGCCTGCGGGCTGGAACCGGGTCGACCACTTCTCGATCCGCTGGACCGGCACCGTCACGGTGCCCGAGACCGGCCTCTACCAGCTCGGCACCTCGAGCGACGACGGCTCGTGGCTCTGGCTCGACGGCCAGCTGCTCGTCGACAACGGCGGCACTCACGGCATGAACATGAGGTCGAAGCCCGTCGAGCTGAAGGCGGGCGAGCCGCACCAGATCCGCGTCGACATGAACGAGTTCGGCGGCGGCGCGGGCCTCGTGCTCGGCTGGCAGAAGGTCGAGGGCGACCCGATCGACGTCGCGGTGGCGAAGGCGAAGGCCGCGGAAGTGGCGCTCGTCTTCGTCGGCCACACGAACAGCATCGAGACGGAGGGCGCCGACCGCGAGTCGCTCGAGCTGCCCGAGAACCAGGTGAAGCTGATGCAGGCGGTGGCGGCCGCGAACCCGCGCACCGTCGTGGTGCTCACGACGGGCGCGCCCGTGCTGGTCGGGAGGTGGCTGGCGCAGGTGCCGGCGCTCGTCGAGTCGTGGTTCGCCGGCTCCGAGACGGGCAACGCGGTCGCGGACGTCCTGTTCGGCAGCGTGAACCCCGGCGGGCGGCTGCCGATGACCTGGCCGAAGCGCTGGGAGGACGCGTCGGCATTTGGGAACTATCCGGGCGCGGGCGGAAAGGTGGCGTACGGCGAGGGCGTCTTCGTGGGCTACCGCCACTTCGACACGAAGGGGATCGAGCCGCAGTTCGCCTTCGGCTACGGGGGCTCGTACACCAGCTTCGAGTACTCGGGCCCGGAGGTCAGGCCCCTGGCCGGGAAGCCGCGCCAGGTGGAGGTGACGTTCGCGGTCCGGAACACCGGGGCGCGCGCCGGGGCCGAGGTGGCGCAGGTCTACGTCCACGACCCGCATGCGAGCGTGCCGCGGCCGGAGCAGGAGCTGAAGGCCTTCCGGCGCGTGTTCCTCAAGCCCGGTGAGAAGCGGCAGGTCCGGCTGGTGCTCGACGAGCGGGCGTTCGCGTTCTTCGATCCAGCGAGGAAGGCGTGGGTGGTCGAGCCGGGCGCGTTCGAGGTCCGCGTCGGCAGCTCGTCTCGTCTCATCCGCTTCAGGCAGACGGTGAGGGTGGAGTAGGAGTGGTCTTCGCCGGATCCGACACGGCCCAGGACGCCTCCGACCGCTTCCTCGCGAAGCACCTCGGCAAGTGACGCCCGGCGACCCCGTGGGCGGGCACCGGACGCTGGGCGTCTTCGTGAAGCAGCCGCGGCCCGGGGCCGTGAAGACGCGGCTGGCCGCGGCGCTCGGAGAGGACGCGGCGGCGGAGCTCTACCGCCTGCTCGCCGAGAAAGTGCTGGAGGCGACGACGCCGCTGCGCGGCGAGTACGAGCGGCTAGTCTTCTACGACCCGCCCGACGCGGGCGAGGCGATGCGCGCGTGGCTGCCCTCCGGGCGCTTGCGCCGGCAGTCGCCGGGCGACCTGGGCGAGCGGATGGCCGACGCCTTCGCGCGCGCGTTCGCGCGCGGCGCCGCCCGGGTGGCGATCGTCGGCAGCGACGTACCGTCTTTGACGCGCGACGACGTCCGGACGGCCTTCGATGCGCTCGGCCGGGCCGACCTCGTGCTCGGCCCGGCCCACGACGGCGGCTACTACCTGGTCGCGCTGCGCGAGCCGCGGCCGTCCCTGTTCAGACGAGTCGCCTGGAGCACGCCGAGCGTGCTCGAGGACACGCTCGCGCGCGCGGCGGCGGCGGGGCTCGCCGTCGAGCAGCTCTCGCCGCGCCGCGACCTCGACACGCTCGAGGACCTGCGGGCCGAGTGGGGCTCGCTCGAGGCGCTGCTGGCGGGCCGGCCGGAGCTGCGTGCGGCCGTGGCGCAGGCGCTCGGCGGGCCACCGCCCTCCGCGTCGGGCGGGAACGGTTAAGATGGGCGCGCTGTCAGCACGACGGAGGGACCGGCGATGGGCGAGGTGAAGACCTACCTCGAGGCGCTGATGGCGCTCGACGAGGCGCCGCTGAAGATGGACCCGGGCCAGGTCGTCTTCTCGGCCGGCGAGCGCGGCCGCGAGATGTTCATCGTCCGCACCGGTACCGTCGACCTGAAGATCGACGACACCGTGATCGAGACGGTCGGGCAGGGCGGTGTCTTCGGCGAGCTCGCGCTCGTCGACCCGGCCCCGCGCAGCGCGACCGCCGTCGCGGGGCCCGCTTGCACCCTGGTGATGGTCGAGGAGCACTCGTTCAACGACCTGCTGCGGCGCGTGCCGGGCCTCGGCCTCGAGATCATGAGGGTGATGGCGCGCCGCCTGCGGCGGGCCAACCGCCCGGTCTGACCTCGCGTGAGGCCCCGGCCCGGCCCGGCATGAGCGCGAGCCGCGAGGCACAGGTTTCCGTGGCGCGGGAGCCGGACGGCACGCTGCAGGTCCGGCTGTCGGGCCGCTGGGCCCTCGACGCCGGCGTTCCCTCCGGCGGGCCGTTGGCCGAGGCGCTCGTCTCGGCGCCAGCGCCGGTTCGCCTGTCGCTCGAGGCGGACCGGCTCGAGGCCTGGGACAGCACGCTGGTCGCGTTCGTGCACGCGGCGGCGGCGCTGGCGCGGGAGAAGGGCGTGGCCGTCGACGCGAGCGCCCTGCCGCCGGGCGTGCGCCGGCTGCTGGCGCTGGCGGCGGCCGTCCCGTCGCGCGCCCAGCCGCCCGTGCCCGAGGACGACGCGCTCACCGCTCGCGTGGGCCGGATCGCGCTGCACGCCTGGGACACGGCCGCCGACGGCGTCGCGTTCGTCGGGGAGACGGTGCTGGCGCTCGGCGCGCTCGTCCGGGGGCGGGCGCGCTTCCGGCGCGTCGACCTGCTGCACGCGTTCGAGACGACCGGCGTCGGCGCGCTGGGCATCGTGGCCCTCATCAACTTCCTGATCGGCGCCGTGCTGGCCTTCGTCGGGGCCGTGCAGCTGCAGCCCTTCGGCGCCGCGATCTACGTGGCCAACCTGGTGGCGATCGCCGTCGCGCGCGAGCTGGGGCCGCTGATGACGGGGATCGTGATGGCGGGCCGCTCCGGCGCGGCCTTCGCGGCGGTGCTGGGCACGATGACGATCAACGAGGAGGTGGACGCGCTGCGCACGACGGGGCTGCGCCCCGGCGAGTTCCTGGTGCTGCCGCGCGTGCTGGCGACCGCCCTCATGCTGCCGGCGCTGGTCGCCTACGCGGACCTGCTGGGCCTGATGGGCGGCATGTTCGTCGGCGTGACGATGCTGAGGATCGCCCCGCTCGAGTACGCGCGCCAGACGCAGGAGGCGCTCGAGCTGCGGCACGTGTGGATCGGGCTCGGCAAGAGCGTCGTCTTCGGGGCGATCGTGGCGCTCACCGGCTGCTACTACGGGATCCGCTGCGGCCGCAGCGCGGTCGCGGTGGGCGCGGCGGCCACCAAGGCCGTGGTGACGGGCATCGTGCTGGTCGTGGTCGCGGACGCGGCCGCCACGCTGCTCCTGTACCTGGTGCGGCTGTGACGCCGGCGGCAGCGGCCGCGAGCCCGTCGCCGGCCGAGCCGCCGCACGTCGAGGTGCGCGGCCTGACCGCCGGCTACGGCGCGCTGGCAGTGCAGCGAGACGTCGGCTTCGCGGTCCGGCGGGGCGAGGTGTTCGTGGTGATGGGCGACAGCGGCTGCGGCAAGAGCACCCTACTGCGGCACATGGTCGGCCTCGACCCGCCGCTGGCGGGTGACGTCTGCTACTCCGGTGAGCCGTACTGGGCGGCCGACGACGAGGCGCGCGAGCGGCTGAGGCGCCGCTTCGGCGTGCTCTTCCAGGGCTCGGCGCTGTGGAGCTCGATGACGCTCGAGGAGAACGTGGCCCTGCCCGCGCTCGAGCTGCTGGCGCTGCCCGCGGAGGAGGCGCGCGCCGTCGCGCGGCTCAAGCTGGCTCTGGTCGGCCTGGCCGGCTTCGAGGACCACCTTCCCTCCGAGGTCAGCGGGGGCATGAGGAAGCGGGCGGGCCTCGCGCGCGCGATGGCGCTCGACCCGGAGATCCTGTATCTCGACGAGCCCTCGGCCGGCCTCGACCCGCTCAGCTCGCGCCGGCTCGACGATCTCGTGCTCGAGCTGCGCGACAGCCTGGGCGCGACGATCGTGCTCGTCAGCCACGAGCTGCCCAGCATCTTCGAGCTGGGCGACCACGCCGTGTTTCTCGACGCGGAGAAGAGGACCATGACCGCCCAGGGCACGCCGCGCGAGCTGCAGCAGAGCCAGGACCCCAAGGTACGTGCCTTCCTGAGCCGGGGTCGCCTGTGAGCGCCCGGGCCCACCCGCGCGCCGTCGGCGTCTTCGTGCTGGGCGCGATCGCGCTGCTGGTCGCCGCGATCGTGGTGCTGAGCGCCGGCGACTGGTTCGCCCCGCGCGAGCGCTTCGTCGTCTTCTTCCCCGGCTCGGCGCGCGGCCTGTCGACCGGCGCGCCGGTCACCTTCCGCGGCATCCGGCTGGGCGAGGTGAAGGACGTCACCGCCCTCTTCACGGGCAAGCCGGAGGCGCCGATCCAGATCGAGGTGGTGATCGAGCTGCGGCGCAACGTGGTGGAGGCGCTGCCGGGCGTGCCCGTGCCCTGGCAGACCACGCACGGCGCCGAGGCCGCGCGCACTCTGGCCGCGGGCGGGCTGCGCGCGCGCCTGCTGAGCCAGAGCCTGCTGACCGGGCAGAAGTACATCGACTTCGAGTTCCTGCCCGACGAGCCGCCCCGCTACGCGGGGATCGCACGGCGCTACCCCGAGCTGCCGACCGCGATCAGCGGCATGGAGAAGCTGGGGCAGCGCAGCGAGGCGCTGCTCGACAAGCTGGCGGAACTGCCGATCGAGGAGATCCTCGACGACCTGCAGAAGGCGCTCCAGAGCCTGCGCACGCTGCTCGACTCGTCCGACCTGAGGGGCGCCGTCAGCGGTGCGCGCCGTTCGGCCGAGGCGGCCCGGCCGGCGATCGAGGAGGCCCGCGGTGCGATCGCCGACGTGCGGCGGACGGCTGCCGCGCTCGAATCGCAGGTCCAGGCCACGGGTGGCGAGACGGCCGAGACGGCGCGGCGGCTGCGGGCGACCCTCGAGCGGCTCGACCGCACGCTCGGGCGGATCGACGAGACGGCGGCGGCCACAGACGACACGCGCGTGCGGGCGGCCGCGACGCTGGAGGAGCTGTCGCGCACGCTCGCCGCGCTGCGCAACCTCGCCGAGTACGTCCAGACCCACCCCGAGGCGATCGTGCTCGGCAAGGCGAGGCCGGAGCCGGGGAAGGGGCGGGAGAAGGCGCAGGAGAAGAAGTGATGCCCGGTCAGAGGCAGGCAGCGTGGGTGGTGCTGGTGCTGGCGCCGGCGGTGCTCGCCGCGACCGGCTGCGTGACCCTGAAGCGCACGCCGGAGGCGCGCTTCTTCGTGCTGCGGCCGCTGGTCGAGCCGCCGCCCGCGGGAGGCGGCGGCGCGGCGGGCGGAGAGGCGATCGGCCTGCTGCCGGTGCGCGTCCCCGACCACCTCGAGCGCCCACAGCTCGTGCTGTGGGCCGGACCGAACGAGCTGCGCGTCGACGAGTTCCTGCGCTGGGCCGAGCCGCTCGACGCGGGCGTCGAGCGCACGATCGCGGGCAACCTGTCGGCGCTGCTGCCGCGAATGCGGGTCGTGCCTGCGCCGTGGACCGCGGCCGCGGCGCCGCGCCTGCGCCTGTCCACCGAGCTCCGGGTGTTCGGGGCACAGGCGGACGGCCGGGTGGCGCTCGAGGGGGAGTGGACGCTCGTCTCCGGGCGCGAGGAGAGGGTCCTGGCCCGCCGGGCGTTCGCGTTCTCGCAGGGGCCGCTGCCCGGCGGCACGGAGCCGGGGGCGGCCGTCGAGGCGATGAGCGCCCTGCTGGCCGACCTCTCGCGCGAGATCGCCGGCGCCGTGCAGGCGCTGCCGCCGGCCGCGGCGCCCTGAAGACCCGGGGACCCGGCCGCGGGCTGCCCGCCTCAGGCGCCTGGGCGCCCGTGGCTGCGGATCAGGGCCAGGAACTCCTCGCGCGTGGGCTGGCGCTCGCGGAAGCCGCCGAGCATGCAGGAGGTGACGGCGACGGAGTTCTGCTTCTCGACCCCGCGCATCATCATGCAGAAGTGCATCGCCTCGACGATCACGCCCACGCCGCGCGGCTGGATGTACTCCTGGATGGTCTCGGCGATCTGGACCGTGAGCCGCTCCTGCACCTGCAGCCGGCGCGCGAACATGTCGACGAGCCGGGGGATCTTGGACAGGCCGACCACCTTGCCGTTCGGGATGTAGGCGACGTGCGCCTTGCCGTAGAAGGGCAGCAGGTGGTGCTCGCACAGGCTGAAGACGTCGATGTCCTTGACCACCACCATCTCGTCGTAGTTCACGGTGAAGAGGGCCTCGTTGATCAGCGCCTTCGGGTCCTGGCGCGTAGCCGCTGGTCAGGAACCTGAGCGCCTTCACCACCCGCTCGGGCGTCTTGTCGAGGCCCTCGCGGTCGGGTCCTCGCCGAGCCCGGCGAGCAGGGTCCGAACGGCGTGCCTGCATCTCCATGCGGCCTCCCGCGGACAGGATACGCGCCCCGCCCGTCCCGCGTCGCGCCGGTCCGGACCTGCCGCGACCGGTGCCGCCCGCATCATGTGGCCCGGCGCACCGGGGTGCCCCAGCGGGTGGGGCCCGCAGGCGGAGGTGACGGCTTGAGCCAGCAGCTCGTTCCGACCCGCACGGACAGGGGACCAGGCCCTGCTCTCGGTGCTGAAGGCGCTCGAGATCCAGAAGACGCTCGGCAGCGAGCCCGTGCTCACGGCCCTCCGGCACTTTCCCGGCCCAGCCGTCGCAGCTCGTCGGCTTTCCCGACGCCCTGCACCCCAAGCTGCGCCAGTCGCTCGAGGCGGCGGGAGTGCACGGCCTCTACACGCACCAGCGCGAGGTCTACGAGCACGCGGCCGCGGGCCGGGACGTCGTCGTCGTCACGCCGACGGCCTCGGGCAAGACGCTCTGCTACAACCTGCCGGTGCTCGACCGCGATGCTGAAGGACCCGGACGCGCGCGCGCTCTACCTCTTCCCGACCAAGGCGCTCGCCCAGGACCAGCTCGCCGGTCCTGCACGCCACGATCGAGTCGCTCGGCGCCGAGATCGGCACCTTCACCTACGACGGCGACACGCCCGCAGGACGCGCGCAAGTCGATCCGCGCGCGGGCGCACGTCGTGGTCACCAACCCCGACATGCTGCACAAGGGCATCCTGCCGCACCACACGAAGTGGGTGAAGCTCCTCGAGAACCTGCGCTTCGTGGTGGTCGACGAGCTGCACAGCCTGCGCGGGGTCTACGGCTCGCACGTCGCGAACATCCTGCGGCGGCTGCGGCGGCTGTGCGAGTTCTACGGCTCACGGCCGCAGTTCATCTGCTCCTCGGCCACGATCGGCAACCCGAAGGAGCTGGCGGAGGCGCTCTGCGAGCGCGCGATGACGCTCGTCGATCGCAGCGGCGCGCCGCGCGGCGAGCGCTACTTCGCCATCTACAACCCGCCGGTCGTCAACCGCCAGCTCGGCATCCGCAAGTCGGCCCTGAACGCGGCGCGCGAGGTCTCGCTCTCGTTCCTGCTCGAAGGGCCTGCAGACGATCGTGTTCGCCCCGTCGCGGCTGGCGACCGAGGTGCTGGTGACATACCTCAAGGAGGCGCTCGAGACGAGAGCCGGGCTCGGAGGGCATCATCCGCGGCTACCGCGGCGGCTACCTGCCGCTGAAGCGCCGCGAGATCGAGCGCGGGCTGCGCGAGGGCTCCGTGCTGGGTGTCGTCTCGACGAACGCGCTGGAGCTGGGGATCGACATCGGCAGCCTCGACGCGGCGGTGCTGGTGGGCTACCCGGGCTCGGTCGCCTCGGCCTGGCAGCAGGCGGGGAGAGCGGGACGGCGCAGCGGCGCCTCGGTCGCGGTGCTGGTCGCGAACTCGACGCCGCTCAACCAGTTCATCGCCAAGAACCCCGACTACTTCTTCGGCGCCCCGGTGGAGCAGGGCCGGATCAACCCCGAGAACCTGCAGATCCTCGTCAACCACGTCAAGTGCGCGGCCTTCGAGCTGCCGTTCACTGCCGACGAGCGCTTCGGCCGGGAGAACCTGGTCGAGATCCTGGAGTACCTCGAGGGCGAGCAGCTGCTGCACCGCGCCGGCGAGCGCTGGCACTGGACCAGCGACTCCTACCCGGCCGACGCCGTCAGCCTGCGCTCCGTGTCCTCGGACAACTTCGTCGTCCAGGACGTGACGGGGGAGCCGCGCATCATCGCCGAGGTCGACTACGACTCGGCGCCGTCGATGGTGCACGAGAAGGCGATCTACCTGCTGGAGGGCCGCAGCTACTTCGTGGAGCGTTACGACCACGAGCAGCGGCGGGTCGAGGTGCGCGAGGCCGAGGTCGACTACTACACTGACGCGATCAGCTACGCCAAGGTGCGCATCCTCGAGCGCTTCGCCGAGGACCCCCGGCGCAACGCGCGGCGCAGCCACGGCGAGGTGCACGTCAGCTCCCAGGTCGTGGGCTTCAAGAAGATCAAGTTCCACACGAACGAGAACGTCGGCGCGGGCGAGCTGACCATGCCCGAGAACGAGATGCACACGACCGCCTACTGGCTCACGGTGCCGCGCGAGCTGATGGCCGCGCTGCCCTACGGCCTCGAGGAGCGTCGCGACGGCGTCGTGGCGCTCTCCTACACGCTCGGCCAGCTGGCCGCCCTGTTCCTGATGTGCGACCGCCACGACCTCGGCGTGGCGCTCGGCGACAACGGCCAGGGCGAAGCGCGTGTGGAGCGCGGGCTCGCGCGGCGGGGCGCCGGGCCGGCGCGGCGACAGGCGGGCGGGGAGGAGATCGTCGCCGCCCGGCATGCCGATCCGGGCGCGGCCGAGCGGCGTGAACCGGGCGGGAGGAGCGAGGACTACGAGCCGAACGTCTTCGTCTACGACGCCTACCCCGGCGGCATCGGGCTGTCGGAGCCGCTCTACCGGCTCCACGACAGGCTGCTCCTCGAGAGCCGCGCGCTGATCGCCTCGTGCCCGTGCCGCGACGGCTGCCCCTCCTGCGTGGGGCCGGCCGGGGAGGTGGGCAGCCGGGGCAAGGAGGTGGCCCTGGCGATCCTCGACGCGGTGCTGGCCGAGTGACGATGGATCCGCGTCCCTACGGAATCACCCTCCACGCCCGCGTGGAGCTGCGAGGCTACAGGATAGCGCCCGAGAAGCCGACGGCGTCGTCCAGCTTCCTCGTCCTGGGGGGGTGCTTTGTACCCCCCCAGGCCCCCCCGGATGGGCGTCGTGCCGATCCGCGGTCTGCCGCTGTCCTACCTCTCCCATGTCCACCTCCCTCCACGATCGCCTGCAGCGGCTGAGGCGCGAGGGCGGGCCCGAGGCCGCGCGCGCGCCGAGCGAGACCTCGGCGCCTCCCGCTCCTGTGGAGACGTCGCCGCCGCGCGGGCTCGCCGGCCTCGAGCAGCTCGAGTGCGAGCTCCTGCCCCGGGGCGGTGTCGCGGCAAGCGAGACCCTGTCGCTGAAGGCGCGGCTGGAGCGGCTGGTGGCCGTGGCCGCGGTCAAGGAGCGGGAGCGCCACAGGGCCCCGCTACCGGTGCCGCTCGAGGAGCTGGTCGACGGCATGCGCGTCCTGAACGAGCGGGGCGAGTTCTTCCGCGTCGACAGCTCGGTGCACCTCGAGCAGCGGCACGGCGACGTGCCGCTGTCGCGCATGCACGCAATCGCGCCGGCGACGGTCGGCGTGCTGACCGGCGACCCCGAGCTCGAGGGGTTCGACCTGCGCCGGGCCGTCTTCCTGGACACCGAGACCACCGGCCTCGCGGGCGGGACCGGCACTGCGGCGTTCCTGATCGGCCTCGGCTGGGTCGAGGGCGAGCGCTTCCGCGTGAGCCAGTACTTCATGCGCGACTACCACGAGGAGGCGGCGCTGCTGCACGGCGTCGCCGGCGAGCTCGCCCGCTTCGAGCGAGTGGTGACCTTCAACGGCAAGATGTTCGACCTGCCCCTGCTGGACTCGCGCTTCCGCCTCAACCGCAGCCGCTTTCCGCTGGCCGGCGCAAAGCACCTCGACCTGCTGCACCCGGCCCGCCGGCTGTGGAAGCGGCGGCTCGAGTCGTGCCGCCTGCAGTCGCTCGAGGTCGTGCTGATGGGCCTGCGCCGCGACGGCGACATCCCGGGCGACCAGATCCCGCAGGTCTACTTCGACTGGGTGAGGCGCCGCGACGCGCGCGCGCTGGCGCGCGTCTTCGAGCACAACCGCCAGGACATCGTCTCGCTGGCGGCGCTCGCGGTGCTGGCCTGCCGCTGGGTCGAGGAGCCGCTGGCCGAGGACCCGCGCGACGTCTTCAGCCTGGCGCGCGTGCTGGAGCGGGCGCGCCTGTTCCAGCGCAGCGAGGCCGAGTACCGGCGGGCGCTGGAGCTGGGCGCCGGCCCGCTGCACGGGCCGGCCCTGCTGCGGCTCGCCTGGCGCGCCAAGCGCAAGGGCGCCCTCGAGCGCGCCGAAGCGCTGTGGCGGGAGGCTGGCGCGGCGGGCGAGGCGGAGGCCTGGCGCGAGCTGGCGATGCACCACGAGCACCGCAGCAGGGACCTACAAGCGGCGCTGGCGGCCGTCGAGCGCGGGCTGGCGCTGGTGGACGAGAGGCGCCAGCGCGACCTGCGCTGCTGGCACCTGGCGGAGGGCTTCGAGCGCCGCCGCGAGCGGCTGCGGCGGAAGGCTAGCCGATCTCCCGCTGCAGGAAGTCGACGAGGTCCTGGATCAGCACCGGCTTCGTGAACACGGCCATCCCGGACTTCTCGAAGGACGGGATCAGCGGCGAGTGCGTGTAGCCGGTGAGCAGCCCGATCGGCAGGCCCGGGAAGCGCCGGCGCAGCGTGCTCGACAGGTCGGCGCCGTCGCGGCCGGGCATCACCAGGTCGACGAGCGCGGCGTCGTAGCGGGTGCCGTCGCTCTTCTCCAGAGCCTCGTCGGCCGAGGTCGTGGCGTCGACCTGGTAGCCGTGGCGGGCGAGCGCGCGGGTGAGCATCTGGCCGATGCGCGGGTCGTCGTCGACGACGAGGATGCGGCGGGTCTCCTTCATCGCGGGAGGACGGGATCGTACCGGAGCCCGTCCCCCGCGTAAAGGATCAAACGAGCTACGCCGGCAGGCTCGACGGCGGCCACGGCCGCGCGTCGGTGAACGAGCGCAGCGGCACAGGGGCGCCCTGCGCCCAGAAGCGGTGCAGGTGGCCGAGCGCGAGGCCGGTGTTCGCCGGCGTCAGCACGCTCGCGAACAGCTGCTTCTCGCTGATCAGCTTCTGCCCGAACGTCGGGCAGGCGTCCACGCCCAGGAAGCGCGCCTTCAGCAGGGCCTCGCGGTGCTGCGCGTTGGGCAGCGCCTCGCAGGCCCGCCGCGCGCCGAGCGCCAGCTCGTCGTTGCCGGCGGCGACCACGGGCACGACCGGGTCGCGCGCCTTCGCCACGCGGTACCAGTCGTTGAAGGCCACGATCCCGTCCGACTCGGTCCACTGGCCCGCGGAGATCTCCTCGACCTTCGCCTCGGCGAGCTGCGACTTCAGGCCCTCGAGGCGCTGCTGAGCGGCGGAGGAGCGCAGCGGCCCGGCGACGTACAGCAGCCGGCCGCCGCCGCCGAGCAGCGCCTTCACCTGGCGCCCTTGGATCTCGCCGACCTTGACGTGGTCCGTGCCGACGCTGCCCATGGCCAGCCCGGCGCCCCAGCCGCCCACCGCCTGCTCGATCGAGGGGCCCCAGGCGCTGAGCACGATCAGGCTGCACTTGCCCTTGAGCTCGCTGAGCATCAGCTCCATCGTCGCGTTGTTGGCCGGCTCGCTGACCACCGCGTCCACGGCCAGCGCGGTCGAGTCGAGCAGCCGCTTCTTGAGGGCGCGCAGCTGGTCGAAGCCGGGAGCGAACGCGACCTCGACGTCGAGTCCGAGGCGACGTCCTTCGTTCAAAGCCGTGTCTTCCTGGAGCAGCTGGAAGTGATTGACCTCGCCGCGCTCCTTGTTGCCGATCAGCAGTACGAAGACGTGCTTCTTCGCCATCGGACCTCCGAGTGAGGGCGCCGGCGGGGGCAGCCCCGCCCCAGTGCGCGGAGAGGTTACATCCGGGTCACTGTCGTGACAATGCTCCAGGACACACGTGAGACGGCGCGGACGCGCGCATCTCGAGCGCAGCGAGTGTCGCCGTGCGCCGTGGCGCCGCCGGGGGATCGCGGGCCGGTCGTGAGGCGCGCGAGGCCGGCAGCAGGCGATCGGGTAGACTGCGGCCGATGAGCCTCGGCCGTCGCAGGTGGATCGCCGACGCCCTCGGCCTGGCCGTCGTTCTGCTCGTCCTCGTCGACCTCGTCCGCCCGTCGCTGCTGCTGCTGCCGACGATCGCGGCCGGCGGAGACACGCCGTGCCACTACCCGACGGCCGTCTGGTTCCGCGAGCAGCTGCTGCCCCGGCTGCGGCTGCACGGCTGGTACCCGGGTGCCTACCTCGGTCAGCCGCTGCTGCTCTACTACTTCCCGTTCCCGTTCCTGCTGATGTCGGCACTCGCCACGATCACCGGCATGCCCGTCGCCTTCAAGCTGGGGACGGCGCTCGGCGTGTTCCTGCTCCCGCTCTGTGCTTACGTGGCCCTGCGCCGCATGCGGCTCTCGTTCCCGGCGCCGCTGCTCGGCGCCGCGACCGCGCTCGTCTTCCTCTACGTCGAGGACAACCCGATCTGGGGCGGGACGCTCGCCTCGACGCTGGCCGGCGAGTTCTCCTACACCTACGGCCTCGCCTTCGCGCTGCTGTTCCTCGGGGAATCGTTCCGGGCCCGCGAGGACGGCCGCGGCCCGTGGCTGCCCGCGCTTCTCCTCGCGCTCACGGCCTACGCGCACGGCTACGCCGTGCTGTGGGCGGGGCTCACCGCGTCGGGGCTGCTGCTGTGGGAGCGGCGTCCGCTGCGCGCGCTCGGCTGGCTGGCGGCGGTGGCCGCGCTCGCCTTCGCGCTGGCGGCCCCGCTGCTGCTGCCGCTGCTCGGCGCCTGGGGCTGGACGACGCCGTACGACGACGCCTGGATCGACGTGACGACGCGCGGGCTGCTGCCCCGGCTGCTCTGGCCGCTCTTCGCTCCAGCCGCCGCTGCCGTCTGCTGGACGATGGCGCGCCTCGTCCGGCGCCGGCCCTTCGACGACCGGCTCGCGCTGCTGGCGTGGGGCGCCCTGGCCGGCGCCGCCCTGACCTGCGCCGGCCCCGGCCTGGGTGTCATCGACGTGCGCTTCGCGCCCTTCGCCCAGCTCTCGCTCGCGCTCTGCGGCGCTTCCGCCCTCGGCCTCGCGCTCGGCGCGCTCGCCCTGCCCGAGGTGGCGGCGCTCGCCCTGGTCCTGCTCGCGGCGGTGTACGGGGACTGGGAGTCGCGCTACCTGCGCTCCTGGATCGACTGGAACTACACCGGCCTCGAGGCGAAGGAGCTGTGGCCCGCCTGGCGCGTGCTCTGCGACCGGCTGCGCGGCGGCGTGGCCGACCCGCGCGTGGCGGTCGAGTACGACCCCCTTCACGAGCGGGCCGGCTCGCTGCGGATGTACGAGACGCTGCCGTTCTTCTCGGGCCGCTCGACTCTCGAGGGCGTCTACAACCAGGCATCCACGGTCACCCACCCCGTGTACTACCTCGCCTCGGAGCTGTTCGCGCGCTCGCCGAACCCGTTTCGCTCCCGCAGCTACTCCCGCTTCGATCCCCAGAGCGCGCTCGCGCGCCTGCGACTGTTCAACGTCTCCGAGATCGTCGCCACCAGCGCGCCGCTCCGCTCCGCGCTCGACGCGCGCCCGGACGTCGTGCGCGAGGCGCAGATCCCGCCCTACACGCTCTACCGGCTGATCGAGCCGGGGCCGGGCTACGTGGAGCCGCTGCGGTTCGAGCCCGTGCGCGCTCCCCTGCGCGGCTGGCGGGACCAGTGCTACCGCTGGTTCTCCCGCAAGCCGCCCAACCGGGCGCTGCTGGTGTTTACCGACGACACGCGCTTCGGGCTGGTCCAGCCCGATCCCTGGACGCCGCCGCCCGAGCAGCCGCTGCCGGAGGCTGTCCACGTGAAGGAGACGGTCGAGAACGAGTCCATCCGCATCGAGACCGACCGGCCGGGTCACCCGCTGCTGGTCAAGATCTCCTACCACCCGCGCTGGCGGCTTTCGGGCGGTGCGGGGCCCTACCTCGTCTCGCCGGGCCTGATGCTGATCGTGCCGACGGGGCGCGAGGCGCGCCTGCGCTACGAGGCACGGACGCTTTCGGACCACGCAGGGCTGGCCCTGGCCCTCGCCGCCGTGGCGGCGATGCTGGCGGGACGGCGCCTTGGGAAGCGGGCGGAGGACGCGAGGCCAGCCGCCGGCGCCGCCGGGGTCCGCATCGCCGTCCGCGCCACGCCCGTCGCCCTCGCCCTCGGGCTGGCCGCGTTGCGCGTGCTGCCGCAGCACGCCGCAGTCGGCGACGCGACCCGGCTTTACGAGCGCGCCTCCAGGTCCTACGCCTCGGAGCGCTGGGAGGAAGCCGCCGAGCTGGCGCGCAACGCTTCGCTGCTCGTGGCGCCGGCCGATCCGCGGCGCCTCGAGCTGCTGTGCCTCGAGGGCGAGGCGCTGCTCGCGGCCGGACATCCGCGCGAGTCGGCGCTCGCGTTCGAGGCCGTCGTCGAGGGCGGAGGGCCGCACCGGGCGCAGGCGCTGTTCTCGGGCGCGCGCGCCAGGGAGGCGGCCGGTGACGCGGTGGGCGCGGCCGGCTGGCGGCGTGAGCTGAGGGAGCGCTATGCGGATACCCCCTGGGCCGAGCGCCTGAGGTGAGCCGGCTCACGGAGAAGGCGGCGGGTGATGCTAGACTCCTCGCGCGCCCGGCCCAACCAGACGCGTGCGCCCGGCCCAACCAGACGATGGAGGCGCCGTAGAGGACGACGATGGACCATCGGTCTCTCGTGTTGGCACTCGTCTCGACGCTGCTGCCCGCGGCGGCCGCCCGCGCCGAGGGCATCGCGATCGACCACAAGCCGGTCGGCTGCATCGTGGCCGGCAGCTACCCGCGCCTCAACGCCTGCTTCGCGCCCGCCTCGCGCCTGGCGCGGGCGCGAGTCTACTTCCGCGTCGCGGACGCCACGCCCGAGTGGTACTACGTCGAGATGAGATCCGACGCGCCGTGCTTCGCAGGCATCCTGCCGAAGCCCAAGAAGCAGCTGGTCGGCCGCAAGGTGCAGTATTACCTCGATGCCTTCGACCGCGCCTTCGCCGAGGCGCGGACGGACGAGGCCGAGGCGCTCGTGGTCGCGAGCAAGTCCGACTGCGACTCGAAGCTGCCCGTGGCGCCCCTGCTCCGGAGGGCGTCGGTGGCGGTGTTCCCGGGCATACCCGACGGCTTCACGGGCGCCGCCGGCCTGGGCCTCGGCAAGGCCGCGGCGATCGTGGGGGGCGGGGCCGCGCTCGCAGGCGGCGTGGTCGCGGCGTCAGGGAACTCCGGCTCGAGTGGCGGCTCGCCGCCGACGGGGGGGTCGGGCAGCGGCCCGACGCCGCCGGACACGATTCCGCCCACGACGACGACCACCACCTCCACCACGCTGTTAGGCTTCAACCCGGTGTTCAAGGTCAGCAAGGGCGGCGTCCCGGTGGACTACACGAAGCCGATCATCGGCACGGAGCCGCTCACGCTCACGATCGACATGTGCGAGACGACGGGGCCGTACCCGCTGCGCTTCTCCGTCGACGTGGACGGCGTGAGCGTCAGGGACACCTGCCACTCCACGGTCACGTTCACGACGGTGTCGGCGTCGAGCGGCGGCCCGCCCGTGCACGCCTCCGCGGCCAGCCGCACGTACGACCTGCGGCTGCACGTCCACTCGGTCGCCGCCAACAACGACCCCAAGGCCAACCGCACGACGACGGTGCAGGTGGACGCGAACGCCTGTGCGGCGGACACGCAGGGGCCGATCGTGGCGCTCACCCTGCCGAGCCCCGGGTCGACCTACCCCTCGCCCGCCCCGTATCCCGTCCACTTCGAGGCGAGCGCGGACGACTCGCGCACGGGCAACAACGGCATCTCGCAGGTCCAGTACAAGGTCAACGGCGGCGTGGTCCTCACCAGCTCGGGCCCGGCCCCCTGGCCGGCCGACTGGTCGGA
This sequence comes from uncultured Acidobacteriota bacterium, assembly GCA_963831755.1. Taxonomy (GTDB): domain Bacteria; phylum Acidobacteriota; class Vicinamibacteria; order Fen-336; family Fen-336; genus DATBSL01. Next base: position 197,385 of record CAWHRC010000022.1, read on the forward strand.
GGCCGCAGTCAACGCCTGGCTCGCCGGCTTGTCCCTGTGCCAGACGACCGCGACGCTGCAGGCCTACGCGGTCGACGGCTGCGGCAACGCGACCCTGTCGCAGAGCATCTCGGCCACGCTCATCAGCACGGCCCCCAGCTGCATCCTCGGGTTCCTCGCGCGCCCGGCCGAGCCCACGGCCACGTGGGTGAGCGAGCTCGCCGTGCCGGGCGGCAGCGGCCAGGTCGTGGTGAACGGCGAGGCCGTCTTCCCACGCGAAGGCCGCAGCCCGATCGCGGTCCGGCCGCGGCGCGGCGAGAACCGGATCGAGGCCACCCTGGTCGAGGCGCACTCCGCCGGCACCTGGCGCTTCGAGCTGGGGTCCGTCCCGGGCCTGCGCCCGGACAGCCTGCGCGTCGTGGCGGGCGAGGTCGTCCAGGCGGCGGGCGAGGCGATCGTCTTCCGGCTCCACGGGCGGCCGGGCGAGCGGGTGGTGTTCTCGTTCGAGGTGGAACGCTAGCGCTCGCCTTCCGCCACCGCCCGCTCCATCTCGGCGACGACCGCGTCGGCAGCGCCGGCGGGATCGCCGGCCCCCGTGATCGGCCGGCCCACGACGAGGTAGTCGGCGCCTGCCCGCAGGGCCGCCCCCGGCGTCGCCGCGCGGGACTGGTCAAGGAGGGCGGCGCCCGCCGGGCGGATCCCCGGTGTGACGACCAGGAAGCCGCTGCCGCACGCCTCGCGCACCAGGCCCACCTCGTGCGGCGAGCAGACGACGCCGTCTGCACCGCCGTCCCGCGCCAGCCTGGCGAGCCGGCGGACGGACTCGGCTGCCGTGCCGGGCAGGCCGACCTCGTCCAGCGCCGCCTGGTCGTGGCTCGTGAGGATCGTGATCGCGAGCAGCCGCGCGCCGCCCCGGGCACGGGCGGCGGCCTCGATCATGGCCCGGCCGCCGAGGCCGTGGACGTCGACGAGCGACACGCCGAGGCGGGCCGCGCTCTCGACGGCGCCGGCCACGGTGTTGGGGATGTCGTGGAACTTCAGGTCGAGGAACACCCGATCGCCGCGCGCCACGAGCTCGCGCACGAGAGCGGGGCCGGCGGCCGTGAAGAGCTGGGAGCCGACCTTGAGCATCCCGACGTGGCCGGACAGGCGTCCCGCGAGCGCGCGGGCCGACCCGGCGTCGGACACGTCGAGCGCGACGATCAGGCGATCGCGGGCCTGCATCAGCCTCCCCACTCGCAGGGCCTCGGCCGCCCGGGGTAGTCGAGCGTGCCGACGACCTGGTTCACGTCGTCGAGCCCGTGGCGGCGCAGGTAGTCCTCGAGCTCCGCGAGCACCCGCTCGTGGATGCCGGGGTCCACGAAGTTGGCGGTGCCGATCTGCACCGCGCGGCAGCCGGCGATCAGGAACTCGAGCGCGTCGGCGGCGCAGGCGATGCCGCCGATCCCGATCACCGGGATGCGCACCGCTCGCGCGGCCTGCCACGCCATGCGCACGGCGACCGGCCGGATCGCGGGCCCGGACAGGCCGCCGGTGCCGAAGCCCAGCCGCGGCCGGCGCGTCTCGGCGTCGATCGCGAGGCCGAGCAGGGTGTTGATGCAGGAGAGCGCGTCGGCGCCCGCCTCCTCGGCGGCGCGCGCGAAGACGGCGATGTCGCCCACGTTGGGCGACAGCTTCGGCACGATCGGCAGCCGCGTCGCCCGGCGCACGGCGGCCACCACCTCGTGCGTCATGCGCGGGTCGCCGCCGAAGGCCATGCCGCCCTTCTCGACGTTCGGGCAGGAGATGTTGATCTCCAGGCCGTGGATGCCGGGCGCGCCGTCGCACACGCGCGCGACCTCGGCGTACTCCTCCACGGTGTCGCCGCAGACGTTGACCAGCAGCACGGTGTCGTGGCGCGCCAGGCGCGGCAGCACGTCGCGCACGAAGGCCCGGATGCCGATGCCCTGCAGGCCGATCGCGTTCAGCAGCCCCGCGGGCGTCTCGACGATGCGCGGCGGCGGCGCGCCGTCGCGCGGCTCCATGTAGAGCCCCTTCGAGACGATGCCGCCGAGCCGGGACAGCTCGAGGATGCCCTCGTACTCGACGCCGTAGCCGAAGGTCCCCGAGGCGGCGATCAGCGGGTTCTTGAAGCGCAGGCCGGCGAGCTCGACCGCGAGCCTCACCCGCGCGCCTCCCCGGCGTCGCCGCCCCCCGCCCGCCGGCGGGCCCGCGAGCTTTCGTCGCCCGGCCAGACGACGCGCGCCGCGTCGAACACGGGCCCCTCCGTGCAGGCGCAGCGGTACTTCGGCCGGGCCTCGTCCGCGCCCTGCACGCGGACGACGCAGCCGAGGCAGGTGCCCACCCCGCAGCCCATCCAGGGGTCGAGGCTGACCTCGGCCGAGAGCCCGCGCGCCGCGGCGATGCGCGCCACCTCGCGCATCATCGCCTCGGGGCCGCAGGCGTAGAGCTTCACCGGGCCGGGCGCCGCGGCCAGGTGCTTCTCGAGCGGTACGCTCACGCGGCCGCGCTCGCCGACGCTGCCGTCCTCCGTCGCCGGCACGACCGGCATCCCGAGATCGCGCAGGCGGTCCAGCAGCGGCAACTCGCGGGCGCCGCGCCCCCCGTAGAACAGCCGCGCGCGGAGGCCGTCTGCGCGCCACTGCTCGCCCAGCAGGCGGAACGGCGCGACGCCGTAGCCGCCTGCGACGAGCAGGGCCTCGGTGCCGGGCGGGGGCGGGCTGAACGGGCGGCCGAGCGGGCCCAGGCACAGCGCGTCCTCGCCGGGCGAGAGGGCGCACAGGGCGCGCGAGCCCTGGCCGACCGCCTTGACGAACAGCGTGACGGTGGACGCGGCGACGTCCGCGGAGTAGATGGAGAACGGCCGCCGCAGCGGCGGCTCGGCCGAGAGGCCGGCCTTGATCATCACGAACTGGCCCGGCCGCGCCTCGCGGGCCGCCTCCGGGTGGAGGAAGCCGAGCAGGAAGAACGCGCCCCCCAGCGGCTCGCGGCTCACGAGCGGCGCGCTGCGGTTCGCGGGCATCAGGCGATCATACCCGGCGCTCGCGGCCGGCGTCGACCGCGTGGCCGCCATCGGCTAGGCTTCGGGGCGTGGTGCGAAAGACGCTGGCGAGCGCCGCGCTCGCCGCCTCGGTCGGGGCGGCGAGCCTGTGCGCGCTCGCGCTCCAGCTGAACCCCGCCATCGGGCTGCGGGGCGACGCGCTGGCGCTGCTGGTCGCGCTGTTCCTGCCCTGGATGCTGGCGGGGGCCCTCGCGCTCTTCCTGCTGGCGCTCGGCGCCAGCGCGCTGCGCTGGTGGCCGCGCCCGTTCCGCCCCGTGGTCGAGCGCCGGCCCTTCTTCGTCTCGCTGACCTTCCTGGCGCTCACGGCCGTGGCCGTGATCGACTGGCACAACCTGACCGTCTACCGCTACGCGCTTCCTGTCGAAGCCCTGCGCGCGCTGGCCGCGTCCTCGGTGGCGGTCACCGCCGCCGCCGCCGTGCTGCTCGCCATCGGCCTGGACGTGGCCTTGTTTCCCCGACACGAGCGGCCACTGGCCGCCGCGGTCGCGATCCTCGCCTCGGCCTCGGCCGTAGCGGTGCCGCTGGCCCTGCGGCCGACGCCCGTCACCGGGGCGGCGCCCGCGCCGGTCCGGCTCGATGCGGGGCGCGCCTCCCGGCGCGTGGTCGTGGTCGGCATCGACGGCCTCTCGCCGGGCGACCTCGCCGGAGACGACACGGCCGCCCGCGTCCCGGCGCTGGCCCGGCTCGCACGCCGGGGCGGGATGGCGCGGCTCGCGACCCTGCGGCCCACCGAAGGCCCACCGGTGTGGACGACCATCATGACCGGCACCCTGCCGCGCGACCACGGGATCCTCAGCGCGTCCTCGTACCGGCTGCTGGGCTCGTCGAGCGACTGGGCCCTGCTGCCGCGCGACACGCTGGTCGGCGCGCTCGAGCGCGCCCGGCTGGTCGTGCGCCGGCCGGTGCCGTCGACCGCCAGGCGCCGGCGGGCGCTCTGGGACGTGCTCGACGCGTTCGGCATCGCCTCGGGCCTGGTCCGGGTGTGGGGCACCCACCCGCCCGAGGCGATCCACGGCTTCGTGGTCTCGCCGTACTTCCACCTGCTGCGGAAGGACCGCGAGCGCGCCGCCTCGACGCTTCACCCGCGCGAGTTGCTGGCCGAGGTGTCCGCGCGCGCCGTCGAGCCCTCCCAGGTCGATCCGGCCCTCCTGCGCGCGCTCGTCGGGCCCACGTCGACGGCATCGCCGCCGCCGCAGGACGCCGCCCTGCGCCGGCTCGCCGCGGAAGCGCTCGCGCCCGACCTGACCTACGAGCGCGCGGCCGACGTGCTGCGGCAGGCCTACGACCCCTCGCTGCTGGTGGTGGCCTTCCACGGCTACGACAGCGTGGGCCACGTATTCTATCGCTACGCGCACCCCGAGGCCTTCGGGAACGTGGACCCCGAGGAAGCCCGTCGCTACGGCGGCGTGCTGGCGGGCTACGCGACGCTGCTGGCGCACTGGGTGGGCGAGGTCGAGAAGGGGCTCCGGCCCGGCGACCTGCTGGTGTTGGTGTCGGGCCACGGGCTCACGCCCACTCCGCTGTGGAGGCGGCTCATCGGGGTGCTGACCGGCACCGAGACGCCCACCGCGGGCCACGGCGGCGCGCCCTCCGGCGTGCTGCTGATGGTCGGCGAAGGCGTCCGCCCTGGCGCCCGGGCGCAGGGCGCCTCGCTGCTCGACGTCGCGCCCACGCTGCTCTACCTGATGGGCCTGCCGGTGGCGCGCGACATGGAGGGCCGCGTGCTGACGGAGCTGATCGACCCGCGCTACGCCAGCAACCACCCGGTCACCTTCATCCCCAGCTACGAGAGCCTGGCGGTCGCACCGGCGGCGGCCGCTGCCGTCGAGGACCTTCCGCCCCTGCCCGAAGAGCGGCCGTGAGCCGGCACCGCCCAGGGCGCCCTTCGCGAGCCCGCCCCGGCGGCGGCTTGTCCGGCCACGGCCGCCCGCGGTAGCATCGCGCCGCCTTGGCCAGCATCACCCTGATGGACGCGGGCCGGATGGCGCGCACGCTGGCGCGCATCGCGCACGAGATCCTCGAGCGCCACCCCGACGTGAAGCGGCTCGCGCTGGTCGGCGTCCACAGCCGCGGCGTGCCGCTGGCGCGCCGGCTGGCGCGCCTGATCGGGGATGCCGCGGGCCAGCAGCCGGCTGTCGGCACGCTCGACATCGCGCTCTACCGCGACGACTTCACCAGCCTCGCCGCGCAGCCGATCACCAGGGGGACCGACATCGTGTTCTCGATCGACGCGCGCACGGTGGTGCTGGTGGACGACGTGCTCTTCACCGGGCGCACGGTGCGCGCCGCTCTCGACCAGCTGATCGACTTCGGCCGCCCCTCGCGCATCGAGCTGGCCGTGCTCGTCGACCGCGGCCACCGCGAGCTGCCGATCCACGCCGACTACGTCGGGCGCGAGCTGGCGACCTCGCGCGAGGAGGCCGTCCAGGTGCTGGTGCGCGAGGAGGACGGGCGCGACGAGGTGCTGCTGCTGCGCCGCGCCGGCGCGCGTTCGACGCCGTCGCCCGCCCGGCCGCTGGCCGGCGGGCGGGCCGCGAGCAGGGCGCGCCGAGCGGCGCGGGGCGCCCCTGCCCGGCGGAGGAAGCGATGAGCCTCCCGCTGCGCCACCTGCTGGGGATCGAGCCGCTCGAGCCGCAGGAGATCCAGACGATCCTCGACACCGCGGACGGGATGAAGGAGATCCTCGAGCGGCCGATCAAGAAGGTGCCGGCGCTGCGCGGCAAGACCGTGGTCAACCTGTTCTACGAGGCCTCGACCCGCACCCGCTCCTCGTTCGAGATCGCGGAGCGCGTGCTCTCCGCCGACAGCCTGTCGATCGCCGCGGCCAGCTCGAGCGTGACCAAGGGCGAGACCCTGCTCGACACCGCCAAGAACCTCGAGGCCATGAACCCGGACATGGTCGTCGTGCGGCACGCCAGCTCCGGGCGCGCCGCAGTTGCTGGCGCGCCACTGCCGCTTCTCGGTGGTGAACGCCGGCGACGGCGCGCACGAGCACCCGACCCAGGCGCTGCTCGACGCGCTCACGATGCGTCAGCGCAAGGGACGGCTCGAGGGGCTGCGGGTGGCGATCGTGGGCGACATCCTGCACAGCCGCGTGGCCCGCTCGAACCTGTGGCTGCTCTCGAAGCTGGGGGCCTCGGTCGTGCTGTGCGGCCCGCCCACGCTGCTGCCGCCCGGGATCGAGGTCCTGGCGCCGGCCGCCGTCACCCACCGCCTGGACGAGGCGCTCGAGGGCGCGGACGTGGTGATGATGCTGCGCCTGCAGCTCGAGCGCATGTCCGGCGGCTTCTTCCCGACCACCCGCGAGTACCACCGCCAGTTCGGCCTGACGCTCGAGCGCGTGCGGCGGGCGAAGAAGGACGTGCTGGTGATGCACCCGGGCCCGATGAACCGCGGCGTCGAGATCGCCAGCGAGGTGGCGGACGGGCCTTCTCGGTGATCCTCGAGCAGGTCACGAACGGCGTGGCCGTGCGCATGGCGGTGCTGTACCTGCTGCTCGGCGGCAGCCCGGAGGCGGTCTCGTGAGCCGGCTGCTGCTGCGCGGCGGCCGCGTCGTGGACCCGGCCCAGGGGATAGACGCCTCGCTCGACGTGCTGATCGCGGAGGACGCGATCGCGGAGGTCGGCCCGCGCCTCGCGGCGCGCGGCGCCCAGGTGCTCGAGCTGAAGGGCCTCGTCGTGTGCCCGGGCTTCATCGACCTGCACACGCACCTGCGCGAGCCCGGGCGCGAGGACAAGGAGACGATCGCGACCGGCACGCGGGCGGCGGCCGCCGGCGGCTACACGGCCGTCTGTGCGATGCCGAACACCGAGCCCGTCAACGACAACGCGGGCATCACCAGGGCGATCCTGGAGAAGGCCCGCGCCGAGGGCGCGGTGCGTGTCTACCCGATCGGCGCCATCACGCGCGGCCAGCAGGGCGTCGAGCTGTCGGAGATGGGCGACCTCAGGGAGGCCGGCTGCGTGGCCGTCTCGGACGACGGCAGGCCGGTGGCCAGCGCGCAGGTGATGCGCCGGGCGCTCGAGTACGCACAGGCCTTCGGCCTGGTCGTGATCGACCACTGCGAGGAGCCGACGCTCGCCGAGCGGGCCTGCATGAACGAGGGACCCGTCTCGACCGTGCTCGGCCTGCGCGGCCAGCCCGCGTTGGGCGAGGCGATCATGGTCGAGCGCGACGTGCTGCTCGCCGAGCTGACCGGCGGGCCGGTGCACATCGCGCACCTGTCGGCAGCGGCCTCCGTGGACGCGGTGCGGCGCGGCAAGGCCCGCGGCGTGAGGGTCAGCGCGGAGGCGACACCGCACCACCTGTTCCTCACCGACCAGGCGGTGCGCGACAGCGGCTACGACACGAACACGAAGATGAACCCGCCCCTGCGCTCGGAGCTCGACCGCCGGGCGCTCGTCGCCGGCCTGCAGGACGGCACGATCGACTGCGTGGCCACCGACCACGCGCCGCACACGGTCGACGACAAGAAGCTGGAGTTCGACCGGGCCGCGAACGGTGTCGTCGGCCTCGAGACCGCCGTCGCGCTCTGCCTCGACCGCCTGCTGGGCGCGGGTCTTCTGGGATTGCCGCAGCTGGTCGCTCTGTTCTCGAGCAACCCGGCCCGCGTGCTCGGCCTGCGCGGCGGGACGCTGGCGCCGGGCTCGCCGGCCGACCTCACCGTGCTGGACCTCGCGAAGAAGCGCCAGGTCGACCCGGCGCGCTTCGAGAGCCGCAGCCGCAACACGCCGTTCGCCGGCTGGATCCTGAAGGGCTGGCCGGTGCTGACGATCGTCGACGGCCGCGTCGTCTGGCAGGACGCGCGGCCGTAGGCCCGTGCGGGACGCGGTCGAGCGCTACCACCGGCTGCTCGAGCGCGACCCGGCGGCCGCCTGCGAGCAGGGCGAGCAGCTGCTGGAGGCCTTCCGGCGCCAGCACGTGACGTTCGCGGGCGAGCCGCTGCCGAGCTTCCTGCGGCCGCAGCTCCTGGGCCGCCCCGCCTGGGACGAGCTGCGGCGCACGTCCGCGCGCGTGATGGAGATCGCCGCGCGGGTCGCCCGCCACGTCTTCGACGGCGACAGCGGCCGGCTGTGCGATTTCCTCGGGACGCCGGCCGCGGAGGCCGCCTGGGTGGGGCTCGATCCCGGCCCGCCGGACGTCGTGCTGTCGCGACTGGACGGGTTCCTCAGCCCGGAGGGACCGCGCTTCGTCGAGATCAACTCGGACGCCCCCGCCGGCTTCGGCTACGGCGACCGCATGGCGCGGCTGCTGGCCGAGCTGCCGCTGTTCCGCTCCTTCGCGCGCGAGCTTCCGGTTCGCTACGAGCCGTCCGACGACGGGCTGGTGCGCGCCGTGGCGGCACAGTGGCGCGCGGCCGGCGGCAGCGGGCGGCCCCGCATCGCGATCGTGGACTGGGCCGAGGTGAAGACGCGCGCCGACCAGGAGATCCTGTGCGACGCCTTCGCGGCCCGCGGCTTCGCCTGCGCGCTCGCGGACCCGCGCGAGCTGGAGGTGCGCGGCGGGCGCCTCGTCGGGCCGGGCGGCCCGGTGGACCTCGTCTACAGGCGCGCCGTGCTCTCCGAGCTGGTCGGGCGCGAGATCGAGGTGCAGGCGCTCCTGGGCGCGTACCGCCACCGCCTGTGCCCCTTCGTCAACTCGTTCCGCTGCCGGCTCTCCGAGGACAAGGCGTTCCTGGCGATCCTGACCGACGAGGCGTTCGCTGCCCTGGTGTCGGACGAGGAGCGCGAGCTGCTCTCGCGCGTGCTGCCGTGGACCCGCCGGGTGGCCGAGCGGCGCACGCGCAAGGGCGGTGTCGAGATCGAGCTCGTCCCGTACGTGCTCGACGAGCGCGAGTCGCTCGTGCTGAAGCCGGCGCACGACTACGGCGGCCGCTTCGTCCTGCTGGGCTGGGAGACGAGCCCGTCGGACTGGCACGCGGCCGTCCAGGCAGCGCTCGACGCGCCGTGGGTGGTCCAGGAGCGCGTGGCGATCCCGGAAGAGACCTTCCCGGTGCTCGAGGATGGTGCGCTTGCGTTCGTGCGGCTGAAGGTGAACAGCAACCCGTTCTACGCGGCCGGCGAGCCGGTCGGCGCGGTGGCGCGCGCCTCGCGCCGCTCGGTGATCAACGTGAGCGCGGGCGGCGGCAGCGTGCCGACCTTCGTCGTCGGTTAGCCGGCCGGAGCGCCCGCGGCCGCGGTTGGGGAGCCGTCCCGGCCGAGGAGCGTCGAGCGCGCCGTCCGCCCGGGCGGGTGCACTGGATCCTATCGCTGCCATCGAGCCCGCCGTAGACTATCAACACCCGTTCACCAGATCCGAAGCCGGCAAAATGAGGAGATGAATATCAAGTAACGTGTGATAGTGTGTCATGCAATCGTGCTTGTACTCACGATTCTTGGCTCTGCGAGCGATGCATCGGAGTGATCACCCTGCGCGCATCAAGGATCGTTTTTGGCGTTCGGGGGTATACGATGTTTGACGCAGCGTTGAGTGCCGTTCCCAGCGTGACCCCGGCGCCCTCGACCATCTTCGTCCCGGGCGGGCACTTCCTGATGGGCTCCGACGACGGCCGGCAGGACGAACGGCCGATCCACCAGGTCGAGGTCCGGCCGCTGCGGGTGGCGCGAACACCTGTCACGAACATGGAATACGCGTGGTTCCTGTCTGCCGGTGGAGCCTCCGAGCCACTCTGGTGGAGGGACCCCGCCTTCTGGGATCCGTCGCAGCCCGTCGTCGGCGTGACGTGGTTCGAGGCCGTAGCCTACTGTGCCTGGCTCGGCGACACGCTGGGTGGGCGCTGGCGGCTGCCCACGGAGGCCGAGTGGGAGCACGCCGTCCGCGGCGGGCTCGAGCAGCAGCCCACAGCGTGGGGCGCCGAGGTTCCGCCGAGCGAGGCCCCCGGGCTGCCGCCGGTCGGACCGCCGGCGACCGGCCGCGGGACGGCGAACGGCTTCGGCCTGCTCGACCCGGGCACGCTCGTCCACGAGTGGTGCCAGGACTGGCACGCGCCGGACGCCTATCGCTTCACGCGCCGGTACGATCCGCGCGGGCCGGAGGAAGGCCGGCGGCGCGTGCGCCGGGGCGGCTCCTGGCGCCGGCAGGCCCGGCCGTCCTCTCGCGGGGCCAGCGATCCGCGCGCGCGCGCCGCCGACTGCGGCTTCCGCGTCGTGCGCGAAGTCCCGTGAACGCTCAGCCCGTGGCCCTGACCAGCGCCGAACGGCGGCGAGTCCCCCGGTTCGAGCCGCAGGAGCTGGGCGCGGCGGTGTTCGTGGTCGGCTCGCGGCTCGTGAGCATCGGAGCGCACGGCCTGATGCTGGAGACGGCCCTCCCGGTTGCTGTCGACTCCAACCTGCGCTTCCAGCTCGTGGTCGGCGGGCTCAAGGGCCCGGTCGAGGCCCGCGTGCGCTCCTGCGTGCCGCGCACCCACGGCGGCCAGCGCGCGTGGGGCGTGGGCGTCGAGTTCCTGCGGATCAGCGAGACCACCCGGCTGAGGCTCGACTACGTGCTCGTCACGAACCGCCGCGGGACAGCCTGACGGCTTCCGGCCGCGGCCAGTGGGCCGGCCAGGCCCTTGGCGGGGGATCGGGGCGGCTGCGGGCGCGTGCCAGCGCCTGCTCCCAGCCGGCGAGCACCCGCTCGGGCGAATGGGCCCGCCGCACGTACGAAGCAGCCGCCGCCCCCAGCCGCAGCCTCGCGGCCGGGTCGAGGGCGAGCTCCAGGATCGCGGCCTCGAGCCCCTCCTCGTGCGCGGGGTCCACGCGGCGGACGGCGGCCTCGGGCAGCTCGGACTGATGCTGCAGGTCGGAGACGATCGTCGGCCTTCCCTGCGCGAGCACTCGCAGCAGCGCGGCGGAGGTCTCGCGGGCGGTCGGCCAGCGCAGGTGCGCCACGACGTCCGCGGCCGCGACGTGCGCGGCCAGCTGGTCGTGGGGCACGCGCCCGGTCACCACCGCTCGCTCGCCGAGGCCGAGCGCGGCGAGCTCGCGCTCGAGCGCCGCGCGATCGGGAACCGGGCCGGCCAGCAGCAGGCGCAGGCGGGGATCCCGGGCGCTCGCCCGCGCCACCGCCCGCGCGACCGCGTGCGTCCGCTTCTCGCGGGTGAGCAGGCCGAAGCAGCCGACCACGAGCTCGTCCTCGGCGAAGCCCAGCCGCGCGCGCAGTGTGCGCACGGCCCCCGGCCCGGCCGCGGCCGCTTCCACCGGCTGCGGCACGGTCACGACCTCGGCGTCGGGCACCTCGTCGCGGACGGCGAGCGCGGCGAACGCGCTGTGGACCAGCACCGCCCGTGAGGCCTCGACGGGGATGCGCAGGAGCGGGTAGGCATACGGCAGCAGGTCGCCGACGGTTCCGAGGTGTGCCGCGAACAGCCGCGCCCCCTGCGCGGGGTAGGAGTAGACGAGCTCCTCGCGCCACGCCGCGAGCAGCGGGCGCGCGGCGTCGCGGGCGGCGTCGCTGCCGGGTTCGCGCCGCCAGGCCCGCACCGGCTCGGCGTCCGTGAAGGCGGCGGCGCGCGAGTGGAACAGCACCAGGTCGTGCAGCACCAGCAGGCCCGGCAGGCGCGACAGCAGGTCGTAGGCGAAGGCGTGCGCCGGGCCGTTGCCCATCTGGTAGACGACCACGTCGAACGGCTGCCGGCCGTGGCGCGCGACGAGCTCCTCCGCCCGCCGAACGGGCAGCGCCTCTGGCAGGCGGCCCTCGTCGACGGCCTCCTGCGCGTGGAAGGCCTCGAGCTCGTGGCGCGGGGCGAGCCGGCGCAGCAGCTCGGCCGAGTAGTCGGCGATCCCGGTGGCGGCCGGCGGGAGCGGGGAGACGAAGGCGATCCGCACGTCAGCGCGACGAGCGCAGCGCCTCGATCTCGGCCGCGAGCCGCTCGAGCCGCTCGCGCAGCGAGGCGAGGCCGTCGAGGCGGCGGGCGTGCGACTCGAGCTGCCGGCCGAAGGCGTCGAGCACCAGCTCCGAGCGCGTGGTCGCCAGCGCGGTGCCGACCCGCGCCCGCGCGTCGACGAGCGGCTGCACCCGTTGCGCGTAGCGCACGAGGGCGGAGGCCAGCTCGCGCAGCCGCGCGTGCAGCCGGTCGGCCTGCTCCAGCCGGGCGTTCAGCAGCTGCACCAGCGCGGCGTTGAAGGCGGCCTGCCGCTCGAGGGCGGGCAGGAGGGCAGCCCAGGCCCGGCGCCGCAGCGCGCCGGCCAGCCCGCCGCCCGCGGGGGGCTCGGGCACGTTCCACAGCGAGTTGAGGCGGGCCAGGCGCTCGCGCAGGTCGGGCCCGGCCTCGGCCGGCAGGGCGAAGCCGGCCAGCGCGTCGACGGCCGCCAGCACCTCGGAGTAGGCGCGCTCCTCCTCGTCGAGGCGGGCGCTCAGCTGCTCGAGCGCCGGGTGCTGCGGTTCATCCGGCACGGTTCCGCCGCCTCAGGCCGGCCCGAAGCGGCCCTGCAGGTACGCGAGCACGATCTCGTCGAGGGACAGGTCCTCGACGGCCGCCTCCTCGGGCGGCGCGAACTTGCCGCGCTTGACCTCGAGGATCATGGCCTTGTGCTGCTCCTCCATCAGGTGCGCGATCGTCGTCTCGGCGTCGGTCTCGCGGACGAGCTGCGAGTAGGGCAGGCGGCGCGAGGCGAGGATCTCGCCGCCCTTGTAGATCAGTGTCTCGATCAGCGGGTTCTCGCGGCCCTTGTCCTCGGTCTGTACGTGATAGACGAGACCCCGGTACCTGACGTCGGTGTTGAACCCCGTGATCACGGCGGAATTGTCGCATAATGGCTGGCTTGGGGGCCCCCGGCCCGTCCAGCCCGCCATGAGCACGAGCGAGACGCGCACGCCCCGGCCGCCGGCCGGGGAGGCCGATGGCGACGCCCGCGTCCCCCTGTTCGGGACCTGGACCGCGATCCACCTGGCGGTGATCGCCTGTGCGCTCGGGGTGATGGCGCTCCTGGCCGCCTTCTCGCGGTGGCCCTTTTGACGCACGCCGCACTGGCCCCCGCCGACTGGATCGTGCTGGCCGCCTACGTGAGCGCGATCGTCGCGTTCGGCGTCTGGGTCGGCCGGCGCACGCGCAACGTGGGCGACTTCTTCCTGGCGGGGCGCGAGATGCGCTGGTGGGCGGCGGGGCTGTCGGTGATGGCCACCCAGATCAGCGCCATCACGTTCGTCGGCACCACCGGCCAGGCCTACACGAACGGCATGAGCTTCATCGCCTTCTACTTCGGCCTGCCCTTCGCCATGGTCGTGCTGAGCCTGACGCTGGTGCCCTTCTTCTATCGCGCGGGCGTCTACACGGCCTACCAGTACCTGGAGCGGCGATTCGACTCGCGCACGCGCACGCTGACCAGCCTGCTGTTCCTGGTCTCGCGCGGGCTGTCGGTGGGCGTCACGCTCTACGCGCCCGTCGCTCGTGCTGTCGGTGATCTTCGGCTGGAGCGAGTCGGCCACGATCGCGGCCATGGCCGGCGCGACCATCGTCTACGTCGTCTACGGCGGCAACCGCTCGGTGATCTGGACGGACGTGGCGCAGATGGCGCTCGTCTGGTTCGGGATCTTCGATCTGCGTCGGCGGTCGCCGTCACGCAGCTGCCCGCGCGACTTCGGGCTGCGCGACGCGCTGGCGCTGGCCCAGGCCACGGGCCGGCTCGAGACGATCGACACCTCGCTCGACCCGGCGCGGCCCTTACACGCTGTGGAGCGGGCTCGTCGGCGGGATGTTCCTGGCGATGGCCTACTTCGGCTGCGACCAGAGCCAGGTGCAGCGCTACCTGTCGGGCCGCAGCCTGACCGAGAGCCGGCTGTCGCTGCTGTTCAACGCCTTCCTCAAGGTGCCGATGCAGTTCCTGATCCTGCTCACCGGCGTGCTGGTCTTCGTGTTCTACCACTTCCACGCGACGCCGCTGCTGTGGAACCGCGCCGAGCTGGCGCAGCTCGAGGCGCAGGCGCCTCCGGCCGAGCTGGCTCGCGTCGTGCCGAGGCCGCGGCCGCGGCCCACGCCGAGCGGCGCCCGCGCCGCCGAGGCGTTCGCCGCCGCGCGGCACGGCTCGGGCGACGTCGCCGCCGCGCGGGCGGCTACGCGAGGCGCAGGAAAGCGGCTCGAGACCGCGGACGCCGAGGCGCGCCGCCTCGCGCGCGGGTGGCGGGCGGGCCGGTCAACGACGTCAACTACGTCTTCCCGAGCTACGTCGTCTCGCAGCTGCGCGGCGGCCTCGCCGGCCTGATCCTGGCCGTGATCTTCGCGGCCGCCATGTCGACCCTGGCGGGCGAGCTGAACTCGCTCGCGACGGCGACGCATGGTGGACTTCTACAAGCGCTTCGTGCGCCCCGACGGCGGCCCCGCCCGCGACCTGCTGCGTCTCGCGGCTGCTGACCGTGCTTCTGGGGGCTGTTCGCCGGCCTCGTCGCGCTGCAGGCCGGGCGCTACGGGTCGGCGATCGAGGTCGTGAACCGCTACGGCTCGTACTTCTACGGCTCCATCCTCGGCGTCTTCGGCCTCGCCGTGCTCACGCCGCGCGCCAGCGCGCGCGGCGCCTTCTACGGGCTGTTCGCGGGGATGAGCGGCGGTCGTCCTGGTCTCGCGCTTCACGAGCGATCGCCTTCCTCTGGTACAACGTCGTCGGCGCCGTGACCGTCTTCGTCGTCGGCCTGCTGATCAGCGCGCTCGCGCCGGGCGTGCCCGGCCCGGGCCGAGAGGCCGAGCGGCCCGTCGCCGTCCTCGGCGTGCCGAGCGGCCGCCGCCCCGGGCGCGCAGCATTCGCGCCCCAGGCCGGTGGCGCTGCCCGCCGTGCGCGTTTCCAGCGCACGAAACGATCGCTCCCTCCAATCGCTGCGCCCGCAATGCCCGTGAGCGAGAGCACTTGCCGCGAGGCGCGCGATCGGCTAGACTCTGGCACTGAAGTTGAAAATGAGTTTCAAGATGGGCGCGGACGCGGCGACGGCATCGCGGCGGCGGCGGAGGCGGAGCGCCGTCGCCGGCCGCCCCGCAGGGCCGCCCCGCCGGATCGTGCTGCTCGGCAACCCGAACGTGGGCAAGAGCGCTCTGTTCAACGCGCTCACCGGCCTGCGCGCCACGGTCTCGAACTACCCCGGGCACGACCGTCGAGGTGTACCGCGGGCACGCTGGCCGGCGGCGAGCGCCGAGGTCGTCGACTCGCCGGGCCTCAACTCGCTGCTGCCGCTGAGCGAGGACGAGCAGGTCAGCTGGCAGCTGGTGCGCTCGGTCCGCGACGAGCAGGGCTCGGTGGTGGTGCAGGTGGCGGACGCCAAGAACCTGCGGCGCGCGCTGCTGCTGACGCTGCAGCTCGGGCAGCTCGAGGTGCCGACCGTGCTCGTGCTCAACATGCACGACGAGGCCGAGGCCCGCGGCATCCGCGCTCGACCTGCGGGCCTGGAGGCGGCGCTCGGCATCCCGGTGCGCGCCACGGTCGCGACGCGCGGCCCGGGCCTCGAGGGCGTGACGCGGCGCTCGCTCGGCGCGCGCCCTCCGCGGAACCACCTGCCGCTGCCCGAGGACGTGGCCGGCGCCGGCGCTCGCCCTGCTGACCGGCAGCGAGCGGGCCGCCCGCGACGCCGCCTGCGTTCCTGTTCGCGCGCTACCACGAGGCGCTGCTCGGCGCACGCCGACGCGATCGCCAGCCGCTTCGCGACCGCGGGCGAGCCGGCCGGGCCAGGCCTTCTCGCGCCGGCTCGGGCGCCTCGCGATCCACCCCGTGCTGGGGCTGGCCGGTGCTGGCCGCCGTGCTGTTCGCGCTCTACGAGCTGGTCGGCGTCTTCGGCGCCGGCACGCTCGTCGACCTGATGGAGAAGGGCCTCTTCCACGGCTACCTGAACCCGTGGGCCACGGCGCTGTTCTCGTACCTGCCCTGGTCGTTCGGGCGCGACCTGTTCGTGGGCGAGTACGGGCTGATCACGATGGGGCTGTCCTACGGGCTCGCGATCGTGCTGCCGATCGTGCTCACCTTCTTCACGGCCTTCGCTCTGCTCGAGGACTCGGGCTACCTGCCGCGGCTGGCGGTGATGAGCGACCGCGTCTTCCGGCTGATGGGCCTGAACGGCAAGGCCGTGCTGCCGATGGTGCTCGGCCTGGGCTGCGACACGATGGCGACGCTCACCACGCGCATCCTGCCGACGCGCAAGGAGCGCCTGCTGGCGACGCTGCTGCTGGCGCTGGGCGTGCCGTGCTCGGCGCAGCTCGGCGTGATCCTGGCCATGCTGGCCGTGGTGCCGGCGCCGGCCGCGGCGGTCTGGGCCGCGGCCGTGGCCGGCGTGATGATCGGCGTCGGCTGGCTGGCGGCGCGGGTGCTGCCCGGCGAGCGCGGCGACTTCGTGGTGGAGCTGCCGCCGATGCGGCTGCCGCAGCTCTCGAACGTGCTGTCCAAGACCGCGGCCCGCGTCGAGTGGTACCTGAAGGAGGCGCTGCCTCTCTTCCTGGTGGGCACGCTGGTGCTGTTCCTGCTCGACCGGCTGCACCTGCTGGGCGGTCGATCATCCGCGCCGGCGAGCCGCTGGTGACCGGGCTGCTCGGGCCTGCCCGCCGAGGCCTCGGCCGCGTTCCTGATCGGCTTCCTGCGCCGCGACTTCGCGGCCACGCGCCTGTTCGACATGTCGCGCGGCGGCGGCCTCGACACCACCCAGCTGGTCGTGTCGATGGTGACGATCACGCTCTTCATCCCCTGCATCGCCAACGTCTTCATGATCGCCAAGGAGCGCGGCTGGAAGACCGCCGCCGCGATGGTCGCCTTCATCTTCCCGCTCGCCTTCGGCGTCGGGCGGGCTCGTGCGCGTGCTGATGCACGCGCTGGGCTTCTGAGGAGGCCGCGTGGGGCCGCCCGGCGCGCTCTCCGCGACCGCGGCGCTGCCACTCCCAGCTGCCCGCTGTGCGGGCTCGAGTACGTGCCGGGAGGCGACGCCTGCCGCGAGCACGGCTGCCCGGTGGCCCTCGGCGGCTGCGCCACCCAGCACTGCCCGCGCTGCGGCTACACGATGCCGGACGAGGAGCGCAGCGTCGCCGCGCGGCTTCGTGCGCCGGCTCTTCGCGGCCCCGCGCCAGGAAGGCGGCCGGCACGCTGGCGGAGCTGCCGGCCGGGGCTTCGGCGGCGGATCGAGCGGCTCGAGGGCGAGCCCGGGCTGCTCGCCCGCCTGACCGCCCAGGGCCTCGCGCCGGGCGTCGGCGATCCACGTCGTGCAGCGCACGCCCACGCACGTGATCGAGCTGGGCGAGACGACGCTCGCGATCGAGCGCCGCGTGGCCGAGGCGGTGCTCGTCCGCTAGCGGCGGGCAGGGACTCGCGGCGCGGTCGCGGGAGCGGGCGACAGCGTCAGATCGACGAACCGGCGAGCGACAGCAGGTCGTCGACCGCCAGCGGCTCGCGCGTCACGAAGCCCTCGCCGTAGCGCACGCCGATGCGCTGGCCGTGGCGGCGGCCGGCCAGCTCGACCGCCTCCTTGAAGCGGTCGAGGCGGCAGCGGCGCCGCTCTCGCCCGGGCTGCCGGCGTGAACTGGCTGGCGAAGGCGGCGATGGCGCGCAGCTTCGTCTCCCAGACGGCGTGACGTCCACCACGAAGCTGGGCGCGATGTCGATGGCCTCGGTCATCGTGACCGCGTAGAGCGAGCTTGGCGGGACGGAAGGCCGGGCCCAGGTCGGGGCGGTAGTTCTTGAGCCCGGCCAGGAAGCAGGCGGCGTAGACGATGCGGCTGGCCGCGGCGTGGTCGGGGTGGCGCTGCTGCCAGTGCTGCAGCAGCACCACCCGCGGCCGCAGGCGGCGCAGCGCCTCGACCACGGCGTCGCTGTGCTCGGGCACGTCCTGCAGCCGCGCGTCGGGCAGGCCCAGCGACTCGCGGTGCGACGCACCCAGGATGCGGGCGGCCTCGGCCGCTTCCCGGCGCCCGCGTCTCGGGCGTCCCGCGGCTGCCGCTCTCGCCGCGCGTCAGGTCGATCAGGCACACGCGCCGCCCGCGCGCGGCCTCGCGCGCGAGCGTGCCGCCCATCACCAGCTCGGCGTCGTCCGGGTGGGCGCAGACGGCGGCCAGGTCGAAGGCGTCCAGCTCAGGCCCCCAGCACCCGCGCGTAGACGGCCTCGTACTGGCCGACCACGCGCTCGGCGTCGAACAGCGACTGCACGCGCGTGGCGGGCGGCCTCGCCCATCTCGCGCCGGCGCTCGTCGTCGCGCAGGATCTCGATCGTGCGCGCGGCCATGCCGTCGACGTCGCCCACCGGCAGCAGGAAGCCGCTCTCGGCGTGGCGCACGACCTCGGGCAGCCCGCCGGCGTCGGAGCCGACCACCGGCACGCCGTAGCGCCATCGCCTCGAGCGCGGACAGGCCGAACGACTCCAGCTCGGAGGGCAGCAGGAACACGTCGGCCAGCCCGACGATCTCCTCGATCGCCTGCTGCGTGCCGAGGAAGCGCGTGCGGTCGCTGAGGCCCAGCCGGCGGGCCAGCGCCTGGGCCGAGGAGCGCTCCGGGCCCTCGCCGACCATCAGCAGCACCGCGTCGACCTCGCGCGCTGACGCGCTCGAAGATGCGCACCACGTCGAGCACGCGCTTGACGGGACGGAAGTTCGAGACGTGCAGCAGCACCTTCTGGCCGGGCGCCGGCGAAGCGCCGAGCGGTCGCGGGCGCCGTGGTCGGGTACTGGGCGAGGTCGACGAAGTTGGGGATCACGTCGATCCGCGCGCTGACCTGGAACTCCGCCAGCGTCATGCGCCGCAGGAACTCGGAGACCGCGGTGACCGCGTCCGAGCGCTCGATGCCGAAGCGCGTGATCTCGAAGAACGAGCGGTCCTGGCCCACGATCGTGATGTCGGTGCCGTGCAGCGTCGTCACCATGCGCGGCGCGCGCCTGCGCCCAGCATCTGCTGGGCCAGGAAGCCGGCGATCGCGTGCGGGATCGCGTAGTGGACGTGGAACAGCTCGAGGCCGTGCTCGCGCGTCGGCCTCCGCCATCTTGACCGCCAGCGCCAGGTCGTGCGGCGGGTACTCGAACAGCGGGTAGCTCGAGACGTCGACCTCGTGGAAGCAGATGTTCTGCTGGAAGTCGCCGAAGCCGGAACGGCAGGCGGTAGGAGATGACGTGGATGTCGTGGCCGCGCCGCGCCAGCTGCTTGCCGAGCTCGGCGGCCACCGCGCCCGAGCCGCCGACGGTCGGGTAGCAGACGATCCCGATCCTCACAGCCGGATCACCTGGTGGCCGCGCGCGAAGAAGTCGAGCCGCTGGCGCAGCGTGTCGACCAGCGCCAGCCCGTGGCGCGCCAGCGGCGAGACCAGGCCGAGGCCGCGCTCCTGCAGCGCGCCGCCGGGCAGGAGCGCGTCGCGCGTGCGGCGCAGCCGCTCGGCGCGGCCCTGGTCGCGCTTCTTGAGCGCGCGCAGCGCCTTCTCGTGCAGGCCCTCTACCTGGTGCAGCGCGCGGCCGCGGGCCGAGACCGTCGGCGGCGCGCAGCGTCGGGTCGTGCGCGGCGAGCGCCTCCTCCACCAGCGCCCAGCTCGCGCTCGATCGCCTCGCGCGTGCGCGCGAAGGCGGCCTCGACCGTCGGGGTAGTCCTCGCGCGCCCAGCGCGTCACCAGCGTCTCGGGATCACCGACCAGGTCGGCCAGGCGCAGGCCCTCGGCGTCGAGCGCACGCGCCTGCTGCGGCTCGACCAGCGTGACGCTGGGGCGCGGCACGAGCGCCGGCCGCGGGATGCCGAAGTGCGCGTACGACGGCGCGATCTGGGCGTGGTACGCGATCTCGGCCGGGCCGCCCACGTAGGCGGCCGTGGGCAGCAGAAAGTCCTGCACCAGCGGCCGCAAGAGCGCGGCCGCGCTCCAAAGCTGCGGCGCGCTCTCGAGGCGGGCGGCGGCCTCGTCGAGCGAGAGCCTCTCGCGCGTGCCGCGCACCTCGACGCTGCCGTCCGCGATCCCCAGCGCGCGCCGTTGGCCCTCGGCCACGACGAACAGGTTCAGGAAGCCGGGCCGCACGGGCACCTGCTGGTGATAGCCCGCCGCCAGCAGCTTCTCGCCGGTCTCGAGCGCCAGGCGCGAGACGGGCGAGCCCTCGCGCAGCTCGCGGCCCAGGACGCCCACCGACAGCGCCTTGAGCGCCGGGTCCGCCGGGTCGAGCACCACCAGCGCGGGCAGCAGCAGCGAGACGAACCGCGCGAAGGCGCCCGAGAGCGACTCGCCCGGCAGGTAGGAGCGGCCCACAGCATCCATGACCGCGTCGCGCCCCATGCCCGCCGGCAGAACGCGGGCGAGCTCGGCCGTCAGCGACGGGAGCGTGTCGTCCAGCGTGATCGCCCAGGCCGGCTCACCGGCGGGCTCGCGGCGCGGGTCGTAGCGCAGAGTCCGGATCGCGCCCGTCGCGTCGAGCACGGTGTCGGAGCGCACCTCCGCGAAGTCGTGGTCGTCCGAGGCCACCCAGAACACGGGCACCACCGGCCGGCCGCGCCGCTCTTCGAGCAGCCGGGCGACCTCCAGCGTGGCGACGGCCTTCAGCAGCACGTAGAGCGGCCCGCCGAACAGCCCGGCCTGCTGGCCGGTCACGATCGCGACGGTGTCTGGCTGTGCGAGCAGGCCGGCCTGCTCGGCCGCGCGCTCGGCCGAGCGTCCCCGCTGCTGGCGCACCAGCGCCTCGGCCAGCGCGGCGCGCGGCCGCTCGAGCCTCAGCGCGCGCTCGGCCGCCCGCTCGATCGCCGCCAGGTCGAATCCGTCTTTTCCGAGGAAGGCCGCCGCGCGCTCGCGCCCTGCGAGGTAGTCGAGGAACAGGGGGCTGAGCGGCTGGTCGAGCGACTCGAAGGCGAGTGTCTCTCGCGCGTTCTCTGACATGGAGAACGGAAGCATAGCACAGCCGCAACTCCCTCATCTGTTGTGACTTGTGGCCAGGCGCCGTTTGACACGCTCGAAAGTGCGATGCTAGAGTCCAAGGGCTCCGGGGGTGGTGTCGTCCGCGTGAGCGGGGGGCGGCGCGAGCAGATGAGCGACGAGACGAGCGCGACGGGCGATCGCATCCCCACGGCGATCGGCCGTTACCAGATCACCGGGACGCTGGGCTTCGGCGCCATGGGTGCCGTCTACAAGGCCTTCGACCCGCTCATCAAGCGCACGCTCGCGATCAAGACCATCCGCCTCGACGTACCCCGGCAGAGCCCGCAGTACCGGGCGTTCATCGAGCGCTTCTACCAGGAGGCGCGCATCTCGGGCACGCTCTCGCACCCGAACATCGTCACGCTGTTCGACATCGGCGAGGAGGGCGGGCTGCCGTTCCTGGCGATGGAGTTCATCGACGGGCGCACGATCGCCTCCTACATCGAGGAAGGCGTGCGCTTCAAGCCCGAGCGGGTGGTCGGGCTCGTGAGCCAGGTCGCCGCCGGGCTCGACTACGCCCACTCGCGCGGCGTCGTGCACCGCGACATCAAGCCCTCGAACCTGATCATCCACGACGGGGACAAGGTCAAGGTCACCGACTTCGGGATCGCCAAGCTGGCCGACGCCGAGATCACGCACGCGGGCGCGCTGCTCGGGACGCCGTCCTACATGTCGCCCGAGCAGGCGATGGGCGAGCGGCTCGACGGCCGCAGCGACATCTTCTCGCTGGGCGTGTGCGCGTTCGAGATGCTCTCGGGGCTGCAGCCGTTCCCGGGCGCGAACGTCACCTCGATCCTCTACAAGCTCGTGCACGTCGACCCGATCGAGCCGAGCGACCTCGAGGCGAACGGCCTCGTGCCGCAGAGGTGGCGCGACGTCTTCCACAAGGTGCTGGCCAAGAAGCCGGAGAACCGCTACCAGAGGGGGAGCGACTTCGTGCGCGACCTCGAGTACTGCCTGGGCTCGTGGTTCACCGGCCTCGGCGAGGCGACGGTCGTGCTGGCGCAGCAGGCGCCGGAGACGGAGCCTACGGTGACGCTCAGCGCCCCGCTGCTCGATCCCGGCCCGCCGCCGGACGTGGATCCGGGAGCGTCCGCGACGGTGCTGCTCTCGCCGGCCGCGCGCGGCGCCACGCCCGCCGCAGTGGCCGCAGACGACACCACCGCCACGGTGCAGCTGGCGTCGCCGGCCACGGAGGCGCTGCCGCTGCCGGCGTCTGCGCCGTCGCCCGAGCCGGCCGCCGCGCAGACCGTGCTCCTGCGACCCCCCCCGGGGTCGGACGACTCCGGAGCGGCCGCGACCGTGCTGATGGCGCCGGCCGTCGCGGCAGAAGAGCCGCCAGCCGAGGCTGCCACCGTGCAGCAGGCCGCGGCGCCGACCGAGGCGCTGCCCGCCTCGCGGCCGGCGCGGCCCGGCCTGCCGCTCGCCTGGGTGCTGGCCGGCGCCGCCGTGCTGCTGGTCGTGGCGGCGGGCGTCGTCGGCCTGATGCTGTGGCGCGGCGGGGCGCAGGCGGCTGCGACCGCCGTGTCGCCCGCTCGGGGCGCGGCGTCCGGCAGCGCGCCGCCGTCGCCGGCCACGCCGCCGCCGACCGCCGCCCCTGCCTCCGGCGCGCTGCACCTCGAGAGCGATCCGCCGGGAGCGGGCGTGCGGGTCAACGGCCAGGCACGCGGGCAGACACCGCTCGACGTGCGGGAGCTGCCGCTCGGCGACTACGAGGTCGTCTTCGAGCGGCGAGGCTACGAGGCCCAGGCCCGGCGCGTCTCGCTGAGCGCGGCCGCGCCGCTGGTAGAGCTGAAGGCGAAGCTCGTGCGCAGCGCGCCCACGACCGGCACGGCCGAGATCGTCTCGAGCCCCGCCGGGGCCGCGGTCACGATCGACGGCAAGCCCCTGGGGCGCACGCCCCTCGCTCGCGTGACGCTCGCCGCCGGCTCGCGCTCGCTGCGGCTCACGCTCGACGGCCACCTCCCCTGGTCGGGCAAGCTGGACGTCGTGGCCGGCCAGCGGGGCCGGGTCGAGGTCCGGCTCAAGCCGGTCGCCGCGCCTCCGCCGCCGGCGGCGACGCCGGCGCCGGCGCCGGAGGTCGTCGACACGGCGCGCGTCTACCAGGAGAGCGAGGTCGACGTGAAGGCGCGCAAGCTCTCCGGCAACTCGCCGTCATACCCTTCCGACCGCGCGCCGCGCCTGCGCTCCGGCGAGCGGGTCTCGGTCCTGCTGCAGTTCGTGGTCAGCGAGACGGGCGAGGTGCAGGACGTCAAGGTGCTCGAGTCCGGCGGCAAGGTGGTCGACGACGTGGTGGTCAGCGCGGTGCGCCGATGGCGCTACGCGCCCGCGACCCGCAAGGGGACCAAGGTCAAGTCGATGACCGCGTTCAAGCAGACCTTCCTCGGGGGCTAGGTGGCGAAGCTCGTCGTCAACCCGACCTCGCCGAACCGCCGCGAGATCCCGCTCTCGCGCACGATGATCGTGACCATCGGGCGGGACCCGTCGAACGACCTCGTCTTGCCCGACGCCATGGTCTCGAGGCGTCACGCGGTCGTCGAGCACCGGGGTGCGCAGTTCTTCCTGCGCGACTGCCACTCGGCGAACGGCTCGGTGGTGAACGGCGACCGCGTCAGCGAGTGCGCGCTGCGCGACGGCGACCTGGTGGCGATCGGCAGCATGCGCCTGCTGTTCCGCGAGGAGGCGCCGTCGGGCAGCGGCAAGGTCGTGCCGCACCCCTCGGCGCTGCCGCTGCGCTGCCCGTCCTGCCAGGCCGAGTACCGCCGGGGCGACCTCTACTGCCGCGAGTGCGGTGCGCAGGTGGCTCAGCCCAGCGGCCCGCCCAAGGCCGTCTGCCCCTCGTGCGGCACGGCGGTCCCGCTGCCCGCGCGCTTCTGCAACGGCTGCGGGGCCACGCTCGGCCCGGACGGCGAGCGGGTCGAGGGCCCCCCGGAGGCCGCGAGGCGGGACACCCGGCCCGTGCCCGTCTCGCCCCCGGCCGAGGCCGCGCCCGTCGCCAGCGGCTCGATGGCGATGGCGCCCGAGCCGCGCGCGGGAAGGCGGCCCTCCAGCGATCCGCTGCACGAGCCCTCCAGCCGCCCCGCCGCCGAGCGGCGCCCCGAGGCGCCGTCGCGCGCCGCGCGGGCGGCGCAGCCGGCGCCGCCCGGCAGCCGCCTCGCCGCCGCCCTGGTCGACGCCGTGTTCGTGCTCTCGGGGCAGGTCGTGGTGCTAGCCCCGGTGGCCTGGTACTGGTGGGCGCGCGACGTGCCGCGCGCGCCCGCGGACGTGTCCTACCTGCCGCTGCTCGCCTCGTTCACGCTGCCGCCGCTCGCTCTCTTGCTGGGCGCGCTCTACCACGTGTACTTCTGGAGCGTGAAGGGCGCGACCCCCGGCCAGGAGCTGCTCGACCTGCGCGTCGAGACGGAGGACGGGCGCTCGCCGATCGGCATCGGCTGCGCGTCGCTGCGCGTGCTCGGCTACCTGCTGGGGATGGCCAGCCTGGGCGTGGGCTTCGCGCCGATCGCGTTCGGCGGCGGCGGGCTGCACGACCGCATCGCGGGGACGCGCGTGGTGCGGGGCTCGGGCCGGTGACGCTGGACCCGGGCGCGATGGACGCGGGCGAGCCGGCGGCGGGCGAGGTGGCGATCGCCGCCGTCGAGGGCGGCCCGGGCGCGCGCGCCAGTTCGGGCAGCCGCGCCTGGCGGGCCGTGTGGGAGTTCCTGCACGACCTCTCGGTCGCGGTGCTGTTCTGCTTCTTCCTGATCACCTTCGTGGCGCAGGCCTTCCGCGTGCAGGGCACGAGCATGGAGCCGCTGCTCTCCGACGGCGAGCGGATCGTGGTCAACAAGTTCGTCTACCGCTTCCGGCCGATCGAGCGCGGCGACGTGGTGGTGTTCTGGTACCCGCGCGACCCGTCGGTGTCCTTCATCAAGCGCGTGGTGGCGCTGCCCGGGGACTCCGTCGAGATCCGCTCGGGGCGGCTGCTGGTGAACGGCGTGGCCGTGCGCGAGAGCTACCTGCCGGACGCCTTCCGCGACAGCGACAGCTTCCCGGCCACCCAGATCGGCAAGGGCTTCTACTTCGTGCTCGGCGACCACCGGCGCAGCAGCAACGACAGCCGCAGCTGGGGCGAGGTGCCCGAGCGCTACATCTACGGCCGCGCGGTGTTCCGCTTCTGGCCGCCCGGCCGGATGGGGCCGATCCGCTGAGCGCTGCGGGCCACGGGCCGTCCGCCGGACGCGCTACACTCTGAGGCTCGAGACCATGGCCACGCAGGCGACGGCTGCAGGCAGGACACAGGTGCGCGCGCGCGCGCGGCTCGCGCTCGAGGACGGCACGCTGTTCGAGGGCCGCTCGTTCGGCAGGGCGGGCGAGGTGACCGGCGAGGTGGTGTTCAACACCGCGCTGTGCGGCTACCAGGAGGTGCTGACCGACCCCTCGTACGCCGGGCAGATCGTGACGATGACCTACCCGCACATCGGCAACTACGGCGTGAACCGCGAGGACGTGGAGTCGGCGCGGCCCCAGGTCGCGGGCTTCGTGGTCCGCGAGGGCTCGACCGTGGTCTCGTCCTGGCGCGCCTCCGGCGAGCTCGGCCGCTACCTCGACGAGCACGGCATCGTGGGCATCAGCGAGGTCGACACGCGCGCGCTGACGCGCCACCTGCGCAGCCACGGGGCCAAGCGCGGCGTGATCTCGGCGCTCGACCTCGAGCGCGACTCGCTGGTCGCGAAGGCCCGCGCCTCGCGCTCCATGATCGGCCTGGACCTGGCTCGCGAGGTGACCTGCAAGGAGGCCTGGAGCTTCGACCCGCGCAGCGAGGGCGCCGCCGGTCACCTGGTGCCCGTGCTGCGCGGGGCGCTGGGCGGGGCGCTCGTCCCTGGCGAGCAGCCGTACCGGGTGGTGGCCTACGACTTCGGGATGAAGCAGAACATCCTGCGCAACCTGGTCGCGGCGGGCTGCAGCGTCACGGTGGTGCCGGCCACGACGCCCGCGCGAGAGGCGCTCGCCCTGCGGCCCGACGGCGTCTTCCTCTCCAACGGGCCGGGCGACCCCGAGCCGTGCGGCTACGCGATCGAGGCCGCCAGGGTCTTCGTCGACACGCTGCCCATCTTCGGCATCTGCCTCGGCCACCAGATCCTGGGCCTGGCCTGCGGCGGCAGGACCTACAAGCTCAAGTTCGGCCACCGCGGCGCGAACCACCCGGTGAAGAACCTCGAGACCGGGCAGGTCGAGATCACCTCCCAGAACCACGGCTTCTGCGTCGAGCCGTCGCTGTTCGAGAGCGCGCAGTTCGTGCTCACGCACCTCAACCTGAACGACGGCACGGTGGAGGGCTTCCGGGTGCGGGACCGCCCCGTGCTCTCGGTGCAGTACCACCCCGAGGCGAGCCCCGGGCCGCACGACAGCCACTACCTGTTCGGGGAGTTCGTGTCGATGATGCGCAAGCAGCGCGAGGAGCGCTGACGGTGCCCAAGGACCCCTCGATCCAGTCGGTGCTGGTGATCGGCTCCGGGCCGATCGTGATCGGCCAGGCGTGCGAGTTCGACTACTCGGGCACCCAGGCGATCAAGGCGCTGCGCAAGGAGGGCATCCGCGTCTCGCTGGTGAACTCGAACCCGGCGACGATCATGACCGATCCCGAGTACGCGGACCGCACCTACGTCGAGCCGCTGACGCCCGAGGCGGTGGAGGCGATCCTCGAGCGCGAGCGGCCCGACGCGCTGCTGCCGACCGTCGGCGGGCAGACCGCCCTGAACCTCGCCGTCGAGCTGTCGCGCCGCGGCGTGCTCGACCGGCTGGGCGTGCGCCTGATCGGCGCCAGCCGGCGCGCGGTCGAGGTGGGCGAGGACCGGCAGCTGTTCAAGGAGGCGATGGCCCGGATCGGCCTCGAGGTCCCGAAGAGCGGCTTCGCCGCCACGCTGGAGGAGGCGAGGCTGGTGCTGGAGCTGACCGGGCTGCCGGCCGTGGTCCGGCCCTCCTTCACGCTCGGCGGGACGGGCGGCGGCATCGCCTACAACCTCGAGGAGTTCGAGGAGATCGCCGCGCGCGGCCTCGAGCTCTCGCCCGTGCACCAGGTCCTGATCGAGGAGTCGGTGCTCGGCTGGAAGGAGTACGAGCTGGAGGTGATGCGCGACGGTGCGGACAACTTCGTGGTGATCTGCTCGATCGAGAACTTCGACCCGATGGGCATCCACACCGGGGACTCGGTCACGGTCGCGCCGGCGCAGACCCTCACCGACCGCGAGTACCAGGCCATGCGCAACGCGGCGCGCGCGATCATCCGCGAGGTCGGCGTGGAGACGGGCGGCTCCAACATCCAGTTCGCGGTCGACCCGCGCACGGGGCGCATGACCGTGATCGAGATGAACCCGCGCGTCTCGCGCTCCTCCGCCCTGGCCAGCAAGGCGACCGGCTTCCCGATCGCGAAGATCGCGGCGCTCCTGGCGATCGGCTACCGCCTGGACGAGATCCAGAACGACATCACGCGCGTGACGCCGGCCTCCTTCGAGCCGGTGATCGACTACGTGGTGGTGAAGATCCCGCGCTGGGCGTTCGAGAAGTTCAAGGACGCCAGCCCTGCGCTGGGCACGCAGATGAAGTCGGTCGGCGAGGTGATGGCGATCGGTCGCACCTTCAAGGAGGCGCTGCAGAAGGGCCTGCGCGGGCTGGAGACGGGCGTCTCCGGCTTCGCGCGTGACGACCTCGACGACTCGCGGATCAAGGAGAAGCTGCTGAACCCGGACCCCGACCGCATCTTCTACGTGAAGCGCGCGCTCGACCTGGGCTGGGCCCACGAGGAGATCTACCGGATGACCGGGATCGATCCCTGGTTCCTCGACCAGATCCAGCAGATCGTCGACCTGGAGAAGGGCATCACCACGAAGCTGTTCGCGAAGCAGAAGGGCCGGGTCGTCGCGAAGGACGCGGAGCTCCTGCGCGAGGCGAAGCGCATGGGCTTCTCGGACATCCGCCTGGGCCGGCTCACGAAGCGCAGCGAGGCGGAGGTGCGCGCGGCGCGCAAGGCCGCCGGCATCGCGCCGGTCTACAAGCGCGTGGACACCTGCTCGGCCGAGTTCGAGTCCTTCACGCCGTATCTCTACTCCACCTACGAGACCGAGTGCGAAGCGCAGCCGACCGGCAGGCGCAAGGTGGTGATCCTGGGCAGCGGCCCCAACCGCATCGGGCAGGGCATCGAGTTCGACTACTGCTGCTGCCACGCGGCGTTCGCCTTCAAGGAGCTGGGCTTCGAGACCATCATGGTCAACTGCAACCCCGAGACCGTCTCGACCGACTACGACACCTCCGACCGCCTCTACTTCGAGCCGCTCACGTTCGAGGACGTGATGAACATCCTCGAGCTGGAGCAGCCCGAGGGCGTCGTCGTGCAGTTCGGCGGCCAGACGCCGCTGCGGCTCTCGATCCCGCTGCACGAGGCCGGGGTGAAGATCCTCGGCACCAGCCCCGACGCGACCGACGTCGCCGAGGACCGCAAGCGCTTCAGCGCGCTGCTGAGCGAGCTCGACATTCGCCAGCCCGAGAGCGGGACCGCGACCTCGCTGGACGAGGCGAAGCAGGTGGCCGACCGCATCGGCTACCCGGTGCTGGTCCGGCCGTCGTACGTGCTGGGCGGCCGGGCGATGGCGATCGTGTACGACGCCAACCGGCTCGAGGAGTACGTGCGCGAGGCGGTGAAGGCCTCGCCCGAGCACCCGATCCTGATCGACCGCTTCCTGGAGGACGCCTTCGAGGTGGACGTCGACGCGCTGGGCGACGGCGAGCGCGTGGTGATCGGCGGGATCCTGCAGCACATCGAGGAGGCCGGCATCCACTCGGGCGACTCCGCGATGGTGCTGCCGACCTACAAGATCACGGCCCCGCACCTGGAGACGATCCGGCGCTACACGCGGCAGCTGGGCCTGGCGCTGGGCGTCAAGGGGCTGATGAACGTCCAGTACGCGATCAAGGACGACGTCGTCTACGTGCTGGAGGTCAACCCGCGCGCCTCGCGCACGACACCGTTCGTGAGCAAGGCGACGGGCGTGCCGCTGGCCAAGGTGGCGGCCAGGATCATGGCCGGCCTCAGCCTGGCGCGAGCAGGGGCTCACGCAGGACCTGGCGGTCAAGCGGATCTTCGTCAAGGAGTCGGTGTTCCCGTTCCTGAAGTTCCCCGGCGCCGACATCCTGCTCGGCCCCGAGATGAAGTCGACCGGCGAGGTGATGGGGATCTCGAACGACTTCGGGATCGCGTTCGCCAAGTCGCAGCAGGCGGCCGGCTACCAGATGCCGACCGCCGGCACGGTCTTCATCTCGGTGAACGACAACGACAAGGCCGGCGTGCTGCCCCACGCGCGGGCGCTGCACGAGATGGGCCTGCAGATCGTGGCGACGCGCGGCACCGCCGAGTACCTGTGCGAGCAACGGCGTGAGCGTCGAGACGGTGTACAAGGTCAACGAGGGCCGGCCCAACGTGGTCGACATGATCAAGGACGGCCGCATCCGCATCGTCTTCAACACACCGCTGGGCGGCGAGTCCTTCTACGACGACAGCGCGATCCGCAAGAGCGCGACGGCGCACAACGTGCTGGTGGTGACGACGCTGACGGCGACCGCCGCCACCGTGCGGGCGATCCGCGCGCTGCGCGAGCGCGCCACCGACATCACCAGCCTGCAGGAGATACACGCGGAGGCCGGCGCCCGGCCGTGAAGCCCGTGTACCTCGCGCTGTCGGGCGGCGGCGCGCACGCTGCGGCGCACTGCGGCGTGCTGCGCGCGCTGGTGCGCGAGGGCATCGTCGTGGCCGGCATGGCGGCGGTCTCGGGGGCGGCGCTCGTCGCCGCGGCTTGGGCGGCGGGCGTCGACATGGACCGCTTCGTGGCCGGGGCCTCGGAGCTGCACCCCTGGATGTGGGTGCGCGGCTGGGGCGGCGGCCTGCTGTCGGGGAGCCGGCTCGGCGCGCTGATCGACGAGTGGCTGCCGGTCGTGCGCTTCGAGGACCTGCGCGTGCCGCTGGTGGTGCGCCGCGACCGACGTCGACACGGGTGAGCCGGTGGTGTTCAGCACGGGCAGCGTGCGCGACGCCGTGCGCGCCTCCTGCAGCTTCCCCGGCTTCTTCCCGCCCTACGCGCTGGCGGGACGGCGGCTGGTGGACGGCAGCGTGTCCGAGGTGGTTCCGGTGCGGCGCGCGCGCGAGCTGGCGGGCGAGCACGGCGTGGTGGTGGCGGTCGACTGCAACGCGGGCGGCCGCTGGCCGGCGGCCGACTCGTTCGTGGCGATCGCGCTGCGCGCCGGGCTCACGCTGCTGCGCGGCCGGACGCGGGCCGAGCTGGCCGGGGCGGACCTGGTGATCGCGCCGCCGATCGGAGAGTCGGGCTGGATGCGGCCCCAGCGCATCCCGGCCTTCGCCGCCGCGGGCGACGAGGCGATCGCCAAGGCGCTGCCCGAGCTGCGCCGCCTGCTCGAGGAGCCGACCGGGTAGCGCGATGCGGCGCGCGCTGAAGGCGGCGGCGGCGCTGCTCCTGGCGCTGGCGCTCTGCGCCGCGGGGCTCGCCGCGTACGACCGGGCGGCGCCTCTGCCGCTGCCCTGGCTCTCTGCCGCGCACCTGGAAGCCCGCTTCGCGGTGGTCGACGGTCACCGCCTGCGCTTCGTGCGGACGGGCCGCGGCCCCTCGGTCGTGCTCCTCCACGGCTTCGGCTCCTCGCTCTACACCTGGAAGGACGTGATCGCCGGGCTCGCCGTGGACCACGACGTCGTGGCGCTCGACCTGCCCGGGTTCGGGCTCTCCGACCGGCCGCCGGATCTTCGGATCGAGGATCTGCCGCGGGCGGTCGTCGGCCTGATGGACCGGCTGCAGGTCCGCTCGGCGGCCCTGGTGGGCAGCAGCATGGGCGGCGCGACGGCTGCGATCCTGGCCAGCCGGTGGCCGGAGCGGGCGAGCGCGCTCGTGCTGGTGGACGCGGCGGGCTTCCGACTGAGGCCGGGCGAGCGGCCGTTCTTCGTGCGGATGGCCATGTCGCCGCTCGGCGGCCTGCTGGCGCGCCTGCCGGGGCAGCGGCTGTTCGTCGAGCTCGCCCTGCGCGACGTGCTGCGCGAGAGGCGCCTCGTGACGGACGAGCGGGTCGCCGAGTACCTGCAGGCCATGCGCCAGCCCGGGTCGGCCGCCGCCTTCAGCTCGCTCGGCGTCTCGCTCGAGCAGCGCTACGGCGCCGTGCAGGACGCGCTGCCGGGCGTGCGCGCCCCCACCCTGGTCGTCTGGGGGCGCGAGGACGACTGGATCCCGGTCGCGGACGCCTCGCGCTTCGCGGCGGCGATCGCCGGTGCCCGGCTGGTGACGATCGCGGGCTGCGGGCACCTGCCCCAGGAGCAGAAGCCGCGCGAGCTGCTGCGCGTGCTGCGCGAGTTCCTGAGCTCGGTCGGGCTTTAGCAGGCTGAAGGGATTCGTGTTCGGCTGCTGCTAGTGCGGGCGCAGGCTGGTCAGCGTGTCGCGCGCCTTCTGGGCCAGCGGGCTCTGCGGGTACTGGCGCACGATGATCTCCATGGTCGCGGCGCCCTCGTCCTGTCGTCCCCACGACACGTAGGTGCGGCCGAGCAGGAAGAGCAGCTTGGGCTCATCCTCGCCGCGCGGCCCCAGCGAGAGCGCGTCCTTGACCAGCCGCTCGGCCTCGGCGAAGTTGCGGTCGATGTTGTGCAGGATCGCGAGCAGCAGCCGCGTGTGCCGGCGCTCCTCGAGCGGCTCCTCGGCGTCGTGCGCGACGGCGCGCTTGAGCAGCTCGCGGGCCTCGTCCAGGCACTGCTGGGAGTAGTAGCGCTGGCCGGTGTCGAACTGGTGGGCGCCGAGCGCGGCGAGCGCCCCGGCGTCGTCGGGGCTGCGCGAGAGCGTCTCCTCGAGCGCGATCACGCGCCGCGCGATCGCGAGCGCGTCGTCGAGCGTGCGGGGGAACTGGCCCGGGCCCTGGTAGCCGTTGACCCGCATCAGCTGGCGGCCCTCCGGCGAGAGGAACAGGATCGTCGGCAGCGTGTTCACCTCGTACCTCGTGGCGACGTCGACGTCCCGACGCGAGCCTTCCGTGTTCACCTTCACCGCCACGAAGTCCTGAGCCTTGCGCGCGACGAACGGGTCGGCGTAGGTCGTGCGGTCGAGACGCTCGCACCAGCCGCACCAGTCGGCCCAGAAGTCGACGATCACGGGCTTGGCGGCCTTGCGCGCCTTGCGCGACGCCTCCTCGAAGTTCCGCTCCCATTTCACCGAGCTGGGCGCGGCTGCCGGCGTGCGGGCCCCGCCAGCCAGCAGCAGCGAGACGGCGAGGTCCGGGATCACGAGCGACAGGCCTCGGCGTGCGCGTCGAAGAGGGCCTGGAAGGAGACGCGCCGGCTCCAGAACGACTCCGGGTGCCACTGCACGGCGACCACGAAGCGCCGCGACGGGACCTCGATGGCCTCGATCACGCCGTCCGCGGGAGAGCGGCCGACGACCTCCACGCCCTCACCCGGCTGGTCGACCGCCTGATGATGGAAGCTGTTCACGGCCACCGTTTCCTGTCCCAGGATCGAGCGCAGGCGCGCGTGCGGAAGCAGCCGGACGTCGTGCGACACCTGCCAACGGGGCCCTGGCGCGTCGTGCTCGCCTGCACCCTCCAATTCTGACGGGATGTCCTGCAGGAGTGTTCCCCCCGTCGCAACGTTTAACACCTGCTGTCCGCGGCAGATGGCGAGTAGCGGCAGGTCGCGCCGCAACGCCTCGCGCACCAGGGCCAGCTCGAAGTCGTCGCGCCGGCGCTCGACCCGGCCGAGCTTCGCACGGGGCCGCTGGCCGTAGAGCGCGGGGTCGACGTCGGCGCCGCCCGAGAGCAGTAGGCCGTCGAGCCGCGCGACGAGCGCGGGCGCGTCCTCGGGCCGGACGGGGGCCAGCAGCACGGGCAGCGCGCCGGCCTGCTCCAGCGAGCGGACGTAGTCCTCGCGCAGCGCGTGGAAGCCCCGCCGGCCGCCGTCTCCCAGGGTGACGCCGATCAGCGGGCGCTTCACATGCGTTCGGGCACGGGGATCCCGAGCAGCTCCAGCAGGACCTGCATCTGGCGGACGAAGGCGTCGACGACCAGCGTGCGGCAGGCGCGCAGGTCCTCGCTCTCGGCGTGCAGCAGCGAGTAGCGGGGCTTCTGGTAGTAGGAGTGGAAGGCCTGCGCCACGGCGAACGCGTGCTTCGCCACGAGCGCCACGTCCTCGGCGCGGATGGCCTGCTCGGCGACCTCCTCGCTGCGCGCCATCAGCAACAGCAGCGACCAGACCTCGTCGCCCTCCTCGCCCTCGAGGAAGCGCTCCAGGCCCGCCGCGCGGGCGCGCTGCAGCAGGGCGGGCACGGAGTGGCCTTCGGCCTCGAGCTTGCCGAAGATGTTGCGGGCGCGCACGACCGCGTTCTGCACGTAGGGGCCGGTCTCGCCCGTGAAGGCGAGCGCCTCCTCCATGTCGAAGGTGATGACGCGGGTGCGCGAGAAGCGCAGCACGAAGTAGCGCAGGGCTCCGGTCGCCACCGCGCGCGCGGTCGCCTCACGCGCCGCGGCGTCGCGCCCGGGATCGCGCGCCGCGACCTCGGCCCGCGCCTTCGCCTCCAGCGCGTCGAGCAGGTCGTCGGCCTTGACGCCCAGCCCCCTGCGCCCGGAGACCTTGACGGCGGCCTCCTCCTCGGCAACGTCGTAGCCCAGGGCGCGGGCGGTGGCCGGCGAGAGCACGACCTTCTCGTAGGCCAGGTGGTGCGAGCCCGCGGCGCCCTCGGCGTGGCCGAGCGCCGCCACGCCCGCCTTCACCACCCGCTGCGGGTACGACTGGCCCACGTCGATCACGTTGTAGACGGCGCTGGCGTGGCCGAAGCGCGGCGCGCCCGGCTCGCCCTCGCCGCTGGTCGTCGTCCACAGCACGTGGCCGTCCGCCTCGCGGCGGTACGCGCGGTAGCGGAAGTCGCGGTCGAGCGCGCCGAGCTTCCACAGCTGGTACGCGATGTCCTTGCCGGTGTAGGTGACGGTGCCGTTCGAGCGCACGATGACCTTGTCCTCGTCGATCGCGCTCTCCTCGCCCTCGCCCATCGGCAGCACCCAGCAGCCCTGGTTCTTGCCCGCCGCCTCCTGGCGGATCGCGCCGCGCTGGCGCAGCAGCTCGAAGGCCCGGTCCCAGAAGTGCAGGCGCAGGATGTCGCTCTCGTGCGCCAGCAGGTCGTAGCGGATGCCCAGGCGCGCCATCGTGGCGAGGTGGCACTCGACGATGCGCGCGGCCACCCGCTCGGCCAGGCGGGCGGTGTCGTTGCCGCCCTGCTCGATCGCGTGCAGCGCCTCCGCCTGCAGTTCCTTGTTGCGCGGGTCGGCCGCGTAGAAGTCGCCCACGCGCGCGTACAGGTCCCAGCAGTGGTAGTCGAACCTGCCGTCGATCGCCTCGAGCTGCGGCAGCGACCGGTGCTCGATGTGCTGGAAGCCGACCACCACGTCGGCCACCTGCACGCCGGTGTCGTCGATGTAGTTCTGAACGCCCACGTCGTGGCCGCGGTGGCGCAGCAGGCGCACGAACGTGTCGCCCAGGCAGGCGTTGCGCAGGTGGCCGATGTGCGCGGCCTTGTTCGGGTTGATCGAGGTGTGTTCGACGATCACGTGTCCGGGCTGCGCGGGCGCCCGGCAGCCGCCGGCGAGCGCCTCGTGCAGCCGCCGGGTGGCGGCGCCGCGCTCGAGGTACAGGTTGAGGTAGCCGCCGCCGGCGACCTCGGCGCGGGCCACCCCGGGCGCCCGGGCCAGCCGCGCGGCGAGCGCCTCGGCGATCTCGCGCGGCTTGCGCCGGAGCCTCTTGGCGAGGTCGAAGGGAGCCGTCAGCGCCACGTCGCCCAGCTCCACCCGCGGCGGGTACTGGAACGCGACGGCCTCCAGCTCGATTCCGAACGCCTCGCGCGCGGCCTCGCGCGCGGCGCCGGCCAGTTCTTGCTGAATCTCCAGGATCACGGGCGGTAATCTTAGCGTGCAGGCGGGCCGCTCCGCCCGGCTTCACACTCTTTTGCCACGTCCGAGCCGACTGCGCCCCCGCGGAACATGGTCGCGCCGTCGAGCTTCGCTATGATCGAAGCATGAGGCGGCTCGTCTCCCTGCTCGTGCTCCTGCCGGCCCTCGCCGAGGCCGGCCCGCTGCGGCACTTCGACGTCGTGGCCTCGTTCGTCCCGGCGCGCAAGCCGGGAGCGCCGGCGCGCGTGGCCGTCAGCTTCCGCGCACTCGACCCCGACGTCCGCGTCAACGAGTCGCCGGCGCCCCGGCTGAAGCTCGACCTGGCGCAGTTCGTCCTGGTCGACAAGCAGCCGCCGGCGTCGAGCCAGGTGCCGGACTACGACCCCCTCACGGCCAGGTATCTCGACCTGGCGCACCCGGTGCTGTTCCCGGTCGCGATCGCGCCCGCGGCGCCTCGCGGCGAGCAGCTCGTGAAGGCGAACGTCGTCTTCTTCTACTGCTCGCAGCGCGAGGCGTGGTGCCGCAGGGGGACCGCGCAGGTCGAGATCCCCGTCAACGTGCGCTGAGACAGCGCGTCTCCAGGCCCTCAGAAGGCGCCGCGCAACGATCGGCCGTAGCCGGTCAGCTCGACGTAGCCCTGTCCGGACAGCTGGCGGCCGCCACCGGTGCCCGAGACGCGGACGGCGCCCTCCCAGTAGACGAAGGAGGCCCGCAGCTCCTGGTCGTCGAGCCGCGGCTCGACCGACAGGTCCAGTTGCCCGGCCGGGACCAGCACACGCCACGAGGCGGGGTAGCGCGCGCCCGTGGCGGGGCTCGTCCAGCGCCGCAGCACCTCGAGCCGCACGTCGTCGCGCGCGAGGCGAGCCGTGCGCCCATCCGCCTGCACCAGCGTGCCGGACGAGACGGGCTCGACGCCGCCGTCCGGGCGGCGGATCCGGAACAGCATCAGCTCCCGGCCGTCGTCGAGCTGCAGCGAGAACCAGTCCCAGCCGACGGCGTCTTCGCCGAGGGCGCTCGTGCTCCACTCGTGGTCGAACCACGCGGCGCCGGCCACGTCCTGCTGGCGCTCGGGCAGCCCGATCCGGCCGGAAGCCGCCATGCGCGTGTAGCTCACGTAGTACGACGCGTTTCCGGGGCGACTGCTCTTCGGCGAGACGCCGCGGTCGCCCTGCGCCACGAGAGCTTTCGTGGGGCGCAGCACGAGCTGCAGGGAGAGGCCGCTCGCGGCGTCCTCGGCCGCCAGCTGCCACGAGCCGCCGTCCCAGCCCGCCCGCCAGTTCTCGAGCCACACCGAGACGGGGTCGCCGCCGGCGCCCGCCAGGCCGTCCGCCCCGCGCGCGAGGCGCTCGACGGCCCGGTGGCGCCCTTCCTCGACGTCGGTGACGGCGAGGTGCGCGAGGTAGGCCTGGTTCGACGCGAGACCGGGTCCCGGCGGCGGCGGGCCGGGGGAGAGGCCGCGGCGGAAGAACGTGAGCTGGAAGCCGAGCCGACGCCCATCCGCCGTAGCGAGGTTGCCCGTGAAGTACCACCACTCGGTCTGGTACTCGTAGTGCGGCCCGTGGTCGCGTGGCAGCGAGAACGGACGCGGTTCAAAGGCGCGCGCGAAGCCCGACAGGCCCGGGGCGGGGCCGAGCTCGAGCCTCGTTCCCGGGGAGGCGACCGGGCCCGGGCGCGCGAGCGGTCGCAGCGCCAGCAGGGCGAGCGCGACGGCCGCCGCCGACAGCGCGACGCGCCAGGCGCCGCCCGCGCGCTGCCCGGCTGCCGCCCTCACTCCTGCCTCAGCGCCGCGGCCAGCGAGAGGCGGCGCAGGCGCAACAGCGGGTACACGGAGGCCAGCAGGGCGGCGGCCACGCTCAGGGCGAACGCCTGCGCGAACAGCCAGCCGTCGAGCTCGAGGCGCATGGTCCAGCCGAACGAGCGCACGTCGATCACGTACACCAGGACGACGGCGAGCAGCCAGCCGAGCGGCAGCGAGAGCACACCCGCCAAAGCACCCATCAGGCCCGTCTCGAGCAGCGTCAGCCCCCACAGCTGCCGCTCGCGCAGCCCGAGCGTCGCCAGCGTCGCCAGCTCGCGCGTGCGCTCGACCTGGAGGGCCATCAGGGCGCTCCACACGCCGATGAAGGCGACCACGACCGCGAGCAGCCGCAGCGAGCGAGTGAGCGCGAACGTACGGTCGAACACCCGCAGCGCCTGGCGGCGCAGCGTGCGGTTGGGGATCACCTGCAGCTCCGTGCCGGCGAGCGCGGCGCGCAGCGCGCGCGTCACGCCGTCGATCGAGGCGTCCTCTCGCAGGTGCGCGCCGACGGACGACACCCCGCGGTCGTCCCAGTACCGCTCGTAGACGTTGCGCGCCATGAACACGGTGCCCTGCTCGCTCGCGTAGTCGTAGAAGACGCCGGCCACGGGGAAGCTGACCGGCCCGCGGTCGCTCATCAGCGTCACGGACGCGCCGTGCGCCGGCAGCCGGTGGCGGAAGAAGAACGGCTCCGTGACGACCACCGCGCCGGCGCGCACCCTGTCCCAGGCGCCCGCCGGGTCGCCCTCGGCGAAGCGGTAGAGCCGCGTGTCGCGGGCGCGGCGCGGGTCCGCCACGGAGAGGTTCACGTCGCCCAGCGGGCTCGCGACGCGCACGGAGCGGAAGCTCTCGACCCAGGCGACGCCCGGCACGGCCGCCACGCGCGCCGGCAGGTCGGGCGGGAGCGTGGGGAAGGCGCGCGCCCCGCCTGCCGACGGCGCGGCGCACGAACAGGTCGGCGCGCAGCGTCAGCTCGAGCCAGTTGGCGACCGTCGAGCGGAAGCTGGCGATCATCAGCCCGACGCCGATCGTCACCGAGACCGCGACGGCGAGCGCCGCGATCGCGACCCCCGTGCGGCTGACCGAGCGCGCCACCGTGCGCACCGCCAGCCGGCCCAGGGTGCCCGCCAGCCGTCCCGCCACGGGCGCGGCCAGCCGCATGGCGCCGACCGTGGCGAGCGGCACCACGAGGGCGAAGCCGAGCACGATCGCGAACAGGCCCGCGAAGCTGGCGAGGAGCGAGCGGGTCGCCACCAGCAGCAGCGCCCCGCCGGCGGCCGCGACGAGCGCGCCCGCCACCGCGACCCGGGGCACGAGCCGCCTCGCGCGCGACTCGAACGAGCTGCGGCGCAGCGCCTCGACCGGCTCGACCCGCGCCGCCTCGAGCGCCGGCGCGGCGGCCGACAGTACGCCCGCCCCGAGCCCGAGCGCGATCGCCTCGAGCACGGCCGGCGCCGTCAGCGGTGCGCCCGAGACGGCGAGCACGAAGTACAGGTCGTTGATCGTGCGCGTCACGAGCCGGACGGCGCCCTGCGCGAGGAGGAAGCCGCCCGCGATGCCGAAGGCACAGCCCAGCGCCGACGCGGCCGCGGTCTCGAGCAGCACCAGCGCGAACACCTGCCCCGGCGTCGCGCCCAGCAGGCGCAGCGTGCCGATCACGGCCCGGCGCTGCACGACGCCGAACATCACGGTGTTGTAGATCAGGAACATGCCGACCACGAGCGCGAGCAGGCTGAGCGCCGTCAGGTTGAGCTGGAACGCGTCGGCCAGCTGGCCCACGGTCGCGGCCTGCTCGCTCGCCCGCGCGATGTGCGTGCCCGCTGGCAGCAGGGGCGCGAGACGCCGGAGCTCGTCCCCGCTCGCGATCAGGTCGACCCGCGTCAGGCGGTCGCCGAGCCGGAACAGGGACTGCGCCGCGCCCACGTCCATCAGCACGACCGTCTCGAGCGCCGTGTCCTGCTCGGGGTCGCCCGCGTGAGCGATGCCCGCCACCTCCAGCGTCTCGAGGCGGCCCTGCAGCGAGAGGCGCAGCGGCGAGCCGACGTGCAGCCCGTAGCGCGCCGCCAGCGCCGCGCCGACCACGGCCGCCCGCGGGTCGACGAGCAGGCGCGCGAGGCCCGGCTGGTCGAGCGGGCCGCCGCCGAGCTGCGTGCGAAAGGGAGCGTCGGAGAAGGGATCGAGGCCGAGCACGCGCAGCGGCTGGCGGTCGAGGTCGACCGCGATGGCGTGACCCTCGACGACAGGCGTGCTCGAGCGCAGCCCGGCCTCCGTGCGGATGCGGCGGAACACGTCCTGCGGCAGGCCGCCGGGCCCGCCCAGCACCTGGTGGGTCGCGCGCCCGGTCACCGCCTCGCTGGCGCGCTCGAAGCCGCGCCGGGCGCTGGCGTTCGCCAGGTCGATCGCCAGCACGACCGCCACCCCGAGCGCCACCCCGAGCACCATCAGGCCCGTGTGCAGCGGGCGCCGCGCGAGGTCGCGCAGCCCGGTGAGCAGCAGGGTGCGGGTCACGCGGTCCTCAGAGGGGCGCCCCGGCCGCCGCGAGCGGGACCAGCCGGCCCTCCTCGATCGCGAGCACGCGGTCCGCGTCTTTCGCGATCTCCAGGCTGTGGGTCACCAGCACCAGCGTGCCCCCCCGCGCGCGCGTGAGGCTCGTGAGCAGCGCCATCACGGCGCGCCCGGTCGCGTCGTCGAGGTTGCCGGTGGGCTCGTCCGCCAGCAGCAGCCGCGGCTGCTGCACCAGCGCACGGGCGATCGCCACCCGCTGCTGCTCGCCGCCGGAGAGCCGGTCGGGGAACGAGCGCTCGCGAGCCTCGAGCCCGACCTCGGCCAGGAGCGCCCGCGCCCTCTCCGCCGCCGCCCGCGGCGCGAGCCCGCCCAGCTCCGCCGGCAGCTGCACGTTTTCGAGCACGGTCAGCGTCGGGACGAGGTTGAAGAACTGGAACACGAAGCCGAGCTGGTCGCGCCGGAAGATCGTGCGCGCGGCCGGGGAGAGGCGGCTGAGGCAGCTGCCGGCCACCCAGACCTCGCCGGACGTGGGCAGCTCGATCCCGGCGATCAAGTTGAGCAGCGTGCTCTTGCCGCTGCCGCTGCGCCCGCGGATCGCCACCAGCTCGCCCTCGGGCAGCGTCGCGCTGGTCTCGCGCAGCACGTGGCGCGACTCGTCGCCCTCCCGGTAGTCCTTGCTGACGCTCTCGAGCCGGACGATCGGCGGGCGGGTCATGGAAGCCCATAAGATTAGGCCGCACCGTGAGCGACCCGCAAACGACACGAGCCGCGCCCGCGTACCAGGGGGCCCTGTTCGCGGCGACCGTGGGCACGAGCGCGTTCCTGCTCTTCTCCGTGCAGCTGCTGCTCGGCAAGCGGCTGCTGCCCTGGTTCGGCGGCACCTCGGCGCTGTGGACGACCTGCCAGCTGTTCTTCCAGGCCGCGCTGCTCGCCGGCTACGCGTGGGCGCACCTGCTCGCGGGGTGCGCCTCGCCGCGCCGCCAGCGCGACCTGCACCTCCTGCTCGTGGCCCTCGCGCTCGGCCTGCTGGCCTGGCGGGGCCCGTCCTGGCCCTCGCCCGTCACGCCTGGCGAGGGCGCGCGGCCGCTGCCCGGGGACCCGCCGGTCGCGACCGCGCTCGGCCTGCTCATCTCGTCGGTCGGGCTGCCGTTCGTCGTCCTGGCGGCGACCAGCCCGCTGCTCTCGGCGTGGCTCGCGCGCCTGCTGCCGTGCGCCTCGCCGTTCTGGCTGTTCGCGCTGTCGAACCTGGGCTCGTTGGTCGGCCTCGTCGGCTACCCGCTGCTGATCGAGCCCTTCGCGAGCGTCCGCCTGCAGGGCTGGCTGTGGTGCGCGGCCTTCGCGCTGTTCGCGCTCGGCGTCTCTGCCTGCGCGCTGGCTGCGGGCCGCGCGCCCGCCCTGCGGGTCGCGGCCACGACCGTCCCGCCACCGCGCTCCGCGGGGCTCGTCTGGCTGTGGCTCGGGCTGAGCGCCTTTCCCTCGGTCATGCTGCTCGCCGTCACCAGCCACCTGACGCAGGAGGTCGCGGCCGTCCCGCTGCTGTGGATGCTCCCGCTCGCCCTCTACCTGCTGTCGTTCGTGCTGTGCTTCGGTTGGCCCCGGCTCGCCTCGCGCCTCGTCCTGGCTCCCGCGCTCGCCGCGGCGGCCGTGGCGGCCTGCTTCGGGCTGCAGCGCTCGCTTTCGCTCGGCGCCGGCCAGCGCATCGCGCTGTGGTCGTTCGTGCTCTTCGTGTACGGCATGGCTGGACACGGCGAGCTGGTGCGCAGGCGGCCGGCGCCGGCGCGCCTGACCGGCTTCTACCTGGTGGTCGCCACGGGCGGCGTGCTGGGCGGCCTGCTGAACGCGCTCGTGGCGCCGCGCGTGTTCGACGGCTACTGGGAGCTGCAGCTCGGCATCTTCGCCGGTCCGGCGATGGTGGCCCTCGCCTGGGCCGTCGACCCGGCCTCCGGCCTGCGCGTCGGCCGGGATCGGGTCGTGGCGCTGCGGGCTGCGATCGCGACGACGGCCGCGCTGATCGTGCTCCTCGCCTGGCTCGCGGTGGACGTCGCCTCGGCGCGGGAAGGCCTCGTCCTGGCCCGGCGCGGCTTCTACGGCGTGCTGCGCGTGGTGCGTGAGAACGCCGACGGGCCGGACGAGCAGCTGAAGCTGCTCCACGGGCGCACCGCGCACGGGCTGCAGCTGAAGGACCCCGAGCGCGGCCGCGAGCCGACGACCTACTTCGGTCCCTCGAGCGGGGTCGGCCTCGCGATTCGCCGCCACCCGCGGCGGCTCGCGGGCGAGCCGCTGCGCGTCGGCATCGTGGGCCTCGGCGTCGGCACGCTCGCGGCCTGGAGCCGGCCCGGGGACGTGTTCCGCTTCTTCGAGCTGGATCCCGAGGTGGCCCGCCTGTCGCAGGGCCGCTCGCCGGTCTTCCGCTACCTAAGCGAGGCGGCCGGCGAGGTGAGCGTCCGCCTCGGGGACGGGCGCCTGGCGCTGGAGCGCGAGCCGCCGCAGGGGCTGGACGTGCTCGTGCTCGACGCGTTCAGCAGCGACGCGATCCCGGTCCACCTGCTGACCGTCGAGGCGTTCGCCGGGTACGAGCGCCACCTGCGCCCGGGCGGCGTGATCGCCGTGCAGGTCACGAACCGCTACGTGGACCTCAAGCCCGTGGTGCGCGGCGCGGCGGCCCGGCTCGGGCTGGTGGCGCTGCACGTCCCCTCCCACGAGAACGGGACGCTGTGGTCGTCGGACTGGGTGCTCGTCGCACGCGATCGGGCGCCGCTCGAGGACGAGCTGATCGGCGCGGCCAGTCTGCCGCCGCCGGATCGCTCGACGCCCGTCGTGTGGACGGACGACTGGAGCGACCTCGTCCGCGTGCTGAAGCACTGACCGGCCGCGCCCGGCCGACTTTCCCGGCACGCAGCGCGCGACTTTCTGGCACAATGCTCCCCGGCTCGACTCACCCGGTACGTCGCCGGGTGCCTGAGAGAGAGGCGAGGCGACGTGCCATGAGAGGAAACGAGTGGGTCGCGGCGCGCCGGTGCCGGGCGGCGGCCTTCGTCCTGCTGCTGCTAGCGCCCGCGCTGCGTGCGCTGGCGGACGACGCAGCGCCCGTTCCCGCGGCGGCTCTCGTCTCGTCCCGCGTGGAGCCGTCCGTCGCGGAGCTGGCGCCCGACCCGATCCAGGCCGATCCCGGTCCCGCCGACGCCGAGTCGCTGCTGACGCTGGCAGAGCGCAACCCGGCGGACCTCGGGCCGCTCTCGATCGGCAGCCCGGACGCCGGCCTGCTGGTCAACCCGCTGCCGTTCCCCGCGGGACCGTACTGGAAGGTCCGCAACCCGCTCGAGTCCTACGGCACCGCGGAGACGATCGAGTCCCTCGTCACCGCGATCGAGGCGGTCGAGGCCCGCTTCCCGGGCTCGCCGCGGGTCGTGATCGGGGACATCAGCCGTCCCGACGGCGGCCGGCTGAACCGGCACCGCTCGCACCAGGCGGGACGCGACGCGGACGTCGGCTTCTACTACGCCGCCGGCGAGGCGGGCGACTTCGCGGCCGCACGCCAGCGGGACCTCGACCTGCCGCGCACGTGGGCGCTCGTCCGGGCCCTGATCACCGAGACCGACGTCGACCGCATCTTCGTGGACCGCTCGCTGATCGCCGTGCTCTACGCGTACGCGCGCGACGAGGAGCAGGAGGACGTCGGCTGGCTGCGCGACGTCTTCGGGCGGCTGGGCGACGGGCGCAAGGGCATCATCCAGCACGAGCGCCGGCACAAGAACCACATGCACGTCCGGTTCTTCAACCCGCAGGCGCAGGAGCACGGCCGGATCGTCTACCCGGACCTGGTGCGGGAAGGTGTCGTCCCGCCGCCGCGCATCAAGCACCGGGTCGGGCGCGGCGAGACGCTGGGGCACCTCGCCGCCCGCTACGGCACGAGCGTCGCGGCCATCCGCGCCGCGAACGGCCTGCGCTCCACGCGGCTGCGGGCCGGCCGCAGCTACCTGATCCCGATCCGCCGCGTCCCCGCCGAGTCCGCGCCCGTGGTCGTGCCGCCGCGGCGCCTGCCGCCGTCGATGGCCCACCTGGCCAGCGTGCCGGACGCCGCCGAGCCGGCCGGCGACGGGATCGGCGCGGCGCACTGAGGCGCGCTCCGAGGACGAGCGCCCTGGCGGGCGCTCAGGCCTCGGGAGGTGTCGTCCACGCCGGCGCCGCGGGGGGCTCGTGCGCGGCCAGGCGGTCGAGCAGGCGCAGGGGATCCGAGTCGATCACCAGCAGGCCCCGGCCCTCGACCGTGACGAACCCCGCCGCCGCCGCGTGGTCGAGCAGGCCGACGAGCGGGTCGTAGTAGCCGCCCACGTTCAGCACCCCGACCGGCTTGCGGTGGATGCCGAGCTGGCTCCAGGTCGCCACCTCGAACAGCTCGTCGAGCGTGCCCATGCCGCCGGGCAGCGCGACGAAGGCGTCGGCGAGGCTGGCCATCAGGGCCTTGCGCGCGTGCATGGTGGACACGACCCGCATGTCCGCCACGCCGCGGTGGGCGAGCTCC
This sequence comes from uncultured Acidobacteriota bacterium, assembly GCA_963831755.1. Taxonomy (GTDB): domain Bacteria; phylum Acidobacteriota; class Vicinamibacteria; order Fen-336; family Fen-336; genus DATBSL01. The sequence continues at coordinate 240,996 of CAWHRC010000022.1, forward strand.
CGTGCCGCGAGCCCGTGCGGGATGACGCCGGTGACGCTGCCGCCGGCGGCCAGCGCGTGGTCGGCCAGGACCCCCATGAGGCCGACCGCGCCGCCGCCGAACACGAGGCCGAGGCCCCGCGTGGCGAGGAGCCGCCCGAGCGCGGCCGCAGCCTCCGCGTGGCGCGGGTCGTTGCCGCGGCTCGAGCCGCAGAAGACGCAGATCCTCCGCAAGCGGCCCTATCGCCCCTTGGGGAACAGCGCCATCAGCAGCCCGAAGCCGGCCGCCGCCGCGCAGCCGTAGCGCGCCATCTCCCAGCGGCCCGCGGGGTAGGCGAGCCCTTCGCGGATACTGAGGCCCTGGGGCACGGGCTCGAGGTCGCTGAGCTGGGACGACGCGTAGAAGAACCCCAGGACTCCGAGCAGCAACACGATTCCGCCCAGGTTCCGCATCCCGGGATCTTACTCGCGATGCTGCGCGGTGTCCTCGGGAGAGAACAGCGGGCGGCCCGCAGGCGGGCGGGGCGCCTCGCGCCGCAGCGCTTTCTGACGCCGGGACAAGGCGTTGCGGGCGCGGCCGCGAGTGGTCCGCGAGTGGCTCGCGGCTTGCACCCCGCGATGTCGGCGCGCCGCCCCGCTCGTTGTGAGCGGTCCGACCCGGCTCGCCAGGAGGAAGGTGACGTGATCGCACACACGCCGTGGGGCCGCGCTCTCGCCGTCGGGATGAGCCTCGGCCTGTGCCAGGTGGCCACGCCGGCCCTGTACGCGATGCCCGAAGCCGCGCCCCGGCACGTCGTCGACCAGGGCCAGGTCGCGCGCCGCCTCCTCGAGAGCGCGCAGACCCGCGACCAGCGCGTGAAGCTCTTCCAGGACGCGCTCGCCACGCAGGACGCGCGGGCGAGGGCGCGCGCGCTGGGCGCCGACCCGGACCGCCTGCGGGCGGCCGTGCCGCACCTCAGCGACCGCGAGCTCGCGGAGCTCTCGGCCCGCGCGACCCAGGCGAAGGACGTGGCCGCCGGCCACGGCGGAGGCGACAGCGCGCTGGTGCTGGTGGGCGTGCTGCTGCTGGTGGCCGGGATCGTGGTGATCGCGGCTGCCGCAGGCGACAACTACGACGACGGCTACTGGGACGACTGTTGGTGCTACTGAGCGGCCCAGGCCCGGACCGCGGACCGGCTCTTTCTCCGGGAGAGGGATCGGCCTCTCCCGGAGTTCGTCCGGGTCCCGGCAGGTAGTGACCCGGAGGCGCCTGACACTATGATCACCCGATGGGCAGGCGCAGCTCGAGACGCACCGGCCGCTGGCTATGGCTCGTCTGCCTCCTCGTTTCGCTGCTCGCGGTGGCGGCTGCGTTCACCGGCCTCGCCTCCGGGCCCCGCCCCGATTCGCCCCTGACCGTCGCCGTGACGCCGGTCCCGCTCGATCCGCGGGATCCCGGCCGCGACCGGCTGGGTGCCCTGCGCTTCCGCGGCGGCCTCTGGCTGCGCTCGGGCGACCCGCGCTTCGGCGGCCTTTCCGACCTGCGCGTCAGCGCCGACGGGCTCGTGCTGCGCGCGGTGTCCGACTGCGGCCGCGGCTTCACGGCCACGCTGTCGTACGGCCTCGACGGGCGCCTGCAGGGGCTGTCCGAGCCGCGGATGATCGACCTCGTCGGTCCGGACGGGCAGGCCCTGGAGCTGGGTGAGCGGGACTCGGAGAGCCTCGACGTGCACGGCGAGGCTCTCGAGGTCGGTTTCGAGGGCAAGCCGCGCATCTGGGCCTACGCCCTGGACCCGCCTTTCGCGGGCCCCGCCCACAACGTGCCGGTGCCCCCCGGCCTGGCGGGCTGCGGCTCGAACGGCGGCATCGAGACGATGGCGATGGTCGACGATTCGCGGCGACTGCTCGTGTGCGAGACGCGGCGCGGCGCGTCGCTCGACGTGCCGGCCTGGATCGGCAACGGCGACGGCTGGCTGGAGCGCCGCTACCCGCTGGTGTTCCGGGGCGGCTGGGCGGACGAGCCGTTCCGTCCGACCGGCGCCACGCGGCTGCCCGGGGGCGACGTCCTGGTCCTGGAGCGGCGCTTCCCGCCGATCGGCAGCCGCATCGTGCGGCTCGGGCGGGCCGACCTGGAGGGCCGCGGCGCGCTGCACCCCAGGGAGATCGCCGCCATCGAGGCGCCGCTGACGGTCGACAACTTCGAGGGCGTCGACGCCCGCGAGGACGACGCAGGACGCACGCTCGTCTACCTGGTCTCGGACGACAACGACTGCGCGAAGCTGCCCGGGGCAGGCCCTGGCCCCGCGCTTCAGCGAACGCTGCTGCTGATGTTCTCGCTGGAGGGCTGAGCGCCCGCGCCCGGCGGCTTCAGCCGGCGAGCGCGATCGGCTCGCCGATCGGCAGCTCGGTCCGGCGGATCAAGCCGAGGCGCTTCATCTTCTCGTGCAGCGTCGTCGGCAGCACGCCCAGCGCGCGCGCCGCACGGCGCTGGTTCCCGCCGGTGCTGCGCAGTGTCTCCTCGATGATGCGCCGCTCGTACGCGTCCACCAGGGTCTTGAGGCTCGCGCCTCCTCCCACCGTGCGGAACTCCTCCATCGCAAACTCCCGGTCGGTCGGCCCTCGCCGGCCACCCGGCCCCCAGTCTCGGTCCTTACCCGTTCAAGACGATGAAGGCGGTCAAAAGGTTTCATGGCAGAAGAGCGGGAATCCCGGTCCCGCCGGGGTAGCATAGGCGGCTATGACGACGACCACGATCGTGAAGCGGGTCCACAACTTCGGGGCCGGCCCGGCCGTGCTGCCGGTCCCCGTGCTCGAGCGCGTGCAGGCGGAGCTGCTCGACTACGCAGGCACCGGCATGTCGGTGATGGAGATGAGCCACCGCTCGGCCGCCTTCGAGGCGATCATCCAGAAGGCGGAGGCCGACCTGCGCTCGCTGCTCGCCGTCGGCGGCGACCACGCGGTGCTCTTCCTGCAAGGCGGCGCCACGCTGCAGTTCGCCACGGTTCCTGCGAACCTGAGGGCAGCCGGCGCCTCGGCCGACTACGTCCTGAGCGGCCACTGGTCCAAGGCCGCCCTCAAGGAGGCGCAGAAGTCCGGCCGCGTACGGGTCGCGGGCTCGACCGAGTCGAGCGCCTTCGATCGCGTGCCGGCGCAAGGCGAGCTGGACCTCGACCCGGACGCCGCCTACCTTCACTTCACCTCGAACAACACGATCTACGGGACGCAGTGGTCGATCGACCCGGAGCCGCCGGCAGGGGTTCCGCTGGTGTGCGACGCCTCCTCCGACGCGCTCAGCCGGCCGATCGACGTGGCGCGCTACGGCCTGCTCTACGCCGGTGCGCAGAAGAACCTCGGGCCGGCCGGGGTGGTGCTCGTCGTGGTGCGCAGGGACCTGCTCGAGCGCACGCCGGGCGGTCTGCCCGCCGTGCTCGACTACCGCCTGATGGCGGAGCACAAGTCGCTCTACAACACCCCCCCCACCTTCGCGGTCTACGTGGTCGGCCTGGTGCTGCGCTGGATCCACGACCTGGGCGGGCTGGCCGAGCTCGCGCGGCGCAACGAGGCGAAGGCGGCCATCCTCTACGACGCGATCGACGGCAGCGGCGGCTTCTACCGCGGGCACGCCCAGAAGGCGAGCCGCTCGCGCATGAACGTGACCTTCCGCCTGCAGACGGAGGAGCTGGAGAAGGCCTTCCTGAAGGAGGCGCAGGCCGAGGGGCTCGACGGGCTCAAGGGCCATCGCTCGGTCGGCGGCCTGCGCGCGTCGATCTACAACGCCTGCCCGCAGGAGTCCGCGCGGGCGCTGGCCGCGTTCATGCGCGAGTTCCAGCGGCGCCGCGGCTGACGGCTTGACGGCGCCGGGCCTCGAGTCACTCGGCTACACAGCGGAGCTGGCGCGGGCGGCTGCGCCGCTCGAGGCCCGCGGCCTTCGGCCGGGGCGTGTCGTGGCCGCTCACACGCCGCGGCTGTTCCAAGTCGCCACCGCCGAAGGGGAGCTGCTGACCGAGCTGTCGGGCAGCCTGCGCCACGCGGCGCTCGGGCCGCAGGACCTGCCGGCGATCGGGGACTGGGTGGCGCTGCGCCCGCGGCCGGGTGGCCGCGCCGCGATCCAGGCGGTGCTGCCCCGGCGCACGGCGTTCGTGCGGGGGGCGGCCGGCGAGCGCACGGTGGCGCAGGTGCTCGCCGCGAACGTCGACACCGTGTTCCTCGTGATGGGCCTCGACGCCGACTTCAACACCCGCCGCCTCGAGCGCGCGCTGGTGCTGGCGTGGGAGAGCGGGGCCGAGCCCGTGGTGCTGCTCAACAAGGCCGACCTCAGCCCGGAGCGCGACGCGCAGCGCCAGGAGGTCGAGCGCGTGGCCGCCGGGGTGCCGGTGCTCGTGATCGCGGCGAAGCCGGGCGAGGGGCTCGACGCGCTCGCGCCGTGGCTGGTGCCGGGCCGCACCGTGGCGCTGCTCGGCTCCTCGGGCGTGGGAAAGAGCACGATCGTCAACCGCCTGCTCGGGCGCGAGAAGCAGAGGACGCGCGAGGTCAGGGAGGCCGACCAGCGCGGACGGCACACGACCACGCTGCGCGAGCTGATCGCGCTGCCCGGCGGCGCGCTGCTGATCGACACGCCCGGCCTGCGCGAGATCCAGCTCTGGTCGGACGGCACCGGCCTGCAGACCGCCTTCGAGGACATCCGCGAGCTGTCGGCCGGCTGCCGCTTCGGCGACTGCTCACACACGGCGGAGCCCGGCTGCGCCGTCAACCTCGCGGTCGGCGAGGGGCGGCTCGACACGGCGCGCCTCGAGAGCTACCACAAGCTGCAGGCGGAGCTGCGCTCGCTCGAGCTGCGAGCCGACCCGCTGAAGCGGCGCGAGGAGCGCGCGCGCTGGAAGGCGATCCACAAGTCCATGCGCAAGGACGAGAAGCAGGACTGACCGGCTCGCCGAGCTGCCCGCCATCCCGCCTGGAGTAGGATGGGGCCGATGTCGTCCCGCTACGACGCTCTGCTGGTGGTGTCCTTCGGCGGGCCCGAGGGCATGGACGACGTCGCGCCGTTCCTCGAGCACGTGCTCCGCGGGCGCAACGTGCCGGCAGCCCGAGTGCGCGAGGTGGCCGGGCACTACGAGCACTTCGGTGGCCGCAGCCCGCTCAACGACCAGTGCCGAGGGCTCTTGACGGCCCTGCGCGCCGAGCTCGACGGGCACAGCCTGCGGCTGCCCGTGTACTGGGGCAACCGCCACTGGCACCCGTTCCTCGGCGAGGCCCTGCAGCGCATGGCCGGCGACGGCGTGCGCCGGGCGCTCGCGTTCGTGACCTCCGCCTTCGGCTCGTACTCGGGCTGCCGCGCCTACCTCGAGGACATCGAGCACGCGCGCCTGGAGCTGGGCACGGGTGCGCCCGAGGTCCACAAGCTGCGGGCCTTCTACAACCATCCCGGCTTCGTCGAGCCGCTGGTCGAGGCGACGGCGGCCGCGCTCGACCGCGTTCCGGCGTCGCGCCGGGGCGAAGCCCACCTCGACTTCACGGCGCACAGCATCCCCCGCGCGCAGGCCGCCGGCTCCCCCTACGAGGCACAGCTGCGCGAGGCGGCCGGGCTGGTCGCGTCCTCGCTCGGCCGGCAGCGCTTCTGCCTCGTCTACCAGAGCCGCAGCGGGCTGCCCGGCCAGCCGTGGCTCGAGCCCGACATCGTGGACCACCTGCGCGCGCTCGCCTCGCAGGGCGTGAAGGACGTCGTGGTGTCCCCGATCGGGTTCGTCTCCGACCACATGGAAGTGATCTACGACCTCGACCTCGACGCGCGCAGCCGCGCGCTGGAGCTCGGCCTCAACATGGTGCGTGCCGCGACGCCGCTCGCGCACCCGCGCTTCGTGCGCATGATCCGCGAGCTGGTCGAGGAGCGGCTGTCCGACGCGCCGGTCCGCCTGCACCTCGGCTCGTGCGGGCCGGCGCCCGACGTCTGTGCCGCGGACTGCTGCCCGGCGCCCGCGCCCGCGGGCCGACGACCGGCCTGAGCGATGCGGCGCCCGCAGCCACGGCGAACGACGGCCAGGAAGAGGGCCACGAAGATGAAGAAGGAAGCAGCGCTGAGGGGGCCGGAGGCCCCGGCCATCCTCTTCACGGGTTTCCCGGGTTTCATCGGGATGCGGCTCGTGCCGCGCATCCTGGAGCTGCAGCCGGACGCTCGGCTCTTCTGCCTGGTGCAGGAGAAGTTCCTCGACCTGGCGCGCGCCGCCGTCGAGTCGATCGAGACGCAGCACGAGCACGCCCGCGGCCGCATCGACCTCGTGGTCGGGGACATCACCGCCCAGGGCCTGGGGGTCGAGGCGAAGCGCGCCCGCGAGCTGCGCCGCTCGCTGAGGCAGGCGTGGCACCTGGCGGCCGTCTACGACCTCGCCGTGCGCCGCGACGTCGGGCGGCGCATCAACGTCGAGGGCACCAAGAACGTGCTCGAGTTCCTGGAGCAGGCGCCGCAACTCGAGCGGCTGCAGTACGTCTCGACCGCGTACGTTTCGGGCACCGCCCGCGGGACCTTCCGCGAGACCGACCTCGACGTGGGCCAGGGCTTCAAGAACTACTACGAGGAGACCAAGTTCCAGGCGGAGGTGGAGGTGGTGCGCTCGCGCGTGCCACGCACGATCTACCGCCCCGGTGTCGTGGTGGGCGACTCGAAGACGGGCGAGACGGGGAAGTTCGACGGGCCGTACCACGTGCTGCGGCTGATGGAGCGGCTGCCCTCGCCCGGCGTCTTCTTCCGGGTCGGGATCGGCTTCGGCACGGTCAACATCGTTCCGGTCGACTTCGTGGTGGAGGCGCTGGCCGCGCTCTCCGCCTGCCCGGCCGCCGCGGCCAAGACCTACCACCTGTGCGACCCGCAGCCGCACTCGCCGGCCGAGCTGGCCGAGATGTTCGCGGAGGCGATCGGCAAGCGGTTCGTCTATCTCCCCGTGCCGATGGCCGTGGCCAAGGCGTTCTTCGCGCCGAAGCCCGTGCAGCGCTTCTTCGGGATGCCGCTGCAGGCGCTCGACTACTTCGACGACCCGGTGCGCCACGACACGACGCAGGCGACGCAGGACCTGGCCGAGCTGGGGATCGAGTGCCCGCGCCTGGCCGACTACATCCCGAGGCTCGTGGCCTTCTACAGGTCGCACCGCGACGGGGTGCGCCGGGAGGCGATGGTCTGACGGCCGCGGAGCGCCTGCTGAGCGTCGCGGGCGCCTACGACTTCGACGAGTCGCTGCGCTTCGTGCCGTTCGGGCTTCACGACCCGACCTGCCGTCTCGGCCCGGGCGTGCTGTGGAAGGCCGGGCGGACGCCGGAGGGCCCGGTCACGCTGCAGCTGCAACGGACGCGCGAGGGCCTGCACGTTCGTGCCTGGGGCGACGGGGTCTGCTGGGCGCTCGAGCGCGCCCCCGCGCTGGCCGGGCTCGAGGACGACCCGGCCGAGTTCGCCCCGCCACCGGGGCCGCTCGGCTCCCTGGCACGCCGCTGGCGGGGCCTCCGCCTGGTGCGCAACCCCTGGGTGCTCGACGGCCTCGCGGAGTACGTGCTGCAGCAGCGCGTGAGGTTCCGTGACGCCGCGCGCGCCCAGAGGCGGCTGGTGCAGGCGCTCGGCCAGCCCGCGCCGGGGCCCGCCGGGCTGCAGCTCCCGCTGGCGCCCGAGGATTGGCGCCGGCTGGACCCGCAGGCGCTCTTCTCTGCCGGTATCGACGGCCAGCGGGCCCGGACGCTGCGCGCCGCGGCCCGCGAGGCGCGCCGCATCGAGCACGCCTTCTCGCTCGGCCGGGCCGAGGCCTGCTCCGTGCTGGCGACCGTCCCCGGGTGCGGCCCCTGGACCGTCGGCATCACGATGGGTTTCGTGTTGGGCGACCCCGATGCGGTGCCGACCGGCGACCTGCACCTGCCGTACGAGGTGGGCTGGGCCCTCGCCGGCGAGCCGCGCGCCGACAACCGCAGGATGCTCGAGCTGCTCGAGCCGTTCCGCGGGCAGCGCTTCCGCGTGCTCCGGCTGCTGCTGGCGGCGGGTCGGCTACACCTCGGACGCGCGACCGGCCGCCGGAGCTGACGGGCGCCCGGCGCGCGCCTCGCTACAGCCGCAGCAGCCGCTCCGGCGCCTGGCGGTCGATGAAGCACAGGTGCAGGCGGTCGACGTTGGGTTTGACCTGCGTCACGCCGCGCACCTCCGCCCGGGTCGCGAAGCCGCCGCCGGCTTCCTGGAGCATCACCACGTCGCCCACCTGGAAGCCGAGCGAGGTCATCACGCGCACGCCGCCGGGCGCGACGTTGTCGGCCACGGTCAGCTCCTCCTGCAGGACGGCGCCCCACTCGTCGACCAGCTGGACCATGAAGTTCACGAATACGTCCACGCGCGGGGCCGAGCGGCGTTCGCCGGGATACTGGCTGGGGAGAAACGCCGGCGACCGGACGCCGGGCCGCGGGGGCGGCGGGACCGCCGCGCGCCGCCGTGGTGCGGGATCGGCGTCCGGGTCCTCGACCTCGACCGCCAGATCGCCGTTCCCCTCGACTGCGTCTTCCTCCGGCATCCGCCCTTCGCGCGGGGCCGCCGGCAACGGACCCGTCGCGAGCGCGTCCGTCGGCAGCAGGTAGCGCGCCGAGGGATGCTCCTCGAAGCCGCGCGGAGGGAACTTGCCGAAGAACATCACCCCGACCTGCGCCGGCTCGAGGTGCCGGTGCACGCCGCGAATCAGCGAGTAGGCGCGGTAGCTCGCGTCCGTGAGGTCGTACTGGCGCAGCCGCCGCGGCAAGGCGAGGCTCAGCAGCAGCACCTGGCCCAGCTCGACCTCGTGCTTCAGCGGGAAGCAGGCGCCGCCGGACGAGACGTCGCTCGTGCTCGTCAGCTCCTCCCAGGTCTCCGCGCCGTCGAGGAAGCCCTGCACGCGCACGGGTATCGCGAGCCCCAGGCGCGGGTTCTTCCGGCGTTCGCCAGCCATGGTTCTTCCGAGGGGGCATTCTACGGCAGGGAATGGCGGAAGTGGCGTAGAATGTGCGTTTGTGCGGCCCTGGACCAGGGCTGCACGAGGCCTCCCCGCATGGAGCACATCGCGCTTCGACCTGTCGTCGGGCTGTTCGGCCGCATCGGGCGGACCTCGGAGGTCGTGTCGCGCCACGCGGGCGAGATGTCGCTCCTCGTGTGGCGCGTGGCGCGTGCCCTCGTGCGGGGCGAGGTCTCGCTGCGCGACGTCAGCACCCAGCTGCAGATGATCGGGATCGGCAGCTTCCCCCTGACGACGGTCACCGCGGTGCTGTCCGGGGTGGTGACCGCCCAGCAGGGCGGCTACCAGTTCACGTCGTCGATCCCGCTCTACGTGCTGGGCAGCGTCGTCGCCTCGAGCGTGGTGCTCGAGCTCGGGCCCGTGATGACGGCGTTCGTGGTGATCGGACGGGTCGGCGCCCGCATCACGGCCGAGCTCGGGACGATGAAGGTCTCCGAGCAGATCGACGCGCTCTACTCGCTCGGGCGGGACCCGATCGCGGTGCTGGCGGCCCCGCGCATCGTCGCCTGCACCATCGCCATGCCGCTGCTGGTGGGGCTCGCCAACCTGATCGGGGTCTTCGCCGGGATCGTCGCCGCGCGCTTCACCGTCGGGCTGGGGCCGGAATCGTTCCTCTACGGCGCGCGCATGTTCTGGCACAGCTGGGACCTGTTCTACTCGATCGCCAAGGGCCTGGTGTTCGGCTTCGTGATCCCGCTGATCTCGGTCCACATGGGCTTCGAGACCCGCGGCGGGGCCGAGGGCGTCGGGCGCGCGACCACCGCCTCCGTCGTGGCGATGATCGTCACCGTGCTGGTGCTCGACGCGATCTTCCCGCCCCTCTTCCTCAACTGACACCGTGATCGAGTACATCGAGATCCACAAGACCTTCGACCTGCCGGTGCTGACCGGCGTGAGCCTCACGGTGCAGACCGGCGAGACGCTCTCGATCGTCGGCCCGTCCGGCACGGGAAAGAGCGTGCTGCTCAAGACGACCAACGGCCTGCTCGACGCCGGACGTCGGCGACGTGCGGATCGACGGCGTGTCCGTCTACTCCGCCAGCCGCGAGCAGATCGACGCGATCCGGCGCAAGGTCGGCTACGTGTTCCAGTACGCCGCTCTCTTCGACTCGATGACGGTCTACGAGAACCTGCTGATGGGGCTGCCGGACGGCGAGGCCCGGCACGGCAGCGGCCCGGAGCTGCTGCGCCGGGTGTCGGACGCGCTCGAGGACGTGAACCTGGACCCCTTCCACGTGCTGCAGAAGCTGCCGGCCGAGCTGTCGGGCGGCATGCGCAAGCGGGTCGGGCTGGCGCGCGCGATCGTCGGCCGCCCCGAGATCCTGCTCTACGACGAGCCGGTGACCGGGCTCGACCCGGTCAACACCGCGTCGGTGTCGCGGCTGATCCTGGACATCCGCGAGCGACGGCCCGTCACCTCGATCGTGGTCACCCACGACGTCGAGGGGGCGCTCGAGATCTCCGACCGGGTGGCCCTGCTGGAGCACGGCAAGCTGCGCTTCGTCGGCACGCCGCAGGCCTTCCGCGCCAGCGACGACCCGGTGGTGCGCGCGTTCGCCGACCGCCGCGCGGCCGCGGAGGCCGCCCTCGCCATCCTTGAGCGCGAAGACTAGCGGAGGAGGAGCCGTGAGCAACGAGAAGCCGCTGCCGCCCATGCCGCCCACGCGGGGCCGCTACCGCGAGGCCTGGGTGGGCCTGTTCGTGGTGGCCGGCATCGCGGCCGTGCTGATCACATTGCTCACCATGACGAACGCCGCTCTCTTCCGCGGCCGCTACATCCTGCTCACGGACGTCCCCAACGCCAGCGGCATCCGCAAAGGGGACCCGGTGCTGATGCGCGGCGTCAACGTCGGGCGCATCATGCGCTTCACCATTTCGCCCCAGGGCGTCGAGGTCCGGCTCGAGATCGAGGGCGAGTACCCGATCCCGAAGGACTCGCGCGTCGAGATCAAGGCGAGCGGCCTGCTCGGCGGGATGGTGGCGGACGTGATCCCCGGCCAGTCGAGCCAGAGCGCCCGCTGGGGCGACCGGCTGCAGGGCGGCACCGGCGTGGGGCTGTTCGACAAGATGGACTCGCTCGCCGGCCAGGCGGACAAGATCGCGGTGCGCCTGCAGAACCTGCTCGACGAGCAGACCGTGAACGACCTGAAGGGCTCGGCCGAGGGCGCGCGGAAGTCTCTCGCTCAGCTGCAGGCGATGCTCGAGGAGCAGCGGGGCGACCTGCGGGCACTGAGCGCCAGCCTGAGACGCTCGGCCGAGAGCGTCGACAAAGTCACCTCCGGCCCGGAGCTGGCGAACACGGTCAAGCGGATCGACCAGCTCACGCAGCGGCTGGACGGGACGCTGGGGACCGTCGACCGCTCCTCGACTTCGCTGGAGGCGATCCTCGCGCGCGTCGAGCGTGGCGAGGGGACGCTCGGCAAGCTGTCGAAGGACGAGCAGCTCTACAAGAACGCGACGGACGCCACGGCCAACATGAACAAGGCCGCGGAGGAGCTGCAGAAGCTCGTCGGCGACTTCCGCGCCAACCCGCGGAAGTACGTCAACCTCAAGATCTTCTAGAAGCGCACCGCCACCGCGATCAAGGCGCCGCCACGCGCGGGGACGACGCCGACACGAACTCCGGGCTCGCTGACGGGCTTCCAGCGCTCGACCGGCATGGCAGCGCCGCCGATCGCGCCGACCGGCGCGAGCAGGATCGCGAGCGCCGCGGCGTTGAAGCCCGGCGAGCAGAACCAGTCGGACGGGCTGCAGGCCGTCCCGGTGAGCGCGCCCACTCCCGCTCCGACGGCGGCGCCCAGAAGGAGGCCCGCCAGGGCGTGAGCGGCTCGCGAGGAGCGGCCGGTGCTCACCTCGAGGGCGCCGACGGCGGCACGGGGGATCAGCACCGGATCCGCGCCCTTCTCGAGCTCGATGGCGAAGCTCCCCGCCTGCTGCGCGACGAGCCGGGCCTCGGACCCGCTCGCCGGGCTGCGGGACGAACAGCGTCGAGCCGTCGGGGGCCTCGAGCAGGATCCTGCGCGCATCGCTGGCGAGGATCCGGCCCGCCAGCGTCTGGATCCGGCCCTCCTGGATCTCGGCCAGGCCCGCCAGGTGCATCGAACGCGGCGCCGTCAGGCGCACGCGCATGCCGGGCTCCAGAGCCTGTATCGTTCCTTCCTCCGCCGCCGCGGGCGTAGAGAGGGCGATTCCTGCAACGACGGCCAGCATCTGTCGCATGGCGGCCTCCCGCCGGGGTCGGAGGCGGCCCCGGCACTTGCTCAGGCTGCGCCTGGCGTGCTCCCGTCGTGCGTCCGCCTGTGAGCAATACGACGAGTCGAAGCGGGCGCGCAGCAGCACCACGTATTGCGCTCCTTCCACTACGCCTCCGCCGACCGCGCTGACTACGGGGCCACCTACGCACCGACGACCTGCCGCAGCTCGACGGTCTGGGCGCGGGCCTGGCAGGACGCGGCCGGCGACGCCTTCGTGCGCGCCTATCGGGAAGCCATGGGCGAACCTCGGACCTGCTTCCGCCGACCGGCGGCACGACGCCGCCGCTGCTCCCCTCCTCCTGGTCGAGAAGGCCGCGTACGAGCTGGGCTACGAGCTGGCCAACCGGCCGGGTGGACGGACATCCCCGTGCAGGGACTGCTCCAGCTGGCCGCATGCCTACGCGGAGGAGAGAGCAGAATGAGTCCCCAAGGCCGCTGGAACCAGCGAGCACCTCGACCGGCTGGCCGGCCTCTACGGGGTGGAGACCGCCTACTACGACGTCTCCGGGCGGGAGCGGAGTCGCCTCGCAGGACGTGCTGGAGCGAGGTCCTGTCCCTCCTCGGAGCCGACCTCGGCCCAGGATCCGACGCCGAGGACGCCGTCCGCGAGCGCGAACGCGGAGCTCGCGCACCGCGTGCTCGAACCGGTGACCGTGCTCTGGGGCGACGAGGCCGGGGACCCGGGGGGAGCCGTCTTCGTGCGCCTGCCCGCGGCCGACCGCCGTCCGTCGCCGGACCTGGACCTACCCTGGAGGACGGGGAGACCCGGGGCTGGTCGGCTCGGACGGACGAGCTGGCCTCGTCGAGCCGGGAGACGGGCGGCCTGGCCTGGCCGGCTGCTCCGACTGGACCTTCCCGGGCCGCTTCCCCTCGGCTACCACCAATTGCGGGTGAGCGTCCGGCCGCGACAGCCAGGAGCGCTGGTCATCGTCGCTCCCCGGCGGGCATACGGGGCGGACGGGGCCACGTCGCGACTGGGGTGTGTTCGCCCCCACCTACGCGCTCCACTCCGAGCGGAGCTGGGGAGTGGGCGACCTGGGCGACCTGAAGGATCTTACCGTCTGGGCGGCCGAGCGAGGGGCTCGAGTGGTGGGCACGTTCCCGCTGCTGGCCGCCTTCCTGGACGAGCCCTTCGATCCCAGCCCCTACTCACCCGTCAGCCGCCTCTTCTGGAACGAGCTCTTCCTCGACGTGGACGCGGTGCCCGAGCTCTCCGCGTCCGGGGCGCGCGCGCGCGGTGCTGGAAGACCGCTTCGGCCGCGTGGCCCTCGCCGATGCGAGAGCGGCCGACCTGGTGGACTATCGGACGGTGATGAGTTCTGAAGCGCGCGCGTCCTGGAGACCGCTGTCGCAGCGAGTGCTCACAGGGCCCGGACGCCCGGTTCGACGCCTTCCGCTCGCTTCCTTGGCCGACCGTCCCGAGGTGGAGGAGTACGCCCGCTTTCGCGCCGCCACCGACCACTTCCGGGCGCCGGGTGGCCCACCTGGCCGGACCAGGCCCGCGACGGCGGACCTGTCCGGGGTGCCCCGCGCGCAAGCGACGTGGACTACCACCGCTACGTGCAGTGGCTCATGGACGAGCAGGTCGCCGGCCTGGCCGACGACGCGGCGGCGCCGAGGGCTGCGCCCTCTACCTGGACCTCCCGCTGGGCGTCAACGCCGGAGGGCTACGACGTGTGGCGCGAGCGCGACATCTTCGCGGCCTCGGCGCCAGCACGGGCGCGCCTCCCGACGCCTGTTCACCGGCGGGCAGGACTGGGGATTCCCGCCACTCCACCCGGAAGCGCATGCGTCGAGAAGGCTACGGCGTACCTCGGGCGCTCGCCTCGCCCACCAGCTTGCGCCACGCGGGGCATGCGTGCGCATCGATCACGTCATGGGCCTTCACCGCCTCTACTGGGTCCCCGATGGGCGGCCGGCCACCGACGGCGTGTACGTGCGCTATCCCGGCGAGGAGCTCTACGCGGTGCTTCTGCCTGGAGTCTCACCGGTACCGGCTGCCGTCGTGGTGGGTGAGAACCTGGGGACTGTGCCCGCCGAGGTGGGCCCGGCCCTGGCGGAGCACGGCATCGCACGGCATGTACGTCGCTCCAGTACGACGATCGATCCCGACTCCGGCGGCCCCGCTGGCGACGCCGTCCTGCCGGGCACCGTGGCCGGCCTCGAACACGCACGACATGCCTACCTTCGCCGCCTGCTGGACCGGCGTCGAGATCGACGACCGGGTGGCGAGCGGGACGATCCCGCCCCGACGCGGTGCCCGGCCGAGCACGGAACCGCGGCGTCGCCCGGCGCGCCATGTGCGCGCTGGCCGAGCGGGCCGACGTCCGATGACGCCGAGGATCACGCGGCGCGGCCCTCGAGCGTGCTCGCCCGCCTCGCGGCCGGCGACGCCGCGACGTCGTCTGGTGGACCTCGAGGACCTGTGGCTGGAACGCCGGCCCCAGAACGTGCCGGGCACCGCTCGAGCGTCCGAACTGGCGACGCAAGGCCGGCACGAGCATGGAGGAGATCGCGAGCATCCCGAGGTGGACGACGTTGCTGGCGGTACTCGCCCGAGAGCGTCGACGTGGTCGCGCCGTCGCACGGGTCGTGGCCGCCGACCCCCTGGCGGCTACCCAGCCGCCTGAGCACCGGACGACCTCTACCTCTTCAACGAGGGAACCATCTGCGCCTGTACGACAAGCTCGGGCGCACATCCGATGACGGTGGACGGCGTGGACGGCACCGTACTTCGCCGTCTGGGCACCCAACGCCGAGCGAGTCGCGTGATCGGCGACTTCAACGGCTGGGACCGGCACGGGACCCCACTGTCGGCCCGGGGCGACTCCGGCATCTGGGAGGGCTTCGTCCCCGGCGTGGGCAGAGGCACACGTCTACAAGTACCGGATCGCTCCCACCACCAGGGGTACCGCGTCGACAAGGCCGACCCCTTCGCCTTCTTCGCCGAGGTGCCGCCGGCGCACCGCGTCGATCGTGTGGGACCTCGAGCTACCAGCTGGCAGCGACGACGACTGGATGGCCAGGCGCGGCGCGAGCGGAACGCCCTCGACGCCCCGATCAGCATCTACGAGCTCCACCTCGGCTCGTGGCGACGGGTGCCCGAGGAGAGGGACCGGCCGCTGACCTACCGCGAGCTGGCCGCAGCCGCTGGCCGACCACGTGGAGCGCCTGGGCTTCACCCACGTCGAGTTCCTGCCGGTGATGGAGCACCCGTTCTACGGCTCGTGGGGCTACCAGATCACCGGCTACTTCGCCCCGACCAGCCGCTACGGCACGCCGCAGGACTTCATGTACCTGGTCGACTACCTCCATCAGCGCGGCATCGGCGTGATCCTCGACTGGGTGCCGTCGCACTTCCCGACCGACGCGCACGGCCTGGGCTACTTCGACGGCACCCACCTGTACGAGCACGCCGACCCGCGCCAGGGCTTCCACCCCGACTGGAACAGCTTCATCTTCAACTACGGCCGCAACGAGGTGCGCAGCTTCCTGCTCAGCAGCGCCCTGTTCTGGCTCGACCGGTACCACGTCGACGGGCTGCGGGTGGACGCCGTGGCCTCCATGCTCTACCTGGACTACTCGCGCAAGGAGGGCGAGTGGATCCCCAACCGCTACGGCGGGCGCGAGAACCTGGACGCCATCGAGTTCCTGCGCCGACTCAACGACGGAGGTCTACCGCGCGCATCCCGACGTGCAGACGATCGCCGAGGAATCGACCGCCTGGCCCATGGTCTCGCGCCCGACGTACATCGGCGGCCTCGGGCTTCGGCATGAAGTGGGACATGGGCTGGATGCACGACACCCTCGAGCTACTTCTCCAACGACCCGGTCCACCGCAAGCACCACCACGACGAGCTGACCTTCCGCGTGCTCTACGCCTTCACCGAGAACTTCGTCCTGCCGCTCTCGCACGACGAGGTCGTGCACGGCAAGGGCTCGCTGCTCGGCAAGATGCCCGGCGACGACTGGCAGAAGTTCGCCAACCTGCGCCTGCTCTACGCGCTACATGTACGCGCAAGCCGGCAAGAAGCTGCTCTTCATGGGCGGACGAGTTCGGCCAAGGCGCGAGTGGGACCACGACTCGCAGCCTGGACTGGCACCTGCTCCAATACGCCGGCACACAGAGGGGTCGCAGCGCCTGGTCGCCGACCTCAACCGTCTCTACCAAGACCACCCCGCGCTCCACGAGCTCGACCTGGAAGCGGGCGGCTTCGAGTGGATCGACGCCGCCGACAACGAGCAGAGCGTGCTCACCTTCCTCCGCCGCGGCCGGGACCCCGACGACGTCGATGCTGGTCGCCTGCAACTTCACCCCGGCGCCCCGCCACGGCTACCGGGTGGGCGTCCCCACCGGGCGGGCCTGGGAGCCGGTGCTCGACACCGACGCCGAGACCTACGGCGGAAGTGGCGACGGCAATCGAGGCCTGTGGAGGCGCGGCCGGGGCCGTGCCACGGCCGGCCGTACTGCTCTGGCGCTGCGCTACCGCCGCTGCCGGCTGTTCCTCGCCCGTCGTAAGGAGGTCGGAAAGAAGAGACCGGGTTATCCGCCGTCCAGTCTGCCACCAAGGAGGGAGCTTGGAGAACCGGAACGTCTTTCTGCTCTTTCTCGGCGGGATCCTAATCTCGCTCGCCGAGTGTTCGCCGGCATGACGTGGACACCCACCGGCAGGTGCCGCCCTCGACCCATGCCGACCGGCTGAGCGAAGGTGGTCGCCGGGAAGCACTGTGGCAGGACAAGGAGTGCAACCTCTTGCCACACCATCCTCGGGTTCGGGGGGTCTACGCTCCGGACCTGACCCGCGTCTACAAACGCATCGGCGGGCCGGGCATCACCTCCACGGTCAAGAAGCCCGAGGTGCTCTTCAAGAACTCCTTCCGCCACATGCCCAACCTGGGCGTCACCGACC
Organism: uncultured Acidobacteriota bacterium; assembly: GCA_963831755.1. GTDB lineage: Bacteria > Acidobacteriota > Vicinamibacteria > Fen-336 > Fen-336 > DATBSL01. The sequence goes on from CAWHRC010000022.1 coordinate 258,116, forward strand.
AGGAAGCCGCTCAACTCGTCGCGTTCTTCGAATGGACCTCCAACATCGACAACGGGGATTGGCCGCCCCAGGACGCCAAGAAGCCCTCCACCCAGCAGCAGGCGCTCCAAGGCGCCGGTCTCTCCGCCGGAGCGGCGGTGTTCAAGGAGCACTGCATGGGTTGCCATGCGCTCGGTGGGTCCGGTGGCAGCATCGGCCCGGCGCTGGACGACGTGGGCATCCGCATGGACGCTCAGGCGATCGCGCGCTGGGTGGCCGACCCGCAGGCGGTGCGCCCGGGCGCGACTATGCCCGCGCAGAAACAGCTCTCCGCTCAACAGCTCCAACAGGTGGGTGAGTTCCTCGCGAACCAGAAGGGAGGGAACTGATGGCCGCCTCGTACGCCGCGGAGACCCGGCCTCCCATCGGGATCGTGACCGCCGGTGAGGACGAGCTGGTCCCGTTCGCGTCGCAGCGGGTGGCCTACTGGTACTTCCTGGCCGCGCTGGTCCTGTTCATCCTGCAG
>CAWHRC010000023.1:2500-352212 GCA_963831755.1 uncultured Acidobacteriota bacterium
ATGTAGTTGCCGAGGCTCTTCGACATCTTCTCGACCCCGTCCGTGCCCTCGAGCAGGGGCGTCGTCAGCACGACCTGGGGCGAGAGGCCGTAGGCCGGCATGATGTCGCGGCCAACGTTGAGGTTGAACAGTTGGTCGGTGCCCCCGAGCTCGACGTCCGCCTCGAGCGCCACCGAGTCGTAGGCCTGGGCCAGGGAGTAGAGGAACTCGTGGAGCGAGATCGGCAGCCCCGCCTCGAAGCGCTGGCGGAACTCGCGGCGCTCGAGCATGCGGGCGACGTTGTAGGTCGCGGCCAGCCTCACGAAGCCGTCCGAGCCCAGGGCCCCGAGCCACTCGCGGTTGAAGCGGACCTCGGTCTTCCCGGGGTCGAGGATCTTGAAGGCTTGCTTCTTGTAGGTCTCGGCGTTTCGCTCGATGTCCTCGCGCGTCAGCGGCGGGCGGGTCTTCGACTTCCCGGTCGGGTCCCCGATCATGCCGGTGAAGTCCCCGATCAGGAAGATGACGCGGTGGCCGAGGTCCTGGAAGTGCTTCATCTTGCGCATCAGGACCGTGTGGCCGAGGTGGATGTCGGGCGCCGTCGGGTCGAAGCCGACCTTGACGGTCAGCGGGCGGCCGAGGGCGAGCTTCGCCTTGAGCGCGTCCGGGGTCACCACGTCGACCGCCCCCTTGGTGAGGTAGGCGAAGGCCTCGCTCGGCGTCACTCCCCCTCCACGAGCACGCGCCGGCCTTCGACCGTGCAGCGGCCCTCGAGCAGCGCGCGCACGGCACGCGGGTAGATGCGGTGCTCGGCCTCCAGGATGCGGGCCGAGAGTGTCGCCTCGCTGTCGCCCGCGCGCACCGCCACGGCTTCCTGCAGCACGATCGGGCCCGAGTCGAGCCCCTCGTCCACGAGGTGCACGGTCGCGCCGCTCACCTTGACCCCGTACTCGAGCGCCTGACGCTGCGCGTGCAGCCCGGGGAAGGAGGGCAGGAGCGCCGGGTGGACGTTCAGGATGCGGCCCGCGAAGCGCCGGATGAAGGCGGCCGACAGCAGCCGCATGTAGCCCGCCAGGCACACCAGCTCGACGCCGTGTGCCTCCAGCAGCTGTGCCAGCTCCGCGTCGAACTCCTCGCGCCGGCGGCCGTGGTGGTCGCGCACGACCACCGGGATCCCGGCCCGGCGGGCGCGCTGGAGCCCGGCCGCAGAGTCGACGTTCGAGAAGACGACGGCGATCTCGCCGCCCAGTTCGCCCTCGTGCTGCGCGTCGATCAGCGCCTGCAGGTTCGAGCCGCGGCCGCTGATCAGGACGCCGACCTTCTTCGTGCCCATGGCCGGGTGGACGGGATCAGTCCTCGTAGGCGACGCCGGCGCCCGCCACGACCGAGCCGATCACGAAGCTCGTCTCGCCGCGCCGCTCGAGCGAGTGCTCGACCTCGTGCAGCTCCGAGGGCGAGACCACGAGCACCATGCCGACGCCCATGTTGAAGGTCGCGTACATCTCCGCGTCGCCGATGCCACCGCCCTTCTGGATCAGGCGGAACAGCGGGGGCACCGGCCACGCGCTGCGGCGCACGCGCGCGCCGAGCCCGGCGGGCAGCACGCGCGGGAGGTTGCCCGGGAAGCCGCCGCCGGTGACGTGGACGAGCGCGCGGATCTTGTCGCGCTCGAGCAGCGGCTCGAGCGCCGCGAGGTAGCTGCGGTGCGGGGCGAGCAGCGCCCGGCCCAGGCTCGTGCCCAGCTCGGGCAGCACCGTCTCGACGCCGTGGCCGAGCGTCTCGAAGAGCACCTTGCGCGCGAGCGAGTAGCCGTTCGTGTGCAGCCCCTCGGAGGGCAGCCCCAGCAGCACGTCGCCCTCGCCGACGCCCCGCGGCAGCGCCCTTGCCCGCTCGACGACACCCACGATGAAGCCGGCTAGGTCGTAGTCGTCCTCGGCGTAGGTGCCCGGCATCTCGGCCGTCTCGCCGCCGATCAGCGGACAGCCGAACTCGGAGCAGGCGCGCGCGAAGCCCGACACGATCTGCTCCACCTTGAGCGGGTCCATCCTGCCGAGCGCCACGTAGTCGAGGAAGAACAGAGGCGCCGCCCCCTGCACGAGGATGTCGTTCACGCAGTGGGCCACCAGGTCGTAGCCGACCGTGTCGTGCACCCCCGCGGCGATCGCGACCTTGATCTTGGTCCCGACGCCGTCGGTCGAGGCGACCAGCACGGGCTCGCGGTAGCGCGTGAGGTCGGGCTGGAACATGCCGCCGAAGGAGCCGATCTCGGTCAGCACCTGCGGGCCGAAGGTGGCGCGCGCGAGGGCCTTGATGCGGCCCTTCGCCGCGTCCGCGGCCGCGACGTCGACTCCCGCCTCGCGATAGTCCATGAGGGAGCTGCGAGTTTATCCCCAAAAAGCGCGAGCGGTCGCGCGGCGCGTGCGGTTAAGATTCCCCGAGCGCCGCTGCGGCCCCTCGGGCCGCGGCGCGATCCGCTGCGCGCTCGTCCGCCACGTGATGGCGCGCAGGAGGTGAACCACGATGAGCCGCTGCCCCGAGTGCGAGTCCGACCTGGAGCTGGACGGCTACGACCTCGACGTGGGGGAGATCGTCCACTGTCCGGAGTGCTCGGTCGAGCTCAAGGTGACGAGCCTCGACCCGGTCTCGGTGACGCTGACCGACGACGACGAGCAGGAGTAGCCGGCGGCGGCCAGGCCGCCCCGCCTCAGCCCGCGAACGAGCGGACCGCCGTCGTCTCGTCGTCGAATGTCTCGAACGTCGGCAGCAGCCGCGCCATGTCGAGCGTGCTGTAGACGCGCTCGCCCAGGTTGAGCAGCTTCAGCTCGGCTCCCAGCCGGCGCGCGGTGCGCAGCCCGGCCACCAGCTCGCCGACGCCTGCGCTGTCGAGGAAGGCGACCTCCGACAGGTTGAGCAGGATCTTCTTGCGGCTCTCGGCGAGCAGCTCGTCGATCGCGTCGCGCAGGATCTGGTCGCCCAGCCCGGCCGTGAGCCTGCCCTTGAGGTCGAGGATCACCACGTCCTGGATCTGGCGGACTTCGACGTGCATGGCGTCTCCCGCTTGCCGGGTTACGACTCCCGCTCGCCCAGCGCGCGCCGGTACGCCCCGGCGTTGCGCGTGATGGTGTAGCGCTCGCGCGCGGCGACCAGGAACGCCCGGAACAGCTCCTGTCGCTTCTGTTCGCGCAGCGAGGCCGCGACTTGCGGCCGCTGGCGCGCCAGCTCGGCGGGGTCGGCGGCCTTCTTCTCGAGCACCCGCATGAGCGCCCAGCCCGCGGCGGTGCGCACCGGGTCGCTGAGCGTCTTCTCGGGCAGCGAGAAGGCCGCGTCCTCGAGCGCCTTGCCGGTGCCGAGGTCGCCGAGCGGCTGGCCGCGGCTGGTCAGCTGTGGCGTCTCCTTGCGCACCAGGCCGGCGGCGGCGGCGGCCTTCTCGAGCCCGGCGCTCTGCGCCTTCGCCTCCACGCTGGCGGCCAGCGCGCGCGCCTGCTCGAGCGCCTGCTCCTCGACGATGTCCGCCTTCAGCTTGTCCCGCACGTCCTTGAGCTCGGCGGCGCGCGCGGGCTGGATCTCGGCCAGCGCGACGAAGGCGGCGCCCTGCGGCAGCCCGAAGCCCTCCTTCTCGACCTGGCCGGGCTTCATCTCGAACACCCGCGCCACGAGCGAGGGCGAGGCGAGCGCCGGCGGCGTCTCGCCGCGTGCGAAGGGCGCGCTCTTCTGGACGGCCAGGCCCTCCGCCGCGGCCGCCTGCTCGAGCGACTTTCCGTTCCGCAGCGCGTCCGACAGGGCCTGCGCCTTCTGGTCGCCGAGCTCGCTCAGCTTGCGGTCCAGCACCAGGGCGCGGATGCGCTCCTTGAGCTGGGTGAGCGGCGGCACCGTCGCCTCCTTGTGCGAGGCGAGCTTGATGATGTGGTAGCCGAACGAGGTCTTCACCAGCTCCGAGACCTGGCCCGGCTGCATCGCGAACACGGCGTCGTCGAACTGGGGCACCATGCGGCCCGGCGGGAAGCAACCGAGGTCGCCGCCGTTCTGGGCCGAGCCCTGGTCCTCCGAGGACTTCCTGGCGATCGCGGCGAAGTCCCCGCCGGCCTTGACTTGCGCCAGCAGGCCCTGCGCGATCTGCTGCGCCTCCGCGTCGGTGTGGCCTTCGCCCGTCTCGCCCTGCCGCACCTTGACCAGGATGTGGCTGGCGCAGGCCTCTTCCTCCTGGCGGAAGTCCTCCCGGTGGTCCTGGTAGTAGAGGTCGACGTCGCGGTCGGAGACGGCGACCTTCTGGCGCAGCGCCTCGCGGTCGAGCAGCACGTAGGAGACGACCCGTTTCTCGGGGATGCGGTAGGCATCCTTCTTCGCCGCGAAGCGGGCCTGGAGCTCGGCTTCGCTCGGCTGGATCTGCGCGCGGAAGCGCGCAGCGTCGGCCAGCACGTACTCGAGCTTGACCTGCTCGCTGCGGCGCAGCAGCTCGCGCTCGACCTCGGCGTCGCTCACGGTCGCCGCCGAGCCGACCAGGTCCTGCAGGCTCTGGCGCAGCAGCTGGCGGCGCAGCGACTCGGCGAACTGCTCCTCGCTCATGCCCTGCAGGTCGAGCCGGCGGCGGATCTCGGCGCTGCCGACGAAGCGGCCGTTGTCCTGGAACTCCGGCATGGCCGCGATCGCGCGCGCGACGGCGTCGTCGGAGACCGTGATCCCGAGCCGTCTCGCCTCGAGCTCGACCAGGCGGTCGGCCACCAGAGAGTCGAACACCTGCTGCTCGAGGCCCAGCTGACGCAGCATCGCCTCGTTGAGCCGGCCCTGGTACATCCGTTCGTAGACCGAGCGCTGGCGGGAGTAGGCCTGCTGGAACTCGCCGACCGAGACCGGCAGGCCGCCCACCGAGACGACCGTCTCGTTGGGTGTGCCAGCCTGGTCGCCCTTCTGGAATGCCGGGATGTACAGGATGATGAAGGCCGCGATCACCAGCCAGAGGAAGATGTAGAGCCAGCGGCGGTGCCGGCGCATCAGGGCGAGAGCCATGGTGTCTCCGTTCGCTGCGCGGCGCCTCTCTCGAGACGAGCAAGCGACCTTCGCAAAGCCGCGATTCTATGCCGCCCGGGGGCCACCCGCAACCGCGCGGCGCTCTGCTTTCGGGGGCGCCGAGACTTGTTCTATACTGGCGGGTCCGTCTAAGTGACGGCGGCTCAGGGGATTTTCGCCACGATGGCGCTGAACGACAACGAAGGCCCGCGCCACGGCGGCGACCGCGTCGAGTGGTTCACGGTCCGCTACCGCTCGCTGGCGATCGCGGGGCTGGCCGTGCTCGTCCTGGGCGGCGTTGCCTGGCTGCTGCTCGCGCGCCGCACCCCGCCCCAGCCCTCCCCGCCGCCGATCATCGAGACCGGCGCGCGCTTCACCACGCTCGAGGGCAGCGTGCAGGTGAAGCGCGCGGGGACGCTCGAGTGGCTGGCGGCCTCGCTGGCGATGGTGTTGCGCCAGAACGACCTCGTGCGCACCGGCGCGGGGGGCGCGGCCGAGATCCTGTTCGCCGACGGCATGGTGATCGCGGTGCGGCCGGACTCCCTGATGAGGATCGAGGAGAGCACGCAGAACCCCGTCTCGCGCCAGCAGCGGGTCTCGCTGTCGATCCAGTCCGGCGAGGCGAACTTCCAGACGGCCTCGCGCGCCGTGCCCGGCAGCACCACGATCTCGACCCCGACCGTGCGCACCACGGCCGAGCGCGAGACGGCCGGCAACATCCAGGTGGCGGAGAGCGGCGCGACCGGCCTGCGCATCTTCCGCGGCGCGGGCGAGGCCCAGACCCGCAGCGGCCAGAGGATCGTCCTGGCCTCGAACGAGGGCGTCAAGGTCGACGCCGCGGGCGCCGCGGGAGCCAAGACGGCGCTGCCGACGGTCCCGCAGCTGACCGCGCCGCCCCATCAGACCGAGGTCGCCTACCCCGACCTGGCGCAGGGCGTGACGCTGCTGATGTGGAACGCGGTGCCGGGGGCGAGCGGCTACCGGGTGATGGTGGACTACAGCCCGGTCTTCGCGCGGCCGCTCTACGACCGCCACGGCTACCGGGGCACGCAGATGGAGCTGCGCGGCCTCGACGCGGGCTCCTACTACTGGAAGGTCGCCGCCGTCGACGCGAACGGCGCCGAGGGCGGCTTCTCCGACCTGTGGCGTTTCACGCTGGCCAAGGCGCCGCCCAGCAACGCGCAGCCGCCCCCGCTCGGCATCGACGCGCTCGAGCTCAAGGGCAACGTGCTCCACGCGCGCGGCCGCACCGAGCCGGGCGCCGGCCTGACGCTGAACGGCGAGCGGCTGGAGGTGCAGCCGGACGGCTCCTTCGACGAGTTCCTGACCTTCGAGCAGGGCACGGCCACCACGGTCGTCCTGCGCTCGACGGGCGTGCGCGGCGGCGTCGCCGAGCAGCGGCGCCGCGTGACCGTCGTGAACTGAGGCCCTCGAGTGGCGCGCGTGGCCGTGTTCGGCGGGCCGTCGCTGCGGCGGCGGCTCAAGGGCGCCCCCGGGGGCGCGCTCTCGTACGAGTTCGTGGCGGCGGGCGACGGCAAGGGCAGGCTCGACGCCGCGCGCTACGACGCCGGGCTCGTCGAGGTCGGCCTGCGCACCTCGCCGAGCCTGGTGCGGCGGCTGCGCCGGGCGCTGCCCGGGCGGCCGCTGGGCGGGCTGGCGCTCTCCCCCGACGCCCGCGCCCTGCGCCGCATCGAGCGGCTCGCGCTCGACTTCCTGCTGGAGGCCTGGCAGCCCTCGGACCCGTGCCCCGCCGCGGTGCTGGCGCACCTCGAGGGCGCCCACCCGGGCGCCGGCCGCAGGGGCCGCGCGGCGGCCGCAGTGGGCCAGACCTCGTCCAAGCGGCTCGCCATCCTCACGGACGTGGTGAAGACGGCCAACTCGATCCTCGAGCCGCGCAAGGTGATCGAGCTGGTGGTGGAGAAGATCCGCCAGCTGATCCCGTCCGAGGCCTGGTCCCTGCTGATGGTGGACGAGGAGAAGCAGGAGCTGGTGTTCGAGGCGGCCCTGGGCGCCAAGGGCCGCGACGTGACCGCCTTCCGGCTCAAGATGGGCGAGGGCGTCGCGGGCTGGGTGGCGCAGTCCGGCGAGCCGGCGATCGTCAACGACGCGGCGCGCGACCCGCGCTTCACCAGCCGCGTCGACTCGCGCACGCAGTTCAAGACCCGCTCGATCCTGTGCGCGCCGCTGGTGTCGCGCGGGCGCACGATCGGTGTTCTCGAGATCATCAACAAGCTGGGGGGCCGCTTCACGCGCGCCGACCTGGCGCTGGTGCTGATGCTGGTCGAGCCGTGCGCGATCGCGATCGAGAACGCGATGCTGTTCCAGCGCACGGAGCAGCTCACGATCACGGACGACCTCACGCGCCTGTTCAACTCGCGCTACCTGAACCTGTACCTCGGGCGCGAGATCAAGCGCTGCAAGCGCCACGGCATCCCGCTGTCGGTGATCTTCCTCGACCTGGACGGCTTCAAGGGGATCAACGACCAGTTCGGGCACCTGGCGGGCTCCGGCACGCTCACCGAGGTGGGCGGGATCCTGGCCCAGGGCGTGCGCGAGTCGGACATCCTGGCCCGCTACGGCGGCGACGAGTTCGTGGTGGTGCTGCCGGAGACGCCGGCCTCGGGCGCGCTGGTGATCGCCGAGCGGCTGCGGCGGGCGATCGAGGAGCACTGCTTCCTGGAAGGCGCAGGGCATCTCGGCCCGCATCTCCGCCTCCTTCGGCATCGCCACCTACCCCGACCACGCGCTGTCGCCCGAGGGGCTGATCCAGAAGGCCGACCAGGCCATGTACCGCGTGAAGGAGCGGGAGAAGAACGGCATCGAGGTGGCCGGCTAGCGCCGGCCCGTTTCCCGGCAGGAGAAGGCAAGCGCTTCATGAACTTCCGTTCCATCGCCAATCTGAGCTTCCTCTCGAGCGACCTCGCGATCGACCTCGGCACCGCGAACACCCTGGTCTACGCCAAGGGCAAGGGCATCGTCGTCTCCGAGCCCTCGATCGTGGCGGTCAACCGCGTGACCGGCAAGGTCGAGGCCGTGGGCCGCGACGCCAAGGACATGCTGGGCCGCACGCCCGGCAACATCGTGGCGATCCGTCCCATGAAGGACGGCGTGATCGCCGACTTCGAGATCACCGAGAAGATGCTGTCGCACTTCATCCACCGCGCCCACAACCGCTCGACGCTGGTGCGGCCGCGGATCGTGATCGGCATCCCTTCGGAGGTGACCCAGGTCGAGAAGCGCGCGGTCAAGGACTCGGCGCTCAAGGCCAAGGCCTCCGAGGTCTACCTGGTCGACCAGGCGATGGCCGCCGCGATCGGCGCCGGGCTGCCGATCACCGAGCCCTCGGGCAACATGGTGGTGGACATCGGCGGCGGCACCACCGACATCGCCGTCATCTCGCTGGCCGGCATCGTCTACTCGAAGTCCGTGCGCGTCGCCGGCAACGAGATGGACGAGGCGATGATCCAGTACATCAAGAAGAAGTACAACCTGCTGATCGGCGAGCGCACGGCCGAGCAGGTCAAGTTCGAGATCGGCAGCGCCTTCCCGCTCGACGAGCCGCTGACGATGGAGATCAAGGGCCGCGACCTGATCGAGGGCATCCCCAAGACGCTGACGGTCACCGACGCCGAGATCCGCGAGGCCCTGCAGGAGCCGGTCAGCGATCATCGTCAACGCGGTGCGCGTGGCGCTCGAGCGCACGCCGCCGGAGCTCTCCGCCGACATCGTCGACCGCGGCATCGTGCTGACCGGCGGCGGCTCGCTGCTCAAGAACCTCGACCGGCTGCTGCGCGAGGAGACGGGCCTGCCGGTGTCGGTGGCGGAGGACCCGCTGAGCTCCGTCGTGCTGGGGACGGGCAAGATGCTGTCGGACTTCGACTTGCTGCGCAAGATCAGCCTCGACTAGCCGGCGCCCACAGCGATGGCACTGGCGGTCGCGGCCCAGAGAAGCCGCTTCGTGCTCCTCGGCCTCGTGCTCCTGCACCTGGTGCTGATCAGCCACCAGGTGGACGGGGGCGGCGGGGTGTCGCTGCTGCAGCGCTCGCTGCTCTCGGCGTTCTCGCCGCTGCAGCGCGGCGTCGACGCCATCGTGGGCGGCGTGGCCGAGGCCTGGCGCGGCTAGGGCTTCCACCGCGAGACCTACGAGGAGAACCGGCGGCTCGAGGCACGGCTGCGCGCGCTCGAGACCGAGCTGCAGGCGCGCTCGCCGCGGGCCCAGGAGGCCGACCGCCTGCGCGAGCTGCTGGAGCTGCGCCGGGCGTTGCCGCTCGACACGCTGGCCGCGCAGGTGGTGGGCCGGGACGGCGTGCCCTGGTTCCGCACGCTCACGCTCGACCGCGGCGAGAAGGACGGCGTGGCACTCAACGCCCCCGTGCTCAGCGCGACCGGCGTCGTCGGCCGCGTGTTCGCGGTGGGGTCGCACGCCGCGCGCGGTGCAGCTCCTGCTCGACCGCGACGCGGCGCCGGTGTCATCGTCGAGCGCAGCCGCGTGCCGGGGGTCGTGACGGGCCAGGTCACGGGCGCCGGCACCGGTGCCGACGACCTGCTGCTCAAGTACGTGCCGGCCCGTGCCGACGTGGTGGTCGGGCGACGTGGTCGTCACCTCCGGGCTCGACCGCATCTACCCCAAGGGCCTGGTCGTGGGCCGCGTGCGCTTCGTGGGCGGGGGTGCGGGGCTGTTCCGTGACATCCGTGTCGAGCCCTCGGCCCGCTTCGACCGGCTCGAGGAGGTGCTGGTGGTGAGGCGCGCGCCCGAGGCGCTCGACACCCCGCACAGCGGTGCAGTGAGGCGGGTGCTGTGGACGGGGCTCGCGATCGTGGGCGCGGTGCTGGTGGAGACGGCGCTCGGCTACCTGTTCCCGGTCCCGGGCCGCTTCCTCGATGCCTTCCTGCTGGTCGTCGTCTACTGCGCGCTCTCGGGCGGCGAGCTGCACGGCATGCTGGCGGGCGTCGCGGCCGGCTGGGTGCAGGACGTGCTGTTCGGAGGGCGCGTGCTGGGCCTGTCCGCGCTGTCGAAGCTGCTGATCGGCTTCGCGGTGGGGCTGGCCGGCGGGCGCTTCCTGATCACGGGCACGACGGCGCGGGCGCTGACCGTGTTCCTGGCCAGCCTCGCCGACGGCCTGCTGATGCCCTGGCTGGCCTCCGTGTTCACGCTCGAGCTGCAGCCGCAGGGGCCGCTCGCGCTCGTGGGGCGAGCGGCCTTCAACGCGCTGGTCGGCGGCGCGTTGTTCGCGCTCGTGGACCGGCGCGCGCAGTGGGGGCAGCCGTGAGCGGGGGGCGGCGGTGAGGATCTACGAGGACCTGCGTGCGGTGCAGGCCCGGCTGGCCGTGCTGCAGGCGCTGTTCGTCGGGCTGACGGCCGTGCTGGGCGTGCAGTTCTGGAACCTGCAGGTGGTGCGCGCGCGGCACTTCCGGGAGCTGGCCGAGAGCAATCGCTCGCGGCTGGTGACGCTGGCGGCGCCGCGCGGCGCGCTGCTCGATCGCAACGGGCAGGTGCTGGTCGCCAACCGCCCGTCGTTCACCGTGGTGATGACCGCCGAGCGTCCCGAGGACCTGGACCGCCTGGTCACGCGGCTGGCCGAGACGCTGGGCGTCGGCGAGGCGGCGATCCGGGAACGGCTCGCCCGGCGCCAGCCCTATCGCCCGGTGATGCTCAAGACGGACGCCACGCTCGCCGACGTGGCCGCGCTCGAGGCCCGCCGCCTCGAGCTGCCGGAGGTGAGCGTCGAGGTGGTGCCGCTGCGCTCCTACCCGCTCGCCTCTGCCGCGGCGCACGCGCTCGGCCGGGTCGGCGAGATCACGGAGCGGCAGCTGGAGCTGCCGGAGTACCAGTCGCTCGCGCCGGGCTCGCTGGTCGGCCAGGCGGGCATCGAGTACCGCTACAACCGCCAGCTGATGGGCAAGGACGGCTACCGCCGCGTGATCGTGAACAGCCGGGGGCTGGAGGTGCAGGAGGCGGAGCGCCAGGCGCCCGAGGACGGACCGAGCCTGACGCTGACGATCGACGCCGAGCTGCAGAGCACGATGGAGCGGGCCTTCGCCGGGCACGCGGGCTCGGCGGTGGCGCTCGACCCCTGGACCGGCGAGATCCTGGCGATGACCTCGACGCCGGCCTACGACCCGAACAGCTTCACCACCGGCATCGATCCGACGGCCTGGGCGAGCCTGGCGAACGACCCGCAGACGCCGCTGATGAACCGCGTGATCCAGGGCGCGTACTCGCCGGGCAGCACGTTCAAGGTGGTCGTGGCGACGGCCGCTCTCGAGGAGGGAGTGATCACGCCGCAGACCAGCTTCTACTGCCCGGGCTAGCTGACGATCTACGGCAACGTGTTCCACTGCAGCAGGCCGGGCGGCCACGGCATGATGGACTTGCGCAGTGCGATCGCGCACTCCTGCAACGTCTACTTCTACAACGTCGGCGTGCGGCTGGAGATCCAGCGCATCGCGAAATGCGCCAAGGCGATGGGCCTCGGGTCGCCAACCGGCATCGACCTGCCCCACGAGAACAGCGGCCTGATGCCGAGCCCGGAGTGGAAGCTGCGCCTCTTCAAGACCCCGTGGTACGCGGGCGAGACCGTCTCGGTGGCGATTGGCCAGGGGCAGGTCAGCGCCACGCCGCTGCAGATGGCGCGCGTCGCCGCGGTGATCGCGAACGGCGGCAATCTGGTGCGCCCGCACCTCGTCAAGGGGACGCCCGACACGGCGCCGGTCCCGCTCGGCATCAAGGCGTCCACGATCGAGGCCGTGAAGGCCGGCATGCGCGCGGTGGTTGCCGAGGGCACCGGCTGGCGCGCCCGTTTCCAGGCCATCGAGGTCGCCGGCAAGACCGGCTCGGCGCAGGTCGTGGCCAAGGCGCGCCTGGAGAAGTCGCCGAACGCCCACGAGATGCAGCCGCACGGCTGGTTCCTCTGCTTCGCGCCGGCCGACCACCCGACGATCGCGATGGCGGTGCTGGTGGAGCACGGCCGCAGCGGCGGCGAGTCGGCGGCGCCGGTGGCGCGCGAGATCCTGGCCGAGTGGTTCGGCATCAGCCGGCCGGCCAGCGAGAAGCCGGCCGCGTCGGCGCTGCAGGCGGAGGACTGAGTGGCGATCGGGATCGACCGGCGCCTCGTCTACAACGTCGACTGGGTACTGCTCGGCGCGAGCCTGTTGCTGGCGCTGATCGGTGTCTCGATGATCTACTCCGCGACCCACACCGGCCACAGCCCCGACCTCTACCTCAAGCAGCTCGCGCTGGCCGGGCTCGGTACGCTCGCGCTCGCGGTGATGGCGGCGCTCGACTACCGCCGCCTGGCGGACCGCGCGCTGCTGCTCTACGGCGCCTCCGTGCTCGCGCTCTTGTACGTGCTGCGCTTCGCGCCCTTGAAGGCCGGCACCCGGCGCTGGGTGGAGTTCGGCGGCTTCCAGCTGCAGCCCTCGGAGCTGGTCAAGATCGCGGCGGCGATCTTCGTGGCCAAGCTGTTCTCGGAGTACCGCCAGGAAACGCTCGGCCTGCGCGAGATCCTCGTCCCCGGCGGCGCCGTCGCACTACTGGCGCTGCTCATCGCCAAGGAACCCGACCTCGGCACCGCGGCCTGCCTGCTGCCGATGCTGCTGGCGGTCGCCTTCCTGGCGGGGCTGCGCATACGGGCGGTGGCTGCGCTGGCGACCGCGCTGGTGCTGGTCGCGGCGCTCGGCTGGCCGCTGCTGAAGGACTACCAGAGGACGCGCATCTACACCTTCCTCGACCCCTCGCTCGACCCGCGTGGCGCGGGCTACCAGAAGATCCAGTCGCAGATCGCGGTGGGCTCGGGCGGCCTCGTCGGCAGGGGCTTCATGGAGGGCAGCCAGGCGCAGCTGGGCTACCTGCCCGCGCGCCACACGGACTTCGTGTTCTCGGTGCTGGCCGAGGAGACCGGCTTCGTGGGCGTGGTGATCGTGCTCGGGCTGTACCTGCTGGTGCTGTGGCGCATGCTGGAGACCGCCCGGCTGGCGCGCGACCGGCTCGGCGCCTTCGTGGTGGCCGGCTTCGCGGGCTGCTTCGGCTTCCAGGTCGTGTACAATGTCGCGATGGTGGCGGGACTGGTGCCCGTGAAGGGCCTCCCGCTCCCGCTCATGAGCTACGGGGGCTCCTCGGTGCTCTCTTCCCTCATGGGCATCGGCCTCGTCCTCAGCGTGCGGATGAGGCGCTTCGCCAACTGATGCCCCCGTCCAGCGCAGCGCGCTCCGCGGCCGCTCGCGGCGCCTCCTCCCGATGAACAGAGAGCTGATCGTCAGCACGACCCCGCGCGAGACCCGCGTCGCGCTGCTCGAGGACGGCGAGGTGTCCGAGCTGTTCATCGAGCGCGAGGCGCACCGCGGGATCGTGGGCAGCATCTACAAGGGCCGCGTCACCCGCGTGCTGCCCGGCATGCAGTCGGCGTTCGTCGACGTCGGCCTCGAGCGCGACGCCTTCCTGCACGCGGCCGACGTCTTCGAGGAGCTGCCGGAGAACCTGCTCACCGCCGAGGAGCTGGCGAGCGCCCGCGAGGCCCCGATCGAGGAGAAGCTGCACGAGGGCCAGGAGGTGGTGGTCCAGGTGCTCAAGGAGCCGCTCGGCACGAAGGGGGCGCGCATCACCTCGCACGTGTCGCTGCCCGGCCGCTACCTGGTGCTGATGCCGACGGTGGAGCACGTCGGGGTGTCGCGCAAGATCACCGACGAGGAGGAGCGGCGTCGCCTGAAGACGACGCTCAAGGAGTTCCGCGAGGAGCGCGGCGGGGGCGGGCTGATCGCGCGCACCGCCGGCCAGGGCCGCGACGCCGAGGCCTTCTTCCGCGACGGGCGCTACCTCTCGCGAACCTGGGACGAGGTGCGCGCGCTCGCGGCGCGCCAGCGCGCGCCCGTGCTGCTGTACCGCGAGCCCTCGCTCGTCGAGCGGCTGCTGCGCGACCTGCTCTCGGAGCAGGTCGCCTCGGTTCAGCTCGACACGCAGCGCGAGTTCCAGCGCACGCTCGAGCTGGTGCGGGCACTCGAGCCCGCGCTCGCCTCGCGCGTGCGGCTGCACGAGGGGCCGGCCGGGATCATGGAGGAGCACGGCGTCACGGCCGAGCTCGAGCGTGCCCTGCGCTCCAAGGTCTGGCTGCCGGGCGGCGGCTACATCGTGGTCAACCAGACCGAGGCCCTGGTCGCGATCGACGTCAACACCGGCCGCTTCGTGGGCAAGGACCACCTCGAGGAGACGCTGCTCAAGGCCAACCTCGACGCGGTGCGCGAGATCGTGCGCCAGATCCGCCTGCGCGACCTGGGCGGCATCATCGTGGTCGACTTCATCGACATGGAGGAGCGCAAGAGTCGGCGCGAGGTGATGCATGCGCTGGAGCAGGAGCTGCGCCGCGACCGCTCGCCGACCAAGCTGCTCTCGGTGAACGAGTTCGGCCTCGTGATCCTGACGCGCAAGCGCGTCAAGCAGTCGCTGGAGCGTTTGCTGATGCAGCCCTGCCCCTACTGCTCGGGCAGCGGCCTGGTGAAGAGCGTGGCCACGGTCTGCTCGGAGATCTACGACGAGGTGCGCAAGCTGGCTGCTGACATGCGCGGCCAGCGGCTGGTGCTGCGCGTCAACCCCGACGTCGCGCGCGCGCTCGGCGGCGACGAGGCCTCGGTGCTCAAGGGCCTGGCGGCGCTGGTCGGCGGCGACGTGAGCCTGCAGGCCGACCCGCTCCTGCACCAGGAGCAGTTCGACGTAGTGGCGCTGTGAGCGACGCGGACGGCGGCTCACCCCGGGACGAGGCCCTGCTGGCCTACGTCGACGCGATCGAGGGCGTGCTGCGGGCCCGGCGCGGCGCGGAGCACGTGCTCTCGCCGCGGGACTTCGCGCTCGCGCGCGGCTGGTACGAGGCGGGCGTCCCGCTGGCGACCGTGCTGGTGGCGATCGACCTCGCCTTCGACGCGGACCCCGCCGTCGCGAGCCTGAGCGTCCTGCGGCGAAGGGTCGACGAGCTGGCGGCGCCCGGGCCGCGGCCGCCGGGCGGCCCGCGCGAGAGCGAGCGAGCCAGCCTGCCGGAGCTCGCAGAGCGGTTGGCGGCACTGCGCGAGAGGCTGCTGGAGCTGCCGGCCCGCGTGGTGGCACAGCCGCTCGCCGAGCTGGACGAGATCGCCAACCTGGTGGCCGTGGCCTCGCGGCCGAACTGGGACTACCTGCGCGACCGCCTGCGCCGGGTCGACGCCTCCGTCGCCGCAGCGGCGCCCGAGGCGCTGGCGCCCGAGGAGGTGCGCGCGATACGCGCCGAGGCCGAGCGCTCGGCCGAACGCCACCGCGGACGCGTCGAGCCGGGCGCGCTCGAGGAGGCGGTGGCGCGTCTCGTCCGCCAGCGGGCCCGGGAGCGGTTGCGCCTGCCGCGCGTCAGCCTGGACTAGCGAGCCGTGCGACGCGCGCCGGGCCACAGGCCGTGGCGCGCGAGGTCGACCCGTCCGGCGCTGAAGCGTACGCCCTCGGCGCGCAAGCGGCGGCGCTGCTCGAGCCCGGCCGGGCGGTCGCCGAGGGAGATGCGCCCGTCTTGGCCCACGACGCGGTGCCACGGCAGGCGGGCGGCCTGGCGTGCAGGAAGGGCGCGCAGGGCCCAGCCGACGGCCCGCGCCCCGCGAGGGCTGCCGAGCAGCGCGGCGAGCTGGCCATAGGTCGCCACCCGCCCGCGCGGGATCTCGCTGACGAGGGCGTAGACGCTCTCGAAGAAGCGCGCGCCCCGCGGCGTCACGAGCCTGGTGGCGGTGGCGGCGGCGTCTTCGGCGGCTCGCCCGGCGCAGCCGGTGGCGCCACGCGCTCGGGCGCGGCCTGCGGGGTCGTGCGGATCTCGTCGTCGCCGGCCGGCGTGACGGGCGCACCGGCCTGGCTCGCGGGGGCGGTGGACGGCGCCGGGGCCGTCCCGGCGGCGGCGCCCGGCGCCTTCCCGGCGTCCGGGGAGGACGAGGGGGTGAACCCCGTGCCGGGGTCGAGGGCGTCGAGCAGGCTGCCCTCCGGGATCGGGCCGGTGAGGCGCAGCGGCACCTCGCGCACGCGCAGCTCGATCTGCGCGTTCTTGCGCAGGTCCGCCATGTAGGCCTCGTACTCCTTCTCGCCGCGAGCCATCATCAGGCGGTCGCGGATCTTCTCCTTCGCTCCCTCGAACGGGGTGGTGCTGCCTTCGGTCTTCGCCGTCACCTTCAGGATCCGGTAGCCGCCCTCGACGGGCATCGGGTCCGAGACGCCGCCGACGGGCAGCGACGCCGTGAGCGACGCCATCTCCTTGTTCATGTCGGGGCGGGCGATCTCGCCGATCTCGCCGCCGTTCGCCTTCGACGGCGCCGCCGAGTAGGCCTTGGCCAGCGCCGCGAAGTCCTCGCCGGCCTTCGCCTTCGCCGCCAGCTCGCGCGCGCGCTCGAGCCCCCCGTCCGCTTCCTTCACCAGGATCTCCTGCAGGCTCACGGTCGGTGGCTTCGTGAACTCCTTGGCCTTCAGCTTCTCGTACTCGGCCCGCAGCTCGGAGTCGGTGACCTCCACCTTGCCGCGGATGTCGCGTTCGAGCACGTAGCGCCTCAGGATGCCGCGCTCGACGTTCTCGCGCAGCTCGCCGAGCGTGAGCCCCTCGCGCTGCAGCGCGTCCTCGAACTGCTGCTGCGTCGTGAGGTTGTTGTCCTTCTTGATCCCGGCGATCGCCTCGTCGATCCACTGCGACGGCGCCTTGATGCCCGCCTCCTCGGCCTTCTGCATGATCAGGACGTCGTCGATCGCCTCCTGCAGGATCTTGGCGTTGTTCTGGCGCAGGAAGGCGCCCACGTTCGCGGGGTCCACGCGCGCCGCCTGCGCGGCGGCGATCTGGCGCGACTGGAAGTCGCTGAGAGTGATGATCTGCCCGTTCACCTTGGCCACCACGCGCTCGATGACCTCGCAGCGCGCCGCACCGACCCGGCCGAGGACGAGCGCGCTAGGTAGGACGAGAAGGACGAATAGCCGCCTCATGATTCACCTTGGCCCGAGCCATGATTGCCGCCACGAAAGCCCGCTCGGCCGCCGTCCGCTTCTCGCGGGCGAGGCGACCGCGGATCCGCTCTCGTGCCTCCTCGAGGGGGATTGCACGGGCTGCCTGACGGGACTCGACCCTGAGGACATGATACCCGAGCGGGCTCTGGATCGGCTCGCTCGTGCCCCCTTCGGGCAGGGCGAAGGCGGCGGCCTCCAGCTCCGCGGGCAGCTGCCCGCGCTCGAAGGTGCCCATGTAGCCGCCGACCGCGGCCTCCGGGCCCTTCGACACGTCCCGGGCGACCGTGTCGAAGGTGCGGGGGTCGCGGCCGAGCCGCCGCTTCACGTCCCGCGCCTCGTTGAGGGTGGCCACCAGCACCTGGCGCAGGCTGACCCGCTCCGGTACGACCAGCTCCGAGGAGTGGGCGGCGGCCCAGGCGGCGATCTCCTCGTCCTTCACCTCGGGGGGGCGCACGGACTCGGCGAGCAGCCGCGTCACGGCCTCGAGCTCCTGCTCAGCGCTCGCCTTGGCGGGCAGCAGGCCCCGGTGGCGCGCCTCGATCACGAGCGCGCGCTGCTCGAGGAACGCGTCGAGCATGCCGGCGCGCGCCTCCGTCGAGAGCGGGCCGAGGTCGCGCACCTCGACCTGGGCCAGGTAGCGCTCGAAGTCGCTGCGCCTCACCGTCTCGCCCTCGAGCTTCAGCACCACCGGGTCTTTGTCCCGGCAGCCGGCCAGGGCCAGCAGCGCGACGGCGAGCAGGATGGGCCGGGCGCGGGGCATCGCATCACGCGATTATAGGCCCGCCTGCAGGCGGTCGAGCAGCTCGCCGAGCGACGGCAGCACCTCCTGTCCGGCGAGCGGCCAGCGCAGGCCGTCGGGCAGCACGGCGGCGCCCGGCTGGCCTCGCACGAGCCCCACCAGCGCCTCGGGCGCGACCGGGGTGCGCGGGTCGAAGCGCAGCACGAGCGTGCCCGAGACGAGGCTCGCCTCCGTCACCGCCAGCGCCTCGGCACGCAGGCGCAGCTCCGCGTAGCGCAGGAGCCCGAGCACCTCCTCGGGCAGCGGGCCGTAGCGGTCGCGCAGCTCGGCGCGCAGCGGCTCGATCTCGGAGCGCTCCCGAAGCTGGCTGACGCGCTTGTAGATCGACAGCCGCTGGTGGGTCTCGGGCACGTAGTCGGGCGGGATGCGCAGCTCCAGCCGCAGGTTGAGCGCGGCGCGCGGGCGCTCGCCCGGGGCTTCCCCGCGCAGCTCCAGGATCGCCTGCTCGAGCAGCTTCACGTACAGATCGAGGCCCACCGCCTGGATGTGGCCGCTCTGCTGGCCTCCCAGCAGGTTGCCGGCGCCGCGCAGCTCGAGGTCGAGCGCCGCGATCCGGAAGCCCGCGCCGAGGTCGGAGAACTCGCGGATCGCGGCCAGCCGCTTGCGGGCGAGCTCGGACAGCACGGTGTCCGGCGGCACCAGCAGGTAGGCGTGGGCGCGGCGGTCGGAGCGGCCCGACCCGGCCGCGCAGCTGATAGAGCTGGGCGAGGCCGTAGCGGTCGGCCCGGTTGACGAGCAGCGTGTTGGCGCGCGGGATGTCGAGGCCGTTCTCGACGATCGTGGTGGCGACCAGCACGTCGGCGCGGCCCTCGACGAAGGCGAGCATCACGCGTCTCGAGCTCGGCCTCCGGCATCTGGCCGTGGGCGACCGCCACCCGCGCCTCGGGCACCAGCCGCTGCACCAGGCCCGCCAGCGAGTAGATCGACTCGACGCGGTTGTGCACGAAGAAGACCTGCCCCTCGCGCGCCAGCTCCTGGCGGATGGCCGCGGCGATCACGTCGGTCGAGAACTTCACGACCGCGGTCTGGATCGCCAGCCGGTCGCGCGGCGGCGTCTCGATCACCGACATGTCGCGGATGCCGGAGAGGCCCATCTGCAGCGTGCGCGGGATCGGCGTCGCCGACAGCGTCAGGCAGTCGACGCTGGTCTTGAGCTGCTTGAGCTTCTCCTTGGCCGCGACGCCGAAGCGCTGCTCCTCGTCGACCACCAGCAGGCCGAGGTCGCGGAACACCACGTCCTTCGACAGGATGCGGTGGGTGCCGATCAGCACGTCGACGGCACCGGCGCGCCGCCCTGGCGAGCACGGCCTGCGATCTCGCTTCGGCGAGCGGAAGCGCGAGATCATCTCGACCGTGACCGGGAACGGCGCGAAGCGCTTGCGGAAGGTCTTCCAGTGCTGGAAGGCCAGCACGGTGGTGGGCGCCAGCAGCGCCACCTGCTTGCCGTCGAGCACCGCAGCGCATGGCCGCGCGCATCGCGACCTCGGTCTTGCCGTAGCCGACGTCGCCGCACACCAGGCGGTCCATCGGCGCGGGCGCCGCCATGTCGGCGGCCACGTCGGCGATCGCCTGCGGCCTGGTCGGGCGTCTCCTCGTACTCGAAGGCCTCCTCGAACTCGCGCTGCCAGGGGCTCTCGCCGGTGAAGGCGTGGCCGGGCCGGGCCTTGCGCTCGGCGTAGAGGCGCAGCAGCTCCTTCGCCATGTCGCGCATCGCCTTCTTGACGCGGGTCTTGGTCTTCTCCCAGGCTCCGCTGCCCAGCTGGTCGATGCTCGGGCGCGCGCCCTCGGCGCTCGCGTACTTCTGGATCCGGTCGAAGGCCTCGACCGGGACCTTGAGCTTGTCGCCGCCCTGGTAGCCGAGCACCATGAACTCGCGCGTGGCGCCGCCCACCTCGAGCGTCTCGAGGCCGAGGAAGCGGCCGATGCCGTGCTCCTCGTGCACGACCAGGTCGCCCGTCTTGAGGTCGCGGAAGTCCGAGAGGAAGCTGCGCAGCCCGCGGCGGCGGCCGCGCGCGTGCAGGTGCACCTCCTCGGGGAAGACGTCCCCGTCGGCGAGCACCGCGAGCCCGGCCTGCGGGCAGCTCGAAGCCGCGCGAGAGCACACCCACCCGCGTGAGCACGCGCGTGCCCTCGCCGACCGCGAGCCCTCCTCGCGCAGCACGTCGCCCAGGCGGTCGGCGCGGCCGCTGTTGCCGAGGAACACGACCGTGGTCGCGGCCGTCCGCGCAGGTCGTCGGCCAGCCGGCGCAGGTCGCCCTCGTAGTGCGGCGCCGGCCGGCTCGCGACCGCGATCTGCCCCTCGTCCGTGCCCAGCTCGCACAGCTCGAGCGCCGGCGCCGCGGCCAGCCGCTCGAACAGCGCCTCGGGCAGGACCAGCGCCTCCTCGAGCTCCGGGCGAGCAGCCCCTCGGCCGCGCCGCTGGTGGTCCTCGGCGGCCCGGGCCCAGAAGCGCCTCGGCCTCCCGGCGCACCAGCTCGGGCTCGATCACCGCTACCGGCGCCGGCGGGCAGGTGTGTCCAGGGCGGCACGGTGGCGCCTGGCACGAGCGGCAGCAGCTCGACCAGCGCCTCCGGCAGCGAGCCCGCGCTCGAGGCGATTCCAGGAAGGCGGCGAGCTCGCGGCGGCCCGGCGAAGCGCTCGGCGAGCAGCGCCGTGCAGCGCCTTCAGCACCGAGCGGGTCGCGAAGACGTCGGCGAGCGGCAGCGTGACCGAGCGCGTCGAGCGGACCGCTCGCGCGCTGCGTGTCGGGGTCGAAGCGGCGCAGGCTCTCCACCGTGTCGCCGAAGAACTCGATGCGGACCGGCTCGTCGGCGTCGGTCGGGAAGACGTCGAGGATGCCGCCGCGGCGGGCGACCTGGCCCGGGGCCGTCACCGGGTCCTCGCGCTGGTAGCCGCCCTCGTCGAGCGCCTCGAGCAGGATCTCGGGCGTCATCTCGTCGCCGACGCGCAGGCTGACCACGCGCGTCTCGAGCAGCTGCGGCGCCAGGCTCGGCCGCAGCAGCCCGTACGGCGAGGCGACCAGCGCGCGGGCGCCGCCGGCGCTCGCCGAGAGCAGCGCCGCGGCGCGACGGGCCGAGGCGTCCGCGTGGCGCGGCAGGCCCGCGGAAGGGAGGCGGCCCGGGCGCCGGCAGCGCGAGCACGCCGCCGGCGCAGGCCCGCCTCGCCGCGCCAGCGTGCGCAGGTCCTGGGCCAGCTCCTCGACGTCGCGCTCGCGCGGCACGACCACGAGCAGCGGCGGCGCGGCCAGCAGCAGCGGGACGAGGGCGCGCACGGGACCGCCGGCGCCGGACAGCGCGACCCGGCCCTCCGCTGAAAGCCGCGCGGCGGCGGTGGCGAGCGCCGGCAGCTCGGCGACCGGTGCGAGCCACTCCGGCAGCGTGGTCACGAGCGGCGTGGGCGTGCGGCTCACGGGCGCCGGATGCGCTCGACGAGCGCGGACGTGGAGCGGCCCGCGAGCAGCTCGACCCGCAGCCACGCGGCCGCCGGCGGCCTCGACCTCGGCCCGCCCGACGATCGCGTCCTGCGCCCAGTCGGCGCCCTTGACCAGCACGTCCGGCACGAGCGCCCGCACCACCTCGAGCGGCGTGTCCTCCTCGTAGACGACCACGCGGTCCACCGCCTCGAGCGCCCGCAGCGCTCGGCGCGCTCGGCTGCGGGCACGATCGGGCGGCCCTCGCCCTTCAGCCGGCGCACCGAGGCGTCCGAGTTGAGGGCCACGACCAGCACGTCGCCCTGCGCGCCGCGCCGCCTCGAGCAGGGCCACGTGCCCGGCGTGCAGCAGGTCGAAGCAGCCGTTCGTGAGCACGACGCGCAGGCCGGCGGCGCGCCAGGCCCGGCGCTCCGCCAGCAGGACGGCGAGCGGGGTCGCGGCGTGCAGGCCTGTCTCGCTCACCGCTCAAGGATAGCGCCCGCGCAGACGCCGGATTCCGGGCGGCCGGCCTCAGGCGCCCGTCTCCTCGTTCAGGCTCCAGCTCCGGCCGCGGCTCGGGCGGCGCCAGCTCGACGCCGCCGGCGAAGGACCAGCGGTGCGGCGGGCGGTAGAGCGCCCACGTCCTTGATCCGGCTCTTGACGCGGAACGAGTGCAGGCCGCGGTGGTAGTCGTAGGGCGTGCCGTCGTGCCGGTGCACGGCGACGTCCAGTAGGTAGGTGCCCTCGACCAGGCTCAGGCCCTCGAGCACGAGCCGCACCTCGCGCTGCGCCGGCCAGGCGCCGCGGCACGAAGTCCTCGAGGTCGGTGTTGGTGCCGTAGACGCTCGTGCCCTCCGCGGAGAACAGGCCGATCCCGAACACGAAGTCCTCGACCGGCTCGCTGCGCCTGCGACGTCGAGCGCCACGCGTGACCGTCTCGCCCGGCACGAAGACGTGCCGCTCGCGCTCGCGCGCGTCGAGGAAGCGCGACGCCGCGGATCTCGACCTCGCGGCTGCCCCAGCGGCCGGCGCGGTAGCCGTGCCTGCGGGCGGCGCGGCGCGCCCTCGCCCGCCGGCGGGTCGCCTGCTCCGAGGCGGCCGCCAGCTCGCGCGCCTGCCGCTCCGCCAGCAGCGCGTCCTCGCCGCCGGCCACGTAGGTCAGGTACGCGTCCACCACGCGCTTGGGGTCGCCGCGGCCGCGCGACCGGCCGTGGCGCAGCCACAGCGCGTCGTCGCACATCTTCTCGACCAGGCCCAGGCTGTGGGTCACGAACAGGATCGTCTTGCCGCGGCGGTGGAACTCCGCCGATCTTGTCGAGGCACTTGCGGGTGAAGGCCTCGTCGCCGACGGCCAGCACCTCGTCGATCAGCAGCACGTCGGGGTCGACGTGGATCGCCACGGCGAAGCCGAGCCGCATGTACATGCCCGAGGAGTAGGTCTTGACCGGCGCGTCGATGAAGTCCGCGAGCTCGGCGAACTCGACGATCTCGTCGAAGCGCCGCTCGACCTCCTTGCGGGTGAGGCCGAGCATGATGCCGTTGATCGCCACGTTCTCGCGGCCGGAGATCTCGGGGTGGAAGCCGGCGCCGAGCTCGATCAGCGCCGAGACGCGGCCGTCGACGAGCAGGCTGCCGCGCGTGGGCTTGGTGATGCCGGCGACCAGCTTGAGCAGCGTGGACTTGCCCGAGCCGTTCTCGCCGATCACGGCGAAGGTCGAGCCCTTGCGGCACCTCGAACGAGACGTCGTCGAGCGCGGTGAACGTCTCGCCCGGAGCGAGGTCGGTCAGCACGCTGCCCGTGAGCAGCGCGCTCTTGAGCGTCCGGAACTGGTTGCGCTGGGCGATGCTTGCGGTAGACCTTCGTCAGGCCCGAGGCGGTGATCGCCGGACCGCGCTGGGCGCCCGGGCTGCTCACACTTCCTCCGGCAGCGTGTCGCGCAGGCGGTCGAAGAGGAAGGCGCCGACCGCGAACGCGACGAGCCCGACGAGCAGCGCCAGGAACAGCCCGCGCCAGTGGTCGATGTTGCCGAAGAAGAGCACCTGCTGGTACATCACGAGCACGTGCGTCATCGGGTTGAGCCGCAGCAGCTGGCGCATCGTGCCATGCACGTCGGCGTAGCTGTAGAGGACTGGCGTCGCGAAGAACCACAGGTGCAGCACGTGCGACAGGATGTTCTGGATGTCGCGGAAGTGCACCGTGAGCGCGGAGAGAAAGAGCGCCAGGCCGAGCGAGAGCACGAACTGCACGGCGATCGGCAGCGGCAGCAACAGGGCCGTCCAGGCGAGCTTGCCCTTCCAGGCGAGGACTCCCAGCAGGATCGGCAGCCCGAGCAGGAAGTGGGCGAGGTTCGCGATCACCGTGACGGTCGGCAGCACCTCGGCCGGGAACAGCACCTTCTTGATCAGGTTGCCGCTCGAGATGATGACGCCGGCCGACTCGCCGAGCGAGGCCGAGAACCAGGTCCAGGGCAGGATGCCGCAGAACAGGAAGACGAAGTAGGGCTCGACGTCGGGCGACTTCTTCACCGGCAGCATGTAGGTGAAGACGAGCCCGTAGGTCGCGAGCAGCAGCAGCGGGTTGACGAAGCTCCACAGGAAGCCGAGCACGCTGCCGCGGTAGCGGGCCTTGAGCTCGCGCGAGACGAGGCTGCGGATCAGGGCGCGGAAGCGGAGCAGCGTGCGCGAGCTCGGCGAGCACCGGTCCGGCCCGCGCGCGTCAGGCCCCGCGCTCGCGGCGAGCGACGGCAAGCCGGGTCACGGCGCGCACGTAGGCGAGGTGGACCTCCTCGTAGCCCTCCTCGTCCTTGATCATCCGCAGCCGCTCCTCGGCGCGACGCCGCGCCTGCTCGGCCCGGTCGACGTCGATGTCCTCCGCCCGCTCGCCGATCTCGGCCAGCACGTTGACGCGGTCCGGCAGCACCTCGCACCAGCCGGAGAAGCAGGTGAGCCGCCGCCAGGCGTCCTGCTTGCGGTAGGAGAGCTCGCCCAGCCCGAGCGCCGCCATCAGCGGGGTGTGCCCGGGGCGCACGCCGAAGTAACCCTCGCTGCCGGGCGCGATCACCTCGTCGACCTCGTCGCGCAGCAGCAGCGCCCTCGGGGGTGACGATCTCGAGCGTGAGCTTGGTCGGCAGCGGCATGCTTTCGCCCTAGGCCTGCATCTTCTTGGCCTGCTCGAGCACGTCCTCGATCGCGCCGACCATGTAGAAGGCCTGCTCGGGCAGGTCGTCCAGCTCGCCGTTCACGATCATCTTGAAGCTGCGCACGGTGTCCTGCGAGCGGCACGTACTTGCCCGGGATGCCGGTGAACTGCTCGGCCACGTGGAACGGCTGCGACAGGAACTTCTGGATCTTGCGCGCGCGGGCGACGATCAGCTTGTCCTCCTCGGAGAGCTCGTCGATGCCCAGGATCGCGATGATGTCCTGCAGGTCCTTGTAGCGCTGCAGCACCTGCTTCACCGCGCGCGCGGCCTCGTAGTGCTCCTCGCCGATCACGCGCGGGTCGAGGATGCGCGAGGACGAGGCGAGCGGGTCGACCGCCGGGTAGATGCCGAGCTCGACGATCTGGCGCGAGAGGTTGGTGGTGGCGTCGAGGTGGGCGAAGGTGGTGGCCGGCGCCGGGTCCGTGTAGTCGTCGGCCGGCACGTAGATCGCCTGCACCGAGGTGATCGAGCCCTTCTTGGTCGAGGTGATGCGCTCCTGCAGCTCGCCCATCTCCGTCTGCAGCGTCGGCTGGTAGCCGACGGCGGAGGGCATGCGGCCGAGCAGCGCCGAGACCTCGGAGCCCGCCTGGGTGAAGCGGAAGATGTTGTCGATGAACAGCAGCACGTCCTTGCCCTCGTCGTCGCGGAAGTACTCGGCCACGGTGAGGCCGGTGAGCGCGACGCGCGCGCGCGCGCCGGGCGGCTCGGTCATCTGGCCGTAGATGAGGGCGGCCTTGCTCTTGGCGAAGTCCTTGATGTCGATGACCCCCGACTCCTGGAACTCCAGCCAGAGGTCGTTGCCCTCGCGCGTGCGCTCGCCGACGCCGGCGAACACCGAGACCGCCGCCGTGCTTCTTGGCGAGGTTGTAGATCAGCTCCTGGATGATGACGGTCTTGCCGACGCCGGCGCCGCCGAACAGCCCGATCTTGCCGCCGCGCAGGTAGGGCTCGAGCAGGTCGATGACCTTGATCCCGGTCTCGAACATCTCGAGCCGGGTCGACTGGTCGACGAGCGACGGCGCCGGGCGGTGGATCGGGTGGCGCTTCTCGGCCTTCACCGGGCCCAGCTCGTCGACCGGCTCGCCGATCACGTTCAGCACCCGGCCGAGCGTGGCGGTGCCGACCGGCACGCTGATCGGACCGCCGGTGTCGACGGCCGGCGTGCCGCGCACCATGCCGTCGGTGGGCTGCATGCTGACGCAGCGCACGCGGTTCTCGCCCAGGTGCTGCTGCACCTCGGCGATCACGTCGACTCTCTGCCCGCCGTCCGCGCCGTCGTCCTGGATGTGCAGGGCCTGGTAGATGGGCGGGACCTGCTGCTCGAACTCGACGTCCACCACCGGACCGACGACCTGGACCACACGGCCGACGTTCGCTGAAGCCATGGCTGTCTTCTGCTCTCCTACGCGGGCGTGCCCGCGCCCGAGACCACCTCGATGATCTCCTTGGTGATCGCGGCCTGGCGGACCTTGTTCATGTACAGCGTGAGGCGATCGATCATCTCGCTGGCGTTGTTGGTGGCCGAGTCCATCGCCGTCATGCGCGCCCCGTGCTCGGCCGCGGCCGATTCCAGCAGCGCCCGCCAGACCTGCACCTCGACGTGCTTGGGCAGGATCTGCGAGAAGATCGCCGCCGGCGAAGGCTCGTAGAGGTGGTCGAGCGCGGGCTCCTGCGGCCGCAGCGCGTGGCGTTCGATCGGCAGCAGGCGATCGATCACGATTCGTTGCTGGATCACGCTCTTGAACTCGTTGTAGACCAGGAACACCTGGTCCACCTCGCCGCGCGTGAAGCTGTCGATCAGCTCGCCGGCCAGCTCGCGGGCCGTCTGGTAGCGCAGGGCGGCGAAGACGCCGACGTGCTCAGCGCGCACCTTGACCGCGCGCCGCTTGAAGAAGTCGCGCCCCTTGCGGCCGACCAGCTCCAGCTCCACCCCGCCCTCGGGCTGCTCGGCGATGAAGCGGGCGGCGGCGCGGATGATGTTCGCGTTGAAGGCGCCGCACAGGCCCTTGTCGCCCGTCACCACCACCAGCAGCACCCTGCCGTGCCCGCGGTCCTCGAGCAGCGGGTGGGCCTCGGGGTTCGCGCGCGAGGCGAGGGAGTTGAGCACCTCCATCATCTTGCGCGCGTAGGGCCGAGCGGCGAACATCGCCTCCTGGGCGCGGCGCAGCTTGGCCGCCGAGACCATCTTCATGGCCTTGGTGATCTGCTGCGTGCTCTTGACGCTGCGGATCCGTCGCCGGATGTCGATCAGGGCTGGCATCGCGCGCTCGGTGCCGGGCGCTCCCTACGCCTTGGCGGCGGGCTGGAACAGCGGCGCGAACTCCGTGAGCGCCGCCTTCAGCCGCTCGCCCAGCTCGCCCTTGATGTCCTTCTTCTCCGCGATCTGGCGCAGCAGCTCGCCCTGGCCGCGCTCGAGCCAGAGCAGCAGCTCCTTCTCGTAGCGGCGGCAGTCCGGGACGGCCAGCGCGTCCAGGAAACCGTTGGTGGCGGCGAAGATGACCACCACCTGCTTCTCGACGGGCAGCGGCAGGTACTGGTCCTGTTTCAGGATCTCGGTCGTGCGCTGGCCGCGCGCCAGCAGCGCCTGGGTCGCCTTGTCGAGGTCGGAGGCGAACATCGCGAAGGCCTGCATCTCGCGGTACTGCGCGAGGTCGAGCCGCAAGCGGCCGGCGACCGCCCGCATCGCCTTCACCTGGGCGTTGCCGCCGACACGAGAGACCGAGTTGCCCACGTTGATCGCGGGCCGGATGCCGGAGTTGAACAGGTCCGACTCCAGGAAGATCTGGCCGTCCGTGATCGAGATGACGTTCGTGGGGATGTAGGCCGAGAGGTCGCCCGCCTGGGTCTCGA
This sequence comes from uncultured Acidobacteriota bacterium, assembly GCA_963831755.1. Classification (GTDB taxonomy): domain Bacteria; phylum Acidobacteriota; class Vicinamibacteria; order Fen-336; family Fen-336; genus DATBSL01. The sequence continues at coordinate 29,716 of CAWHRC010000023.1, forward strand.
TGATCGGCAGCGCGGTCAGCGAGCCCGCGCCGTTCTTGTCGTTCAGCTTGGCCGCGCGCTCGAGCAGGCGGCTGTGCAGGTAGAACACGTCGCCCGGGAAGGCTTCGCGGCCCGGCGGCCGGCGCAAGAGCAGCGAGATCTCGCGGTACGACGCTGCGTGCTTGCTGAGGTCGTCGTAGACGCACAGCGCGTGGCGTCCGCTGTCGCGGAAGAACTCGCCCATCGCGCAGCCGGCGTAGGGCGCGATGTAGAGGAAGGGGGCGGGGTCCGAGGCGGAGGCCGCGACCACGATCGTGTAGTCGAGCGCCCCGAACTCCTCGAGCGTGTGCACCACCTGCGCGACCGTGGACTGCTTCTGGCCGATCGCCACGTAGATGCAGACGACGCCCTGGCCCTTCTGGTTGATGATGGTGTCGAGCGCGAGCGCGGTCTTGCCGGTCTGCCGGTCGCCGATGATCAGCTCGCGCTGGCCGCGGCCGATCGGCACCATGGCGTCGACCGCCTTGAGCCCGGTCTGCAGCGGCTCCTTCACGGGCTGGCGGTCGACGACGCCGGGCGCGATGCGCTCGAGCGGGTTGAAGCCGCTGGTCGCGACCTTGCCCTTGCCGTCGATCGGCTGTCCGAGCGGGTTCACCACGCGCCCGACCAGCGCCTCGCCGACCGGCACCGACATGATTCGCTTCGTGCGCCGGACCTCGTCGCCCTCGCGGATCAGGTGGCCCTCGCCGAGCAGCACCGCCCCGACCGAGTCCTCCTCCAGGTTGAGCGCCAGGCCCATCACGCCGTGCGGCAGCTCCAGCAGCTCGCCCGCCATGCAGCGCTCGAGCCCGTGGATGCGGGCGATGCCGTCGCCCACCGTGAGCACGCTGCCTACCTCGGCCACGTCGATGCCGGCCGTGAAGCCTGCCAGCTGCTCGCGGAGGATGCGGGTGATCTCGTCGGCGCGAATCTCCATGCGTCCTTCCTGTCCTGGCTAGCTTCCCGAGGCCAGCCGGGCGCCCAGCGCCGCGAGGCGGCCGCGCACGCTGCCGTCGTAGGTGCGCCCGCCCAGCTTCACCAGCACGCCCCCGAGCAGCGCCGGGTCCACCCGGGCCTCGAGCTCCACCGTCTTGCCGACCGCCACGCTCAGGGCGGAGGCCAGCGCGGCCCGCTGCCGCTCGGCGAGCGGCACGGCGGTGACGGCCTCGGCGGAGGCTCGGCCCTCCGCGGCGGTGCGCGCCTGGGCGAACTCCTCGGCCAGCGCCGGCAGCAATGCCAGCCGGTCGCGCTCGGCCATGAGCGTGAGCAGCCGCAGCAGCAGCGGCGAGCCCTGGCCCGCCTCGGCGAGCGCGCCGACGAGCCGGCGCCGGGCTTCGGCCCGCGCCGTCGGCTGCCGAAGCACCCTGGTCAGCTCGGGGCTGCCGTCGATCGAGCGGACGAGGCCGCGGAGCTCCTGCTCGACAGACGCGGGCCGGGCGCCCTGGGAGCGGGCCACGTCGAGCAGCGCCTTCGCGTAGCGCCGTGCCAGCGCTCGGGGCTGCTCCCTCAAGACAGACACTCGGCGGCGTGGGGCGTGGGCGCACACGGCATGCCGGGCTCCTGTCGAGTCATCGAGTGCATGAAGCGGATGGCGCACGCCCCCGGGAGCCCGGGAGCCTGACTCCAAAAACGGCGCAGGATACCACGCGGCCGAGAAGAGGGTCAAAGAAGCGCGGGCTCAGGAGCGCACGACGAGCGGCGTCTCTGCGGGCTCGGTCGAGCGGCCGATCGCCCGTGCGCCCGGCAGCTCCGCCAGCAACCCGTCCAGCTCCTGCGGGGGCACCAGCAGCAGCAGCCCGCCCGAGGTCTGCGGGTCGAACAGCACCGCTCGCAGCGGCTCGCCGGGGCTGCCGGCGTACGCCGTGTGCGATTCGAACGCACGCCGGTTCGCGTGCAGGCCGCCGGCCTGGAAGCGCAGCGCAAGCTCGAGGACACCCGGCAGCAGCGGCAGCAGCGGGGCGTCGATCTCGAGCGTGAGGCGGCTGTGCCGAGCCAGCGCCGCGGCGTGGCCCAGCAGGCCGAAGCCGGTCACGTCCGTGGCGGCCGTCACCCCGTGGCGCAGCGCGGCAGCAGCCGCCTCGCGGTTGAGCGTCGCCATCGAGCGTGCCGAGGCGGCCGCCGCCTGCTCGCCCGCCTCGCCGGCCTTGAGCGCCGTCGCCACGATGCCGGTCCCCAGCGGCTTCGTCAGCACCAGCCGCTGGCCCGCCCGGCCGCCGGCGTTCGTGAGCATGCGCCGCGGGTCGACGAGCCCGGTCACGGCGTAGCCGAACTTGATCTCCGGGTCCCGGACCGTGTGCCCGCCGAGGAGCGCGCAGCCCGCCTCGCCCAGGGTCGTGGCCCCGCCGCGCACGATCTCCGCCTGCCACTCAGGCGGGAAGTCCTGCTCGGGGAAGGCGGCGATCGAGAGCGCGGTGAGCGGCTGGGCGCCCATCGCGTACAGGTCCGAGAGCGCGTTCGCGGCCGCGATCCGCCCGAACGTCTCCGGGTCGTCCACGACCGGGGTGAAGAAGTCGACGGTCTGCACGAGCGCGGTCGTGTCGTCGAGCCGGAAGACACCGGCGTCGTCCCCGGTGCGGTGGTCGACCAGGATGCGCGGGTCGGTCTGCGCGGGCAGTGCGCCCAGGACCTGGGCGAGCTCGGACGGGCCGAGCTTGCCCGCTCAACCGGCGCACGCCACGCGTTCGGTCAGGCGGCGGATCCGCTCCCGCTCGTCGCTCACCGCTCCGCCTGGCGTGCCTCTCCCGCGCGAGACAGGAAGCCCTCGGGCGGCTCGCCCATCCGGCACTCCCCCTGGAAGAACGCCCCGTCCTCGATCACCAGCTTGGGCGAGACGAGCGTCGCCTGCACGCGGCAGCCCGAGAGCAGCTCGATCCGCTGGCGGCCGCGGACGGTGCCCGAGACCCGGCCGCGGATCGACACCACGCCGCAGTCGATCTCGGCGTCCACCTGCCCGGTCTCGCCGACGATCAGCGTGTTGTCGGAGACGATCTTGCCCTTCGCCCGCCCGTCCACGCGCAGCGTGTCGCGGAAGCGAAGCTCGCCGGAGAACTCGGTGCCGTCGTCGAGAAAGCCGTTGAGGTCCTCGGAGGCGAGGCCCTTGAACTTCAGCATGGGATGAGAGCCTAGCACGGCTGGCGCGCGAGCCCTGCAGCTAGCGGCCGCGGCCCGCCCGCACCAGCAGCTCGTAGAGGCGGTTGAGTTCGGCCTCGGTCGTGAACTGCACCCGGATCTGCCCGCCGCGACCGCGGCGCGCGATCTCGACGCGCGCGCCGAGCGCCGAGCGCAGGCGCTCCTCGGCCGCGCGGGTGTTGGCGTCCTTGCGCCGCCCGCCCGGCTCCTTGCGCGGGGCGCGCAGCTGCGCCACCCGCCGCTCCACCTCGCGCACCGAGAGCCCGCGCCGCGCGGCCTCGCGGCCGAGCTGGATCTGGTCCTCGTGCCTGTCGAGGGCCAGCAGGGCGCGCGCGTGGCCCGCGTCGAGGCGGCCCTGCCCGACCAGCTCGCGCAGCTCCCGCGGCAGGCGCAGCAGGCGCAGCGTGTTGGCGATCGTGGAGCGCTCGCGGCCGACCCGGCGCGCGATCTCCTCCTGCGTCAGGCGGAACTCCTCCTGCAGCCGCTGGAAGGCCTGGGCCTCTTCGAGCGGCGTCAGCTCCTCGCGCTGCACGTTCTCGACGAGCGCCAGCTCCAGCAGCTGGGCGTCCGGCGCGTCGCGCACCGTGACCGGCACCGTCGCCAGCCCCGCGGCCTGCGCCGCGCGCCAGCGCCGCTCGCCGGCGATGATCTGGTAGCGCCCGCCCCGGCGCCGGACCAGGATCGGCTGCACGATCCCGGACTCGCGGACCGAGGCCGTGAGCTCGTCGAGACGGGCTTTGTCGAGCGACAGCCGCGGCTGGAACGGGTTCGGCTCGAGCGCGGCGACCTCCACCTCCGCCCAGCCCTCGCGCCGCGCCGCCGCTGCCGGCTCGGTCCCCGGGACCTCGGGGATGAGGGCGGAGAGGCCGCGGCCGAGCGCCCTGCGCTTCGCTGGGCCCGTCACTTGGCGAACAGGGGCAGCTGCCCGCGCGACATCAGCTCGCGGGCGAGCTGCAGGTAGGCCTCGGCTCCCTTGCAGCGGATGTCGTAGAGGATGACCGGCTGGCCGAAGCTCGGCGCCTCGGCCAGGCGGATGCTGCGGGGGACCTGGGTGGTGAACACCTTGTCCTTGAAGTGCGAGCGGACCTCGTTGACCACCTGCTGCGTGAGGTTCGTGCGCTCGTCCACCATCGTGAGCAGCACGCCCTCGATCTCGAGCTCCGGGTTGAGCGCGCGCTTGACGCGCTGCAGCGTGGCGGTCAGCTCCGAGATGCCCTCGAGCGCGTAGTACTCGCACTGCATCGGGATCAGCACGGTGTTGGCGGCGGCCAGCGCGTTCAGCGTCAGCAGGCCCAGGCTGGGCGGGCAGTCGACGATCAGGTAGTCGTAGCGGCCCACGACCGGCGCCAGCGCCTCCTTGAGCCGGTACTCGCGGGCGAGCGCGCCGACCAGCTCCACCTCGGCGCCGATCAGGTTGCGGTCGGAGGGCACCAGGCTCAGGTGCTCGAGGTCGGTTGCCACGACCAGCTCCTCGATCGGCCGCTGCTCGATCAGCGCCTCGTACAGGCTGGGCCGGCTCTCGCGCGTCTTGCGGCCCAGGCCCGAGGTCAGGTTGCCCTGGGGGTCGGCGTCGACGGCCAGCACCCGGCGTTCCGCCGCGGCCAGGCTGGCGGCGAGGTTGACGGCTGTGGTCGTCTTGCCGACGCCGCCTTTCTGGTTGGCGATCGCGATGATGCGTCCCAAGGGCTTCTCATCCGCCTCGAGCAAGGAGGCGGCAGCATAGCATGCGCTCCGCTCAGCGCGGGGCCTCGCCCGACAGGCCGTAGCGCTCGCACATCGCGTCGAAGCGGCCGGCCACGTAGGCGTCCATGAAGCCCCGCCGCTCGGCGAGGAAGGGCACCAGGCGCCGGCGCAGGAACTCCCCGCGTGCCATCCACTGGAAGTAGTCGCGCCCGCCGTGGTGGTAGGGCCCGTAGAGCCGCCCCTCCGGAAAGGCCGTCTCGAGCCAGCGGAACAGCCGCTCGTGGCGCGAGTGCATGCGCAGCGTGACCTGCGGTTGCTTGCCGTCGCCTCCGAAGTGGCCCTCGCCCACGAGCAGGCCGAACAGCAGCCCCGCCTCGAACTCCGTGCGGCCCAATGGCCGCTCGGCCGAGCCGCGCCTCATCCCCGGATGCTGCCGGATTCTTGTTTCACCGTCAAGTTTCCCGTGGAACAGTCGGCGCCCGGGCGAACAGCCGCAAGCCGCCCGGGACGCCCGGCAGCTCGCGCTCGAGGACGAACGGCGGCGCGGCCCGCGGCCGACCGCCCAGCACCAGGAGGCGGCCGCCCTCGGCCACGAGCGGCCCGAGCTCGCCGAGCGGCAGCGCCAGGGCCCGCAGCGTGACGGTCTTGGCCGGCGGGCCGGCGTACTGGTCGTGGCGGGCCCGCTCGACGCTGAGGCGGGTGGCGCCTGCGGCACGCGCCGCCTCGCGCAGGAAGGCCCAGCGCCTGGCGCGCGGCTCGAGCAGCGTCACCTCGAGCTCGTCGCGCAGCAGGGCGAACACCAGGCCGGGCGAGCCGTTGCCCGAGCCGACGTCGATCAGGCGCCCGGGCAGCGGCAGCCCGGCGCCGCCGAGCACGTCCGCCACCAGCAGCCGCACCCGCTCGGCGGGCGAGCGGGCCCCGGTCAGGTTGACGCGAGGGCTCCAGGCCGCCAGCGTGTCGAGGTAGCGGCAGAGGCGGCCCAGCGCCGGCTCCGCCAGCCCGAGGGCCTCGAGCGCGGGGCGGTGCGGGCTAGGGACCGTCGCCGTCACCGCCGCCCGTCCCGGGCGGCTCCCCGGCCGCGCCAGCGGGCGCGATCTGGACGCGGCGCTCCTGGCCCTCGCCCACGCTGTGGGTGGTGAGGTCGGGCTCGTCCTGCAACGCGAGGTGGACAATCCGGCGCTCGTAGGCGTTCATGGGCGCGAGCGTGCGGGGCTGGCCGTCGGCGCGGACCTCGGCCGCCAGCCGGCGGGCCTCCTCCGCGAGTGCCTGGTCGCGCCGCTCGCGGAAGCCCGCGCAGCGCAGGCGCAGCACGCGAGGCCGCAGCCGCTCGCCGTGGGTGCGCTGCAGCAGGTGCTCCAGGGCGCGCAGCGGCTCTCCCTTGCCGTCCTCGCCGTGGAAGAACGCGCTGCCCTCCCCCTGCAGGTCCACCAACAGCGCCTCCTCCGTGTCCTCCAGCTCGCAGTCGAGCGCGAGGTCTCCCGCGTCCGCGACCGCCCCGACCAGCGCCTGGATGCCGGCGTGCACGTCCGTCGCGTCCGTCGCGTCCGTCGACTCCGGCGCGCGCTCGGGCGCCGGCTGCGGGCGCTCGCGGCGGGCATGGGCTGTGCCCGGCCGGGGCTCCTGCAACAGCACCGCGATCCGGGCCGGCGTTGGCTTGAGCCCGCGGCCGCCGGCGGCGCCGGCTTCGAGCACCACGTAGCGCAGCAGGGCGCGCGGCAGGCCGAGGCTGGCGGCGGCCACGGCCAGTGCCTCCTCGACGTCCGCGCCGCTGAACAGCCGGTCCTTCACTTCGTCCGTCTCTCGCGCGCGGCCTTCGCCGGCTGCGGCCGCAGCAGCGTCATCTCTGCCCACTGCTGCAGGAGCGACCACACGTTGGAGGTGAGCCAGTACAGGTTGAGCCCGGCCGGGGCCCACAGGAACATGCCGGCGAGCATCAGCGGCATCAGCATCATGATCCGCTGCTGCGCCGGGTCCATGGCGCTCGGCGTCATCTTCTGCATGGCGAACATCGAGACGCCCATCAGCACCGGCGTGACGAACAGCGGGTCCTTCTGCGCCAGGTCGGCGATCCAGAGAAACGGCGCGCCGCGCAGCTCGACGGCCACGCTCAGCACGCGGTAGAAGGCGAACAGGAACGGCATCGTCAGCAGCAGCGGCAGGCAGCCGACCGCCATCTGCGAGGTCATGCTCATGCCGTGCCGGGCATAGAGCGCCGCGATCTCCTCCTGCATCTGCTGGCGGCGCGGGTCCATCAGCGGCACCTTGCGGTAGCGTTCCTGGATCGCCTTCATCTCGGGTGAGAGCTTGGCCATCTTCAGGCCGTTGACGATGCTGTAGTGGCGGAAGGGCGCCATCACGAGGTTGATGAGGACGGTCAGCACCACGATCGACCAGCCCCAGTTGCCCACGTGGACGTGGACCCAGCGCAAAAGGCCCATCAGGGCGATCACGATCGGGCCGATCCAGTCTCCGACCTGCACCACCCGCTCGAGCTGGTGGCCGAGCTTCGCCATCTGCTGGTGGTCCTTGGCGCCCACGAACAGCTGGACCGGCTCGCTCGCGTTCGCGTCGATCAGGGCCACCGCCTCGGTCACCGGCTTGTCGTCCCCGTGGGCGGGCAGCGTCGCCGGCCTCACCTGCGCCTCCGCCGCGCCGCCCGGCGCGACGAACAGCGCGGCAAAGTAGTGGCTCTCGACCCCCACCCAGCGCACGCTGCCGAGCGGCTGGCCGGTCGCGGCGATCTTGCCGGGGGCGATTTGCTGCAGGCCGCCCGCGGCGAGCAGCGCGACGGCCTGGGGCTCCGTGTAGCCGCGGACGTCGCGCTCCTCTGGTGTCGGGTTGCCGAGCCCCGGCCCCCACAGCAGGCGGACGGGCAGCGGTTGGCCGGCCCGCTTGACCGAGACCTGGATCGCGACCAGCCCGCTCGCGCGGAAGGTGATCGCCTTCTCGGCGGAGACGCCGTCGCCCGCGTACTCGAAGCGCAGCACCTGCGGCGCCTCGCCGCTGACACGCAGCTCCTCTGCCGAAGGCAGGAACAGCGCCCCGCGCAGCCGGGCGTCGAGCTCGGCGTCTCCGGTCTCGAGATCGAGAGGACGCACGGCCGTGCTCTGCGCGGCGACCATCTCCTCGGGCCGGCCGCGGGCGTCCCGCTGGTCGGTGAGCGCCCAGGAGACGAGCCGCGCGCCGCGGTTGGTGAAGGCGACCGCGTAGGCTGGCGCCACGACCTCCACCCGCCGCTCGCGCTCGTCCGCCACCGCCGGTGCCGGCGTGGCCGCCAGCGCGGCCGGCGGCGCCTGGGGCTTCGCCAAGGCCTCTGCCGGCGGCCGGGCGGCTCCGGCCCCTGATGGCGGGCCGGACGCCGCCGTCGGGGCGGCCGTCGGCACCGGCTGCTGCTGCGGCGGCGGCGGCGCGAACAGCAGGCTGTAGGCCGTCAGGACGACGAGCGACAGCGCGACGGCGAGGAGCAGGCGGCGTTCATCCATCACGACCTCGAGGTTGAGCTGGGGGGCTGTTGTGGGCCCGATACGCCCGGCACCGGGTCGAACCCGCCGGGGGCGAGCGGGTGGCAGCGCAGCAGCCGCCGCAGGGCCAGCAGCGTGCCACGGCGGGCGCCGTGCGCCCGCAGCGCCTCCTGCGCGTATGCGCTGCAGCTCGGAAAGAAGCGACAGTGGCCGCCCAGCAGCGGCGAGAGGGCGACGCGGTAGACCTCAACGAGCAGGAGCAGCGTTCGCGCCGCCACGCCGGGCGGGGGCGCCGCGAACTCCTCGCAGCCGCTGCTCGAGCTCACGCTGCACCTCGGCCAGCCGATGGCCCACGATCTCCGGCTTTGCGAGCACGACGACGTCGAGCGCCACGCGCCCCTCGGGCGTTAGCCTGCGGAAGGCCTCCCGCAGCAGGCGCTTTGCGCGGTTGCGCTGCACCGCCCCGCCGACCTTGCGGCTCACGACCAGGCCCAGGCGCTCCTGCGGCTGGCCGTTCGTGGCTGCGATCAGCAGGAACAGCCGGCCGTCCAGGCGCTGCCCGCGCCGGAACACCCGGTCGAACTCCGCCCGCGTCCTCAGGCGCTGGCGGGGTCGGAAGCGCGCCGGCATGCCCCACGGCCGCTCGACTACCCGCCTCAGGCCGACAGGCGCTTGCGGCCCTTCTGGCGCCGGCGCTTCAGCACGAGCTGTCCGCCCTTCGTCCTCATGCGGACCAGGAAGCCGTGAGTGCGCTTGCGACGGCGGTTGTTCGGCTGGAACGTCCTCTTCATGCTGGACCCCTCACGCGCGAGGCGGACGCGCGGCCCGCCACGCGTCGAGACAAACTCTGAAGGCTAGCGAATGGCGGCCCTGCCTGTCAAACGCGCGCCTCCTTCGTGCCCCGGCGCGCCTTGTACGCCCCCTCGCGCGTGTGCTACCGTTCAGGCGTCACGGACACCTGACTCTAGCGCCCCTTTTGATGCTCTCTCGCCTCTTTTCCACACGTGTTGAAATCTCTGTGCAAAAGGGATACGAGCCAGGAAGCCTGTTCCTTCCGGCGAGACCTGTTCTTAGTCGATTGATTTGAAAGGAATTACCTACCGATCCCTGCGCTTTGGGATGCGGCGGCTCAAGGCTCGATGTCCGAAAACCTGTGGGACGAGGTGCTGGCGCGCGTCGAAGCCAAGGTCAACCGGCACAGCTTCGCCACCTGGTTCCGTCCGACCAGCTACCTGTCGCGTGACTCGCAGACGCTCCGCGTCGGCGTCCCCAACGCGCAGTTCCGGGAGTGGCTGAGCAAGAACTACCTCGGCGTCCTGCAGGAGGCGCTCGTCGAGGCCGGTGAGCCCGGCCTGCGCGTCGTCTTCGAGGAGGCTCCCGAGGAGCCGGCCAGTCTCCCGCCCGGCGCCGCCCCGAGCGAGCGCGACAACACGCACCTCAACCCGAAGTACACGTTCGAAAGCTTCGTCGTCGGCGCGTCCAACCAGTTCGCCCACGCCGCCGCGCGGGCCGTCGCGGAGATCCCGTCGAAGTCCTACAACCCTCTGTTCATCTACGGGGGCGTGGGGCTCGGCAAGACGCACCTGATGCACGCGATCGGCCACTACATCCTGGCGCGCGAGAAGCGCATGAACATCCTCTACATCTCGACCGACCGCTTCATCAACGAGATGATCAACGCCATCCGCTTCGACCGCCTGCCCGCCTTCCGCTCCAAGTACCGCGCGATCGACGTGCTGCTGATCGACGACATCCAGTTCATCGCCGGCAAGGACCGCACGCAGGAGGAGTTCTTCCACATCTTCAACGCCCTGCACGACGGGCAGAGGCAGATCGTGGTCAGCTCCGACTGCCCGCCGCGCCAGATCCCGACCATCGAGGAACGCCTGCACAGCCGCTTCGAGTGGGGGCTGATCGCCGACATCCAGCCGCCGGACATCGAGACCAAGGTCGCCATCCTGCGCAAGAAGGCGGAGGCGGAGGGCGTCGAGGTGCCGGAGAACGTCGCTCTCTTCATCGCGAGCAAGGTGCGCACCAACATCCGCGAGCTCGAGGGCAGCCTGATCCGGCTGATCGCGTACGCCAGCCTGACCGGCCGCGAGATCGACCTGCCGCTCGCCCAGGAGACGCTGCGCGACCTGCTGCACACCGAGGACAAGCCGGTCACGATCGAGATGATCCAGAAGTTCGTGGCCGACCACTACAGCCTGAAGATCAACGACCTCAAGGCGAAGAACAACTCCAAGTCGATCGCCGTGCCCCGCCAGATCGCCATGTACCTGACGAAGAGCCTGACCGGCGCCTCGCTGCCCGAGATCGGGAGGGAGTTCGGCGGCAAGCACCACTCGACCGTGATCCACTCGATCCGCAAGATCGACGACCTGCGCAAGCAGGACCCCGAGTTCGACAGGATGATCAACAGCTTCGTGCAAGCGTTCCGATGAGCTTGACGGGATTCCCACACGAAGACGTCGCGTCCGGGCCGCGCCGCCCCGTGCGCCACGCTCTTTCCACGCCGGGAGGGCGTCACCGGTGTCTCCACCCGCCTGCTCATCCACATGCTAAGTCATTTAGAATCAGCTATTTAGTATTACACCAACAGTTTAGCGCCACCTTCTCTTTCCTTCTTAGTTACTCTCTCTGCTCCGATAGACACTGCTAGAAGAGGAATTTGTCCATGGAAATCCTCGTGCGCCGCAGCGACCTCGCCAAGGAGCTCCAGCTCGTCCAGGGCATCGTGGAGCGGAAGAACTCGATCCCGATCCTCTCGAACGTTCTCGCTGAGGCCCGCGGGGGCGAGCTGCGGATCTCCGCGACCGACCTCGACGTCTCCCTGCTCTGCGGCTGCCCGGCCCAGGTCGTCGAGGAGGGCGGGGTGACCTTGTCGGCGAAGAAGCTCTACGAGATCGTGCGCTCGCTGCCCGAGAGCGAGGTGAGCATCAAGCTCGAGAAGGACGCCTGGACACGCATCCGCTGCGAGCGCTCGGAGTTCCGGATGGCCGGGCTGCCCCGGGAGGACTTCCCGACGCTGCCGGACGGGCGGTCCGGGCGTCCGGTCGAGATCCCGGCGGGCCTGATCAAGGGGCTGATCCAGCGCACGCAGTTCGCGATCACCGCCGAGGACGCGCGCTACTACCTGGCGGGCGCGCTGCTGGTGCTCGAGCGGGACGGGGCGGCCATGGTGGCGACCGACGGGCACCGCCTCGCGTGGGCGCAGCGCAGCGGGAGCCTCAAGCTCGGCGAGCCGCTGCGCGTGCTCGTGCCGCGCAAGGCGATCAGCGAGCTCGGGCGCCTGATCGACGATCTCGGAGCGGACGAGCCGGTGGCCTTCCACCAGGGCGAGACGCACCTCGTCTTCACCGCGGGCGGGCGGACCCTGGCCTCGAAGATGGTCGAGGCGCAGTTCCCGGCGTTCGAGAAAGTGATCGCCGTGAGCGGGGACAAGAGGGTCACCCTCGGCCGCGAGGAGCTCCTGGCGGCGATCCGCCGGGTGAGCCTGCTGTCCTCGGAGCGCGGGCGCGCGGTGCGCGTGGCGCTCGAGCCGGGCAAGCTCGAGCTGAGCGCCTCCTCCCCGGAGCTGGGCGAGGCCCGCGAGAGCCTGGCGGTCGACTACCAGGGCGAGGGCACCGAGATCGGGTTCAACGCGCAGTACCTGGTGGAGTTCCTGCAGGCCGTGGGGACCGAGCAGGTGGAGCTCGAGCTGAAGGACGCCGAGAGCCAGGGCATGCTCCGGCCGCTGGGCGAGAAGGACGGTGAGTACCGTTACGTCGTGATGCCCATGCGCTTCTGAGGTGAGCTTGGCCTGGGTCGAGGACCTTGCCGTGCGTGACTTCCGCAACATCCGCGAGGCAGCGCTCGAGCTGCACCCCGGGCTCAACGTGTTCCACGGCAGGAACGCGCAGGGCAAGACCTCGCTGCTGGAGGCCGTGGGGGTGCTCGCCCGAGGTCGCTCCTTCCGGACGGAGGATCAGCCGAGCATGATCCGCCACGGCGCGAGCGCGCTCCTGGCCCGCGGGCGAGACGGCGATCGTGCGGGCGGAGCGCAGCTGGAGGTCGAGTTGCGGCCGGAGAGGCGCGTCTTCCGGGTCGACGGCCGCGACGTCGCGCCGCGCGAGTACAGCGGTCGGCTCGAGGTTGTCGTATATTCGACGGACAGGCTGCGCGTCGTGCGCGGCTCCATGCGCGATCGCCGGCAGTTCCTCGATCGTCAGGCGGCCTCGCTGTGGCCGTCGTACCGCGCCGAGCTGCGCGGGTTCGAGCGCCTGCTCGCCCAGCGCAACGCGGCGCTCGAGAGCCGTGCCACGGAACTGGAGGTCTGGACGGAGCGCTTCATCGAGAGTGGATCCCGCCTGCGGCGCCGGCGCTGGCAGTACGCCGAGCGCCTGACGCGCGCGCTGGCCGAGGGCTTCCGCCCATCGGGCGAGACCTACGAGGTGCGGCCCTCGGCGCGGCCCGCGAGCGAGCCGGAGGCGAGCCGCGAGCTGGCCTGCGAGCTGGCGCAGCTCGCGGCGCACGAGCGGGCCGCCCGGCGCAGCCTGGCGGGCCCGCAGCGCGACCAGGTGGCGCTGCTGCTCGACGGGCGCGACGCGGGCGAGACGGCCTCCTCGGGGCAGGCCCGCAGCCTGCTGTTGGCGCTGGCGCTCGCCGCGCTGCGGGTCTACCGCGAGGAAACCGGGCGCGCCGCCGTGGCCCTGCTCGACGACCTCGACTCGGAGCTCGACGAGGGGCGGGCGGGGGCGCTGTGCGAGGAGGTCGCGCGGCGCGGCCAGGCGCTGGTGACGAGCGCGCACCAGCGCTGGGCGGAGGGACTGCGCGCGCTGGGGAGGGTCTTCCAGGTCGCGGAAGGCCGGGTGAGCGTTGCCTGAGCGCCGGAGCGAAGCGAACGCAGAGATGAGCGAGAGCGAGTCCAGGAACGACACCGTGGCGCCGGGCGAGTACGGCGCCGAGGCCATCCGCATCCTCGAGGGCCTCGAGGCCGTGCGTGTCCGGCCGGCGATGTACATCGGCTCGACGGGCGAGTCGGGGCTGCACCACCTCGTCTACGAGGTGGTCGACAACTCGGTCGACGAGGCGCTGGCCGGGTTCTGCAGCGAGATCGCGGTCACGATCCACATCGACAACTCGGTCACGGTGGTGGACAACGGCCGCGGGATCCCGGTCGGCCCGCACCCGGCGCTGCCGGAGCTCGACGCGGCCGAGGTCGTGATGACCAAGCTGCACGCGGGCGGCAAGTTCGACCACGCCTCCTACAAGGTCTCGGGCGGGCTCCACGGCGTCGGCATCTCGGTGGTGAACGCGCTGTCGGAGCAGCTGGAGCTCGAGATCTGGCGCGACGGCAAGGTCTACCGCCAGTCCTACTCGCGCGGCCTGGCGCAGACCCGGCTCGAGCAGACCGGCAAGACCGACCGCCGCGGCACCAAGATCAGCTTCAAGCCGGACGCGCAGATCTTCGAGACCACGAGCTTCAGCTTCGACACGCTCTCGCAGCGGCTGCGCGAGCTGAGCTTCCTCAACCGCGGCATCCTGATCACGCTCAACGACGAGCGCGACGGCAAGAAACACCGCTTCCAGTACGATGGCGGGATCACCTCCTTCGTCGAGCACCTCAACCGCAACAAGGAAACGCTGCCCGCCAGGCCGGTCGAGATCGCGGGCGAGCGCGACGGGGTCGCGGTCGAGATCGCGCTGCAGTGGAACGACGGCTACGCCGAGAACATCCATTGCTACGCCAACAACATCAACACCCACGACGGCGGCAGCCACCTGGCGGGCTTCCGCGGCGCACTCACGCGCAGCCTCAACGGCTACGGGACCTCGGCCGGCATGCTCAAGGAGGGCGAGGGTTTCGAGGGCGAGGACACGCGCGAGGGGCTGACGGCCGTGATCAGCGTCAAGGTCCCGAACCCCCAGTTCGAGGGCCAGACCAAGGCCAAGCTCGGCAACTCCGAGGTCAAGGGCATCGTCGAGAGCCTGATGAACGAGCGGCTGTCGGCGTTCCTCGAGGAGAACCCGCCGGAGGCCAGGCGGGTGGTCGGCAAGATCCTGGACGCGGCCCGCGCGCGGGAGGCCGCGCGCAAGGCACGCGATCTCACGCGCCGGAAGGGTGCCCTCGACGGCGCCGGCCTGCCCGGCAAGCTCGCCGAGTGCCAGGAGCGCAACCCCGAGAGATGCGAGCTGTTCCTGGTGGAGGGAGACTCCGCCGGTGGCTCCGCCAAGCAGGGACGAGACCGCGTCTTCCAGGCCGTGCTGCCGCTGCGCGGCAAGATCCTGAACGTGGAGAAGGCGCGGCTGGACAAGACGCTCTCCTCCGAGGAGATCCGCAACATCATCGCGGCGCTGGGGACCGGCGTCGGCAAGGACGACTTCGACGCGGGCAAGCTGCGCTACCACCGCATCATCATCATGTGCGACGCGGACGTCGACGGCAGCCACATCCGCACGCTGCTGCTGACCTTCTTCTACCGGCAGATGAAGGAGCTGATCGAGCGCGGGCACCTGCACATCGCCCAGCCGCCGCTCTACAAGGTGAAGCACGGCAAGACGCAGACCTACCTGAAGGACGAGCACGCGCTCGACGCCTTCCTGCTCGAGCGCGCGGCCGAGAACCGCAGGCTGCGCCTGGCCTCGGGGCAGGAGGTCGAGGGACCGAAGCTCGCCCACCTGGTCGGCAAGATGGTCACCGTCTCGAAGCTGCTCGAGCGCATCGAAAGGCGCGGCGTGCCGCGCGCGGTGGCCGAGCTGCTGCTGCGCGGCCGGGTGAAGGACGCCGAGGTGTTCACCGACAAAGAGCGCCTGCTCGAGCTGATCCGGCCGCTGCGCGAGGCCGGCGCCGACGCCTTCCTGGAGCGCGACGAGGAGCACGGCAACTACGACGTCCGCCTGCGGACGAGCGGCAACGGCCAGCTGCGCGAGGTGGCGGTCGACGACGAGTTCGTCACCTCCGCCGAGTACCGCGCACTCTACTCGGCGTACGAGGACGTGCGCGAGGTCGACCGGCCCCCGCTGGTGGTGGTCGACGGCGGCGAGACCGAGATCGGCTCGCGCGACGCGCTGGTCACGCACATCCTGGCCGAAGGCAAGAAGGGGATCGCGATCTCGCGCTACAAGGGGCTGGGCGAGATGAACGCCGACGAGCTGTGGGAGACCACCATGGACCCCGCCACGCGCACGCTGCTGCAGGTGCGCCTGGAGGACGACGAGGTGGCCGAGAACATCTTCACGACCCTGATGGGCGACGCGGTCGAGCCTCGCCGGCAGTTCATCGAAGACAACGCGCTCAACGTCCGCAACCTGGACATCTAGGCGCAGATGGCGAACGAGCTGGACGGAGCCAACGCAAACCCGCTCGGCCGCGTGCCGACGAACATCGCGGACGAGATGCGCCAGTCCTACATGGACTACGCGATGTCCGTCATCATCGGCCGCGCGCTGCCGGATGTGCGCGACGGGCTCAAGCCCGCCAACCGGCGCGTGCTGTACGGGATGCAGCAGATGGGCCTGCAGCCGGGCCGGCCCTACCGCAAGTGCGCCAAGATCGTGGGCGAGGTGATGGGCAACTACCACCCGCACGGCGACGCCGCGATCTACGACACGCTGGTGCGCATGGCGCAGCCGTTCAACATGCGGGGGCCGCTGGTGGACGGGCAGGGCAACTTCGGCTCGATCGACGGCGACCCGCCCGCCGCACAGCGCTACACCGAGGCACGCCTGACGCGGCTGGGCGCCTCGATGATGGAGGACATCGAGAAGGAGACGGTCGACTTCCAGCCGACCTACGACGACAGCTCGCAAGAGCCGAGCGTGCTGCCCACGGTGCTGCCGAACCTGCTGGTCAACGGCGCGGCCGGGATCGCGGTCGGCATGGCCACCAACATCCCGCCCCACAACCTGGGCGAGGTGGTGGAGGGACTGACGTTCCTGCTGGAGAACCAGGACCTGACGCCCGACGAGCAACTGGAGGGCCTGATCGCGCGCATCCAGGGGCCCGACTTCCCGACGGCCGGCTTCATCATGGGCCGCGAGGGCATCCAATCCGCCTACCGCACGGGCCGGGGCTCGATCGTGATGCGCGCCCGCTCGGAGATCGAGCCGCGCAAGGGCGAGCGCGAGTCGATCGTGATCAGCGAGATCCCCTACCAGGTCAACAAGGCGAGGCTGATCGAGAAGATCGCCGAGCTGGCGCGCGAGGAGAAGATCCGCGGCATCCAGGACGTGCGCGACGAGTCCGACCGGCGCGGCATGCGGATCGTGGTCGACGTCAAGCGTGGCGAGCCGGCGCAGGTCATCCTCAACAACCTCTACAAGCACACGCCGCTGCAGGACACCTTCGGCGTGATCATGCTGGCGATCGTGGAGCAGCGCCCGCGGGTGCTCAACCTGCTCGAGGTCTGCGCGCTGTTCCTCGACTTCCGGCGCGACGTGGTGCGCCGACGCACGGCCCACGAGCTGCGCAAGGCCGAGGCGCGCGCCCACGTGCTCGAGGGCTACGTGATCGCGCTCGACCACCTGGACGAGGTGATCGCGCTCATCCGCGCCGCGGAGAGCCCGGCGGTCGCGCACCGCGAGCTGGTCGCGCGCTTCTCGCTCTCCGAGGTCCAGGCCGACGAGATCCTCAAGCTGCAGCTGCAGCGGCTGACCGGGCTCGAGCGGCGGAAGATCCTGGACGAGCTGGCGGAGCTGCGCGTGCGGATCGCCGACCTGCGGGACATCCTGGCCTCGGCGCAGCGGATCGACGCCATCGTCGGCGAGGAGCTGCGCAAGATCCGCGAGGCGCACGGCGACGAGCGCCGCACCCAGATCGTGGCGGCGGCCGACGCGATCGCGGTCGAGGACCTGATCGTCGACGAGGACGTGGCGATCTCGATCACCCACAGCGGCTACGTCAAGCGCACGTCGATCGCCAGCTACCGCGCCCAGAAGCGCGGCGGCCGCGGGCGCGTGGGCATGAAGACGAAGGACGAGGACTTCGTCTCCAACCTGTTCATCGCCTCGACCCACTCCTACATCCTGATCTTCACCAACCGCGGGCGCATCTACTGGCTGAAGGTGCACGAGGTGCCGGACGTCGGGCCCCAGGGCAAGGGCAAGGCGATCGTGAACCTCGTCTCCCTGCAGCCGGGCGAGAAGCTGGCCGCCTTCTGCGCGGTGCGCGACTTCGCCCAGGGCGGCTTCGTGCTGCTGGCGACCCGCAAGGGGATCATCAAGAAGACGGAGCTGGCGTCGTTCTCGAACCCGCGGCCCTCGGGCATCATCGCGCTGTCGATCGACGAGGGCGACCAGCTGATCGACGCCGTCCTGACCTCGGGCGAGGACGAGCTGCTGATCGGCACCGAGAGCGGGATGGCCATCCACTTCTCCGAGAAGGACGCGCGGCCCATGGGCCGTACCGCCTACGGGGTCAAGGGGATCGAGCTGGAGGACGGCGACGCGGTCGTGAGCCTGCAGGTGGTGCGCCAGGGCGGCACCGTGCTGACCGTGACGCGCAACGGCTACGGCAAGCGCACCTCGCTCGACGAGTACCGGCTGCAGACGCGCGGCGGCAAGGGGCTCATCAACATCAAGACCTCGGAGCGCAACGGGCCGGTGGTCGGGGTGAACTTCCTGGCGGCCGAAGAACAGGTGATGCTGATCACCGAAAAGGGTATGATCATCCGGCTGAACACGGCGGAGATCTCCGCGATCGGCCGCAATACCCAGGGTGTCCGCCTGATTCAGCTGGAAGACGGCGACCACCTCGTCTCGGTCGCCCGACTGGCGGAACGCGAAGACGACGACGAGAGCCTGGCGGGCCCCGCGCCGGCGGGCGGGGGTCCCCCACCGTCCTAGGAGGACTCATGAGGGATCGAGCATCAACACTCGCGGTGGCCCTGGCCCTGGCGCTGGCCGTTGTGGCGTGTGGGGGCGCCGAGACCAATGTCGTCAACCAGTACTTCACCGCGCTCAAGGCGAACGACACCAACACCCTGACCAGCTTCGCGATGGTCCAGTTCGACAAGCCGGTGCAGGACTGGAAGGTCACCACCGTCGGCCCGGAGGCCAAGGCGCCGGCGCCGCTGCCGGAGCTCGTCAAGAAGCAGAAGGAGGTCGAGGCGCAGCTGGCCACGAACACGCGCGAGGCGCGCACCTGGGGCAACGACCTCAACGTGTACCCCAAGCTCGACGAGGTCCGTGCCGCCCTGCAGAAGGGCGCGAAGGTCAAGCCGGCGCTGCAGCCGATCGCCGACAAGTGGGAGGCGTACCAGCAGAAGGACCGCGAGCTCAAGAAGACCGTGGCCGACGCCAAGACCGCCGTCGAGCGCGAGCGGCGCAACGTCGTGCTCTCCGTGGGCAACATCGAGGACGTCGAGAACCTGGCGGGCGAGGTGATCTCGAAGGACCTCGACCTCGAGCTGACGATCAACGGCGAGAAGAAGCCCTACGTGATGTCCCTGCGCAAGTACGAGCTGAGCGGCAACACCGGCGGCCGCATGGTGTCGCGCTGGGTCGTGCAGAGCCTGACGCCGAAGAGCTAACTTTGTTCCGGGGGGTGCGGCGCCGCACCCCCCGGACCCCCGCTCGCTCCGGTGGAGTGAATCCACCTGCGCTCGCAGCTCTGGTGAGTCAGCCCGCTGTGCCGCGCCCCCCTGAGACCCCCGCTCCGCGAGCCGGAGTGAATCCGGCTCGCTCCGCAGCCCGTAGTTTGTGGCGGTGCTGCGCCGCACCCCCCGCACCCCCCGCTCGCTCCGGTGGAGTGAATCCACCTGCGCTCGCAGCTCTGGTGAGTCAGCCCGCTGCGCCGCGCCCCCCGGACCCCCCGCTCGCTCCGGTGGAGTGAATCCACCTGCGCTCGCAGCTCTGGCGAGTCAGCCCGCTGCGCCGCGCCCCACGGCTACAGCAGGTCGAGGCCGGCGAAGCGCGCGACCAGCTTCTTGGCGCCCACGCCGGGGAACGAGACGGTCAGCTTGAGAGCGTCGCCCTCTCCCTCGCGGCGCAGCACCGTGCCCACGCCGAAGAGCGGGTGGCGGACCCTCGCTCCCGGCCGCAGCTCGTCGAAGCCGCCGGCAGGAGCCGGGGTGACACCCGGCCCGCCCGCCGAAGCGGCCCACGGCGGCAGGTCTTTCCCGCGAGAGGGCTGGCGCGGCGGCCCCGCACCGGCTGCAGTAGCGAAAGCGCCCGTCTTCTCGAGCGCCTCGTTCGGGATCTCGTCCAGGAAGCGGCTCGGCTGCGTGAGCCTGCGCTGGCCGAAGACCGCCCGGCTGCGGGCCCACGACAGGTGCAGCCGCTCCATCGCGCGCGTCATGCCCACGTAGCAGAGCCGGCGCTCCTCCTCCAGGCCCTCCGGGCTCGTCAGGCTGCGCGAGTGGGGCAGGAGGCCCTCCTCCAGCCCCACCAGGAACACCGACTCGAACTCCAGCCCCTTCGCGGCGTGCAGCGTCATCAGCACCACCGGCACGTCGCCGCGCAGGCGGTCCGTCTCGGACACGAGCGCCGCCCGGTCAAGGAAGCCCGCCAGGCTGGGGGACGGCTCGCGCTGCTCGTAGTCGGCGGCCGCCGCCACCAGCTCGGCCAGGTTCTCGAGCCGCTCCTGGCTCTCCTGCGAGTCCTCGCGCGCGAGCGCGGCCGAGTAGCCGCTGCGCTCCAGCGTGCGCTCGAGCAGCCGCCGCACGCCGAGCCCGTGCGCCTCGCCGCGCAGCTCCTCGACCGTGTCGCGGAACTGCCGCAGCGGCACCAGCGCCCGGCCGGGCAGCGCGGCCTCGTCCGTCAGGCGCACCAGCGCGTCCCAGGCGCTCAGAGCGCCGGCGGCGGCCGCGCGCTCGAGCTCGTCGGCCGTCTTGTGGCCGATGCCGCGCGGCGGGACGTTCAGCACCCGGCGCAGCGCGACCGAGTCGCGCGGGTTCTGGACCAGGCGCAGGTAGGCGAGCACGTCCTTCACCTCCTTGCGCTCGTAGAAGCCGACGCCGCCCAGCACCAGGTAGGGCACGCGCGCGCGCAGCAGGCCCTCCTCGAGCAGCCGGCTCTGCGCGTTCATGCGCATCAGCACGGCCACCCGCCCCTGCGAGCGCAGGCCCGCCGTGCGCTCGACCACCCAGGCGGCCTCCTCGAACTCGTCGAGCGCCTCGTGCAGCCGCACCGGCTCGCCGCCCTCGCGCACGGCGCGCAGCGTCTTGCCCTTGCGCCGCACGTTGCGGGCGACCAGGGCGGAGGCGACGTCCAGCACCCGCTGCGTCGAGCGGTAGTTCTCCTCCAGCCGGAAGACACGCGCGCCCGGGAAGTCGCGCTCGAAGTCGAGGATGTTCTGGATGTCGGCCCCGCGCCAGGAGTAGATCGACTGGTCCTCGTCGCCGACGACGGTCAGGTTTCCGCCCGGCCCCGCCAGCAGCCGCACCAGCTCGTACTGCGCGCGGTTGGTGTCCTGGTACTCGTCGACCAGCAGGTAGGGGAAGCGTCGGCGCCAGGCCTCGCGCACGGCATCGTCGCGCGCGAGCAGGTCCTGCGCGCGCAGCAGCAGGTCGTCGAAGTCGAGCGCGCCGGCCGCCTGCAGGACCTTCGCGTAGCGCTCCATCACGCGCTCGGTCAGGCTGGCCGCGACGCCGTCGTCGTCCTCGGCGCCGGTGCGGCCGGAGTTCTTGCGTGCCGAGATGCGCGAGAGCAGCCGCCGTGGGGGGTGCAGCTTCTCCGAGAGGTCGAGCGCGCGCATCGCCTCCTTGACGGCCGCGAGCTGGTCGTCCTCGTCGTAGATCAGGAAGCCGGCCGGCAGGCCGGCCGCGGCCGCCTCGCGGCGCAGCAGCCGGACGCACAGGCTGTGGAAGGTGGAGATCCAGGCCCGCATCGGGCGGCCCTCGAGCAGGCGCTCGGCGCGCCCGCGCATCTCCTCCGCGGCCTTGTTGGTGAAGGTGACGGCGAGCACGTGCTCGGATGGCACGCCCCGATCGAGCACGAGGTGGGCGATGCGGTGCGTGATGACGCGCGTCTTGCCGCTGCCCGCGCCGGCCAGGATCAGCACCGGGCCCTCCACCGCCGCGGCCGCCGCCCGCTGGCTCGGGTTGAGGCCGGCCAGGACCTCGGAGGAGGCGATCACGGCGCCGCCAGCGGCGATCGCGTCACTCGACGGTGACCGACTTGGCCAGGTTGCGCGGCTGGTCGACGTCGCGCCCGGCGCGCACCGCCACGTGGTAGGCGAGCAGCTGCAGCGGGAGCACGGTCAGGAACGGCGACCACAGGTCCGGCAGCGCCGGCACCTCGAGCAGCGAGTCGACCGCCGGGTCGAGCAGCGTGCGCAGCGCCTCGTCGCCGGCGGAAGCCACCGCGATCACGCGCCCGCCGCGGGCCTTCACCTCCTGCACGTTCGAGAGCATCTTCTCGTAGACGTGGCCCTGCGGGCACAGCGCCACCACGGGCAGCTCCTCGTCGACGAGAGCGATCGGACCGTGTTTCATCTCGCCCGCCGGGTAGCCCTCGGCGTGCAGGTACGAGATCTCCTTGAGCTTGAGCGCGCCCTCGAGCGCGATCGGGTAGTTGACGCCGCGCCCCAGGTACAGGAAGTCGCGCGCGTGCGAGAGGCTGCGCGACAGCTCGTCGATCGCCTTCTCGGCCTCGAGCGCCTGCTCCATCAGGTGCGGCACGCGCGTGAGCTGCGACAGATGCTCGCGGCAGAGCTCGGCCGGCAGCGTCCCGCGCAGGCGGCCGAGGTGCAGCGCCAGCAGCGCCAGCGCCACCAGCTGCGCGGTGAAGGCCTTGGTGGAGGCGACCCCGATCTCGGGCCCGGCGTGCGTCAGCAGCGAGCCGGCCGCCTCGCGCGTGAGCATCGAGCCCTGCACGTTGCAGATCGCCAGCCCGAGCGCGCCGCGGGCCTTCGCCTCGCGGAAGGCGGCCAGCGTGTCCGCGGTCTCGCCGCTCTGGGAGATGGCGATCGCGAGCGTGCCGGGGCCGACGAGCGGGGTGCGGTAGCGGAACTCGCTGCCGTAGTCGACCTCGGCCGGCAGCCCGGCCAGGTGCTCGACCAGGAACTTCCCGACCAGCGCGGCGTGCCAGCTGGTGCCGCAGGCGAGCAGCACGACCCGCTGCGCCTCCTTCAGGCGCTCGGCCGCCGCGCCCAGCTCCTCCAGGTGGACCTCGCCCTCCTCCAGGCTGAAGCGGCCGAGCAGCGTGTCGCGCATGCCGCGCGGCTGCTCGTGGATCTCCTTGAGCATGAAGTGGCGGTAGCCGCCCTTCTCCGCCTGCACGGGGTCCCAGGCGATCCGCTGCGTCGGCCGCGCGAGCGGCTCGCCGGCGAGGTTGGTGATGCTCACGGCGTCGGCGCACACCACGGCCACGTCACCGTCCTCGAGGAAGATGAAGTCGCGGGTGTGGGGCAGCAGCGCGGGGACGTCGGAAGCGAGGAAGTGCTCGCCCGCGCCGAGGCCGATCACCAGCGGCGGCCCCATGCGCGCAGCCACCAGCCGGTGCGGCTCGTCGGCGTGCATCAGCACGAGGGCGTACACGCCCTGCACCTGCGCCAGTGCCTTGCGCGCCGCCTGCTCGAGCGAGCCCTCGTACAGCGACTCGACCAGGTGCGCGACCACCTCGGTGTCGGTCTGGGTCACGAAGCGGTGCCCCTGGGCGACCAGCCGCGCCTTCAGCTCGAGGTGGTTCTCGATGATGCCGTTGTGGACCACCACGATGCGCCCGCTGCAGTCCTGGTGCGGGTGGGCGTTCTCCTCGGTCGGCCGCCCGTGCGTTGCCCAGCGCGTGTGGCCGAGGCCCCAGGCTCCCGAGAGCGGGTCCTGAGCGATGCTCGCCGTGAGGTTCTGGAGCTTGCCCGCCGAGCGGCGGCGCACGACCTGGCCGTCCCGCACCACGGCGACACCGGCCGAGTCGTACCCGCGGTACTCGAGGCGCCTCAGCCCGTCGAGGATCACCGGGACCGCGTCGCGTCCGCCCACGTATCCGACGATGCCGCACATGCCAGGCTCCCCTCCTCGGGATCGACCGCGCCGCGGCCGACCGGCCCTGCCCTCGGCCCCGAGGGAGGGGGCCGCCAACGCGCCGCGGCCACGCCGCGGCGCGAACTACTCGTGCCGCCCGCTGCCGGCCAGTCGCGCCCGCCGCTCCTCCGCCCAGCCCGGCTTGATCACCTGGCGCGCCCGCCCGAGGGCCAGCGCGTCCTTCGGCACGTCCTGCGTGATCGTGCTGCCAGCCGCCACGTACGCGCCCTCGCCGATCGTCACCGGCGCGACCAGGATCGCGTCGCTGCCCACGAACGCGCCCGCCTCGATCCGCGTCGGGCTCTTGGTGACGCCGTCGTAGTTGCAGGTGATCGTGCCGGCGCCGACGTTGACGCCGGGGCCGATCGTGGCGTCGCCCAGGTAGCTCAGGTGCTGCGCCTTGGAGCCGTCGCCGAGGTGTGTCTTCTTCAGCTCGACGAAGTTGCCCACCTTGGCCGCCGCGCCCACGCGGCTGCCCGGCCGCAGGTGGGCGAAGGGACCGACGCTGGCGCCGGCCTCCACGACACTCTCGCGCAGCAGGCAGTGGTCCAGCACCTGTGCCCCGGGGCCGATCTCCATGTCCACCAGCCGCGCGAAGGGCCCCACCGACGCGCCGGCGCGCACCACGGTGCGGCCCTCGAGCAGGGTGAACGGCCGCAGCACGGCGTCGCGCTCGACCACGACCTCGGGGCCGACGTGCGTCGTGCCGGGGTCCTCGACGCGCACGCCGGCGGCGACGAGCTCGGCGATCCGCGTCTCCTGGTCAGGGCTCACCGCGGCCTCAAGGCAGGTTGGGGGCGACGAGCGTGCGGAACTCGACGGCCCCGCGCAACGGCTCGAAGTCCGCGTCGTGCCGCGCCTGCGCCCGACTGGCGGGATTGGCGTTGATGGCCGAGCGCAGGGCACGCAGAGCGGCGACCGTGTCGCCCGCCCGCGCCTGGGCGGCGGCCAGGCAGTAGAGCGCGCTCTCGCTGCGCGGCTGCA
Organism: uncultured Acidobacteriota bacterium; assembly: GCA_963831755.1. Lineage (GTDB taxonomy): Bacteria > Acidobacteriota > Vicinamibacteria > Fen-336 > Fen-336 > DATBSL01. The sequence continues at coordinate 53,933 of CAWHRC010000023.1, forward strand.
GCTCCACCGCCTGGCTCAGGTACTTCACCGCCTGCGCGAAGTCGCCCTGGTTGTGCAGGACGACGCCGTAGTTGACCAGCTCCTCGAAGGTCCTGGGCCGGCTCTGGCGCCGCGGCCGCGCGCAGCGGCTGCGGTACGCCCGGGCGCGCTCGAGCAGCTCCTGCTGGTCGGCGTGCTCCTCGAGCAGCGTGTCGAGCAGCTCCTTCGCGCGATCGAAGTCCTTTCTTCCCAGTGCCTTGACGGCCCGCTCGAACAGGTCGAGTGCCTGCTGGTAGCGGCGGTCCGTGACCGGCGGGCGGGCCGGCTTCTTGGCGAGCTTCGTCTTCATGAGAGGTATTGGGAAGCCCTTTAGCGTGAAGCCCGCACCTTAGCACGCCGGCTGCGGCGCGGCAACGAGGCGACGATGCGGTAACATGGAAGTTTGGCCAGACCGTGAAGAACGAGAGTGGCGACGAGCCGATCCGCATCCGGGGCGCCCGGGTCCACAACCTGAAGGGGCTGGACTGCGACCTGCCCCGCAACCGGCTGGTCGTGATCACCGGCCCCTCCGGATCGGGCAAGAGCAGCCTCGCCTTCGACACGCTCTACGCCGAGGGCCAGCGCCGCTACGTCGAGAGCCTGTCGCCCTGGGCGCGGCAGTTCCTGGAGCAGATGGAGCGGCCGGAGGTCGAATCGATCAGTGGGCTGTCGCCGGCGATCGCGATCGAGCAGCGGACGACGGCTGCGCACCCGCGCTCCACGGTCGGCACCGTCAGCGAGGTCTACGACCACCTGCGCGTGCTGTTCGCGACGCTCGGCCGTCCGCACTGCCCGCGCTGCGGCGAGCCGATCGCGGCGCAGAGCGCCGAGGAGATGGCCCAGCGGCTGCTGCGCCAGGCGAACGGCGCGGTCGCCGTGATCGCGGCGCCGGTGGCGCGCGGCCGCAAGGGCGGCTACCGCAGGGAGCTGGCCGCCGCGCGCGCCCGCGGCCTGCAGCGGGCGCGGGTGGACGGCCGGGCGGCCAGCCTGCACGAGCCGCTGCAGCTCGACCCGCGGCGCGGGCACCGCATCGACGTGCTGGTGGACCGGCTGGCGCTGCGGCCGGGCGCCGAGGACCGGCTGCGCGCCAGCCTCGAGAAGGCCTTGGAGCTCGCGGCGGGCGTCGTGCTCGTGTCCGTCGAGGGCCGCGGCGAACGGCTGCTGAGCCGCCACCTGGCCTGCGCGCGCTGCGACGTCTCGGTGCCCGAGCTGAGCCCGCGCGCCTTTTCCTTCAACAGCGCACAGGGCGCCTGCCCGGCGTGCGACGGGCTCGGCCAGCGCTGGACTGTCGACGCCGCCCGCGTGATCCCGGACGAGACGAAGAGCCTGCTGGACGGGGCGATCCGGCCCTGGCACCGCCACGGGCCGCGGCTGCTGCGCGAGGCGCTCTTCGAGGTGGCGGAGCGCCACGGCTTCTCGCTCGAGGCCCCCGTCGCCGACGCTGCCGCCCGCCGCGCGCGAGGTGATCCTGTTCGGCGACCAGGCGGGCTTTCCCGGCGTCGTGCCCTACCTGCGCCGGCGCGTCGAGGCCCTGCTGCGGCTGGACCCCTCGCCGGGCGAGGAGGAGACGGCCGACGGCGGCGAGGCGTTCGACGACGTGCGGCCTTACCTCAGCGAGGAGCCCTGCCGGGCCTGCCGCGGCACGCGCCTGCGCGCCGAGAGCCTGGCCGTGCGCGTGGCGGGGCACTCGGTGGCGGACATCGTGCGCCTGCCGCTGGGGCGAGCGCGCGAGACGCTCGCCGCGCTCGAGTTCGCCGAGCGCGAGCGCCAGGTCTCGGAGCGCATCGTGGGCGAGATCCTGTCGCGGCTGGACGTGCTGGTCGCGCTCGGCCTGGGCTACCTCACGCTCGACCGCGCCACCACGACCCTCTCGGGCGGCGAGGCCCACCGCCTGCGGCTGGCCACCCAGATCGGCGCCCGCATGCAAGGGTTGCTGTACGTGCTCGACGAGCCCTCGGTGGGTCTGCACCAGAAGGACAACGCGCGCCTGATCGGCACGCTGCAGGGCATCCGGGACGCCGGCAACACCGTCGTGGTCGTCGAGCACGACGAGGAGACGATCCGCGCCGCCGACTGGGTGATCGACCTCGGCGAGGGGGCCGGCGCGCACGGCGGCCGGTTGATGTACTCCGGGCCCCCGGCGGCGATCGACGGCAGCCTCACGGGCCGCTACCTGCGCGGCGAGCTCGGCGTTGCGGTCCCAGCCGCGCGCCGGGCGGCGCGCGGCTGGCTGCGCGTGCTGGGCGCGCGCGCACACAACCTGCGCGACGTGGACGCGTCCATCCCGCTCGGCGCGCTGACCGCGGTGACCGGCGTCTCCGGGGCGGGCAAGTCGACGCTGGTCGAGGAGGTGCTGCACCGCGCGCTCGCCCGCCGCCTGTACCGCGCCAGCGCCGAGCCGGGCCGCCACCGCGCGCTCGAGGGCGTCGAGGCGATCGACAAGGTGATCGCGATCGACCAGAGCCCGATCGGGCGCACGCCACGCTCGAACCCGGCCACCTACACCGGCGCCTTCAGCCTCGTGCGCGAGGTGTTCAGCCTGCTGGCCGAGGCACGGGCGCGCGGCTTCAAGCCGGGCCGCTTCTCGTTCAACGTCAAGGGCGGCCGCTGCGAGGCCTGCCAGGGCGACGGCGTGCGCCGCGTCGAGATGCACTTCCTGCCGGACGTGTTCGTGCAGTGCGAGACCTGCCAGGGGCGCCGCTACAACCGCGAGACGCTCGAGGTGCGCTACCAGGGCCTCACCATCGCGGACGTCCTCGACCTCAGCGTCGACGCCGCCCGGGAGCGGCTGAGCGCGCACCCGCGTCTCGGCCGCCTGCTCGGCACGCTGAGCGAGGTCGGTCTCGGCTACCTGCGGCTGGGCCAGAGCGCGACGACGCTCTCGGGCGGCGAAGCGCAGCGCGTGCGCCTGGCGCGCGAGCTGGGCCGGCGCGAGACGGGTCGCACCCTCTACCTGCTCGACGAGCCGACCACCGGCCTGCACTTCGACGACGTGCGCCGGCTGCTCGAGGTGCTCGGCCGCCTGGTCGACGCCGGCAACACGGTGGTCGTGATCGAGCACAACCTCGACGTCGTGAAGGGCGCCGACTGGGTGATCGACCTCGGGCCGGACGCCGGCGAGCGGGGCGGCCGGGTCGTGGCCCAGGGCACGCCCGAGGACGTAGCCCGCTCGCGCAAGAGCCACACGGCGCGCTACCTCCGCCCGCTGCTGCGCCGCGCGCCGGCCCGCGTATGAGCCTGGCCGCTCGTGTGGCGCCAGAACCACAGCCGTCCGGCTGCCGTTGTGGTCCCAGGGCCACGGCCATTTCTGTCCGTCGCCACAAACCACTGATCTGCAAGTGGAAAGGCGAGGCGGGCCCGTAGGCACTCCCCTTGCTACAACCTGCCGGGGCAACCGGTCTCACGCCCAAGGGGCCTTGACAACATGGCGTACCGACGAACACTGAGGCGCGAGGTCGCGTGCACCGGGATCGGTCTCCACTCGGGCCGCCCCGTCCGGCTCCGCCTGCGACCGGCGCCCGCCGAGCACGGGATCCGTTTCCTGCGGACGGACGTCGGCGTCACCATTCCCGCGACGCTCGCCCAGATTGGCGCCCAGGACCACGCCACGACCCTGCGCCAGGACGGCGTCTCGATCGGCACCGTGGAGCACCTGCTGGCGGCCCTGTGCGGCCTCGGCGTCGACGACGTGCTCGTCGAGGTCGACGGCCCAGAGGTCCCGGTCCTCGACGGCAGCGCGGCGCCGTTCGTGATCCTGCTGCACGAGGTCGGCCTGCGGCCGCTGGCGGTCCCGCGCCTCTACCTCAAGGTGCTGAAGACCGTCGAGGCGGTGCACGGGGCCAAGAGCGCGCGCCTGGTGCCCTGCGACCACTTCGAGGTCCGCTACGCGATCGGCTTCGATCATCCACTGCTGCGCCACCAGGCGCTGGCGCTGCGGCTGAGCGGCCGCACGTTCGCCGACTCGATCGCACCCGCGCGCACGTTCGGCTTCCTGCGCGAGGTCGAGCTGCTGCGCAAGAGCGGGCTCGCGCTGGGCGGAAGCCTGGAGAACGCGGTCGTGATCGGCGAGACGGGGGTCCTCAACAACAAGCTGCGCTTCGAGGACGAGTTCGTGCGCCACAAGATCCTCGACGCGATCGGCGACCTGGCGCTGCTCGGGCGGCCGCTGCTCGGGCGGCTCGAGGCCAACAAGGCCGGGCACGAGCTGCACGCGGCCGTGGCGCGCAAGCTGCTCGCGACGGCCGGGGCCTGCGAGCTGGTCCCGGCGCTGGCGGCCGGCGCCCACGAGCTCGCGACGCTCGCCCCGCCGGCGGCGCTGCGGCCCGCCGAGGCCTGAGCGGCTACCTGGCCGGCGGCGGCTCCACGGTCGCCGAGACCGTGAGCTCGACGAGCGGGGTCTTCGGGTCGTTCGAGCGCACGAGCACGCGCCGCTCCACGCGCCCGCGGTAGTCGCGCGTCTGCAGCGAGACCGACAGCGAAGTCGAGCGCCCCGGCTTGAGGTGCGTCTCGCCCGCGATCGCGGCGGTGCAGCCGCAGGTGGTGGAGACGCCCTCGATCAGCAGCTCCGCCGCGCCGGCGTTGCGCAGCGTGAACTCCTTGCGCAGCGTGTGGCCCGGCCGCGCGCGCCCGAAGTCGAACTTGTCGGGCTCGACGCGGATGGCGGGGACGGCCGGCGGCGAGCCGGCGGCCGGCTTCTGCGCCGGTGCGCCGAGCAGCAGCGCGGCGGCGAGCCCGGCGGCGAGCGCGCTCATCGCGAGCTCCCGGCCGCCCGCCCGCGCGCCTTCTTCTTCGCCGCGGTCAGCCGGCGGGCGTACGCGTCGAGCATCTCGCTCTCGAAGGTGTTGTAGTTGAGGAACAGGCTCTCGACCAGGTAGCGGCGGCGGTCTTCTGCGCTCATCTGGTCCACCAGCGACTCGATCTCCCGCATCATGTCCTCGAACGAGCCCTTGAACTGGCGCTTGAGCGTCAGCTCGTGGTAGAGGGCCTCCAGCACGGCGAGCAGGTCGCCGTCGAGCGGGATCTCGAGCCCGGTCGAGAGGCGCAGCGAGTTCATCGCCCGGCCCGCCGCACGCCGAAGCCGGCGAGGGCGTCCTCCTCCTCGCGGTGCAGCGGCACGATCTTGTGGACGCCGGTCATCGAGATCATCGTCTCGACCCGCGGCTGCAGGCCCGACAGGCGCAGCGCCCCGCCCTTCTCCTGCAGCAGCCGGTGCACGTCCATCAGGCAGCCGATCGAGGCGCTGTCGAGGTAGCTGACCGAGCCGAGGTCGATCACCAGCTTGAGCGCCCCGCCCTCCACGCGCTGCCGGACCGCGGAGAAGAAGGCGGACAGCACCGGATAGGTCAGCTTGGCTTCCTGCACGCGCACGATCGTCACGTCGCCGCGCTCTTCGAACGCGAGCTGCATCACCACACCTCCCGCCTTCCCCGACCGGCGTGCCGGAGCAGCGCCCGCCGCGCCGGCTGCTGCGCGCGGAGCAGGAGCCGCGCCAGCTCCTCGCGTCCGCGGTTGATCCGGCTCTTCACCGTTCCCTCGGGCAGCGCCAGCCGCGCTGCCATCTCCTGGTAGCTCAACCCCTGCAGGTCGCGCAGGATCACCGCCTCGCGCAGCTTGCCCGGCAGCTGCTCGAGCCCGCGCCGCACCAGGCTGCGGCGGTCCTGGTCCTCGAGCGCGCGGTAGGGGTTTCCGGAGGCCGCGGGGGCGAGGTCGTAGGCGAGCGCGTCCTCGACCAGCACCTCCTTCTCCCGCTTGCTGGCGCGGTAGCGGTCGATGCAGTAGTTGCGTGCGACGCTCGAGAGCCAGGTGCCGAAATCGGCGTCACGGTTGAACTTCTCGAGGCTGCGGAAGACCTTCAGGAAGATCTCCTGCGTCAGGTCCTCGGCCTCGTCGTGCTTGCCGGTGAACTTGTAGGCGATGTGGAACACCCGGCGCCGGAAGCGCTCGATCACCAGCTCCCACGCCGAGTTGTCCTTCCGCAGGCATCGCTCGATGAGCTCCGCGTCGGAAGGGGAGAGCATCCCCTCGTCCAAAGGCTCGCTTCCCGCGGCCCGAGCCGGCTGTCGGGCGGCCGCCAGACCACCGATCATATTTTCTCGCCGCGCCGCGGGTCAACGAGCGAATGCCGCCCGCGCGCTACTTCAGCTCCGGCCGCCCGGCGACCGTCCACGCCGTGTACCAGTAGCTGCCGGCGTCCTCGGCGGCGCGCGACAGCTGCTCGCGCAGGATCGGGGCGACCCGCTTGCTGAAGTCCTCGAAGTAGATGTCGCCGTAGCCCGGCTTGCCGCGCTTGGCCAGCTGCTCGAGGTAGAGCACGTTGTCGAGCCAGACGTAGGTCGAGGTCAGCATCGAGAACACGTACTCCTCGGGGTCGTCGAGGTAGACTGCCGCGTCGGGAGACAGCTTGAGCTCGCGCGCCGCCCACTGCGGCAGCTTCTCGACGAAGCGGACGTAGAGACCGTGCTGTCCCGTCTTCTGGCCGTCGAAGTTGTCGGTCAGATTGACGACCGTGTGCATGTCGACCACCAGCCCGCCCAGCACGTCGGACTCGGTGAGGATGCGCTGCTTGTCGCGAGCCTTCATCGCCTCCAGCAGCCGCGCGTAGGACTCCTGGACGAGCCAGGGCAGCCGCCCGACGCCTTGGGCCTTGTCGCCAAACTTCGCCTTGAGCGCCGCCTCGGAGCGGGGCAGCTCGTCGAACGGGAAGGGCGCCAGCCGGTCCACCAGGAAGCGCCGCTCCGGCGTGCGCGGCGCGAACTCGGGCTCGAGCGCCTGCGAGGGCATCTCGACCCGGTGCGCCTTGTAGAACTCCTTGAGCGGCTTCGGCAGCGAGTCGATCGCGGCCTCGACCACCTTGACCTGCGCGATCTCGACCACGGGAGCCTGCCCACGCTCGCGATCGCGTGGCGGCCGCGGCTGCGCGGCCGCCACTGCAGCCAGGGAAAGCACGGTCGCGGCACCCGCCAGCCAACGCCCCAGTTGCGTCATGGAACCCTCGCTCCTCAAGTTCGTGCCCCCAGCCGGCTCAAGCACGCGCGGCGCTCAGCAGGCGCAGCTCTGCGGCCCCGGCGCCGGCCAGCGCCAGCGCACACGCCCGCGCGGTCGCGCCAGTCGTCACCACGTCGTCCACGACGGTCACCACGCGCCCGGCGATGCCGGCGCGCTGCCCGACCACGAAGGCGTCGCGCACGTTGCGTCGGCGTTCGGCGGCCCTGAGCCCCGACTGCGGGGCCGTGTCGCGGCGTCGCACGAGCGCCCCGGTCGAGACCGGCCGCCCGGCGCGCCGGGCCAGCTCCTGCGCGATCAGCGCCGACTGGTTGAAGCCCCGCTCGCGCAGCCGCCGGGGATGCAGCGGCACGGGCACGAGCAGGTCGCTCGTCGCCAGCAGCCGCCCGACGGCCGCGTCCTCGAGCAGCAGGGAAGCGAGGCGCGCGGCCGCGCGCCGGCGTCCGGCGAACTTCAACTGCAGCAGCAGCACGCGCAGCGGGCCCTCGTAGGGACCGAGGCTGGCGCCCGCCGCGAACGGCTGCCGGCCGCGCCGGCAGCGGCCGCACTCGGCCCGGCCCGGCAGCAAGGGCAGCCCGCAGCGGCAGCTTGCCGAGCGGTGGCGCGGCAACGACGCCCAGCAGGCCTGGCACAAGGGCCCGCTCGCCGGGTGCGCGAGCAGGGCGCCGCAGGCCGGGCAGCAGGACGGGAACACCACGGCCAGCAAGGGGTCGAACAGCCGTCCTGCCGCCTGCTGCACCCGGTCGAAGGCCACGGGCTCCCCCTAGAGCTGCCCTGATTCCTGCTTCTCCTGGCAGGAGAGGCACAGCCGCGCCCACGGCACCGCCTCCAGGCGCTTGGCGTTCATCTCCTCCTCGCACGAGGCGCAGACGCCGAAGCGGCGCTCGTCGATCCGGAGCAGCGCATCGTCGACCATCTGCAGCAGGGTGCGCTCGGTGTTCGACAGGCTGAACAGGAACTCCTTGGTGTAGGAGTTGGCAGCCTTGTCCGCGATGTCCTGGGTCGCCTCGCCGTCGGCCTCCATGCCGTAGCTCTTGTTCTTGTGGTAGGCCTCGAGGATCTCCCTCTTCTTCAGGAGCAGCCGCTCCCGGAACGCCCTCAGCCTCTTCTGATCCATACCGTGCGTCCTTCCCCCGGGTCTATCGGATGCCAAAGCGGCGCCTCTTCTCCCACAGCGCCTTGCGCGAGATCCCCAGCACCGCGGCGGCCCGCGTCTGGCTGCCGCCCGTCGCTTCCAGTACGTGGCGGATGTAGGCCTGCTCGACGTCCTTCAGCGTGGGGCGTCGCTCGCGGCCTGCCCACAGCGCCCGCGGCGGTTCGACCAGCTCGGGCGGCAGCGCCCGCGTCTGGACGAGCCCTTCGGCCGTCAGCAGCGCTGCCCGCTCCACGACCGCGCGCAGCTCGCGCACGTTGCCCGGCCAGTGGTAGCCACGCAAGAGCTCCGCGGTCTCGGGTGCGAAGCCGGCGGCCCGGGTCGCCGCGTTGGCGCGCTCGCGGGCGAGGAACGCCTCCGCCAGCGGCAGCACGTCCTCGCGGCGGCTGCGCAGAGGCTCGAGCGACAGCCGCACGACGTTCAGCCGGTGGAACAGGTCCTCGCGGAAGCGGCCGGCGCGCACGGCGTCGGCCAGGTCCTGGCTCGACGAGGCCAGGAAGCGCACGTCCACCTCGATCGTGCGCGTGCCGCCCACCCGCTCGAAGCAGCGCTCCTCGACCACGCGCAGCAGCTTCGCCTGCAGCTGTGGCGCGAGGTCCAGGACCTGGTCGAAGTAGAGCGTCCCGCCCGCCGCCATCTCGATCTTGCCGGGTTTCGCCTGGCGCGCGTCGGTGAAGGCGCCGCGCTCGTGGCCGAACAGCTCCGACTCGAGCAGCTCGGCCGGGATCGAGGGGCAGTGCACCTTGACGAAGGGCCCCTCCCGGCGCAGGCCCCCGTAGTGCAGCCAGTGCGCGACCAGGTCCTTGCCGGTGCCGCTCTCGCCCTCGAGCAGGACCGGGCTGCGGGTGCCGGCCAGGCGCAGCACGAGCGCGACCAGCTCGCGCATGGCGCGCGACTCGGCCACGACGCCGCTCAGTGCCTCGCCCGCGGCGGCCGTCATCCGTGGACCTCCAGGCGCCGCGCCCCGCCCCACAGCCGCTCGAGGTCGTAGAACGCGCGCGTGCGCGCCGTGAAGGCGTGCACGACGAAGCTGTCGAAGTCGAGCAGCAGCCACTCGCCGCGCGGGTAACCCTCCAGGTGCGAGGGACGCCGGCCCAGCGCGCGCAGCGCCTCCAGGACCGCGTCGACGATCGCGACCAGCTGGCGCTGGTTCGCGCCGGTCACCAGCAGGAAGTAGTCGGTGAAGTCGGCGGCCGGGCGCAGGTCGAGCACCACCAGGTCCTCGCCCTTCTTGTCGAGCGCGGCGCGCGCCGCGACCGCCACGGGCTGGGGCAGCTTCACGAGTAGAGCCTCCGCGCGGCGATGTACTCGGCCACCGCATCGGGCACCAGGTAGCGTACGCTCTGCCCGCGGCGCACGCGCTCCCGGACCACCGTCGCGGAGATCGGCAGCGAGGGGCCGACCAGCCGGTGCACCGGGCGCGCGTCAGCGAAGGGCGGCTCGAGCGCGGCGGTGAGCGACCCGGGCCGCTCGACCACGGCCACCTCGACCAGCGCGAACAGGCGCTCCGGCCCGCGCCACTGGCGCATCTCGGGCCAGGTGTCCGCGCCCACGACCAGGAACAGCGTGTCACGCGGCCGTTCCGCCACCAGCGCCGCGACCGTGTCGACCGTGTAGCTCGGCCCCGTGCGGCGCAGCTCGACGTCCCAGGCCTGGAAGCAGGGATGCGGCTCGGTCGCCAGGCGGGTCATCGCCAGCCGGTCCTCGGCCGACGATGCCGGGCTCGCGCGGTGTGGCGGGACCGCGCTGGGGAGGAAGGCGACGAGGTCCAGCGCGAGCGCCTCGCGGGCGGTCTCCGCCGCGCGCAGGTGGCCCAGGTGCACGGGATCGAATGTACCCCCGAACAGCCCGACCCTCACGATGTCTCCTCGAGACTCTCGGAAAGCGCTCGGCTGTGGGCGACGAGCGACAAGAGCCGCCGCTTCAGGTCGGCGAGGCCCTCTCCCGTGACGGCGGAGACGGCGACCAGCTCGAGGCCGGCCTCGTGCGCGGCGGCCGCGAGGGCCGGCAGCGGGTCCTCGCCGCTCAGCGCGTCGCGCTTGGAGGCCGCCACCAGCTGCGGCCGCTCGAGCAGCTCCGGCCGCCAGCGCCGGACCTCCTCGCGCACCAGCCGCAGGTCCTCGGCCGGGTCGCGCCCGCTGGTGCCCGAGGCGTCGACGACGTGCAGCAGGGCGCGCGTGCGCTCGACGTGCCGGAGAAACTGCAGGCCCAGCCCCGCGCCCTCGTGCGCCCCCTCGACGATGCCCGGGATGTCGGCAGCGACGAACGTCCGCCCGTCCTGCTCGACGACGCCCAGCACCGGCGTGAGGGTCGTGAACGGGTACTCCGCCACCTTGGGGCGGGCGGCCGAGAGGCGCGAGAGCAGGGTCGACTTGCCCGCGTTCGGCAGCCCGAGCAGCCCGACGTCCGCGATCAGCCGCAGGTCGAGCCGTAGCCAGCGCTCCTCGCCGGGCTCGCCGGGCTCGGCCTCGCGCGGTGCGCGGTTGCGGTTCGAGAGGAAGGAGCGGTTGCCGCGCCCGCCGCGCCCGCCGCGGGCGACCACCAGCCGATCGCCGTCGCACAGCACCTCGCCCAGCAGCTCCCCGCTGGCCTCGTCGCGCGCAGACGTGCCGGGCGGGACGGAGACGACGAGGTCCAAGGCCGCGGCGCCGGTGCGGTTGCCCGGCCCGCCGTGGCTGCCTCGGGCGGCGCGGTGCTCCACGTGGAAGCGCAGCGCGAGCAGCGTGTTCTGATGGGAGACCGCCTGCAGCACGACGTCCCCTCCGCGGCCGCCGACCCCGCCATCGGGGCCGCCGCGCGGCACGTGCGCCTCGCGGCGGAAGGAGACACAGCCGTTTCCGCCGTCGCCGCCCTTCACGAAGATCTTGACCTGGTCGACGAACATCCGCGACCGCCCACCAGGCGGCCCTTCGATTAGCTCGCGGCCGGCACCACGCTCACCAGCCGGCCGCGGGAGCCGTGGTCCTCGAAGCGGACGAGGCCGTCCACGAGGGCGTAGAGCGAGTGGTCCCGGGCCAGGCCGACGTTGCGGCCCGGCTTGAAGCGGGTGCCGTGCTGGCGCAGGATGATCGCACCGCCGCGCACGGACTGTCCGCCGAATGCCTTCACACCGAGCCGCTGCGAGTTGCTGTCGCGGCCGTTGCGGCTCGAACCCTGGCCCTTCTTGTGCGCCATTGGCGAGTGCTCCGTTAGGCCTGGACCGCGTCGATCCGTACGGCCGTGAAGGACTGGCGGTGGCCCCGCGTGCGCCGGTAGTGCTTCCGCTTCTTGAACTTGAAGACGCGGACCTTGGCGTCTCGATCCTGCGCGACCACCGTGCCGACCACGGAGACGCCGGAGACGTGCGGGCTGCCCACGCGCGGCTCGCCCTCGCCCGCCACGAGCAGCACGTCGCCCAGCGTGACGCTCGAGCCGACGTCGCCGCGCAGCCGCTCGACACGCACCACGTCCCCCGGCTTCACCCGGTACTGCTTGCCGCCCGTCTCGATGATCGCGTACACGGCCTGTCTCCTTCGGCTGTCAGTCCACGAATCCCCCATTCTATCGGGAGTTTCGGCGCAGCGTCAACCGCCTTGCCCCCGCGAGCCTCGCAGGCTGGGACACATTGCCACGAAGGAGGTCGCCGGCGCAGCGAGCCTACGAGCAACAGGCTCGAAGCGCAGCGCGAGTCTTCGGGGCTGGGGGGTGCGGGGCAGCAGGCGACGAGGCAACGGGCTGCGAAGCGAGCGGGATTCACTCCCGCGAGCGGAGCGGGGGGTGAGAGGGGGGACGCGGCGCAGCGTCCCCCCTGAGAATCAGAAGTCGTACCCGATCCAGAAGCTGAAGTCCCAGCCCTTGCTGGTCGTCGCGAAGTCCGTGTACTTCGTCCAGTCGAAGTGCAGCGGGTAGCCGAGGAAGAAGAGCTGGAGCCCGAAGCCCCAGGAGGCGCGGCCGTCCTGGAGCCGCCAGCCGGTGACGGGCTCGCCGAAGATGGGATCGTTCACGTAGGAGTAGCCCGCCTCCTTCGTCGAGAACTTGTAGTCCTGGCCCTTGAACTTCGCCCCGCCGATCCCGAAGTACACGGTGCCGCGCAGCGGCCCGATGACGCCGATCGGCGTCGCGGCGAGGTGGATCAGCGGCAGGCGCAGCTCCGCGTTGGCGAAGAAGCCCTGGTTGCCCGAGAAGCCTCCGTACTGGTAGCCGCGCATCTCCATGTTGCCGCCGAAGTAGAAGTAGTCGGGGTTCTCGCCGCTCGAGTAGAAGCCCCGGCCGCGGAACGCCAGGATCGCGCTGGTCGGGCCGAGCCGGAAGTACTTGCGGGCGTCCACGTCGACGGTCTGGCGCTGCAGGAAGCTCCCGATCTTCGGGGCGTAGGTGAAGCCCAGGCTGAAGGTGCTGCCCGAGAGCGGGCCGAACTCGGCGAAGCGCGTCGTCTCCTGGACGAGCCGCAGCGGAGAAGGGCGCCTGCCAGCCGTTGTTGAAGAAGCAGGGCAGGCCGAGCGTCGACGTATCTGCGCACACCGACTCCTGCGCCGCGGGGTCGGTGTACTGCTCCTTCACCTTGATCAGGCCGGCCCCGAGCTCGAGCCGGCGGAACACGTCGAGCGGGTACTCGCGCGAAGAGCTGCCCGCCGGTCAGCCTCTGCGTCGCGACCGCGTAGTCGCGGATGTTGGCGCCGTAGTAGCCGGAGTACTGCTCGAGTAGGGGTAGAAGAAGTAGGTCTGGTCGAAGATGTTGACGCCGTAGTGCAGGCGGCTCGCCAGGTTGGCGTACTGGCCCGTGTAGATCCGGTACGAGGCGACCGAGAGGATCGTCAGGGAGAAAGCCTGGTCGCCGAGCGTGTCGGTGAGCGCGAGCGAGCTGCCACCGAAGAAGTCGCCGCTCGAGGTGACGCCCACGTTGATCGGCGGCCGGCCCTCCAGGTAGAGCCCCTCGAACAGCTTCTTGCGCCGCTTGTTGTCCGTGACGACCTCGTGCGTGACGTCGGGCTGGAAGTCGACGATGCCCTTCGGCGGCGGCACGGACGTCCTGGTCGACCTCCTTCATGCGGCTCGGTCGTGTCGCGGGTGTGGAGCCTGAACTCGCCCTTGTAGTACGTGATGAAGGCGAGGCGGTCGCCCCCTTCGGCGTCTTGAGCGGGGCGGGCGCCATCGTGCCGCCGAAGACGTCGGTGTACTGGGCGATGGCGCCGGTCTCGAGGTCGAGGCTGCGCAGGTTGGGGATGTCGTCGTCCTCGTCCGAGGAGTAGTAGACCTTGCTGCCGTCGCTCGAGAAGTACGGGGCCGGTCGTCGAAGGCGCCGAAGGTGAGCTGCGTCTTCTTCGAGGGATCGGCGAGCGGAAAGGCGTAGAGCTTCGAGTGGCCGCTGATCCGCCGCTCGTACACGACGAGCTTGCCGTCCGGCGAGACCTGCGGGTTGTTGTCCGCGTAGGCGTCGCTTCGTGAGGTTCACGACGGCGCCGGTCTGCATGTCGAGCTTCCAGATGTCCGAGACGCCCTCCTTGAGCGCGGCGAACAGCACGTTGCGGCCGTCCGGCAGGATGCACGGCGCCTGCAGCTCGTCGAGCATGATCCGGACCTTCTTCTTGACCGAGCCGTCGAGGACCGAGACCAGGAAGAAGCTGCGCCGCTTGCCGGTGCGCGCGAAGAAGCCGACGTAGTCGCCGCTCGGATCGAAGGCGATCGTGCGGCCGGCCGTGAACTCGCTGTTGATCGTCAGGTTCTCCCAGGCGTTGTCGAAGCCGCCCGTCAGGTTCCTGACGATCGTGCCGTCCTTGGTCGAGACCAGCACGACGTCGGCCTCGCCCTCGTTGCGGTTGGCGGTGATGATCGCCGCGATCTCGCCCGAGGGGCTCGGGGCGAAGGCGAAGACCTGGGTGAAGCTGGTCTTGTCGGGATCCGGCGAGAGGTCGCGCCCGAAGTCGTCGGGGCGCTGGCGGTCGCGGAAGGGCTTGAAGCGCTCCTTCAGCCACTTGTCGAAGGCGGCGTCGAACTCCTGCGGCGTCGTGCGGAAGGCCTGCTTGTACAGCTCCTCGGTCCCGCCGCCGAGGATCCCCTTGCGCAGCGTGTACAGGAACTGCCGGATGCCCTCCTTGCCGTAGCGCGCCTCCATGAACTCGAAGCAGGCGTGGCCCATGTTGTAGACGAGGCGCCCGGAGAAGGCCTCGAACTCGGCCTTGGACAGCTTGGGCACCTTGTCGGTGAGGGCCGCGTCGCGGATCATCATCAGGTCGAGCGGATCCCAGGTCTGACGGAAGTAGTCCGCGAGCCCCTCGTCGACCCAGAGCGGGATCGGGCGCTGCTGGATGCTGTAGCCGAGCCCGCGCGGGATCAGGTCGAAGGCGAAGGCGTGGATCATCTCGTGGGTGATCAGCCCCTGCAGCTGGTCCGGGGGCTCGTCGATCGGGATCACCATCCGGTTCTTGACCGGCTCGGTGAACGCCAGGACCCCTTCGGGGACGAACGCCGGGAAGAGGTTCGTCTGCTCGAACTCCGAGTGGGTCTTGTAGAAGATGACCGGGATCGGCTTGGGCATCTCGTGCTTGAGGCCGGTCGAGATCTTCAGGTAGCCGCTCTCGAGGTACGAGACGAGCCGCTCCAGGTGCTGCTCGAACTCCGGGTAGTAGAAGACCTCGAAGTGCGGGCTCTTGTAGACGCGCCAGGAGAAGTTGTCGTACTTGATCTTGTTCTTGCCGTAGTACGGGATGAACTGGGCGGCCGTCGGCCGCGGAACAGCAGGAGCGCGGCCAGGACGACGAGCAACAGGCGGGAGGCCTACGCATGGCGAACCTTCTCTCGCGAGGAGCACGTGCGCTCAGCGCAGGAGCACGCGCGTCCCGCGGATCTTCTGGGGCGTGATCACACCCAGGAAGTTCGGCAGGAGCCGGTCCATCAGCTCGAAGTAGGCCGACAGCGGCGAGATGCGCTGCTCCTCGGAGTAGAGCACCTCTTCGGTGAAGCGCTCCTTGTGCAGGAGCTCGCCGGTCTTCGTGTCGATGAAGTAGAAGTCCGCGTTGAGGCTGAAGCCCCTTGCGTTCCGCGTAGCGGTTGCCCTGGACGAGCGTCGGCCGGCCCGTCCGTGGGGCGCCGCACCACGCGCTGCTCGGGCTGGAAGCCGGAGCGGTCCTGGACCTCGAAGCCCAGCTTGCCGGTCACGACCAGCGGCTGCTGGTACTCCTCGCCCAGCTTGCGCCAGAACTCCGGGTCCTGGAGCAGCTTGTCGGCCTCGAGCCGGAACTGCTCCTTCTCTTCCTTGTTGTAGCGGCCCTGCTCGCCGAGCTTCTCGAGCACCCTCGAGAGCGCCTCCTGCAGCGGGGGCCGGTCCGGCTCGAGCACCTGCAGCTTCGTGTTCGAGCGCAGCTGGTTCTGCAGCAGGCGCGAGGTCTCGGACGAGAGGTCGACGTCCGAGGGCTCGAGGTCGGTGACGAAGCCGGCGATCAGGATCCGGCGGAAGCGGGAGACGTCGAGCTTGCTCTGCAGCGGCGTCTCGACCGGCACCTCGACCATGCCGGCGCAGCCGGCGGCCAGGGCGACCAGCAGGGGCACCGCTCTCGCGCCGCGCATCTCTACTTCCTCCTCCGGCTCTTGCGGTTCCGCTTGTCGTCGGCCTCGCGGAACAGGTCGAAGTTCTGCTGGATGTACATGTCGCCCGGCTTGAGCGCCAGCGCCTTCTCGTAGCACTTGCGGGCCTTGTCGAACTCGCCCATCTGCTCGAGCGCGACGGCGAGGTCGTTGAGCGCCGCGGCGTTCTTCGGGTCGAGCTCGACCGCGCGCTCGAAGCGGAAGCGGGCCTCCTGCCACAGCCCCTTCTGGGCGACCGTGAGGCCGAAACCGACCTGACGCTGCGACGAGTCCTCCGCCGCCGCCAGCGTCCCGGAGACGAGGAGGACGACAAGACCAGCGCGCGCATCACTGTGTGCCTCCTCTTTCTGGGAGTCGGTTCGATGGTAGCCGCGGGAGTCGGGGCAACGCAAGGCAGCGCGGCGCGCCTGCGCGGTCTGCAACTCCTTTTCACACGGCCCTGACTCCGCTCTCACAACAGCCGCGTCCGGACCCCGCGCGCCTCGCGGCGCGGCTAGGATGCGGTCCTCTCCCGCCGGAGGTGGACCCATGGTCTCAGATGGCCTGCGGGAGGCTCGCGGGATACGGCTGGTCCGCAAGGAGGACGACGACTACCCGCGCTGGCTGCGACGGATCTACGACGCCCCGCCGCTGCTGTGGACGCTCGGCACGCTGCTGGCCGACGAGGGCGAGCGCGCGGTGGCGGTCGTCGGCGCCCGCGCGGCGACGCCGCTGGGCCGCTCCTTCGCGCGCGCGCTGGCGGCCGACCTCGCCGCGGCGGGCTTGACGATCGTCTCGGGCCTCGCGCGCGGGATCGACACCGCCGCGCACGAGGGCGCGCTCGAGGCGGGCGGGCGCACGGTCGCGGTGCTCGGCTCGGGGATCGACTCGATCTACCCGAGGGAGAACCTCGCCCTCGCACGCACGATCGCGCGCGAGGGAGCGCTGGTGAGCGAGTTCCCGCCCGGGACGGGGCCCTGGAAGCAGAACTTCCCGCGCCGCAACCGCACGATCGCGGGCTGGGCCCGGGCCACTGTCGTGGTGGAAGCCGGCGAGCGGAGCGGAGCGCTGCACACGGCGCGCACCGCGCTCGAGGAAGGGCGGGACGTGCTGGCGGTGCCCGGCCACCCGTCGCTGCCGGGCTGCGCGGGCACGAACGCGCTCCTGCGCGACGGAGCGGCCCTCGTCCGGGACGCCGGGGACGTGCTCGCGGAGCTGGGACTGCCGCCGGCGCCCAGGAAGGCAGCGGCGGAGGCCTCCGGGGACGAGCTGCTCGCCGCCCTGCGGCGCTCCGCGCCCGCCGGCGTCGACCAGCTGGCGGCCCGCTGTGGGCTGCCCGTCCCCCTGCTGCTCGCCCGGCTTTCAGAGCTGGAGCTGGCGGGACGCGTGCGCCGGCTGCCGGGAGCGCTGTTCGTGAGAAGCTAGCCCCCCGTGCCGTGCCACCTGGTGATCGTCGAATCCCTGGCCAAGGCGAAGACGCTCGGCAACTACCTGGGCCGCGACTTCGTGGTTCGGGCCTCCAAGGGTCCCGTGCGCGACCTGCCGAAGGGCCGGCTGGCCGTCGACCCGGCGCGCGGTTTCGCGGCGGAGTACGAGGTGCTCAAGGCCCGCCGCCGGGTGCTGGACGAGCTGCGCGCGGCCGCGGCCGAGGCGGAGACGATCACGCTGGCCGCCGACCCAGACCGCGAGGGCGAGGCCATCTGCTGGCACCTCGCCGAGCTGCTCGGCGCGCCGCGCCGCCGCTTCCAGCGCGTCTCGTTCCACGAGCTCACGCGGGCCGCCGTCGAGCAGGCCTTCCAGAACCCGGGCGTAATCGACGCCCGGCGCGTGGAGGCCGAGCAGGCGCGGCGCATCCTCGACCGCCTGGTCAGCCACAGCCTTGGCCCGCTGCTGTCGCAGCAGCAGCAGGGCGGGCTGTCGCCTGGCCGCGTGCAGTCGGTCGCGCTGCGGATCGTGTGCGACCGTGAGCGCGCGATCCTGGCCTTCGTCCCCGAGGAGCGCTGGGCGATCCGGGCCCGCCTCGACGCGGGATGTGCGCCCGTCTTCAGCGCGACCCTGGTCCAGGCGGACGGCTCGGACGTCGACGTCCACGGCGCCGAGCAGGCGCAGCGGCTCGCGAACGCCCTCCGGGGGTCGCGCCTCCGCGTCTCATTCCTCGTCGAGCGCCAGCGGCGGCGACCGCCACCCGCTCCTTTCACCACGGCGACCCTCCAGCAGGAGGCCTTCCGCAAGCTGCGCTTCCCCGTGAAGAAGACGATGCAGGTGGCGCAGAGGCTTTACGAGGGCGTCGAGCTCGGCGGCCAGCCGGCCTGTGGCCTGACCACGTATACGAGGACCGACTCGACGCAGGTCGCGCCGGCCGCCGCCGCCGCCGCCCTGGCGCAGGTCACGAGCACCTTCGGCCCCGACTACGTGCCGGCGACGCACCACGTGTTCCACGCATCCCGCGCGGCGCAGGAGGCGATCCGTCCCTGCGACCCCGCACGCACGCCGGAGTCACTGCGCGGGCGGCTTCGCCGTGACGAGCTGGCGCTCTACACGCTCGTGTTCGAACGCTTCCTGGCCTCGCAGATGGCGAGCGCCGTCTACGCCGAGACCCGCGTCGAGATCGAGGCGCAGCCCTGCGGTTCCCCCCCGCCGCCCGCCCACCGGCTGCGGGCGAGCAGCTCGCAGCTGCGCTTCCGCGGGTTCCTGGCGGCCCACGAGGAGTCGCCGGCGGAGAACGCCGCGAGCCACGGCCGCGGCGCAGAGCCGGGGGCAGGCGAAGCGAGCGGCCCGCTGCCGCCGCTGACGAGCGGTCAGGAGCTCAGGCTGGTCGCGGTCGAGTCGCAGCAGCGTTTCAGCGAGCCGCCGCCCCGGTTCAGCGAGGCGAGCTTCGTCGAGGAGCTGGAGAGCTCCGGGCTCGGCCGGCCGTCGACCTACGCCGCGATCCTGGCGACGCTCGTCGGGCGTGAACACGTCCGGCAGACCAGAGGCCGCCTCGAGCCCACGCCGCTCGGTATCGCGGTCAGCGACCTGCTCGTCCGGCGCTTCCCCGACCTGTTGAGCGTCGGCTACACGGCGGCCATGGAGGACGGGCTCGACGCGATCGCAGAGGGCCGCGCCACGCTGCTCGGGACGCTCGGCGAGTTCTGGCGCCGCTTTGCGGCGGCGCTGGAGGCTGCCCGCAGCGCCAGCCGCGTCGTCGACCGCTCGCACGCCGCAGCGAGACCCGGTCCGCCACCCGGTGCTGCCGACAGCCTGCGCCGCCAGCCGGCGGCCACCGGTGTCACCTGCCCGCGCTGCCAGGAGGGCCAAGTGGTCGAGCGCCGCGCGAAGGACCGGACCTTCTTCGGCTGCAGCGGCTACCCCGCCTGCCGCTTCACCGCCACCCACCGCCCGCTCGCGGAGAGCTGTCCCGAGTGCGGCGCCGCGTGCCTCTTCGAGCGGGAGACGAAGCGGGAAGGCCGTCTCGTCTTCTGCGGCGACGCGGCCTGCCACTTCCGGCGTCGCGGATAGGCAGGGGGTTCGGCAGGAGACCGCGGCCCGCGTGAGCTCCCGTTCCCGCGGCGGGGCGCCGTCGGGCCGCGGCTATACTGCTTGCGAATGGCGCGCGTCACGGTCGTCGGTGGCGGCCTCGCGGGCTGCGAGGCCGCCTGGCAGCTCGCCCGCCGCGGCGTGGGCGTCGACCTCTTCGAGATGCGCCCGCTGCGGCAGACGCCCGTCCACCGGACGGGCGACCTGGCCGAGCTCGTCTGCTCGAACAGCCTGCGCGGCAACGCGCTCGACCAGGCGGCCGGGCTGCTGAAGGCCGAGCTGCGGCGCATGGACGCCCTCGTCACCCGCGTGGCCGACGCGGTGCAGGTCCCGGCCGGCAGCGCCCTGGCCGTGGATCGTGCGCTGTTCGCGCGGCGCATGACGGAGGCGATCGAGTCGCTGCCACTCGTGAGGATCCACCGGGAGGAGAGGCGGAGGATCCCGGATGACCCGCTGACGATCGTGGCGACTGGCCCGCTCACCTCCGACCCGCTGGCGCAGGACGTGGCGGCGTTCGTGGGCCAGACGCACCTGCACTTCTACGATGCCGTCAGCCCCGTGGTCGAGGCGGACACGATCGACCTCGACACGGCCTTCCGTGCGTCGCGCTACGGCAAGGGGGGCGACGACTACCTGAACTGCCCGCTCGACGAGGGGCAGTACCTCGCCTTCCACGAGGCGCTCACGAACGCGGAGTGCGCCACGCTGCACGACTTCGAGAAGGAGCTGTTCTTCGAGGGCTGCCTGCCCGTCGAGGTGATCGCCTCGCGCGGGCTGGACACGCTGCGCTTCGGGCCGCTGCGGCCCGTGGGCCTGCACGACCCGCGCAGCGGCCGGCGGCCTCACGCCGTGGTGCAGCTGCGGCAGGACGACCTGGCCGCCAGCCACTGGTCGCTCGTCGGCTTCCAGACCCAGCTCAAGTGGGGCGAGCAGAAGCGCGTCTTCCGGCTCATCCCGGGCCTGGAGCGCGCCGAGTTCGTCCGTTTCGGGATGATCCACCGCAACACCTTCGTGAACGCGCCGCTCGTGCTCGAACCCACGTTCGAGACGCGCCGGCGCCGGGGCCTGTTCTTCGCCGGACAGATGTCCGGGGTGGAGGGCTACGTCGAGTCGGCCGCCTCCGGGCTGGTCGCGGGCCTGGCCGCCGGCTTCCGGGCGCGCGGCGAGGAACCGCCGGCGTTTCCCGAGGACACCGCTCTCGGCGCGCTCGGGCGCTACATCGCGCGCAGCGACCCGGCCCACTACCAGCCCACCAACATCGCGTTCGGGCTGCTGCCGGAGCTGCCGCTGCGCGTGCGCGACAAGGCGAAGAAGCGGCTCGCGCTCAGCGCGCGCTCTCTCGCGAGCCTGGCGCGCTTCGAGTCTCGGCTCGCCGCTGAGGCGCCGGCCAGGGCCGCCGGCGAGGCCTAGGCGTGCGCGCCGCGACCGAGGCCTTCCTGCGGCACCTCGAGCGCGAACGCAACGCCTCGCCCCGCACGCTCGAGGCCTACAGGGAGGACCTGGCGCAGTTCACCTCCTTCCTCGCGGGCGAGCTCCGCCGCGCGCCGCGGCCCGAGGACGCCGACCACCTGCTGATCCGCGGCTTCCTGGCGGAGCTGCATCGGCGCGGGCTCAAGAAGGCCTCCTCGGCGCGCAAGCTCGCGGCGCTGCGCACGTTCTTCCGCTACCTCTGCCGCGAGGGGCGGCTCCTCGCGAACCCGGCGAAGCTGCTGCTGTCGCCGCGGCGCGAGAGGCGGATCCCCACCGTCCTCGAGGAGCCGCAGGTCGGACGACTGCTCGACATGCCGGGCGCGGGCCTTCCGGCCGTCCGCGGGCGCGCGATCCTGGAGCTCTTGTACGCGACCGGTGTTCGCTGCGCCGAGCTGGTCGCGCTCGACACCGCGGCGGTCGACCTCGACGGCCGGACCCTGCGCGTGCTCGGGAAGGGCAGCAAGGAAAGGATCGTGCTCTTCGGCTCCCGCGCCCGGGAGACGCTGCGGGCCTGGCTGTCCTTCCGCCCCGTGCTGAAGCCCGCGACGGACGCGCTCTTCCTCAACGCGCGGGGCGGGCGGCTCAGCGATCGCAGCGTGCGCTCGCTCGTGGCCCGGCGCGTCGCGGCCGTGGCGCTCGAGAGACGTTGCAGCCCGCACACGCTGCGCCACAGCTTCGCCACGCACCTGCTCAGCCACGGGGCGGACCTGCGCTCGATCCAGGAGCTGCTCGGCCACGCGAGCCTGTCGACCACCCAGCGCTACACGCACGTGGACACCCGCCACATCCTCGAGGTCTACCGCAAGACCCACCCGCGGGCGTAGCGCCGGGGACCGCGGCACAATGGTGTCCGGGCCGAGGGCGCGAAGACTTTCGGCCCGTCCGGGGCGTCTTAAGGGATAGAGCGGCATGGGTCGCAGCGACGAGGAGCTGATCGAGGCGTGCCGGCAGGGGGAGTCGTCCGCCTTCGACGTTCTGGTCGGGCGCTGGGAGGACAGGATCCGGGGAGCCTGCTGGCGGGTGCTCGGCTCGGAGGACGAGGCGCGCGAGGTCGCCCAGGAGGCGTTCGTCAAGGCCTATCGGGGCCTCGCCAGCTTCAAGCAGCGAGGCGCGCTTCTCGTCGTGGCTCTACCAGATCGCCCTCAACCTGTGCCGCGACCGGCTGCGGCGGCGCAAGACCCGCGCGACGGTGAGCCTGGAGGAGCTGGAGGCGAACGGGCCCGGTGCTGGCGGAGGGCCGGCCGGGCGCCCAGGAGCAGCTGATCCGGGAGGACCTGGCGCGGCCGTGCGGCGTGCGATCGAGGCGCCTGCCGCCGGAGCAGCGTGAGGTGGTGATCCTGAAGGAGTACCAGGGGCTGACCTTCCTCGAGATCGCGCAGGCG
Organism: uncultured Acidobacteriota bacterium; assembly: GCA_963831755.1. GTDB lineage: Bacteria > Acidobacteriota > Vicinamibacteria > Fen-336 > Fen-336 > DATBSL01. Next base: position 76,013 of record CAWHRC010000023.1, read on the forward strand.
CTCGACGTGCCGGTCTCGACGGTGAAGACGCGGCTCTACCGCGGCCTCGGCCAGCTCCGGCTGCGGCTCGAGCGCGAGGGAATCAGGGGGCTCGCGCCGGTGCCGGCGCCGGCGCCCTAGGCGGGTTTTCGGGAGACGGACGCGATGGGTTGCGACAGGATCTCGTGACGAGCGGCTGCAGGCCGACAAGATGGACGCGCTCTACGGCGAGGCGGACGCCGAGGTGCGCGCGCGGCTGTGAGGCGCACCTGCGCCGGCTGTCGCGGCGTGCCGAGAGGAGCTGGCGGCCCTCGCGCGGCTGCGCAGGGACCTGCCAGGCGTGGCGGCTGCCCGGCCGCGGCGGGCCTTCTGCGCCGCGCGACGTTCGTCGTGCCGCGCTGGCTGGCCGCGGCCGCCGCGCTTCTGCTGGGCGTCGGCCTGGGCTCTCGGGCCTCGGGATACCTGTCGCTCCGGCGCGTCGCTCGCGGAGCAGTCGGCCCGTGCCCAGGCGCTCGAGGAGAGCCAGCGGCGGACGGCGCCGGCGCTCGAGGCAGGCGCTCGCGCAGCCGCGCCCGGCGGCTCGCGGACGGCGACGCCCTGCTCTCGCGCGCTCGATGCGCGCCTCGACGAGAAGCTCCGCGGCGAGCGAGGCGCGACAGGCGCGGCAGCTCGAGCTGCGCCTGGCGACTTCGGCGCGCGCAGCGAGGCGCAGCGCCGCGTCGACCTCGCGCGGGTCGCCGAGGGGCTCAGCTATCTCGACGGGCGGCACGGCCAGCAGCTCGCGCGCACGAACGAGCTGATGAGCTACGTGCTCGACACGTCGGCCGCGGAAGAGGTAGCCGATGCGACGCGCGCCGCTGCTGCTCGTGAGCCTCGGCTGGCTCGGCCTCGCGGGCGCTGCGCCGGGCTGGCCGCGCCCGCGATCGTCGCGGGCGAGCGAGGCGCCCGCCGCCCGGCCGGCACGGCGGCCGTGCCGCGCGACGCGCTCGAGGCGCTCGAGGGCCAGCTCGACCGCGCGGTCGATCGCGTGAGCCTGCCGCGGTCGCGGGCGCTGCTCGCCCGCGACGCGGCGCGCGGCTACCGGCTGCCCGGCTACGGCGTCGTCTTCGTCCTGACCCCGCGGACGCTGCCGGGCGCGGGGCGCGACGTCCTCGTCCAGCGCCGCGCCCCGGCGCCGAGGCACGGGCGCCGCCGGCGAGGCGGCGCCGAGAGCCGCCCGCACGAGATCGAGACGCTCGAGCGGCACGTGGTCATCCTGCAGAACGAGACCGAGCAGGCGCGCCGGGCCGCCGAGCAGGACATGGAGCGCATCGTCCACGACGTGCGGATGCGCCTCGTCGGCCCGGGGAGCTCCACGTCGAGGTCGCGGCCACGCAGACGCCCACCGACGAAGCGGCGCCCGCGCCCCGGCAGCGCCTGCGGCCGGCGGCGCCCGCCGCGCCCCTGCCCGCTGAGGCGCCGCTGCCGCCGCCGCCGCCGTGGAAGTACTGGTTCGAGGAGCCGGTGCACCCGCGACGAGCGCACGCCCCAGGCGATGGTCGCCGACGTGCGCGCGGGCGCTGGTCGAGGCCTTCGAGAGCCAGCCCGGCGCGCGTGCCGGGGCTGCGGCCCGAGGAGTACGTCACGGTCGCCGTCGACTTCGAGCCGCCCGACCCGTTCGCCGCAGCGCCGCGCCCGGAGCGCACGCTGGTCGTCCGCGCCCGCGTGCGGCGACATCGAGGCGCGCGCCCGCGCCGCGATCGCGCCGCCGAGGAGTTCCGCCGCCGGGTCGAGGTGATCGAGTACTGACGCGGCCGGCCCGGCCGCGTGCGAGAGGCCGGCGTGACGCGCGCCGAGGGTGCGCAGGTCCGCGGCGCTATACTAGCGCTCCGGCCATCCGAGGCGGCCATGCCATGCGCCATGTCTGACGCCGACTCGTTCCACGGGACCACGATCCTCGCCGTCCGCCACCAGGGCCAGGTCGCCCTGGCGGGCGACGGCCAGGTGACGCACGGCCAGACGGTCGTCAAGCACCACGCGAAGAAGATCCAGCGCCTGCACAACGCGCAGGTGCTGGCCGGCTTCGCGGGCTCGACGGCCGACGCGCTCGCGCTCATCCACCGCTTCGAGGCGCGGCTCGAGGAGTTCCGCGGCAACCTGCAGCGCGCGGCCGTCGAGCTGGCCAAGGAGTGGCGGACCGACCGCGGCGCTGCGCCGGCTCGAGGCCTTCCTGGTGGTCGCCGACCGCGAGGGCACCTTCCTGCTCTCGGGCGCGGGCGACGTGATCGCGCCCGACGACGGGATCGTGGCGGTCGGCAGCGGCGGGCCGATGGCGCTCGCGGCGGCGCGGGCCCTGGTGCGCCACGCGGGCGGCGCTCGACGCGCCCGACGATCGCGCGCGAGGCCCTGCGCATCGCGAGCGAGATCTGCATCTACACGAACGACGCAGATCGAGGTGGAGACGCTCGAGGGATGACGGCGGCCTCGCCCCCGAGCGTCGCGACCTGGCGGCCCTCTCGCCGCGCGAGATCGTGGCGGAGCTCGACCGCTGGGTGGTCGGCCAGACGGCGGCCAAGCGCGCGGTCGCGATCGCGATGCGCAGCCGGATCCGGCGCCGGCGGCTGCCGCCCGAGGTCGCGGCCGACATCACGCCCAAGAACATCCTGATGATCGGGCCGACCGGCGTCGGCAAGACCGAGATCGCGCGGCGGCTCGCGCAGCTCGCGGGCAGCCCCTTCATCAAGGTCGAGGCCAGCAAGTTCACCGAGGTGGGCTACGTGGGCCGCGACGTCGACTCGATCGTGCGCGACCTGGTGGCGGCGGCGGTCGACCAGGTGCGGCGCGAGAAGCAGGCCGAGGTGCGCGAGCAGGCGGAGGCGCCGCGTCGAGGAGCGGCTGCTCGACCTGCTGCTGCCCGCCGCCGCGGCCGGTCCGGCGGCCGAGACGCCCGACGGCGCACGACGCCCGCGAGAGCAGCTTCGTCGCCACGCGCGAGAAGCTGCGCGCGCAGCTGCGGGCCGGCCAGCTCGACGCGCGCACGGTCGAGGTGGACGTGCCCGAGCGGACGATGCCGAGCTTCCAGATCCTGGGCAACCAGGGCCAGGAGGAGATGGACGTCGCGATCCGCGACATGCTGCCGGGTCTGTTCGGCAACCGCAGCAAGCGCCGCACGCTGCCGCTGCCCGGAGGCGCGCGAGGTGCTGCGCCAGGAGGAGGAGGCGCGGCTCGTCGACCAGGACCAGGTGGCGCGCGAGGCCGTCGAGCGGGCCGAGTCGACGGGCATCGTGTTCCTCGACGAGATCGACAAGATCGCGGGCCGCGAGAGCGCGCACGGGCCGGACGTCTCGCGCGAGGGCGTCCAGCGCGACCTGCTGCCGATCGTCGAGGGCACGACCGTCTCGACCAAGTACGGCCCGGTGCGCACCGACCACATCCTGTTCGTCGCCGCCGGCGCCTTCCACGTCAGCAAGCCGACCGACCTGATCCCCGAGCTGCAGGGCCGCTTCCCGATCCGCGTCGAGCTTGCGTCGCTCGGCGAGGCCGGACCTGCTGCGGATCCTGACCGAGCCGCGGAGCGCGCTCGTCACCCAGTACCGCGCCCTGCTGGGGACCGACGGCGTCGAGCTGACGTTCACGGACGACGCGATCGCCGAGATGGCGCGCTTCGCCGCGCGCGTCAACGACACGACCGAGAACATCGGCGCCCGCCGCCTGGCGACGATCCTCGAGACCGTGCTCGACGAGGTCTCGTTCGAGGCCGGCGGCAGCTCGCCGTTCGCCGTCACCGTCGACGCCGCGTACGTGCGGCGCCGGCTCGAGCCGCTCGTGAAGAGCCAGGACCTGTCGCGCTTCATCCTGTGACGAACCGGATCGGCAGATGAGACGAGGACTGCCGGCGACCAAGCGGGCCCGCGCAGCGCTGGCGGCAGGGGCGCTCGCGCTGCTGCCCGCCTGCGGCCACCGCGGCGACCCGCTGCCGCCGCTGCGGCGGACGCCGCCGGCGCCCACCGAGTTCCGGCTGGCGCAGCGCGGCGACGCGCTGGAGCTGCAGGCGACCGCGCCCGGGGCGTCGGTCGACGGCGTGGCCTACGACAGCGTCACGGTCGAGTTTCTGTACGGCAGCGGGCGAGGCGGACCTGACGAAGGCCGGCACCCGCCAGGCCGTGCGCGTTCCCGCCGGGACGCGCGCGCTCGCGACGCTGCCGCTGCCCGCTCCGGGGACGCTGCTGCGGGCCGCCGCCCGCGTCGTCCGCGGCTCCGAGCGCGGCCCCCGCACGCTCACGATGGCGCTCGTGGCCCAGCCGCCGGTCGAGGCGCCGCGCGAGCTCGTCGCGACGCTCGGCGGCGGCGGCATCGATCTCGCCTGGAAGGGCGCGCGGCCGAAGGCCGTCCCGCCGCCGCTCTCGCCTCGCGTCCCGGGCCAGGCGCCCGGCGCGTCGTGGCCCAGGCCGCTGGCCGGCGCCGGCAGCCCGCCGGCCGGAGCGCCCCCCCAGCCGACGACCGGACCCGCTCCGGCAGGCGAGGCGCCGCCGGCGCCGCAGCTTCCCGTCCCGCCCGCGACGCCCCCGGTGAGCACGCCAGCGCCGCTCGTCCCCGGCGGGGCGCCGGTGGCGGGCCAGGCGGGCGAGCCGCTGCCAGCGGCGGCGCCCGCCCCGCGGCGCAGCGGCTTTCTCGTCTACCGCCGCCAGCAGCGGCGCCTACGACGCGCCGCTCAACGAGGAGCCGCTCGAGCGCCGCACCTTCAGCGACGCGACGGCCCCGCTCGGCGCCACGCTGTGCTACGTCGTGCGGGCAGTCGGCTCGACCGACCCGCTGATCGAGAGCGCGCCGTCGAACGAGGCCTGCCTCGAGCGCCGGGACATCACGCCGCCGGCGGTCCCCGCCGGGCTGGCCGTGCTGCCACGCCAGGGCGGGCTCGAGCTGCTCTGGAGCCCCTCGAGCGAGGAGGACCTCGCCGGCTATCGCGTCTACCGGGCCGCCGCCGGGGCCGCGCCGGAGAGGCTCGCGGAGCTCGACCCCGGCAAGACCTCCTACCTCGACGAGGGCGCACAGAAGGGCGTCGCTACCGCTACACGCTGACGGCGTTCGACCAGGCCGGCAACGAGAGCGCCCCCAGCGAGCCGGTGGAGGCGACGCTGCCGTGAGCCGCCGGCCGCGCGCGCCAGCGCGGCGCGGGATATCATCTGCCGAGGCACCCCGGCCTCGCTCGCGTCCGTCGCGCCGCCTGCAGACGCACGGCGCAACCCCGCGGGCGCCCCGGCGCTGGCCGCGACGTCTTTCTCTGGAGCAGGAAGGAATCATGAAGATCTTTCTCGACACCGCCAGCCTGAAGGAGATCCGCGAGGCCGCCGCGCTCGGCGTCGTCGACGGCATCACCACGAACCCGAGCCTGCTCGCGAAGGAGACCGGTGATCCCGAGCAGATCCTGGTCGAGATCTGCAACACGATCGACGGCCCGATCTCGGGCGAGGTGGTCGCGACCGACGCCGAGGGCATGGTGCGGGAGGGCCGGCACCTCGCCTCGCTGCACAAGAACATCGTGGTGAAGGTGCCGTGCATCGCCGAGGGGCTCAAGGCCACGAAGCTGCTGTCGCGCGAGGGCAAGCGCGTCAACATGACGCTGATCTTCAGCCCCAGCCAGGCGCTGCTCGCGGCCAAGGCCGGCGCGCGCTACGTGTCGCCGTTCGTCGGGCGGCTCGACGACATCTCGACGCCCGGCATGGAGCTGGTGGCCGACATCATCCAGATCTTCGACCACTACGACTTCGACTGCGAGGTGCTGGCGGCCAGCCTGCGCCACCCGATGCACGTGATCGAGGCGGCGAAGATGGGCGCCGACATCGGCACCATGCCGATGAGCGTCTTCAGCGCGCTGCTCAAGCACCCGCTCACCGACAGCGGCCTCAAGCGCTTCCTCGAGGACTGGGAGAAGGTGAAGGCCCAGATGGCGGCCAAGGTCGGCGCGCTAGGAGCGCATGCCGATCTACGAGTACGTCTGCGGCAGCTGCCAGGCCCGCTTCGAGAAGCTCGTGCGGCGCTTCGGCGAGCAGGTCGCCTGTCCCTCCTGCGCCGAGCGGGGCGGTCGACAAGCAGCTCTCGGTGTTCGCCGTGGCAGCTCGGCGGCGCCCGCCCCCGCCTTCGCCGGCCTGCGGCGCCGGGGCCTGCTCGCGCGGCGAGGACTGCGGCCGGGCGCGTGCGGCGGCGGCGCCTGCGGGATGTCGAGCTAGCGCGATGAGCGCGTCGGCTCCCCGCGACCGGCCACCGGCGCCGAGCGACGCGGGACAGCCGCCCGCCGCGCCCCCGGCGGGGGCACCCGCACGGCCGATCGAAGCGCGGGGCCTGGTCGACCTGCGCGAGCGCACGCGGCGTGCCGAGGAGGGCGGCGGGAGCGAGCGGCGCGAGCGCCAGCACCGCGAGGGCAAGCTCACCGCGCGCGAGCGGGTCGAGCTGCTGCTCGACGAGGGCAGCTTCGAGGAGCTCGACAAGCTGGTCGAGCACCGCTGCCTCGACTTCGGCATGGCCGGCGCAGAAGGTGCCCGGCGACGGCGTCGTCTCCGGCTACGGCCGCATCGACGGCCGCCTGGTCTTCGTCTTCGCGCAGGACTTCACCGTCTTCGGCGGCAGCCTGTCCGAGACCAACGCCCGGAAGATCTGCAAGGTGATGGACCTGGCGCTGAAGATGGGCGCGCCGATCGATCGGCCTCAACGACTCCGGCGGCGCGCGCATCCAGGAGGGCGTCGCCTCGCTCGCCGGCTACGCCGACATCTTCCTGCGCAACACGCTCGCCTCGGGCGTCGTGCCGCAGATCTCGGCGATCATGGGCCCCTGCGCCGGCGGCGCCGTCTACAGCCCGGCCATCACCGACTTCAACGTGATGGTCAAGGACACCTCGTACATGTTCGTGACCGGCCCGGACGTGATCCGCACGGTGACCCACGAGGAGGTCACCAAGGAGGAGCTGGGCGGGGCCATGACGCACAACGCCCGCTCGGGCGTCGCGCACTTCGCGGTGGACGACGACCGCGCCTGCCCGGCGCTGCTGCGCGAGCTGCTCTCCTACCTGCCGCCGAACAACCTGGAGGAGCCGCCCCCGCGCGCGACCGACGACCCGCCGGACCGCGAGGACGAGGCGCTCGACGACGCTGGTGCCGCGCGGAGCCGAACAAGCCCTACGACATGAAGCAGCTGATCCCCGCGGTCGTCGACGAGGGCCGCTTCCTCGAGGTGCACGAGCACTTCGCCCCGAACATCGTCGTCGGCTTCGCCCGCTTCGCCGGCCGCAGCGTGGGCATCGTGGCCAACCAGCCGGCGTGCTGGCCGGCTGCCTCGACATCGACGCCTCGGTCAAGGGCGCGCGCTTCGTGCGCTTCTGCGACGCCTTCAACATCCCGCTCGTCACCTTCGAGGACGTGCCCGGCTTCCTGCCGGGCACCGGCCAGGAGTATCGGCGGCATCATCCGCCACGGGGCGAAGCTGCTCTACGCCTTCGCCGAGGCCACCGTGCCCAAGGTCACGGTGATCACGCGCAAGGCCTACGGCGGCGCCTACTGCGTGATGGCGAGCAAGCACATCCGCACCGACGTCAACTACGCCTGGCCCATCGGCCGAGATCGCCGTGATGGGTCCCGAGGGCGCCGTCAACATGCTCTACCGCCGCGAGCTGGCCGCCGCGGCCGACGACCCGAGGCCCTGCGGCCAGCAGAAGGTCGCGGAGTTCCGCGACAAGTTCGCCAACCCGTACGTCGCCGCCGACCGCGGCTTCGTCGACGAGGTGATCGAGCCGCGCCAGACGCGGCGCAAGATCATCGCCGGGCTCGAGATGACCCGCAACAAGCGCGACCGCAACCCGCCCAAGAAGCACGGGAACATCCCGCTGTGAGCCCGCCCGTCGGCCGCGCGCTTCCGGCAAGGTCCTGGTCGCCAACCGCGGCGAGATCGCCGTGCGCGTCATCCGCGCCTGCCGCGAGCTGGGGATCGCGCACGGTCGCCGTCTACTCCGAGGCGGACCGCGCGGCGCCTGCACGTGCGGCTGGCCGACGAGGCGCGGCCGATCGGCCCCGCGCCGTCGCGCGAGTGCTACCTGCGCGTCGAGCGCATGCTCGACGCGGCGCGGCGCCGCGGCGCCGACGCCATCCACCCCGGCTACGGCTTCCTGGCCGAGAACGCCGCCTTCGCCCGGGCCTGCGAGGAGAGCGGGCATCGTCTTCATCGGCCCGCGCAGCGAGACGATCGCGCTCATGGGCGAGAAGACCTCGGCGCGGCGCGAGGCGGTCGCGGCCGGCGTGCCGGTGGTGCCGGGCACGCTCGAGCCGCTGGCGGACGAGCGCCGTGCTGCGCCGCGAGGCCGAGCGGATCGGCTTCCCGGTGATGCTCAAGGCCGCCGCCGGCGGCGGCGGCAAGGGCCTGCGCCTGGTGCCGAACGCCGCCGAGCTGATCGTCGGCCCTGGCCCGCGCGCGCTGCGAGGCCCAGGGCGCCTTCGGCGACGACAGCGTCTACCTCGAGAAGGCGATCCTGGGCGCCGCGCCACGTCGAGATCCAGGTGCTGGCCGACCACCACGGCAACGCCGTCCACCTGTTCGAGCGCGAGTGCTCGATCCAGCGGCGCCACCAGAAGGTGATCGAGGAGAGCCCCTCGCCGTTCGTGACGCCGCGAGCTGCGCGAGCGCATGGGCGAGCTGGCCGTGCGCGCTCGCGCGCCGCGTCGGGCTACCGCAACGCCGGCACGCTCGAGTTCCTGGTGGACGCGCGAGCGCAAGCCCTACTTCCTCGAGATGAACACGCGGCTGCAGGTCGAGCACCCGGTCACCGAGCTGGTGACCGGGCTCGACCTGGTCAAGCTGCAGATCCGGATCGCCCAGGGCGAGCCGCTGCCTTCGCGCAGGACGAGCTCGTGCAGCGCGGCCACGCCATCGAGTGCCGGGTCTACGCCGAGGACCCCGAGCGCGGGCTTCCTGCCGAGCCCGGGCAAGATCACGGCGCTGCGCGCGCCCGGGCGGCCCGGGCGTCCGCGACGACTCGGGCGTCTACGAGGGCTTCGACGGTGCCGATCCACTACGACCCGCTGATCTCGAAGCTGGTGGCCTGGGGCGAGACCGCGCAGGCCGCGATCGCGCGGATGCGCCGCGCGCTCGCGCGAGTACCGAGTGCTCGGCATCCGCACCACGCTGCCCTTCTTCGAGCGCGTGCTGCGCCACCCCGACTTCGTGGCCGGCGACTTCGACACCTCGTTCGTCGAGACGGCGCTCGCGCCGGCGCCGACGGCGCGCGAGCGCCCGTCGAGGCGGCGGTCGTGGCGGCGGCGATCCGCGCCTTCCGCGACGCGGCAGCGCGCCGCGGCGCGCGCGAGCGGGCCCGCCGCGGACGGCTCGCCCTGGCGGCTCGCGGGCCGGCGCGAGGCGCAGCGCCGGCTCGGGGGCTGAGCCATGCTGCTTCGACGCCACCGTCGAGGGCCGCACGCTGCGGGTCGAGGTGCACGGCCCGCGGCGCGGGCTACGTGGTGAGGCTCGACGGCCGGCCGCTCGAGGTGGACGCGCTCGAGACGGCCGACCACTTCCAGAGCCTGCTCATCGACGGCCGCAGCCACGAGCTCGGGCTCGAGCGCGAGCCGGGCGGCTTGCAGGGTGCACTTCCCGGGCGGCAGCGTCGCGCGTCGAGCTGGCCGAGGCCGCGCGGCGGCGCGGCGAAGCCGGCGCGCCGCGAGCACGGGCCCGCTCGGCTCACGGCGCCGATGCCGGGCCGCATCGTGCGCGTGCTGGCGGCGGAGGGCGCCGGCGTCGAGGCCGGCCAGGGGCTGGTGGTGATCGAGGCCATGAAGATGGAGAACGAGCTGCGCTCGCCGCGCGCGGGCCGCGTCGCGCAGGTCGCCGTCCGCGAGGGCCAGACGGTCGAGGCCGGCGCGCTGCTCGTGGTGATCGCCTAGGGTCCGCCCCTTGTCGCGCCGCCGCAAGCTCCTCGTGCTGCTGCTCGCGCTCGCGGCGACCGCGCCGTACGCGCTGTGGCGGCGCCAGCGACTGGGGCGCGCGCCTCGTCGAGCAGCGGCTCGCCGGCTACTTCCACCGGCCGGTCCAGGTGGCGGCGCTGCGCCTGCGCGCCGCGGACGCTCGAGATCGAGCTGCGCGGGCTGCGCGTCGCCGGCATCACGCCCGAGGCGCAGCCGTTCATCGAGGCGCCGCTGGTGCGCGTGCGGCCGAGCCTCGCGCCGTTCCGCGGCGACCGGCTCGTCCTGTCGCGCGTGCGCATCGAGGGCCTGCGCCTGCGCATCAACGCCTTCCCCGACCCGCCGCTCGGGCCCGGCGGCGACGACATCCCGAAGCTCGGCGGCGCCGGCGGCCGGGCGGGATGCAGATCGGGATCGAGCGGCTGGTGGTGGTCGGCGGCGAGTTCATCCTCGACCACGCCCGGGTCCCGCTCGAGCTCGACCTGCCGGACTTCCGCGGCCGACTGACGAGCCGCCGCGAGGGCGGGCTGGCGGGCCACTTCTCGTTCCGGCCCGGCTGGCTGCGGATGGGCGACGCGCCCCGAGCTGCCGGTCGGCACCGAGATCGACATGGTGTTCGCACCGCGGGGTGCTCACGGTCGCCGGCGCGCGGCTGCAGCGCCGAGAACACCGAACGTCACCTACCAGCGGCCGCCTGCGCTTCTCGGGCCGGCCGCAGGGCCAGCTCCAGCTGGAAGGCGCGATCGACCTCGCCGTGCTCGAGCGACACGTGTTCCGCTCGGGCCTCGGCTTCGCCGGGGCGGCGCGCTGGGACGGGCTGCTCTCGATCGACGGCTCGCGGCTGCGGATCGAGGGCCGGATGAACGGTGCGGACGGCCGCTTCATGGGCGTCGCCGTCCCGCGCTTCGCCGGCGCCGCTCGCCTACGACGGCACGAACGGCGTCGTGATCCGGGACCTGGACGTCTGCGACGCTCGGCGGCACGGGGCAGCTCGCGATCGACGTCCCGCCCTCGTCGACGGGCCGGCCGATCCGGACCGCGCGCTCGATGCGCGACGCCGACGGCGAGGGCCTGCTGCGCATGATCTTCGGCTGGGGGGAGCTGCGGATCGGCACCGCGGCGACCGGTAGCGCTCGACGTGAGCTGGCCGCACGGGCAAGCCGCGGGCGATCAGCGGCCGCATCGGGGTCGATCTCGCCGAGCGCGCCGACGGACGCTTCGCGCTGGCCGGCCGCCTCGACTGGAGCGCGCATCGCCGGGCTGCAGAGCTACGAGCGGCTGGAGCTGCGCGGGCCGGGCCTGCGCGGCCCGGTCACGGGCGAGGTCGACGCCGCCGAGAACGCGCGAGCCTCGCGGTCGAGGGCCAGACGGCCGACATCGCGGCGAGCGACGCCGTGCTCGTGCAGCGTGCGGCGCGCCCTCGGCAACCCCGAGGCGCAGCCGGCGGGCTTCACGGGCGCGGGCTCCTTCCGCGGACGCTGGCGCGGCACGCTCGCCTGGCCGGTGTTCGAGGGCCGCTTCAGCGGCGACGCGACGTCGGCTACGTCGGGCGTCGACTGGGGACGCGCGGAGTGGTCCGGCAGCTTCGACACCGCGGCGGAGGCGGTCGAGTCGCACTCGCTCGTGCTGCGCAAGGACGGCGGCGAGATCTGGTGGGACGGCACGCAACGAGATCGGCTGGCTCGGCCTGCGCGACGCGATCGCAGGGCCGGCTGCGGCTCAGCTCGTGGCCGGTCGAGGACATCGTCCGCTTCATGGAGTGGCGCATCGTCGCGACCGGGCGCGCGAGCGGGGAGGCGAGCGTGCGGCGGCCGGCGCAGCGCTCCCGAGGGCGAGGCGCGGATCGTCGTGCGCGACGGGCGCTACTTCGCGGTGCCCTACGAGTCGGCGCGCATCGACTCGCGCTGGAACGCGCGGCGTCGCCGAGGTCACCTCGGGCGAGCTCGCGCCTCGGCGGCGGCCACGTGAGCTTCCGGGGCACGCTCGACGACGAGGGCGTCTACGACGGCTCCGGCGAGATGGAGGACGTCGACCTCGGCGCGCTCGCTGCCCGCGCCGGCCGCGGGGGTCGCCTACAGCGGCCGGCTCTCGGGCGGCTCGTGATGCAGGGCACGCTCGACCCGGCCCGCGGCTGCGCGCCTCGCTCCGCTCGCCGCGCCTGTTCGTGGGCGACGAGGGGATCGGCAGCCTCGAGCTCGAGCTCGTCGGCACGGGCGACGGGCGCGTCGCGCGTCGACGGCCGCTGCCGCTCCGCGCGCGTCGACCTGACGCTCGCGGGCACCGTCGGCACGGCGCCGCCTTACCAGGCGGCGCTCACGCTCGCCGCGCGCTCGACGAGCCTCGACCCGTTCCTGCGCGTCGTGCAGCCGTGCCCTCCCGGCGAGCGCTGGCCCGTGATCGCGTCGGGCGAGGTGCGGATCGGCGGCCCGCTCGAGACACCCGCGGCGGTGAGCGCCGAGGCGACCCTGCCCGACGCTGGAGCTGCTGCTGCCGGAGTTCGCCGTGCGCGCGAGCGAGCCGGTCGCGTCAGCTACTCCGACGGACGGCTCGATCTCGAGCGCTTCCACCTCGCCGGCGAGGGCACCGACCTCGAGGTCGCGGGCGTCGCGGATCTCGTCGGCGACGGGCCGCTCGCGCTCCGCGCGCGCGGGCGGGCGGATCTGCGCGCGCTCTCCGCGCTCACGCGGCGGATGCGCGGCAGCGGGCGTCGCGCGCCTGAGCGTCGACCTGACCGGCACGCGAGCGCGCCGCACCTGGTCGGGACGCTCGATCTCGAGGGGGCCGGCCTGCGCGTCCGCGGCTTCCCGCACGGCATCGAGGGGCTGCAGGGCCGCGTGCGCTTCACCGAGAGCGCGGCCGAGCTCGAGGACGTGAGCGGCACGCTCGCGGGCGGCGGCTCAGGTCGAGGGCCAGGCCGCCTACGCCGAAGGGGCGGCTCACCTCGTACGACATCCGGCCGGTCGGGCGCGGTCTCGCGCTGCGCTACCCCGAGGGCACGCGCAGCCTGCTCGACGCGCAGCTTCGCCTGTTCGGCGACAGCGAGCGGCAGTGGATCACCGGCACGATCGACGTGCGGCAGGCGCTCTACACCCGGCGTTACGACGTCGCCTCGGAGCTGCTCGGGGTCCGCCGCACGCTGGCGCCGCGCGAGGCGGCCTCGCTCGATGCGGGGGCGCAGCTGGACCTGCGCGTGCGCGCCCCTGGCACGCTGCGCATCGACAACAACCTGGCGACGCTCGCGGCGCGGGCCGACCTGCGCGTGCAGGGCACGACGCGCGCGCCCGATCGTGACGGGGCGCGCCGAGATCGAGCGCGGCCGGCTGTACTTCCAGGGCCGCACCTACGTACGTCCAGCGCGGCACGATCGACTTCGTGAACCCGCAGCGGCTCGATCCGCTGTTCGACATCGAGGCCGAGACCCGGATCCACGCGTATCGCGTGACGCTGCGCGTCAGCGGCACGCTCGAGCGCGTGACGCCCACGCTCAGCTCCGACCCGCCGCTCAGCTCGCTGCAGATCCTGGCGCTGCTCGCCGGGCAGGACGAGAGCGAGGTCGTCAACCTCACCCAGACCCAGGCGCGCGAGCGTCAGGGCGGGCTCGCCGCGACCGGCGCGGCGACGCTCGCGGCGGGCCGGCTCTCCGAGTCGGTCGGCCTCGAGCGCGAGGCCGAGCGCCTGTTCGGCCTGAACCGCTTCTCGATCGACCCCACGCTGCTGCGCGGGGCCGGCACGACGCCCACGGCGCGCGTGACGGTCGGCAAGCGGCTGGGCTCCGACCTCAACGTCCTCTACTCGCAGGACCTGCGGGGCATCGAGGAGCGCATCCTGGCCGTCGAGTACACGCTCAGCGACCGCTTCTCGCTGCTGCTCACCCGCACCGATCCCGGCTCCGCGAAGACCGGCGTCGAGCGGGGCTGGGCCTTCGACGTGCGGCTCCGGCAGTCCCGCTGATGAGCGCCGCGGCTCTGCTCGCGCTCGCCGTGGCCGGCGGGGAGCGCCAGCCGCCCGCTCGCGCGAGCGCCGGCGAGATCGGTCCGCGCCGTGGAGATCGAGGCGCGACGAGGCCGAGCGCCTGCGCGCGTTCGTCGCGCTCACGCCAGGCCAGCCACTCGACCGGGAGGCGGTGCGGCGCGGGGTGGAGCTGATGTTCGCGACCGGACGCTTCGAGGACGTGCCGGTCGAGCTGGTGCGGGACGAGCAGGGCCGGGGCGTGACGGTCGTCTTCCGTCCGCGTCCCGGCGCCACTGCTGCGTGGCGGTGCGGGTCGAGGGCGATCGCGTGCTCTCGGCTCGCGCGCTCGCTCGCATCGCGCGCCTGCGCCACGGTGAGCCGCTCTGGCCTCGCGCCTGGAGCGGGCCGCGCGCGACGTCGCCCTGGCGCTGGCGCGGCGAGGGATACCCGAGGCCCTCGTCGAGCCCGACGCGGTGCGCGTGCCGGAGGGAGCGGACGCCGTCTTCCGCATCCGGGCCGGTCCCCGCGTGCGCGTGGGTCGCGTGCTCGATCGAGACGGCTGCGCCTCCCGACGGTCGGCGCTGCTGCCGCTGGCGCGACCGCGCGCCGGGGCCATCTACCGCAAGGAGCAGGCCGACGCCGCGCGCGAGGCGATGCGGCGACGCCTGGTGCGTGCCGGACACTGGCGCGCCGCGGTCGAGCTGCGTCCGACCTACGATCCGGGGCGCGGCGATCATGGACCTCGTCTTCCACGTGGAGCCCGGGCCGCGCATGCGGCGTCGAGGTCCGCGGCGCGCCGCTGCGGCGCGAAGCTGCTCGCGACGATCCGCGACCTGCTGCGGGAGGGCGGCGTCAGCGCGATGCGCTCGAGGCCGCCGAGCGAGCGGATCGAGACGCACTTGCGCGCGCAGGGATACCGCGACGTGGTCGTGAGGGCGCTGAGCGAGCCCGCGCGACGCGGCGAGACGCTCGTCTACGAGGTGCAGCCGGGGCCGCGGGCGCTCGCCGCCTCCGTCGAGCTGCGCGGCGCCGACGCGGCAGCTGCTCGAGGGGCTGCGCACGCGAGCGGGCCGGCCGATCGTGGACTCGGCGCTCGACGAGGACGCGCGCGCGCTGGTCGCGCGGCTCGAGGAGCGCGGCCACTTCGAGGCCGCCGTGGAGACGCGAGCTGCCCGACGGTGGCGGCCAGCTCGCCGTCGTGTTCGTCGCGCGTCCGGGCCCGCGCGCGATCGTGCGTTCCGTGGACGTCGAGGGCCCGCGCTGCCGTCGTCGCCGCGGACGGCGAGGGCCCGAGGAGCTGGCGGTCCGCGCCGGGCAGCCCTATCGGCTGCGCCGAGGTCGCGCGCAGCCGCGACGCGCTCGTCTCCGGCCTGGCGCCGGGCCGGCTACCTCGACGTGACGGTGCGGCCCGAGATCGCCAGCTCGCCGGCAGGCGGCAGACGAGGTCGGGATCCGCTTCGTGGTCGAGCCGGGCACCCGCAGCGTCGTCGACCACCTCGTGCTGGCGGGCCTCGTGCGCACCCGGCCGGCGGTGGTGGAGCGCGAGATGGTGTTGCGCGCGGGCGAGCCCTTCTCCTTCGAGCGCGTGCTCGAGAGCCAGCGCCGTCTGTCGAGCCTCGGCATCTTCGAGCGCGTCTCGATCTCCGAGCTCGAGCCCGGCCGCGAGCGGCGCGACGTCGTCGTGAGCGTCCAGGAGGCGCCCGCGCACCACGCGTCTCCTGGGGCCTCGGCTACTCGGAGCAGGATCGGGTGCGCGGCAGCGTCGAGCTGACGCGGCGCAACCTGGGCGGCCTCGGCCGCTCGGCGTCGCTTCTTCGCGCGCGGCAGCTTCCGCGGCAGCCGGCTGCTGGCGAACCTGCCGCGAGCCCTGGCTGTTCGGGACGCGGCTCGACTCGTTCGTGACCGTCTTCTGGGAGGAGGAGGCCCGCACCAGCTTCGACTACAACCGCAAGGGGGCGACGCTCCAGGTCGGCCGCACGCTCGACGCGCGCACGAGCCTGATCCTGCGCTACCTGCTGCAGGACACGCACGTCTTCAACTAGCGGGTCCCGATCGACGAGATCGACCGCCAGTACCGGACCTACACCGTCTCCGGGCCCTCGGCCTCGGTCGTGTTCGACACGCGCGACGACCCGCTCGAGCCGAAGCGCGGGTTCTTCCTGAGCGCCGACCTGCAGCTCTCGCTCGCGACGCTCGGCGGCGAGAGCTTCCTGCGCGGCTACTTCCAGGCCGACGAGCGTGCGCCGGCTGCGGGCGGACCTGGTGCTGGTCGTCTCCGGACGGCTCGGCCTCGCCGACACCTTCGGCGACGACCGCCGCTGCTGCCGCTGCCGGAGCGCTTCTTCGCGGGCGGCGACTTCGGCCCGCGCGGCTTCCGTCGACGTGGTCGGCCCGCAGCTGGCGGCGCAGGACGGCCAGGTCTACCCGACCGGCGGCAACGCGCTCGTGCTCGGCGGCACGGAGCTGCGCTACAACGTGACCCGGGCGCTTCCAGCTCGCGAGCTTCCTCGACGTCGGCAACGTCTACCCCGAGGCACACGACATCGACCTCGGAGCCCTGCGCCGCAGCGCCGGGCTCGGCGTGCGCTATCGCACGCCGATCGGCCCCGTCCGCCTGGACTGGGGCTACGTGCTCGATCACGAGCAGGGCGAGCCGCGCTCGCACTTCCACTTCACGATCGGCCATGCGTTCTAGCCTGCGCTTCGCGCTCGCGCTCGCAGCGGCCGCGCTGCCGGCCGCCGCGTCCGCCGCCCAGCCGCCGCCCGGGTCGCTCCCGGGCGCGGCTCCCGCGGGCAGCTCCGTCGAGACGCTCGAGCGGGTGGTGGCCGTCGTCGACGAGCGGCCGCTGCTGCTCTCCGACGTGCGCGCGCTCGCTGCCGTGCGTGGCCTCGACGAGGCCGGCGCGCTCCAGGCGCTGATCGACGAGCGGCTGATGTACGCGGAGGCCTCCCGTCGACGCAGGCCGAGGTCCGCCCCGGGCACGAGGACGCGGCCCTCGCCGCGCTTCTCGCGAGAGCCCGGGCTCCCGGCCCGGGTCCCCGGAGCCGACCTGCGCCGGCTGCTGCGCCGGCAGCTGACGATCCTGCAGTACGTCGAGTTCCGCTTCCGGCCCCAGCTCCACGTCAGCGACGAGGAGGTGCGCAAGGCCTGGGAGGCCGAGGAGGTGGGCCAGCCCTCCGGCCCGCCGCTCGAGGACGCGCAGGAGTCGATCCGTGCGCGTCTCGAGCGGCGCGCGCTCGACGAGCGGATCGAGGCCTGGGTCACGGAGCTGCGCGCGCGCGCGGACGTGCGCTACGTGGCGCCGGCGGCCCCGTCGGCCGCCGGGGCGATCCCGGCCGGCCGAGGCGAACGGCGCAGCTCTCGCCCGCCTCGCGCGGGCCCGGCAGCAGGGCGGCGACGCGCCCGACCGACCCTTGGGCAGCTCGTCCAGGCCCAGCTCGCGCGCGAGGGGACGGATCTCGCCGAGCGCCCGCCCGAGCGGCGTCGCCTCCGCCGCCTGTCGAAGGCGGGCGGCGACGAGCGTCCGGGCAGCCGGGGCAAGGCCTCGCGCGCGAGAGCGACGAGCGCGCCCGCGGCCCGGGCGGCGTCGCGGGCGTCGAGCGGGAGATGGACGAGCGGCCGGCCCGCCGCGCGGGCCGCCGCCCGGGGCAGGTCGCCGGCCTGCTTCACGACCAGAGCCAGGCTCGCCTCGAGCACGCGCTCGTTGAGCGCGAGCAGCGACGTCAGCTCGCCGCCCAGACCGCGCAGCACCTGGCGCGCGACGAACGCGCCCGTCGGGCCGTGCGCGCGGCGCATCTCGCGGCGATAGGCCGCCAGGTCGCCGCGGCCGGCGGTCTCGGCGAGCACCAGCTCGTGGAGCTTCCAGTCCTCGAGCACGACCAGCCCGGGCTCGCCGAGCAGCGCCCGGTAGACGAAGCCGTACGCGGGGTCGTTCGCGACGTGGTAGACGTGGAGATCGACCTGCGGCCGGGGCCGCGGCTCGTCGGCGACCACGACCAGCCGCGCCGCGCGCTCGAGCTCCGGCACGACGCCAGAGAGCCAGCCGCGCGCGGGGCGCGGCGTCCAGAGCGCGAGCCTCACGCGCTCCGCCCGCCGTGCGTCGACCACGGCGTCCCAGGTGATGTGCGCCACGCGCTCGCGGCCCGCTTCGCCCATCTCGCGCAGCCGCGGCTGCGGCAGCGCGAACACGCGGTCGATGGCCTCGGCGAGGGCCCCTGGCTCGGGGGCGCGACCAGCCCGCTACGGCCGTCCTCGACGAACTCGAGCGGGCCGCCCGCGTCGCTGGCGGTGATCGACGGGCTTGCGCGAGAGCAGGCTCTCGACGGTCACGTAGCCGTAGTCCTCGTCGTGCGGCAGGTAGAGGGTGGCCCGGCAGCCCGCGTAGAGCGAGACCAGGTCCTCGTCGGAGACGAAGCCGAGGAAGTCGACCCGGTCCTCGACGCCCGTCTCGCTGCGCCAGCCGGCGCAGGTCCGCCTCGAGCGGACCCGTGCCCGCGATCTTCAGCCGCGCCGCCGGCGCCGGCTCGCGGCGAGGGCGCGGATCGCGAGCTCCGGCCGCTTCGCCTTCTCCAGCCGGCCCGCCCAGAGCAGGTAGTCGCCGTAGCCCTCCGTCGCGTAGCGTCCGAGCTGCGGCGGCGGCGGGTAGAGCGGGCTCGCCGGCAGCGCGTTCCAGCGCGAGAGGCGGCCGGCGACGTTGCGCGAGATGGCGAAGATGCGCCGGCACTCGCCGAGGCCGGCCGCGTCCATGGCGCGGACCGCGTCGCGCAGCTCGCGGTCCTCCGGCGTGTCGGCGAGCGGCGAGAGCTCGGTCCCGAAGAGGTCGTAGGCCTCGCGGTACTGGTGGAAGAGCCAGGTCACCTTGTGCGGGTGGCGCACGAGGTAGCTCGGGAACTTGGTCGGGATCACGAGGTCGGGCAGCCGGCCGTCCGTCTCGCGCAGCTCGAGCAGCCGCCAGGCGAGCGCCTGACGCACGACCTCGGACGGCGGGTAGGCGTGGAAGGGCACGCTCACCACGTCGACCTGGAAGCCGCGGCCGGCGAGCTTCGCGGCCAGGTCGCGGACCAGGATCTCGGCGCCGCCGGTCACGAACGGCGCCTGCGCGGCGCAGACGAGGACGCTCCTCATCCCTCGCGCCGCAGGGCCTGCTCGAGCCGGGCCAGCCGCTCCCGCGTCTCCTCGAGCGCGAAGGCGAGCGCCAGCTTCTCGCGGTTCGCCTCGCCCAGCACGAGGTCGATCCGCGCCACGAGGTCGTGGACGTGCGCGACCAGCTCCCGCTCGAGCTGGCGGTGACGCTCGTCGACGTCGTCGAGACGGCGGCCCTGCTCCGCGAGCAGGCGGTCGTAGTGCCGGTGGGTGGCGGCGAGGCGCTCGTGCAGGTGGCGCGAGCAGCTCGTTGTCGAGCCGCACCTGGCGCGCGTTGAACCGGCGCTGCGCGTCGAGGCGCGGCGCGAGCAGGCCGCTCGAGCAGCCGCGGCGAGGAGCCGCCGCGGGCCGCGCGAGCCCGCGGGCTCGGCGGGCCACGCCTCGTTCACCGCCGCGGCGTCGGGCGGCGCGGCGGGAGCTCGTCTCGGTCCGTCTGGCTGCCCTGTTCGCCCACGGCCTCGTCCTCCGAGACGCCGCATTCTACCCGTCGGCCGCGCGGGCGTGAGCGCCCGGCCGGAGCACGGCAGTACAATCCCCCGTGCCCGACGCCAAGGCCCACCCCGCGCTCGCCCCGCTGCGCCGGCGGCTCGAGGAGGAGGAGGCCGCCTACGCCGCTGCGCTCGCCGAGCTGGATCGGCTGGCGCCGGGCGCTCCCCGCGCCGGCCGGGCCCGAGCTGCTGGCCAGGCGCTCGCCGAGGTGAACGCCGCTGTGGCCTTCGGCGGCGGCCCCGGAGGGGGCCGGGCTCGGGCGCCGCCCTGCGCCGGCGCGCCTTCGACGCGCTGCGCCGGCGCTCGAGCGCCAGGCGCGCGTCGACGGCGCGCCTGGTGCGGCTGCTGAACCTCCAGCTGAGCGCGGCGAGGGTGCCGCCGAGAGCGGCCTGCGCGCGCTGGCCGGCGGGATCGTGCGCTACGCGCAGCGGGTCGACCCGGTGATGGACGCCCGCGACCGCTCCGGGTCGCCGAGGCCCCGAGCGACGCCCAGCTGCGTGCTCGAGGCCTTCGAGCGCCGGCTCGACGCGCCGCAGAGGCGGCAGCGACGCGCTGCTCGCGCTGCGCGACCGGGTCGAGCTGCTGTCGGAGGAGCTGCGCTCGCTGCGGGGCGTGCTCGGCGCGGCGGCCCGCCGCCGGCGGTCGCGGCGGCGGCCGCAGCGCGCGGCGCCGACTCCGTCTACACCGCGTTCGAGAACCGCTTCCGCGGCAGCCGCGCGGAGATCCGCTCACGCCAGGCGGACTACGCCGGCTGTTCCGCGACAGGGCCCCCGTGCTCGACCTCGGCTGCGGTCGCGGCGAGTTCCTGGACCTGCTGCGCGCCGAGGGGATCGCGGCCCGCGGCGTCGAGGGCAACGCGAACGCCGTGCGCGAGTGCCGCGAGCGCGGGCTCGACGTGCTGCAGGGCGACCTGGTCGAGGTCCTGCGCGCGCAGCCCGACGCGTCGCTCGGCGGCGTCTTCGCGGCCCAGGTCGTCGAGCACCTGCCGCCCTCCGGCGCTCGCCGCGCTGCTCGGCGGCCTACCGCGGCCCTGCGGCCAGACGGGCTGCTCGTCCTCGAGACCGTGAACGCCGCTTCGGGGCTCGCCTTCCTGGACGTCTTCATCCGCGACCTGACGCACGAGCGGCCGCTGCACCCCGAGACGCTGCGCTTCATGGCGGCGGCCGCCGGCTTCAGCGAGGCGCGGATCGAGATGCGCTCGCCGGTGCCGGAGGACGTGCGCCTGCGCTGCTGCCGAGCGGCGCCCTGCCGCCGCCCGTGGCCCAGGTGCTGAACGAGAACGTCGAGCGCCTGAACGCGCTGCTGTTCGCGCCGATCGACTACGCGCTCGTGGCCCGGCGCTGAGCGCCCTGGGGCCGGCGGGCCAGCGCCACGACACTCGCGCCGATCGGGAACGAGAGGCCGCGGCCGAGGAGCGCCGCCTCGAGCAGCAGCGCGCGCCGGAAGGCCCACTCGAGCGGCGCCGGCAGGAAGCCCACGTCGGAGCCCTCCCGCGAGAGCAGGCGGTCGAGGCTGCGGCGGACGAGCAGCAGCGGGAACAGCAGCGAGTTGCAGTAGCTCGCCCGCCGACGCTGCGAGCCCGCACCCCGTGAGCAGCGCGACCAGCTCGCCGCGCGTGTAGCGGTGGCGTGACTGCACCTCGACGTCGTGGGCGCCCCACAGCGCACGCAGCGCGGGGACGCGCACCAGCAGCAGCCCGCCCGGCGCGCAGCACGCGCGCCATCTCGGCGACGGCCGCGCGGTCGTCGCTCACCCAGGCGTGGTAGATGACGTCGTGCGAGGTCACGAGCGTCGAAGGCGCCGTCGCGCGAAGCGGCAGGCGCGAGGACGCTCGCCGCGCACGGCGGTGACGCCGCGCTGGCCGGCAGAACGCGATCGCGCCGGGCGCGAGGTCGACGCCGATCGCGCGCGCGAGCCGCGCGAGCGCGACGAGGTTGCCGCCGGTGCCGCAGCCCGCGTCGAGCAGCCGCACGCTCGTCGCCCGCGGCAGGCGCGAGCGCGCCGCAGCAGCGCGAGCGCGATCGCGCGCTGGCCGGCGTACCACCACTGCGTCTCTTCCGCCTCGTACATCCGGCGGTACTCGGCCGTCTTCACAGGCGCGTCGCGTCCTGTGTGAAGTAGGCGATCACGCGGTCGAGGATCCCGTCGAGCGACACCTGCGGCTCGTAGCCGGTGAGCGCCGCGCATCTTCGAGAGGTCCGGCACCCGACGCTGCATGTCCTCGAAGCCCTCCTCGTAGGCGCGGTCGTAGGGGACGAGCACGATCTCGCTGCGGCGACGCCGGTGCGCGCCTTCACGCGCTCGGCCAGCTCGCAGGATCGTCACCTCCTCGCGGTCGTTGCCGATGTTGCAGACCTCGCCGACGGCGCGCTCGTCCTGGGCGAGGGCGATCAGCTGTCCCACCACGTCGCTGACGTAGGTGAAGCAGCGCGTCTGCGTGCCGTCGCCGTAGACGGTGAGCGGGTGGCCGAGCAGCGCCTGCTTGACGAAGTCGGGCATCACCATCCCGTAGCGGCCCGTCTGGCGCGGGCCGACCGTGTTGAACAGCCGCGCCACCACCACCGGCAGCCGCTGCTCCTTGTGGTAGGCGAGCGCCAGGAACTCGTCGATCGCCTTGCTGCAGGCGTAGCTCCAGCGCCCCTTCGTGGTCGGCCCCATGACCAGGTCGCCGTCCTCGCGGAACGGCACCGCGTTCGCCTTGCCGTAGACCTCGGAGGTCGACGTGAGCAGGACCTTCTTGCGCTTCTTGTTGGCGAGCTTGAGCACGCGCTCGGTGCCGTGCACGTTCGTCTCGATGGTGTTGACCGGGCTCTCGACGATCAGCCGCACGCCGACGGCGGCGGCCAGGTGGAACACCACGTCGACGCGGTCGACCAGCTCGGCCAGCACGGGCTCGTTCATGATCGAGTCGATCACGTAGTGGAAGCGCGGCGTGCCCCTTGAGGTGCTCGATGTTCTCGATCGAGCCGGTCGACAGGTTGTCGATGACGTGGACCTCGTGGCCCTGCGCGAGCAGCGCCTCGGCGAGGTGGCTGCCGACGAAACCCGCGCCGCCCGTGATCAGCGCCTTCATTCCAGCATGTCCTCCCGGATCGCCTCGTCCGCCTGGATCGGGCGCGCGGCGCGGCGGCCGATCACCCGCTGCGCCTCGCTGGGCCGCAGCCCGCGGCCGAGCCGGTCGTCGGTCCTCTTGAAGCGCAGGCGGTCGAGGCTCAGCACCTCGCCGCGGCCGATGAGCGCCGCCGCGACGATCGAGCGCCCGCGCGGCGGCTCGCCCGTTCGCCGCGGCGCGCCCTCGCCGCGCGCGCGCTCGGCCTGCCGCAGCAGCTCGACGCTGTGGTAGAACTCCTCCGGCGCGAGCGCCGCGGCGCGCGTCGCGGCCCTTGCGGCCGCGGTCGAGCACCAGCCGCTTCTCGACGAAGCTCCGCCCCCTCCGCCGCGGCGAGCGCGGGCACCAGCAGCGCGAAGGCCGAGCCGCCGTCGGTCGGGTCCAGCAGGCCCACGCTCACCCGCAGCCGCTCGCGCAGCGGCCGCGATCTCGCCCAGCCGCAGCTCCTCGACCGGCGCGGGGGCTTCGGCCGCGCCGAGCAGCACGGCCGCCGACTCGCCCGCGATGGCGAGCGCCTCGCGCAGCGCCGGCTCGCCCGCTCCGCCCGCCGCCAGCAGCAGCGGCCTGCCGCCCTCGGCCAGCGTGCGCAGCAGCTCGCGGGTGGTCGACGTCGCCGGCGTGCGACTGCAGCGCGTCGACGCCGGCCGAAAGCGCCAGGTCGCACGAGGGCCGGTCGTACACCTCCACGATCACCGCGAGCCCGGACCCGCGGGCCGCCTCGAGCACGCGGCGCCAGTCGCGGTCGGACAGCTCGAGGCCCTCGAGCTCGCGCCGCTCGGGGTGGCGGCGCACGAGCAGCTCGTCGGTGCGGAAGATCGAGAACACGATCGCGTCGGCACCCGCCTGGAAGGCGGCCTCGATCAGGCGCAGCGCGTTCTCCACCCGGCCCTCGTGGGCGTGGCCGACGTGCGCGACGACCAGGCAGGGCTGCGCCTCACCGAGCAGGCGCGTGCCGAGTGCGAGCGTCCTGGTGCTCATGGCGCCCCCACCCTAGCACGCGTCGCCTCGCGCAGGCTGAGAAGCGCCGCCGCCCGCTCCGCGCCCGGTCCTACGGCCAGCGTGGCCGCCGGCTGCGGGCCGCCGTCGGCCCGCTCGGGGCCCTCCGGCTCGTGCGCGCTCGAGCGCAGCGCGGCCCACGGCACGCCCGCCGCCAGCGCGGCCAGCCCCAGCGCGCGCCGCTCGTCCCGCTCCTCGACGCCGAGCAGCAGCAGCGCGGGCCGGGTGTCCTCCAGCAGCTCGAGCGCGCGCTCGAGCTGCTGCACGGCACGCGGCAGGTGGCGGCACAGGAGCGCCTCGATGTCCCCCCGCGCGAGGTCGGCGAAGGGCACGCCGCGGTGGACGTAGGAAGCCGCGAGCGCCGCGCTGTCCTGCAGGGCCGTGCAGCGCGCCCGCAGCTCACGCGCGGCCCGGGCGACCTCGCCGCGCACGGATCGCGTCTCGAACCGCGCCAGCGCCATCGTCGGCAGGACCAGCGGCTGCAGCCAGAGGTCGGCCCTCACCGCGTCGAGCAGGGGCACGAGCCCCGGCTCGTCCGCCGGCCGGGAGAGCAGGACCAGCAGCCGGGAGCGCTCCGCAGGGCTGGCCGGCGGGGCGGCCGGCGGGCGCAGGCGTCCGCCGGCGAACAGGCCGAACAGCCCGCGCAGCCCGCCCGGAAGTGCCGCGCCGGCGTCGACCGCGAGCGGCCGTGGTGTGCCCGGCTCGCCGTGGAACAGCACGCCGCGCACCGTCGCCGAGCGCGCGAGCAGCAGCGCTTCGTGCCCGGCGAGCCCGCTCGCGTCCAGCTCGCCCGGGTCGAGCGCCTCGAGCAGCCGCAGGCACAGCTCGACGCTGCGGGCGCAACGGGCGCCGGCGCTGGCCGTGCTCAGGAAGCCCTCGCTCGCCCACAGCAGCGATTGCCCACGCCAGGTCACGAGCTCGCGGAAGCAGCGTCCCTCGGCGAGCGGCAGGCGTGCCCACACCCGCGCGAAGCGGCGCCCCGCGGCCTCGACCTCCGCCAGCTCGCTCTCGCCCAGCACGTCCTCCGCGCGCCGGAAGGCGACGCGCTCGGCCGCGAGCGCGTCGGTGTCCGCGCCGGGCCAGGCGACCACGACGGCGCCCCGCGCCCGGGCCGCGCGCGCGGAGCGGGCCCCGCCGCCGCCCCAGAGGAGGAGGCCGGCGCCGCTCATCCGCGCTCAGGCCTCCGCGAACGTGCGCAGCGTGTCGAGGTAGTGCTCGGGCAGCCCGATGTCGAAGCGCCGGCCGTCGACCACCAGCCCCAGGATGCCGTCCTCCTGCCGCAGCCGGTCGAGCGCCGAGGTCAGCTGGAACTCGCCGCGCTGGCGCACGTTGTTGCGGATGTGCTCCTCGAGGTAGTCGAACAACCCTGGCTTGAGCACGTACTGGCCGAAGATCGTGAGGTATTCCCCCTCCGCGAAGCCGGGCACGCGCAGGTTCGAGCGGGCGTAGTCGAGCGTCGGTTTCTCGGCGAACTCGGTCACGTTCATGGTGCGCCGCTCGGCGTCCAGCCACACGCCGGTGGCGGTGCCGAAGGCGGCGATCTGGTCCTCCGCCGTGCGGCGCAGGCCGACGACGCTGGTGCCCGAGCGCCGGTAGGCCTCCACCAGCTGGCGCGCACAGGAGCTCTCCACGTTCGAGCGGTAGAGGTGGTCGCCGAGCATCAGCAGGAACGGCTCGTCGGCGAGCGCCTCGCGTGCGCAGTAGACGGCGTGGCCGAAGCCCTCCTGCGCCCTCTGCGCGACGAAGCGGACGCGGCGGCCGATCTCGAGGATGCGCCGCGCGTACTGCTGCGAGCGTGGCGCGAGCTTGTTGAAGTTCTCGATCGAGATCTGCGTCGCGAAGAACGCCTCGAAGTCCTCCAGGTCGTCCGGCTGCACGACGATCACCACCTCGTCGACGCCGGCGTCGAGCGCCTCCTCGACGATCAGCAGGATCGCGGGCTTGGCCACACCGTCCCGGTCCACCACCGGGAACAGCTCCTTCTTGGTCGCCTTGCTGGCCGGGAACAGCCGCGTGCCGAAGCCGGCCGCCGGGATGAGGGCGCGGCGCACGCTGGGGCCGGTGCCCAGGGTGAGCGTGAGGCAGGAGACGCCGAGCTCGCGCTCGAGCATCTCGACCGCCGCCTTCTGGTCGGCGGCGCTGCGCGCGACGAACTGCGCCGCGCCGTCGCCCTGCGAGCCGACGCCCTTGCCGCCCCAGACGTGGGGCTGCACGGACGGGTGGGCGAGCACCCGGTGCAGCACCGGCGCCCGCAGCTCGTCGGGGCAGACCGGGGCGGCGTCGCGGTCGAAGGCCTGCTGGGCCTCGCGCATCAGCGCGCCCAGGCGCTCGGCGTCTCCCGCGCGCAGCGCGGCCGTGGCCTCGTGCACCAGGCGCCGGTTGTGGGGGCCGAGCAGCTGCTGCACGGCGCGCTCGCGCTCGCCCTCGGCGAAGGGGTAGGAGCGGCTGAGCCGCTTGAGGATCTCGACCGTGTCCTTCTTCGCCTTGAGGTCCACGATCACGAAGTGGAGCTCGCGCGCCGGACGGACCTCCGAGGTCTCCAGTCGGTCGCCGTCGAACTCCATCAGCACGGCGCGGTCGCCGAAGGCGCAGCCCTGGTCCATGCGCCCGCAGCGCGAGGGCGTCGTGATCTCGCCCTGGTAGGCGAGCTCCATCTCGCCGCGCACCGTCAGCCGCAGGTCGTAGACGCGGTTGAACGCGCGCGCGGTGAGCACGCTGATCGCGGCGCTCGAGGAGAGCCCCTTCTTGATCGGCAGGTCGGTGCGGTCGTTGCGGATCACCAGGCCGCGCACCCGGTAGTGGGTGAGGACCTGGTAGGCGACCCCCGCCGCGTAGCTGAAGAAGCCGCCGCGCCGGGCCTCCTCCAGGAGCGCCCGCGGCTCGAGCGGGATCTCCTGGGGGCCGACCAGGGCGCCGTCGCTGGTGGTGGAGCTGAGCACGAGCGCGGTCGGGTGCGGCTCCACGTCGGCGTGGATGCCCTGGTTCGTGCCGCAGATCAGCGTGTAGCCCTTCTCGATCTCGGCGTTGATCCGGCGGTAGCCGCCGGCCCAGTCGGAGTGCTCGCCGAACAGGCAGATGCGCCCGGGAACGAAGAGGCGCATGGGCTAGGCGCGCACCACCTCGGGCCCCGGCGCGCCAGGTGCGCCGTAGCCGAGCGGCGCCATGACGTTGCGCGTGTCGACGACCAGGCGCGTGTCGTGGTAGAGCCGGGCGTCGCGGAAGTCGGAGTGGGCCGTCGAGA
Organism: uncultured Acidobacteriota bacterium; assembly: GCA_963831755.1. Classification (GTDB taxonomy): domain Bacteria; phylum Acidobacteriota; class Vicinamibacteria; order Fen-336; family Fen-336; genus DATBSL01. The sequence continues at coordinate 102,839 of CAWHRC010000023.1, forward strand.
TCAGCAGCACGTCGTGGCGTGCGAACTCGCTGGCCGTGCAGGGCACCGAGGACAGGCGGATGTCGTGCTCGCGCCCGGGCCGCGCCACGGGGATGTAGGGGTCGCAGTAGGCGACCTCGGCGCCCGCCGCGCGCAAGAGCGTGATGATCTCGAACGAGGGCGACTCGCGGTCGTCGTCGATGTCGGCCTTGTACGACAGGCCCAGCACCAGCACCCGCGCGCCCTTCATGCTCTTGCCGTGGCCGTTCAGCGCGCGCGCGGTGCGGTCGACCACGTAGTGCGGCATGGAGGTGTTGACCTCGCCCGCCAGCTCGATGAAGCGCGCCCAGGTGCCGTGCTCGGCCGCCTTCCAGGTCAGGTAGAACGGGTCGAGCGGGATGCAGTGGCCGCCCAGGCCGGGGCCGGGGTAGAAGGGCATGAAGCCGAAGGGCTTGGTCTTCGCCGCCTCGATTACCTCCCACACGTTGATCCCCATGCGCTCGAGCACCAGCTTCATCTCGTTGGCGAGAGCGATGTTCACGGCGCGGAAGATGTTCTCGAGCAGCTTCGCCGCCTCGGCCACCTCCGGGCTCGACACCGCGACCACCCGGCTGACCGCGGCGGAGTAGAGCGCGACCGCCACCTCCTGCGAGGCGGGGTCGAGGCCGCCGACCACCTTGGGGATGTTCTGGGTGTGGAAGCTCTTGTTCCCGGGGTCCTCGCGCTCCGGGGAGAAGGCCAGGAAGAGGTCGCTGCCGGCCACGAGGCCGCGCGCCGCGAAGCGCGGCAGCAGCTCCTCGCGCGTCGTCCCGGGGTAGGTGGTCGACTCGAGCACCACCAGCTGTCCGGGGCGCAGCCGGGCGGCGATGGCGTCGGCCGTGGTGCGGATGTACGAGAGGTCGGGCTCGCGGTGGCGGCCGAGCGGCGTCGGCACGCAGACGATGATCGCGTCGCACTGCGCGAGGCGGGCGAAGTCGGTCGTGGCCTGGATGCGGCCGCGCGCGAAGGCCCGGCCCACGCGCTCGGCCCCGATGTGGCGGATGTAGGACTCGCCCCGCTGCAGCGCCTGCGGCTTGGCAAGGTCGACGTCGAAGCCCGTGACCGTGAAGCCGGCCTCCTCGAAGATGAGGGCGAGCGGCAGCCCGACGTATCCCAGACCGATGATGCCGACGCTGGCGGAGCGATCGGCGATTCTCTTGAGCAGCTCGGCGCGATGGTCCATGGCGCCGAGGATCCTAGCAGAGCCTCAGCGCGGCGTCGCGCACCGCGCCGGCCACCTCCGCCCCCTGCTCGTCCGTGAGCTCGGCGTAGAGCGGCAGCGACAGGATCTGCGCCGCAGCGCGCTCCGCCACCGGCAGCTCGCCGGCCCGGCCGCCGAGGCTGGCGAAGGCAGGCTGCAGGTGCAGCGGGATCGGATAGTGGACGAGTGTCCCGATGCCCCGCTCGGCGAGCGCCGCGGCCAGCGCGTCGCGGCGGGGGTGGCGCACGACGAACAGGTGGTAGACGGCGCGCGCGTAGGGCTGCTCCGCGGGCAGACCGAGGCCGCTTCCGGCCAGCTCGCGCAGGTAGAAGGCGGCCAGCTCGCGCCGCCGCTCGGTCCAGCGGCCGAGGTGCGTCAGGCCCACCCGCAGTAGCGCGGCCTGCAGCTCGTCGAGCCGGCTGTTCACGCCGAACGTCTCGTGACGGTAGCGATCCGACTGGCCCCCGTTGCGCAGCCGGCGCAGCCGCGCAGCGAGCTCGGGGTCGTTGACCAGCACGGCGCCGCCGTCGCCGAGGGCGCCGAGGTTCTTGGTCGGGTAGAACGACAGCGCCCCGATCCCGCGCGCGCCGCGCAGCGTGCCGACCGGCCGGCCCTCGTAGAGCGCGCCGTGCGCTTGGCAGGCGTCCTCGAGCAGGACGAGCCCCCGCTCGTCGGCCAGCGCCAGGAGCGGCGCCATCTCGGCCGGGTGGCCGTAGAGGTGCACGGGCAGGATCGCCTTGGTGCGCGGCGTGAGCGCCGCGCGCACGCGCTCGGGGTCGAGGTTCAGCGTGCGCGGGTCGACGTCGACGAACACCGGCCGCGCGCCGGTCTGCAGGATCGCCAGCGCCGTGTAGGCGGCCGAGATCGCGCTCGTCACCACCTCGTGTCCCGGGCCCACGCCCAGCGCGCGAAGCGAAAGGTGCAAGGCATCGGTCCCGTTCCCGACCGCGACCGCCTCGCGGGCGCCGAGCGCCGCGGCCAGCTCCCGCTCGAAAGCCTCGACCTCGGGGCCGAGCACGAACCAGCCGGAGTCGAGCACGCGCGAGAGCGCTCCGTCGATCTCGCCGCGCAGCGCGCGGACGTGGGCCTTGAAGTCGACGAAGGGGACGCTCACAGGTAGTGCTCGCGGTGGAGGCGGTAGTACTCGATCGTGGCCGAGAGCCCCTCGCGGAGGGGGACCAGTGGCTGCCAGCCCAGCGTCGCCCGCGCCTTCTGCGTGTCCGCGTGGAAGTCGCCGATGTCGATCCGCCGCCGCTCGGGGGGGAAGGGCACCAGTCGGTAGCGGCCGCCGCCGGCCACGTCGAGCAGCAGCTCCACCAGCTCCAGCAGCGTCAGCGGGCTCGCGCCGCCCAGGTTGAACACCTGCCCGTCGGCGGCGTCCAGCGCGCCGGCGCGCAGGAACGCGTCGACCACGTCGTCCACGTGGTTGAAGTCGCGCTTCTGGCGGCCGTCGCCGAAGATCTGGATCTCCTCACCCAGCGCCGCCTGGCGCACGAACCAGCCGATGAAGCCCTGGCGGTCGTGCCGGATCAGCTGGCGCGGGCCGTAGGTGTTGGTCAGCCGCAGCGAGGAGGCGCGGATGCCGTACACCTGGTGGTAGACGAGGTGGTAGAACTCGCCGGAGATCTTGTTGATGCCGTTGACGTCCACCGGCTGCAGCAGGTGCTTCTCGTCGACCGGCAGGTAGAGTGGCCGGCCGTAGACCTGGCGTGTCCCCGAGTAGACGATCTTCAGCTCCGGGTTGCCCCGGCGCACGGCCTCGAGCAGGCGCAGCTGGGAGGTGCAGTTGATCTCGAGGTCGGTGACCGGGTCCGCCATCGAGTCGATGTGGCTCACCTGGCCGGCCAGGTTGAACAGCACCTGCTGACCGCGGACCAGGTACTCCATGCCGTGGCCGCGCACGTCGGCGATGTTGATGCGCACGCGGTCCTCGTAGCCGTCGAGGTTGAACAGGTTGCCGCCGTAGTCGGGCAGCAGGCTGTCGACGGCGGTCACGCGGGCGCCGAGGTCGGCCAGCGTGCGGCACAGGTTGGAGCCGATGAAGCCCAGCCCGCCGGTCACCAGCACGCGGCGGCCCTCGTAGAAGGCCCGGTGGTCGCTCACGGCCTGGGCGCGGCTGCAGGCGCCTGCCCGGGGCCGTGCTCCGTGCCCGGCTTGAGGTGGCGCCGCTGCAGCACCAGCTCGAACCACAGCCGGCTGAGGTCCGCGAGCGTGCGCAAGACGCGGGCGAAGTTGAAGAACTGGCTCTTGCCGTAGCTGCGGTGGAAGTGGTGGACCGGAACCTGGGCGATCCGGAAGCCGTGGTCCTGGACCTTCTTCATCAGCTCGACGCAGATGACGCCGGAGGAGCGCGTCAGGGTGACCTTGTCGAACACGCTGCGTCGCATCAGACGGAAGTCGCAGTCCACGTCGCGCAGCCGCAGCCCGAAGGCGATCTTGACGAACCAGTGGTAGAGGCGGCCGATCACGACCCGGTGCAGCGGGTCGTGGCGGGTGATCTTGTAGCCGTTGACGAAGTCGACCTCGGGCGAGAAGGCGCGGTAGAGGCGCGTCATCTCGCGCGGGTCGTACTGCGCGTCACCGTCCGTGTAGAAGACCAGCTCCTTGCGCGCGCTCGCGAAGCCGGTGCGCAGCGCGCCCCCGTAGCCGCGGTTCTGCCCGTGGTGCACGACCCGCAACCAGGGGTAGACCCGCGCCATCTCGTCGAGCAGCGCGCCCGTGTGGTCGGGGCTGCCGTCGTCGACCACGATCACCTCGTAGTCGTCGACGAGCTCGCGCGCGGTCATGTGCGCGACGATCGCCAGGCTGGCGATGGTGCCGGCGTCGTTGTAGGCCGGGAAGAAGATGCTGAGGCCGGGCATGACTAGCGCTCACTCGCCGCTCGTCGGCTAAACGGGGGAAGCTAGCACGCGCGCTCGAAAGCGGTCAATGCCGGCGGCGCTCGCGCCAGCGCCAGGCGGCGAGCAGGCCCAGCCCGCAGGCCGCGAGCAGGGCGCCCGCCGCGAGCCCGCGCGCGTGGTGCCGCAGCAGCACGCGATGGTTGCCGGGGCCGAGCGCCACGGCCATGCGGTCGGCGTTCACGCGCACGAGCCGCACCGGCCGGCCGTCCACCCGGGCCGCCCAGCCGGCGTCCCAGCCCTCGGCGATCACCAGCAGCCCCGGGCCGGCCGCCCGCACCACGATGCGGCCGCCGACCGCGCGCGCCAGGTCGGCGGGCGAGGAGCGGCTGCCGGCGGGCAGCGCGAGCCCGGCCGCGTCCGCCTCGGTGGCGAGCGCCTCGTGCCTGGCGTCGATACCGAGCCGCGTCGGCGAGCGCAGGCAGTCGAGCAGGCGGGCCTCGTCCGGCAGGCGGCGCAGCGACTCGACGACCCAGGCCGGGCCGATCCCGCGCCGCACCTCGAACAGGCTGACCAGCGGCGTGTCGGCTGCCTGGGCGAGGCGCACCTCGTCGCTGGCGTGCGCGGAGGCGAGCGAGACGCCGACCGAGCGGCCGGAGAGCGCGTCGTGCAGCCCCGCGCGCAGAAGCCACAGGGGCGGCGCCCCCGGCCAGGCCCGGAAGCGCAGCGCGGTGACGGGGAAGCGGCCCGGCAGGCGCAGGACCCCGAGGTACTGGTGGCCGAGGAAGCCCTCGCGCACGGGGAAGCTGCGGTAGACCCGGGCCTTGCGGTGGCGCACGGACGCCGCCACGTCCGGCCGGTCCCAGGCCCACTCGGCGGTGTCGACGCCGGCCCGGATGGGCACCCAGATCTCGCGCCCGTTCGCGAGCCGCGCCACGCACTCCGCGACGATCCTGCCCTGCTCCATGGCACCCGCCCCGGCCAGGAAGCTGACGATGCGCACCTCGGTCGCGCGCGTGAAGGGGACGGCGAACAGGTGTGGCCGCGGCCCCTCGACGATCACGTCGAGCGCGTCGCCGAGCCCGTCGGCGTCGGGCGCCGTGACGAGCGACGCCGTCTCGACCTGCAGCCAGCGGACGCCGAGCAGCTCCAGGCGGCCCGGGTCGCTCTGGAGCAGCGCACGCGGCAGCGTGCCGTCGGCGTGCATGCCGTCGAAAGCGGCCCGTCGCGTGGCCGGCACCAGCGGGTCCCAGCCGTTCGCGTTTCTCCGGCCGGCGAACGTGGCGAGGTTCGCCCACGCGAGATCGGCGGCCGCCTGCCGCGTGGGCCACGATTCCGTGAGCACGAGCGTGCGCTCGGTCCGACGCGGTCCCATGGCTCGGTCGATCGCCTCGCGGGTCGGCGTGGCCTGCTCCAGCTCGGCCGCGCCCGGCGCCCCGCGCCAGGCCTGGCGCCCCCAGGGCTGGAGCAGGAACGAGGCCAGAAGCGGCAGCAGGAAGGCGTGCGAGACGACGGGGCTGCGCGCCTCCGCGAGCGAGAAGTAGAGGATCAGCCCGAGCGCGAGCAGGCCCACCGGCGCCGCCAGCAACGGGTCGAGCGGCCCGGTGACGATCGTCGCGATCGACAGCCCGGCCGCCGCGCACAGCGCCGCGATCGCGGCCAGCAGCCTCAGCCGGCGCCCGCGCTGTGAAGAGCGCGCGCGCCACTGCGCCGAGAGCGAGAGCCCCCCGACCAGCGCCAGCGCGAGATCGAGGGCGAGCGCGGCCGACCCGGGGCCGTCGAGCCTCCCGCGCGCGGCGAGCGCGAGCACCCCGGCCACGGCGAGCGCGAGCCCCGGGCGCAGCCCCGGCCAGGCCGGCAGCAGGGGAACGGCCGCCAGCGCGAGGATGGCCGCCGGCGTGTGCGACACCGAGCGCACCACCAGCCCGGCGACGCCGACGGGGGCCGAGCCGGCCGTGAGCGGGACCCGCGCGTCGGCCGGGCCGGCCTCGCGCCAGGCGATGAGCGTGGGCACGAGCTGGGGTGCGGCGAGCAGCAGGCCCGCCAGCAGCGCCGCGGCGAGAGCCCGGCCCCCGGCGCGCGTCGGCGTGATCGTGCCGACGGGCGCTGCGCGGCGCGCCAGGGCCAGGAGCGCCAGGCGCGTGGCGACCAGCAGACCGCCGGCGCCGACGGCCTGGGGCGAGCCCGCGAGCAGGAGGAGAGCGCAGGCGGCGGCGAGAAAGGCGCCGCTCGCGGCGGCTCCGCGCGCGAGGTGCTCTTCGAGTGCGAACAGGACCAGCACCAGCGCGGGGGCGGCGACGACGGTCGCGGTGTCGCCCAGGTGGCCGACCAGGTACGGGCCGAGGGCGTAGGAAAGGGCGGCCACCAACGCGCCTGCGGGCTCGGCGCCCAGGCGCCGGGCGTAGGCGTACGTCAGCGGGCCGGCGAACGCGAGCGAAACGAGGACGAGCGCCTGGAATGCGACGAGGGGCGGCAACGCCGCCAGCGCCGGCATGAGCGGGTCGAGGGCGCCTGGACGGTAGGCGGCGAGCAGGGGTGTGCCGGAGAAGATCGAAGGGTTCCAGCTCGGGATCTCGCCGCGCGCCCAGGCACGGAACACCTCGACGCGCAGCGGCAGGTGCAGCGCCGCGCCCTCTGCCGGCGCGAGCAGCACCCCCGCCCGCCAGGCCGGGGCGTAGGCGACCACGGGCGCGGCCGCGAGCAGCAGGAGGAGGAGGATCTCGCGACCGTGCCAGCGCATGCCGGCAGCGAACCTAGCATGCCGAGCCCGAGAGCGGTGAGCCGCTCCGGCGCCGCTCCACGGCCGCGCGCCAGCCGGAGTAGAAGCGGAACTGGGCGAGGTTGTCGAGCACGAGGGGCGGCTCGTCGCCTGCGGCACCCCTCCGGCTCTGTGCCGGACGTGAGCGGCCCGTGCGCAGCGAGGAAGCCGCAGCGAGTGGGCCGCGCGCCTCCGGCTCGGCCGCCGCCAGCGCCGGCGTCAACCAGCGGAAGCCGTCGTCGCGCGGCACGCCCGCCGCGAGCTCGCCGAGCCAGGCCTCGATCTCGAGCCGCGCCGAGCCGGTCACCGCGAAGCCGGGCGAGAAGTTCGCCGCGTCAATCTCGAGCGGCCGTGGGTCCGCGAGGCGGTGCAGGTGGGCGAACCAGCCCGGCTCGAGCCGCGCCGGTTCCACCTTCTGGCGCTCGAGCCGTGGCCGGTACTCGCGCGCGATCGGGCCGCTGACGACCAGCAGCAGCTCCCTGCCGGAGACCTCCAGCACGCCGGCCTCGCTGCGCAGCACGAGCTGCGCCGCCCGGCGCTCGCCGGCCGTCACGCGCAGGGGCACGGCGCGTGCTTCCGCCTCGGGCACCAGCACCGCGCCCACTCCCGCGCGCTCGAGCCGCGCCGCCTCCTCGCCCGCCGCGGCCGCGTCGAGCACCCGGTACAGGTGGAGGCCGCCGCGCCGCGCGATGAGCGCCGCCTCGTATGGAGGAAGGCCGGCCCGCACCAGCGCGTCGGGGCGTACCAAGGACAGCTCGAGCACCACCAGCACCCGTGGCGGCGCGGGCGCCGCAGCGGCCGCAGCGGAGAGAGGCTCTGCGGAGCCCGTGACGGCAGCGGCGCCGGGCGGCAGCGTGGCGCCGCAGTACAGGCAGGTCGGCCGCGCCAGGGCCACCGGCCGGCCGCAGGCAGGGCAGCCGGGCATCGCGCGCCTAGACGTTGAACTTGAACTCGATCACGTCGCCGTCCCTCACCTCGTACTCGCGGCCCTCGAGACGCAGCGTGCCCTTCTCGCGGCAGGCCGCGAGCGAGCCGGCGGCCACGAGGTCCTCATAGCGCACGACCTGCGCCCGGATGAACCCGCGCTCGATGTCGGAGTGGATGGTGCCGGCTGCCAGGGGCGCTTTCGTTCCGCGCGGTATGGTCCAGGCGCGGCACTCGTCCTCGCCCGCGGTCAGGAACGAGACGAGGCCGAGCAGCTCGTAGGTCGAGCGGATCACGCGCTCGAGCCCCGGCTCGGCCAGGCCGAGGTCGTCGCGGAAGGCGCGCGCGTCCTCCGCCGGCAGCTCGGCCAGCTCGGCCTCGATGGGCGCCGAGACGACGCAGGCCGCGACCCGGGGCCGCGCGCTGAAGTCGACGAGGCCGCTCGTCTGGAGAAAGCCCGCTGCACCGCGGATCGCCTGCTCGCCCACGTTCGCCACGATCAGCAGCGGCTTCTCGCTCAAGAGAGCGTAGCCGCGCAGGCGCCTGCTCTCCTCCTCGGCCAGCGCCAGGGCGCGCAGCGGCTGGCCGGCCTCGAGCGCCTGCTTCAGGCGCAGGAAGAGTTCGCGCTCGGAGACGTCCTCGGCCTTGCGCGCCTTCTTGATGTTGGCCTCGAGCCGCAGGAGCCGCCGCTCGACCGTCGCCAGGTCGGCCAGCACCAGCTCGAGCTCCAGCATCTCGGCGTCGCGCTTGGGGTCGAGCGAGCCCTCCGGGTGCGGCACGGTCTGCGACTCGAACGCCCTCACCACGTGCACGAACGCGTCGACGCCGCGCAGCGCCGGCAGGTCCACCAGCGCCTGGCCCTCGCCCTTCGCCACGCCGGGGACGTCCACGTACTCGACCGTGGCGAGCGTGCTCTTCTTCGGGTGGAAGATCGCGGCGAGCCCCGCCACTCGCGCGTCGGGAACGCGCGCGATGCCCAGCCGGGCTTCCGGGCGGCCCGACGGCGGCGCGGCCGGCGTGCCCGTGAGCAGCTGGAAGAGAGTGCTCTTGCCGACCAGGGAGAGGCCCAGGATGCCCGCCTTCATGCGCGCGATTATATGTGGCCGCCCGCGAGCCGATCGCGCCGCCGCAGTGCGGTGTAGAATCGGCCCCCGGCGATGCTGCCCGCCCTGCTGGCCCTCGCGCTCCTGGCGTCGCCCGCGCCACGCGGCACGGCTGCCCCCGCTGCGACGCCCTCGCCCTCCGCGACACCGCTGCCCGCCGCCCAGGGCCCGGTGATCCTGTTCCTGATCGACAACTCCGCCTCGCTGCCCCCGCTCGACCCGACCGAGCGGCGCGTGACCGCGCTCGAGAAGATGTTCGGCTTCCTGAAGGGGCAGCGCTACCGGCTGGTGCTGTTCGGCGGCCGGCGCGAGATCTCGGTCGACGACGTGTCGCGCTACCGCAACGAGGGGCAGTGGACGGACTTCTACCACGCCTTCCTCAAGGCCCGGGAGATCGCTGCCCAATACCCCCCGGGGACCGAGCTGCGGATGGTGCTGCTCACGGACGCAATCCCCGACCCCGACCCCGCCGACTGGAAGGACGTGCCGCCGGGCTGGGACGCACGCACGCAATCCGTGCGCAAGGCGGTCGAGCTGCTCGCCGAGATGAAGTTGCCTCTCTACGTGGTGCTGGTCGGCGAGCCGCCGGGCGAGACGACGGGCCGCGACCCCGAGCAGTCGCCCGGCTTCGTGCTCGAGATGGTGAGCGCCGCGAACGGGCGCGCCGCGACGCCGCTGGCGCAGACGTTGGCGTCGTTCTTCGCGGACGACGGGATGCTGCTGCGCAAGTTCGTCTACCGGGTGAGGCCCAACGAGGGGCTGAAGAGGCTGGAGCCGATCGTGCGCCGGATCGCGGCGAAGCCGCGCGCCCGCGTCGAGCTGCGGATCTTCTCCTACTTCCTCCTGCCGCTGCTGGCGATCCTGGTCGGGCTGCTCGGGCTCCTGGTGCGCTCTTTCCCCGGGCCCGGCGACCTCGAGCTGCTGGAGCTGGCCGTCGGCCAGACGTCCCACGTCGCGGTCGACAAGCTGCACCGCTCGCCCGACGCCGTGTGGTCGTCGCAGGGCCTGAGCCTCGTGCCCGACGCCAAGTCGGCCGCGGCCAGCTTCACCCTGCAGCAGGCTGGCGTCGACATCACGGGCACCGGCTACGACACGGCGGGGCTCGACCGCCGCGACGCCGCGCTGCTGCCGCTCGGCCTGGACGAGCTGCGCGCGGCGCTCGAGGCCGCGACCGACTCGGGCACGCGCGAGGAGAAGATCCACGCGCTCAACCTCGACTACGCGGCGCGCAGCCTGGAGGCCGCCGAGGCCGAGCGGGTGCTGACGCGCCCGCTCTCCGAGCGGCGGCGCGCGAGCGCCCTCGACTTCGTGCGCGCCAAGGCCCACCTCGCGCTCGACGACGAGCTGCGCCGGCGGCTGCTCGAGCCGCGGGTGCAGGTGCAGACCTACGGCCGCGAGGGCGCCCGCCGCGATCTGACGCCCGGCTCCACGCTGCGCCTGGGCCGCTACCGCTTCCTGGTGCGCGAGATCGCGCCCGGCGGTCGCAAGGACGTGCGCCTCGTGCTGTACTACGACCGCGTGCCGTCCCTGCTCGGCCTCAAGACCGTGTTGCCAGACCTGTTCCAGCGGGCGTTCCGCTTCCGGCGCAGCGCCCAGCGCACCGTGAGCTGAGGCCATGCCCGGCCGCGTCTTCGCCGCCGGCCTCGACGCACGCGAGCTGCGGCTCGAGGTGCCGTTCCTGCAGCGCGAGCCGGGGCTGCTGTTCGAGGCGGCGACGGGCGGCGAGCTGCTGCAGGCCGTCGAGCGCTTCGTGCCCGAGCTGGTCGTGGTCGGCACGCGCCTGGTCGACGAGACGGCAGTCGAGGTGGTGAAGCGCCTGCGCGTGGCCGCCGACGGCCGCCGGCTGTCGGTCCTGGCGGTGGTGCGCGTCGACGACCTGCCGGGCAGCGAGGGCGAGCTGCTCGCCGCCGGCGCCAACGCCGCGCTGCGCCGCCCGCTCGACCGCTTCGTGCTGGAGAGCTGGATCGGCAAGCTCGTCGACGTGCCGCGCCGCGTGCGCGCGCGCATCCCGGTGCACGTGCAGGTGGTGGGCAGCCGGCACAGCGCCCCGGGCGAGCACTTCTACGCGCTCAGCCGCAACCTCAGCCTGCACGGCATGCTGCTGGCGAGCCCCGTGCGCATCGAGGCGAGCGACCTCGACCTCGAGCTGGACCTGCCGGAGCCCGAGGGCCGGCTGCGGGCGCTCGGCCGGGTGGCGCGCGAGGCGCCCGAGGTGGGCTGGCCCTACGTCGGCTACGGCATCGAGTTCCTGTACCTGCCCGACTCGGGGCGCCGGGCGATCGGGCGCATGGTGCGCCGCGAGGGGACGGCCGACGTCGCGCGCGGACTGTGGGCGCCGGGCGCCATCCACTGCACCCTGCGCCGGGACCAGTGGATCTACGAGCTCACCGAGCCGGCGCGCACGGACAAGGGCTTCCTGGTCGAGGTCCGCCGCGCCGGCCGCGACGACTGGCGGCCGGGCCGGGCCGCCCCCTTCACGGTGGTGCGCGGCGACGGGGCACTCGCGACACTCGAAGCCGCGCGCGAGTTCGTGCGCCGCCACGGCTGACGATGCCGGCGCCCCGCGTGTCGGTGCTGCTGCCGGTGCGCGACGGCGGGGCGCGGCTCGAGGCCTGCCTCGACTCGCTGGCGGCGCAGACGCTGGCCGACCACGAGCCCCGGCTGCGCGTGCTGCGCACGCCGCCGCGCGGCCTGGTGCCGGCGCTGCAGCTGGCGCTCGGCGAGGCGCGCGCCGGGCTGCTGGCGCGCATGGACGCCGACGACGTGGCCCACCCGGAGCGGCTCGCGCGCCAGGTCGGCCGGCTCGAGGCGGACGAGCAGCTGGACGTGCTCGGCTGCCGCGTCAAGGCCACCGCCGACGCCGGGCGGCGGGCGGGGGAGGGCATGCGCGCCTACGTCGCGTGGACGAACGGCCTGCTCGACCACGAGTCGATGGAGCGTGAGCGCTTCGTCGAATCGCCGCTCGTCCACCCCTCGGTCGTGCTGCGCGCGGGCCCGCTGCGCCGGCTCGGCGGCTGGCGCGCGCTCGACGGGCCGAAGGACTACGACCTGTGGCTGCGCGCCTTCGACGCCGGCCTGCGCTTCGCCAAGCTGCCGCAGGTGCTGCTCCACTGGCGCGACTCGCCGGAGCGGCTCACGCGCACGGACGAGCGCTACGCGCCCGAGCGCTTCCTGCAGGCGAAGCTCTCAGCCCTGCTGCGCGGGCCGCTTGCGCAGCGGACGGCCGTCGTGTGGGGCGCGGGCCCGATCGGCAAGGCCTGGGCGCGGGCGCTCGTCGCCGCCGGCCGCCCGCCGCGCGCCTTCGTCGAGGTGGACCCGGGCAAGATCGGCGCGCGGATCCACGGCGTGCCGGTGGTTTCTCTGGCGGAGGCGGCGGGCCTCGGCGGGTCGCTCCACCTCGGGGCCGTGGGCCAGAAGGGCGCCCGCCAGCGGCTGCGCGCGGAGGCCGCGCGGCTGGGCCTGTGCGACGGAAAGGACTTCTTCGCCGTGGCCTAGGCGATAATTCGCGGATGCGCCGTACCGTGGACCACCTCTCTCTGGCGGCCGTGGCGCTCGCCCTGTCGCTGGCGCCCGCCGACCTGCTCGCCGCACGGAAGCCCGCGCAGCCCCCGCTGGCTCCGCGCGGCGAGCGGTTGGCAGCCCTCGTCCGGCTCGAGGACACGCGCTCGACCGGGGGGAGTGAGCTCGAGGCGCTGCTGCGCGATCCCGACCGCGGCGTGCGCCGCCGCGCCGCGCTGGCCGCCGGCCGCATCGGCGAGCGCTCGCTGGTGCCGGCCCTGCTCGAGCAGCTGGGCGACCCCGAGGTCGAGGTGCGGCGGATGGCTGCCTTCGCGCTCGGGCTGGTCGCGGACCGCGCCGCGACCGACCGCCTGCTGGCGGCGCTCGCCGATCCCGACGCCGGCGTCCGGGGCCGCGCCGTCGAGGCGCTGGGCCGCATCGGCGACGCCCGGACGGCCGCGGCCGTGGCGCGGCTGGCGGTCGACACGCTGCCGAAGACGATCAGCCGCATGAGCGTGCGCGGCGACGACCCGGGCAGCCTCGAGGACCGCTGGGCGGAGCAGCGTCTGGCCCTGGTCGCCCTTTCCCGCCTGAAGGACCGCGCTGCGGCCGAGCACGCGCTCCTGGTCGAGGGCCGGCCGCGCTTCGACTGGTGGGCCGCCACCTGGCTGGCGATGCGGCTCGAGGATCCGGCGCTGCGGCCGGTGCTCGTCTCCGCCGCGGTCTCCGACGACCCGCGCTCGCGCGCGCTCGCGGCGCGCGGGCTGGGCGCGCTGAAGGACGCCTCGGCGGTCCCCCTGCTGCTGGGGCTCACGCGCGACGCCGACCAGACGGTGGCCCTGGAGGCGCTGCGCGCGCTGGGCGCGATCGGCGACCCGCGCGGCACCGCCGCCGCGGCCGCGCTGCTCGCCTCGCCGAGCGAGGTGCTGCGCCGCGAGGCGCTGCGCGCCCTGGCGTTGCTGCCGCCCGATCCCGGGCTGCGCCAACGCGTCGTCGCGCTGGTGGCCGACCGCGACCCCTGGGTTCGCGCGGCCGCGTTCGGTGCGCTGGCGCGCACGAGCCCGGACGACTTCGCGCTCGTGCTCTCGGGGCTGGACGTCGACCCGGACTTCCGCGTGCGCTCCGCCCTCGCCGGCGCGCTCGGCGCCGTCGGCGACGAGATGTGCGTCGGCGTGCTGCACGCCATGCTCAAGGACGAGGACCCGCGCGTCGTGCCCTCGGTGCTCGAGGCCCTGCGCCGGGCGCGCGGCGCCGACGCGCTCGACACGCTGCGGCGGCACCTGGAGCACGCCGACCTGGGCGTGCGCACGGCGGCCGCCGAGCAGATCGCGGCGCTCGGGCCGCGCGCGCTGGCGGCCCCCCTGTTCGCCGCGTGGCAGCGCGGCCTGGCAGACGGCCCGGGAGAGCTCGAGGCGCGCCTGGCCGCCGTCAGCGCGCTCGCCGCGCAGAAGGACGACCCGGCGCGGGCCGCCCTGCAGCGGGTCGCGGCCGAGGACCCGGCGCGAGCCGTGCGGGCCAGGGCGGCGCAGCTCCTGCGCGATCTCGGCGCGGCCGCTCCCGACCCCGGCTCGCAGGCCGTCCTGCGCCCCGCGCTCGACTACCGGCTGGCCGTCGCCCCGTTCGCCCCGCGCCCCGGCGTGGCGCTCTACACGCCGCGCGTGTTCCTCCACACGCGCAAGGGCCGGATCGAGATCCAGCTCGACGTGGTCGAGGCGCCGCTCACCGTCGCCTCGTTCGTCGCCCTGGCCCGCCGCGGCTTCTACGACGGGCTGACGTTCCATCGCGTCGAGCCGGGCTTCGTGGTGCAGGGCGGCTGCCCGCGCGGCGACGGCAACGGCGGCCCCGGCTACGCGCTGCGCTGCGAGATCACGCGCCGCTCCTACGCGCGCGGCTCGGTCGGCATGGCGCTCTCGGGCAAGGACACGGGTGGCAGCCAGTTCTTCATCACGCTCGCCCCGCAGCCGCAGCTCGACGGCCGCTACACGCTGTTCGGCAGCGTGGTGGCGGGCATGGACGTGGTCGACCGGATCCGGCCGGGAGACCTGATCGAGCGCGTCGAGGTCTGGACGGGCGAGTGAGTCGGCCGTGAAGCCCACGCGCATCCGGCTGCTCGCGCTCGACATCGACGGCACGCTGCTGCGCAGCGACAAGACGCTCGGCGCGCGCACGCGCACGGCGCTCGAGCGCGCCCGCGCCGCCGGCGTGCGCGTGGTGCTGGTGACCGGCCGCCGCTACCCCTCGGCGCGGCGCGTGGCCGAGGAGCTGGGCGGCGACGTCCCGCTCGTGCTACACAACGGCGCGCTGGTGGTCGAGCGCGGCCGCGTGCTGCGCTGCCGCCCGCTCGCGCGCGAGACGGCGCGGCGCACGATCGTGATCGGGCGCGAGGCGGGCCTGGAGCCGGTGCTGCACTGCGGCGCCGAGGGCGAGGGCTTGCTGCTGGTCGCCGCCGCGGCGCCGCGCAGCGGGCTCGTCGGCTACTACCTCGAGCGCGCGGGCGAGGAGGTGCGCACGGTCGCGGACCTCGGCTCGGCGCTCGAGGCACAGGTCGTGATCCAGGTCATGTTCGGCGGCACGCGCGACGAGACCGATCCCCTGCGCGCCCGGCTGGAGCGGACCCTGGCCGGCAGCGCACGCGTCGAGCGCACGGTCTACCCGGCGAGCGGCCTGGTGCTGCTGGACGTGGTCGACCCCGGCGTGGGCAAGGCCGAGGCGCTCGCCTTCGTGCAGCGGCACTGGGGGATCGACGGCCAGGAGACGCTCGCGATCGGCGACAACTGGAACGACCGCGAGATGGTGGCGGCCGCCGGCCTCGGCTTCGTGATGGGCAACGCCGACCCGGAGCTGCTCGCGCTGGGGCTGCCCGTGCTGCCGACGAACGACGAGGACGGCGTCGCGTGGGCCATCGAGCAGCACGTCCTCGCGGGGGCCTGAGGGGAGCGCGAGGCGGGCGGGGGAACGCACGGCCAGGACGGGCGGGCAAAAAAAGTGGGGGGCGAGATTTCTCTCGACCCCCCCAACTGCCCCGGGGCTCTTACTTCTTCTTCTTCGCCGCCTTCTTCTTGGCAGCCTTCTTCTTCGCCGGCATTAAGTAATCCCCCCTTTCAGTCCAAATCTGGACATGCAAGGCCCTCTTTCAACCTATCGGGTGTCAGTGGGCTTCGCATACTAGGCGTAGCGTAGGTACCCCTCACACCCTTGTCAAGGAATTTCTCGACTCCATGGCTGCCATGCTCCACGGGTGGAGTACCTTAGGCTGTGCACGGTGGTGTGGAAATCGATAGAAGTGGCTACAGGAGCTGGTTTCAGCGAATACAGGACGCGAACCTGCTGCCCCGTAGGGGCTTCCATCGCGGCAGACGAAAATGTGGGGACCCGGACGGGACGGACGCTTTTGGTATAGTTCTTTGTACAGCAGACGGGCGCGCCGCGCGCCGGTGTGGCAGGGCGCTAGCCGCGGTAGTCGGTGAGCAGCCGGCCCCGGGAGGCGTGGCGCTCGCGCGCAAGCCCCACGATCCCGGCCAGCAGCTCGGGGTACGCGAGCCCGCTCGCCTGCCACAGCTTGGGAAACATGCTGATCGCGGTGAAGCCGGGGATCGTGTTGATCTCGTTCACCAGCAGCCGGCCGCCGGAGGTCTCGAGGAACAGGTCGACCCGCGCGTAGCCGGCCGCGTCGACGGCCGCGAAGGCGACGAGCGCGAGCTGCTGCGCCTCGGCCGTGGTGCGCGCGTCGAGCGGCGCCGGGATCAGCAGCTCGGTGCGGCTGTCGGCCGCGTACTTCGAGTCGTAGTCGTAGAACTCCCGGTCGGGCACGATCTCGCCGGGCAAGGACGCGCGCGGCTCGTCGTTGCCGAGCACGGAGACCTCGATCTCGCGCACTGCGAGGCCGCGCTCCACGACCACCTTGCGGTCGTAGCGGAAGGCCAGCTCGAGCGCCGCGCCCAGCCGGTCCGCGTTCTTCACCTTGCTGATGCCGACGCTCGAGCCGAGGTTGGCGGGCTTGACGAACAGCGGCAGCCCGAGCTCGTCGAGCAGAAGGCGCTCGGCTTCGCCGTCGCGACGCAGCAGCACGCGGTGTGGCACCTGCTCGAGCCCGGCGCGCTCGAACAGCGCCTTCATCATCGCCTTGTCCATGGAGGCGGCCGAGGCCGCGACACCGGCGCCGGCGTAGGGCACGGCGGCGAGCTCCAGCAGGCCCTGCACGGTGCCGTCCTCGCCGTAGGTGCCGTGCAGCAGCGGGAAGAAGACGTCGGGGCGCGCCAGCTCGCGCGCGTCGGCCAGGCGGCGCAGCCGTCCGCCCTCGCCCGGCACGGGCGCGAGGAAGACGGGCTCGCCGCCCGAGGCGAGCGGCCGCGGGCCACCCTGCAGCAGCCAGTTCCCCTGTTTGTCGACCAGGACGCACAGCAGATCGTGGTGTACGGCGAGGCCCTCCGCCACGGAGGCGGCCGAGCGCAGGCTCACCTCGTGCTCGCCCGAGCGGCCGCCGAAGAGGAGCGCCACGAGTGGCCGGTGGCTCATGGGCCGAGTCTATACTCGCTGGCTGATGAGCGGCTTCTCCTTCGCGGTGCTGGCGCGCGACGCGCGCGCCCGGGCGGGGCTGCTGCGCACGCCGCACGGCGAGGTCGAGACGCCCGCCTTCATGCCCGTCGGCACCGCCGGCGCTGTGAAGGCGGTGCTGCACCGCGACCTGCGCGAGATCGGCGCCCGCATCCTGCTGGCCAACACGTACCACCTGATGCTGCGGCCCGGGCGACGCGCTGGTGGCGCAGCCTCGGCGGGCTGCACGGCTTCACGGGCTGGCAGGGCCCGTTCCTGACCGACAGCGGCGGCTACCAGGTCTTCTCGCTGTCCGCGACTGCGCCGGCTCGACGAGGAGGGCGTGCGCTTCCGGAGCCACATCGACGGCAGCGCCCACCTGCTCTCGCCCGAGCGCTCGATGGAGGTCGCAGCAGAACCTGGGCGCGGACATCGTGATGGCCTTCGACGAGTGCCCGCCCGGCGACGCGCCCGCGCGAGGCGGTGGCCGAGGCGACCGCCGCGCACCACGCGCTGGGCGCGGCGCAGCCTGGCGGCGCACCGCCGGCAGCGACCAGGGGCTGTTCGGCATCGTGCAGGGCGGCGGCGCACCTCGACCTGCGCGAGGCGAGCGCGCGGGAGCTGATCGAGCTCGACTTTCCCGGCTACGCCATCGGCGGGCTCTCGGTGGGCGAGCCCAAGGCCGCGCGCGACCGGGTGCTCGAGCACCTCGACCCGATCCTGCCCGAGGAGCGGCCGCGCTACCTGATGGGCGTGGGCACGCCCGAGGACCTGGTCGACGTCGGTCGCGCGCGGGATCGACCTGTTCGACTGCGTGCTGCCGACGCGCAACGCGCGCAACGGCCAGCTGTTCACCGCGCCGGGGCCGGCTCGCGATCCGCAACGCCCGCTATCGCGACGACCCGCGCCCGCCCGACCCGGGCTGCGCCTGCCCGACCTGCCGCAGCACGAGCCGGGCGTACCTGCGCCACCTGCACCAGGCGAACGAGATGAGCGCTGCGACGCTCATGAGCGTCCACAACCTGTTCTTCTACCTTGACATGATGCGGCAGCTGCGGCAGAGTATCCGTTTGTGCCGCTTCGAGGAGTGGCGCAAGGACACCTTGCGACGCCTCGCAGAAGGGCAGGACGAGCCGTAGCGCCCGAGGTCCTCGCGATCCGCCGCTGCGACTCGAAGAGCGAGAGAACGAACCCCCTATGGCCGATCCCCGGATGCTGATCGCCCTCGCCGGGCCCTCCCGCGCGGGCGAGCCGAACCCCCTCGGCAGCTTCGTGATGATGGGGCTGATCTTCGCGATCTTCTACTTCGTGCTGATCCTGCCCATGCGCAGGAAGCAGAAGAAGCTCGAGGACCTCGTCAAACAGCTGCAGAGCGGCGACCGCGTCGTGCTCAACTCCGGCATCTTCGGCACCATCGTCGGCGTCGAGGACGACGCGTTCCTGCTGCGCGTCGACGACAAGACCAGGATCAAGGTCCTCAAGAGCGCCGTGGCCGGCAAGCAGGGCGCTGCGACCGAGAAGACGGAGAAGTGATGCCTCTCGCCCTGCAGAACCCGATCATTCTCTGGCTGCTGCTCAGCGCGGCCCTCGCCGGTCTCGTGTTCGCCTTCATGCGCCCCGAGCTGCGCTGGAAGGCGATCGTCTACGGCTCGTTCCTGCTCGCCTGCGGCGTCGCCATCTGGCCGCCCTACGACCGCGACGACCAGCCCGGCAAGATCCACCTGGGCCTCGACCTGCGCGGGGGTATCCACCTGGTGCTGCAGGTGGTGGTCGACGACGCGCTCAACGCCACGACCGACGACGCCGTCAACACCACGCGCGACCAGGCGACGCGCAAGGGCATCCAGGTGGCGTCGGTGCAGCGGACCTCCCCGACGGGCTTCGCGGTCGACGGCATCGAGCCCGCGCGCGTCAAGGACATGCGCGACCTGCTGCGCGACTTCTTCCGCACCGGCTGGGAGGTGAAGGACGCCGGCGAGGGCAAGCTCGCGGTCCAGATGACCGAAGCCTTCCAGCGCCAGCTCAAGGACCAGACCGTGCAGGAGGCGATCCGCACGCTGGAGCGGCGCGTCAACGCGCT
This sequence comes from uncultured Acidobacteriota bacterium, assembly GCA_963831755.1. GTDB lineage: Bacteria > Acidobacteriota > Vicinamibacteria > Fen-336 > Fen-336 > DATBSL01. The sequence continues at coordinate 121,791 of CAWHRC010000023.1, forward strand.
CGGCGTCGCCGAGCCGGTGATCGCCGCCACCGGCAACAGCGGCGACCAGATCCTGGTCCAGCTGCCGGGCGTGACCGACGTCGAGGCGGCCAAGCGCATCATCAAGACGACCGCCCAGCTGACGCTGAAGCTGGTCGAGAACTCGGCGGCCACGCAGGACACGCTGCTGCAGGGCGTCGGCGGCAAGCTGCCCGACAACATGGAGCTGCTCTCGGGGCCCGAGCGACACGCCCGGCCAGCCCACCTACTACCTGGTGCGCAAGGAGGCGATCATCACGGGCCGCGACCTCAAGAGCGCGCGCGTGGGCGTCGACGAGTCCAACCGGCCGCAGATCAACTTCTCGCTGAACGCGCTGGCCACCGACAAGTTCTCGCGCGAGACGCAGCGCAACATCGGCCGCCAGCTGGCGATCGTGCTCGACGGCACCGTCTACTCGGCGCCCACGATCCAGAGCCGGCTCGGCTCGGACAACCGCATCACCGGCCGCTTCTCGACCCAGGAGGCCGACGAGCTGGCCAAGATCCTCAAGGCGGGCGCGCTGCCGGCGACGCTGCGCTACCTGCAGCAGCTGACCGTGGGCGCCTCGCTCGGGCGCGACTCGATCCGCGACGGCGTGATGGCGGCGGCGGCGGGCATGGCCTTCATCGTCGTCTTCATGCTCGTCTACTACCGCCTGTCGGGGCGTCAACGCGGTGGTGGCGCTGTCGGCGAACCTGCTGATCCTGCTCGGGGTTCATGGCCTACACCAGCGCGACGCTGACGCTGCCCGGCATCGCCGGCGTGATCCTGACGATCGGCGTCGGGGTCGACACCAACGTGCTGGTGTTCGAGCGCATCCGCGAGGAGCTGCGCAACGGCAAGACCGTGCGCATGGCGGTGCAGAACGGCTTCGAGCGGGTCTGGATCACGATCCTCGACACGCACGCGACCGCCCTCATCGCCGCCGCCGTTCCTGTTCCAGTTCGGCACCGGCCCGATCAAGGGCTTCGCGGTCACGCTGGTGATCGGCCTCGTGGCCAACGTGTTCGCCTCGTACTTCGTGAGCAAGTTCCTGTTCGAGTGGGTGCTCGGCAGGCGCCACGCCGAGTCGCTGAGCATCTAGGGGGCGGCATGGAGATCATCAAGAACCCGAACTTCGACTTCCTGGGCAAGGCGAAGTACTTCGTCGCGCTGAGCCTCGTTCTTCATCGCCGGCGGGATCGCCGTGATGGTGCTGCACGGGATCTTCCTACGGCGTCGAGTTCTCGGGCGGCACCCAGCTGATCCTGCACTTCCAGAACACCGCCCGAGGTCGACCAGATCCGCGCTGCGGTCGAGCAGGCGGGCCCCGGCGCCGTGATCCAGACCTACGGCGACGCCAAGCAGCACAAGGTGCTGGTGCGGATCGCGCAGGAGGCGCCCGAGTCCGACCTCGACGCGCCCGCCCGCGGCATCCGCGACGCGCTCGCCGCGCAGCTACGGCCAGAACCCGGTGCTCGAGTCCTCGTCCGAGATCGTGGGCCCGATCGTGGGCGCGGAGCTGCGGCAGAAGGCCGTCTACCTGACCGTGCTCGGCCTGCTGTTCCAGCTCATCTACATCGCCGCCCGCTTCAAGGGCGGCGCCTGGGGCGTGGCGGCGGCCGTCGCCGGCCTGCACGACATCCTGATCTGCCTCGGCTTCCTCACCTTCTTCCACTACGAGATCACGCTCAACGTCATCGCCGCGCTGCTGACGCTCGTCGGCTACAGCGTCAACGACACGATCGTGGTCTTCGACCGCGTGCGCGAGAACCTCGGCCTGCGGCGCAAGGACCCGCTGCGCGAAGATCCTCAACGACTCGATGAACCAGACGCTCACCCGGACGCTGATCTCGAACGGCACCACCTTCCTCGCGGTGCTGGGCCTGTACCTGTTCGGCGGCGAGGTGCTGCGCGGCTTCGGCTTCACGATGGTGGTCGGGATCCTGGTCGGCACCTACTCGACCCTGTTCATCGCCGTGCCCTTCGTGAACTGGTGGTACGGTCGCCGGGGCGGCATGGAGGCCGTGACCGTGGCCGCCAAGGCGCCGGCCAAGGCCGCGAGCAAGGCCAAGGCGACAGCGTAGGGCCGTGACGGTCCGGGCCGCGGGCCGCGCCTTCACCTCGTTTGACCCCGCCTGACGACAGATGGCGGAACGCGGGGCGACCACGCGTCGTCCAACCGTGGTGCGGGAGACCGGGTGCTAAGATGACCAGCATGGCGGGCATGGCGCAACGGGCCCCGGGCGCTCCTGCACCGCACACCCCTGCCGACCCGGGCGAGGACCTGTTCGCGCACGTCCTCGTCGAGTCGCAGCGCGCGCCGCGCACGCGCTGGCAGAAGATCGGCAGCCGGGTCTCGATCGCGGCGCACCTGATCGCGCTCGCCCTGATCGTCTTCGTCCCGATCTTCATGCCGGCCCAGATGCCGGAGCAGGCCGACGTACTGGTCAGCCTGATCTACAACCCGCCGCCGCCGCCGCCGCCGCCGCTGCCGAAGGGCTCGGCGCTGCGCCCGCAGCAGGTCAAGCCGGACGCGCCGAAGCCCGTCGTCGAGAACGCACCCAAGCAGTTCACGGCGCCGATCCAGACGCAGCAGCCGAACGAGAAGGACCAGATCAAGCCGGAGCAGGGCGTCAAACCCGAGGACCAGTTCGGTTCCGAGACCGGCTCCGACCTGGGCGACGCGCTCGGGATGGAGGGCGGTGTCGAGGGCGGTGTCGTCGGCGGCGTGCCCGGCGGCGTCATCGGCGGCGTCATCGGCGGGACCGGCACCGGCCCCGTGATGGACTACGACTCGCCCCCGCAAGCCGGTCAAGATCACGCGGCCCCAGTACCCGCAGGAGGCCTTCGTCAAGAAGATCGAGGGCACCGTGCTGGTCGAGATCATGATCGACTCGTCCGGGCGCGTGGTGCGCGCGCGCATCCTGCAGTCCGTCCCGCTGCTCGACGCCGCGGCGATCCAGACCGTGTATCAGTGGGTCTTCCAGCCCGCCGTCAAGCGCGGCCGGCCGGTCCCGACGATCGCCCAGGCGCCCGTCTCCTTCCGCATCTACTGATCCACACGAGGCCGGTCGACGGAACCTCTCCGTCGGGCCCGGTGTCCAAGCTGCATGCCGGACTGTGGTCGATGCCGCGGAGTGTCGCGACGCCCGGCGGGTCCTCCCCGGAAAGGCTTGAACTGCAAGATCCTTGACACCCCGAAACAGGCGGCGCTAGAATCCCGCCTCTTGCCAGGTCGGCCAACTCTCGGGGAAAAAGTGTAGAGGGGCGGGGGGATGGAAAAGAGGCTATTCGAGGACCTCATCGACTCGGACCGGGTCAAGCACAAGACGGCCCAGTCGAAGACGCTGCCGGTTTCGCTCGCGCTGCACGCGATCGCCGCGAGCGTCATCGTCGTGGTGCCGATCCTGGCCTCGGACCAGATGCCTGAGCCGGCGGCGGCGGTGAAGGCGTTCTTCGTCGAGCCCATGGCGGCACCGGCGCCGCCGCCGCCACCCCCGCCGCCCGCGCCGCGGGCCCCGGACGCGCCTAGGATCACGCCGAAGCCGGTGGTCCAGAACAACCAGTTCGTGGCGCCGGTGGACGTGCCGCAGCAGATCAGGCCCGAGGAGGGCCTCGACCTCGGCGTCCAGGGCGTGCCGGGAGGCGTCGAGGGCGGCGTGCCCGGCGGCGTCGTCGGTGGCATCGTGGGCGGCCTTCCCGATGCCCCTCCCCCGCCGCCCCAGCAGGCGGTGCGCGTCGGCGGTCAGATCAAGGCGCCCAAGAAGCTCAAGGACGTCAATCCCGCCTATCCGGACATCGCGAAGCAGGCCCGGGTGCAGGGGGTCGTGATCCTCGAGTGTACGATCTCGCCGCAGGGCAAGGTCACCGACGTCAAGGTCCTGCGGGGCATCCCGCTGCTCGACCAGGCGGCGGTCGACGCGGTGAGACAATGGGTCTATACGCCGACACTATTGAATGGGGTGCCGGTTCCCGTCATCATGACGGTCACGGTCAACTTCAAGCTCTCGTAGGCCTAAGGGCCAGGGGCCACGACTAGTCCAGGAGGACGCAAAAATGCAGTTCGATTTGAGGACCATGGCTGAGCACATGGGCGGCGTCGCGTGGGGCGTCGTCGCTGTGCTCTTCTTGATGTCCATGTACTCCATCGCCGTCATGATCGAGCGGTACTGGACCTTCTCCCAGGCGACCAAGCAGTCCCGCAAGTACGCGCCCGAGGTGGCCCGGTTCCTGAAGCAGGGCAAGATCAAGGAGGCGATCGACGTCTCCGACGGCAAGCAGTACAAGCTGTCGCACTTGGCCAAGGTCCTCAAGCCTGGCCTGCAGGAGTGGCAGTACCAGGTCGAGACCGGCGAAGCCGAGCGCGACCGCGAGGGCGCGGTCGAGGCCGCCAAGCGGGCGATCCAGCGCGCCACCGCCGTCAACCTCGCCGACCTGCGCCGCGGCCTCTCGGGCCTCGCGACGATCGGCGCCACGGCGCCCTTCGTCGGCCTCTTCGGCACGACCTTCGGCATCATCAACGCCTTCTCCGGCATGGCGCTCACGGGCTCGGGCGGCATCGCGGCCATCTCGGCCGGGATCGCCGAGGCCCTGATCACGACCGCCTTCGGCCTGTTCGTGGCCGTGCCCGCGGTGTGGGCCTTCAACTACTTCAACGGGAAGGTCGAGGGCTTCAACGTGGAGATGGACAACTCCAGCTCGGAGCTGCTCGACTACTTCATCAAGAAGGGCGCCTAGCCGCGCCGGGCTCGGTGAGGCCGGGAGCCGCTCGCTCCCGGCCCCGTCGGACGAAGGAGTCACCCCCATGTCAATGGCAGTCGGCGGCAAGAAGGGCGGGCCGATGGCGGACATCAACGTCACGCCCATGGCCGACATCATGATCGTGCTGCTGATCATCTTCATGGTCATCACGCCCATGCTGCAGAAGGGCGTCGACGTGAGGCTGCCGCAGGCGGGCAACACCAAGGAGCGCAAGGACGAGCCGAAGTCGATCGTGGTCGCCGTCAAGAAGGACACCACGACCTACCTCGGGTCGACCAAGCTCGCCAGCCAGGCGGACCTGCTGCCCCAGATCAAGGAGCGGCTGCAGGACCTGCCCGAGGGCGCCCGCCTGATCTACCTCAAGGCCGACGAGGGCCTCCCCTACGCCGAGGTGATGAAGGTGATGGACCTCTGCCGCGAGGCGGGGGTCGAGGAAGTGGCGCTCATCTCCGAGCGGAAGGTGCAGGGCTAGGGCAATGGCCAACGAGAAGACGCCTCACCACGCGCCCATGGTCAAGCGACGCCGCTCCGAGAGCGAGCACACCGCCGGCGGCCACGGCAGCGGCAAGGGCTCGATGTCCGACATCAACATCACGCCCCTGATCGACGTGATGCTGGTGCTGCTGATCATCTTCATGGTCGTCACCCCGCTCGCTCAGAAGGGCCTCGACATCTCGCTCCCGCAGCCCCCTCCCCCAACCAGCCCAAGACGGACGCGCCCCAGAACCAGGTCGTGCTGGGCCTCGAGGAGAACTCGGTGACGGTGAACCGCAACCCCGTCTCGATGGAGGAGCTGGAAAGCAAGCTGCGCGACATCTTCCAGGCGCGCTCGGACAAGACGATCTTCGTGCGTGCGTCCGGCACGGTCCCGTACGGCAAGGTCGTCCAGGCGATGGACATCGCCAAGGGCGCCGGCGTCGAGCGCATCGGGATCATCTCCGACAAGATGATCGAGGAGGCGGGCGGAGTCGTCGGCGGCCAGCCGTAGTCCCGGACTGAAGTCGACCGTTTCCCGAAGGGGCCCCGCACGGGGCCCCTTCGCTTTGCGACCCGCTACTTCGTTTCGGGCGGCGCTCCTGCCTCGGTGGGCGTCGCCGCGCCGCCGCCCGGCGACTGCTCCTTGCGGAGGTCCATCGCCTGCTTCTGGAGCACCACGGCCTGGTCCAGGTACCTCTTGCGCTCCGCGGGGTTCTTCGCCACCTGGGCCTTCACGCGGTAGAGGAGGTTCTTGTAGATGATCGCCTCCCAGTAGTCGGGCTTGATCTTGAGGGCCTGGTCCACGGCGAGGATGCCCTTGTCGGCGTACTCGTCCTTCTGCTTGTCGGTCAGGTTCGGGTCGCGATAAGCCTTGTCCCAGTAGAAGGTCGCCACCTTCTGGTGCCCGCTCGGGTCGTTGGGGTCGATGTCGGCGCACTTCTCGAGCACGCCGATCGCCTGGTCGAACTTGGAGCGTCGCGCGCCCTTGCTCTGGCCGTCGACCCAGACGCTGCCCTGGTCGTCCCACAGGGGCTTGTTGTAGAAGGCCGCGAGCGCACCGCAGGCCTTGACGTCCTTCGGGTTCTGCTCGACCACCTTTTCGTAGGTCTGCTGGGCCTCGGCCACGCGGTTGAACTTCTCGTACAGCCCGCCCATGGCGTAGAGGTTCTTGGTGTCGTTCGGGTTGTCCTTGACGATCTGCTCCGCGTAGCCGAGCGCCTTCTCGTAGTCGGTGAGGGGCGGGTCGGAGTAGGCGACCGTGAGCTGCTCGAGCGTGCGCAGGCGCAGCTCCTTGAGCTGGGCGGTGTTCGCCTTGTTGACCTCGAGGGCCTTCAGGTAGTGCTCGAGCGCCGTCTGCAGGTGCTGCTTGTTCTCCTCGCCCTCCTTGCCCGGTCGGAACAGCGCCTGGTGGGAGCTGGCCAGGTAGAAGTGGGCCTCGGCGAAGTCGGGCTCGAGCGCGACCGCCTTTTCGTACTCCTGGATCGCCTTGCGGTAGTTCTCTTCCTTGTACAGCCTGTTGCCGTCCTTGAAGGCCGCCTTGGCCTTCACCAGGTTGCAGCCGATGCCGAACAGGACCAGCGGCAGAAGCGCGGCGAGCACAGGTGTGCGATAGCGGGTTCTCATGGCCGTCTCCCGGGGGAAAGCATTGAATACAAAAGAGCTTCCAAGACAGCGGATTATATGCGTCGCCGCAAACGGGAGTCAAGAAAACCCGGGTCCGCCGGCGGCCCCCGAGCCTGCCTGTTAGACTCAGCCAGGAGCATGATCCGCTTCGAGGACATCCACGAGACCGTCCGGGGCCACCACCCGGAAGCCGACCTCGAGATCCTGCGCAAGGCCTACATCTTCTCGGCGGTCGAACACAAGGGGCAGGTGCGCGCGTCGGGCGAGCCCTACCTCGTCCACCCGCTCGAGGTCGCGGCGATCCTGGCGGAGATGCGGATGGACCCGATCTGCGTCGCGGTCGGCCTGCTGCACGACGTGCTCGAGGACACGCTCACCACCCCCGAGCGGCTCGCAGGAGTACTTCGGCGCCGACGTGCTGCACATCGTCGAGGGCGTCACCAAGATCTCGAAGATCCCCTACGCGACCTCGGAGGAGCGGCAGGCCGAGACCTACCGCAAGATGCTGCTGGCGATGGTCGACGACATCCGGGTGATCCTGGTCAAGCTCGCCGACCGGCTGCACAACATGCGCACGCTGCAGCACCTGCCCGAGGAGCGCCGGCAGCGCATCTCGCGCGAGACGCTGGACATCTACGCCCCGATCGCGGGCCGCCTCGGCATGGTCGAAGGTCAAGAACGAGCTGGAGGACCTCTCGTTCCAGTACCTCGACCCCGCCGGCTACAAGACGCTGGCCGCCGCACGTCGAGGAGCGCGCGCGCGCGGCCGCCGCACTTCATCGACACGCATCAAGGCGACGGTCGCCGAGCAAGCTGCACGCCTCCGGCATCGAGGCCGCGGTCGAGGGGCGCATCAAGCGCCTGCACTCGATCCACCAGAAGCTGCAGCCGCCAGAGAATCGAGCTCGACCAGGTCTACGACTTCGTGGCGCTGCGCGTGCTGGTGCAGTCCGTGCCCGACTGCTACGCCGCGCTCGGCGTGCTGCACAACACCTGGCGGCCGGTGCCCGGGCGGATCAAGGACTTCATCGCCATGCCGCGCCCGAACGGCTACCAGTCGCTGCACACCTCCGTGATCGGCGAGGAGGGCCACCCGTTCGAGGTGCAGATCCGCACCGAGGAGATGCACCGCGTGGCCGAGGAGGGCATCGCCGCGCACTGGAAGTACAAGGAGGGGCGCACCGGCGTCGACAAGGACGACCACGCCTTCTCCTGGCTGCGCCAGCTGCTCGAGTGGCAGCAGGAGGTCAAGGACCCCCACGAGTTCCTGAACTCGCTGAAGCTCGACCTCTACCCGGAGGAGGTCTACTGCTTCACGCCCAAGGGCGAGGTGCGGATGCTGCCGCGCGGCGCCTCCCCGATCGACTTCGCCTACGCCATCCACACCGAGGTGGGCCACCAGTGCGTGGGCGCGCGGGTCAACGGCAAGATGGTGCCGCTGCGCTACAAGCTGAAGAACGGCGACATCGTCGAGATCCTCACCGCCCCCGGCCACAAGCCCAGCCGCGACTGGCTCGGCTTCACCGTCACCAACAAGGCGAAGGCGAAGGTCCGCCACTACCTCAACACCGCCGAGAAGCAGCAGGCGCTCGAGATCGGCAGGAAGCACCTGGAACGCGAGCTGCGCCGCTACGACCTGTCGCTGAAGAAGGTGGTCTCGGAGCCCTCGCCGCTCGAGGCGCTGGCCCAGGAGCTGGGGGTGGGGGCGCGGCTCGACGACCTGTTCGTCGCGCTCGGCTACGGCAAGATCTCCTCGCGCCAGATCCTGGCCCGCCTGCTGCCGGCGGAGAAGCTCGAGCAGCCCGCGCCCGAGAAGACCCGGCCCGTGGTCGAGGCGGTCAAGCGCTTCCTGCGCCGCGGCGACGAGCGCATCACCGTCAAGGGCACCGACGAGCTGCTGGTCTACCGCGCCAAGTGCTGCAACCCGATCATGGGCGAGCCGATCGTGGGCTACATCACGCGCGGCAAGGGCGTCTCCGTGCACTCGGTCCACTGCCCGAACGTCAAGAACCTGGTCTACGACCCCGAGCGGCGGATCGCGGTCGAGTGGGAGGCGGGGGCCGAGGGCGGCTACGAGGTGCGGCTCGCCGTCGACCTCGAGGACCGGCCGGGCGCGCTCGCGGCGGTGACGGCCGCGCTCGCCGCGATGCAGACCGACGTGCGCGACGCTCAGGTGCGCACGTTCGACGACCGCACCGCCTCGATCGAGCTGACGGTGCGCATCAACGACCTCAAGCACCTCGACAAGGTCCTCAAGTCCGTGCGCGGCGTCTCGGGCGTGATCGACGTGGCCCGCCAGGCCGTCGCGCGCTGAGGCGGGGCCGCGCCAGGAGCGATTGCGTCCGTGCCGCTCTGCGACTACGCTGCGGTGTTGCCAGCCAAGGAGGCCCGACGGTGCCCACGAAGTACGTCTCCACCAGCGACGCGCCGCGCCCGATCGGGCCCTACTCGCAGGGCGTCATCTCGGGCGGCTTCCTGTTCTGCTCGGGCCAGATCGCGCTCGACCCGCAGACGGGGGAGATCGTGGAGGGCGATGTCGCGGCCCAGACCGAGCGCGTGCTGCACAACCTCGTCGCCGTGCTGCGCGAGGCGAAGATGGGGCCGGAGAACGTGGTGAAGACGACCGTCTACCTGGTGGACATGGCCGACTTCCCGAAGATGAACGAGGTCTACGGCCGCTTCCTGGGCCAGAAGCCGCCGGCCCGCACCACGATCCAGGCGGCCGGCCTGCCGCGTGGCGTGAGGGTCGAGATCGACGTCATAGCCGCGTATTAGTTCTGGGGGGTGCTGCGCCGCACCCCCCAGACCCCCCGCTACGCTCGCCGGAGTGAATCCGGCTCGCTCCGCAGCCTGCTGCCTGCGGCAGGTGCTGCGCCGCACCTTCCAGACCCCCCGCTACGCTCGCCGGAGTGAATCCGGCTCGCTCCGCAGCCTGTTGCCTGCGGCAGGTGCTGCGCCGCACCTTCCAGACTTCCGCTTCGCCCGCGGAGTGAATCCGGCGCTCGCTCCGCCGCCCGTTGCCGCCAGCGTGTGGCGGGCCGGCCCTAGGCAGTGGCTCCGGCGGTCTTCCTGGCGCCGGGCTTGGCGACCTTGCCGGAGCGCAGGCAGCGGGTGCAGACGCGCAGCCGGCGGTGGGTGCCGTTCTCGAGCTCCGCCCGGATCTTCTGCAGGTTCGGGTTGAAGCGCCGATGGGTGACGTTGTGGGCGTGGCTGACCCGGTTCCCGAACAGCGGGCCCTTGCCGCAGACGTCGCACCGCTGAGCCATGACGAACCGTCCTCCCGTAGGGCCCGATACCGGCCCGAAACGCAAAACCCAAGTTTATGGAAGCATTTCCGACGCGTCAAGGCCCCATCCCCCCGCGCGGAGGGGCCGCGCGGGCTGTGGTAGAGTGAGCGCGTCATGGTCCAGTTCAACTTCTCCGAACGGACCATCAAGGCCAAGGTGGTCTACTACGGGCCTCCGCAGTCCGGGAAGACCACCAACCTCGAGCAGATCCACCGCATCACGGACCCGGACAGCGCCAACCGGCTGATCTCGCTGAACACGGCGCAGGACCGCACTCTCTTCTTCGACCTGTTGCCCTTCAGCCTCGGCACCGTCTCGGGGTACGACTTCAAGGTCCAGCTCTACACGGTCCCCGGCCAGGTCCAGTACAACGCCACCCGCCGCGTGGTGCTCGCCGGAGCGGACGCGGTCGTCTTCGTCGCCGACAGCCAGCGCTCGATGGCTCGCGAGAACGTCACCTCGTTCGAGAACATGAAGGTCAACCTGCTCGCCAACCGGCTGGTGCCCGAGAAGGTGCCGCTCGTGCTGCAGTACAACAAGCAGGACCTCGACGACCTGCTGGGCCGCGCCGAGCTGGACCGCACCCTCAACTTCTGGAGCCGTAAGTCCTTCCCCGCGGTCGCCGCCCGCGGCGAGGGCGTGATGGAGACCTTCGTCGCCGTCGTGCAGGAGATGCTGACGGCGATCGCCGTCAAGTACAACCTGAGCGACAAGGGGCTGGACCCGGAGGCCGTGCCGGAGATCGTGGCGCAGGCCTTCGACCTGCTGCTGCGGAAGGGCCCGGCCGCGCCCGTGCCGCCGGCGCCGGCGCTCGCGCCGCCCTCGCCCGCCCGCGTCGTGATCGCCCAGCCGGACGGCGCCGAGCCCGCGTACCCGGGGCAGGTGGGGCCCGAGGCGAGCCCCGTCTCGGAGGAGCTGCTTCACCGCGCCATCCGCTCGAACGTCGACCTGGCCGAGATCTTCGGCCAGCTGGTGCGCGACCTCAGCAGTGGCCTCGGCATCATCCAGGCGCAGGCCGAGGCGCTCGCCTCCGCGCAGGGCGAGGCCGCGCGCACCGCCTCGGTAGCGGCGATCCTGCGCGAGTCCGATCGCCTGCGCCGGCTGCTGCTCCAGGCCGGGCGTCAGCAGGCGCCACCGCCGCTCGCGGCCGGGCGCACGGGGGCGACGCCGCTGCCGGAGGCGCGGCCCGCAGCCCCACCCCTCCCGCCCCTGCGCCCGCCGGAGCCGCCGCTGCACCGGCCAGGGCTGCCGCCCCGCCCCCTGTCGCCGCTCCGCCGCGTCCCGGTGGCGCTCCGGCGTCTGCAGCCGCCCCGCGTCCCGGCGGCGCCTCCACGCCTCAACCGGCGAGCGTCCCCTCCGGCCCACCCGCGACGCTCGACGCGCTCCTCGCGGAGGTGGCGATCGGCCTGCGCTCGACGCTCGCGGCCAGGCCCGTCACGGTGGAGAGCCGCCTCGCCGCGGGACCCCGCTGCCTCGCTGCTCGCCGGCCGGGCTGCGCCGCGCGCTCGGCGGCTTCGTGAGCGGGCTCGCCGTGGTGGCGGCCCCTGCCTCGACGATCGCCGTCCGCGCCGAGCGCAAGCCCGTGCTGCTGCGGGGTCGCGACGGCAGCCGAGATGAAGCGCGACTTCCTGATGCTCACGCTTCGCGCACGCCGACGGCCTGAGCGAGGACGAGCAGCAGCGGATCCTCAAGGGGACCCAGCCGGGGCCGCTCGGCGACGGCCACCGCGCGGTGCGCGAGATGGGCGGCTTCCTGCGCTTCGCGCCGCTGCCCGGCGGCGCGCTCGAGACCCGGCTCTTCCTACCGCTGTAGGGAGCGGCGCGCCTCAGGCCGGGCGGACGAGCAGCTCGGCGGCCGCAGCTTTCAGGGCGAAGGCGTCCTTCACGATGTGGTCCGGCCGGTAGGCCACCCGCTCGAGGTCGGCCTCGCGGCTGACGCCGGACAGCACGAGGATCGTCTCCATGCCCGACTGGACGCCGGCGATGATGTCGGTCTCCAGGTTGTCGCCGACCATGCACGCCTCGGCCGAGTGCACGCCGAGCTGGCGCAGGCCGGCGCGCATCATGAACGGGCTCGGCTTGCCGACGTAGAAGGGCTTCTTGCCGGTCATGCGCTCGATCGGGGCGCCGAACGCCCCGCAGCTCGGACGCCCGGCCGGGCCCGCCACGTCCGGGTTCGTCGCGACGAAGCGCGCCCCGCGCCGGATCAGCGCCGCCGCGCGCTGGATCATGTCGAAGTTGTAGTGGCGCGTCTCGCCGAGCACCACGAAGTCCGCGTCGCGTCTCCGAGATCGTGAAGCCGATCTTGTACAGCTCGTGCACGAGCGCGCCCTCGCCGATCACGAACGCGCGCCGCCGCGTGCCGGCCTGCTTGTCGAGGAACTCCGCGGTCGCCATCGCGGAGGTGAAGAAGTGGTGCGCCGGGATCTCGATCCCCGAGCCTGGCCATGCGCCCGGCCAGGTCGGCCGGCGTCTGCGACGGGTAGTTGGTCAGGAACAGGAAGCGCGCCTCGATCTCGAGCAGCCAGGCCACGAGCTCCTCGGCGCCGGGCAGGGCCGCGTCGTCGCGCAGGATCACGCCGTCGATGTCGATCAGCAGGCCCGTTGACGGTCGCCATCGCCCGCTCCGCTGCCCAGCCTAGGCGCGCGCCGCCTGGAGCTCGACCGTCTCGCCGAGCTCCGGGACGCGCGCTTCGGAAGCCGCGCTCCCGCTCGATGCGCGCGGCCAGCGCCAGCGCCGCGTCCTCCTCGCCGTGCGTCACGAACACGGCCTGCGGCCGCTCGCGCATCCCGCCCAGCCAGCGCATCAGCTCGCCGGCGTCCGCGTGGCCCGAGAGGCCCTTGAGGTCGCGGATCTCGGCGAGCACCGGCACCTCGCCCTTGTGGATGCGCACGACGTGCGCGCCGTCGAGCAGCGCGCGGCCCAGCGTTCCCGCTGCCTGGTAGCCCGTGATCAGCAGCGTGTTCTCGGGGTGCGGCAGGCGCACGCGGCAGTGGTGCAGGATGCGCCCGCCGCGCGAGCATCCCGCTCGAGGAGATGATCACGGCCGGCCCCTTCATCTCGTTGAGCGCCTCCGACTCGGCGCGCGTCCGGTGCAGCTGGACCCACTTGCCGTGGAGCAGGCTGCGCCCGCCGATGTTGCTGGAGGCTCGCCTTGCTGGCCTCGGGGTGCGCGGCGTAGATGCGCGTGGCGTCGATCGCCATCGGGCTGTCGATGTGGATCGGGAACGGCCGCATCCGCCCCTGCGTGACCAGCTCGTCCATCAGAACGATCATCTGCTGCGCGCGGCCCACCGCGAAGGCCGGGATCAGCAGCACGCCGCCGCGGGCGAAGGTGCGCTTGAGGACGCCTTCGAGCTGGTCCAGCACCGGCAGCGCCGCGTGCGAGCGGTTGCCGTAGGTGCTCTCGACCACGAGGTAGTCGGCCTCGCGTCGCGGGCTCGGGGTCCCGCGTCAGCACGGCGTCGAAGCGGCCCACGTCGCCGCTGAACAGGACGCGGCGTCTCGCGGCCGTCCTCGCGCAGCCGCAGCTCGACCGAGGCCGCGCCCAGCAGGTGGCCCGGCCTCGTGGTAGCGGAAGCGGAAGACGCCGGCGCGATCTCGCGCTCCGCGCCGAGCGGCGCGCTCTCGAACAGCTCGAGCGTCCCGGTGCACGTCCGCCTCCTCGAACAGCGGCAGCGCGGGCGCGTGCTTGGTCAGGCCCTTGCGGTTGAGGTAGGCCGCGTCTTCCTCCTGCAGGTGCGCCGCGTCGAGCAGCAGGATCTCGGCCAGCTCGCCGCGTCGCGGGGGTGCAGTAGATGCGGCCGCGAGAAGCCCTGCTTGACGAGCCGCGGCACGCGGCCGATGTGGTCGAGGTGCGTGTGGGTGAGCACGACGCGCGTCGACGCGCGACGGGTCGAAGGCAGGCTCGGCCCAGTTGAGCAGGCGCAGCGGCTTCTCCCCCTGGAACATCCCGGAGTCGATCAGCAGCCGCCGGCCGGCGGCCTCGAGCAGGTACTGCGAGCCGGTGACCGTCTTGGCCGCGCCGAGGAAGCTGAGTCTTGGCCATCAGGCCCAAGGATATCAGCCGCCGTGCGGCTCGCCGCGCTCAGGCCCGGAGCATCTTGCGCAGCACCGTCTGCAGGATCCCGCCGTTCGCGTAGTAGCGCGATCTCGACCGGCGTGTCGAGCCGCGCGGTCGCGACGAAACTCGCGCGCGCTGCCGTCCGGCCGCACGACCTCGACCCTCAGCGTCCTGCCGCGGCACGAGGCCCGCCGCCAGGCCGCGGATCGTGAGCCGCTCGCGGCCGGTGAGCCCCAGCGTCTCCGACACTCTCGCCGGCCTTGAACTGCAGCGGCAGGACGCCCATGCCGACCAGGTTCGAGCGGTGGATGCGCTCGTAGCTCTCGGCGATCACGGCGCGCACGCCGAGCAGCAGCGTGCCCTTGGCCGCCCAGTCGCGCGAGGAGCCGCTGCCGTACTCCTTGCCGGCGAGCACCACGAGCGGCGTGCCCTCGGCCCGGTAGCGCTCGGCCGCGTCGTAGACGTCCATGCGCTCGCCGGAGGGCACGTGCACGGTGACGCCGCCCTCGACGCCCGGCACCATCGCGTTCTTGAGCCGGATGTTGGCGAAGGTGCCGCGCACCATCACCCGGTCGTTGCCGCGGCGCGAGCCGTAGGAGTTGAAGTCTTTCTTCTCGACGCCTTGCGCCTGCAGGTAGCGGCCGGCCGGGCTCTCGAGCGCGATGTCGCCGGCGGGCGAGATGTGGTCGGTGGTCACCGAGTCGCCGAGCAGCGCGAGCACGTGCGCGTCGACGATGTCGCGCAGGGGCGGCGGCTCGAGCGTCAGTCCCTGGAAGAACGGCGGCTCCTGGATGTAGGTCGACTCGCCGCGGAAGGCGAACAGGTCGCCCTCGGGCACGCGGATCGCGTTCCAGGTCGGGTTGCCGTCGAAGACGTTCGCGTAGCTGGCGCGGAACATCTCGGCACCGATCGTCGCCTCGAGCTCCGCGATCTCGGCCTGCGTCGGCCAGATCTCCGCGAGCCGCACGGGCTTGCCGTCACTGCCGGTGCCGAGCGGCTCGCTCGAGAGGTCGACGTCGGTGGTGCCGGCCAGCGCGTAGGCGACCACCAGCGGCGGCGAGGCGAGGTAGTTCGCCTTGACGTCGGGGTTGATGCGGCCCTCGAAGTTGCGGTTGCCGGAGAGCACCGCCGCGGCGACCAGCGCGCCGTCGGCGATCGCCTTCGACACCTCCGCGGGCAGCGGGCCGGAGTTGCCGATGCAGGTGGTGCAGCCGTAGCCGACCACGTGGAAGCCGAGCGCCTCGAGGTCGCCCAGCAGGCCGGAGCGGCGCAGGTACTCGGTGACGACCTTGGAGCCCGGAGCGAGGCTCGTCTTCACGTACGGCGGCACCCTCAGGCCGCGGCGCACCGCCTTGCGCGCGAGGAGACCCGCGGCCAGCATCACGGAGGGGTTCGAGGTGTTGGTGCAGCTGGTGATGGCGGCGATCACCACCGCGCCGTGGCCGAGCGTCGCCTGGCCGCCGCGCAGCTTCACGGGCACGGCCCGGCCGAGGTCCTGCTCGGCGAGGCCGAAGCCCCGTTCCTTGACCGGCGCCGCGAGCGAGCGGCGGAACGACTCCTTCATCTGCGAGAGCGCGACGCGGTCCTGCGGCCGCTTCGGGCCCGCGAGGCTCGGCACGACACTGGCCAGGTCGAGCTCGAGCGTGTCGCGTGAACACGGGCTCGGGTGAGGCGTCGCTCCGGAACAGGCCCTGCTCCTTGCAGTAGCGCTCGACGAGGTCGACGCTCGGCCTCGCCGCGACCGGTGCGGCGCAGGTAGGCGCAGCGTCTCGTCGTCGATCGGGAAGAAGCCGCAGGTGGCGCCGTACTCGGGCGCCATGTTGGCGACCGTGGCGCGGTCGGCCAGGCTCATCTGCGCGAGGCCTGGCCCGTAGAACTCGACGAACTTCTCGACGACGCCCTTCTTGCGCAGCATCTGCGTGACGGTGAGCACGAGGTCGGTCGCGGTCGCGCCCTCCGGCAGCCGGCCGACCAGCCGGAAGCCGACCACCTGCGGCGTCACCATGTAGAGCGGCTGGCCGAGCATCGCCGCCTCGGCCTCGATCCCGCCGACGCCCCAGCCGAGGACGCCGAGGCCGTTGATCATCGTGGTGTGCGAGTCGGTGCCGACCACCGTGTCCGGCAGCGCCACCGTCTCACCGGCCTTCTTCTGCAGCAGCACGCCGTGCGCCAGGTACTCGAGGTTGACCTGGTGCACGATGCCGGTGGCCGGCGGGACGACGCGGAAGTTGCGGAAGGCCTTCTGCCCCCAACGCAGGAACTCGTAGCGCTCGCCGTTGCGCTGGAACTCGAGCGCGGCGTTCCTCTCGAGCGCGTCTCTCGAGCCGAAGGCGTCCACCTGCACCGAGTGGTCGACCACCAGGTCGACCGGGACGAGCGGGTTGATGCGCGAGGGGTCGTGGCCGAGGCGCTTCACCGCGGCGCGCATCGAGGCGAGGTCCACGACGGCGGGCACGCCGGTGAAGTCCTGCAGGATCACGCGCGCCGGGAGAAACGGCAGCTCGGCCCCGCCGGGCGCCGCGGCGTCCCACTTGGCGAGCCGCACCAGGTCCTCGAACGTCACCAGCTCGCCGTCCACGCTGCGCAGCACCGCCTCGAGCAGCACCTTGATCGAGTAGGGCAGGCGGTCGAGGCGGGGTGCGAGGCCTTCTTTCTCGAGCGCGCCCAGGCGGTAGAAGACGGCGCGACCCGAGGCGCTGTCGAGGTTCGCGCGGGCGAACGAGGTGTCGGTTCTCATCGGCCATCTCTCCTGGTGGCCCGGGTAGCCGCGGGGCGGGAGATCCTCCGGGGGACTGAAGCGAAGCTTACACCAGCAGGCCGCGGTGCCGAGACCGCGCGGCTGCCCGCGTCGTAGAAGCGCAGCAGGCGCCTCGCCGCCTTCGCGATCCCCACCCGAGGCGCCGCGCCGACCCTGGCCGGTCGCGGCCCCTCGCGCAGGGTGAGCCCGGCGTGCGGCTCGAACAGGTGCCGGCCGGAGAGGCGCGTATCGATCCCCAGTGCGCGGCACAGGCGGCCAGGGCCGCGGCAGGCGCCCGGCGCGAGCCCGCTGCCAAAGAGCGGCTCGGCGGCGCGCACCAGCACGCAGCCCGGGAACCCGCCCCGGTCCACGGCGAGGTTCAGGCAGTGGTGCATGCCGTAGACGAAGTAGACGTAGAGGGTGCCCGGCTCGCCCCACAGCGGCTCCGTGCGCGGCGTGCGGCCGGCGAAGGAGTGGGCTGCCGGGTCCCGGGGGCCGAGATAGGCCTCGGTCTCGACGATGCGCACGGCAAGCGTGCGGCGACCAAGGCGGCGCACCAGCACGCAGCCGAGCAGCCTGCGCGCGGCATCCACCGTCGGCCGGGCCAGCAGCGCTCGCAGCCGCGCGAGCTCCCGGCCCCCCGGGCCGCGCAGCTCCGGGGTCAGACGGTCTCGTCGTCCAGCCGGCGCTCCGTTTCGCGCCACACGACGCGCACCGAGACGGCGCGCGCGACGTACCACGCCAGCGCGAGCACCGACAGGGTGGGCAGCAGGTAGACGGCCAGATAGGCGAATCTCAGCATCCGCGGCAACCTCCACCGTTTTCGTCTCGCGCGACTTGTTGCACCGCGTGCGCAACGGGCGCACGGCAGATGACAGGCCGCTCAGGAGGGAGTGGCGTCGGGGTGCTTTGCCCCGGTTCGGCCGCCTGTCAGTACCGTCAGGATGTGACTCAAGATAGCACGAAGTGCCCCGCCAGCCAATCCCCTTCGCGACCTTGCAGCCCGGGTTGCCGGCACGCGCCGAGCGGAGGGTTTACCGGATCGAGAATTGGCGGGAGCTTGGCTGGGAGACAGGGATTCGAACCCCGATTCCATGGTCCAGAGCCATGTGTCCTACCGTTGGACGATCTCCCAACGAGGGCCGTTATCGTAGCCAAAGGACCGTGCGAATTCAAACGTGACCCACGCGCGCGCGCCTATAATCCGCGCCATGTCACGCGCGGCCCGGCGGCGTGAAGCGGCGGCCGAGTTTCTCGGTACGCTCCTGGCCGCGCCGCGCGGCTTACGACCTGCTCGTGGCGCGCCGGCGCCCGACCGGGGAGCGCGCGCGGCCGCCTGACCGGGTGGAAGGCATGATCCGCCTGCTCGCGTTGCTGGCAGCGATTCCACCGACCCCGAGCTCGCCCGCACCCGGAGCCACAGCCGCCGGGTCGCCGGTTCCCGCGGCGAGCCGCCAGCTGATCCTCTCCGTGAGCGCGGGCTGGGACGCGACACGCGCCCTGCTGCAGGCGTACGAGCGGCACTCGCCCGGTGCCTGGACCGCCGTGGGCGGCCCGATCGAGGCGTCGCTCGGCCGCGCGGGCCTCGGCTGGGGCCGCGGGCTGCACCCGGTCAACCTCGACGGGCCGCAGAAGCGCGAGGGCGACGGCCGGTCGCCCGCCGGCGTCTTCGAGCTGCGTCTCGTCACCGGCTACGACGCGGCGCCCCCGGCGGGCCTTCGCCTGCCGTACCGGCAGGCGAGCGCCACGCTGCGCTGTGTCGACGACGTCGGCTCGCGCTACTACAACGAGCTCGTCGACGAAGCGACGGTCGTGCGCGACTGGTCCTCGGCCGAGGACATGCGGCGCGCGGACGAGCTGTATCGTCTCGTGGTCTGGGTGGGGCACAACGACGCGCCCGTGGCTCCCGGCGCCGGCAGCTGCATCTTCCTGCACCTGCGCTCCGGCCCCGGCGCGGTGACGGCCGGCTGCACGGCGTTCGAGCGGGAGCCGATGGAGCGGCTGCTGCGCTGGCTGGACCCGAAGGCCCGCCCGCTGCTCGTCCAGCTCCCGCAGGCCGAGTACGCCGCCCGCGCCGGCGCGTGGGGCCTGCCCCGCCGCGGGGCTCAGGGCTCGGCGGCCGAGAGGTAGAGCGCGTTCAGCAGGGCCGGGTAGGTCACGCGACTTTGCGCGCGGTACTGCGGGCGGAAGCCGAAGAGGACGACGCTGGCCCTGCCGAGCGGCACCTCGACGAGCGCCGCGCGGCCGGCGAGGCGGGCCGCCGACCAGCCAGCCGGACAGCAGCGGGCTCGCCGCCGCGTAGCGGGCGACGACCGTCCCGCGCTCGCACCTCGAAGGCGGGCGAGCCCTCGAACCAGACGGGCAGCGGCGACGGCAGGCCGTGCCCGAGCGGCGCTGTCGTCGTCCACGGTCACCCGCAGGATCGAGCCCGGGCAGAAGAAGGCCGCGGCGTCGAGACCGGCGAGCGACGTCCTGCACTGGCAGCTCGAGCGCGGTGATCGCGTAGCGCGCCGCGCCGTTCGAGCGCGACGAGCGTCCCGCCGGCCTCGACGAAGGCGCGCAGCGCCGCCGCGCCAGCCGAGCCCCGAGCCCGCCCACGTACTCGGCCGGCATCGCGCCCGGCCGGCGTGGCCGTCGGCGCAGGGCTGCCGGCGCCTGGTCGGGAAGCACGATCGCGTCGAAGCGGTCGCGCAGGCGGCCCTCGCGGATCTCGCGATCGTGCAGCGTCTGGTAGGCGACGCCGCATCTCCTTCTCGAAGCACGAAGCGGGTCCAGCCCTCGTCCATCGACGGGACCCACGAGCGGTAGAGGCCCGACGCGCGGCCGCGTCAGGCGCAAGGCGCGGGGCTCAGCCGCACGGCCGGCGCGCCACGAGCCCAGCTCGTGCGCGAGCGGCTCGAGCGGGCGCGCGCCGGAGGCGGGGACGAGCAGCGTGCCGGCCGGATAGCGGCGGCCGCCGGCCTCGAAGGGCTCGAGCGCCCAGCGCACGCTCGACGCCCCGCGGCCAGCAGGCGCGCGAGCGCCAGCGAGGTCCGCCGTCGCGTGGCCGAGCGCGAAGCGAGGCCCGTCGCCCTCGACGCGGCCCGCGCGGCGGCTCGGACGACGCGACGCGACTCGAGCTCGGCCGCGAACGGCGTCGCGACCGCCTCCACGTCGACGCCCAGCAGCAGCGGCAGCGTGTGCGCGGTCACGTCGTAGGGGCGCCTCGGCCGACCGTCCTCGTTCGCGGAGGTCGGGATAGCGCTGGCGCTCCAGCAGCGTCTTGGCGAAGCCGCTCGCCGGCTGCTGCATGAGGACGACGTACGCCCCCGCCCCGTAGCGCCGGCCGTCCGCCGACGAACGCGCCCGCGCGCACGCTGGACCTCGACCTCGCCCTGCCGCAGCACCTCGAGCAGTCGCGCGACCGCCGCGGGCTCGCGCTGGTCGCGCCGGCACCACGAACGCGAACGGCGCGCGAGCGTGCGCAGGCCCGGCGGTTCACCGCGAGCGCACGTGCGCAGCCAGTGCTCCGCGCTCGCGCGCCGCGTGGTCGAGGACGGCCAGCGAGACCGGCGAGCTGCGTGTCGACGACGTCCGCGAGCCGCCAGCGCGCCACCGGGCCACGGCAGGGGAAAGCGCGCCGAGGGCGCGCGCGGATCGAGGCCCTTCGCCGCGCTCGAGCTCGTCGCCGCCTCGAGCTCGATCGGCGTCGCGAGGCGCACCGACGCCGTCTCGGAGAGCAGGCGGACGCCGCCGTGCGTGTGCGGATAGGCGCGTCCCGGCGTCCAGGCGTCGAACATCGCGCCGGTCACGATGCCCGTGCGGCCCTGTGTGGTGAGCCGCGAGGCGACGTGGGCCCCGAGCGCGTTCGCGGCCGCGACCAGCGCGCCGTCGACGTTCGGCTCCCAGGGGTCGACGTACGGCGGCACGAACAGCCGCGCCCCGCGGACGCCCATCTGGTGCACGTCGTGGACGATCTGCGGGTGCCAGCGCTGGTAGACGTGGCGCACGGTCAGGCGCGTCTCCTGCTGCGTGAACATGTACCAGTCGCGGTTGTGGTCGTGGCCGGCGTAGGCGTGGTAGAGGACGGGGGCGGCGCTGCCCTCGAACGGCGTCCCGAGCTGCCTGCGGTACCAGTCGGTCACCAGGTCCGTGCCGTCGGGGTTCTGCGAGGGCAGCACGAGCAGCACCGTCGCGTCGAGGATCTCGCGCGTCGCGGCGTCGTCCGCGGCGGCGAGCCGGTGGAGCAGGCGCAGCGCGGCGAGCGTGCCGCCGACCTCGGTCGAGTGGATCGAGAAGCCCATCGCGACGATCGCCTTGCCGCGTGTGACGAGCCGCTCGGCCTCCTCGTCGGCGAGCCCGCGCGGGTCGGCCAGGCGAGCGTTGTCGCGCGCGGATCTCCTCGATCCGCGCCTGGTTCGCCTGCGAGGTGACGGTCACCAGCACGAACGGCCGCCCCTGCGTGGTCCTGCCGATCTCCTCGACCCGGATCCGCTCGGAGGCGGCGTCGAGCGCGTGCAGGTACTCGAGGACCTGGGCCCAGTCGGCGAGCCGCCGGTCTTCGCCGGGCACGAAGCCGAGCACGGCTCTCGGGCGACGGCACTGTCGCGCCGCGAGCGGCGCCGGCGCCTGCAGCACGACCGCCGAGAGCAGGAGCGAGGCGCCGACGAGCAGACCGGCGCGACCACGACCGCGAGCGCCGGGCTGCACACGCCCACTCTCGTCCAAGGCCGTCGAGGATAGCAGCAGCCGGCTCCGCGGGGCATCCGGCGCCGAGCTCTGTCTCGCCGCCGCACGGGGACCTCGAGCGCCCCTGCGCTCCTCTAAGATGTCCCAATGAGCGCGCGCGGCGCCGATCTCCCCTTCGCGCCTGCCGTGGCCGAGTGGTTCGGCGAGACGTTCGCCGCTCCGACCAGGGCGCAGAGGCTCGGCTGGGCCGCCATCGCGCGCGGCGAGCACGCGCTCGTCTTCGCGCCCACCGGGTCGGGCAAGACCCTGGCCGCCTTCCTGGCGGCGATCGACCGCGTGATGTTCTCGCCCGCGCTCCCGAAGGCCGAGCGCTGTCGTGTGCTCTACGTTTCGCCGCTGAAGGCGCTGGCCGTGGACGTCGAGCGCAACCTGCGCACGCCGCTTCACGGCATCGCCCGGGTGGCGGGCCGGCGCGGCGAGACGGTCCACCTGCCCGAGGTCGGCGTGCGCACCGGCGACACGCCCCAGGCCGAGCGGGCCACCATGCTGCGCCGGCCGCCCGACATCCTGATCACGACGCCCGAGTCGCTGTTCCTGCTGCTGACCTCGCGCGCCCGCGCGATCCTCGCCGCGGTCGAGACCGTGATCGTGGACGAGATCCACGCGCTCGTCGGCACCAAGCGCGGCGCGCACCTCGCGCTCTCGCTCGAGCGCCTGCAGGAGGCCGCGCGCCGGGCGCCCCAGCGCATCGGCCTCTCGGCCACGCAGCGCCCGCTCGAGGAGGTGGCGCGCTTCCTGGGCGGGGGCGAGGGCCTGCGCGCCTGGAAGCCGCGCCCCGTCACGATCGTGGACGCCGGCGCCAAGAAGAGGTTCGACCTCAGGGTGGAGGTGCCCGTCGAGGACATGTCGCGGCTGGGGGAGATCGTCGCCCCGGGCGACACGGTGGCCGGCGCGGCCGCCGGTGGCCCGGAAGCGCCCGCGGGCTTGCTGCAGCGCCGCTCGATCTGGCCCGCCATCCACCCGCGCCTGCTCGAGCTGGTGCGCGCGCACCGCTCGACGATCCTGTTCGTCAACAGCCGCCGCCTGGCCGAGCGGATGGCGGCCGCGCTCAACGAGCTCGCGGGCGCCGAGGTGGCCCGCGCGCACCACGGCTCGATCGCGCGCGAGCAGCGGCTGCTGATCGAGGACGCGCTGAAGGCCGGCCGGCTGCCGGCCCTCGTCGCCACCTCCTCGCTCGAGCTCGGGATCGACATGGGCGCCGTCGACCTGGTGGTGCAGATCGAGACGCCGACCTCGGTCGCCAGCGGCATGCAGCGGATCGGCCGCGCCAGCCACCAGGTCGAAGCCGTCTCGCGCGGCGTCATCTTCCCGAAGTACCGCGGCGACCTGCTGGCGAGCGCCGCGATCACGCGCGCGATGAAGGAGGGCGCCGTCGAGGAGACGCGCGTGCCCCGCAGCCCGCTCGACGTGCTGGCCCAGCAAGTGGTGGCGGTCGCGGCGGTCGCCGAGCGCAGCGTCGACGAGGTGTTCGCCCTCGTGCGCCGCGCGGCCCCGTACTCCGCGCTCGGCCGCGGCTCCTTCGAGGGTGTCCTCGACATGCTCTCGGGGCGCTACCCCTCGGACGAGTTCGCCGAGCTGCGGCCGCGCGTCTTCTGGGACCGCCTGCGCGGCACCCTGCGCGCCCGCGAGGGGGCGCAGAAGCTGGTCGTCACCAACGCCGGGACGATCCCGGACCGCGGTCTCTACGGCGTCTTCCTCGCGGACGGCGAGGGCTCCGGCCGCCGCGTGGGCGAGCTCGACGAGGAGATGGTCTTCGAGAGCCGGGTCGGCGAGGTGTTCGTGCTCGGTGCGTCGAGCTGGCGCATCGCCGAGATCACGCGCGACCGGGTGCTGGTGCTCCCCGCGCCGGGCGAGCCGGGCAAGATGCCCTTCTGGAAGGCGGACCGGGGCGGGCGCCCGCTCGAGCTGGGACGGCGGATCGGGCGCCTCACCCGCGAGCTCGCCTCGCTGCCGCGCGCCGAGGCGCTCGCGAAGCTGCAGGGCGAGCACGACCTCGAGGCGCGCGCGGCCGGCAACCTGCTGGCCTACGTCGAGGAGCAGCGCGCGGCCACCGGCGCGCTGCCCGACGACCGCACGATCGTGCTGGAGCGCACGCGCGACGAGATGGGCGATTGGCGGCTGTGCCTGCTCTCGCCCTGGGGCGGGCGCGTCCACGCGCCCTGGACGATGGCGCTCGAGGCGAAGCTGCGCCAGGCGGGCGAGGGCGAGCTGGAGACGATCTGGAGCGACGACGGCATCGTGGTGCGCCTGCCCGAGCGGGAGCGGCCGCCCACGGCCGGCGACCTCGTGCCCGAGCCCGAAGAGGTCGAGGACCTCGTCGTGGGCGAGCTGGGAGGCACGAGCCTGTTCGCGGCGCGCTTCCGCGAGGCCGCCGCCCGCGCGCTGCTGCTCCCCAGGCGCCGTCCCGGGCAGCGCACGCCCCTGTGGATGCAGAGGAAGCGCGCGCACGACCTGCTGCAGGTCGCCGCGCGCCACCCGTCCTTCCCGATCGTGCTCGAGGCCTACCGCGAGTGCCTGCAGGACGTGTTCGACCTGCCGGGTCTGGTCGAGCTGCTGCGCCGCGTGCGCCAGCGCGAGGTCCGGCTGGTCACGGTGGACACGCAGGTCCCCTCGCCGTTCTCGGCGTCGCTTCTCTTCGGCTACGTCGCCAACTACCTCTACGACGGCGACGCGCCGCTCGCCGAGCGCCGCGCGCAGGCGCTCGCCGTCGACCAGGCGCAGCTGCGCGAGCTGCTGGGAGAGGCGGAGCTGCGCGAGCTGCTCGACCCCGGCCTGCTGGCGGCGCTCGAGCTGCAGCTGCAGGGATTGACCGGCTACCGCGCCAACGGCCCGGACCGCCTGCACGACCTGCTGCTGCGGCTGGGCGAGCTCTCGCTGGCCGAGGTCGCGGACCGCATCGATGCCGGCGGCGCCGTCCCGCTCGAGCGCGCGGGGGAGTGGCTCGAGGCCCTGGTTCGCGAGCGGCGGGTGATCGCCTTGCGGGTGGGCGGCGAGGAGCGCTACGCCGCCGCCGAGGACGCCGGCCGCCTGCGCGACGGGCTGGGCGCCGCTCCGCCGCCGGGCCTGCCCGCCGCCTTCCTCACGCCGGTACCCCGCGCGCTCGCGGAGATCGTCTCGCGCTACGCGCGCAGCCACGGCCCGTTCACCGTCGCCGAGGTCGCGCGCCGCTTCGCCGTGGGCGAGGCGGCGGTCGTCTCGGCGCTCGACGAGCTGGCGCGCGAGGGGCGCGTGCTCGAGGGCGAGTTCCGTCCGGGCGGCGCCGGCCGCGAGTGGTGCTCGCCCGACGTGCTGGCGACGCTGCGCCGACGCTCGCTCGCGGCCCTGCGCAAGCAGGTCGAGCCCGCCGAGCCCCAGGCGCTCGCCAGGGCGCTGCTCGACTGGCAGGCCGTCGCGCGGGCGGACGCCCCGCCCGGCCAGTTGCGGCGCGGGCCCGACGCCCTGCTCGACGTGCTCGAGCAGCTGCAGGGCGCGGCGCTGCCGGCCTCCGTCCTCGAGCGGGACGTGCTGCCCGCGCGCCTGCCGGGCTACCGGCCCGAGGACCTCGACACGCTGTGCGCCGCGGGCGAGGTGGTGTGGGTCGGCCTCGGCGCGCTCGGCGAGCGTGACGGCCGGCTCGCCCTCTACCTGGCCGACGACCTGCCGCTGCTGCTGCCGCCCCGGCCCTCGCCGCCGCAGGGCGCGCTGCACGACGCGATCCGCGAGCAGCTGGCGCGCCACGGAGCCTGCTTCTTCGGCGAGCTGCTGGACGCGGCCGGCGGCGGGCTGGCGCAGCCCGTCGTCGACGCGCTGTGGGACCTCGCCTGGGCAGGCGAGCTGACCAACGACACGCCGGGCGCGTTGCGCGCGTTTCTCGCGGCGCGCGTTGCGCGCGCGGAGCGGCGCGGTCGCGTTTCGGCGTTCCGCTCGCGGCGACAGGTGCCAGCCTCGGCAGTCGGGCGCTGGAGCCGTCTGCCGGTCCCGCGCCGCCCGCCGAGCGCGACCGAGCGCGCCCGCGCGCTGGCCGGCCAGCTGCTGGCGCGGCACGGCGTCCTCACGCGCGACGCCGTGGCCTCCGAGGGGGTCGAGGGCGGCTTCGCGAGCGTCTACCCCGTCCTGAAGGCGCTGGAGGAGCAGGGCCGCGTGCGCCGCGGCTACTTCGTCGCGGGCCTCGGCGGGCTGCAGTTCGCCGAGCCCGGGGCCCTCGACCGCCTGCGCGCACGGCGCGAGCCGGATCCCGACACACCCTCGGCGGTGGTGCTCGCCGCGGCCGACCCCGCGAGCCCCTACGGCGCGGCGCTCGCCTGGCCGAGGTCGGACGAGGCGCGGCTGCAACGTGCGGCCGGCGCCCACGTGGTGCTCGTCGACGGCGCTCTGGTCGCCTTCGTCGCGCGCGGAGGGCGGGAGCTGTCCTGCCTGCTTCCCGCCGAGGAACCGGCACGCTCGCGGGCCGCCGCCGCGGCGGCCCTGGCCCTGCGCGTGTGGTGCGAGCGAACGTTCCGTCCGGCGCTGGGCTGGTCGGGCGAGGGCACGCCGCTCGCAGAGGGACCGCTCGCGCCTCATCTCGTGCAGGCCGGCTTCGTGCGCTCCGGGCCGGGATTCCGTCTCGGCTCCGCGAGCGCGCGCGGCGCCGCCGTCGGCCTCGAGGCGGACACACCGCCCGAGGCAGAAGACTAGGCGCTAGGGGCGCAGGCCGAGCCGCCGCGCGAGGTGGTGCAGGTTGCTGCGGTGGAGGCCCAGCTCGCGGGCCGCGCCCGCCCAGCTGCCGCCGTTGCGCGCGACGGCCTCGCGCACCAGCCGCCGCTGGTAGTCGAGCGTGCGCTCGCGCAGCGGCCGCTGCACGGCCACGGCGGACTCGGCCGCTTCCAGGGGCGTGGATGCGGCCGCCGCGGGCGCCACGTCGAGGTGGACGACGTCCACGACGATCGGCGCGCTGACGTCGCGGCCCGCCGAGGCCCGCAGCACGGCGCGGCTGACGACGTTCTCCAGCTCGCGCACGTTCCCGGGCCACTCGGCGGCGACGAGCCGCGTCCGCACCGCCTCGGACAGCCGCAGCGGGCCGAGGCCGAGCCGCCGCCGCGCCGTGTCCGCGAAGTGCGCCGCGAGCAGCGGGATGTCCTCCCGCCGGTGGCGCAGCGGCGGGACGTGCAGCGGGAACACGGCCAGCCGGTGGTAGAGGTCGGCGCGGAAGCGCCCGCGCGTCACCTCGCGCTCGAGGTCGCGGTTGGTCGCCGCGATCAGGCGCACGTCGACCCGGTGCAGGCGGTCGGAGCCGACGCGCTGGATCTCGCCGCTCTGCAGCGCGCGCAGCAGCTTCGGCTGCAGCGTCAGCGGCAGCTCGCCCACCTCGTCGAGGAACAGCGTGCCGGCGTGCGCCACCTCGAACTTGCCCGCGCGGTCGCGCGTGGCGCCGGTGAAGGCCCCCGCCACGTGGCCGAACAGCTCGCTCTCGGCGATCGACTCGGGCAGCGCCGCGCAGTTGACGTGGATGAGCGCCTCCTCGCGCCGCGGCGACAGGGCGTGCACCTGGTGCGCGACGCGCTCCTTACCGACACCGGTCTCGCCCGTGATCAGCACCGCGAGGTCGGACGCCGCCACCATGCCGATCTCCTCGAGCAGCCTGCCGAGCGCGGGGCTCGCGCCCAGCAGCTCGCCGCTCGTCTCGATCGCGTGCCGCTGCAGCTCGCGCGCGACACGGCCGCGGTGCTCGGCCCGCCGCTCGAGGGCCTCGATGAGAGCCGTCGTGCGCAGCGCCGCCCCGGCCAGCGCCCCGAGCGTCGCCAGGAAGCGCTGGTCGAGGCCGTCGAAGGCGTGCGGCTCCAGCGCGTCCGCGGTCAGCGCGCCGACCACCTCGCCGCCCTCGGTGAGCGCGCAGCCGAGGCAGGCGTGGATGTGCTCGAGCGCGCGCGGGTGGCCGTCGATCAGGCCGTCGAAGGGGTCGGCGAGCGGGCTGTCCGGCGGGAAGCGCACCGGCTCCTTCGAGCGCAGGATGACGTCCAGCCGCGGGTGCTCGCGGCGGTCGAAGCGCCGGAGAAGCGCCTGCGGAACGAGGCCGTGGGCCGCCACCGGCACGAGCACCCGGCCCTCGAGCCGCAGCAGGCAGGCCGCGTCGCAGGGGATCGTGCGCCGGATCGCCGACAGCAGCCGCGCGTACCGGTCCTCGGTCGCGAGCGAGGCCGTGAGGTCGCGCGCGATCTCGAGCAGGGCCGTCAACGGCTCTGCCGCCAGTTGTCGAACCGACAGCTTCGTTGTCCTGTCCACAACTACTCGTCCGTTATAGGAATCATAACATTCCCCATAAGTTGCTGTCACAAAAGAGCAGGTTGGACTGGCAGCGTACGTGCTCCCCACCTCGTCGGGGCGCACAGCCCGAAGGAGAGCCGAGAATGTTCACTGCTTCCCCTCACGCCACGCTGGCCGATCTGGCCGTCGTCTTCCCCGCCGCGTCGCGCGTCTTTCACCGCCACGGCCTCGATTTCTGCTGCCGTGGCGGCCGGGCGCTCGCCGAGGCGTGCGCCAGCCGCGGTCTCGACGCGGCGGCGGTGATCGCCGAGATCGGCTCCGAGCAGGCGAAAGGCGCGCCCCCCCGCTGGGACGAGCGGCCGGTCGCGGAGCTGGCCGACCACATCGAGGGCCACTACCACCGCCGGCTGCGCGCGGAGCTGCCCGAGCTCGTCGCGCTGGCGGCGAAGGTCGAGTCGCGCCACGCGGAGAAGGCGAGCTGCCCGCGCGGCCTGCGCGCGCACCTCGAGGCGGTCCACGAGGCCGTGCTCTCCCATCTCGCCAAGGAGGAGCAGGTCCTGTTTCCGATGATCCGCGCGGGCCGCGGGGCCTTCGCGGGCGGCCCCATCCACGTGATGGAGGCCGAGCACGTCGACCACGCCGAGGACCTGCGCAGGACCCGCGCGCTGACGGCCGACCTGACGCCGCCCGAGGAGGCCTGTCCCACCTGGCGCGCCCTCTACCTGCGGCTGACGGAGCTCGAGGCCGAGCTGATGGAGCACATCCACCTCGAGAACAACGTGCTCTTCCGCCGGGTGCTCGCCGGCTGAAGAGCGCCTCAGGCCCGGACCAGGGAGGCTCCCCAGGTCATGCCGGCGCCGAAGGCGACCATCAGCACGAGGTCGCCCGGCGAGAGGCGTCCGTCGCGCACGCACTCGTCCCACAGCAGCGGGATCGTGGCGGCGGTGGTGTTGCCGTACTTGTGGATGTTGTGCGGCACCTGCTCCTCGCGCAGGCCGAGCGCCCGGGCGCAGTGCTCGTTGATGCGCTTGTTGGCCTGGTGCATGAGCACGAGCTTGAGCTGGTCGGGCGCCACGCCGTGCTGCTGCAGGACCGAGCGCGCCACCTCGACCATGCGGGTCGTCGCCATCTTGAAGACGTAGCGCCCGTCCATCACCGGGATGTGGTCGCCGCGCCGGAACTGCTCGGGGTCGGTGTAGGGCCGGTGCTTGAAGCCGGTGCCCGGCACGTAGAGCTTCTCGAAGTCGGCGCCAGCCCCGTGCAATTCGTGGCCCAGCAGGCCGCGCTCGCCGTCCTCGGCGGCGCGCAGCACGACGGCCGCGCCCGCGTCGCCGAACAGCACGACCAGGTGGCGGAAGCGCGAGTTCCACGCCCACTCCTCGGGGGTCGGCGGAACGTCGGAGGCGCCGATCGCGTACTCGAAGTTCTGGCGCGTCCAGGGCATGAAGCCGATGTGCACCTCGGCCCCCACCAGCAGCACCGTGCGCGCCATCCCCGAGCGGATTTGCGCGTCCGCCAGCTGCAGCCCGTACAGGAAGCCCGAGCACTGCTGGCGGATGTCGAAGCAGGGCACCGGAGGCAGGCCCAGCTTGTCCTGCAGGATCGTGCCGCAGCCGGGGAAGTAGTAGTCGGGCGTCATGGTGGCGAAGACCACCATCTCCACCTCGTCCTTGCCGATCCCGGCCTGCTCGAGGGCTTTCGTTGCCGCCGCCACACCCAGGTCCGAGGCCGCGATCTCGGGCGTCGCGAAGTAGCGCTGCTCGACCCCGCTGCGCTCGCGGATCCAGTCGTCGCTCGTGTCCATGATGCGCGCCATCTGTGCGTTCGTGACCCGGGTGGGAGCGATCTCGCTCCCGCTGCCGACGATGACCGCCCTCGCCATCGGGGACCCCCCCGCCCCGTGCGCCGTCTCACATCCCCGCCGGGGCCCCGCTAGGATAACCTTGACCCGGTGGTGTGGCTGCCCGGCGGCGCCACGCGCACAATAGACACGATTCCGACCCATGCTGACCGACGTCGCCGTCACCCCGATCGCCGAGACCGTGCGCCGTCTCTCCGCGGAGCGCCGCAGCGGTGACCTGCAGCTGCGCGCGGGCCGCATGGTCAAGATCGCGTTCTTCGACCACGGCCGGCTGGTGTTCGCGGCCAGCAACCTGCGCCGCGACCGGCTGGGCGAGGGGCTGGTCGCCGACGGGCGCATCACGGACGAGGAGTTCCACCGCGTCTCGTCGCTGATGCGCGCGGACCGCACGCGCCGCTTCGGCGAGGCCCTGGTGCACGCGGGCGTCATGGACCGCTACGAGGTGGGCAGCGCGGTGGCGCGCCAGGTCCGGCGCATCGCGCTCTCGCTGTTCGAGCTCTCCGACGGCGCGGCGCTCTTCGAGGAGCGCGCCTGCACGATCCCGCTCGAGTACATGGTCAGCCTCTCCGTGCACCGGCTGCTCTACGACGGCATCCGGCAGATGAAGAGCGAGGAGCTCGTCACCAAGGGTCTCGGCAAACCTCGACCGCTGCGTGCTGCTGGCCGAGGTGCCGCCCTTCCCGTACGATCTGAAGGGCCGCTCGCCCGAGGAGCTGGAGATCCTCGAGCTGGCGCGCCGGCGGGTGACCATCCGCCGGCTGGCCTGGGCGGCCGGCGGTGTGACCCTGCCCCGGCTGCGCGCGGCGTACGCGCTGCTCGGCGCCGGCATCCTGCGCGAGGCGGACGCCGCGGTCGCGCCGCAGCCGGTGCTGCAGACCGAGACCGGCATGTTCCTGCTCTCGGCCCTGCAGAGCCGACCGGACCCCTCCCTGCGCGAGGCGATCCGGCGCGAGGTCCAGCAGGAGCTGCAGCACTCGGCGCGGCTCGACCGCGACGGCTGGCTCAAGCTCGCGCGCACGGCGCCCCGCGACGAGCTGGTGCGCGCGCTCGAAGACAAGATGGAGCGCTACCACGCGCTGCGCGACAGCACGGCCGAGGACGACAACCCGCTGCGCACCGACATCGACGTGGTCCTCGGCCGCGCGGCCGCGGCCCTGCGCGTGGCCCGCCACGCGCCCGAGACGGCGAGCGCCGAGGCCGTCCTGGCGCGCCACGCCGCCGCGGCCGCCGCGGCCGTGAGCCCGCCGGCGGCGCCGCCGGTCGCGCCCGCGCAGCCTCCGCCTGCGCCCCCTGCCCTCACCCCGGCGCCGGAGTCCGGCCTGACCCAGCCGCCGGTGGTGGTGCCCTCCCCCGTCGCCGCCTTCCGGGAGCAGACGAGGCCCGCCCGGCCGCCGGAGGAGCCTTCGCAGCCCCCGCTGCGCCCGGACGACTCGCTGCGCATCGCGCCCGGATCCAGCGGCTTCGAGGGGCAGGCGCTCGTGGAGCATCTGCTGATGGAGGGCGAGGTCCGGATGACGGTCGCGGACTACGCCAACGCGGTCAAGGTCTACGAGAAGCTGGTCGACACGGCCCCGCGCGTGGCCGCTTTCCACCTCCGTCTGGCGGTGGCCATGGCCTGCTACCCGCGATCCGCCAAGATGGCCGAGCGTGAGTTCTACGAGGCGGCCCGGCTCGAGCCCGACAACGCCGACGATCCACTACCAGTGGGGTCTCTACTACAAGGTGATGAAGGTGCGCAGCCGCGCCGTGGCCGAGATGCGCACCGCCGTGCGCCTCGACCCGCGCCACACGGGCCGCGCGCACCGAGCTCGAGGCTCTCTCGCCCAAGGACTCGGCCCTCACCTCGCTCAGGAAGCTGTTCCGCTAGAGACCGGCTACCAGGGCCGGACCAGGAACTCGTAGAGGAAGGCGAGCGACAGGAAGACGAGGGCGAGCTGCGCCTCGTGCGGTGCGCGGTGCTTGGCGGCGCGCCACAGCCAGGCGGCCGCCAGCAGCGGCGGCAGCATCCCCACGACCACGAGCAGCGCGGCGCCGAAGCCCAGCCGTCCCTGGAGGCCGTGCAGCGGCGAGCTGCCGAAGATGCCGCCGAACAGCAGGTACAGGTGCAGCACGTAGACGAGCAGGGTCTCGTGACCGAGCAGCGCGAGCGCGCGGGTGACGAGGCCCTCCGGCGCGGCGCGATCTCGACCAGCCGCATGAGCAGGAGCAGCCCGCCGAGCCGCACGAAGCGCATAGGCCGGGCGAGGCGCGCCACCAGAAGTCGACCCGCGCCCCGAGCGCCCAGGCGAACGAGGCCGCCGAGCACGAGCAGCACGCCACCGGCGACCAGCGCACGCCGGTGGCGCACCCGCGGCTCGGCACGGCCGAGCGTCGCCCCGGCGAGCGTGCCCGCCAGCACGAACGCGGAGAAGGGGAAGAGCGGGAAGCGCGAGCCCGTCGGATCGTCGAGGTAGGACGCAGCGCGTCGGGCAGGCCGTGCGGCGAGGCCCGACGACCAGACGAACGGCGCGCCAGCACGATCACGCGCCGCGAGCGCCGCGGCGACCCGCGTCCAGTGGCGGCCGCCAGCCACTGCAGCGCGAGCACGAACAGCTGCGTCACCGCGATCAGCTGCAGCGCGTCGCAGGCGAGAAGCAGCGGCCCGCTCCTCCGGCAGAGGAGGCGCCGAGCGTCTTCCAGAAGGAGACGTACGGCAGGTGCAGGAAGTAGCCGACCGCGAGCACGAACAGCAGCCGGCGCGCGCGACGGGCGCTCGCCCGCAGCGACAGCGGCGCGCGCGGCAGGCCCGCCACGAAGCCGGAGGCGAACAGGAACCCCGGCGCCGTCGAGCCGTGGAACATCAGCTGGAAGACGTACCAGGGCTGGGCCAGGGCCTCCCGCGTGAGCAGGGCGTCCATCACGTGGCCCTGCACCATCACGAGCGCCATCAGGCCGCGGAAGGCGTCGATGTAGATCTCGCGGTTGGGGAAGGCGCGGCGGGCCCGCGTGCGCGGCCGCGGAGCGTCGCTCACGGCGCGCGAAGGCTCCCGCGGCGGGCCGTCCGGTCCCGCCGGCGAGGGCGCAGGCGCGGTCGATCGGCGCCATCGCAATGCCCCCGCGGCAGTATAGCCCTCGGCCCGAGCGACCGGGCCGCTCAGATCCAGCTCGGGAACCAGGTCCAGATCCCGCCGCCGCGAGCGGGAAGCGGAACGCCCCAGAGCCCGACTGTCACCGGCAGCGCCGTGAGGAACGGCAGGAAGAGGCAGGAAGAGGGCCACGGTCACGACGCGACGTAGCCGCGGGCGAGGCCGCGCGCCGGCGACCGTCCCAGGCGCGGTCGAGCAGCCAGCCCCAGGGCGAGGCAGGCGTAGGGGATCGCCTCGAACAGGTAGTGGCTGAAGTTGAGCGTGCGCGGCGAGAGCCCCCACGGCAGGTAGAGCAGGAAGAAGCCGGCGCCCGATGAAGACGCGTCCGCGGGTCGCGCGCACGCAGGCCCGTGACGAGCGCCCAGGCCGCGGCCGGCACGGCCGCCCACCAGATCGCCGGGTTGCCGAGCGCGACGATGCCGCGCACCGCGCCGCTCGCCCGACCACCAGAAGTACCAGGTGGGCCGGTAGAGGAGCGGCCAGGTCCACCAGGGGCTGAAGTAGGTGTGGGTCGCCCGCAGGTTCGCGTGGTAGCTCCAGATCTCGCGCTGCAGTGCGCACGACGTCGAGCACGCGCTGCACCCATGCGCGCGGCCGGCGGGTGCGCCTGTGCCATCCAGGGCAGGTAGCTCAGCAGGTAGACGGCCGCCGGAGGATCAGCGCGAAGGCGAGCGACGACGAGCGCGGCCTCGCGCGCGAGCGGCGCCGAGCGGCGCGGCGTCCGGACTCGTCGCGGGCGCGCGCGCGCCGCGCGTGCGCGCAGCGCCAGGAACACGAGGCCCAGGAAGCCCCACGGCGAACAGGCTCGTCCAGCGCGTCGAGAGCGCGAGCCCGAGCGCCGACGCCGGCCGCGGCCATGCGCCGGCGCCCAGCCGCCGCGCGCCGGCCGCGCGCAGCAGCGAGCAGCGCGGCGAGCAGCTGGAACAGCACCGCGAACACGTTGGTCATCGCGATCCGGCTCTGCACCAGGTAGACCCCGTCGCACAGCAGCAGCGCCGTCGCGAGGACGGCGGCGCGCTCGCTCGGCAGCACGCGCCGCGCGAGCAGCAGGAAGACCCCGGCGAGCAGCGTCCCGGCGAGCGCCGGCGCGAGCCGCCAGGCCCAGGGGTGGTAGCCGAAGAGCGCACACGCCGACCGCGATCAGCAGCTTGGCGGTCGGCGGGTGCACCCACTCCGTCGGCGGCTCGCCGTTCAGGTACTGCAGCGCGGTCTTGGCGTGGTAGACCTCGTCGAAGTACTCCTCGCCGGGATAGCCGAGGCCGGGCAGGCGGAAGGCGGCGGCCACGCAGCAGCACGCGCGAGCAGGACGCGTGTCCTGGCGCGCGCAGCGTCGTGCGGCGATGGGGCGGGCATCCGTGCTCAGGGTGTCACGAGGCTCTGCACGTCCGGGCGCCCCGATCCGCCGCTCGACCGGCGCCTCGGCCCAGCATCGCCCAGCTCGAGGCGCCGATGCGCACGAAGATCTCGACCCGCGGGTCACGGAAGCCGGGCGAGCGCAGGATGTCCTCGGGGTCCGCGGCGGACGTGATAGCGGCCGGCCGAGCGGACCGTCACCACCACCTCCTTGCCCGGGTTGAGCGGCCTCGTGCCAGCTGCTCACCTGCTCCTGGATCGAGCCCCACGGCTCGTCCTGGTCGGGCGCGGGGAAGCGCGCGCGCGCGTGCACCGAGCGCAGCGGCTCCTTGCCCGATGTTCCTCAGGCGGAAGCGCACGGCGGGCGCGATGAAGTTCTGGCCCTGCTGCGGCGAGTCGACGATCCAGTAGGTCTCGATCGCCGAGACGGCCAGCTCCCTTGCCGGGTCGTGGGTGCGGCAGGCGAGCGTGGCCGCGGCGAGCACGAGCGCGGCCGTGCGGGGGAGCATGCAGCGATTCTAGCGCGGCGCTTCCGGCGGCCGAGCAGGCTCCGCCACGGACGCGACGATCGGCAGCGACCAGGCGGAAGCGCGCCCCGTGCGCCGGGCGGCTCGGGGGAGGGCAGCAGCTCGAGGCTGCCGCCGTGGTCCTCGACGAAGCGGCGCGCCACCGCGAGCCCGAGGCCGGTGCCGCGCTTCTTGCCGAGCGTCACGAACGGCTCGAACACGCGGTCGCGGATCTCGGCGGGGACACCGGGCCCCTCGTCGCGCAGCTCGAGCACCAGCTGCCCGGAGGGGGCGCCGCTGCCCTCGGACGGCTCCACGCGCACCCGCAGCTCGAGCCTGCCGCGCCCGCCCATCGCGTCGCGGGCGTTGGCCGCGATGTTGGACACGGCCCGGCGCAGCTTGTCGACGTCGAGCGGCATCCGCAGCGTGCCGTCCACGCGGAAGTCGCGCGCCACGGCCAGCCCCGGCAGCTCCTGCTCGATGCCGGCCGCCAGCTCGGCGAGCAGCATGCCCGAGCGGCACGAGGCGCAACACGAGCCGCTCGGCGCCGCGCGCGAAGTCGAGCGTCTCGTTCGTCATGCGCTCGAGCCGGTCGGCCGCCTCGACGATCAGCGCTGCGCGGGCGGCCACCTCGCTCTGCGGCAGGCCCGGCTCGTGCAGCGTCTCCGCGTAGCCGCGGATCACCGTCATCGGGCCGCGGAAGTCGTGCGCCAGCATGCCCGCCATCGTGCCGAGCGCGGCCAGCCGCTCGGAGGCGATCAGCTCCTTCTGGTAGGCGTGGTTCTCGAGCGCGAGCGCCGCACGCGCGGCGATCAGCGAGACGAGCCGCGCCTCCGCCTCGCCGACCGGCCGCCGGCGGCGCGGGACGGGCCCGAGCGTGAGCGTGCCCGCCAGCCCGCGTGCGCGCGAGCAGCGGCACCAGGATCCCGCCGCCCCGCTGGCCCTGGGTCTCGAGGAGCTGCCCGTCGGAGAGCAGCCAGCGCGGCGCCCCGGCCTGCGCGGGCCCGGCCTGCGGCTTCACCCGGCGCAGCGCCCCGCCCGCGGCGACCTCCACCCGCTCGAAGCTCTCGAGCCGCCGGTCCCACAGCAGCAGCGTGGCGCCCTCCGCGCCCAGGGCGCGGGGCAGGTCGACCGTGAGCTGGCGGGCGAGCTCGGCGAGGTCGGGTGCCTCGAGGATGCGGGCCGCGATGCGACGGATCGCCGCCTGCCGCTTCGTCCTCGCGAGTGAGCTCGCCGCGCCCAAGTTTGACACCCCAAAAAAGCCGTCGCTATGATACTTGCCTCGAACAGGAAGCAAGCCGCGGTACTTGCGCCTGCTTTCCCTCGCTCGCGGAGCGAGGCGACTGCACTGCGCGCCTGCAGGCTGCGTCCAAACGAGCCGCCGGCGCGTCCAAGCAGTAGAACACTGGAGAAGCGAGCACGATGATCGAGGTCGAGAGCCTCACCAAGAGGTACGGCCGTGCCACGGCCGTCGACGGGGTCTCGTTCCGCGTCGAGAAGGGCGAGATCCTCGGTTTTCTCGGGCCGAACGGCGCCGGGAAGACGACGACGATGCGCATCCTCACCTGCTACCTGCCGCCCACGGAGGGCACCGCGCGGGTGGCCGGCTACGACGTCTTCGCCCAACCGCTCGAGGTGAAGAGGCGCGTCGGCTACCTGCCCGAGACGCCGCCGCTCTACCCGGACATGAGCGTGCGCGACTACCTCGACTTCTGCGCCCGCATCAAGGGCGTGGCCTCGGCCGAGCGCCGGGCGCGGGTGGACGACGCGGTCGAGAAGTGCCGCGTGGGCGACGTGCAGAAGACGCTGATCCAGCAAGCTGTCGAAGGGCTACCGGCAGCGGGTCGGCCTGGCGCAGGCGATCCTGCACAACCCCGACGTGCTGATCCTCGACGAGCCGACGGCCGGGCTCGATCCCGAAGCAGATCATCGAGACCCGCGAGCTGATCCGCGCGCTCGCCGGCAGCCACACGGTCGTGCTCTCGACGCACATCCTGCCCGAGGTCTCGATGACCTGCGGGCGCGTGGTGATCATCGACAAGGGCCGGGTCGTGGCCGAGGACACGCCGGACAACCTCACGCGCCGGCTCAAGGGCGCGGGCGTGCTGCGCGTGGAGGCGCGCGGCGAGGAGGCCGCGCTCACGGCGGCCCTGCGCGCCGTGCCCGGTGTGCTCGCCGTGCACGGCCGGGGCGCGCACGACGGCGCGGTGGTGCTGGACGTCGAGTCCGAGCCCGGCCGCGACGTGCGCGCCGAGCTGGCGAAGGCCGTCGTGACGGGCGGCCACGCGCTGCTCGGGCTGCAGCAGCTGGGGATGAGCCTCGAGGAGATCTTCCTCCAGCTCACGACCCGGGACACCGCGGACGCCGCGCCTGCGGCGCAGGCTTGAGGAGGCCGCCCTTGACTTCACTTCGAAACGTCGCTGCCATCGTCGGCAAGGAGTGGCGCCACTACTTCGGCAGCCCGATCGCCTGGGTGGCGCTCGCGATGTGGGCCCTGCTGTTCGGCTTCTTCTTCAACTTCGGCCTCACCTACTTCCTCGAGATGTCGATGCGTGTCGCGCAGCAGGGCATGGAGATGGGCGGCGGGGGCATGAAGCTGTCGCTGCACGACTACCTGATCCGCCCCGTGCTGCAGAACATGGCGGTCGTCTCGCTGTTCGTGCTGCCGATGCTCACCATGCGCCTGTTCGCCGAGGAGAAGCGGCAGGGCACGATGGAGCTGCTCGCCACCTCGCCGATCACCAACCTGCAGATCGTGCTGGGCAAGTTCCTGGCCGCCAGCGGGCTCTACCTGCTGATGGTGCTGGCCGGGCTGGTGAACGTGGCGCTGATCTGGACCTACGCCCCGACCCCGCCGGAGTGGAAGCCCGTGCTGACCGGTGTCCTGGCGCTGCTGCTGGTCGGCATGAGCTTCATCGCGCTGGGGCTGTTCCTCTCGACCCTGACGCGCAACCAGATCGTCGCCGGCATCCTGGGCTTCGGCCTGGCGCTCGTGTTCTGGATCTTCTCCTGGTTCGACCAGCCGACCGCCGGCACGCTCGAGAAGGTGGTCGCCTACCTGGGCGTCACCACGCACATGGACGACCTCGCCAAGGGGGTCGTCGACGCGAAGGACATCGTGTTCTACCTGAGCGTGATCACGTTCGGCATCTTCGCGGCCCACCAGTCCGTCGAGAGCCAGCGCTGGAGGGCCTGAGGTCCATGGGCAACTTGAAGAGACTCGTCGACTTCCTGGCCCCGCTCGGGATCGTGATCGCCGCGGGCGCCCTGGCCTGGACCCGCGCCGGCAGGACGCTCGCGGGCGGCCTGCGGCCGTGGCTGATCGCGGCGCTGGCGCTGGTGCTGCTGCACCTGGTGCTGCGCTGGGACGACGTGGCGAAGGGCCTCGGCCGCCGCCAGCTCAAGTACGGCACCAACACCCTGGTGCTGGTGGTGGTGGTGCTGGCGATCCTGGCCGGCGTCAACTGGATCGTCTCGCGCCGCTCGTGGCGCGTCGACCTCACGAAGGACCAGCGCTACAGCCTGTCCGACCAGACCCGCAAGGTGCTGGCCGGGCTCAAGGACGACATCCGGATCACCTACTTCCAGCGCGAGCGGGACATGCCGCGCGGGCAGGACCGGCTCAAGGAGTACCAGGCCCTCTCCCCGAAGCTGAAGGTCGACTTCGTGGACCCGATGAAGAGCCCGGCCAAGGCCCAGGCCTACGACGCGCGGGGCCCCTGGCCGATCCTGGTGGTGGAGAAGGGCAGCAAGCGCGAGCGCATCACGAACGACGGCGAGCAGGACATCACCAACGCGCTCATCAAGGTCACCCGCGAGGGCAAGAAGACCGTCTGCATGGTGGAGGGGGAGGGCGAGCGGGCCGCCGACGACACCGGCGAGGGCGGCTTCTCGGGGGCCAAGGCCTCGCTCACCAAGAGCCTGTACGACGTCAAGACCGTGTTCCTGCTGCGCGAGAAGAAGGTGCCGGCCGACTGCACGGTGCTGATCCTGGGCGGCCCGCAGAAGGACCTGCTGCCCGAGACCACGGCGGCGATCAGGGACTACGTCAAGGCCGGCGGCAAGGCGCTGGTGATGGTCGAGCCCGAGCTGAAGGAGAGCTACCCGAACGTGGTGGCGCTGCTCAAGGACTGGAACCTCGAAGCCGGCAAGGACGTGGTGGTGGACGTCTCGGGCATGGGCCAGCTGTTCGGCGCCTCGGAGCTGTGGCCGCTCGCGATCGAGTACCCCTGGCACCCGATCACCAAGGACTTCCGCCTGCCGACGCTGTTCGGCGGCGCGCGCAGCGTCGAGGCCGGCAAGGGCACGGTCGAGGGTGTCACGGCGCAGGACCTCGTCAAGACCTCGGCCCAGTCGTGGGCGGAGAGCGACCTGTCGATGAAGGGCCCGATCAAGTACGACGAGGGCAAGGACCGCAAAGGCCCGATCGCGCTGGCCGCGGTCGCCACGGTGCGCGGCCCGGCCCCCTCGCCCACGCCGGCGCCGTCGCCGGCCCCCTCGCCCGCGCCCGAGCCGCCGAAGGCCCCCGAGGGCCGCGTGGTCGCCGTGGGCGACGCCGATTTCGCCTCGAACCAGCTGCTCGGCTTCCAGGGCAACCAGGACTTCTTCCTGAACACGATCGCCTGGCTGGCCGAGGACGCCGACATGATCTCGATCCGGCCGAAGGAGGCAGAGAACCAGGCCATGTTCCTCAGCCGCCAGGCGCAGCAGAACGTCGCCTGGCTCGCGCTCGCGATC
This sequence comes from uncultured Acidobacteriota bacterium, assembly GCA_963831755.1. Taxonomy (GTDB): domain Bacteria; phylum Acidobacteriota; class Vicinamibacteria; order Fen-336; family Fen-336; genus DATBSL01. The sequence goes on from CAWHRC010000023.1 coordinate 161,269, forward strand.
CTGCCCGGCCTGTTCGTCGTGCTGGGCGTCGCCACCTGGTGGCGCAGGCGGTAGCGCCGTGAAGCTCCCGGAGTTCTGGAAGACCGGCGTGCTGGTGCTCGTGCTGGCGGGCCTCGGCTCCTACATCTGGTTCGTTGAGCGCAAGCAGGAGCCCAAGCGCGAGGGCGAGCGCGAGAAGGTGACGCTGCTCACGGTCGACAAGGCGAAGGCGAAGCAGGTGACGCTGGCCACGAGCGGCGGCGACACGATCAAGCTCGTGAAGGAGGGGACCGGCTGGAAGCTCGTCTCGCCCTTCACCGCCCCGGCCGACACGTCGGCGGTCGAGTCGATGCTGACCAGCCTGGAGAAGCTGCAGGCCGACGAGGTGGTGAGCGACCAGCCGGGCGACCTCGCGCAGTACGGCCTCGCGACGCCCTCGCGCACGGTGTCGGCGCTGGTGGAAGGCGCCAAGGACCCGCTGAGCGTGCAGTTCGGGACGAAGGCCCCGGACGGCTCGAGCGTCTACGCCAAGACGCCGTCGGCGCCGAAGGTCTACCTGGTCCCCTCCTGGGTCGAAGGCTCGTTCGACAAGAAGGCCTTCGACCTGCGCGACCGCGACCTGCTGCACGTCAAGCGCGACGACGTGCGGCAGATCGAGGTGGCCGGCCCCGAGGGCGGCTACGCGCTCGCGCGCACGGACGCCGGCGAGTGGGCGTTCACCAAGCCGCTCGCCACGCGCGCCGGGCGCTGGGCCGTCGACGGGCTGCTCGGCACGGTGGAGAACCTGCGCATGGAGTCGGTGGCCGAGGAGAACGCGAGCGACCCGAAGGAGCTGTCGCGCTTCGGCCTCGGCCAGCCGACGCGCTCGGTGTCGCTGGTGATGAGCGACGGCTCCACGCGCACCCTGCAGATCGGGGCGGCGGCGCCCGACCCGCAGGCGACGCCGTCCCCCTCGCCCTCCCCGTCCCCGGCCAAGAAGGGCGAGAAGCCGGCGCCGCCCGAGAAGCCGAAGCCGACGAAGTACTACGCGCGCGCGGCCGGCAGCGGCCTGGTGGCCGTGGTGCCGGCGACGCTTGCCGACGACCTCGCCAAGGGCATGGGCGAGCTGCGCGCCAAGCGGCTGCTCGAGGTCGCGACCTACGAGACGCAGGGCTTCGAGACCGTCGCGAGCGGGACGAAGAAGGTCTACGCCAAGACGACCACGAAGGACAAGGACGGCTTCGACAAGACGCTGTGGAAGCGCAGCGCGCCGGACGCGAAGGAGCTCGACACCACGAAGGTCGAGGACGCGCTGTTCAAGATGGGCGGCGTCGAGGTGTCCGAGTTCGTGGACCAGCCGCAGGCGCTTGCCAGCTACGGCCTCGACGCGCCGCTGCTGAAGGTCACGATCCAGGCCAAGGGCCCGTCGTGGATCGAGATCGGCAAGAAGGACGGGGCCTTCTACGCGCGCCGCAACAACGACGCGGCCGTGCTCAAGCTGGACGCCACGAAGGCGGAGGAGCTGCTGAAGGCCTTCGGCGAGCTGTAGCGCCTACGGCCGGGGGGGCTCCGCCGCGGGCTTCGCGGCCGGGGCCTCCGCCTTCGGCACGGGCGGCGCCTGGACCACGTAGGCGCGGAGGATGACGACTGAGGTCTGCGGGACGTCCTCGTGCGGCCCGCGCGTGGTGGTCGGCACCGCCGCGATCTTCTCCACCACGTCCATGCCGTCGACCACCTCACCGAACACGGCGTAACCCGCCCCGCCGATCCCGAAGTCGAGCCGGTGGTTGTCGCGCAGGTTGATGAAGAACTGGCTGGTCGCGCTGTTCGGGGCGTTGAGGCGCGCCATGGCGACCGTCCCGCGCGAGTTGCGCAGGCCGTTCCTCGCCTCGTTCGGGATCGGCGGCCGCGTCGGCTTCTCGTCCATCTCGGGCGTGTAGCCGCCGCCCTGGACCATGAAGCCCTGCATCACGCGGTGGAAGATGGTGCCGTCGTAGTGGCCCGCGCGCACGTACTGCAGGAAGTTCTCGACCGACAGCGGGGCCTTCTGCGGGTCGAGCGCGATCGTGATCGTGCCGAGCGGCTCGTGACCCTGGACCACGTCGAGGGCGACGAAAGGACCGCCCGGCGCGGGCCGGGGCGGGGGCACCGCGGCCGGCGGCGTCGCGGCCTGGGCGAGGGCGAAGACGAGCGCGGCGATCGGCATGGAGCGGCCTCCGTCGAGGGGCGTGGGACGCCCGCCGGGAATTCTAGCAGCCTGCCGGCGCGGGGTTTGCCCGCGTCGCGCCGCGTCGTAGAATGACCGACGGCCTCATGGTCCTCTTCAACTACTCGACCAAGGAACTGACCGCCAAGGTGGTCTACTACGGCCCCGGTCTGTGCGGGAAGACGACCAACCTGCAGTGGGTCCACGAGAAGCTGCCCATCAAGAACAAGGGGAAGATGCTCTCGCTGGCGACCGAGACCGACCGCACCCTGTTCTTCGACTTCCTGCCGATCGAGATCGGCACCATCCGCGGGATGAGGACGCGCATCCAGCTCTACACGGTGCCGGGCCAGGTCTTCTACAACGCCACCCGGCGCATGGTGCTGAAGGGGGCCGACGCGGTGGTGTTCGTCTGCGACTCGCAGGAGGCCATGCTCGACGCCAACCTCGAGAGCTTCCAGAACATGCGCCAGAACCTCGAGGCGAACGAGATCGACCCCGACGAGATCCCGCTCGTCTTCCAGTACAACAAGCGCGACCTGCCGAACGCGCTGCCGATCGAGATCCTGGACGAGCGCATGAACCAGCGCGGCTACCCGTCCCTGGAGGCGGTCGCGCTCAAGGGGGTCGGGGTCGAGGAGACGCTGAAGGCCGTCACCAAGCTCGTGTTCAAGTCGCTCTCGGCCCGCTACGGCGAGGGCGGCACGCCGCCGGGCGGACGGCCGCCCGCGCCGGCGGCGCGCCAGCCGTCCAGCCCGGCCCTGGCCTCGCCCGCCGCCGCCGCAGACGACCTGCTGAGCGAGCTCTCCGCCCCACCCTCGGGCCTGACGCCGGGTCCGCCGCGTGCCGCGCCCTTTTCCAGTCCCGGCTCGCTGCCTCCGATCGAGGTCGACCCGACCCCGCCGCCCCTCGAGCCTGTTCGCCCGGCCTCCGCCGCGGGCGCGGCCCGTCCGGCCGCCGGCCCGCCCTCGCCTCGGCCAGCGGTTGGCGCCCCCTCGCCAGCACCCGCCGCCGCCCGTTCGACCACCGCCCCGCCGTCGCTCCGGCCGGTGAGCTCAGCCTCGCCGCCCGCGCTCGCGCACGCACCGGCCCCGGAAATGCCGACCCGGCCGCCCGTGCCGCCGGAGCCGCCGCCGCCGCCGCCAGTGGGGTCGCATCCGCCGCAGAACACGTTGATCACGAAGCGCGACGAGGCCGACGACCTGCGCCGGCGGATCAACACGCCCGGCATCCCCGACGACGTCGAGATGGAGCTCGAGGAGCTGGACGAGCTCGAGCCGGCGCCGCCCGCGCGGGCGCCCTCGAGGCCGCCGCTGCCCTCGGCGCCGCCCGTGCGCCCGCCGCCCGAGCCGGCGGTCGAGCCGGAGGCGGAGGTGGCCGAGGTCGAGGTCCCGATCGACATCGAGGTCGCGCCCGGGACCAGCCGGCTCAGCCTCAACCTCAAGCTCGTCCTGACGTTCAGGCGCCGCTGAGACAGCGGCCGCTTCGGGCTCCGGCCCAGGCTCTATTCGGCGGGCGGCGCCGCGAACACGGCGGCCTGCCGGATCTCCTCGTAGCGGACCTTCGTCACGTCGAAGGCCTCGATGTTCGCCAGCAGCCGGTCGAAGGCCTGGTCGAAGGAGGGCACGGTCTTGCGCGCGCGCGTGAGCGGCGTGGTGCGCGCGAGCACGTAGTTCTTCACGTAGGGGTGATTGATGCCGCGCTTCTTGAGCGCCGTCACCGCACGGCCGAGCGCCTCGTCCGCGGCCTTCACCTTCGCCGCGCGCCCGGCGCGCTCGTCGAGCGTGCGCGGCAGCCGCCCGTCCAAGAACCGGTCGACGCGTTTCAGGATCGGCGCGAAAGCGCCCCCGGCGAAGCGCTTGTTCTCCTCGTACAGCAGGCCGAGCGTCGCGAAGTGTGGCGACTCGAACTGGAGCTCCCAGTCCTTCTCGGAGCTGCGCGGCTCTTCCGCGGCCAGCGCGCGGTACATGCGGATCACCTCGAGCGCCTTCTCCTTCAGGTTGTGGGCCTTCTCGGTGTTGAGCGCCAGGATCTGGTAGGCCACCTCCGGCTCGGGCACCAGGATCGCGGGCACCAGGTCGGCCTTGAGCTTCGCGAGCGCCGCGCGCCGGTGGTGGCCGTTGGGCGTCCAGTACAGGCCCGGGCGGGGCGAGACGACGACGACCGGGTCGACGAAGCGATCGATCTTCCTGACGACCTCGGTGAGCCGCTTCGTGTGCGTGGGCGAGAGGTCGCGCTGGTAGGGCGTGGGCTCGACCGCGGCGAGCGGCAGCAGGCAGAACAGCTGCCAGTGGTCGCCGACCGGCTCGCGGTAGACGGCCAGCACGTGTCCCCCGTCGGCCTCCACCTGAAGGGCGAGCGCCGAGACGGCCTTCGGCGGCTCCTTGTCCTCGGGGTACTGTCCAAAGGGCTTCATGCGGGCATTATTCCGCAGCCTACAATCGTGGGCATGTCCCCACCGCTCCGGCGTGTACTGGCGTCCCTGGCCGTCTGCGCGGCGCTCGCCGCCGGCTCGTCGCTCGCCCCGGCCGAGGCCCCGCTCGTCCCGCTCGACTTCGACCGCGGGGCTTGCGGGACGGGCCTCGCGCTGCGACGCGTCGGCGTGAGCGGCCGCGTGCTCTACGTGACCGCCCACCCCGACGACGAGAACAACGGCGTCCTCGTCCGCCTCTCGCGCGGCCTGGGCCTGCGGACCGCGCTGCTCACGCTGACCCGCGGCGAGGGCGGGCAGAACGCGATCGGCCCGGAGCTGTTCGAGGCGCTCGGGGTGCTGCGCACGGAGGAGCTGCTCGCGCTGCACCGCTACGACGCGGTCGAGCAGTACTTCGGCCGCGCGTACGAGTTCGGCTACTCCTTCAGCGTGGAGGAGACCTTCGCCAAGTGGGGCCACGAGGAGACGCTGGGCGACGTGGTGCGCGTCGTCCGCGCCTTCCGCCCCGACGTGATGCTGACGCTGCCGCTCACGGGCGCCGGCGGCGGGCAGCACCACCAGGCCGCCGGTCGCCTGGCCGCCGAGGCGTTTCGCGCGGCGGCCGACCCCACGCGCTTCCCGGAGCAGCTCGGCGAAGGCCTGCGGCCGTGGCAGGCCTCCAAGATCTACGTCGGCGGCGTCGGCGGCGGGAGCGAGGGGCTGGGCGGCGCGCCGCCGGTCCGCCTCCCCACCGGCATCTACGATCCGCTGCTCGGCATGACCTGGCAGCAGATCGGCAGCCGCGCGCGGGCCATGCACCGCTGCCAGATGTCGGCGCAGCTGGTGGCGGACCCCGGCCCGGCCGAGGGCGTCTACACGCTGCTCGACGCCGAGCCCAGACCGCAGGGGCCGGAAAAGGACATCCTGCAGGGCGTCGACACGACGCTGTGCGGGCTCGCCCGCTTCGCGCCGTCGAGCGAGCTGCCGGCCGCCCTCGCGTCGCTGCAGGCGCGGGCCGACGCCGCCCGGGCCGCCTTCGCCGCCGCCGCACCCGAGAAGGCCGTGCCGGCGCTCGCCGAGGCCCTGTCCGCGACCCGGGCCCTCGGGCACGAGCTCGAGGCCCGCGTGCCCGAGGCCTCCGCGCGCGCCGAGATCGGCGAGCGACTCGACGAAGAGGCCGCGGACGTCGAGGCGGCGCTCGCGCGTGCGGAGGGTGTCGTGCTCGAGGCCCGCGCCGACGACGGCCTCGTGACGCCCGGACAGGCCTTCGGCGTCACGGTGTCGGTGTGGAACCAGGCCTCGCGGCCGATGGACCTGGACGAGGTCGCCTTCGACGTGCCGCGCGGCTGGTCGGCGGTCCGCCGCGACGGCGAGCCGGGAACGCTGCCGGCGGGCGGCTCGCGCAGGCTTCACTTCACGGTGCGGGTCGCCGAGGACGCCCGCGTGTCGCAACCCTACTGGAAGCGGATGGCCGAGCGGGACCGCAATGAGCTCGTCTTCCCGGCGGACCCCACGCTGCCATGGGCCCCGCCGGAGGTGGCCGTCCGCGCGCGCGAGCGGGTCGCCGGGGTCGAGACGACGCTCCGAGCCCCGGCGGTCTTCCGCTACGACGGTCCGTTCGTCGGCGGCGAGAAGCGACACGTGGTCGAGGTGGTGCCCGAGCTGGCGGTGCGCGTCACTCCGGAGATTGCGGCGGTACCCCTCCACACGGCCGCTGCCGCCCGGCCGATCGAGGTTCGGGCGTTCGCCCGGCGCAACGCTCCGGGAGGCGGCGAGGCCGAGCTGCGCCTCGAGGCCCCGCCGGGCTGGTCGGTCCGGCCGCGGGTCGTGCCGCTGCGCTTCGCCTACGAGGGGGAGGAGCTCGGCGGACGGTTCGAGGTGACGCCGCCGCTGCGCCTCGCGCCGGGGCCCGCCGTCGTCCGGGGCCTGGCCGTCGCGGGAGGACGCGAGTACCGCGACGGGCTGCAGGTGGTCGAGTACCAGCACGTGCAGCGGCGCCAGCTGGTGCGCCCGGCCGAGGCGCGCCTGCTGGCGCTCGACGTGCGCACGGCGGCCGGCGCGTCGGTCGGCTACGTGATGGGCTCCGGCGACGCCGTCGCGGACGCGATCGAGCGCCTCGGCGTGCCGCTCGTGCGGCTCGGCGCCGACGACCTCGCCTTCGGCGACCTCGGCCGCTTCACGACGATCGTCTGCGGAATCCGCGCCTACGACACGCGGCCCGACCTGCGCGCGTCGAACGGACGGCTGCTGCGCTGGGTCGAGGCCGGCGGACACCTCGTCGTGCAGTACAACCGGGACCCGTTCAACCGGCTCTCCGCTGGCGTCGCCGCCGCCTCCTCGAGCCCCTTCACGCCGTACCCGGCGCTCGTCAGCTCCGAGCGGATCAGCGACGAGACGGCCCCCGTGCGCGTGCTCGTGCCGTGCCACCCGCTGCTCAGCACGCCCAACCGGATCGGCGACAGCGACTGGGCCGGCTGGGTCCAGGAGCGGGGGATCCAGTTCCTCTCGCCACGCGACCCGCGCTACACGGACCTCCTGGCCGCCAGCGATCCCTTCCCGTACAACCCGGGAGAGAAGCGCGGGATGCTGGTCGACGCGGCCGTCGGCCGCGGCACCTGGACCTACGTGGGCCTGGCGCTGTTCCGCCAGGTGCCCGCGGGAGTGCCGGGCAGCTGGCGGCTGCTCGCGAACCTGATCAGCCGGCCGCGCCCCGGCCGGCCGCGCCCCGCCCCGGCGGTCAGCTCGCGGCCCTGAGCGCGCGCGCCAGCGAGGCGCTCAGCACGTAGCTCGTGCGCTCTCGGTGCTCGAAGCGCAGCGCCGTCACCGGCACTTGCGCCAGCCTCGCCCCACCGCGCTCGGCGGGGGTCGGGAAGGCGCCGCGGATGCCACGCAGCCCCGCCGCGTCGAAGCCCGACAGCTCGCGCACCGTGTACTCCGCCGCCCAGGCGCCGCTGACCGGGTCTTCGTCGCGGCTGAAGAGCAGGCAGCGGCCGCCGTGCCGTACGGCGAAGGCCAGCGGGACCTCGTGGCAGCCGTAGCCCAGGATCGGCCTGCGGCCCGGGCGGGGCAAGGCGAATCCCTCCGCCTCGGCCAGCCAGGTGAAGAGCGCGAGGCCGAGCGCGACCCAGCCGAGCGGCAGCACTGCGGGCGCTACCGTCGCACCCAGCACCAGGCACGCCAGCCCCAGGGCGTGCGGCAAGTGATCGACGAGCCAGAGCCACCGCCGGTCGCCAGTCTCCATGACACCTCCTCGCAGGGAAGTACAGGCCGCGAGGAGGAAGGTTGGTCAGGGCTTCTCGTAGACGATCCGGCCGTCCACGATCGTCATCAGGACCTCGGTCCGCATCAGCGCGTCGTCCGGCACGGAAAGCAGGTCCTGCGAGAGGACCACGAGGTCGGCGAGCTTCCCGGGCGCCAGCGAGCCCTTCGTCTCCTCCTCGAAGTTGCCGTAGGCGCCGTCCAGCGTGAGCGTGCGCAGCGCCTCCTCGCGCGTCAGCCTCTGGTCGGGGTCGAATCCCCCGGGCGGCTGGCCGTTCGCGTCCTGCCGGGTGACCGTGGCGTGGAAGTTCTGGATCGGCGAGACGTCCTCGACCGGCGCGTCCGTGCCGTTCAAGATGCGCGCGCCGCTCGCGAGCAGCTTGCGCCAGGCGTAGGCGCCCTCGCGGATGCGCACGGGTCCCAGCCGCGCGATCGCCCACGGCCGGTCTGAGGGACAGTGCACGCCCTGCATCGACGCGAGGACGCCCAGGCGTGCGAAGCGGGGGATGTCCGCGGCGTCGAGGACCTGCGCGTGCTCGACCCGGAAGCGGGGTGAAGGCGTCCCAGGCGCCTCCGCCAGCGCCCGCGCGTAGGCGTCCAGCACGATGCGGTTGGCGCGGTCGCCGATCGCGTGCGTCGCCGCCTGGAAACCGTGCGCCAGTGCGAAGCGCGCCGTCTCGAGGATTCTCTCGGGTGTCGTCAGCAGCAGGCCCGTGTTGCCCGGGTCGTCGGAGTAGGGCTCGAGCAGCGCCGCCCCGCGCGAGCCGAGCGCGCCGTCCGCGTACATCTTGACCGCGCGGATCGTGAGCATCCCGCCGCCCAGGCCGATCTCGGGCGAGCCGAGCGCGCGCATCGTCTCGAGGCCCTGGGCCATCACGTAGAGCCGTGTGCGCAGCCGCCCCGCGGCCGCCGCCCCGCGGTACAGGGCGATCAAGTCGAGCGGCTCGCCGGCGTCGGTCAGGCTCGTGACGCCCTTGGCCGCGCACTCGTCCAGCGCCCGCTCGAGCGCTCGCGCGTTCTCCTGCGGCGTGCGCTCGGGTGGCGCCAGCAGGGCCTGCGCGTTGTCGACGAAGACGCCCGTGGGCTCGCCGTGCGCGTCCCGGATCAGCTCGCCGCCCGCGGGCGGTTGCGTCTCCCGCGTGATCCCGCGCAACGCCATCGCTCGCGCGTTGGCCAGCAGAGCGTGGCCGTCCGCGCGCTCCAGCAGCACGGGGTTGTCGGGCGAGAGGGCGCTGAGCGCGTCGTGCACGGGAAAGCCGCGCACGGCGCCCGGCGGCGGGGAGGCCCACTTGCCCTCGTGCCAGCCACGCCCGCGGATCCACTCGCCCGGCCGGTGCGACTTCACGGCCGCGGCGACGCGCTCGAGCAGCTCCGCGAAGCTCCGCGTCCCGCTGAGGTCCAGGTCGAGGCGGGAGAACCCGATGCCCAGCAGGTGGGCGTGGGAGTCGTTGAAGCCGGGTACGACCGTCCGGCCCGCGAGCTCGACGACACGCGTCCTGGGCCCGACCTGGGGAGCCAGCTCGGCTGCCTCGCCGACGGCCACGATGCGGTTGCCGCGGATCGCCACGGCCGTGGCGCGCGGCCGCGCCGCGTCCAGCGTGTGGACGCGTCCGCCCCTCAGCACCAGGTCCGCGGGCCCGCTCTCCGCCGCCAGGGCTGTACGCCCCGGCAGCGCCAGCAGCAGGAGGATGGCCGGGCCACCGAGGCTGGAAACGGCGGGCGCGACGAGGCGAATGGGGCGAACACGCATGAGAGGGCCTCCGCGGCGGAGCGGCGAGTATACCCGCGGCCCGCGGCTGCCGGGGGCCGCCGGCAGCCTGGCTCGCCGGCCTCTCGCCCTTGACAGGGGCCGGGGCCGCCCGTAGGTTGGGCGCAGCCATGGCCGAGGCGATCCTCGAGGTCTTCGCCGCGACCGCCGCGGCCCACGCGCAGCGCCCGGCGATGGCGCGCCGGCGCGACGGCGCATGGCAGCACACCAGCTGGAGCGGCTATCGTGACGCAGTGCGTCAGGCCGCGCGCGCGCTGGTGGCGCTCGGCGTCGAGCCTTCCCGCGGCGTCGCGATCCTCGCCGGCAACCGGCCCGAGTGGTTCGTCGCCAACCTCGCCGCGATCAGCGTGGCCGCGCGGCCGGCGGGCATCTACACGAACAGCACGCCCGAGCAGTGCCGCTACATCGCCGAGCACGCCGAGGCCGCGGTCGCCTTCGTCGACGGTCGTGACGCGCTCGCCCGCCTCGAGGGCCAGGGCCGGCCCGGCGGGCTCAAGGCGATCGTGCAGATGGACGGCCCGCCAGCGCCGGGGGTGCTGGGCTGGGAGGAGTTCCTGGCCCTGGGTCGGGAGGCGCACGAGGCCGAGGTCGCGCGACGGTCGGCCGCCGTGCGCGGCACGGACGTCTGCACGCTCATCTACACCTCCGGCACTACCGGTACGCCGAAGGCCGTGATGCTCACCCACCGCAACCTGGTGTTCATCGCCGAGCGCGCCCAGGAGATCGTGCCGGTCACTGCCGGGGACCGGCTGATCAGCTACCTGCCGCTGTCGCACATCGCGGAGCAGGTCGTCTCCCACCTGCTGTCGATGGCGACGGGCGCCTGCGTCCATTTCGCCGAGAGCATCGAGAAGCTGCCCGCGGACCTGCGCGAGGTGCGCCCGCACGTGTTCCTCGGCGTGCCGCGCGTGTGGGAGAAGATCCAGGCCGCCGTGCAGGCCAAGGGCGCCGAGGCGGGCCCCCTGCGCCGGCGCGTGGCCGCCTGGGCCCGCGGCAAGGGACTGGCCGGCGGCTACGCCGACCAGCAGGGGAGGCCCAGGCCCCGGGGCTACGGCCTCGCCGAGCGCCTGGTCTTCCGGACGGTGCGCGATCGGCTGGGGCTCGACCAGGCGCGCATGCTGGTCGTCTCGGCGGCCCCCATTGCGAAGGAGACGCTCGACTTCTTCCAGAGCCTGGCCATGCCGATCATGGAGATCTACGGCATGAGCGAGTGCACGGGGCCGACCACGATGTCGGTCCCTGCGCGCTATCGGCTCGGCCGGGCCGGCTGCGCGATCCCGGGCACCGAGTTGCGGATCGCCGACGACGGCGAGATCCTGATCCGCGGCCCGCACGTCTTCGCCGGCTACTACCGCAACGACGAGGCCACGCACGAGGCGGTCGACGGCCAGGGCTGGCTGCACTCGGGCGACGTGGGCGAGCTCGACGGCGAGGGCTTCCTGCGGGTGACCGACCGCAAGAAGGAGCTGCTCATCACCTCGGGCGGCAAGAACGTCGCGCCGCAGTACCTCGAGGGCAGGCTCAAGCAGATCGCGGCCGTGTCGCAGGCCGTGGCCGTCGGCGACCGGCGGCCCTACGTCGTCGCGCTGCTGACCCTCGACCCGGCGCGTGTCGCGGCCGAAGCGGCCGGAGCCGGCAGCCCGGCGCGGACGCCGGAAGAGGCCGCCGCCTGCCCCGCGTTCCGGGCCCACCTGGAGAAGCAGGTCGAGGCGATCAACGCCACGCTCGCCCGCTACGAGACGATCAAGCGCTTCGCCGTGCTGCCGCGCGAGCTGAGCGTCGAGGCCGGGGAGCTGACGCCGACGCTCAAGCTGAAGCGTCGCGTGATTCTCGAGCGCCACCGCGAGGCGGTCGAGCGGCTCTATGCCTGAACCCTGACCTTCCGAGACTCGCAGGCGCGTCCACTTAGCCCGGCCGTTCGGCGGTTTCGGCCGGGCTCGTCGCTGGCGTACGCATTCGCGGTGTACAACGCCCGCCGAGAACGGTCGAGCGGCGAGCCTCGCCTGAACGTCCAGCTGAACCTGTATCGCGACGGAGTCCGTCTCGAGGACGTCGCCGCCGGCCCGCTGGAGTTCTCGGCGGCTTCCGTGGACGCCCCGGTCACAGTCGCCGGCGTGCTGCGGCTCGGCTCCCGGATCGAGCCCGGCGACTACACGCTCGAGGTGACCGTGCTCGATGCCGCGCGGGGCGCCAAGGGGGGCGCGGCGCTGCAGTGGATCGACTTCGAGGTCACGGGCGCGTAGCGCCGCGCCTGCCGCGGGTTGGCAGGCTCTCGCCTGGCCGACAGCCCACCGATTGTGACGTCAGCTCGACGCCCGTGAGCAGGGCCACGCCATGCGCAGCGGCCGTGGCGGCCGCAAAGGCGTCCCCAGGCCTTCCCCTTGTCAGCTCGATCCCCCTCTCATGGAGCAGCGTGAGCACTTGAAGCGCATCCGATGCCCGTCGCTCGCCCTGCTGCGCCACAACTGCGGGATCTCCACCCAGTGGTGGCCGATCACGTTGCAGGGCAAACCCTCGACGAACTCGCCGACCGATTGACGAACCGGGTATGTGGCCCTGGCGACCCGACCGGCCAGGTCGCGTCTCCGACGTTCACGTCCGGCAAAGCTCTGCATTTGCCGTCCCCTGTTGGCGCGGGACTTGTCGGCACAACCGGCCTCTACCGAGGCGGTCAGCCGTTGACTGGCGAGAACAAGGATACAGACCTTTCTTCCCCTGGGCGATCGAATCCGTGCGTGAGTGAGGCGGCCGCGAGCGTGCGGCCACCTGGAGGGGCGGGAGCCGACCGTTCGGACGCCGCCGCCTCGGCGCGCGGCGCAGGCTTGCACGCAGGGATCGTCTACGCCCAGTCCACCACGACGCCGCGCCCGGCTGCCTCGGCGCGCTCGAGGATGAACAGCGCCGCCGTCAGGTCCTGCGCGGCCACACCGAGCGAGCGGTACAGCGTGACCTCCCGCTCGTCGCTTCGCCCGGGGGCGGTGCCGTTCAGCACCTCGCCGATCTCGGCGATGGGATGATCCCTGGCGATCAGGCCGCGCCTGCGGGCGTCGATCACTTCGGCCGCCTGGGCCTCCAGCGAGGGCCGGTGGTCGGTGACCAACCGTACCCTCGGCACGACCTCCGTCGCGATCTCCTGCATCACCGGAATGCTGGCACCGACCGCGTTCAGGTGCAGGCCGGGACGCAGCAGCTCGGCGGAGAACAAGGGGCTGGTGGACGGCGTGGTGGTGCAGACGATGTCGGCCTCCGCCACCGCCGCGGCGACGGTGCCGGCCACTTCCAGCTCGTGCTCGCCGGCGAACTGCCTGGCCTTCAGCGGATCACGCCCCCAGACGACGATCCGCCGGATCGGCCGCACGGCGCGCAGGGCGGCGATGTGCGCTTGCGCCTGCTCGCCGCAGCCGATGATGGCCGCGGTGCCGGCATCACGCCGTGCCAGCGCCCTGGTCGCGACCGCGGTCGCTGCTGCCGTGCGCACGGCCGTGAGCTCGGCCGCGTCGATGCAGGCCTTCGGCAGCCCCGTCTCCGCCTCGAAGATCACCATCAGGCCGCTGTGCGAGGACCGGCCGGCCCGCGGATTGTCGGGATAGAGGCTCAACAGCTTGGCGCCGTGCACGTCCGGTTGGCACATCGCCCCGGGCATGATGCCGAAGCGCCGTCCATTGCCGAGGGAGATCACGCTGCGCAGCGGCATGTCCGTCCTGCCCTCGGAGACGGCCCGCATGGCCGCGGCGACCGTGTCGATGAGCGCGGTGGTGTCGACCACGGCCCGAATGTCGGTGCGGTTCAGGATTCGCATGCGGTCTCTTTCCGCCGCAGGTGAGGCATTGCCGGCTCCGAAGGTGAGCCTCAGATGCCGGCGAACAAGGCCGCGAACACCTCGATCCCGTGCCGGAGGTTCTCGAGCCGCAGGTTCTCGTTCGCGGCGTGCTGATTGTTGTCGTGGTTGACGATCGGAACGCCGACCACGGGAATCCGTCCTCCGTCCGCGAACAGGAACATCGGCACGCTGCCGCCCAACGACGGCGCGCGCAAGGGCGGCGTTCCCATCCCGGCCGAGACGGCCGCGAACACACGCTTGGCAAAAGGCGCGTCGAGCGGCGTGCGGCTGGCGGGGTATCCCGCTTCCCAGTCCAGTCGGACCACGTTTGCGTGAGCCGCGAGCGTCGCGGCAGCCGGCGCCTCGTGCACGACGAAGAATCCGCGTTCGCTGACGAACCGCTCGACCTCTTCTCGGACGCGCGAGGGAGTCTGCTTCGGGACCAGCCGGAAGTCGACCGATGCCCGGGCCTCGCTCGGAATCGCGTTCGCGGCGGCTGCGCCGACTCGCCCGGCCTCGATCCCACGGAGGTTCATCGCAGGTGCCAGGATCTGCTCCCCCAGGGAGCGCCCCGCCCCTTCGGTGCGCCCGAGTGCCAGCTCGCGTCCCAGATCCGCCTCGATCGACGGCATTGCGGCGAGCGCCTCCCGCTCGCCGGGAGAGATCGGAGCGACGTCGTCGTAGAACCCCGGAATCAGGATGCGTGCCTCGGTGTCGCGCATCTCGTCGATGAGGTGCGTCAGCACGACGATGGGGTTGGGCGCCCAGTTGCCGTAGTGGCCGCTGTGCAGGGCGCGCGTCGCCCCGTAGGTCGTGATCTCGAGCCCGACGACGCCACGCGCTCCGAAGTACAGCTGCATGCTGCGGCTCTGGTGAACCGGACCGTCGCAGATCAGCCACGCGTCCGGCACGACCGCCTTCCGGTACCGCTCGAAGTAGGCGGCCAGGTGCGGCGAGCCGGCCTCTTCCTCCCCCTCGAGGACGAAGCGGACGTTCACCGTGGGCACGACGCGCGCCGCCCGGAGAGCGTCGATCGCCGCGAGCATGGCGACGATCGGGGCCTTGTCGTCGCTCGTCGAGCGTCCCCAGACCCTCTCCTCCCTGACGACCGGCTGCCACGGGGGCGTGCTCCACTTCGCGGGGTCGGCCGGCTGCCCGTCGTAGTGCGCGTAGAAGGCGATCGTTTCCGTGGCACCGGGTGAGAGCCAGTCGGCGACGACCAGGGGCGGTGCGTCCTCGACGCGCAACAGGCGAGCCGGGACTCCGCGCCGGGCGAACATCGAGACGATCGCCGCGGCGTTCCTCTCGACGTTCTCGTGGTCGGAGGCGACGTTCGGAATCGCGACGAGCGCCAGCAGCTCGTCGACGATCGCCTGCTCGTGCGCGCGCCGGTACTCGCGCGCGGCATGGGCGGCCGCTTTCGCCCGCTCGCCGGGGTCGCCCGCCACGGCGGCGGCGGCCAGCAGAGGCAACGACAGGAAGGCGAGAAAGCGCATCCCCGGAAGGTATCGCGGCAGGCCGCCCGGCGCGAGCCCGGCGCGGCAGTGCCTACCGCGAGGATCCGTTCAAGAAACGACACGATTGGATCCGCCCCGGGTAATGCTCTCGGACTTGCGACACATGAAAACGCAGCCCAGATCCGGAATATATACGGTTTTAGTAATAGATATGATCGGTTGTGGCTGATTTCCGGTGGCAAATGAGAAAACTTCGCCCGCATCGACTTGACATTTGCCAGTCTGGGTGGATACTGACGATCCTGGGGGAGGTGCGCGATGGCACGTCGCGTTGACCTGATCGATCAATTCACCGAGCTGGTCGTGGGGGCGGACGACCCTCGCAGGCTCGCCGAGCGGACGCTCGAAGTGGTGATGTCGCTCCTGAACGGCCGCAGCGGCGCGGTGTTCACCTGCGAGGGACCACCCACCCTGTTCGCCTCGCGCGGCATCGACCAGGCCGTGCTCGACGTCGTGCCCGTCGCCTGGAGCGCGCAGCAGGACGCCCTGCGCCGCGGGGAGACCTTCTACGTCGCCGACTGCGCGAGCGAGCGCCGGATCGCGGTCTCGGCCGAGCGGCCCGCGCCCGCGAGCTTCGCGATCGTGCCCGTGCTCCAGGAAGAGCACCTGCTCGCGCTGCTGTACGTGGACAGCCAGGAGCCGCACTTCTGCGACAGCCACGACCTCGAGCGGCTGGCGAAGTTCTCGCGGATCATCGCGAAGTCGGTGACGGAGACGGCCTCGCCGCGCCGCGGCTCGACCGACGCCTGGGAGACCTACCTCGAGCGGACGCCGGTCGAGGACATGGAGCGCGAGAAGCTGCTGCTGCTGCTCAACCGCAACGAGTGGAACATCGCGCGCGTCGCGCGAATGATGGGTGTCACACGGCGCACCGTCTACCTGCGGCTGCAGCGCTACAACATCCCGCGCGAGCGCGTGCCCAAGTCCCGCCTGAAGCCGGCGGCGGCGTCCTAGGAGCCCGGGTCGCCATGCGGGGCGCGGGCGGGACGCAGGGCGGCGCCGGCGGCTTCTTCGTCGGCCTGGCGATGGCCGTCGCCGGGGCGTACCTGCTGACCCAGCGCGTCACGGTCACGAGCGGCTTCTGGAGCCTCTGGAACGGCCACACGTTCGGTCTGTCGCTGCTGCCGCTGGTCGCCGGTGCGGGGCTGCTCTTCTACGACGGACGCAGCCGGCTCGGCTGGGTGCTCACCCTCGGCGGAGCGCTGATCGTGTTCCTCGGCGTCCTGATGAACCTCCGGGTCTACTTCGAGCCCACGAGCCTGTTCGAGACGCTGCTCATGCTGGTGCTGCTGGCTGGCGGCCTCGGGCTCGTCGCCCGCTCGCTCAAGCCTCAACCGCCGCCCGCTCCGCCGCAGGCCTAGGCGGCGGGGCCGCTCCCGCCGGGCCGGCCGCTCAGTCGTCCTGCCTGCCCTTCGCCTGCAGACGCAGCCAGGTGTCCTTCAGCGTGAGCGTGCGGTTGAAGACCGGATGGCCGGGTTTGGAGTCGGGATCCGGGCAGAAGTAGCCGAGCCTCTCGAACTGCACCGGCTGGCCGACGGGCACCGACGCCAGGGCCGGCTCCAGCAGGCAGCCCTGCAGCACCTCCTCCGACCTCGGGCTGAGGTCGGCGACGAGATCGCCGTCGGCGCCCGGGTCGACGCGCGTGAACAGGTGGTCGTAGAGGCGAACCTCCGCCGCGACCGCGTCGGCGGCCGACACCCAGTGCAGGGTCGCCTTCGGCCGGCGGCCGTCGGGCGCGTCGCCGCCGCGCGTCTGCGGGTCGTAGGAGCAGCGCAGCTCCACGATCTCGCCGGCGGCGTCCTTCACCACCTCGCGGCAGGTGACGAGATACGCGTAGCGCAGGCGCACCTCGCGGCCGGGCGCCAGGCGGTAGAACTTCTTCGGGGGCTGCTCCATGAAGTCCTCGCGCTCGATCCACAGCTCGCGCGAGAAGCGCACCGTGCGCGTGCCGGCCGCACCCGTCTTGTCCTCCGGATTGTTCACCGCCTCGAGCTCCTCGACCTGGCCCTCCGGGTAGTTCTCGATCACCAGCTTGAGCGGCCGCAGCACGGCGAAGAAGCGCCGCGCTTCGCGGTTGAGCACGCCGCGCACGCAGTGCTCGAGCAGGGCGTAGTCCACGACGCTGTTGCTCTTGGCGACGCCGATCACGGCGGCAAAGTCGCGCACCCCCTGCGCCGGGAAGCCGCGCCGGCGGATGCCGCTGATCGTGGGCATCCGCGGGTCGTCCCAGCCCCGCACGCGGCCGTCGTCGACCAGCCTGAGCAGGAAGCGCTTCGAGAGCACGGTGTAGCTCAGGCTGAGCCGCGCGAACTCGTACTGCCGCGGCCGCGACGGCAACGGCAGGTTCTCGATCAGCCAGTCGTAGAGGGGCCGGTGGTCCTCGAACTCCAGCGTGCAGATCGAGTGCGTGATGCCCTCGATCGCGTCGGACTGCCCGTGTGCGAAGTCGTAGGTCGGGTACACGCACCAGGCGTCGCCCGTGCGCGGGTGCGTGGCGTGCAGGATCCGGTAGAGCACGGGATCGCGCAGGTTGATGTTGCCCGACGCCATGTCGATCTTCGCCCGCAGCACGCGCGCGCCGTCAGGGAACTCGCCCTTCCTCATGCGCGCGAACAGGTCGAGGCTCTCCTCGGGCGAGCGGCCGCGGTAGGGGCTGTCGCGGCCCGGCTCGGTGAGCGTCCCGCGGTGCTCGCGGATCTGGTCCGCCGACAGGTCGTCGACGTAGGCCTTGCCGGCCCTCACCAGGTGCAGCGCCCACTCGTAGAGCTGCTCGAAGTAGTCCGACGCGTGGTACAGGTGCTCGCCCCAGTCGAAGCCGAGCCAACGCACGTCCTGCTCGATCGCGTCGATGTACTCCTGCTCCTCCTTGGTGGGGTTGGTGTCGTCGAAGCGCAGGTGACAGCGCCCGCCGAACTCGCGGGCGATGCCGAAGTTGAGGCAGATCGACTTGGCGTGGCCGATGTGGAGATAGCCGTTGGGCTCGGGCGGGAAGCGGGTCACCACCGTGCGGTGCTTTCCGCTACGCAGGTCCTCCGCCACGATCTCGCGGATGAAGTCGGTCCGCTCGCGCTCGGCGGCCGCCGGGGTGTCGTCCATCTCAGCTCCTACTTGGTTCCCTTCAGCACTTCGGTCGCGCGCCGCAGGCGGCGCCGGCAGGTCTCCTTGCCCAGCACGGCGAGCGTCTCGAACAGCGGTGGCGAGGCCGCCCGGCCGGTGCTGGCGACGCGCAGCGCCATGAACAGCTCGCCCGCGGCCCAGCCCGACTTCTCCGCGAACCGGCGCAGCGCCGCCTCCACGACGTCCTTCCTCCATTCGAGGACCGGGTCGATCTCCTCCTCGAGCACGGCGCGCAGCACCTTGGAGACCTCCAGCGGCGTCCGGCCCCTGGGGACCATGGCCGCGAGCGCGTCGGCGCCGTACTGCAGCTCGCCCGTGAAGAAGAACGAGGCGTACTCGAAGAAGCCCTCGAGCGTGTCGATGCGCTCCTGCACCAGCGGCAGCACCGCGAGCAGGTGGTCCTCGGCCAGCAGCTGCCGCCGCAGCCGCTCCAGCAGCTCGCGCGGCGTGAGCCGCCGCAGGTACTTGCCGTTCAGCCAGCGCAGCTTCTCGACGTCGAACACCGGCCCGCCCAGCGAGATGCGCTCGAGGGTGAACTGGGCGACGAACTCCTCGAGCGAGAACTCCTCGTGCTCGTCCGGCATCGCCCAGCCCATCAGCGCGAGGTAGTTGATGAGCGCCTCCGGCAGGTAGCCCGCCCGGCGGTAGAAGTTGAGGCTGACCGGGTTCTTGCGCTTCGAGATCTTCGAGCGGTCGGCGTTGCGCAGCAGCGGCAGGTGGCAGAAGACCGGCGGCTCCCAGCCGAAGCCGCGGTAGAGCGTGACGTGCTTGGGCAGCGAGGAGAGCCACTCCTCCGCGCGGATCACGTGCGTGATCCCCATCAGGTGGTCGTCGACCACGTTCGCCAGGTGGTAGGTCGGGAAGCCGTCACTCTTGAGCAGGACCTGGTCGTCGACCTGCGCGTTGGCGAAGCGCACCTCGCCGCGCAGGAGGTCGCGCACGACCGTCTCGCCGCCTTCCGGCATCGCCAGGCGCACCACGTGCGGCTCGCCCGCCGCGGCGCGCGCGTCCGCCTGCTCCCGCGGCAGGGCGCGGCAGCGGCCGTCGTAGCCGAAGTTCAGCTTCTTCGCCTTCTGCTGCTCGCGCAGCGCGTCGAGCCGCTCGCGCGTGCAGAAGCAGGGGTAGGCCGCTCCGCTGCGCAGCAGGGACAGCGCGTGCTCGCGGTAGACGGCGCCGCGCTCGCTCTGGCGGTACGGGCCGAACGGCCCGCCCACGTCCGGGCCCTCGTCCCAGGAGAGGCCGAGCCAGCGCAGGGCGTCGAAGATCATCGCCTCGCTGGCCGGCGAGCTGCGCTCGCGGTCGGTGTCCTCGATGCGCAGGACGAACTGGCCGCCGTGCTTCCGCGCGAGGGCGTAGTTGAAGAGCGCGGCGTAGGCGGTCCCCACGTGGGGATCGCCGGTCGGGCTGGGGGCAATGCGCGTGCGCACCGGCATGGCAGGTTGCGAGGCTATCACAGCGGCCCTGGGCGATCCGGCGCCGCCGCGGCTGCGCTTCTTGACTTGCCCGGGAGCGGCTCCTAGACTGCGTAACGGCGCTATCGTCTAGGGGTTAGGACGGATGGTTCTCAGCCATCAAACCGGGGTTCGAATCCCCGTAGCGCTACCAGCGTCTCAGCGTTGATCCAGGGAGGGCCCCGGGGCACGGGGCCTTCGCCCCATCCCGGCAGCTTCGCCCCGGTGGCCGGGACCATGACAGCGCGCGCCGCAGCCGGTACACTCGCAGCCTCCGGTACCACTGCATGGTCGAGCTGAACCATCGCGATCGCACGATCAAGGTCAAGATCGTCTACTACGGCCCGCCCGTCGGCGGGAAGACGACCAACCTGCAGATCCTGCACCGCACCGCGGACGCCCGCCGCCGCGGCGAGATGATCTCGGTCAACTCCGCGCAGGACCGCACGATCCTCTTCGACCTGCTGCCGCTCAAGACGACGGGCTTCCGCGGCTTCGACCTGCGCCTGCAGGTGCTGGCGGTGCCAGGCCAGGCGATGTACGCGGCGACGCGGCGGCTGGTGCTGAAGGGCGCCGACTCGCTCGTCTTCGTGGCCAACTCGGCGCTCGACCGCTGGGAAGAGAACATCCAGAGCTACCGGGAGATGACGGCGAACCTGCTCTCGCACCACCTGGACCCGTCCTCCATGCCGCTGGTGTTCCAGTACAACAAGCGGGACCTGCCGCAGGTGATGGAGATCGAGGCGCTCGACCGCACGCTGAACGCGCGGCGCGCCGACGCGATCCCGGCGGTGGCCGTGCGCGGCGAGGGCGTGCTCGAGACCTTCGCCGCGATTCTCGCCCGCACCGTGCAGGACCTCGCGAGCCGGTACGCGATCCTGGACGTGAAGGGTGGCTCGCCGGCCCGCGACTGGGCCGACGAGGCGGTGCTGCAGCTGTTCGGCGCCCGAAAGCTGAAGCTCGACTCCTCCGGCAACCCGATGCTCGCGCCGCCGGCCGCCGGAGCGCCGCCGCCTCCCGTCGTCGTCGGACAGCCCGCCACGCGGGGCTCCGGCGTTTCCGTCGGCGCTGCCCTCACCAGCCCGGCGCTGCCGCGACCGCAGGCGGTCCTGGTCACGCGCCCCGGCGCGGCGCCGTCGCTCGTCCCGCCGCCGCCGCCGCCGCCGACCGGCCACACCGTGCTGCGCGTCTCGCCGCCGCCCAAGCTCGACGAGCCCAACCGCCCGCTGCTGCCCGCGCCCGAGGCGCGCGCCAGCGAGCTGGTCGAGAGCTACGCCGAGGCGTCGGCGCAGCTGGGGACGGCCCTGACCGAGCTGCGCGACGAGCGCGACGCGCTGCGCGAGCAGCTTCAGGACCTGCGGCGCTCGATGCAGTCGGCACAGCAGATCCTCGACGGCACGCCGCTCGACGCGGCGCTCGGTCCGGTGCTCGCCTGCATGGCGCGCGTGGCCGGCGTCGATCACGCCGCCTTCTGGGCGCTGCAGCGGAACGAGCCGCCGCGCGCGGCGGCGCTGCTCGGGCTCGCCTCCGACCCGGTGCTGGCGCTGCCGGGCGCCCTGCGCCACGTCACCGAGAGCGCGACGCGGGGGCCGGCGCCGTCGTTCGCGCTGGCCGCCGACAACCTCGACCTCGGCCAGGCGCTCGAAGCCAAGGAGGGCCGCTTCGCGGCGGTGCTGGTGGTGCCGTTTCGGACCCCCGGCGGGCTGCAGGGCGTCGCCGTCTTCTACTACGCGCCGGACACGGCGCGTCCGGGCGCCGAGGCGCTCGAGCGTCTGGCCGAGATCCCGCGCTCTCTCTCGGCGGCGCTCGAGCTGGCGGCGACGCTGCACACGGTGCGGGCGGCCGAGCGCGCGCTCGAGCTGGCGCTGGCGGGCAGCGCCTCGCTGCGCGGGCTGGAGGGCGTCGTACGCTCGATCGAGCAGCTGCGCGACCAGCTCGGCGAGATCCGCGGCCGCTCCGACGCGCCGCCCTGGTTCCTCGAGCAGTACGTGCGGCTCGCCCCGGCGCTGTCCTCGGCGCTGCAGGACGGCCGCTCGCTGCTGGCCTTCAGCCGCGGCGAGATCCGCCGCGACAGCGTCTACCTCGAGGACCTGCTGGCCGAGCTGCGCATGCCGGAGGTCACGGTCGACCTCGACCCGGCCGCGGAGCTGGTCTCGGCGGACGCCACGCTGCTGCGCCTCGCGCTGCGCGCCGTGGCCGACGAGGCGCGCACGCGCGCCGGCAGCAACAGCGCGCCGCTGGCGATTCGCGCCGGCGTCTGGTCCGACGGCGTCCACATCGCGGTGAAGGCCGACGCCAGCGTGCCCGACCCCGCGCGGACGACCGCCCTCAACGCCGGCCTCGGGCTGACCGTCGCGCGGCGGATCGTCGAGATGCACGGCGGGTCGCTGCAGGAGCGCCCCGACGGCGACATCGTGCTGACGCTGCCCGTGCCCTGATCGCGGGCCGGGCGGCGGCCGCTCAGGGCTTCTTCTCCTCGGGGTCGTGGTCCCGCCGCAGCCACGAGAACAGCGAGAAGGCGCCACCGCGCTCGGGCGCGCCGGCCGCGTTCGGCTGGGGCGACGGCTCGCCGCCCTCGGGCGCGTGCGGCGCAGCCGCGGCGGCAGCGGGCTCCGGTTCCTCCGGAGCCGTCGCCTCCTCGGCCTCGTCGTCCACGTCCTCCTCGCCGTCGTCCGCGGGCGACGGCCCGGCCTCGGCGCCGGCGGGCACTCCGCCGCGCGCACGCCGGCCGCCGCGGCCGCGCCGCCTCCGGCTCGGGCGGCCGCCGTTGGCCGCCTCGCCGTCGCCGGCCGCCGCCTCCGCCTTCGGGCGCTCGGCCGCGGCCTCGGCCGCGCCGGCCGCCTCCGTGCGCGCGGCCGGGCCCAGGTCCTCGATGATGTAGCTGCCCGAGCGCTGGTCGCGCCGCAGCACGACGATGCCGCGCCGCTGCGCGTCCTCGAGCAGGTGCGAGAAGGTCCGGAACCCGTAGTAGGTCTCGTTGAACGAGGGCCGCTTGCGCTTCATGGTCTCCTTGACCATGGAGCCCCACAGCAGCTCCTTGTTCTCGCGCTGGAGCGCGACCAGCGAGTCCACCAGCAGGTTGAAGCAGTCCTGCAGCTTCTCGGGCAGCGAGCCGGCGATGACCGGCATCGGCCGCTGCTGCACGCGCACGAGGTCCTCGTAGAAGATGAACTCGTCGCAGTTCTCGATCAGCAGGTCGGAGGTCGAGTTCTTGACCCCCAGGCCGATCACGTACTTGTTGTTCTCTTTCAGCTTGGAGACGAGCGGCGAGAAGTCGGAGTCGCCCGAGCACACCACGAAGCAGTTGATGTGCTCCTTCTGGAACGACATGTCCATGGCGTCCACGACCAGCCGGATGTCGGCCGAGTTCTTGCCGCCGACGGACTTCTGCGGCACCTCGATCAGCTCGATCGCGGCCTCGTGGAAGGCGCGCTTGTAGTCGGAGTAGCGGCTCCAGTCCGCGTACGCCTTCTTGACGAGCAGCTTGCCCTTGTCGAGCAGCCGCTCGAGCACGAGGTTCACGTCGAACTTGCGGTAGTGGGCGTCCCGAACGCCGATCGCGATGTTCTCGAAGTCGATGAAGAGGGCGAGCCTTTGCTCGTCCTGCGCGCTGACTGCCAAGCTCCCTCCTGTGCGGGGGCTTCCCAGGTGGTTCAAAACCCCTTCAGGACCCGTCCCCGGGTCTCGAAGCACGCCCGGGAGGGAAACCCGGGCCTCGGGGATCTGGCGAAGCGTAGCACGAAGGGATCAGGCCCGAAACCGCGGAACGGGTGTACCGTCCGGTACGTATAGAGACCCGTGAGCGAACTCGACACGCACCCGGACGTTCGATCCAACGAGCGTATTTTGCTCAGAGCGCTCGCTTTGTTCTCCGAGAAGGGCTACGACGCGACCTCCGTGCGCGAGATCTGCGAGGCCGCGGGAGTCACGAAGCCGACGCTCTATCACTTCTTCGGCAGCAAGGAAGGCGTCTACCGCGCCATCGTCGAGGGCACGCTCGTGCGCTTCCAGGCGGACATCCTGCTGGCGCTCGGCGCCGGCGGCCCGCTGCGGCCGCGGCTGGTCCGCATGGCCCGCGGCTTCGTCGAGGCGACCACGCGCGAACCGGACCTCGCCCGTTTCATCATGGCGCTAATCCACAACCCGCCACACTCGGCGCCGGCGACCGACTTCGTCGGCTTCTACCAGAGCATCCTCGACGAGCTGGCGCACGCCATCGAGTCGGCCTCGCGGCAAGGCGAGATCGCGCCCGGGCCCACCGACGTCCGGCTGCTCGTGCTCATGGGGGCGCTCAGCGAGGCCATGCACGGCTACCTGCTGGTGGGCCGGCCGGAGCTCACCCCGCAGCTCGCCGACACCCTCGTCGACACGGTGCTCATGGGCTGGTCCGCGCCGCTTCAATCGTCCTGAGCAGGGCTACCGACATGAAACGACCTCCGTTTGCCGTGCTCCTGCTGCTGCTCGCCGCTGCAACCAGCCAGGCCGAGCCGCTCTCCCGTGCGCAGGCTGTCGCCCGCGCGCTCGAACGGAACCCGACCATCAAGCGCAGCCTTGCCGACCGAGACGGCCTGCGCGGCCGCGCGAAGCAGGCACGAGCCGACGCGCTGCCCGAAGTGAACGTCTACGGCACCTTCCTCCGCTACCAGGATCCCGGTTTCTTCAACAGCCCCAACATCGGCGAGTTCCCGCCCGAGATCCTGCAGGCGTTCCGGCCCATCGCGTCGAACCTGTGGGACGGCAACGCCAGCGTACGCCAGACGCTCTGGAGCTTCAGCCTGGGCAAGGCGATCCGTGCCGCCCGCCACGCCGAGCAGCTCGGCGACGAGAACGTGCACACCGCCCGCCAGGACGTGGCGCTGCAGGCGATCTTCGCCTACAACGCCCACCTGCTCGCCCTCGAGCAGGTGAAGGTCGGGGAAGAGGTCGTCCGCCAGAAGCAGGCGCAGCTCGAGATGGCGCGCAACCGGCGCGGGGCCGGAGTGGCCACGGACCTCGAGGTGCTGCGCTTCGAGGTGGATCTCGCGAACGCACGCACGACGCTGCTCCGTCTCGCGGGGGCCGCCGACCTCAGCCGGGGCGACCTCAATGCAGTGATGGTGGAGCCGACCGACGGGCCGATCGAGCCCACGGACTCGCTGCAGTTCGTGGAGACGGCCGCCGACCAGCGGCAGGTCGTGCGCGAGGCCGTCACCAGCCGGCCGGAGATCAAGGCCGTCGGCTGGAGCGAGAGGATCTACGACGAGGCGATCGGCATCTACAAGGCCGACATGCAGCCCCGGCTCGACCTGAACGGCGCCTTCGGCTGGTCAGTGCGCGAGACGCCCAACTTCTTCCAGCCCAACTACAAGAAGTGGAGCCTTTCGATCACGCTCAAGGTGCCGGTCTTCGACGGCTGGCGGACCGCCGGCAAGGTCGCCCAGGCCCGTGCCGACCGGGCGAAGGTGGACCAGGACCGAGTGGCCCTCGAGACCCTCATCGACCTGGAGGCGAAGCAGGCGGTGGACCGGCTGCGAGTGGCGGCGAGCGTCTTTCATGCCGCCGAGCTGAACGTGACCCAGGCCAGAAAGGTCCTCGAGATGACCCAGGCCAACTACCGTCTCGGAGCCGCCACGAGCCTCGACGTCCTCGACGCACAGGCCGCGCTCACCCAGGCCGAGTTCAGCCGCATCGAGGCCCTCCACTCCCACGCGAACGCCCGGGCCGGGCTCCGTTACGTGATGGGCCAGGACCCGCTCGACGACGGCAAGCCGCTGCCGCCGCCCGCCGCGTCCGCTTCCGCGGCGGCGCCGTCCTCGACCGTCGCCGCCGTTCCCGCCCACTCCTCGCAGCAGGCGGCGGCCCCGGCCGCGGGCACGCCTGCGGACCCCACGAGCGGCCGCGACCGAAGGAACCCGTGAACGCCATGAACACGCGCGCGCTGATGCTCCTCACGACCGCACTCCTCTCTCTCGCCGCCTGCTCTCGCACGGGCAACGACACCGCTTCCCCGGCCGCAGCGCGCGGCATCGCCGTGCGCACGGCCGTCGTGCAGGCCCGCGACCTGCCCGAGCAGATCGTGCTGACCGGCACCCTCAAGCCGCGCGCCCAGGTGCAGGTGGTGGCGGAGGTGCCGGCCCGGCTGCTGCGCGTGCTGAGAGACGAGGGCGCCCGCGTCGGCAGCGGCGAGACGCTGGCCGTGCTCGACGCGACCGACTACCGGCTGGCGAACGACCGGGCGCGGGCGGCGCTGGCGGTCGCGGAGGCCAACCGGGCCCACGCGCAAGCCGAGAAGGAGCGTGCCGACAACCTGCTGAAGACCGGCGGCATCAC
This sequence comes from uncultured Acidobacteriota bacterium, assembly GCA_963831755.1. Classification (GTDB taxonomy): domain Bacteria; phylum Acidobacteriota; class Vicinamibacteria; order Fen-336; family Fen-336; genus DATBSL01. The sequence goes on from CAWHRC010000023.1 coordinate 187,083, forward strand.
CGACCGCGACCACCTCTCGGCGCAGGTCGCGCTGCAGGTCGCCGAGGCCTCGCTCGCCCAGGTGAGGGCCGAGCTGGCGATCGCTGGCCAGCAGCTCGCCCGCACGCAGGTGAAGGCGCCTTTCGCGGGACGCGTCGCGAAGCGCTTTCCCGACGCCGGCGCCATGCTCGCGGCCGGCACGCCCCTGTTCACCCTGGTGGACGACTCCGTGTTCGAGTACGAGGCGGCCGTGCCCTCGCGCGACCTGGCCAAGGTGAAGCTCGGAGCAGCGGTGCAGCTGGCGATCGACGCGCTGCCGGCGTCCCGCATCGAGGGGCGGATCGTTCGCCTGCAGCCGCTCGTGGACGAGCGCTCGCGCTCGTTCCGGGCGGTGGTCGAGGTGCCGGGACGGCCGGAGCTGGTGGGCGGCCTCTTCGCGCGCGCCGTCGTGCTCGTCGGCACCGTGCCCGGGGCGCTGGTCCTGCCGCCCGCCGCGCTCGTGCGCGACGGCTCCGACCCGGCCAAGGCCGAGGTCTTCGTGGTGCGCCAGGGCAAGGCGGAGAAGCGGACGATCGTCCTCGGAGTGGAGGCGCCGGACGGGGTCCAGGCGGCGAGCGGGATCACGGCCGGAGAGGTGGTCGTGCTCGACCCGCCGACGGCGCTTTCGTCGGGGGCGCCGGTGCTCGTGCAGAACGGTGGCCGCGATGCGGGCAGCGCCGCTCCGGCCGACGGCAAACGGGTCGCGAACTAGGGGCCGCTCATGTTCCTCAGCAACCTGTCCATCAAGCACCCGGTCTTCGCGACCATGATGATGGCGGCGCTCGCCGTCCTCGGGATCGCGTCCTACTCCCAGCTCAAGGTCGACTTCTTCCCGAAGGTCGAGATCCCGGTCGTCACGGTGACCACGATCTACCCGGGCGCCGGGCCGGAGACGGTCGAACGCGAGGTCACGAAGAAGATCGAGGAGGAGATCAACACCGTCGAGGGCGTGAACCACATCGAGTCGATCTCGCAGGAGGGCGTCTCGAACATCGTGGTCCAGTTCGAGATCGAAGTCTCGGCGGTCACGGCGTCGCAGGACGTGCGCGGCAAGATCGCGGCGATCCGCGGCCAGCTGCCGCGCGAGATCGAGGAGCCGATCATCCAGCGGATCGATTTCGGCGCGCTGCCGATCCTGTCGGTGGGTGTCGACGCCCCCGGCCTCAGCCCCCAGGCCGCCACCACCTTCGCGGACAAGGTCGTCAAGCGGCGGATCGAGAACGTGCGCGGCGTGGGCTCGGTCGCACTCGTGGGGGAGTCGACCCGGGAGATCCAGGTCGTGGTGGACCGGATGAAGCTCGAGGCCTACCACCTCTCGCTGGCCGAGGTCGTGACCGCCCTCGGGCGCGAGAACGTGGACGTCCCGGCCGGCAACGCCGACCGCGGGGCCACCGAGGCGCTCGTGCGCGTGGCCGCCCGCGGCCGCACCGCCGCCGACATCGCAGCGATCCCGGTCAAGCGATCGAACGGAATCGCCGTCCAGGTGCGCGACGTGGCCCAGGTGGTGGACGGGATCGAGGAGCCGAAGAACGCAGCCTTCCTCGACGAGCGGCCGGCGCTGGCCCTGGAGATCCAGAAGCAGTCCGGGGCGAACACGGTGGCCGTCGCCGACGGGGTGCTGGAGGCGGTCGCGGCGCTCAAGAAGGACCTGCCGCCCGGCGTCGAGCTGTCGATCATCAGGGACGACTCGACGTTCATCCGCGAGTCGATCGAGGACGTGAACACCACGATGATCATCGGCGGCCTGTTGACCGTGTTCATCGTCTACCTGTTCCTCAACTCCTGGCGCTCGACCGTGATCACCGGCGTGACCCTGCCGATCTCGGTGGTGGCGGGCTTCATCGCCATGCGGGCCTTCGGCTTCACGCTCAACGTGCTGACGCTGATGGGGCTCTCGCTCGCGATCGGGATGCTGATCGACGACGCGATCGTGGTGCGCGAGAACATCGTGCGCCACCTGCAGCGGGGCAAGGACCACTTCGCCGCGGCGCGCGACGGGACCGCGGAAATCGGCCTCGCCGTGATGGCCACCACCTTCACCATCGTCGCGGTGTTCGTGCCGGTGGCGTTCATGGGCGGCATGGTCGGCCGCATGTTCTACGAGTTCGGCATCACGGTGGCGGCGGCGGTGGCGGCCTCGCTGTTCGTCTCCTTCACGCTCGACCCGATGCTGTCCTCGCGCTGGTTCGACCCCGACATCGAGAAGGGCTACCACCCGCACCTGGTCGGCCGCGCGCTGCACAAGTTCAACCAGTGGTTCGACGACATGCACACCCGGTACGAGCGGCTGCTGGGCTGGGCGCTGCGGCACCGGCTGGCCGTGCTCGGCATCGCCGGCCTCGCCTTCGTCGGCAGCTTCCCGATCCTGGCCCTGCTCGGCGGCGACTTCATGCCCGACTTCAACCAGGGCGAGTACCAGGTGATGTTCAAGGCCACCCCCGGCGCCACGCTCGCGGAGACCAGGGAGCGGGCGCTCCAGGTCGTGCGCCGGCTGAAGGCGATACCCGACGTCGACTACACCTACACCACGATCGGCGAGGCCGGGATCACGCAGCGGCCGCCGACCGAGGGCGTCGTCTACGTCAAGCTCAAGCGGACACGCGGCAAGACCTTCAGCCAGGTGCTGGCCGAGGCCCGCCGCGCGGTCGCCGACGTGCCCGGGCTCACCTACGGCTTCACCGAGGCCGGGCCGTTCGGGCAGAAGCCCCTGCAGTACAGCGTGCGCGGGCCGGAAGTGGACGAGCTCGACCGCCTGTCGCGCGAGCTCGTGCAGAGAATGGCGAGGATCCGCGGGCTGGCGGACGTCGAGACCAGCCTCGAGAAGAGCAAGCCCGAGCTGCGCGTCGAGTTCGACCGCGAGCGCGCGGGCGACCTCGGCCTCAACGTCGCCCCAGTTGCCATGACGCTGCGCGCCGCGCTCACCGGCGAGGTCGCCACCACGATCGAGGACGCCGCCGGCGACGCGCACGACGTGCGGGTGCGCTTGCGCCCGGACCAGCGGCGCTTCGCGGACGACCTGCTCGCGCTGCGCGTGCCGACGGACAAGGACGACCCGCACGGGGACAAGATCCTGGTCCCGCTCGGGGAGGTGGCGAGGGCGGTTCCCGCGAGCGGCCCCTCCACCATCCGCCGCAAGGACCTGCAGCGCGAGGTCCGCATCTCCGCCGCCAACGCGGGCCGCACGCTGGGCGAGGTGGCGGCCGACATCGAGGCCGCGGCCGCGGCGATGAAGCTGCCGCCGGGCTACGACGTGATGCCGGGCGGGGACTCCGAAGAGCTCAAGAAGATGTTCAGCAACATGCTCCAGACGCTCGCCCTCGCGGTCATCTTCATCTACCTGATCCTCGCCTCGCAGTTCGGGTCGTTCTTCCACCCCTTCGCGATCATGCTCTCGCTGCCCCTGTCGCTGGTGGGAGTCGCCGTCGCCCTGCTCTCGACCGGAGACAGCCTCAACATCATGAGCATGATCGGCCTGATCATGCTGATGGGGCTGGTGACCAAGAACGCGATCCTGTTGGTGGACTTCACGAACCAGGCGCGTGCGAAGGGCCTCGCGCGCGACGAGGCGCTCGTCAAGGCCGGCTCGACGCGGCTGCGGCCGATCGTGATGACGACGCTGGCCATGATCTTCGGCATGCTGCCGCTGGCGTTTGCGATCGGGGCTGGGGCCGAGCTGCGCGCGCCGATGGCCCGCGCGGTCATCGGCGGGCTCATCACCTCGACGCTGCTGACGCTGGTGGTGGTGCCGGTCGTCTACACCTACCTCGACGGCCTGCGCCCCGAGGCGGTGCGCGCCTGGCTGGCCGCCAGGCGCCGCCGCAGGGGAGCCGCGACGGCGGGCGAGGCAGCGGCCGAGGCGCCCGAGCCGGCCGAGCATCAGCTGGTCTGACTGCCGAACGGCGGGCGGCATGTCCCTGCTCCTGGTGCTCGCACGACGCTGGCCTTCGCTGCGGCCCCTGCTGCCGGCGGCGGCGATCGCCGCGGGCTTCCAGGGCTGCACCCGCGGCGAGGGTCCGCTGGTCGCCTTCCTCGGCGACAGCCTCACCTCGGGTTGGCGGCTGCGCGAGGAGCAGGCCTACCCGGCGCTCGTGGCGCGTGAGCTCGCGAGCCGTGGCCGGCGGATCCGGGTCGTGAACGCCGGCCGCAGCGGAGACACCGCCGCGCAGGGGCTCGCGCGGCTGCCCTCCGTGCTGCGCACGAGGCCGGACGTGCTCGTCGTCGCGCTCGGCATCAACGACGCGCTGCGCGGCCTGCCGGTCGAGGCCGCCGAGGCAGCGCTGGGGCGGATCGTCGAGGATGGCCAGGCCGCCGGCGCACGCGTGCTTCTCGTCGGCTTCCGGCCCGCATCGGCGCAGAGAGGTCCGGGCCCGGGCGCCTTCGAGGCGATGTACGCGCGGCTCGCTGCCGAGCGACGGCTGCCATTCGTGCCGGACCTGCTCGACGGCGTGAGCGGCCGGCCGGAGCGTCTTTTCGCGGACGGTCTCCACCCGAACGAGGCCGGACAAGAGCGCCTCGCCGAGACCGTGAGCCGTCCGCTCGAGCGCCTGCTGGCCGAGATCGGGCGCTGAGGGCACGCCGCCGCGGGCACGGGCGGGCTCCCGCCTACGGTGTGTGGCCTCCGGGTGCTGCACCCCAAGGTCTTGCGATTGACGCGGCCCCCGTCGCGGCCGATCTTGTAGGCGAAGAAACGGCGAATCCATCATGTACACCGCGTCCTGCCCCACGTCGCTGAACGAACCCGTCGACTCCACCGGACCGGCGGGCAGCGCCGATCGCACGACGAAGAAGCGAGAGCTCGAGGCGCTGCTGCGAGCGCGCCGTCTGCAGCGCGACGCCCCGCCGCTGCGGGGCGAGGATCGTCGCCTGCGGCCGCTCGCGACCGGGGTCGCGGAGATCGACGCACTCGTCGGCGGCGGCCTGCCGCGGGGACAGCTGTCGGAGTGGCACGGCCCAGCCTCCACGGGTCGCACCGGTCTCCTGCTGGCGCTGCTCGCGCGCGTGACGCGTCACGGCGCGCTCGCGGCCCTCGTCGACCCGCTCGACGCCTTCGACCCGGCCTCGGCGGCCGCCTCGGGCGCCGACCTCTCGCGCCTGCTCTGGCTGCGTGGCCCGCGCGCCGGCGAGGACCTGCCCCCGAAGGCCGTGGCGGAGGCGACCGCGGCGGTGGCAACGCTCGCCGGCTCCGGGCTGTTCGACGTCGTGGCGCTCGATCTCGCCGGCGCCGGCACGGCGCTGCGCGCGCTGCCGGCGGCGACCTGGCTGCGGCTGCAACGGCTGGTCGAAGAGACGCCGACGGCGCTCGTGATCGTGGCCGATCGCCACCTGGCCTGCAGCCCCGGGGGCGTCACGCTCGCGCTCGAGCCGGCCGGCATCCGCTGGTCGGGGCCGCCCGGCCCGGCGCGGCTGCTGTGCACGCTCGCGGGGCGCGCGCGGGCGGGCCGCCACGGCCTGCGCGCGGCGCGGGTCGACCTGCCGGCGGCCTGAGCGGCCGCCCGGAGGAGCCGTGTTCGGCGGCCTGCACTCTCCCCGTCCCCTCCCGCGGACCGACGCGCTCCTCGAGCTGGCGCGCGGCTTCACGCCGCGCGTCGAGGCGCGCGTGCCGAGCCCGGTGCTGCTCGACCTGCACGGACTCGGCCGGCTGTGGCCGACGCCGCTCGAGCTGGGCCGCGCGCTCGTCGAGGCGGCGCGGCAGCGCGCGATCGAGGCGCAGGTGGCGCTCGCCTTCTCGCGCGCAGTCGCGCTCGTGATCGCCCGCGTGCGGCCGGGCCTCACGATCGTTCCCGCCGGCGGCGAGGCGGGCGCGCTCGCGCCGCTGCCGCTCGAGCTGCTCGAGCTCCCGCCCGAGCGCGCGGAGCTCTTCCGGCGCTGGGGCCTGCGCACGATCGGCGACCTGGCGCGGCTGCCCGCGAAGGGCCTCGCCGAGCGCTTCGGCCCCGAGGGCCCCCGGCTCGTCCGCCTGGCCCGCGGCGAGGACGACGGCGTCCTCCTGCGCGCGCCGCTCGCCGAGCGCTACGAGATGACGCTCGAGCTGGAGTGGCCGGTGGACGGGCTCGAGCCGCTGGCGTTCCTGCTCGCGCGCGTGCTCGAGCCGCTCTGTGCTCAGCTCGTCGAGCGCGGGCGCAAGGCGGCCGGGCTCGCCGTCGAGCTGGGCCTCGTGGACGGCACGACCCACGTGCGCCGGCTGGCGCCGGCCGCACCGTCCGGCGAGCCGCGCACCTGGCGCACGCTCGTGCTGCTCGACCTCGAGTCGCACCCGCCGCGCGACGCGATCGCCCGCATCACCGTGCGCGCCGAGCCGACGCTCGCGCGCCCGGCGCAGTTCTCGCTGCTCGATCCGGCGCTGCCCTCGCCGGAGCGCCTGGCCGAGACGATGGCCCGGCTGGTCGCGTGGACGGCCGATGGCCGTGGCGGCGCCGCGCGGCTTCTCGACACGCACCGGCCCGGCGCGTTCGCCGTGTCGACCTTCGCGCCCGGCCCGGGCCCGGCGGCCGGCGCTCCCGCCGCGGCGCCACGCGTCGCGCTGCGCGCGTTCCGCCCGCCGCGCCTCGCGCGCGTCTCGCTGGCCGACGGGCGGCCGGCGTTCGTCTCGGCAGCCGGCGTGCGCGGGGCGGTGGCGGGCTGCGCAGGCCCCTGGCGCGCCTCGGGCGACTGGTGGGACGTGGCCTGGAGCCGCGACGAGTGGGACGTGGCGCTGGGGACTGGCGGCGTCTACCGGCTGTTCTTCGACCGGCTGCGCGAGGCGTGGTTCGTCGAGGGGCTGCTCGACTAGCCGGGCGCGCCGCCTGGCGGCGCCCTGCACCCGCGCCGGCTCAGCCCGCCATGCGGATGTAGCCCTCGAGCTGCTGGATCGAGAAGCGCAGGTCGTCCATCACGGCCTTGACCACGTCGCCGATCGAGATCACGCCGGCCACGCGGCCACCTTCGACCACGGGCAGGTGGCGGATGTGCCGGTCCGTCATCTGGACCATGCACTCGCCGGCCGTGGCGTCCGGGGTGATGACGAAGACGTCCTCCGTCATCACCTCGCGCACCGGCGTGTCGCGCGACGTACGGCCGTGCAGGATCATGCGCCGCGCGTAGTCGCGCTCGGAGAAGATGCCGACCAGGCGGTCGCCCTTCATCACGAGCAGCGCGCCGATGTTCCGCTGCTCCATCAGCCGCAGCGCCTCGAACACGGTGGCGTCCGGCGCGACCGAGTAGACGTCCGGCTTGCGCGCCAGGATCTGCCGAATGCTCGTCATCCCTGCCTCCTTCCGCGGGGTGGGGACTTCCGGCTCTTCACGGGAGCGGTGAGAGCGATTCTAGCGCGCCCGCGGGTGCCTGCGTCGAGTCTCCGGTGTGCCGCAGTCTTTTCCGACCGGCGGCGCCCGTCGCAGTCGTTGCGAGCCGCCGGGCTGCGTAAGTCGTTGACGGCCAGCGTCGCCCCGCGGTTTCGTGTCGTGCGCGGAACCGGCACACGACTTGCTCCTCCAGCCGCCGATCACCTCACTCGCGGAGGCAACCGCATGGATGCGCTGACCCTCGCACGCTGGCAGTTCGGGATCACCACCGTCTACCACTTCTTCTTCGTCCCCCTCACGCTCGGTCTCGTGTGGGTGGTCGCCGGCCTGCAGACCGCCTGGCACGTGACGGGCGACGAGTCCTGGAAGCGGCTGACGAAGTTCTGGGGGAAGCTGTTCCTGATCAACTTCGCGATGGGTGTCGTCACCGGCATCGTGCAGGAGTTCCAGTTCGGGATGAACTGGTCCGAGTACTCGCGCTTCGTCGGCGACGTGTTCGGCGCGCCGCTGGCGATCGAGGCGCTGGTCGCGTTCTTCCTCGAGTCGACCTTCCTCGGCCTGTGGATCTTCGGCTGGGACAGGCTGCCCAGGCTCGCCCACCTGGCTGCCATCTGGCTGGTGGCGATCGGCTCGAACCTCTCGGCCCTCTGGATCCTGATCGCCAACTCCTTCATGCAGCAGCCGATGGGCTACGCGCTGCGCAACGGCCGCGCCGAGATGGAGAGCTTCGCCGCGCTGGTCACGAACCCCCACGTGTTCGTGCAGTTCCCGCACGTGATCACGGGCGCCATGGCGACGGCCGGCTTCTTCGTGCTGGGCATCAGCGCCTGGCACCTGCTGCGGGCACGGGACGACGAGGCGCGCCAGGCCTTCTCGCGCTCCTTCCGCATCGGCGCCCTGTACGCGTTTGCGGCGACGGTGGCCGTGCTGGTCGTGGGCCACACGCAGGCGCAGTACATGACACGCGTCCAGCCGATGAAGATGGCCTCGGCCGAGGCGCTGTGGGACAGCGCCGACCCGGCGCCGATGTCGCTCTTCACCTGGGGCAACGAGCCCCAGCGCAAGGACGTGTTCGCGCTCAAGGTGCCCGGCCTGCTGAGCTTCCTCGCGCACAACCGCTTCTCCGGCGAGGTGCGGGGGATCAAGGACCTCGAGGCCGAGTACGAGGCCCGCTACGGCCCGGCCAGCTACGTGCCGCCGATCAAGTGGACGTACTGGACCTTTCGCGCGATGGTCGGCGCCGGCATGCTGATGCTGCTGCTCGCCGCCTGGGCGCTCGTCGGCCTGGTCCGGGGGGGCTTCGAGCGCCGGCAGCGGCTGCTGGCGCTGCTGGTGCCGGCGCTGCTGCTGCCGTACGTCGCGAACAGCAGCGGCTGGATCTTCACCGAGATCGGCCGCACGCCCTGGATCGTGTTCGGCGTGATGCGCCTCGAGAACGCGGTCTCGCCGAGCGTCAGCGCGGGCGAGGTGCTGTTCACGCTGGTCGGCTTCACGCTCGTCTACGCCGCCCTGATGGCCGCCGACCTGTACCTGCTGTCGAAGTACGCGAAGGCCGGCCTCCCGGCGCCCGAGGCGCCTGCGCCGGAGCCGCTCGCCGCCGCCGCCCGGGTCTGAGGAGGACACGATGGACCTCAACTCGCTCTGGTTCGTGCTGATCGCCGTGCTGTTCACCGGCTTCTTCGTGCTCGAGGGCTTCGACTACGGGGTCGGCATCCTGCTGCCGTTCGTGGCAAAGAGCGACCAGGAGCGGCGGCGCGTGATCAACACCATCGGCCCGGTCTGGGACGGCAACGAGGTCTGGCTGCTGACCGCCGGCGGCGCGATCTTCGCGGCCTTCCCGCACTGGTACGCGACGCTGTTCAGCGGCTTCTACCTCGCTCTCTTCCTGATCCTGGTCGCGCTCATCGCACGCGGCGCGGCGTTCGAGTTCCGCAGCAAGGACAAGAGCCCTCGCTGGCGCGCGACCTGGGACTGGCTGATCTTCGCCGGCAGCCTGCTGCCGGCGCTGCTGTGGGGCACGGCTCTCGCGAACCTGCTGAAGGGCGTGCCGATCGATCGCTCGAAGACCTACGTCGGCGGCTTCTTCGACCTCGTCTCGCCGTACACGCTGCTGGCCGGCCTCGCGACGCTGGCGCTGTTCGTCACCCACGGGGCGATCTTCCTCGAGCTCAAGAGCAGCGACCCGATCCGCGCCCGCGCGCTCGCGGTCGTCAAGAGGGCCGGGCCGGCGGCGACCGTGCTGCTGCTGCTGTTCGCGGCCGGCACCTACCTGTGGACCGACGTCTACGCGCGGCTGGGCCTGAACCCGGGGCTGGTGCCGCTGCTCGCTCTGGCCGCTCTGCTGACGGCCGGTTACCTGATCCACCGCGAGCGCACGCTCGGCGCGTTCGCGATGACGACGCTCACGATCCTGTTCACGGTCGCCACGCTGTTCGTGGCGCTCTACCCGCGGGTGATGGTCTCGAGCCTCGAGCCAGAGTGGAGCCTCACGATCTACAACGCGTCGTCGTCACCCTACACGCTCGGGGTGATGAGCGTCGTCGCCGCGATCTTCGTGCCGGCCGTGCTCGCCTACCAGGCCTGGAGCTACTGGGTGTTCCGGCACCGCATCGGCGCCGAGACGAAGCTCGAGTACTGATACCGTAGCCGCGTGCGGACGCCGACCCCGACCGGCCCGCTCGGGGCTCTGCCCTGGCGGGGCCTCGTCCCGTCCGTGTGCGCGGGGCTCTTCGCCGGCGCGGCGCTCGTCGCCCAGGCCGCGCTGCTGAGCCGCGTCGTCGAGCGGGCCTTCCTCGGCCGCGCCGGGCTCCGGGCGCTCTTCCCCTCGCTCGCGGCGTTCGCGGGCGTCGCGGTGCTGCGCGCCCTGTGCGGCTGGCTGCAGGAGCTGCTGGCGCAGCGGGCCTCGGCGGCCGTCCGCCGAACCGTGCGCGACCGGGCCGTGCGGCGCCTGCTGGCGCTCGGGCCCCGGCTCGCCTTCGGCGAGCGGACCGGCGAGCTGGCGAACACGCTCGTCGGAGGCGTCGAGGCGCTGGACGCCTACCTCGCGCAGTACCTGCCGCTCTCGGCGCTCGGCGTGCTGGTGCCGCTGCTGGTGCTCGCCGCCGTGCTCGCCGCCGACCCGCTGTCGGCGCTCGTGCTGGCCCTGACCTTCCCGCTGGCGCCGCTGTTCACGTGGCTGATCGGCGAGGCGGCCCGGGCCAGCACGCGGCGCCAGTGGGTCACCCTGTCCCGGCTCTCGGCGCGCTTTCTCGACGCCCTCTCCGGGCTGGCGACGCTGCGTGCTTTCGGCCGGGTCGGGGACGAGGCGCGGCGGCTGGCGGAGGACGGGGAGCGCCATCGTGAGGTCACGCTGGGCGTCCTGCGCCTGGCCTTCGTGTCCGCGCTGGTGCTGGAGGCGCTGGCCACGCTGGGGACCGCGGTGGTGGCCGTCGAGGTCGGGTTGCGGCTGCTGTACGGCCGGCTGGGCTTCGGCGACGCCCTGTTCGTGCTCGTCCTGGCGCCCGAGTTCTATCGGCCGCTCCGGGCGCTGGGGGCCGCGTTTCACGCCGGGATGGCGGGGCGCGAAGCGGCGGCGCGGATCGCGGACCTCGTCGACGCGCCGGGTCCGCTCGCGGCGCCCGCCGTCCTGCTCGCGCCCGACGCCCGTGTGCCGGTGGCCGTCCGTGTCGTGCCCGACGCCCGCACCGTGGCGGCCGCTCCCGCGCCCCCGCGCCTGCGCTTCGACGACGTGTGTCTTGGCTACCCCGGGCGGCGCGACCGAGCACTCGACGCGTTCACGCTCGACCTTCCGGCCGGCACCACGGTCGCGCTCGTCGGGCCGACCGGCGCAGGCAAGACCACCGCCGCGCACGTGTTGCTGCGCTTCCTCGAGCCGGACGCCGGCGCCGTGCTGGTGGACGGCGTCCCGCTGGCGGGGCTCGCGCCGGAGGAATGGCGCTCCCGCGTGGCGTGGGTGCCCCAGCGGCCGCGTCTGCTGGAGCAGACCGTGCGCGAGAACCTGCGCCTCGCGCGGCCGCAGGCCTCCGCCGACCAGATCCGGCGTGCCCTGGAGCTGGCGCAGCTCGACGGCGTCGTGGACGGTCTGCCGCTGGGCCTCGACACCCCGATCGGCGAAGGGGGCGAGCGGCTCTCGGGCGGCGAGGCGCAGCGGCTGGCGCTGGCGCGCGCGTTCCTCAAGGACGCGCCGGTGCTGGTGCTCGACGAGCCGACCGCCCAGCTCGACCCCGAGTCCGAGGACGCCATCCTCGACGCGTTCGCGCGGCTGCGCCGCGGGAAGACGGTGCTGCTCGTCGCGCACCGGCTGACGACCGCCGCCAGCGCCGACCTCGTCGCGCTCATGGCGCACGGTCGGGTCGTCGAGCAGGGCCCGCCGGACCTGCTCTCCAGGACGGGCGCCGTGTACCCGCGGCTGCTGGCCGCCTGGAGGGGCGCGGCGTGAGCCCCCGTCGCGGGAGGGGCCGACCAGTCGCGCGGCTGCTCGCGCTCGCGTGGCCGCAGCGCCGCCGGGTGGCGCTGGCCGTCGCGCTGCAGGCCCTCACGGTCGCGGCCGGCATCGGCCTGATGGGCAGCTCCGCCTGGCTGCTGTCGAAGGCGGCCCTGCACCCTGCGCTCGCGGCGCTGCAGGTGGCGATCGTCGGCGTGCGCGCATTCGGCATCGGTCGCGCCACGCTGCGCTACCTGGAACGGCTGGTCACGCACGACCTGACGCTGCGCCTGCTGACGCGCCTGCGGCTGTCGCTCTTCGCTGCGCTTGTCCCGCTCGCGCCGGCGGTGCTGCAGGCACACCACGGCGGCGACGTGCTGGGCCGCGCGCTCGAGGACGTCGCGACTCTGGAGGGCTTCTACGTGCGCGTGCTCGTGCCCGGCGCCGCGGCCCTCGGCGTCGCCGCGCTCCTGGCCGCGGTGCTGCTGCCCCAGGGGACGCCTCTCGCCGGCGCCGCGCTGTGCGGGCTCGTGCTGGCCGGACTGGCCGTGCCGGCGCTGGTGTCGGCCCTCGCGGCCGGGCCCGGCGCGCGCCTGGTGGCCCAGCGGGGCGCGCTCGCCGCGCGCGTCGTGGACGGCATTCGCGGAGCGGGCGAGCTGCTGGCCTTCGGCGCCGAAGGCGACCATGCGGCGCACGTCGATCGTCTGACGCGGGCAGTGCTGCGCGAGCAGGCCCACCTCGTGCGCGCCTCCGCGCTGGGCGTCTCCTTGGCCGGCCTCGTCGCGGACCTGACGGTCGTGGCGGTGCTGGTCCTCGGCGTCCACTCGCTGCGCCTGGGCGGCATGGAGGGCGTCTCGCTCGCCGGAGTGGCCCTGGTCACGCTGGCCTCCTTCGAGGCCGTCGCCGCGCTGCCGCTCGCCGGCGCGGGGCTCGGGGCGCAGCGCGCGGCGGCCGAGCGGCTGTTCGAGCTCGACGACATGCCCCCGCCGGTGCCCGAGGCTCCGGCCGTCCTTTCCGCCGCCGTGTCACCCGTGTCGCCGTCCTGCGAGCCGGCGGCCCCGCTCCTCGTCATCCGGCAGCTGCGCTTCAGCTACCCCGGCGAGGCGCACGCGGCGCTCGACGGCGTGAGCCTCCGCCTGGACGCGGGACGCCGCGTCGCGCTCGTCGGGCCTTCGGGCTCCGGGAAGTCGACGCTCGTGCACCTGCTGCTGCGCTTCTGGGACGTGGCGCCGGGCGCGATCGCGCTCCGGGGCCGCGACGTCCGTGAGCAGCCGGCCGACATCGTCCGCGAGCAGGTCGCCTTCGCGGCGCAGCGCGCGCACGTGTTCACCGGCACGCTGCGCGAGAACCTGCGGGTGGGCCGGCCCGAGGCGACGACCGACGAGCTGCTCGAGGTGCTCGGCGCCGTCCGCCTCGACGACCTGCTGCAGCAGCTTCCGGACGGGCTCGACGCCTGGCTGGGCGAGGAGGGCCATCGCCTCTCGGGAGGGGAGCGCCAGCGGCTCGCCCTGGCGCGCGCGCTGCTGCGCCCTGCGCCGCTGCTGCTGCTCGACGAGCCGACGGCCCACCTCGACGCGCTCACGGAGCGCGAGCTGCTGGCCGCGATCGTGCGCGCCGGCGAGGGACGCGCGACACTCCTGGTGACCCACCGTCTGGTCGGGCTCGAAGCTTTCGACGAGGTGATCGTGCTCGCGCGAGGGCGTGTCGCCGAGCGCGGGTCCGCCTGCGAGCTCGCCGCGAGCGGGGGTGCCTACGCGCGCCTGCTCGCGCGGCAGCGTGCCGTGGGCGCCCTCGATGACAGCGCCTTTGCGCCGCTCGCCGGCTGACAGTGCGCCATCGTGGCGGGCGGCCTCCCGGTCTCAGGCGTCGCGCGCGGCACGGGTCTCCTCGATCGTCGCCAGGGCGTCCACGTAGCGGTAGTACGACGCGAGGGCGAACTTGCGCCCGGTGTTCTGCGACGACATGTAGCGCACCGCGCCGTACACGGGGCGCTCCGGCGCCCAGGGCCGGTCGAACAGGCCGAAGCACCACAGGATGCCGCTGTACGAGTTCGGGTCGCGGCCGTCGAGCGCGTACTTGTTGTTGAGCTGCTCGAGCGCCCGGTACGCCGCCGCCGGCGTGGCCGACCACTCGAGCACTTTTTTGCCCCACAGCATGCGCAGGTAGCTGTGGATGGTGCCCGTGACCACGAGCTCCCGCTGGGCGGCGTTCCACAGCGGGTCGTGCGTCGCCCCGGCCTCCAGCTCGTCCAGCGAGTAGACGTACGGCCGACGGTCCGCCGCGTGCGCGCCGAGCGTCCGCAGCGCCCAGCCGGGCAGGGCGGTCTCGAGGCTTGCCGCGTCGACGCGCCGTGCACGATGCCAGCCCAAGCCCACGTCGCGCCAGGTGATCGCCTCGTCGAGGAACGCGTTCACGTCGGCGTCGTCGCAGAAGAAGCCCTCGCGCCTGCCACGGTTGTGGATCCGCGGCTCGTCCTGGGTCCAGCGCCCGGTCCTGGCCAGCGCGGCCTCGACCACCTCCTCGATCGACAGCTGGCCGAAGTGCAGGTACGGGCTGAGGCCGCTCGCGTGGCCCTCGTCGGGGGCGCACGGCCGGGAGCGCGCCTCGGCATAGCCGCGCAGCCGCCGCTCGACGAACGCCTTCAGGCGGGCGCGGGCCGCGGACGTGCCGCCGGGCGTCTCGCGCACGACCGGCACGCTCGCGTCGAGCGGCAGAGCGTCGACGGTCGCGGCCGCGTCGCCGGCCCAGGCGGCGAACGGCGGGTCGACCGGCCGCCGCGCGGCATCCGGTACCCTCGGCCGCGCCGCGGCCCGGTGGGGCCAGGCCTCCGCGAAGGCCTTGTGGATCCGCGGACGCAGGTGCGCCGCGGCCGACACCGGTGCGCCGAGAAGCGAGAGCGGGACGACCGAGTTCGAGTCGACGGCGATCACCGGGACCTCGACCCGGCGCGCGAGCGCCTCCGACTGCGGCGGCACGACGAAGCAGGGCCAATCGTCGGTCACCACGAGGCAGGCGCGAGCCGCGAGCCGGCGCAGCAGGCCGCGGCCCTCGCCCTGCGCCCTCTCCACGAAGGGCCAGTAGTTGAGCCCGAGCCGCGCCGCGCGCTGCGCGTTCGCCTGCATGCCGTCGAGCACGAAACGGTGCAGCCGTCGGCTGGCCCAGGGGTAGTCGAGCCTCAGGCCCTCGTAGACGACCAGCGGCCGGCCCAGCTCCCCGGCGCAGCGCAGGGCATGGTCGAGCGCGTGGTTGCGCTCGAGCCGGCGGTAGATCTGCGACCAGTAGAGGACGTAGTCGCCGCCAACCGCGGCGTGGGCGTCGTTCAGCCGCCGCAGCCGCGCCTCCTCGTAGCCCACGACGGCATGTTAGCCGCCCCGCCGGCCTCCGCGCCTGGTCCGCGGGCGCGGTGGCGTCGTTGTAGGATGGGCCTCGACCATGGCGCGGCCCCCACGCACTCCCGGGCGCAGCGCGACGCTCGCGCTCGCCCTCGTCGCAACGACACTGCTCGCGGCCTGCGCCTCCTTGCGCCCCGAGCCGCTGCCGCCACCACCCCCTCCTCCGCGCGGCGAGGCCCTGCCGCCCGAACCGTCGCCGCCGGAAGGGGACGAGCCCGGCCCGGTGCGCGCCGTGCAGGAGCCGATCGTGGTGGCCGCGTGGGCCGAGCCGCGTCAGCTCGGCGAGGGAGGCGGGCAGGCGCAGATCATCGTGCGCGTCCAGAAGAAGGGTGGCGCCCGCTTCCCGGGCGTCGAGGTGCGCCTGCGCACCTCCGCCGGCTCGCTCTACTCGGGCGGGAGGGTGCTCGTCACCGACGCGCAGGGCATGACCCGCGATCGGCTCACCACGCACAAGTCGTCGGTCGTCACCCTGAACGCCGGCGGGACCCGCTACCGCTTCCAGGTCCCGGTGGGCGAGGCGGCGCCCTAGCGAAAGGCCGGTTCTGGATGCGACCCCCCGATCCCGCGCTCGTGTTCGACCTTCAGCAGATGCTCTCGCCCGAGCGGGTGCTCACGCGGACGATCGACCGGCTCGGCCGCTCCGCGGACGCCTCGATCTACCGGCTCGTGCCCGAGGCGATCGTGCGCCCGCGCGACGTCGAGGAGATGCGCGCCCTGTTCGCCTGGACCCGCCGGCGCGGCCGCCACCTGACCTTCCGTGCCGCGGGCACCTCGCTCTCCGGACAGGCGGTCTCCGACGACGTGCTGGTCGAGATCGGCCCGTTCTTCCGCAGCGCGAGCGTGCTCGACGACGGCGGCTGCATCCGCGCGCAGCCCGGCGTCGTGGGCGGTCACCTGAACCGGCTGCTGGCGCCGCTCGGCCGGCGCATCGGCCCGGATCCCGCCTCGATCGACGCGGCCATGATCGGCGGCATCCTGGCGAACAACTCGTCCGGCATGTGCTGCGGCGTGGCGCAGAACAGCTACCACACGCTGGCGGCGCTGCGCGTGCTGCTGGCCGACGGCACGCTGGTCGACAGCTCGCTCCCGGACGCCGACGACGCGCTGCGCCGCGCCCGACCCGAGCTGCATGCGGAGCTCCTGGCTTTGCGCGACGAGCTCAGGCACGACGCGCCGCTCGCCGCCCGCATCCGCCACAAGTTCGCGACCAAGAACACCAGCGGCTACAGCCTCAACGCGTTCCTCGACCGCGAGCGGCCGGCCGAGATCCTGGCGCAGCTGATGGTGGGCTCGGAGGGCACGCTGGGCTTCGTGGCCGAGATGACCCTGCGCACGGTGCCCGAGCCGCCCTGCCGTGCCACCGCGCTCGTGTTCTTCGCGGCGCTCGAGGACGCAGGCGCCGCGGTCGCGCCGCTCGCCGCGGCCGGCGCGGACGCGCTCGAGATCCTCGACTCCGCCTCGCTCGTCTCGATCTCGGCCGAGCACCCGCTGCCGTTCGAGGTCGGGCGCGAGAACGCCGCGCTGCTGGTCGAGCTGCGGCGCGTGGACGAGGCGCAGCTGGCGGCCGCGTCCGCGTCCGTGCAGGCGATCCTGGGCCGCTACCGGCTCGTGGCGCCGGTTCGCTTCACGACCGGCGAGGCCGAGCGCACGGCGCTGTGGCAGCTGCGCAAGGGGCTCGCCGCGCGCACCGGCGCCCTGCGGCCGACCGGCACGGCCTTCCTGACGGAGGACGTCGCCGTGCCCGTCGAGCGGCTGGCCGAGGCGATCCGCGACTTCCAGGCCCTGTTCGCGCGCCACGGCGTCCCCGAGACGGTGGTCTTCGGCCACGCGAAGGACGGCAACCTGCACTTCGTGCTGGCCGAGGACGTGCGCAGCCCGGAGGCGATCGAGCGCTACGGGGCCTTCATGCAGGGGCTGGTGGACCTGGTCGTGAACAAGTACGACGGCGCGATCAAGGCGGAGCACGGCTCCGGCCGCAACATGGCGCCCTTCGTGAAGACGGAGTGGGGCGAGCGCGCGTACGAGCTCATGCGCCGCGTCAAGCGGGCGCTCGACCCCGACTCGATGCTGAACCCCGGTGTCGTCCTGAACGACAGGCCGCGCGCGCACCTCGAGGACCTCAAGCCGTGCCCCACCATCTCGCCGCTGGCGGACCGCTGCACGGAGTGCGGGTTCTGCGAGCCGCGCTGCCCCTCGCGCGACCTCACGCTGACGCCCCGCCAGCGGATCGTGGTGACGCGCGAGATCACCCGGCTGCGCGCCTCGGCTCTGCCCGCCGAACGGGACGACGCGCTCGAGCTGGCCCGCGACTTCGCCTACGACGGCGTGACGACCTGTGCCGGCGACTCCATGTGCCAGGTGGCCTGCCCGGTGAAGATCGACACCGGCGCGCTCGTCAAGGAGCTGAAGGCCGCGGCGCATTCCACCACCGCTGGGCGGCTGGCCGCCGGCGCCGCGGACCACTTCTCGCTCGTGGCCAGAGGCGCGCGCGCCGCCCTCGGTGCGGCGCGGCTGGCGCGCTCGCTGCCGCTCGGCCCGCGGTTCGTGGAGGCGACGACCGACCTGCTGCACTCCGCTGCCCCTACCCTCGTACCCCACGTGCCCCCCGGCCTGGACCTGCCGGGGCCGGCGCCGAGGCTGCCCGTGGCTCCGCCGCCGCCGACGCCAGCGGCCGCCTCCGAGCGCGCGGTCGTGTACTTCCCGAGCTGCCTGACCCGCATGCTCGGGGCCCTGCCGGGCGAGGCGTTTCCCCCGACCGCCCGGGCGATGCACGACGTGCTGCGCTGGGCCGGCCTCGCCGTGCACGTGCCGGACGGGATCGCCGGGCTCTGCTGCGGGATGGCGTTTCAAAGCAAGGGCTTTCCCGACGCGGCGCGGGCCGCCGCGCGCGCCACGGGCGAGGCGCTCTGGCGCGCGTCGGACGAGGGCCGGCTGGCCGTCGTCACCGACGCCTCGCCCTGCGCGGGGACGCTGGCGGACCTCGTCGCCGAGACGCTGCGCGAGAACGGCCGCGTCCTGCGGACGCTGGACTTCCCGGCCTTCTGGGCGCGCGAGGTCCTGCCGGGCCTCGGCGCGCCGCCGCGCCGCAGGGGCACCGCGATCCTGCACCCCACCTGCACGCTCCTGAAGGCGGGCGGCAGCGCCGATTTGATCGCCGTGGCCCGCGCCCACAGCGAGCGGCTTGAGCTGCCGCGCTTCGCCGAGTGCTGCGGCTTCGCGGGCGACCGCGGCTTCCTGGTCCCGGAGCTGACTGCCAGCGCCACGGCCGTCGAGGCAGCGGAGATCAGGGCCATCCTCGAGCGCGAGCCGGGCGCGGGCTGCTACTCCACCTGCCGCACCTGCGAGATCGGCATGGCCCGCGCCGTGGGCCGGCCGTTCGGCTCGCTGCTCCACCTCGTGCACGAGGCCGTGGCGCGTGCTTGAGCGGCTGCTCGACGCGCTCGCGTCGCTGCCGCTCGTCCCGACCTATCTCGTGCTGATGGCGCTCTCGGCCGTGGAGAACGTCTTTCCGCCGGTGCCCGCCGACACCGCCGTCGCGCTCGGGGCGTTCCTGGCGCGGCGCGGCGAGGTCTCGGTCGTCCCGCTCGCCATCCTGTGCTGGCTCGCCAACGTGGGCTCGGCCGCGATCACCTACGCCGTCGCCCGCCGCCACGGCAGCGCCTTCTTCCGCGAGGGCTGGGGCCGCAAGATCGTCGGGCCGGGCGTGCTGGCGGCGCTCGACGAGGCCTACGCGCGCTGGGGCACAGCCGGCATCTTCGTGACCCGCTTCCTGCCGGGGCTGCGGGCCGCCGTGACGCCTTTTGCCGGTGTCGCGGGGCTCTCTCCGGCGCGCGCGCTCGTCCCCGCTGCCACCGCCTCGGCGCTCTGGTACGCGTTCCTGGCGTACGCGGGTTACACGCTCGCGGCCAACTGGGCCGCGGTGAAGACGCTCGTGAGCGACGCGAACCGCGCGCTCGGCCTGCTCGCGGCCGCGGTGGCGATCGCTCTCGCCGCCTGGCTCTGGCGCAGGGCCCGTCGGCACGCCGGCCGAGGCACGCCGGCCGACTGAACCGCCCTCAGCCGCGCGAGCGCAGCTGGGCGACCGTGGCGCGGATGCGCTGCTGGGTGGCGGGGGCGAACCAGCCGTCGAGGAAGCCTCCGAGCAGCGACGCCTCGTGTGCCCGCATCTCGCGCAGCACGCCCTCGCGCAGCCAGGCCTTCGTCGCGCCGAGGGCCAGCGGGTCTTTCTCGGCGAACTCCGCCAGCCGCTCGAGGCAGCTGGCCTCGAAACCCTCGGGCTCGCACAGCTCGTGGGCGAGGCCCACGGCGACCGCCTCCTCGTCGCTGAAGTTGCGCCCGAGCAGGGCGATCCGCCCGAGCGCCGGGGCGGGCACGCTCGCTTTGAGCAGCAGCGTCACCGACCACGGCAGCGGCACGCCGACCTTGACCTCGTTGAGGCCGATCGGCGCGCCGCGTCGCAGGACGCGGTGATCGGCCGTCAGCGCGAGGATGCAGCCGCCCGCCACGGCCGCGCCGTTCACCGCGGCCACGACCGGCTTGCGCAGGCCGTAGAGCGCCCACACCGCGCGCGCGAAGGAGAGCATGAAGGCCTCCATCGCCGGCCGGTCGTGGCCGACCAGCGACACGAGGTCGAGGCCGGGGCAGAACAGCTTCGGGTGGGCGGAGGCGAGCAGGACGCCGCGCACCCCGTCGTCCGCCGACAGCTCCTCGGCGGCGCGGCCGAGGTCGGCTGCCATGGCGTCGTCGATCGCGTTGCCGCGGGCCTTGTCGAGGCGCAGCAGCGCGAGGGCGTCGCGTCTTTCGATCCGCAGGGTCATGCCGGTCGAGTATAGCGTCCGGCTCAGGCCCACAGTCGCAGCTGTCGCGCTCGCGGGCGGGCGGGCCGGCGCTCGAACGTCCGCTCGACAAAGCCGTGCCGCTCGGCGAGCCGCGCCATCGTGGCCCGCAGCCGTCGCGGGTAGGCGCCCGTGAGGCGCGAGCGCGTGCCGTATGCCCGGCGGTACGCGGCCACGAGCGTGGGGAACTCCTGCCCGAGCCAGGCCATGAACGTCTCGCGCGTGGGCGAGCGCAGAAACAGCAGCTGCCAGGACAGCCGCCGCACTCCGGCAGCCGCGGCGTGCGCGAGCAGCGCGTCGAGGTCCCCTTCGGCGTCGGTTAGCGCCGGGAGGATCGGCGCCACCGAGAGCCCCGCCGCGATCCCCGACCCGAGCAGCCGGCGGAGCACCTCGAGCCGCACGTCGGGCGGCGGCGCCCACGGCTCGAGGCGGCGAAGGAGGTCCGCGCGCGAGGAGACGAGCGACACGGCGACCGTCAGCTCGCCCCGGGCGGCGATCCGCTGCAGCAGCTCGAGGTCCCGCAGCACGAGCGCGCCCTTGGTCGTGATCGACAGGCGCAACCCGCGGATCCCCGCGGCGAGCTCGAGGAACCGCCGGGTCGCGCCGGCCGCGGACTCGCCCGGCTGATACGGGTCCGTCGCCGTCCCCAGCGCGACGGGCTCCCCACGCGCGGCGGCCTGCGCGAGGCGTCTCGCCGTCTCCTGGTCGCCCCCGGTCTTGACGTAGATCCGCGAATGGAACTCGGAGGCGCTGTCACGGCCGAGGAAGTCGTGGGTGTAGGCCGCATAGCAGTAGCGGCAGCCCATCGCGCAGCCGCGATAGGGGTTGACGGTCCAGTCTAACGGCATCTCGCGGTTGCTGCAGCGGCCGACGAGCGACCGCGTGCGCAGCTCGAGGTAGCGCACGCCCCCCTGATCGCGGAGCGTGTCGGTCCCCACGAGCGGGGCGAGCGACGGGGCGGCGACGCCGGGTTGGACCAGGGCGATCTCCTGCTTTCGCCTTTTGTTCGCTTGCCGAAGATCGCCCGGACGTTGCTCTCCTGTCAAGTGACCGGCCCGCACTTGGCAACAACGGTGGCCGGCCCGCACTCGTCCGACCCGTGCCTGTGGCCAAGACGGCCTGGGCCGAGCAGACCCGCGAGCAGTGCCTATAATCGAGCGAGGCGCACCGATGTCGACCTCGTCACAGCCGCTGGCGGCGGTCCTGGCTCGCCACACGCAGGAGGGCGAGCTGTACGAGAGGCTCGAGGGTGGCCGCGTGCGCTGTTTCGCCTGCGGCCACCGCTGTCTCGTCCCCCCGGGCCGCGAGGGGATCTGCCGCGTGCGGTTCAACGAGGGGGGCACGCTCAAGGTCCCGTTCGGCTACGTGGCCGCGCTGCAGCTCGATCCCGTCGAGAAGAAACCGTTCTTCCACGCGCTGCCTGGGTCGCGCGCGCTGTCGTTCGGCATGCTGGGCTGCGACTTCCACTGCGGGTACTGCCAGAACTGGCTCACCTCGCAGGCGCTGCGCGACCCCTCCGCGGCCGCAGCTGTCGAGCAGATCACGCCGGAGGACCTCGCGCGCCTGGCACGCGCCCGGGGGGCGCGGATCGTGACCTCGACCTACAACGAGCCGCTCATCACGAGCGAGTGGGCGGTCGCGGTGTTCCGCGCTGCAAAGCCGCTGGGGCTCGTCTGCTCGTACGTCTCGAACGGCAACGCGACGGAGGAGGTGCTCGACTACCTGCGCCCGTACGTGTCGCTCTACAAGGTGGACCTCAAGGGCTTCCGCGACCGGCCCTACCGCGACCTCGGCGGCACGCTCGAACGCGTCACCTGGACGATCCGCGCGCTGCACGACAAGGGCTTCTGGGTCGAGGTGGTGACGCTGGTCGTGCCCGGCTTCAACGACTCCGAGGACGAGCTGCGCGACGTCGCGCGCTTCCTCGTCTCGGTGTCCGCCGACATCCCGTGGCACGTGACGGCGTTCCACCCCGACTACAAGTTCGAGGACCGGGGCGCGACACCGCTGCGCCGGCTGCTGCGCGCGGCCGAGATCGGGCGCGAGGAAGGCCTGCACTTCGTCTACGCCGGCAACCTGCCGGGCGCCGTGCGCCGCTGGGAGAACACCTACTGCCCCGGTTGCGACACGCTGCTGGTGGAGCGGACGGGATTCCGGGTGCTGCAGAACGTGCTCGGCGAGGGCGGTTGCTGCCCCGCTTGCCGGCGAAAGATCCCCGGCATCTGGGCCTAGCCGGAAGTTCCTGGCCTGAGAAGCCGTAAGTCGCTGATCAGCTGAGGGCAGCCGAGAAGAGCGAGGCGGCGTACTGGCTACAGCAGCGGGGTGAGGCCGAGCAGATCGAAGGCGCGCTGCTGCAGCGGGGTTGGCGTGGTGATCTTCTCAAAGGACGCCATGGCGGCGTCCTTGGGCTGCATGCGGCTCTTGACGACGGTGGCGAGGTCGTCGAGCAGCGTGTGGAAGCTGTGGACGGGGTGACGGTCCGCGGTGAGCTTGGTGCGGGCCTTGCGCTCGGCGGCCGCCGAGCGGCGAGCCTTGGCGACGGGTGATGTGCGGGCGCGATCTGCGGCGGCGGTGTCGTGGTCGTCGAAGAGCATTGACGCCAGAGCACGGCGCATGTGCCACTCGACGTAGTAGGCCAGCATGCAGATGAAGACGTGGGTACGCACACGGCTGGCGAGGTGGTGGTAGATCGGGCGCAGCTTGAGGTCGACGGTCTTGATGCTGCGGAAGGCACGCTCGACATGGGCCAGCCGCTTGTAGGAGAGCACCGCATCCTCGGGGCCGAGGGCTTCGGATGTGAGGCTGGTGCGGATCACGTAGATCCCGTCCAGGGCGGCCTCCTCGGCGATCGCGCTGAGGTTGCGGCGATAGCTGAAGCGGTCCTCTTCGATCGTCAGCTTGAAGTGCTTGCCGACCTTGAAGCGTCCGAGCACGCGGCCCACACGCAGCCCGATGCGGTCCTTGCCATGCAAGCGGTTCCTGGAGCGCGTGGTGGCCGCTACGATGCGATCGAGCTCGGCCTCGGTCGCCCGCAGCAGCTCCTCGCGCTTGCGCTTGCGCTCGGCGGCGAGGAGCGGATTGCGGCAGAGGATCAGCCTCTCGCCGGGAAAGTCGGGCGAGGAGACCTCGGCCAGGTCGTGCTCGTCGAATAGCGACATGTCGAGCGTGCCGCTCTGGGCGAGCTTGCGGATCGCCGGTCCGCGCAAAGCGGTGATCCACTCCATGCCCTCGGTCTGCCTGAGGTCCTGCTCGATGCGCGCCGAGGTGATCATCCCGCGGTCGCCCACCAGCACCACGCGCTCGAGACCGAAGCGCTCGCGCAGCTTCCGGACCTGTGAGAGGACGGTGCTCGAGTCGCCCGTGTTGCCGTCGAAGACCTCCGTGGCCACCGGACAGCCCTGGGCGTTGGTGAGGAGGCCGAACACGATCTGCGGCCGATCGAAGCGCCCGTCGCGCGAGTGGCCGATGCGCGCGAGCGGACAATGCCGCCCCTCGAAGTACGTCGAGCTGACGTCGTAGAGCACCAGGGTGCCTTCGGCCAGGTGGCGCTTGGCCAGTGAGGACTCGATCCTGTCCTGGCGACCGAGCAGCCAGTCCATCGCCGAGTAGAGCTCGTCCTCGTCGACATCGCCCAGGTGCAGCACCTCGGCGAGGCTGCTGCTGCCGGTGTCGGAGTGTAGAGCGCGAACGAGTCCCAGCTTGGACAGCGGGGCGGTCACGCGGGCCGCGATCATGGCGACGCAGATGTCGCGCTGACGGCTGTGGTGGCGGGCGAGGATCGTCTCGAGGCCCAGGCGGCGCAGGGTGCCAACGACCGCCGCCACATGCCCATGCGGCAGGCTGCGCACGACCTCGAATGTGTCGGCGAGGGCCTGCGTGGCGAGGCTGGTGCCACGCAAGGCGGCCTTGAGGGCTTCGATCTTGTGAGCCGGCCAGTCGGAGAGGTTGGCGAGGGTTCGCTTCTTGACCTTCTCGCCCTCGCGGTAGGACTCGCGCAAGAGCACGGCGGGGCGGGAGTTGCGGTTGGGGACGAGGTCGACGAACATGGACACTTTATACAGCGACCACACGCTCATGTCAAGCCGAATCTCTACATATACATGGACACATTGCCCAGGGTGCAAGAACGCCGAACCACAGTTGGACCATGCACTTAGACCCCGGGTCCCCTATCGATCGGCTGGGAACTTCCGCCTAGCGGATCTTGGCGAGCGCGTCGCGCAACGCTCGCTTGAAGTCGCCGTCCTTCATCTCGTTGTCGAGGTCGGTGGGGGTCGCACCTGCGGCCGGTGCCTGGTAGCGGCGGCAGCTTCATCATCGCCTCCACGTTGCGTACCGCTGCGCGGCCGGCGCCCCCGAGCGACCCGAGCGCCTTGGTGCAGGCGATCCGCACGTCGTAGCTGGGGTCGGTCTGGATCAGCTGCACGAGCGCCGTGACCGCGCCGCCGCCGGCGAGCGCCGCCACCTGCCTGCAGCCGTTCGAGCGAGTGGCCGGTGTTCCTGGAGCCGAGCATGCGGTTCGCGGCCTCGATCTTCTTGTTGGCCTCCTCCGCCTGCTGCTGTGCCTCGGCCATCTGCTTCTGCTGCTCCTCGTTGAGCGCCTGACCGGACGCGATCGCCTTCTCCACCCGGTCGATCTGCGTGTTGAGGGCGGTCACGTTGCGACCGGCCGCGGCGGCCTTGGCCGAGAACTCCTTCGCCTCGGCGCCGGCTGCCGCTTGAAGACGTAGGCCCAGGCGATGCCCGAGGTTCGCGTCCGGGCCAGCGCTCCTTCGGGTCGATCTGCGATCGCCTGCTGGTAGGCCTGGATCGCCTTGTCGTAGTCCTTCGTGTAGGAGTAGGCCCAGCCGAGGCCGAGCGCCGCCTGCTCCTGCTTGGGGTCGAGCTGCAGCGCCTTCTGGTAGGCCGCGATCGACTCCTGGGCCTTGTCCATGTTGCGGTAGATCCAGCCGAGGTTCGTCCAGCCGGCCGCGTCCTTGTAGCCGGGCGTGCTCGTCACCTTCTGCAGCTGCGCGAGGCCGGCGGTCGAGGTCGCCGGCCTGGCCCAGGATCAGGCCGTAGGTCGTGCGGTAGTCGACGTTGTCCGGCGCCAGCTCGACGGCCTTCTCGTAGGCGTCGGCCGCGTCCTCGTAGCGCCGCGCGCCGTGATACGCGCGGCCGAGCAGCGCCCAGCCGTCGGCGTTGCCCTGCATGCCCTGGGTCGCCTTCTCGAGGTAGGGGATCGCCATCGGCCCAGTCGCCCCGGCGGCCGCGTCCTCGCCGATCAGCCGGTTGATCTCGGGCGGCACGGGCGGCGGCGAGCTGCATCGCCTCCTTCGAGCGCCGCGTCGCGGTTGCCGCGGTTGAGCTCGGCCTGGATGAGAGCGACGCGGGCCGGCCCGTACTTCGGGTCCGACTGCAGCGCCCGGCGGTAGGCGGCCGCCGCCTGCTCGAGCTGCCCGTTCACCTCGAAGATCTTCGCCGACCGCGTTCTGCACGTTCGGGTTGTCGGGTCGAGGAAGGCGCCCTGCTGCGCCTGGGCGATCGCCTCGCTCCAGTTCTTCTGCGGGTCGATCGCGACGAGCGCGAGACCGTAGCGCCGCGAAGCCCTCGCCGAGCTTCTCGTCGAGCTCGGTCGCGCGCTTGCCGGCGGCCACGGCGTCGGCCCCCCGCTTGAGCTTGACCAGGGCCAACGCCAGCCGCGCCTGCGCGAGCGCGGACTTGGGATCCGCCTGCGTGGCCTTGCGGGCTTCGGCCTCGGCGTCCGCGTCCCGGCCGATCGCGAGCAGTGCCTCGGCGCGCGCCAGGTGGGCCGTCGCGTCGTTCGCGCCCGGCGGCCACTGCCTTGTCGGCCGTCGCCAGGGCGGCGGGACCGTCCTGCATCCGGACCTGCGCCCGCGCGAGAGCAGCGAGCGCGGCGGGCGTCTGCCCGGCCTGCAGCGGCCCTCTTCGCCATCTTCAGGGCGTCGCTCCGCCTTGCCCGGCGCAGCGTGAAGTTCGCCACCGCGGCGAGCACCTCGGCGGCGCCCGGGCCGCTGACCGATGAGGCCGCCTGCTCGTAGGCCGTCGCTGCGGCTTCGAGGTTGCCCAGCCGCTCCTGCAACTTCGCCAGCGCGACCTGGCCTTCGAGCGCCGGTCTCTGCCGCGGCCTTCGTCAGGGTCTTCACGGCATCGTCCGGCTTGCCCTTCTGCAGCCTGCTCGTCGGCCTTTGCGATCGCCTGGTCGAGCTTCGACTGCTGCGCCAGCGCGGGGGCTGCCAAGGCGCCCACGGCGATGAGAGCGGCAAGGCATCTGTTCATGTCGTGGCTCCGTCTGCGAGTCGGTGTCGATCGATTTCGGCACCGGGCGGGGGGCCATTATAGCGCCCGCGGCGACCCTTCTCTTGCCCGATGCCCCCGGACCGGAGGTCCCCGGCTCAGGACTTTATGGTATCGTAGTCTGCCTCCCGCCCGACGCGCTCGAATAATGGAGCCCCGCACAGCTGTCAGTCGTGTCTGCGATCCGTGGATGCCAGCCGCCTCGTGTACCGCCGAGGCGAGCACGTCCTCCACAACGCCTCGCTCCTGCAGTGCGACATCTGCGAGCGCTACGCGTGCGCAGACTGCCTGCGGGTCTACGACATCCTGTCCGGGTACGACTTCCTGTGCCACGACTGCGCTCGGGAGCTGGAGGAGGCCCGCATCAAGGGCGGAGGGCACTGAGCCGCGCAAATTCAGCCGGCTGAAGGTCGAATCCCGCAAAGAAGTCCCACGGCGGGAACGGCCGGGACCGCACACTCGAGGTGCCTTGCTGCCTAAAGTCCTTACGTGTCCCTCAATTGTGGCAGCGCCACGGACACACGGCCTCGGACGGCACGAAGGTTGCTGTCTATGAAGGGCAGTGAACCATGCGCATTCCTGATGGCTCATCCAACCTAAACATGAATCCCGTCTAAGAACCCTACCCCCCCAAAGAGGGGATCATCCTCCTGGTTCCGGGGCGCCCTCGGGCGCCCCGGAGCTGTTTTTGGCCCGTCCTTACTCAGTCGCCGTCGCCGCTGGCGAGGGCCGTCTCGGGCCGGATGAAGCTGTAGGCCTCGGCGCGCGCGGTGGATCTCCTCGACGGCGTCGACGCCGAGCTGGGCTGCGGCCAGCAGGGACTCCTCGAGGGCGTTCGTGTGCGAGACCGTGCTGTTGTCGCAGCAGAGCGCGACCGGCACGCCGGCCTCGAGGAAGGCGTGGACGGGGTGGCGCTCGCCCGCGCCTGCACGGCGCCGGTGTGGTAGTTGCTCGACAGGCAGACCTCGACCGCGATGCGGTCGCGCGCCAGCCGTCGCAGCAGCTCGGGGTCGCGCGCGGCCGCGCAGCCGTGGCCGATGCGGTCGACGCCGAGCTCGTCGACGGCCTGCCACACGTAGTCGACGGGGCCGTCCTCGCCGGCGTGCGCCGTGAGCCCGAGCCGGCCCAGGCGCGCGATCTCGTAGGCGCTGCGGAAGACGCCGCGGCGGGTTGCCGCGCTCGGGGCCGGCGATGTCGAAGCCGACGACACCCGTGCGCTCGTGCAGGTGCTGCGCCTCGGCGAGCGCCTGGCGGGCCAGGATCTTGGCGATGTGCGGGTCCGTGCTGGCGCATCGCGATCACGATCAGGCCCAGCTTCATCTCCGGGTGGCGCCTGCGCGCGTGGTTCATGCCCGAGAGCGCGGCGCGGATCGACTGGCGCGGCGTGAGCCCCGCGTAGGTGTGGATGAGCGGCGCGTAGCGCAGCTCGAGCGTCTCGACGCCCGCCGCCGCCGCGGCCAGGCAGATCGCCTCGACGACCTGCGAGATGTTCTCGTAGAACTGCGTCACCCACAGCGGGTAGTGCATCTTGTCGAGGTAGGCGAGCAGCGTCCCCTCCTCGCCGTCCTGGATCTCCAGGTGGCGGCGCATCGCGTCGAGCGAGTCGACCGGGTGCAGCCGTAGTGGCGCATCAGCTCCCAGGTCACCTCGGGCGGGATCGAGCCGTCGACGTGCTGGTGCAGCTCGACCTTCGCCGGCGGCGCAGCCGCTCGCGGTCCTCGGCCGAGCAGCCCGGCGATCGGCGAGCGCTCTCTGGGTCACGTGGGGAAGTTAGCACGGCCCGTCGGCCCGCCACGCCGGCCCTGACACGCGGGCGGGCTTTCCCAGCCGGCCCCGAAAATGGCAGCATTGGGGGCCTTCAGAGCCGACTCGTGAGCGATTCCCTCCACCCCGCCTTCGATCCCTGGTTCCGGGCGCGTCATGCCCGGAGATCCCGCTCGACGGCGCGCACGCCGTGCTGGCGCTCGCGGCCGACGGGGCGACGCCGCCCTTCATCACGCGCTACCGCAAGGAGCGCACCGGGAACCTCGACGAGGCCGGCGGTGCGGCGCGCGCTCGAGGCGAAGGCGCTGTTCGACCGCATCCTCTCGCGCCAGGCGATCATCGTCGACTCGATCGAGCGCCACGCGACGCTCGCGCCGCAGCTGCGCGAGCGGATCCTCGCGACCTTCGACCTCGACGTGCTCGAGGACCTCTACCACCCCTACCGCCAGCAGAAGAAGAACCGGGCCCTGCGACGCGCGCGAGGCGGGCCTCGCAGCAGCTCGCGGACTGGATCTGGAACTGCGGCCACGGCACCGAGACGCCCCAGGAGGGCCAGACCCTCGAGCTGTGGGCCTTCACCTTCCGCAACGAGGAGAAGGGGATCGCCGACGCCAAGGCCGCGATCGAGGGCGCGCGCGACATCCTCGTCGAGCGCCTGGCGGGCGACCCGGAGCTGCGGGCCCTGGTGCGGCGCGCCTACTTCGAGCAGGGCTTCGTGCGCGTCGACGAAGACCGAGAAGGCGAAGCCGCACTCGAAGTTCGAGAGCCTACTTCGCCTTCCAGGAGAGGGTGAGCGTCGCTGCGCGAGCCGGCCAGCTCGCACCGCTATCTCGCGCATCCGGCGCGGCCAGTCGGAGGGCGAGCTGCAGGTCGCCGTCAGCGGGCCGCCCGAGGACGCCGAGTTCGAGGCGCGGCTCGTCGCGAGCTTCGAGGCGAGCGCCTGCACGGTGCCCGACTCGCCCGGGCGCCGAGGTGCTGCGCCACGCCGGGCGCATCGCCTTCAAGAACAACGTGCGCACCTCGATCGAGAACGAGGTCCACCGCGTGCTCAAGGAGGCCGCCGACGCGACGGCCGCGCAGGTCTTCGCCGAGAACGTGAAGCGGCTGCTGATCGAGCCGCCGTTCGGGCCGAAGCCGGTGCTCGGCGTCGATCCGGGCATCCGCACCGGCTGCAAGCTCGTCGACCGTGGACGCCGCCGGGGCGTTCACCGGCGAGCGAGGTCGTCCACCTGCAGACGGACGAGCAGAAGACGGCCGCGCGCCGAGACGCTCGTGCGCCTCGCCCGCGAGCGCGGCGTCGCGGCCGTCGCGGTCGGGCAACGGCAGCGGGCGGACGCGAGGCGGAGGTCTTCGCGCGCGCCGCGCTGCGCGCAGGCGGGCCTCGAGCTGCCGGTCGTGCTCGTCAGCGAGGCCGGCGCGAGCGTCTACGCACGAGCGAGGCGGCGCGCGGCCGAGTTCCCGGAGCTCGACGCCGGCGTGCGCGGCGCGATCTCGATCGCGCGCCGGCTGCAGGACCCGCTCGCGGAGCTGGTCAAGGTCGAGCCGCGCAGCATCGGCGTCGGCCAGTACCAGCACGACGTCGCCCACGCGGCGCTCCAGCAGGCGCTCGACGCGGTGATCGAGGAGCTGCGTCAACGGCGTGGGCGTGAACCTCAACACCGCCTCGCCGCACCTGCTCGCGCACGTCGCGGGCATCGGCCCGGCACTCGCCGCGGCGATCGTGCGAGCAGCGCGAGAAGCAGGGGCCGTTCCGCTCGCGCCAGCAGCTGCTCGAGGTGAGGCGAGCTCGGCCCGAAGGCGTTCGAGCAGGCGGCCGGCTTCCTGCGCGTCGCGGGCGGAGAGAGCCCGCTCGACGACACGGCCGTGCACCCGGAGCGCTACGCCGCGCTCGAGGCGCTCGCGGCGCGGCTCGGCAAGAGCGTCGCCGAGCTGCTCGGCCCCGGCGCCCAGCTCGTGCGCGAGGCCGGCGGAGCTCAAGGACGAGCTCGGCGCCTTCACCTGGGAGGACGTCGTCGCCGAGCTCGAGAAGCCGGGCCGCGACCCGCGCGGCGGCTTCGTGCCGTTCTCGTTCCGCGAGGACGTGCAGAAGCTCGAGGACCTCAAGCCGGGCATGACCTGCCCGGGAATCGTCAACAACGTCACGAGCTTCGGCGCCTTCGTGGACATCGGCGTCCACCAGGACGGGCTCGTGCACGTCTCGCAGCTCGGGCCAGCAGCTTCGTGAAGGAGCCGCGCGAGGTCGTGAGGCCGGGCGACCGCGTCGAGGCCCGCGTGCTCAAGGTCGACCTCGACAAGAAGCAGATCTCGCTCTCGCATGCGTCCGGCGCCGCCCCGGCCCGAGCCGTCCACGGCACGAGCAGCCGCGGGCGCCGGCCCGCGCGGGACGGCCCGCCGCGCAGGCCGCTCGCCGCGAGGCGAAGCCGCCCGCCTCGGGCGCGGCGCCCGGCGAGCCACCGGCGGAACGCGCGCCGCGCCCCGGCGCGACCGGCCCCGTCCCGAGCGGTCACGACCGCAGCCGGACGTGCCCTCGGCACCGGCTCGACGCCGCCCGCGGCGGAGCGGCCGGCCAGTCGCCCGCACGGAGCGATCGCGGACGCGCGCCCCGACCGCCCGCAGGCGAGCGCGCCGGCCAGCCCCCAAGCCGTGCCGACCGCCGTCCCGAGCCGCGCCGTCCCGCCTTCAACAACCCCTTCGCCGTCCTCGCCGGGCTGAAGGTGCCGTCGAAGAGCGGCAAGGACTGACCCGGCCGTCCGCCTCGCCTGCCGTGGCAGGATTGATGCTTGCATCGGACGTGGAGCCGTTACGCGCCCGCAAGGCTTTCCGGAGGGGACCATGCCGATCCCAGCCCTGGAGATCCAAGGCCCAGACGAGCGTCCCTGCGCCGGGCGGCCGGCCGAACGGCGTCGCCGCGCCCACGCTGTGGACGGAGCGCTTCGCGCAGCGCACGCAGCGCATGACGAGCTCGATGATCCGCGAGCTGCTCAAGCTGACCGAGAAGCCCGACGTGATCTCGTTCGCCGGCGGCCTGCCGGCGCCCGAGGTGTTCCCGCTCGCCGAGGTCGAGGCCGCCGCGCACAAGGTGCTGCGCGAGCAGGGCCAGACGGCCCTGCAGTACGCCCCGACCGAGGGCTACCTGCCCCTGCGCGAGCTGCTGGTGCGCCACATGGCCCGCTACGGCATCCGGGTGAAGCCGGCGAACGTGCTGATCACGTCCGGCTCGCAGCAGGGCGCTCGACCTCATCGGCAAGCTGTTCGTGAACCCCGGCGACCGCATCCTCGTCGAGTCGCCGACCTACCTCGGCGCGCTGCAGGCCTGGAGCGCCTACCAGGCCGACTACCTGACGGTGCCGATCGACGACGACGGGCTCGACGTCGACCAGCTCGAGGCGCAGCTGCGCGGCGGGCCGAAGTTCCTCTACATCCTGCCGAACTTCCAGAACCCGGCGGGCGTGACGCTGAGCCTCGAGCGGCGCCGGCGGCTGGTCGAGCTGGCGAACCACTACGGCGCGCCGATCGTCGAGGACGACCCCTACGGCCAGCTGCGCTACGAGGGCGAGCACCTGCCGCCGATCGTGCAGATCGACGCCGAGCTACCACGGCTGCGACAAGGGGGACTCCGAGTTCACGGGCGACGTGCTCTACCTCTCGACCCTCAGCAAGACGCTCGCCCCGGGGCTGCGCATCGCCTGGATCGTCGCCCCCGAGTCGGTGATCGCACGGCTCGTGCAGATGAAGCAGGGCGCCGACCTGCACACCAGCACGTTCTGCCAGATGGTGGCCTACGAGGTCGCGCGCGACGGCTTCCTCGACCGCCACGTGCGGCGCATCCGCGAGGTGTACGGCGAGCGGCGCAACGCGATGCTCTCCGCGCTCGAGCGGCACTTCCCCGAGGGCGTGCGCTGGACGAAGCCGGCCGGCGGGCTCTTCCTGTGGATCACGCTGCCGGAGGGCTTCGACTCGACGCGCCTGCTGCGCGAGGCGCTGGAGCAGGAGAAGGTGGCATTCGTGCCCGGCGCTCCCTTCTTCCCGCGCGGCGGCGGCGAGCGGACCTGCCGCCTCAACTTCTCCTACTGCCCGCCCGACCTGATCGACGAGGGCATCCGCCGGCTCGGCAACGTGGTCAAGCGCCGGCTCGCGAGGGGGTAGGCGGCCGGATCGCCGAGGCCGGATCCCGGCAGGCCGAAGAGCGAAAGCGCCCGGAGCCTGGCAGCCCCGGGCGCCTCTCGGTTCAGTGGCTCGACACGAGTCGCCTTACCCGATCTTCATCTGACGTTCGCGGCGCGCGGCCCCTTGGGGCTGTCCACGACCTCGAAGCGCACGCGATCACCCTCGTTGAGGGTCCGGAATCCCTCCGCCTTGATCTCGCTGTGGTGGACGAACACGTCCGGTCCGCCCTCGCGGGAGAGGAACCCGAAGCCTTTGGACTCGTTGAACCACTTCACCGTACCTTCGACCATGAACGTATAGGCCTCCCTAGCCTGTGCCTGGCGAGCTCTCTGCACACCCGGCCGCGGCCGTCCACCGTGGCCAGCCGACGTGCCCGGGAGCCAGAGCGACGGTTCACCAGCGCGGCGGAACCGTAGCAAAACTGCTTTTCGCCCGTCAAGATACCCGCGTGACGAGCCGCGCCGCCCCCCCCGGGGGGCCGACCAGGCAGGACGCTGCTAACTAACGCCGCTCCCGGACGGGCAGCAGGCCGCCGAGGGCCCAGCCGAGCGCACCCGAGATGCCGTTGAGCAGCGTGTTGACGACGAGGCCCACCGCCCGGAAGCCCATGGCCGGCCAGAAACCGATCGGCTCCGCTTGGCGGTTGATGGCCATCGGGTTGCCGAAGTAGCTCGGGATGGAGAAGGCGTAGGACGCGACGGTCGACGCCCAGATCACGAGTTGCGCCACCAGCGCCATGAACATCGCGAAGCCGGCCGCCTCGGCCAGCCGCCAGCCGAGCCAGCGGCGGAGGAAGACGGCGGAGAGGAGCGAGGCGAACAGCGTCAGCGTCACGATGCTCAGCGTCGACGTGCCCTTCTCGTAGGGGACGCCGAAGGCCGTGCCCATCAGCCAGCGGCCCACCGTCACGATCGCGAGCATCACGAAGAACGGCCGAGCCAGCCGCGCGTACTCCTGGATCATGTCCCGACTCCTTTCGCTCCTCAGGACCAGCCGAGGCCCTCGTCGGCGCGCGCCACGAGCTCGCGCGCGAACGCCTCGAGGTCCTCACGCACGGGCTCCGCGGGCGGGGCCGGTGCGCCGCACACGTGCACGCCCGCCACCCTGGCCGGCCCTGCCGTGGAGCCGATCACCGCGGCCGCGCTCGCGCTCGCGAGCTCGCGCGCGTAGTCCTCGAGGGCCGGCTGCGCGCCAGGCGGCACCGCCAGCGTCGCAGCGAACAGCACGTCGCAGCAGCCCTCCCCGGGGCGCTCGCGGCTCAGGGCGTTACTCCGGCAGAGGCGGGGCGCCTGCGGCCACGAGCAGCCGCTCGAAGGCGCCGGAGTCCGGGAATTGCAGGTTCAGCCGCGCCACCCGGTCGGCGCCCACGAACACGTTGCACACCACCGCCGACGCGCTGGCCTTGCCGGCCGGATCGCTCACCACGACCACGTCCCCGGCGGCCACGGGCAGCGTGGAGGGCACGCGGGCGCCGCCCCGGCTGAGGTTCTCGGTCACGGTGCGCTCTTCGCCGCCGTCACCGGTGGTGCGCTGCACCCGCACGTTCACGAACAGCGCCAGTCGCTCGTGGCGGCGGCGCTCTCCGTGCTGGACGGGCTCCTCGACCTGGTCACCCGGCAGGAAGTAGCGCCCGCCGGGGTTCTCCTGGAAGCCCCTGGGGCGGCGTGCGGCCCAGGAACATCACGCCCACCCGCGCGCCCTCGCGGCCGGGTGCGCGCACGCCACGAATGAGGGCATAGGTGCTTGTACGAGGTCTCGGCGAGCGAGTAGCGCCGGAAGTTGCTGGGCAGCGGCAGCGACAGCAGCACGACCTGGCCGACGCTGTGCGCGTGCTTGAGCGAGAAGGAGGCGCCCCCGTAGGAAGCGTCGTCGGTCGCCGTCATCTCCTGCCACTCCCTGCCGTCGGGGTCGAAGCCCTGCACGCGGACCGGCACGCTCATACCCAGGCGCGGATCCTTGCGTCGCTCGACGGGGCCATTGGAGCCTTACTTCTTGTTCTTGTACCAGTCCGCGTCGATCTTCGTGAAGTGCGTCCACTTCTCGGGCAGCTCCTCCACGCGGGAAGATCGCCTGGACCGGGCACACGGGCACGCACGCGCCGCAGTCGATGCAGGTCTCGGGGTCGATGTAGAGCTTGTTCTCGGCCGCGAAGTCGGGCTCGTCCTTCTTCGGGTGGATGCAGTCGACCGGGCACACCTCGACGCAGGCGGTGTCCTTGGTGTCGATGCAGGGCTCAGCGATCACGTACGCCATGAAACGATCCTCCTTGGCGTGGAGCAGCCGGCGCCGCCGGACAGAGCCGAATCCTAGCGCAATTCGCGCTACTGCTGCACCACCTCGCGGTGCAGCTCGAGCAGGCGCGAGTCGTTCTTGCGCACCAGGAAGCCGCGGCGCAGCTCGTCGAGCGCGCGCTCTCGGTCGCCCTGCGCGCAGCGCGGCCCGCGCGTTGCGCAGGCACTCCTCGACGACCAGCTCGGCCTCGGCCTGCTGCGCGAGCGCCGCTCGCCTCGCGCTCGTCGGCGGCGCGTCGAGCACCGCCCGCGCCTCGGCCAGGGCCTCGGCCCAGCGCTGGCGGGCGCACGAGCTCGCGCGCGCGCAGCGAGGCGGGCCTCGGGGCCCAGGCCCGCGGCCTCCGCCGGGATCGTCGCGGCTCGGCCCGGGAGCGTCGACCTCGGCCTGGCCGGCGGCGCGGCCGGGCGGCGTGCCGCGCGGCGCCGCGGGCCTCGTTGCCGGCTGTCGGGGCCGTCGCCGCTGTGGTGGCGACACTGCTCGGGCGGCTGCGGACGGCGATGGCGACAGGGGGCGCTGGCGGTGCCCTTCGTACGCTGCGGCGAGGCGGTCGTCGGGCTGGCCGACGGCATCGGAGCCCATCCAGTCGCCGGCGGATCGAGCGACGACGAGCGACCCGCGCCGACGGCCAGGGCCAGCAGCACGGCGGCGGCGACCGCCGCCGGGATCACGCGCGAGCGCGTCGTCGCCGCCGGCGGTGCGTGCTGCTGAGATCCAGTCCAGCGGCAGACGCCGGCGGGTCGCGGCCGGTCCGTCGGCGTGACCCGCTCCGGCGCCGCCTTGACGCTCGTCGGTGGGCGGGTCTCGGCCGCACGAGCAGGGCCTGGTCGGCCGGTGCCGTCCAGTCCGACGCGTGCCGCCGAGGTCGACCAGGGCCCGCGCGAGCTCCGTCGGACATCGCGCGCGCGTCGGGGTAGCGGTCCTCGCGCCGACGGGCGAGGGCGCGCTCCAGCACGGCGCGCAGCCGCTGCCAGGCCGGCTCCGCCCGGGATCAGCGAGAGGTCGGGCGACTCGTGGACGATCTTGTACATGGCCGGACGACGACCGTGTCGGCCTGGATCGCCTTCTCGCCGGTGACGAGCTCGTAGAGGATGAGGCCGGCCGAGAAGAGGTCGCTGCGGCCGTCGAGCTCGCCGCCCGCGACCTGCTCGGGCGACATGTAGTTCGGGCGTCCCGACGACGGTGCCGCTGGTGGTCGTGCCGAGGCCGGACAGGCGCGCCACTCCGAAGTCCATGATCTTCGCCGGACTGCCCGAACGGGCAGGAACACGTTCGACGGCTTCACGTCGCGGTGGACGATCCCGTGCTCGTGCGCGTGGCCCAGCCCCGCGAGCATCTGCAGCACGAGCGGCAGCGTCGCCCGCGGGTCGGGGCGGATGCCGCCGTCGATCGCGCTGCTGCAGGTCGACCCCCTCGAGCAGCTCGAGCACCATGTAAGGGGCGCCCTCGTGCTCGCCGAGCTCGTAGATGACCACGATGTTCGGGTGCTGGAGCCGCGCCGCGGCCTTGGCCTCCTTCTGGAAGCGCGCGCGCGCGCCCGCGTCGGCGAGGCCCTGCGACATCACCTTGATGGCCACGTCGCGGTCGAGGGCCTCGTCGCGCCCCCGGTAGACCGAGCCCATCGCGCCGCGGCCGAGCTCGCCGCGTCACGCGGTAGCGGCCGATCCGCTCGGGCGTGAGCATGGCCGCAATGATATCCTCGCAAGCCGTGCGCGCGGTCGTGCAGCGTGTGTCCGAGGCTTCCGTGCGGGTCGACGGCGAGCTCAGCGGCCGGATCGGCCGGGGCCTCGTCGTGCTGCTCGGCGTCGGCACGGGCGACGGGGAGCGCGACGCGGACTACCTCGCCGAGAAGGTGCTCAACCTCCGCGTCTTCCCCGACGACGCCGGCCAGATGAACCGCTCGGTCCTCGACGTCGCGGGTGGCCTCCTGGTCGTCTCGCAGTTCACTCTCTACGGCGACGCGCGCAAGGGGCGCCGGCCCTCCTACGTCGACGCCGCAGCACCCGAGGAGGCGAGCCGCCTCTACGAGCGCTTCGTCGAGCGGTTGCGGCCCTCGGGGCTGGCCGTCGCCACCGGCGTCTTCCGCGCGATGATGGACGTCGCTTCTCGTGAACCAGGGGCCGGTCACGATCCTGCTCGACTCCCGGCGCCAGTTCTGAGCGCCGCCTTGGCCGCCGCTTCGGGACACTTGACAAGATCGGGTTGAATCAATATCCTACTTTTCCGGTAGGAATAGATGAAAGTCTCCCATCGCGGTCTCTACGCGCTCAAGGCCCTCATTCACCTGGCGGAAGGCTACGAGGGCGGGCTTGTGCCCGCTCACAGCATCGCGGCCGAGGAGTAGATCCCCGAGAAGTTCCTGGAGGGCATCCTGCTGGCCCTCAAGAACGCGCGGGTCATCGCCTCGGAGCGCGGCCGCGAGGGCGGTTACCGCCTGCGCCGGCCGCCCCAGGAGATCTTCATCGGCGACGTGGTACGACTGATCGATGGGCCGCTGGCGCCGCTCGGCGACGCGGTGGAGCTGCAGCGTCTGGTGCAGACCGAGCCGCGCCACCCGGGCCTGTTCGACTTGTTCCTCGACGTGCGCAACGCGGCCGCGGCGATCGTCGACAACAGCAGCCTCGCCGACCTCGTCGAGAGGAACCGGCGCGTGCTCGCGGCGCGCGCGCCGTCCGGGCCCCGGCCGTGAACGGCAGAGTGCATCGATCCCAGCTCGTGCCAAATGTATATTAACTCTATAGACTTACTTGCAATAAACTCATCGGAGGAGGGGCACCACCGCAGGAGCGGAGACGCCGCCTCGCCGAGAACCGGGAAGAGGCTGGAATGAGGTACCGACTGCGTGACGGACGCGCGCTGCTGATCGCGGCCGCTCTGCTACCGTCTGCCGCGCGTGCGGAGGAGTCGCCGGCGAAGCCGGTCGGCGCGCCCGTCAAGGTGAGCGCGGGCAGCGAGGGCTTCGTGCTGCAGTCGGCGGACGGCGACTACCGGCTGCGCGTCGGCGGCTACGTCCAGGGCGACGGGCGCTTCTTCGCCAGTGACGCGGACAAGCTCGGCATCGACACCTTCCTGCTGCGCCGGGCGCGGCCGCAGCTGCAGGGGACGCTGGCGAAGCGCTTCGACTTCTACTTCATGTCCGATTTCGGCGGCGGAACGGCCGTCGTCCAGGACGCCTACCTCGACGCCCGCTTCTCGCCGCTTCTCCGCCTGCGCGTCGGGAAGTTCAAGCCGCCGGTCGGCCTCGAGCGCCTGCAGTCGGGCATCGAACCTGCTGTTCGTCGAGCGCGCCGCTGCCGACACTGCTGGTGCCCAACCGCGACGTCGGCGATCCAGCTCGCACGGCGACGCCGGCACCGGCGTCTTCGCCTATGCGGTCTCGCTGCAGAACGGCACCGTCGACGGCGGCAGCAGCGACGGCGACACGAACGACGGCAAGGAGCTCGCCGCCCGCGTCTTCCTCCAGCCGTTCAAGAAGCAGCAGGGTCCCCTCTCGCGGCCTCGGCCTCGGCATCTCCGGGACGATCGGGAAGCAGGAGGGCGCGACCCTGCCGAGCTACCGCTCGCCCGGGCCAGCTCACCTTCTTCAGCTACCGCAGCGGCGTCACCTTCGACGGGACGCGCCAGCGCCTCTCGCCGCAGGGCTACTTCTACGTCGGTCCGTTCGGCCTGCTCGCCGAGTACGTGCGTCTCGAACACGAGGCTGCGCGAAGGACGGCGTGTCTGGTGCAAGTCCGCAACGAGGCCTGGCAGGTCGCGGCCTCCTTCGTCCTCACGGGAGAGAAGGCCGCCTTCACGGCTGTCACGCCGGCGAAGCCCTTCGACCCGGCGAAGGGCCAATGGGGTGCGTTCGAGCTCGCGGCACGCGTGCACCAGCTCGAAGGTCGACTCCGACGCCTTCGATCTCGGCTTCGCCGACATCCGCGAAGTCCGCGCGCCGGGCCACGGCCTGGGCGGTCGGCCTCAACTGGTACCTGAACCGCAACGTCAAGTACGTCGCTGAACTACGAGCAGACCGCCTTCGACGGCGGCGCCGGCTCGGGCGACCGCCCGACCGAGAACGCCGTGCTCTTCCGCGCCCAGGTCGCTCTTCTAGCAGGAGCCTGGCATCGCAGACAGCCCATGCATCTCGACGACCCTGATCGCCACCGCCGTGGCCGCGTCTCTCCGCTCGCCGCTCGGCGCAGGACCAGACGCTGCTCAACGTCTCCTACGACCCGACGCGCGAGCTCTACCA
This sequence comes from uncultured Acidobacteriota bacterium, assembly GCA_963831755.1. Classification (GTDB taxonomy): domain Bacteria; phylum Acidobacteriota; class Vicinamibacteria; order Fen-336; family Fen-336; genus DATBSL01. The sequence continues at coordinate 225,782 of CAWHRC010000023.1, forward strand.
GGACGTCAACGCCGCCTTCGCCGCGCAGCTGGAAGGCGAAGACCGGCAAGGCCGTCACGATCCAGCAGTCGCACGGCGGCTCGGGCAAGCAGGCGCGCGCGGTGATCGACGGGCTCGAGGCCGACGTCGTCACGCTGGCGCTCGCCTACGACATCGACGCGATCGCGCAGGCGCGGGCCTGATCCGGCCGGACTGGCAGAAGCGGCTGCCGCACAACAGCGCGCCCCTACACCTCGACGATCGTCTTCCTGGTCCGCAAGGGGAACCCGAAGGGCATCAAGGACTGGGGCGACCTGGTCCGCCCGGGCGTCTCGGTGATCACGCCGAACCCGAAGACCTCGGGCGGCGCGCGCTGGAACTACCTGGCCGCCTGGGCCTGGGCGCTGCGCCAGCCCGGCGGCAACGACGCCAAGGCGAAGGACTTCGTCAGCGCGGCTGTTCAAGAACGTCCCGGTGCTCGACACCGGCGCCCGCGGCTCGACGAACACCTTCGTCCAGCGCGGGCATCGGCGACGTGCTGCTCGCCTGGGAGAACGAGGCGTTCCTGGCCGTCAAGGAGCTCGGGCCGGACAAGGTCGAGATCGTCGTGCCGTCGCTCAGCATCCTGGCCGAGCCGCCGGTCGCGGTCGTCGACAAGGTCGTCGACAGGCAAGGGCACGCGCGCGCGTCGCCAAGGCCTACCTCGAGTTCCTCTACACGCCCGAGGGCCAGGCGATCGCCGCGAAGCACTACTACCGGCCGCGCTCGCCAGCAGGCGCTGGCCAAGGCGCCGGTGCGCGTTCCCGCAGGCTGAAGCTGTTCACGATCGACGAGGTCTTCGGCGGCTGGGCGAAGGCCCAGCAGACGCACTTCGCCGACGGCGGCGTCTTCGACCAGATCTACCAGCCGCGGCAGTGAGCCCGTGGCCGAGCTCGGCTGCCGGCAGAGCGCCACAAGCGTCTGCCCGGCTTCGGGCTGACGCTCGGCTTCTCGCTCTTCTACCTCTGCGCTCGTCGTGCTGCTCCCGCTGGCGGCGCTCGCGCTGCAAGGCGGCGTCGCTTCGGCTGGGCGCTCGTTCTGGGCGGCCGTCGACCTCGCCGCGCGTCCTCGCCTCCTACCGCCTGTCCTTCGGCGCGGCGCTCGCGCGGCGCGCTGATCAACGCCGTCTTCGGCCTGGTCGTCGCCTGGGTGCTGGTGCGCTACCGCTTTCCCGGGCCGGCGCCTCGTCGACGCCCTCGTCGACCTGCCGTTCGCGCTGCCGACGGCCGTGGCCGGCATCGCCCTCACGACGCTCTACGCGCGAGACCGGCTGGCTCGGCCGCCCGCTGGCCGCGCTGGGCATCAAGGCGGCCTTCACGCCGCTCGGCGTCGGCCTCGCGCTGACCTTCATCGGCCTGCCCTTCGTGGTGCGCACGCTGCAGCCGGTGCTCGAGGCGCTCGACCCCGAGGTCGAGGAGGCGGCCGCCAGCCTGGGCGCCGGCGCGGCTCGCAGACGCTGCGGCGCGTGGTGCTGCCCGCGCTCGCGCCGGCGCTGGCTCACCGGCTTCGCGCTCGCCTTCGCGCGCGCCCTCGGCGAGTACGGCTCGGTCGTCTTCATCGCCGGCAACATGCCGATGAAGACCGAGATCGCGCCGCTGCTGATCATGACCAAGCTGGAGCAGTACGACTACGCCGGCGCCACCGCGATCGCGGTGGCGATGCTCGTGCGCCTCGTTCGCGATCCTGCGCGCGATCAACCTGCTGCAGGCCTGGAGCGCGCGGCGCACGGCGGCGGACTAGCGATGACCCGGCCCACGACCGAGCCGCTCGCCGTGCGCGCTCGCGCTGATCGCCGTGGCGCTGGCGCTTCCTGGCGCTGTTCCTGGTGGTGCCGCTGGCTGCTGGTCTTCGAGCAGGCGCTTCGAGAAGGGCGCCGCCGCCTACCTCGCCGCGATCCGCGAGCCCGAGGCGCTCGCGCGCGCTGCGCCTGACGCTGCTGACGGCGGCCATCGCCGTGCCCGCCAACCTGCTGTTCGGGGTCGCGGCGGCCTGGGCGATCGCCAAGTTCGACTTTCCGGGCAAGCTCGCTGCTGCTGACCCTGATCGACCTGCCCTTCGCCGTCTCGCCGGTGATCTCCGGCCTCATCTTCGTCCTGCTGTTCGGCCGCACAGGGGCTGCTCGGCCCCTGGCTCGCGGCGCACGACCTCAAGATCATCTTCGCGGTGCCCGGGATCGTCCTGGCGACGATCTTCGTCACCTTCCCCTTCGTCGCCCGCGAGCTGATCCCGGTGATGCAGGCCGCGGGCCGCGACGAGGAGGAGGCGGCGCTGGTGCTCGGCGCCTCCGGCTGGCAGATCTTCCGCCGCGTCACGCTGCCCAACATCAAGTGGGGGCTGCTCTACGGCGTCATCCTGTGCAACGCCCGCGCGATGGGCGAGTTCGGCGCGGTCTCGGTCGTCTCCGGCCACATCCGCGGCCTGACCAACACGCTGCCGCTGCACGTCGAGATCCTGTACAACGAGTACCAGTTCCAGGCCGCCTTCGCGGTCGCCTCGCTGCTCGCGCTGCTCGCGCTGGTCACGCTCGTCGGCGAAGAGCGTGGTCGAGTGGCGCGAGCGGCCGGCATGCGCGGCGTCCCGGCCGCCGGCCGAGGCGCCGGGGGAGAAGGCCGCATGAGCATCGAGGTCCGCAACGTCACCAAGCGCTTCGGCGGCTTCACCGCCGTCGACGACGTCAGCCTGCACGTGCCCGACGGCGAGCTGGTCGCGCTGCTCGGCCCCTCGGGCTCCGGCAAGACGAGCCTGCTGCGGATCATCGCCGGGCTCGAGCGGCCCGACGCGGGGCTCGGTGCTGTTCGAGGGCCAGGACGCGACCGGGCGCCACGCCGCGCGACCGGCGCGTCGGCTTCGTGTTCCAGCACTACGCCCTGTTCCGCCACATGAGCGTCTTCGAGAACGTGGCCTTCGGCCTGCGCGTGCGGCCGCGGCGCAGCGCGGCCCGTCCGAGGCCGCGATCCGCGAGCAGGTGATGGACCTGCTGCACCTGGTGCAGCTCGACTGGCTCGCGGACCGCCGTGCCCTCGCAGCTCTCGGGCGGCCAGCGCCAGCGCGTCGCGCTGGCGCGGGCGCTCGCGGTCGAGCCGCGCGTGCTGCTGCTCGACGAGCCGTTCGGCTCGCTCGACGCCCAGGTGCGGCAGGAGCTGCGCCGCTGGCTGCGCCGGCTGCACGACGAGATCCGCCTGACCAGCGTCTTCGTCACCCACGACCAGGAGGAGGCGCTCGAGGTGGCCGACCGGGTGGTGGTGATGAACCAGGGCCGGATCGAGCAGGTCGGGACGCCGACCGAGATCTTCGAGCAGCCGGCCATCCGCGTTCGTGATGCACTTCATGGGCAACGTCAACGTCTTCCACGGCCGCGTGCAGGCCGGCAAGGCGCACCTCGGCCCGCTGGCGCTCGAGTACCCGGAGCACCCGCACGCCGAGGAGCGGCGCGGCCTCGGGCTTCGCGCGCCCCTACGAGCTCGACGTGACGCGCGCGCCGGGCGAGGCCGGCTTCTGGGCCACGCTGCGCCACGAGACGCCGGCGGGCGCCGTCGTGCGGCTGGAGCTGGAGGACGCAGAGGGCGGTCTGCTGCAGGTCGAGATCCCGCGCGAGCGCCACGCGGCGCTCGCGCCGCAGCTCGGCGAGCGGCTCTACCTGCAGCCGCGCGCGCTGCGGGTCTTCGTCGACCCGCAGTGAGCGCGCCGCTCAGCGGCCCCGGGCGTAGACGCAGGACAGCTCGAAGGTGTCCCGGCGGCCCACGCCGCGGATGAGGTCGAGCGCCGAGGGCTCGCGGCGCGTGAAGCGCCCGAGCAGGTCCAGCTCGCGGCTGAGCGCGAGCGTGAGCCGTGCCGTGCTCGTCTCGTCGCGGAAGCTCATCGCGGAGGTGTGCCACTCGTGCTCGAGCTCCAGGCGCAGGAACGGGACCGAGCCCTGCGCGTGCCAGGGCCAGGACACGGGCCAGGGCAGGGCGACGAACCCGCCGGCCACGAGCGCGCGCTCGGCGCTGAGCGCGTTCTCCCGCTGCGCCAGGCTGGCCCCCACGAGCGGCATCAGCCGCTCGTCCACCTGGGCACGGTAGAGCGCCTCCATGTCGGAACGCAGCCGCTCGCGCTGCGGTGACAGCGACAGCCGCTCACGCTGGGCGCGGATCGCGTCGTCGTCGAAGACGCGCAGCTCGTACTCGCCGGCCTCGGTGGCTCGCCGCGCCAGCTCGACGGCCCGGCGCCCTCGCTCGCCGGCGCGCGGCAGCCTGTAGCGGCGCGCCAGCCAGGAGAGCGCGCCCCGGTACTCGTGCAGGCGGGTGCCCACGCCCGCCTCGAAGAGCCCGCGCGCCCCGGCCTCGAGCAGCAGGCGCGGCGCGAGCGACACGCGCAGCTGGCCGGCCGCCTCGCCCTCGCGCCGGGGAAAGCGCCCCTGCGTGTCGCGGAGCGAGCCGCTGCCCGTCAGCTCCGCCGGGCCGAGCTGGGCCACGAGCGTGATGAGCCCGCTGCGCACGCGGTTCTCGCCGGCTGCGGTGCTCTCGAAGGAGCGAACGTACTGTCCCGAAGCCTCGACGCGGGCCCCGCTCTGCCAGAAGAGGACCGCCGCCGCCTCGCGCAGGAAGCGCTTGTCCGGGCGGCTGGTGTCGCCGACGACCCAGCCCGAAAGCTCGAGGTCCGGCGTGATCCGGAACGCGAGCGCCTGCTCCAGCAGGACACCCCCTGGTCCCCCGAGCGAGCGGGCGACGCTCGAGAGCACGAGCCGCCGCGCCCTGAGGTCGGCAGTCAGGTCCCAGCTGCCGTTGTCCGAGAAGGCCGACAGCTCGAGCCGGTGCGTCATCAGGCGGAGCCCACGCCGCTCGCCGTCGAAGGACGCGCCCAGGTAGCCGAAGTCCTCGTAGCGCACGCGTGCCGCGAAGGACTGCGAGGTGGTGAAAGTGTCCTGGAGGTGGAAGCTGAGGTCGCTCAGCGTGAAGGGGTCGCCCGGCGCGTTGAAGTCGGGCACGTGTCCGGGTCCGAGCGGGTAGTCGGGCCCCTCCTCGGCGGCGGCCGTCGCGGCAGGCGGCTGGGGTGGCGGCTCGGACGGGGCGGCGCAGGCGGCGCCGGCGAGCAGCGCGAGGAGCAGGCTCACTTCCACGGGGCCGCGTCGTACGCCTGCGTGTCCGCGAGCGTCGGGAAGTAGGCCCGGATGTCGGGCACCAGGCTGTCGAAGCCGAGCAGCGAGCGTCCCGCCGCCGCCTCGCGCACCTTGCCGGCCCAGTACTCGTGCAGATCCGTCGACTCGACGACGGCCTCGAAGCCGCCGCCCGCGGGCCGCATGTCCAGCACGCGGTAGACGCCGGCTGCCGGATCGAACAGGTCGAAGTAGAAGATCCGCAGTCACGTCGGGCATGCCCGCCACGATCTGCGGGAACACGTCGCGCACCCAGGGCAGGTGCTCGCGCGGTCCCGACCGTGCCGGACTCCGTGACCCAGACGATCGCGCCGCACGTCGGCGCGCGAGCAGCGGGATCACCTCGCGCGTGTAGACGTGGTAGGCGATGCGGTCGTCGACCGGCTCGAGGCCCGCCTCGAGCATCGCGCGCAGTCGAGGCGGGCCTTCCTTGTCGCCCGACTTCGGCCGCCGAGACCACGATCACGTCGGGGTCGATCTGCTGAGGTCGACGTAGCAGGGCGCCAGCAGCTCGCGCACGTAGACGTCCGGCGGCACGCCCACGAAGCCGGCGGGCTCGTTGAGGATCTGGAAGGCGATCCGGCCCGCGCCCTTCGGGCCCAGGCCCTGCAGCTGCGGCCGGACGGGCATCGGCGGCGGCGCGAAGATGTCGGTGTACATCTGCAGGACCGCGTGCGCGGCGCCGGTCGTCGACGAGCGCGCGGGCGAGGGTCAGGCCGGAGAAGTCGGCGAGCAGCACCAGCGCGTCGATGCCGATGGCGCGCGCCGCCCGCACGTAGGCGATCGTGCCAGGAAGGTGTTCCGGTCGCCGAGCGGCGCGGTGATGCGGATGCCGTCGAAGCCCAGCTCGTAGACGATCGACAGCTGCAGCGCGGACGAGCGCGGGGTCGATCGTCTCGTCCGTCGGCAGGCAGCCGAGGCAGCGCACCGGCTGCACGTTGATCGCCCCGTTGACGGCCGGAACCACGATCGGCTCGTCCTCCGGCGCCACCGGGCCGCCACCGCCGCCGCCACCTCTCGGCGCGCCCCGCGAACGGCCGGGAGGCGCGCAGCCGTCCGCGAGCCAGGCGGCGAGGCCGAGAGGCGCGCCGGCCGACAGGCGCAGGAAGCGACGACGAGCGTTGGCCATGACCGTTCTGCGGGCGAGCTTCGGCCAATATACCCGAGCGACCCGCGCTGCCCTGTGCGCGCCGTCCTTGCGGGTCGGCGCCATCGCCTCTAGAGTGGAGGAAGGCCCCGACCGATCCACACAGGAGTGACCATGTCGTCCGCCCCGATCCGGAACTTCATGCTTCAGCAGGGCTTCGCGGAGGAGCCGTCGGACGCGTGCGACATGCACTTCGTCGGCCTCTACTTCCAGCCCCGGATCGTGTTCCCGAGCGTGCTGGTGGCGATCGCGCTGCAGCTCGTCGCGGTGCCGCTCTCGGCAGCGCTGCACCTGCTGATCTCGGCGCTGCTCTGGTGGAACGTTCTCGTCCCGGCGGCGAACCCGTTCGAGCTGGCCTACAACCGCTGGCGGGCGCGGCCGCACGGGCGCCGCCTGCTCGAGACGGCGCCCGGCCCGCGCCGCTTCGCGCAGGGCATGGCCGCGGCGTTCAACCTCGGTGCGGCGCTCGCGCTGCTGCGCGGCTTGCTGCCGCTCGCCTGGGTGCTGCAGGCGATGCTGGTTCTGGCCTTCTCGGCCCTGCTGTTCGGGCGCTTCTGCCTGGGCGCCTACCTCTACCACCTGCTGCGGGGCCGCGTGGCCTTCGCGAACTCGACCCTGCCCTGGGCGCGCGGCTGAGCCGTCGGCCGGCACTCGGCGGGCCGATAATGACGTGCAGCGCATGCCGCCAGCCGACCAGGTCGCGCACTACCGGCTGAAAGCAGCGCCTCGGCCGAGGCGCCATGGGCGAGGTCTGGCTCGCCGAGGACACGCGCCTGCACCGTCCGGTCGCGCTCAAGATGCTGCCCGCGGCCTCGACGGAGGACACCGAGGCCGCGGCCCGGCTGCTGCGCGAGGCGCGCGTCGCCTCCCTGCTCAACCACCCGAACGTCGCCGTCGATCTACGACGTCGGCGAGGCCGAGGTCGAGGGCCGTCGCACCAGCTTCATCGCGATGGAGCACGTGCGCGGGCGCACGCTGGCCGAGCTGGTTGCCGCCGGCCCGCTCGAGCCGGCGGCCGTGCTGAAGGTCGCGCGCCAGGTGGCGGAGGCGCTCGCCGACGCGCACGAGCACGGCATCGTCCACCGCGACGTCAAGCCCGGCAACGTGATGGTCGACGAGCGCGGCCAGGTGAAGGTGCTCGACTTCGGCCTGGCGCGCTTCGCGCCGCCGGCCGCCGACGACTCCGCGACCTGGAGCGGCGAGCACGGCGCCCTCGCCGGCGCCGCCCTCGCCGGGACGCTCGCCTACATGTCGCCCGAGCAGGTGCGCGGCGGCTCGCTCGACGGGCGCAGCGACGTCTTCTCGCTCGGCGTCGTGCTGTACGAGCTGCTCTCCGGCGCCCGGCCCTTCCGGGGGGAGAACGCGATCGCGCTGATCGACGCCATCCTCCACGCCACGCCGCCGCCGCTGGCGCCCTGGACCCGCTCGGCCAGCGCCTGGCCGCGCTGGTCGAGCAGTTGCTGCAGAAGGACGCCGCGCGTCGGCCCGCCGACCTGCGCGCGGTCTGCCGGGAGCTCGACGCGATCGCCGAGGGGCGTCCCGGCGCCGCTCCGGCCAAAGCCACGCTCGCCGTCATCGCCTTCGCGAACCTCACCGGGCGACCCGAGGACGCCTGGCTCGGCACCGGGCTCGCCGAGACGCTGAGCCGCGGCCTCGCCGAGCCGCCCGCCACGAGCGTGCTGTCGCGCGAGCGCATCGTCGAGGCGCTGCGCGCGCTCCAGCTGCCCGAGGACGGACAGGGCGAGCACGCGGTGCGGATCGGCCGCGAGCTGCGGGCGCAGCGCGTCGTGAGCGGCGCCTTCCAGACGAGCGGCGAGCGAGGTCCGCGTGACGGCGCGCGTCACGCGACGTCGCCAGCGGGACAGGTGACGCACACCGTCAAGGTCGACGGCCGGCGCGACGGCATCTTCGAGCTGCAGGACCGGCCTGGTCGCGCAGCTGGCCGCGGCCCTGCGCGGAGAGCGGCGCCCGCCGCGGGCAGTCGAGGACACGCACAGCCTGGAGGCTTACGAGGCCTTCGCGAAGGGCCTCGTCAACCTGCAGGCCGAGAGCCACGAGTCGCTCGACCGCGCGATCGCCTTCTTCGAGCAGGCGATCGCGCTGGACCCGGCCTACGCGCGCGCGCACGTACAGCTCGGGGCCGCGCTCGACGTCAAGGGCGACTACCTCGGGATGCCCGCGATCAGCGAGCACGCGCTCGCCGTGCTCGAGCGCGCGCTCAGCCTGCGGCCGGACCTGGCGGAGGCCTGGCGCCAGAAGGGCGCCGTCGCTGATCACGCTCGGCCGCGACGAGGAGGCGCTCGCCGCCTTCGAGCTCGCGCTCTCCCTCGACCCGACCCAGGCCGCCGCCCACTCCGGGATCGGCCGCGTGCACTTCGTGCTGCGTGGCGACTTCGCGCGCGCGATCGCCGCCTACGAGCGGGCGCTGGCGCTCAACCCGAAGGCGGGCTGGAGCGCGCTGCAGCTCGCGAACTGCGCCGCCTACCTGCGCGACTTCCCGCGCGCCGAGCGGGCGGCCCGGCTGGCGGTCGAGCTGCAGCAGGCGCTGCTCTCCGGGCGGCCCGGGCTGGTGATCGTCGGCGGCTTCGTGCGTCTGGGCCAGTGCCACGCGCTGCAGGGACGGCACGCGCGAGGCGCTCGTCGAGTTCGAGCGCGAGCTCGACTTCCTGAGGAACGTCGACCACGCGCTGCGCGGCGCGCATCTTCATCGAGCTGCAGCAGCGGATCGGCGAGGCGCGCTTGCGCGCTCGGCGACGAGGCGGGCGGCCGCGCGGCGCTCGACCTGGCGGTCGAGGCGTACGAGCGGCGGGTGCGCAGCGGCGCCGGCGATCCCGCGACGCCCTACTACGCCGCCTGCGCCCACGCGCTGCGCGGCGAGGTCGAGCCGGCCCTCGCCGCGCTCGAGGCCGCCGCGGCGAGCCGGCCGCGGCTGACCGCGGCCCGCGCGCCGCTCGAGCCGGCGCTCGAGGCGCTGCGGCAGGAGCCGCGCTTCCGCGCGCTGATCGACCCTGCGCCGCCCGGCTGAGGCGCGGGGGCGAGGCTCAGGGCCGCCCCACCATCTCCTCCGGCCGCACCCAGGCGTCGAACTCGTCGGCCGTCACGAAGCCGAGCGCGAGCGCCGCCTCGCGCAGCGTGGTCCCCTGCCGCTGCGCGTGGTGGGCGATCTGCGCCGCCTTGTCGTAGCCGATGTGCGGGCTGAGCGCGGTCACCAGCATCAGCGAGCGCTCCAGGTTCTCGCGGATCCGCGGCTCGTTCGGCTCGATGCCCTCTGCGCAGCGCTCGCGGAAGCTCTCGCAGCCGTCGGCGAGCAGGCGGCAGCTCTGGAGGACGGCGTGCGCGAGGAGCGGCATGTACGACGTTCAGCTCGAAGTTCCCGGACATGCCGGCGATGTTGACCGTCACGTCGTTGCCCATCACCTGCGCCGCCACCATCGCCAGCGCCTCGGACTGCGTCGGGTTCACCTTGCCGGGCATGATCGAGCTGCCCGGCTCGTTCTCCGGGATCGCGCATCTCGCCCAGGCCCGAACGCGGCCCGGACGCCAGCCAGCGCACGTCGTTGGCGATCTTGTTGAGCGCGGCGGCCAGCGTCTTGAGCGCGCCGTGCGCGAACACGACGGCGTCCGTCGGCGGCGAGCGCCTCGAACTTGTTGGGCGCGCTCACGAACGGCTCGCCCGTCAGCTCGGCGATCCGCGCGGCCACGCGCACGGCGAGCTGCGGGTGCGCGTTGAGCCCCGTGCCGACGGCGGTGCCGCCGAGCGCCAGCTCGTGCAGGTGCGGCAGCGCCTGCTCGAGGTGGGCGACGCCGTGGTCGAGCTGGGCGGCCCAGCCGGAGATCTCCTGCCCGAGCGTCAGCGGCGTCGCGTCCATCAGGTGCGTGCGGCCGACCTTGACGATGCCGCGGAAGGCCTGCGCCTTGGCCGCCAGCGTGTCGCGCAGCCGCCCCACGGCCGGGATCAGCTCGCGCCGCAGCGCCAGCGGCGGTCGCCACGTGGATCGCGGTCGGGAAGGCGTCGTTGGTCGACTGGCCGCGGTTGACGTCGTCGTTCGGGTGGACGCGGCGCGCCGTCGCCTCGCTGGCCGCCGAGCAGCTCGCTCGCGCGGTTGGCCAGCACCTCGTTGACGTTCATGTTCGTCTGGGTGCCGCTGCCGGTCTGCCAGACGACGAGCGGGAACTCGTCGTCCCAGCGTCCGGCGAGCACCTCGTCGGCCGCGGCCACGATCGCGCGGCCCTTGTCGGGGTCGAGCACGCCGAGGTCCACGTTGACCAGCGCCACCGCCTTCTTCACGAGCACGAGCGCGCGCACGAGCGCGGTCGGCAGACGCTCGCCCGAGATGCGGAAGTTCTCGAGCGAGCGCTGGGTCTGGGCGCCCCACAGCCGCTCCGCCGGGACCTCGATCGGGCCCAAGCTGTCCTGCTCCGTGCGTGTCGCGCTCATCGCCGGGCCTCCACGGCCAGCTTAGCCCTTCAGGGCCGGCCCGCTGCGAGATCGGCCAGCCGGGCGCGGGCCTGCCAGGCGTAGTGCTCGTCCTCGACCGGGTAGTCCGGGCGCGGCGGCTGGCTGGCGCAGCGCGTCAGCAGCGCCACGGCTTCCGGCTTGCGTGCCGGGTCGAGCCTCAGCAGCGTGTCCGCCAGGAAGTACTGGATCTGCGGGCTGTCGGGCGAGAGAGCGTAGGCCGCGCGCAGGTGCTCGAGGCCCTTGCGCCGGTCGACCCACATCGTCAGGAAGGGGACGCGCGGCGCCTCCGCGTGCAGCCGCCCCAGGATCACGTGGCCACCGGCCTGCTCGGCCGCCGGGTCGAGCGTGACCCCGGCCTGGGCGAGGTCGCGGATGCGGGCCGGGGCGCGCTGCCACGCCGCCGAGGCGGCGTGCGCCACCGTCCACTGGCCCCAGGACACCGCGGCCCACAGGTAGACCGCCGCGGCCGACGGGACCTCGCGGCCGGCCTGCGCCGAGATCCGGCTCTTCGAGCGGCCGGTCTGGCCGTCGAGCAGCCGCACCGTCTCCTCGGCCAGCGCCTTCGCCTGGTCGAAGATCGCGATCTGCTCGCGTCCCTCGGTCCCGCAGAAGCCGCCGCGGAAGAAGTACGCGCGCAGCAGGCGCAGGCGGACCTCGAGCGACGAAGGGTCGAGGTTCAAGGCACGCCGGTAGTCCGCGATCGCCTGGTCGACCTCCTGCGGCAGGGCGACGCCGGCGTGGGCGCCGCTCGCCCGGCGGGCGTAGTGCACGTCGCCGGAGGCGAGCGCCTCCGCGAAGGGAGCGCTGCCGATCGAGGCGGCGAGCACCAGGCCGAGCAGGCTCGTGAGCATCACCTCTCAAGGTACCAGCGCTCACCCGCCGGTGCGACTCGCCCTCCCGCGGGCGCCCGCCGCGTTCGCGGTGCTACGCTCGCCGGGGGGCGCGAGTCGAGGGCGCCGTCCGCTCCGATGGACGAGGCGGTTCTCTTCTACGACGGCGGGTGCGGCCTGTGCCGGCGCTCGCTGCGACTGCTGCTGCGGCTCGACCGCCGCGGCCGCCTGCGCTTCGCGCCGCTCGGCGGTGCCACGTTCGAGCGCGAGGTGCCGCGTGCCGCGCGGGCCGGGCTGCCCGACAGCCTGGTGCTGCGCACGGCCGACGGGCGGCTGCTGGTGCGATCCGCGGCCGTGATCGCGGCGCTCGGCCTCGCGGGCGGCCCGGCTGCGGTCTGCGCGGCAGCCGCCGGCCTCGCGCCGCGGCGACTGCTGGACGCCCTGTACGACGCCGTCGCACGCTCGCGCGGCCGGCTTTTCGGTCGCGAAGGGGAGGCCTGCCCGGTGCCGCCCGGCCCGTGGCGCGAGCGCTTGCTGCCGTAGCCGCTCGTCAGGCGGGCCGCCGCGGAGCGCCTCGTCAGTCGGCGAGTCGCTTGAGAACCACGATCGTGGCGTCGTCCTCCCAGGGCCGGCCGGCCGCCCCACTTCTCCGAGGCGTCGAACAGCCGCTCGAGGATCGCCTGCGCGGACTCGTCCTGCATCTCGCGCACGAGTCGAGCGCAGGCGGTCGGTGCCGAAGAACTCGCCGCGCGCGTCGCGCCGCTCCAGGATCCCGTCGGTGCACATCACCAGCAGCTCCCGCGGGCGCAGCCGTGCGAAGCCGCGGTGGAAGCGCGCCTCGGGCAGCGGCCCGACCACGGTGCCGCCGATGGTCAGCTCCGTGTCGCAGGGGTGGTCCGGCCGTGGGTCGCGGAAGAACAGGATCGGCGGCTGGTGGCCGGCGTTCACGTAGACGAGGCTGGCCGTCCCGCTCCAGCTCGCCGTAGAACACGCTCACGAAGCGGCTCGACAGCCGCGAGCGGTGGATCACGCGGTTCAGCTTCTCGAAGACGTGGGCGACCTTCAGCTCCTTCTCGATCCCCATGCGCAGGCCGGTGACCACGTCGCGCACGAGCAGCGCGGCCGGCAGGCCGTGGCCGCTGGCGTCGCCGATCGAGAGGCCGAGGATGCCGTCGCCGAGGTCGTGGAAGTCGTAGAAGTCGCCGCCGACCTCCTCGGCGGCCACCGAGCGGGCCGCGAGCTGGTAGCCCGGGAACTCCGGCGGCTCCTCGACCAGCAGCGAGCTGCTGGATCTCGGCCGCCTCGCGGAACGAGCCGCGCACGCGCGCGTCGACCAGCCGCGCGTCGAGCGCCGCGCGGATCGTGTTGAGCGCGAAGTCGAGCTCCTCGAGCTGCCAGCCCTCGGCCAGCAGGAAGAAGAAGGCGAAGCGCAGCGGGCGCTGGCCGACCACGAGCGCGGCGGTGGCGGCGCGGTCGAGCAGCCCCAGGCGGTGCGGCGAGTTCTCGGCGTCGGGATCGGAGAAGACGTAGACGCGGTGGCGGACCACCTCGGCGAGCGGCGACGAGCGCGGGGTCGAGGGCCTCGGCGACCGGGCGTGCCCGGGCTCGCCGACCGTCTTCACGAGCACGAAGCCGTCGCGGCGCTCGGCGAAGAGCAGCCCGGCCTTCAGCCGCAGGTCGTCGCGCAGGCTGCCGAAGCAGTCCTCGAGGAACGCCTCGACGAGCTTCGGCTGCGGGCGGCGCGTCTTGAGGCCGCCGAACAGCGCGTCGAGCCGGCGGTACAGCAGCTTCGCAGTTGCCATAAACAGCCTTCATCCTAACACTGCCAGCCAATCTCAGTGCCGTGATGACAGCGTGACGCCCGGCGGACGTTCGACGAGCCCCGCCGCCTCGCGCCGACGACCTCGAGCACCTCGTAGACGGCGCGGTTCTCGGGCAGGGCGGCCAGCCCGGCCCGGATCGCCTCCCGCTGCGCCCGCGTCCGCGCGCAGCCGCGCGACCTCGGCCGGGATCTCGCGCCAGTGGCCGGACCACCAGGCCGAGCCCGCGCGTCGCGCACGTAGTCGGTGTTGAAGCGCTCCTGCGGGATCGTGTGGCCGGTTGCGGGTCACGATCACCGGGACACGCTGGTGGAACGCCTCGGCCAGCGACCCGGGCCCCGGCTTCGTGACGAGCAGGTCGCTCGCGGCCAGCAGCTCGGCCACGCGTTCGGTGAAGCCGAAGCGCAGCAGCCGGCCGGCGGCGCGCGCCTCGAGCGGCGCGAGCCGCGCGAACAGGCGCGGGTTCTCGCCGCAGACGGCGATCACGCGCAAGCGCGCGGCGCGAGCTCGAGCAGGGCCGTGGCGAGCGGCTCCATCTCCGGCGAGCCCTTGCCGCCGAAGAGCAGCATCACCGCGAGCTCGCCCTGCGGCGACGCCGAGCTCGGCCCGTGCCTGCTCGCGCGTCGACGTCTGTGCCGAGCGGTAGAAGCGCGGGTGCAGCACCATGCCCGAGACGCGATGCAGCGCCGAAGCGAGCGCGCGCCGATCTGCGCCAGCGCCTGCCGCTCGCGCCTCGTCCGTCGCGACCACCACGTGGTCGAGCCCGGGCTCGATCCAGAAGCGCGGCGGGAAGTCCGCGAAGTCGGTCAGCACCACCACCAGCGGCACGCCCGGGTGCGAGGCGTCGAGCGCGTCGCGGATGATGCCGTTGAAGTTCGGGAGCACCGAGACGACCGCGGCCGGCCGCGGCTGCGCGCGCAGCCACGCCGCGAGCGTGCGCACGATCGCGGGCCGGCGCGCCCGGATCGCCGCGTGCATCACGCGCAGCAGCGGCACCATGAACGCGTTCCAGCGCCGGCGCAGGATCAGGTTGTAGGCGTCCTCGAGCGACAGCCCGGTCGCGCGGCGCAGCAGGTCGAGCGGCAGCAGCAGCCTGCTGGAAGTTCTCGACCCGCAGCTCGAGCGACGGGTGGCGTCTCCTCGGCCGCCGCCGCGAGGGCGCGCGCGGCGGCGCGGTGTCCGCCGCCGGCGTCGATCGTGAACAGCAGGACCCGGGGGCGCTCGCTCATCGCCGGCAGGTATCGGCGAGCGGTGCGACGGCGCCGTGACGCCGCGCGGCCGTCGCGTGACGCGGCGTGAAACGGCCGTCACGCGTCCGCCACGCCGAGTTTTCCTGGCGATCACTCGCTCGTCACACGCGCGTTCGCTGCAATGCGACTCGTGGCCGGCGCGAGCCGGCACGGAGGCGGCGATGAGTGAGAGGGCGGCTGATGCGTTGCGACCTCCACGTCCACTCCTGGCACTCGGGGCAGGCCGACCTGCCGCTGCTGCCGCCATGTCGGCAGGGAATGCTACTCCGATCCGCTCGAGGTGTACGAGCGGGCGCTGGCGCGCGGCATGGACCTCGTGACGCTGACCGACCACGACACGATCGACGGAGCGCTGCGGCTCGCGCACCTGCCCGACACCTTCGTGAGCGAGGAGGTGACGGTGCGGCTCGACGGTGGCCGCCAGCTGCACGTGAACGTCTTCGACTCGACGAGCGGCAGCACCCGCAGGTCCAGCGCCGCGCCGCGGACCCCGAGGCGCTCTTCGCGTTCCTGGCCGAGCAGCGTCTGCCAGCCTCCGTGAACCACCTCTTCTCGGCGCTCACCGGGGAGCGCCGTGTCGCCGACCTGCTGCGGCCGCTCGGGCGGCTGCCGCTCGTCGAAGCGCTGAACGGCGCGATGCCACGGGCGCACAACGCAGCGGGCCGCCTCTCGTCGGGACGCGCGGCCGGCATGGCGCTCGTCGGGGGCAGCGACGCGCACTCGCTCGCTCACGTCGCGCGGGCCTTCACCGAGGTCCGGGCGCCCGCTCGCGCGAGGAGTTCCTCGACGGGCTGCGCGCGGGCTGACTCTGCCGGCGGGCCGCTCGGGCAGCTACCGCCGCCTCACGACGGAGGTCACCCGCATCTTCGCCGCCGGCTACGTCGAGACGGCCGCGCGACCTGGTGCGAGCGCTCGGCCACGCATCTGCGCGTCGCCGCGATCGCGCTGCTGCTGCCGTTCCTGCCGCTCATCCCGCTGTTCACCCTGGCGATCCACGCGCACGAGATCGTCTTCGCCGCGCAGCAGTTCCGGGCGCTCGTGCGGTACGGCAGCGCTGCCGCCGGCACAGCGCGGCGGGTCCGTGACGGCGCTGGAGGAGGCCGCATGAGCGTGATCGCCTACGTGATCGCCTCGGACGACCGGCTGTTCGGCCAGCTGTGCACGTGGCGGCCGCCGCGCTGGGTGCGCCTGTGGATGCTGTGGGCCACGCGGCTCGGGGACGGCTGGCTGTGGCTGCTCACGCCGCGATGCTGCTGGCCCGCAGCGGCAACCGCGGCTCTGCAGGTGCTCTCCGCCGGGCTCGTCGCCGCCGGCCTCTCGAACGCGCTGCTGATCCTGGCGAAAAGGCGTGTGCATCGTGCCCGCCCCTGCGAGCGGAGAAAGCCGGTCTCGTTCGACGTGGACCCGCTCGCATGGTTCCCCTCGGACCGCTTCTCGTTCCCCTCCGGCCACGCGCTCAATTCGTTCGCCGTCGGCTCGGTGCTCGCGCTGGCGTTCCCGGTGATCGCGCTGCCCGGTGCTCGCGGCCGCCGCGAGCGTCGCGGCGTCGCGCGTCGTCCTCGGTCTCCACTGGCTGAGCGACGTCCTCGCGGGCGCCCTCCTCGGCGCGCTGATCGGAATGGGCGTGTGGCTGGCCTTGCTGCGGTAGCGGGAGCGCCCCGAGCCGTCGCTGCGACCCTCGCGCCTCAACCCTTCACCACCACCATCGGCAGCAGCCGCGCCACGCGCCGCGCGAGGCCGGCCCTCTCCGTGACCAGCACGACCTCGTCCACGTCCTTGTAGGCGCCGGGCGCCTCCTCGGCGACGCCGCGCAGTGATGGGCTGCGGACGAGGATGCCTCGGGCCGGCCAGCTCCCGACCACCTGCTTGCCGTGCCAGCGCTTGAGGGCCTGCGTGCGGCTCATGGCTCGCCCCGCACCGTGGCAGGCGGAGCCGAAGCTCGCGCCCATGCCTGTCGCCGTGCCGGCCAGCACCCAGGACTGCCGTGCCCATCGAGCCGCCGATCAGGACCGGCTGGCCCACGGGCCGCAGCGCTGCGGGCAGCTCCGGGTGGCCCGGCCCGAACGCTCGCGTCGCGCCCTTGCGGTGGACGTACAGCTCGCGCGGTCTTGCCCTCGACGCTCGTGCGTCCTCCACCTTGCAGGTGTTGTGCGAGACGTCGTAGAGCGAGCTCGAGCTCGGCCTGCGGAAGCATCGTCGGCGAACACCTGGCGCGTCAGATGGGTCAGGATCTGGCGGTTCGCCGAGCGCGCAGTTGATCGCCGGCCCGCATCGCACCGAGGTACGCCTCGCCCTCCCGCGAGTCGCACCGGCGCGCAGGCCAGCTCCCGGTCGGGCAGCTCGATGCCGTGTCGCCGGCGCCGCCTCGAGCCATCCCGCGCAGGAGTCTCGCTACCGATCTGATGGCCCGAGGCCGCGCGAGCCGCAGTGGATGCGACACCAGCAGTCGCCCTCGCGCCAGGCCGAAGGCCTCGGCGGCCGCCAGTCGAAGATCTTCGCCACCTCGCTGGACCTCGAGGTAGTGGTTGCCCGAGCCGAGCGTGCCCGACCTCGTCGCGCGTGCCGGGCCTTGGCGCGCTCGGATACGAGTTCGGCTGGCAGCCACGCATCCGGCCGTGCTCCTCGATCCGCTCGAGGTCCGCGCGCTCGCCGTAGCCGCTGCCGACCGCCCAGCGCGCACCGCCGTCAGCATCGCGGTCCATTTCGGCCGCGCCGAGCCTGATCGGCCCGGTGCTGCCGACGCCCGCCGGGATCGTAGAGAAGAGAGCGTCGGCGAGCTGCTGCTGGCGCGGCAGCAGCTCGTCGCGCCGCAGGCCCGGTGCGCAGGCAGCGCACGCCGCACGAGATGTCGAAGCCGACGCCGCCCGCCGACACGACGCCCTCGTCGGGGTCGAACGCGGCGACGCCGCCAACGGGGAAGCCGTAGCCCCAGTGCGCGTCCGGCATCGCCATGGACGCGCCCCGGATGCCCGGCAGCGTGGCGACGTTCGAGACCTGCTCGAGCACCTTGGCGTCCATCGCGCGCACCAGCGGCTCGCTCGCGAAGAGCACGCCCGGCACCCGCATCTTCCCGCGCTGCGGGACGAGCCACTCGAACTCGGTGCGCTGCTTCAGCAGCTTGAGGTCCACGCGATCCTCCTCGACTCCGTGACCCGTGCAGTCAGACGTCGACCACGCACTCTGCCAGCCAGCCGCCGTCCTCGTCGCGCCCGACGCGCAGGCCGGTCCAGGTCGCCCCCTTCACCTCGACCGCGGGGGCGTGGCGCGCGACGTCCACCGGCTCGCCGAACGCGCGCGCGAGCAGGCGGCCGCCGTCGATCGCCAGCTCGAAGCGGGCGAACAGCAGCCGGCGCGTGGCCATCTCGAACACCAGCGCGTTCAGCCAGTCGAACAGCAGGGGCTCGTCCCCGTCCGCCTCGCAGGCGAGCTCGAGCGACAGCGTCTCGCGGACGATCGCGGGGTCGCTGACGACCGCGGTCAGCGCCAGACCGGCATTGGCGAACGCCTCCGCCAGCGTCGCGCCGCGGCCGCGCACGCCGACGTCGGCGTCGTGCTCGAACGTCTCGTACGGCGCCATCACGGTGACCGCCCCACTATAGCCCTGCCGCGGCTACCATCCCCGGTATGGACGAGCGACCGCGCCGATCGCTGCTCTACGTGCCGGCGTCGTCCGAGCCGATGCTGCGCAAGGCCGGAGCGCGCGGGGCCGACGTCCTGATCGTCGACCTCGAGGACGGCGTGCTGCCGGCCGCCCGGGACGCCGCGCGCGAGCAGGCGCAGCGCGTCTGGCGCGACCTCGACTTCGGCGGCGCGGAGCCCTGGCTGCGCGTCAACGCTGCGGGCACGCACTGGCACCTGGCCGACCTCGAGGCCGCACGCCGGATCGGTCCGGCAGCGGTCGTGCTGCCGAAGAGTGAGGAAGCCGGCGTCGTGGAGGCGGTGACCCGCCGGCTGCCGGACGTCCCACTGCTGCTGATGGTCGAGACGGCGGCCGGCATCCTGGCCGCCGCCGGCCTGGCCCGCGTCCCGGGCGTCGCCGGCCTGCTGTTCGGAGCCGCCGACTTCCGCGCCAGCATCCACGCCGGCCGGGACCCGGAGGAGAGCGAGCTGCAGTTCGCGCGCAGCGCGCTGGTGCTGGCCGCGCGCGCCGCCGAGATCGAGGTCTTCGACACGCCTTACTTCGACTACCGGGACACGGCCGGCCTCGAGCGCAGCGCCCGGCGCGCGCGAACGCTCGGTTTCGACGGCAAGGCCGCCATCCATCCGTCGCAGCTGCCGCCGATCCGTGCCGCGTTCCTCCCCACGCCGGGCGAGCTCGAGCGCGCACGCCGGGTCCTGCAGGCGCTCCAGGAGGCGGCGCGCGACGGCCGGGGGGTCGCCACGGTCGACGGGGAGCTGGTCGAGGCGCTGCACGCGGCCGAGGCGCGCCGCACGCTGGCCCGCGCGGAGGCCTCGGCCGGCTGACAGGTCGTGCGGACGGCGCTACGATCGGCGCGCCGCACCCGACACCGGAGGCACCGTGACCCCCCGCCTGCGCTTCCTCGACGACGCCCTCGTCGGCCGCATCCTCGACGAGGCCCGCGACCTGCTGGCGAGCCTCGGGCTGGAGCTGCACAACCCGGCCGCGGTCGAGCTGCTGAGGGCCGGGGGCGCGTCGCTCGACGCGGCCACGGGACGCGTGCGGCTGCCGGGCCCGCTGGTGGACGGCGCGTTGCGCACGGCGCCGCGCGTCGTGCGCCTGTTCGACGTGCGCGGCCAGCCGACGCACGAGCTCGGCGGGGACGAGGTCTACTTCACGCCGGGCTCGGCCGCGATCCACGTGCTCGACGAGGCGAGCGGAGAGATCCGCACGCCCACCACGGCCGACTACGTCCGCTACGCCAGGCTGGTCGCGGGCCTGCCCAACATCGCGTCGCAGTCGACGGCGCTCATCCCGGGCGACGTGCCGGGAGGGCTGGCCGACGCCTGGCGGCTGTTCCTGAGCCTGTTGCTGTGCGAGAAGCCGGTGGTCACCGGCGCCTTCAGCGCGGCGGGCTTCGCGCTCATGCGCGACCTGCAGCTCGCGGTCCGCGGCACGCCCGAGGCGCTGCGCGAGCGGCCGCTGTGCCTGTTCTCCTGCTGCCCGACGGCGCCACTGAAGTGGAGCTTCGACACCAGCCAGAACCTGATCGACTGCGCGCGGGCCGGCGTGCCGGTCGAGCTGGTCTCGATGCCGCTCACGGGCTTCGTGGCGCCGGTCACGCTTGTCGGCAGCGTCGTGCAGCACGCGGCCGAGACGCTGTCCGGGGTCGTGCTGTCGCAGCTCGCCGCGCCGGGAGCGCCGGTGCTGTGGGGCGGCTCGCCGGCCGTGTTCGACGTCCGCCACGAGACGACGCCGATGGGCGCGATCGAGACCATGATGCTCGACTGCGCGAACAGCGAGGTCGGCCGCAGCCTCGGGCTGCCCACCCAGGGCTACATCGCCCTCTCCGACTCGAAGCGGCTCGACGCGCAGGCGGGCCTCGAGACGGGCATGGGCGCGCTGCTCGCGGGGCTGTCCGGGATCAACAGCGTCTCGGGGCCGGGCATGCTCGACTTCGAGAGCTGCCAGA
Organism: uncultured Acidobacteriota bacterium; assembly: GCA_963831755.1. Classification (GTDB taxonomy): domain Bacteria; phylum Acidobacteriota; class Vicinamibacteria; order Fen-336; family Fen-336; genus DATBSL01. The sequence continues at coordinate 246,031 of CAWHRC010000023.1, forward strand.
GCCTCGAGAAGCTGGTGCTCGACGACGAGATCTGCGGCATGGTGGCCCGCCTGCGCCGGGGGATCGAGCCGCGCGACGACTTCCCGGCGCGACCGCTGTTCGAGGAGCTGCTCCGCGAGGGGCACCTGCTGATCGCCGCCCACACGCGCCTTCACCGCGGCCAGGAGCTGCGGCTGTCGTCGCCGCTGATCGAGCGCGCGCCGCTCGGCCGCTTCCGCGACGAGGGCGAGCCGACGCTCGGCGCGCGGGCGGCGCGGGAGGTGGAGCGTCTGCTCTCTGCCTGGACGCCGTCCCGCCTGCCGCCGGAGACGAAGCGGGCGCTGCGCGAGAGAATGGACGCGGCCGCCGCGCAGGCCGGCTGCGGCCCGCTGCCGACACTGGCGGAATGGTGAACGGCGCATGAGGGAGATCGTCCGCTTCACCAGGGCCGAGGCGCAGCCCGCCGCGAGCGACGTGCTGGAGGTCCAGGGCCTGCCGGAGGAGAGCGCGCTCCCGCCGCGCCTGCAGGGGCTGCTCGACGAGGCGCTGGCCGGCTACGCCGCCCTGGTGGAGCCGCTGGCGGTGTGCGAGGAGCTCGCGCCGGAGGCCTTTGCCGCGCTGCTCGAGCCGCTCGGCGCCCCTGAGGGGACGCTGCTGGTGGGCCGCCTGTACTCGCGGGCCGACGCGCTCGCGCTTTACGTGGCGACCGTGGGCGAGGCCCTGCCCCGCCGCATCCGCGGGCTGTTCGCCGAGGACGCGCTCGCGGAGGGCTACATGCTCGACTCCGTGGCGTCGGCGGGCGCCGACCTGCTGTCGGAGAGGCTGGCCGCGCGCTTCGAGGCGCGGCTCGTGGCCGGCGGCAAGCCACGCACGCGCGTGCTTCCCTACAGCCCCGGCTACTGCGGCTGGCCGACCAGCGGCCAGCGGCCGCTGTTCGCGGCGCTGCGGCCGCAGGAGATCGGGGTCACGCTGAACGAGTCGTGCCTGATGACGCCGCTCAAGTCCGTGTCGGGCGTGTTGCTGGCGGCCCCGGCCGAGGCGCACCGCTTCCGCCCGGACTTCCCGTTCTGCGGCGAGTGCCAGAGCCGCGAGTGCGGGCGCAGGATGGCCTCGCTGCGGGACGAGCCGCAGGGCGAGCCGTAGGAGACGAGACATGGAGATCCTCGAGCGCATCGCCGCCGCCCTGCAGCTGGGCGACGACCAGCAGGTGGGCAGCGCTCACGGAAGAGGCCCTCGCCGCGGACTGCGGCGCTGGCGAGGTCCTGCAGCGGGGGCTGGTGGCCGGGATGAACGTCGTCGGCGAGCAGTTCCGCGTGCGCGAGATCTTCCTGCCGGACGTGCTGCTCGCGGCCCGGGCGATGTACGCCGGGCTCGACCGCCTCAAGCCGCAGCTCGCGAGCGAGGGCGTGCCGCTGCGCGGGCAAGGTCGTGCTCGGCACGGTCAAGGGCGACCTGCACGACATCGGCAAGAACCTGGTCGGCATCCTGCTGAAGGGCGCCGGCTTCGAGGTGATCGACCTCGGCCACGACGTCGCGCCGGAGGCCTTCGTCGAAGCCGCCCTGCGCGAGGGCGCGCCGCTCATCGGGCTCTCGGCGCTGCTCACCACCACCATGCCGCGCATGCGGGAGGTGGTCGAGCTGGTGAAGCAGCGCGGCCTCGCCGGCCGCGTGCGCACGATCGTCGGCGGCGCGCCGGTGAGCGCCGCCTTCGCCCGCGAGATCGGCGCCGACGACTACGCCTGCGACGCGGCGCACGCCGTCGAGCGGGTCAAGGCTCTGCTGGGAGTGGCCTGAGATGGACGCGCTGCTCGCACGGCTCGTCGCGGGGCGAGCTGCTGGTCGGCGACGGGGCGTGGGGCACTCAGCTCATGCTGCGCGGCCTGCCCGCCGGGCAGCCGCCGGAGTGGTTCGCGCTCGAGCGTCCCGACGTGATCGAGGAGGTGGCGCGCCTCTACCTCGAGGCCGGGGCCGACCTGGTCACGACCGACACCTTCGGCGGCAGCTCGTTCCGCCTGAAGCTGCACGGCCTCGACGGCGCGCGCGCGCGCGTCAACCGGCAGGCAGTGGAGGCGGTTCGGCGCGCGGTCGCCGGGCGCGCGCTCGTCTCGGCCTCGGTCGGCCCGTCCGGTCAGCTGCTGGAGCCCTTCGGCGACACGCCCGCCGAGGCCGTCGAGGCGGCGTTCGAGGAGCAGATCGCAGTGCTCGCGGAAGCCGGCGCGGACGTCCTGTGCGTCGAGACGATGACCGACCTGAGCCGAGGCGACGCGGGCCGTGCGGGCGGCCAAGCGGGTGGCGCCCGCGCTGCCGGTGATCGCGACGATGACCTTCGAGCGCACGCCGCGCGGCTTCTTCACCGTCATGGGCGTCAGCGTCGAGCAGGCCGCGGCCGGGCTCGCCGCGGCCGGCGCCGACGTCGTCGGCTCGAACTGCGGGACGGGCATCGCGGACATGGTCGAGATCGCCCGGGCGATGGCCCGCCCGGGCGGCGCCGCCGATCGCGGTCCAGCCGAACGCGGGGCTGCCCGAGACACGCGGCGGCGCGGTCGTCTACCACGAGACGCCCGCGAGCATGGCGTCGCGCGTGGCCGAGCTGCTGGACATCGGCGTCTCGATCGTGGGCGGCTGCTGCGGCACGACGCCCGAGCACACGCGGGCGATCCGTGCCGCCGTGGACGCGTGGCGGGGACGAGCGCGCGGCTGAGAGCGGCCGCCTCGAGCCCGCGCACAGCGTTTACGGCTCGTTCACGCTGCCGTCACAGCGGCGTCATCCGCGACACCTAGCTTGACACCGTCATGTCAGCCGAGTTTCGCCCGTTTCGGGCCAACCGCAGGACGGCCGCCGCTCGGGGCTGCGCCCCCGGGGCCGGGCCTATGAAGGAGGATTTCGTGCGCTTCAACGCGGTCGAGCGTCTCACGCCGGTACTTCAATCGCTGGTCCTGAGCGGGGCCCTTCTCGCCGCCGGGACCGCGAGCGCCCAGGTCACGCCAGCGGCCGGCTACACCCCGCCGGACGACACTCCGAAGATCGGGGTCGGTGTGACGATCTTCGCCGACTACACCTACACCGACGCGCCGACGATCAAGGACTCGGACGGGAACACCGTGAACAAGAGCGAGTTCGAGGTCCGCCGGGCCTACATCAACGTCACCGGCCAGCTCAACCACCTCGTCTCGTTCCGCATCACGCCCGACATCGCGAGCCGCTTCGCCACGAGCACGTCGGTCAACCTTCCGACCGGCTCCACCGTGAGCGCTTCCACCAACTACGACGGCAGCGTGGTCTTTCGCCTGAAGTACGCCTACGGCCAGTTCAACCTGGACGACGCGCTCAAGAGCCACGGCTCGTGGATCCGCTTCGGCCAGCACCACACCCCCTACGTCGACTTCATGGAGGGGATCTACCGCTACCGCTTCCAGGGAACCATCTTCCCCGAGCGCGTGGGCTACATCAGCTCCTCGGACGTCGGCCTGTCCGGCCACTACAACTTCCCGAACAACTACGGCGACGTGCACCTCGGCTACTACAACGGCGACACCTACAGCAAGGCCGAGCCGAACGACCAGAAGGCCTTCCAGATCCGGGGAACCCTGCGGCCGCTGCCCAAGGACAAGGTACTCAAGGGGTGGCGCGTGACCGGCTTCTACGACCACGACACTCCGGTGAAGGACGGCAAGCGCGAGCGCTTCATCGCCAACACGACCTTCGAGCACAAGTACGTGAACCTCGGGCTTCGACTACGTCGATGGCCAAGGACCAGACGAGCGTCGACCAAGCCCGAGGTCAGGTCGCGACGGTTGGTCGATCTGGGTCACGCCCGCGGACCACGGTCGGAATCGAGGGGCTCTTCCGCTACGACGACTTCAAGCCCAACAAGGACGTCGACGCCCGCCAGAAGCGGACGCTCGTAGGGGTCGCCTACTGGTTCAAGCTGCCGAAGCCGGGCCTGGCCGCGGCCATCCTCGGCGACTACGAGGAGGTCAAGTACGACACCGCTCTCGCCAAGCCCACCGAGAAGCGCTTCGAGATCAAGACCCTCTTCAACTACTGATCCGACGTCTCCGGCCTCGGAGAGCGATTTAACAGGGAATTAACCCGGGCGAAACCGTCCGTTTGCGCGCGTCGACTATGGTTTTCGTGGCGTCGCAGGCGGGCGGGAGCCCGAATCACGGAGGACAAGACAGATGAAGAAGTTTCTCGCGCTCGCCGGCGTCGCGCTCCTGGCCGACCGCGGGCGTCGGCGGCGACCCAGATCGACGGAGCGGGAGCCACCTTCCCGTACCCGATCTACTCGAAGTGGTTCTCGGAGTACAACAAGCTGCACCCTGACGTGCAGATCAACTACCAGTCCATCGGCTCCGGCGGCGGGATCCGCCAGTTGACCAACCAGACCGTCTTCTTCGGCGCCTCCGACGGGCCGATGACGAACGAGCAGCTCGCGGCCGCTCCCGGCAGGATCCTGCACTTCCCGAGCGTCCTCGGCGGCGTCGTGCCGGTCTACAACATCCCCGGCGTCAGCGCGGAGCTGAAGTTCTCCGGCCAGACGCTCGCCAACATCTACCTCGGCAAGATCACCAAGTGGAACGACACGGCCATCGCGGCCGAGAACCCGGGCGTCAGCCTGCCCGGCAACGGACATCGTGGTCGTCCACCGCTCGGACGGCTCCGGGACGACGTACATCTTCGGTCGACTTCCTGTCCAAGGTGTCGCCGGAGTGGAAGAGCAAGGTCGGCGTCGCCACGTCGGTCAACTGGCCGGTGGGCGTGGGCGGCAAGGGCAACGAGGGGGTCTCCGGGCTCGTCAGCCAGACCCCGAGCTCGATCGGCTACGTCGAGCTGATCTACGCCCTGCAGAACAAGATCGCCTACGGCTCGGTCAAGAGCTACGACGGCGAGTACGTGAAGGCTTCGCTCGACTCGGTGACCGCGGCCGCGGCCGCTGCCGAGGGCAAGATGCCCGCCGATTTCCGCGTGTCGATCACGAACGCGCCCGGCAAGGGCGTCTACCCGATCTCGTCCTTCACCTGGCTCCTCCTCTACGAGAACCCGAAGGACAAGGCCAAGTCGAAGACTCATGCTGGACTTCATGAAGTGGGCCCTCACCGACGGGCAGAAGTACTGCGCCGAGCTCGGCTATGCCCCTCTTCCCGCGAGTGTCGTGAAGATGGAGATGGCCGCGCTCGGCAAGATCAAGTAGCGCGAGGCATCGGAGCATGAGCTGCCCGCCCGTCCCGAAGCCGACTTCCGCCTCGACCTGGGCTTTCGCCTCGGGACGGGCGCCTTCGCCGTCTCTCGTCTGCCTGCTCGTCGTCGGGATCGGTGTGGTGCTCGTCGCACCAGTCCTGGCTCTCGATCGAGAAGTTCGGCCTCGGCTTCTGGCGCGGCACCACCTGGGACCCCGTGTCCGGCGAGTTCGGCGCCCTTCCCTTCATCTGGGGGACGCTCTACTCCTCCGTGCTGGCCCTTCTCATCGCCACCCCCATCGCCCTGGGCATCGCGATCTTCCTCTCCGAGCTCTCGCCCCGCGTGCTCAAGCAGCCCCTCGTCTTCCTGACCGAGCTGCTGGCCGCCGTCCCCTCGATCGTCTACGGCCTCTGGGGGATCTTCGTGCTCGTGCCGTTCGTGCGCCGGCTCCAGGTCTGGACGCCCGACTGCTGCGCAAGCTCCCGCTCTTCAGCGGCCCTCCCCTGGGCGTGGGGATGCTGGCCGCGGGCCTCGTGCTCGCGGTGATGGTGGTCCCCTTCATCGCCTCGGTGGCCCGGGAGATCCTCAAGGCGGTTCCCGTCAACCAGCGCGAGGCGGCCTACGCGCTGGGGGCCACGCGCTGGGAGGCGATCCGGATGGCCATGTACTACGCGCGCACCGGCATCATCGGCGCGGTCATGCTCGGCCTGGGCCGCGCCCTCGGCGAGACCATGGCGGTCACCATGGTCATCGGCAACAACCCCCAGATCTCCTGGTCGCTCTTCGCCCCCCAGTACACGATGGCCGCCGTCATCGCCAACGAGTTCACGGAAGCGGCGGGCGAGCTCTACCTGGACGCCCTGGTCGAGATCGGGCTCGTTCTCTTCACGATCACCATCGTCATCAACATCGTTCTCGCAGCTCCTCATCTGGAGCGTGAGCGAGCGAGCCCCGGCCCGAGCGCGTGTTGCCAGGCCGAAGCCCGCGCTGGCGGCCTGAGCATGGCACTTCGAGTCACGGCCCACGACGCACGGCGCAAGCTGCTCTCCCGCCTGGTGGAGGTCGCCTGCGCGGCGGCGGTCGTCGTCGCCCTCGATCCCCCTGGGCCTGGTGCTCTGGTTCGTCCTGAGTCGCGGCCTGCCGGCGCTGAGCTGGTCGTTCTTCACGGGCATGCCCAAGCCGGTCGGCGAGCCGGGCGGCGGCATGGGCAACGCCATGGTGGGGACGCTGATCCTGCTCGGGATCGCGGGAGCGATCGCGGTCCCGTTGGGGATCGCCGTGCGCCGTCTATCTGGCCGAGTATCCGAAGAGCCGGCTCTCCCGAAGCGCGCGCTTCGCGGCCGACATCCTGAACGGCGTGCCCTCGATCGTCGTCGGCATCTTCGCCTACGTGGTCGTGGTCCTGCCGTTCAGGCGCTTCTCGGCCCTCGCGGGCGGCTTCGCGCTCGCGGTGATGATGATCCCGATCGTGGTCCGGACGACGGAGGAGCTGCTCGCCCTCGTGCCGCCCAGCCTGCGGGAGGGCGCCCTGGCCCTGGGCGCGACCCGTGGGCGCGCGGCCTGGACCGTGATCCTTCCCGCCGCCCTCCCCGGAATCGTGACCGGCGTGCTCGTGGCGCTCGCGCGGGTGGCGGGCGAGACCGCGCCGCTGCTCTTCACGTCCCTCAACAACCGCTACTGGTCCACCAAGCTCACCGAGCCCATCGCCTCGCTGACCGTGCAGATCTACACCTACGCCCTCGGGCCCTACGAGGACTGGCACCGCCAGGCCTGGGCCGGGGTCCATGGTGCTCATCGGGGCCGTGCTCACCTTCTCGATCCTGGCCCGGACCGTGACCCGCCGTCTGGAGAGGATGCACCGACCTTGAGCCTACGGGAGGTCTCCATGACGTCCGAAACCGCGGGCGTGGAGCCGGGAATCCGCATCAGGACCGAGGTCAGGGCCAGCACGGCGCCCGTCGCGACGCTCCCGTCGCGATCGAGATCAGGAACGTCGGGATCGCTTACGGCGACAACGAGGTGGTCCACGACGTCAGCCATGGACATCCCGGAGCGCCAGGTCACCGCCCTCATCGGACCCTCGGGCTGCGGGAAGTCGACGCTGCTGCGCTGCCTCAACCGCATGAACGACCTGATCGACAGCGCCCGAGTGACGGGGACGATCCGCGTGAAGGGGCGGGACATCTACGCCCCCGGCACCGACGTCATCGACGTGCGGCGCCGGGTCGGGATGGTGTTCCAGAAGTCGAACCCCTTCCCCAAGTCCATCTACGAGAACGTGGTCTACGGCCTGCGCATCGCGGGGATCCGCGACCGGCGCGGCTCGACGAGGCCTGCGAGCGCAGCCTGCGGGGGGCCGCTCTCTGGGACGAGGTGAAGGACCGGCTCGCCGACAGCGCGCTCGGCCTGTCCGGCGGGCAGCAGCAGCGGGTCTGCATCGCCCGCGCGATCGCGGTGGAGCCCGAGATCCTGCTGATGGACGAGCCCTGCTCGGCCCTCGATCCCATCGCGACGCTCAAGGTCGAGGAGCTGATCTACGAGCTCAAGGCAGAAGTACACGATCGTGATCGTGACCCACAACCTCCAGCAGGCGGCGCGCGTCTCGGACAAGACCGCGTTCTTCTGGCTGGGGCGCCTGGTGGAGTTCGGGCCCACCGCCGACATGTTCACCGCCCCGAAGGACAAGCTGACCGAAGACTACATCACGGGCCGCTTCGGCTAGGGCGAGAGGGGACTCGGGAATGGAACGGCACCACTTCGAAGCCGAGCTGCAGGCGCTGCGCAACCAGCTGCTCACGATGGGCGGCCTGGTCGAGGAGCGCGTGCACCGCGCGGTCCACGCGCTCATCCACCGGCGCGAGGAGGACGCGCAGCGGATCATCGCCTCCGACAAGGAGGTCAACGACCTGCAGATGGACATCGACGACCGCTGCCTGCGGCTGCTCGCAACGCAGACACCGCTGGCCGTCGACCTGCGCCTGATCACGTCCGCCATGAAGATCAACGCCGACCTCGAGCGGGTCGGCGACCAGGCGGTGAACATCGCGGAGAGCGTGCTGGCCCTCATCCCGCAGCCCCCGCTCAAGCCGCTGATCGACATCCCGCGCATGGCCGCGATCGCCGAGAAGATGATCCGCGACGCGCTCGACGCCTTCGTCAGGAGCGACGCCGCGCTGGCGCGCGACGTGCTGCGCCGCGACGACGAGGTCGACGAGCTGAAGGACCAGGTGTTCCGCGAGCTGCTGACCTACATGATGGCCGACCCGGGCACGATCCAGCGCGCACTGTCGCTGATCCTGATCGGCCGCAACCTGGAGCGGATCGCGGACCACGCTACCAACATCGCCGAGGACGTGATCTTCATCGCCGAGGCGAAGGACGTGCGCCATCACGCCGGGCAGGAGCGTCCCCTCGTGAGGACCGACGGCGCGGCACGCGCGACGCACGACCTGCGGCCGCCCGCACGACTCGCGCCGGCGCGTGCTGGTGATCGAGGACGAGCCGGACATCGCCGAGGCGATCGCGTACCAGCTCGAGAAGGCGGGGTTGCAGGCGCGGGTCGCGCGCACGGGCGAGGAGGGGCTCGAGGCCGTGCGCCGCGGGGTCGACCTCGTGCTGCTCGACCTCAACCTGCCGGGCATGGACGGGCTCGAGGTCTGCCGCATGATCCGGCGCCAGACGACGACCGCGCACGTGCCGATCATCATCGTCTCCGCGCGCGCCGAGGAGGTCGACCGCGTGCTCGGCCTCGAGATGGGCGCCGACGACTACGTGGTGAAGCCGTTCAGCCTGAAGGAGCTGGCCGCGCGCGCCAAGGTCGCGCTGCGCCGGGCCGAGGGAGCCCGGGAGGCGCCGCAGGGCTACCGCGACGAGAACTGGGAGATCGACTTCGAGGCCTACGTGGTGCGCTACCGCGGCGAGGAGATCCGGCTCACGCACAAGGAGTTCGAGCTGTTCCGCTACCTCGTCGAGCGGCCGGGCCGCGTGCTCACGCGCGAGCGGCTGCTCGAGCGGATCTGGGGCTGGGAGTCGGAGATCGACGCGCGCAGCATCGACGCGCACGTGCGCCGCCTCAGGCTCAAGCTCGGCCCGGCGCGCCACCACGTCGAGACGGTCGTCGGCCTCGGCTACCGCTTCGTCAAGTAGCCGGACGATCGACGTCGTGCTCAACGCCACGCCCGACCACTGGGGCGGAGCGCACCACCGGGCAACCCGCATCCCGTCGGCGCATTGACGTGCGCCGCAGGCCGGTAGAGCATCACGGCCATGAGCGACGAGAGCAAGCCACCCGCCGCGCACCAGGCCTTCGTGCGCCGCTTTCCGCGGCTCGGGCAGGCGTGGGACCTCGTCAACGCAGAGGGGGGTGCCGGCCCGCTCGACGCGAAGACGCAGCGGCTGCTGAAGCTGGCGGCCGCGATCGGCGCGCTGCGCGAGGGTGCGGTGCACTCCGGCGTGCGCAAGGCGCGGGACGCCGGCGCCAGCACGGAGGAGATCGAGCAGGTCGTGGCCCTCTCCGCGAGCACGATCGGGTTTCCGGCGGCCGTGGCCGTCTGGAGCTGGGTGCGGGACGTGGTCGAGCGGCCCAACGCCGGACGATGAGGCGTAGGATCGAAGCCGGCGGAGGCCTCATGGGACGACTGGCATCGATGGCACTGCTGCTGGCGCTCGCCGTGCCGGCGACCGCGGGGGCGACGACGCCGGGGGACGCCGAGGGTGAGCGCGGCGACGCGCGGCCGCTGCCGTTTCTCTCCGACGACTACGCAAGGGCGCTGGGCGACGCGCGTGCGCGGTCGCTGCCGCTGTTCATCGAGGCCTGGGCGCCCTGGTGACACACCTGCCGCTCGATGAGGGCCTTCGTGTTCAGCGACACGGCCCTCGCGAGCCACGCCGGACAGTTCGTCTGGCTCGAGCTCAACACCGACCGCAGCGAGAACGAGGCCGTCCTGCAGAAGCACGAGGCCGACGCCCTGCCCACGTTCCTGGTCGTCGACCCGAAGGACGAGGCGGTGGTCCTGCGCTGGGTCGGCAGCTTCACGATCGCGCAGGCCGACGCCTTCCTCGAGGAGGCGCGCGAGAAGCTGCGCAGCGCCCGGGCGCCGGCTTCTGCCGCCGACGCGTTGCTCGACCGCGCCGACCGCCTCTATGGCAAGCGGGAATACAAGGCCGCGGCGGGCGTGTATCGCGAGGCGCTGGCGGCGGCGGAGGCCGGCTGGCCGCGCTTCGACCGCGCCGTGGAGGCGCTGCTCTACTCGTACCAGTCCACGCAGGCGTGGGGGAAGGCGGTTGCGCTGGCTCGCGAGGCTCTTCCCAGGCTCTCCGGCACGCCGTCGGCTCTCGTCGTCGGCACCGGCGGGCTGGACAGCGCGCTGGAGCTGCCCAAGGTGGCGCCGGGCCGTGCCGAGGCGATCGCGCAGCTCGAGACGGCGCTCGCGCAGGCGATCGCGGACCCGAAGCTCGTCGCGGCAGCGGACGATCGGTCGGGCGCTTACGGCTCGCTCGTCTCCGCACGCAGGGACGCGGGCGACCGCGCCGGCGCCCGGCGAGTCGCCGCCGAGTGGGCGGCCTTCCTCGAGCGTGAGGCCGCGCAGGCGAAGGACCCGGACGAGCGCGCGGTGTTCGACGCCCACCGGCTGAGCGCGTATCTGGAGCTGGGAGAGCCCCAGAGGGCGATCCCGATGCTCGAAGAGTCGCAGCGCGACCTGCCCAGGGACTACAACCCGCCGAACCGTCTGGCCCGCGCCTGGGCCTCGCTCAAAGAGTGGGACAAGGCGCTCGCGGCGTCGTCGACCGCCGTCTCACTCGCGTCGGGGCGCGCGAAGCTGCGCGTGCTCGCAGCCCGTGCCGGGCTGCTCAAGGAGAAGGGCGACCTCGCCGGCGCGCGCGGAACCTACGACGAGGCGATCGCGTTCGGCGAGTCGCTGCCGGAGGCCGAGCGCCCGGCGAAGCAGATCGAGCGGCTCCGCAGGCAACGGGACAAGCTGACCGCGGCGTCAGCGCCAGCAGCCGCCGCGAAGCCGTAGGCACGCGCGCGGGTCTGCCTCAGGCGCAGCAGCCTCCCGCGCAACAGGCGGCGGCCGGCTTCGTCGCGCGGAACGTGACGGAGCGCACCTTCCCCTTCAGCTCGTCGAGGCTCACGCCCGTGCGCTCGAGCAGTGCGCTCGCTTCCGCCGGCGCTGCTTCGGCCATCGCCGCGAGCTGGTCGACGTCCTTCAGCAGCGTCGGCTCGCCGAGGCCGGCGGCCCGCAGCTGGCCGAAGTACGTCTCCCGCAGCGCCGCTCCGGAGATGCAGCCGACGTACGCGTAGAGGTCTCGCTCGATCGCCGGCGGCAGCGGGCCGTCGAGCACGATGTCGGAGACGACCAGCCGGCCGCCGGGCTTGAGCACGCGCGCGACCTCGCGAAACACCGCGGCCTTGTCGGGCACGAGGTTGATCACGCAGTTGCTGGTGACCGCGTCGACGCTGGCGTCCTCCACCGGCAGGGCCTCGAGCCGGCCCTCCCGGAACTCGACGTTGGCGTAGCCGCCGCGCTCCGCGTTGCGGCGCGCGCGCTCCAGCATGGCCGGCGTCATGTCGACACCGATCACCCGGCCCTGCGGGCCCACGCTGCGCGCTGCGAGGAACGCGTCGAGCCCCGGCCCCGAGCCGAGGTCGAGCACCGTCTCCCCCGGCTGCAGCGCCAGGTGCCCGACGGGCGCCCCGCAGCCGAGGCCGAGGTCGGCGCCCTCCGGCAGCGCCGAGAGGTCCTTCGCCTCGTACCCGAGCCGGACCGAGACGCTCTCCGCGGAGCCGCAGCAGGAGCTGGCGGGCGCGGCGTCGACGCAACAGCCTGCCTTGCCCTCCGCGATTCGCCCGTACCTGTCGCGCACCTGCTCGACGATCGCCTCGCCCGAGACTCCTTCAGTTCCCACAGCAGCCTTCCCGCTCACGGTCCCTCCTCCGGCCCTCGCCCGTCCAGGCGAGGCCGTCCATCAGATGATCGAACGCCCCCGGGCAGCACTCCTCGGTCGCCTCGCGCACGGCCGCGAGCAGCTCCGACAGCGCGCGCATCACCTCGGTCCGGCGCGCCGTGCCCAGGCGGGCCAGGATGCCCTCGGCGAAGGCGACCTCCTGCTGCTCGACCCGGGCCGCCGCCTGCTCGCCGGCGGCCGTCAGGCGCACGCGCGCCGCACGGCCGTCCTGCGGGTCGGCGTCGCGAGCCAGCAGGCCGTCGGCAACGAGCCGCGCGAGGTTGCGCGTCAGCGTGCTCGGCGTGATGCCGAGCCGGCGCGCGAGCGGCCCCAGACGCACCGGCTCGCCGCCGCGCAGGGCCTCGAGCGTCGCCGCCTGGGCCACGGTCAGGCCGCAGCAGAGCACGTCGGCCCTTTCCGACAAGGAGAAGCGGCGCACGAGCGCCGAGGTCGCCGCCCGCAGCTCCGCCGCCTGTCGCGCCTGCCCGCCCTCGTTCATATTTGTATAATACAAAGATTGCCGTCTCTTGTCAAGCGGGGAGCGCACACAAGGGGCCGCAGCCCGCACCCGGGTGCTAGCATCTCGGGCTCGAGAGCCCAGCCCATGAGCGGTGGAGACCTGGTTGCCGACGTGCTCGCACGGCAGGGCGTGCGCTTCCTCTTCACGCTGTGCGGGGGCCACGTCTCGCCGATCCTCGTCTCGGCGAAGGCGCGCGGCATCCGTGTCGTCGACGTGCGGCACGAGGCGACGGCCGTGTTTGCCGCGGACGCCGTCGCGCGCCTCACCGGCGCGCCCGGCGTCGCCGTGGTGACCGCCGGGCCCGGGGTGACGAACGCCATCACGGCGCTCAAGAACGCCCAGCTCGCGCAGTCGCCGCTCGTGCTGCTGGGCGGGGCGGCGGCCACCCTGCTGCGCGGCCGGGGCGCGCTGCAGGACATCGACCAGATGGCGCTGGTCCGGCCGCACGTCAAGCGCGCGCGCCGCGCGAACCGCCTGCGCGACGTGGCGCCCCTGCTCGAGGAGGCCTTCCGCATCGCGGGCGAGGGCGTGCCGGGCCCGGTGTTCCTCGAGTGCCCGGTGGACCTGCTGTACCCCGAGGCCCTGGTCCGCGAGTGGTACGCCGCGAGCACGGGTCGGCAGCCCGGGGGCATCGGGGCGCGCCTGCGGCGGTGGTACATCGAGCGGCACCTCGCGCGCCTGTTCGGCGGCGCCGAAGGGACCGGCCGGGGCGAGACGGCGCGGACCTCGGCGGGTGGGCCGCCGCCGGCGACGCCGCGCGCTGCGGCACGGTCGCGCGACGAGGCGAGCGTGCGGCGCGCGGCAGGGCTCGTCGATCAGGCGAAGCGCCCCGTCCTGCTCGTCGGCAGCCAGGCGCTGGCCGGCGCCACGCACGCAGAAGCGCTCGCCGGGGACGTGCGGACGCTCGGCCTGCCGGTCTACCTCTCGGGAATGGCGAGGGGCCTGCTCGGTGCGAGCGACCCGCTGCAGCTGCGCCACCGGCGCCGGGAGGCGCTGCGGGAGGCCGACCTCGTCGTCCTGGCGGGCGTGCCCTGCGACTTCCGGCTGGATTACGGCCGGCAGGTCGGCCGGCGCGCCGTCCTCGTCTCCGTCAATCTCAGCCGGCGCGAGGCGCGCCTCAATCGGCGGCCGGAGCTGCTGGTCGAGGGCCCACCGGCACGCTTCCTGGCCTCGCTCGCCCGCGCCGTGCGCGGCCCGCGTCCCGAGTGGCGGCCGTGGAAGGACACGCTGCGCGCACGGGACGCGGAGCGCGACGCGGGCATCGCCTCCGAGGCGGAGGCGGCGGCCGAAGGCGGGCTCAACCCACTGGCGGTCTGCCGCGGCATCGACCGGGCGCTCGGCGAGCGAAGCCTGGTGGTGGCGGACGGGGGCGACTTCGTCGGGACGGCGTCGTACGTCCTGCGCCCGCGCGGCCCGCTCAGCTGGCTCGACCCCGGCGCCTTCGGGACGCTCGGCGTGGGCGCCGGCTTCGCCCTGGGCGCGAAGCTCGCGCGGCCCGACGCGGACGTCTGGATCGTCTACGGGGACGGCTCGGTCGGCTACAGCCTGGCGGAGGCCGACACCTTCGTGCGGCACGGGCTGGGCATCGTCGCGGTCGTCGGCAACGACGCCGGCTGGACGCAGATCGCGCGCGAGCAGCTCGAGCTGCTGCACGACGACGTCGGCACGGTCCTCGCCGCGACCGACTACGAGCGCGCGGCGGAGGGGCTCGGCGCCTGCGGGCTGCGGCTCGGCCCGGGCGACGACGTCGACCGGGTGCTCGCCGACGCCCTGGCCCTGGCCCGCCGCGGCCGCCCCGTCTACGTCAACGCCCGGATCGGCCGCTCCGGCTTCCGGAAGGGGTCGATCTCGATGTGATAGGGTCGCCGCCGTCCGTTTCCTCGCGCCGCCCGCCTTCAGAGAGGACGAACGCCTTCATGGGTCTCTACGCCGGCATCTTCCTGGTCACCCTGTCGGGCCTGATGTTCGAGATCGGCCTCACCCGCATCTTCTCCGCCACGATCTGGTACCACTTCGCGTTCGTCGCGATCTCCGTGGCGCTGCTCGGCTGGGGGCTGGGCGGCTTCGCCCTGCACCTGCTGCGCGGCCGGGTCGCCTTCACGCGCGAGCGCGCCGCGCTGCTGACCCTGCTCTACGGCCTCTCGATCCCGCTCGCGCTGTGGCTCATCGTGCGCCTGCCCTTCCATCCCGACCGGCTCTCCTTCTACTTCGCGATCTCGCTCGCTGCCCTTCTTCCTGGCGGGCACGGCGCTCTCGATGCTGTTCACGATCGAGCGCCAGTCCGCCGGGCGGCTCTACTTCGCCGACCTGCTCGGCTCCTCGCTGGGCGCCCTGCTCGTGACCTTCCTGCTCTCCTGGCTGGGTGGCGAGAACGCGGTGCTGGCGGTCGCGCTGGCCCCGGTCGGGGCGGCGGCCTGCTTCTCGGCGCGCCTGAGGCTCCCCGCCGGCCTCGCTGCGGTGGCGATCCTGGTGGCGCTCGCCGTCAACGGCCAGACCGGCCTGTTCAAGATCCACAGCGCCCCGACCAAGGGCCTCTACCGGCAGATGGCCGCGACCCCGGGCGCAAAGATCGAGCTCACCGGCTGGAACGCCTACTCGCGCATCGACGCCGTCACCGGCTTCAAGGACCCCTACCTGGCGCGCCTCTACATCGACTCGGACGCGTGGACGAACGTGCTCGCCTGGGACGGCCGGCTGGAGAGCACGGCGCCGATGCGCTCGTGGTACCGGGCGATCCCGTTCCGCGTGGCGCCGCCTTCCCCGAAGACGCTGATCATCGGCCCCGGCGGCGGCTCGGACGTGCTGGTGGCGCTGGCGGCCGGCTCCGAGAAGGTGACCGCGGTCGAGATGAACCCGCTGATGCTGCGCTTCGCGCGCCACTTCGGCGCGCGCGCGGGCAACCTCTACGACCAGCCGAAGGTCGAGGCCGTCCTCTCGGAGGGGCGCACCTTCATCCGCCGCAGCCAGCGCCGCTTCGACGTGATCCTGATGGGGTTCGTGGACTCGTGGGCCGCGGTCGCTTCCGGCGGGCTCTCGCTGTCGGAGAACCACCTCTACACGGTCGAGGCGTTCCGGGCCTACTACGACCACCTGACGCCGGACGGCGAGATCGCGATCCTGCGCTGGGACGTCGACATCCCGCGCCTGGTGTCGAACGCCGTCGCCCTGCTCGGACCGCGAGGCCGCGGGGGAGCGGGTGGCGGTGCTGCTCGAGGCGGCGCGAGCGTCCGCGCGAGGACCCGCCGCAGATGATCTTCATGCTGAAGAAGCGGCCTTTCACTCCCGAGGAGACCGCTCTGCTCGGCAGCCTGCCGAACGCGCGGCCGGTGATCGTCCCGGGGCGGGCACGTCGAGGAGCCCTACGCGTCGCTGTTCTCGGGCCGCACCAGCTTCGCGCAGTACGTGAACGAGGCGGCGACCCGGGTCGACCCCGTGTTCGACGACCGGCCCTTCTTCTTCGCGCGCCAGAAGCCGTGGGGCCTGCCGACGCTCGATGCGCGACCGGCTTCTGGCAGATCCTGCTGCCGATCCTCGGCCTGTGCGCCGTGTTCCTGCTGTTCGGCAAGCCCCGGCGCGAGAGGCTCGGGCCGTACGCGGCGTCGATCGTCTACTTCGCCAGCCTGGGCGTCGGCTTCATCGCCGTCGAGCTGTCGCTGCTGCAGCACCTGACGCTGCTGCTCGGCCACCCGATCTTCACGCTGTCGATCCTGCTGTTCACGCTGCTCGCCTCCGGCGGCCTCGGCAGCGCCTGTGGCGGATGCGCCTGCCTCTCGGCCGCGTCTGCCTGGCGGTCGCCGTTGCTGGCCGCGCTCTACGCGCTCGTCGCTGCCGCGGGTGGTGCCGGCGCTTCTGCCGCTGCCGCTGCCGGCGCGGATCGCCGTCGCGATCGTGGCCGTGGCGCCGCTCGGCTTCCTGATGGGCATGCCCTTCCCGCGCGGGCTGCACGCGACCGGCAGCGGGCCGTTCCCGGCGCCGCCGTTCTACTGGGGGCTCAACGGGATCTTCTCCGTGGTCGGCTCGATCGCCACGATGGTGTCGGCCGTGATCGTCGGCTTCACCTGCGGCCATGCTCGGCGGTGCGGCGTTCTATCTCGTCGCGGCGGCCACCGCGGCGACGTTCGACCGCCCGCGGGCGCAGGCCGAGGCGCCGCGCGCCGCGTAGGCGACGACCGACTCAGAGCTTGCGCAGCACCTTCGGGCGGCAGGAACAAGACGAGCGAGCCGCCTTCGGCCAGCCGGCCGGGGACGTCGACGAGCGCCACGCCGCCCTTCTTGAGGCCGAGTCGGTCGCTCGGCGCGCGCGCCGAGCAGACCGGGCCAGCAGCGCCGAGAGGTAGGGCTCGTGGCCGACGATCGCGACCGTCGCCTCGCGTGGGAAGCCGATCGAGAACGGCCGCCTGCTCCTCGAACGAGCCGCCGGCGAGGGCCTCCGCCTCCTTCGGCTCGGACGCGGCCCCAGGCGCGCGCGCAGGATCGCGGCCGTCTGCGTCGCGCGCAGCCACGGGCTCGTCAGCAGGGCGTCGGGCCGATCGACGAGGCGGGCGATCCCGCGCGCGGCGTCGCGGAAGCTGGGCCCTGCCCTCCGCCGTCAGCGGCCGCTCCTCGTCGCGGGATGCCCGGCGTGCCCCGCGGCACGGCGATCGCGTGGCGGACGATCAGCAGGCGCACGAGCTCGACACCCCTGGCCGGCGGCGGCTCGCAGCCGCGCCGGGCGCTTGCCCCGGCCCATCGCCTCGAGCGCGCGCAGGGCGAGGTCCGCCGGGCCGCGTGGCGAGGAACTGCGCGCGTGCAGCCGGCGGCCTTCCGCCAGGAAGAAGCGCCGTTCGCGGCGCGCCGCCCGCGCGACGGGCGGCGTTCCCGCGCTGCGGCGGCCCGCGCCTGCTCGCTCGAGCCAGGCGGCGAGCAGGTGGTGGTCGTGCAGCAGGCCGATGCCGTCCTGCAGCCGCTTCCACAGCGCCGGCGCGCGCGAGACCTCGCCGCGCACCGCGTCCTCGACCTCGGCCGCGTAGCGCAGCCGGCGCACCCGCCGCCGCAGCGCGTGCAGCGCCTCCGGCAGGTAGCGCTCGCCCACCTGGCTGAATCCCCGCAGCAGCGCCGCTCGCCTCGTCCTCGCGCAGCGCCACGATCCGCGCGAGCACGGTCGTCGTGTCGGCGGCCCCCTGCTGCAGCAGCCGCCGCAGGTTGCGGCGCAGGCCGTCGATGTCGAGGTCGAGGACCGCCTCGGCCGCCTGGGCCGCGGCGCCGGCGCGCGCCGTGCGCAGCCGGCTCAGGAGCGGCCCGCTGCTCGGGTGTCGCCGGCCGTCGCTCGGCGAGGCGGTCCTCGAGCAGGCCCGCGGAACACGTCGAGGTCCCGCCCGGCGCCCGACCTCCCGCGTCAGCTGCCTGCAGCACCTTGCAGCGCCCGGCCGCAGCCGCCGGCCGCGGCCCTTGCGGGCGCAGCAGCGGCAGGGCGACCCGCAGGCGCCGGCCGGCCACGCGCACCTGGTGGACGGCCTCCTCCTCGCCCGCCAGGGCGCCCGGCAGCTCGCGGAAGACCCGCTTGACGCGGTCCCGGAGCAGGGCGGTCGTCCGGGCCTCGGGCGGCAGCCTGCGGGTGGTCACGGGGTTGTCACCGGGGACACCTAAGCTAGCACGCCCGGCGCGCCCTGCCCGACGCGGCGCTAGAATGGAGGGCCCCGGCGCCCGGGAGAGCAGCAATCTTGAGCCCAGCACCGAGCCATCGGTCCCTGACCCGGCGCCCGACGCCGCCCGACGTCGCGCCCGGTCGCCGTCCTGGACATGGGCGCGAGCGCCATCCGCCTGCTGGTCGCCGAGCTGCCCGAGGGCGAGCCGCCCGCGCATCCTCGAGGAGGCCTCGCGGGCGGTCCTGCTCGGCAAGGACGCCTTCACCGGCGGCCGGCTGGGCGCCGAGCACGATCGAGGCCACGCTGCGGGCGCTCGAGGGCTTCCGCCGGATCATGGACTCCTACGGGGTGGTCCGCTACCGGGCCGTGGCCACGAGCGCGGTGCGCGAGGCCATCAACCGCGACACCTTCCTCGACCGGGTGCGCCTGCGCACCGGGATCGACGTCGAGGTGATCGACGGCTCGGAGGAGAACCGGCTCACCTACATGGCCGTGCGCGAGGCGCCTGCGCGACCACGACGCGCTCGTCTCCGGCGACGCGCTGCTGGTCGAGGTGGGCGGCGGCAGCGCCGACCTCTCGTTCCTGCGCCGCGGCGAGCCGGTCTACTCGGGGACCTACGCCCTCGGGCGCCGTGCGCATGCGCCAGAACCTGGCGTCCTGGCACGGCAGCCACGACCAGCGCGTGCAGCTGTTCCGGCGGACGGTCCAGAACATCGTCGAGGACATCCGGCGCGAGGTGCCGCTGCGCGAGGCGCGCCACTTCGTGGCGCTCGGCGGCGACGCGCGCTTCGCCGCCGAGCAGGTGCTGGGCGAGCAGCGCGGGGCGGGCGTGCCGCGGCGTCCCGCGCGAGCGCTTCGTCGCCTTCTGCGAGGAGACGGCCGCCCTCGACGACGAGCAGCTGGTCGAGCGCTACCGCGTGCCGCTGACGGAGGTCGAGACGCTGGTCCCGGCGCTGCTCGTCTACCGCGAGCTGCTGCTCGAGACGCAGGCCGAGCCAGCGTGCTGGTGCCGGAGGCCTCGCTGCGCGCGGGGCTGCTGCTCGACATGGTGCGCACGGAGCAGGGCCACGGCATCGAGGACTTCTCGCGCCAGGTGCTCGGCTCGGCCGCGGCGCTGGGGGAGAAGTACCGCTACGACGCGCCGCACGCGCGGCACGTGGCGATGCTCGCCGGCGCGGCTGTTCGACGAGCTGCGCGCCGAGCACGGCCTGGGCGTGCGCGACCGGCTGCTGCTGGAGGTCGCGGCGCTGCTGCACGACATCGGCATCTTCGTCAGCCTGCGCAGCCACCACAAGCACTCGCAGTACATCCTCTCGGTGTCGGAGATCTTCGGCCTCAGCCGCGAGGACATGGCGATCATCTCGAACATCGCGCGCTACCACCGGCGCGCGGCGCCGAACAAGTCGCACCTGCCCTACATGGCGCTCGACGCCGAGGCGCGCGTGCGGGTGAACAAGCTGGCCGCGATCCTGCGCGTGGCGAACGCGCTCGACGCCGACCACCTGCAGAAGGTGCGCGACGTGCGCGTCGTGCGCGAGGAAGAGCAGTGGGTGCTCGAGGTCGACGGCGGCGGCGACCTCACGCTCGAGCGGCTGGCCGCGCTGGCGCGGGCCGACCTGCTGGTCGAGGTGTTCGGCCGCAAGGTGGCCTTCCGCGAGTCGGGGACGCGCGCCGTGAGCGCGCGCCCGCGCCGGCGCGAGCCCGAGCTGTTCCTCAACCGCGAGCTGAGCTGGCTCGAGTTCAACGGCCGCGTGCTCGAGGAGGCCTGCGACGCCGACGAACCCGCTGCTCGAGCGGCTGAAGTTCGCCGGCGATCGTGGCCAGCAACCTCGACGAGTTCTTCATGGTGCGCGTGGGCGGCGCTCAAGAACGCGCTGGCCGAGGGCGACACGGCGCCCGACCTCGCCGGGCTCACGCCCGGCGCAGCAGCTGCAGCGGATCGCCGAGCGCGCGCACGCCATGGTCGACCAGCTCTACACGGCGCTCGTCGAGCAGATCCTGCCGGGCCTCGCCGAGCGCGGGGTGCGCCTGGCGGCGCCGGCCGAGCTCGAGCCGGCGGCCGCGGGCGGCGCTGGCCCGCTACTTCCGCGACGAGGTGCTGCCGGCGCTGACGCCGCTGGCGATCGACGCCTCGCGGCCGTTCCCGATGCTGGCCGAGCCTGAGCCTGAACCTGGCGGTGCTGCTCGCGCCGCGCCGCGGGCGAGGAGCTCGCCGCGGCTGGCCGTCGTGCAGGTGCCCGGCGGGCTGCCGCGCCTGTTCCGCGCGCCGGGCACCGACGGCCTGGTGCACCTGCTGCTCGAGGACGTGATCCGCGCCGAGCTCGGCGGCGCTGTTCCCCGGCCAGGAGCTCCGCGACGTCGCCGTCGTTCCGCGTGGCGCGCGACGCCGAGCTCGACTTCGACGACGAGGGCGGCCGCGACTTCCTGCTGGTGATCGAGGAGGAGCTGAAGAACCGCCGGCGCAGCGGCGTCGTGCGCCTGGAGATCGAGAGCGGCGTCGGCGAGCCGCTCGCTCGCGCTGCTCGCCTCGCGGCTCGAGGTCTCTCCCGAGGACGTGTACCGGGTGCGCGGCCCGGTCGACATCCGGCCGCTCGCGTCCTTCGTCGAGCTGCCCTCGCTCGAGGACCTGCGCGACCCGCCGCTGCGGCCCGCAGCCCGCGCTCGAGACCAGCCGGGCCCGAGCTGTTCGCGCTGCTCGACGAGCGCGACGTCGTGCTGCACCACCCGTACGAGTCGTTCGAGCCCGTGGTGGCCTTCGTCAGCCTGCGCGGCCGACGACCCCGACGTGCTGGCGATCAAGCAGACGCTCTACCGCACCAGCGGCGAGTCGCCGATCGTGCGCGCGCTGGCGCGCGCGGCCGAGAACGGCAAGCAGGTGACGGTGCTGGTCGAGCTGCTGGCCCGCTTCGACGAGCAGTCGAACATCCGCTGGGCGCGGCGGCTGGAGGAGTCCGGCTGCCACGTGATCTACGGCATCCGCGGCTACAAGACGCACTCCAAGATCGCCCTCGTCGTGCGCCGCGGCCGCAGCGGCATCCGCCGCTACGTCCACCTCGGCACCGGCAACTACAACGAGCGCACGGCCCGGCTGTACACCGACTTCGGCCTGATGACCTCGGACCGCGAGATCGGCGAGGACGCCTCCGCCTTCTTCAACGCGCTCACCGGCTACTCCGACCCGCCGCGCATGAAGAAGCTGGTGATGGCGCCCGACCCACCTGCGCGAGCGGATCCTGCGCCTGATCGAGCGCGAGCGCGAGCGCGCCGAGTCGGGCGCTGGCGGCGCAGATCCGCGCCAAGATGAACTCGCTGGTGGACGAGGACATCATCCGCGCGCTCTACGACGCGGCGCGGGCCGGGGTGAAGATCCAGCTCAACGTGCGCGGCATCTGCTGCCTGCGGCCCGGGCTCAAGGGCACCAGCGAGAGCATCGAGGTCGTGTCGATCGTCGACCGCTTCCTCGAGCACTCCCGCATCTTCCACTTCAGCAACGGCGGCGACGAGGAGGTGTACCTCTCGAGCGCCGACTGGATGCCGCGCAACCTCGACCGGCGGATCGAGCTGCTGTTCCCCGTGCTCTCGCCGGAGGGCCGGCAGAAGGCCCTGGCCGCGCTCGACGCGGCGTTCGCCGACAACGTGAAGGCGCGGCGGCTGCAGCCGGACGGCAGCTACAAGCGCCGGCGGCCGGCGCGCGGCGAGGAGCCGTTCCGCTCGCAGCTCGAGCTGCACCGCGAGGCCAAGCGCGCCGTCGAGCGAGCGCGCGCGGTGGCCGGCGTCAGCTTCGAGCCGCTGCGCTCGCCGGGCGAGTGAGCCGGGCAGTGCCGCGCGTGGCCGAGCCGTCGCCGGCGGTCGGGCTGCTCACGCCCGACGAGCACGCGCTGCTCGAGCGGGGCGTCGCGCAGTTCAACGCCCGGCTCTTCTACGAGTGCCACGACACGCTCGAGGAGCTGTGGTCCGGGCTGCACGGGCCCGCGCGCGACTTCGTCCAGGGGCTGATCCAGGTGGCGGTCGGCTTCTACCACCTCGGCAACGGCAACCGGGCCGGTGCGCTGCGTCTGTTCGAGCGCGGCCTGCAGCGGCTGGCCGCCACCCCGCGCACTGCGCCGGGCTCGACGCGGCCTCGCTGCGCGACGCCGTCTCTGTCTGGCGCGAGGCAGCGGCCTCCGGCGGCCCGCTGCCGGCAGCGGGACCGCCCACGATCGCGCGCGCGCCGCGCGAGACGACGTGAGGCGGGAGGCGCCCACGGCCAGCCCGAGGCGCATCGACCGGCGCGCGCTGTTCGCCTCGCTCGTTCCGCCCGAGCCGGGCGGCGGGCACTGGATCCGCGTACAGCGGCCGGCCATGGCCTGCCGCTTCGAGGTGCTACTCGACTCCGCGGACGCGCCGCTCGTCCCGGCCGCCCGCGCGGCCCTGGACGAGATCGACGGCATCGAGGCCGCCCTGAGCTGGTTCCGCGAGACGAGCGAGCTCTCGCGCGTCAACCGCGAGGCCGCCCGGGGACCGGTGGTGGCGAGCCCCGAGCTGTTCGCGCTCCTCCGGCTGTGCGGGGAGGTCCACGCCCTCAGCGGCGGCGCGTTCGACCCGACCAGCACGCCGCTCTCCCGCGCGTGGGGCTTCCTCGCGCGCGAGGGGCGGCTGCCGGAGCCGGACGAGATCGAGCGCGCGCGGCGGGCCGTCGGCTGGAGCCAGGTGGTGCTCGACGAGCGCGAGCGCAGCGTGCGCTTCGCGTGCGAGGGCCTCGAGCTGAACCTCGGCAGCATCGGCAAGGGCTGGGCGCTCGACCGCGTCTGTGCCGGGCTGCGCGCGGGCGGGGCCTCGCGTGCGCTCGTCTCGGCCGGCGGCAGCAGCCAGAGGGCCTGGGGCCGCAGCCCGTGGGAGGTGGCGCTCACTTCCTCGGGCGAGACGCTGGCGCGCCTGCGCCTGCGCGAGGCCGCGCTCGGCACGAGCGGCGCTGGCGAGCAGCACTTCGAGCTTCTGGGCCGCCGCTACGGCCACGTGATCGACCCGCGCACGGGCTGGCCATCCGAGGGCGTGCGCAGCGCCACCGCGATCGCCGGCGAGGCCGCCGTCGCCGACGCGCTCTCGACGGCATTTCTCGTCGGCGGCCCGGCGGTCGCGGCAGCCGTCTGCGCCGCGCGGCCGGGCGTGGTGGCCGTGCTGGCGCTCGAATCGGAGCCGGGCGTGCTGCGGGTCTTCGGCGAGCGCGATGGGGTCGGCTTGGAGCCGGCGGCCGACAGGGACGTGCGCGGCGGCGGCGGCGACCCGCCGGCCGCCGACCCGCCCGGATCTCAGAAGACGAAGCGCAGGATGTAGAAGCTGACCGCCGACATCGCGGCAGCCAGCGGGATCGTGAGCACCCAGGCCCAGACGATCCGCCCGGCGACGCCCCACTTGACGGCCGACAGGCGCTTCGTCGCGCCGACGCCCACGATCGCGCCGGTGATCGTGTGGGTCGTCGAGACCGGGATGCCCAGAAGAGTCGCCCCGACCAGAGTGATGGCGCCCGAGGACTCGGCGCAGAAGCCGCCGAACGGCTGGAGCTTCGTGATCTTCGTGCCCATCGTCTTCACGATCCGCCAGCCGCCGAACATCGTGCCGAGCGCGATCGCCGCGTGGCTGATCAGGATGACCCAGAGCGGGACGGCGAACGTCTGCAGGCGTCCCGAGGCGACCAGCAGGCCGGTGATGATGCCCATCGTCTTCTGTGCGTCGTTGCCGCCGTGACCGAGGCTGTAGAGCCCGGCCGACAGCAGCTGCAGGCGCCGGAACAGCTTGTCGAGGCGGAACGGGTTCCAGCGCCGGAACAGCCAGGTCACGACCGTCATCAACACGAACGCGAGCACCATGCCGATCAGCGGTGCGAGGACGATGAACACGAGCGTCTTCGTCCAGCCCGAGGCGATGATGGCGCTCCAGCCCGCCTTCGCGATCGCCGCGCCGGCGTAGCCCCCGATCAGGGCGTGCGACGAGGAGACCGGGATCCCGTAGTACCAGGTGATCAGGTTCCACAGGATGGCGCCGATCAGGCCCGCCAGCACGACCTCCTGCGTGACGACCGTCAGGTCGATCATGCCACTGCCGAGCGTCTTCGCCACGTGCGTGCCGAGCACGAAGGCTGCGACGAAGTTGAAGAAGGCCGCCCAGACGACGGCCTTCTGCGGCGAGAGCACCCGGGTCGAGACGACGGTCGCGATCGAGTTGGCGGCGTCGTGGAAGCCGTTGAGGAAGTCGAACCCGAGCGCGACGACGATGATCAGCAGGAGCGTCCAGTTGTCGATCGGCATCTGCGAGCGCCCTCAGGCGTTCTTGATCGTCACGTTGCCGACGACGTGCGTGAAGTCCTTGCAGCGGTCGCAGGCCTCCTCCAGCCCGTCGTAGACCTCCTTCCACTTCAGGATCTCGATCGACTCGGTGCAGCCCTTCTTGAACAGGTCCGAGATCACCGTGAAGTAGAGCGAGTCGCCCTGGTTCTCGAGCTCGGAGACCCGGACCATCGACCGCCTGGATCTGGTTGATGTTGCCCATGTCCCAGATCAGCGCCCGGATCTGGTCGATCTCTTCGGCCATCGCGTACAGGATCTCCGCGAAGCGGCGCAAAGCCGCGGGCGCCTCCGCCAGCTCGAACAGCACCAGGTACTTGGCGACGCTCTCGAGGTGGTCGAGGATGTCGTCGAGGTCGCTGCCCAGGGAGCGGATGTCCTCGCGATCGAACGGCGTGATGAACGTCGAGTTGAGCGCCTCGAAGATCTGGCGCGTGATCTGGTCGCCGTCGCGCTCCAGCGCCTTCAGCTGCACGGCCTTCACCCGCCGGTCCTCGAGGGTGTTGGCGTGGGCGATCTCCGAGAACACGCCGGCCGCGAGCAGCAGGTTCTTGCTGGCCTTCTCGAGCAGCGCGTGGAAGCGTTCCTCCTTGGGCATGAACCACTTGATGACCCTGTCGATGTTCATGGCGAGCTCCCCGGCGGCCGCTGTTCGAGTGGAGTGGCGCTCCGCGACTGTCCGAAACGCACGGCTGACGGCGCGCGGACGGCTGGACGACCGGCGAATGCTATCCGAGGGCCGGCGGCACTGTCTACGCGCCGGGCCGCGCGGACGGGGGCTCGCGCGTCGCCGCGGGCCCACGCGGGACGAGCACCTCGAAGCGCGTCCCCCGCCCGGGCTGGCTCTGGACCGAGACCGTTGCGCCCACGCTGTCGGCGAGGTGGCGGACGATGGACAGCCCGAGGCCCGTGCCGCCGAGCGCGCGGCTGCGCGCCTTGTCCACGCGGTAGAAGCGCTCGAAGATGCGCTCGAGGTGCTCGGCGGCGATGCCGGGGCCGTCGTCGGCCACCTCGAGGCAGCGCTGCCCCGTCCGGGCCGGCCGAGGCGGT
Source organism: uncultured Acidobacteriota bacterium (assembly GCA_963831755.1). Taxonomy (GTDB): domain Bacteria; phylum Acidobacteriota; class Vicinamibacteria; order Fen-336; family Fen-336; genus DATBSL01. The sequence continues at coordinate 271,655 of CAWHRC010000023.1, forward strand.
GAGGGCGACGTGGCCCCTCTCCGGGGTGTACTTGACCGCGTTGTCGACCAGGTTCTCCAGGATCCGCCGCAGCCGCTCGGGGTCGCTGACCACGGCCGGCGCACCCAGGTCCGCGCACTCGAGCGCGATCCCCTTGCGCGCGGCGCGGTCCGCGGCCGAGGCCACGACCTCCTCCGCGATCTCGGCCGACCGCCGTCTCCGCCCACTCCGGCGGGCGGTCGCCCGACTCGAGCCGGCTCAGCTCGAGCAGGTCGTCGACCAGCGCCGCCATCCGGTCCGCGTGCGTGCGGATCTTGCCCAGGAAGCGCTGCGCTGTCTCGGGCTGCGCGAGGGCGCCGTCCTCGAGCGCCTCGACGAAGCCACGGATCGACGTGAGCGGCGTGCGCAGCTCGTGCGAGGCGTTCGCCACGAAGTCGCGGCGGATGCGCTCGACGCGGTGCCGCTCGGTCACGTCGTCGAACGTGAGCACGGCGCCGTGGGGCGTGCCCTCGGTCGGCGGGGAACGGCACGCGCGGTGATCGCGAACACCCGGCCGAGGTGCAGCAGCTCCAGCTCGGCCTCGCGCCGCTCGCCACTGCGCAGCACGTCCTCGATCAGCGCCCCCACCTCGTGCTGCCGGATCACCTCCAGGTAGTGCCGCCCGACCGCCGAGGGCAGCAGCTCCCCCGCGACGCGGGAGTTCGCGAGCACCACCGTGCCGCGGTGGTCGACGGCGAGGACACCGTCGTCGAGGGCGGACAGGATGGCGTCGGTGCGGCCGCGGTCGCGCGCGATCTCGACGAGGCGCTGCTGCAGCTGCTCGGCGGTGTCGTTGAGGATCCGGCCCAGCTCGCCCAGCTCGTCGTCGCGCCGGGGCTTGATGCGGGCCGAGAGATTGCCGCGCGCGAGCTGCCGCGCCGTCTCCATGATCTCGCGCAGCGCGCGGCCCAGAGGCGCCGAGAGCGCGAGCGAGAGCAGCCCGGTTGCGGCGAGAGCGACCGCCAGCGCGAGGGCGGCCGACCACCACAGGTGCCGGCTCTGCCGGGCGATCAGCCCGACGCCGCGGGAGACGCGGGCCACTCCGACGATGCGGCCGCCCGAGCGCACGGGCACCGCGGCGTAGAGCAGGTCGGAGCCGATCGTGGCGCTGTGCCGCTCCAGGCTCATCGCCTGGCCGCCCAGCGCCGCCCTCACCTCGGGCCGCCCCGCGTGGTTCTCGAGCGCCGCCAGCGCGGCGCCGGAGACGGCCGAGTCGGCGAGCACGCGGCCGTCCGTGGCCACGATCGTGACCCGGGCGTCGACGTCCTCCGCTGCGGCGTCGATCACCGGGTCGAGGGCCTCGGCGCTGGTGCCGTGCGCCAGCGCGTCCTCGACCACGCGCGCCATCAGGCGCGCCTCGGCGGCCAGCGTGTCGGCCGTCTGGCGCAGCGCCTGGCGCTGCAGCGCCGGGGCGGCCAGCACCAGCAGCGCGCCGAGCGCCACGGCCGTCGCCACCACCGCCGTCACGACCATCCGTCCCCGCAGCGACAACCGCCGCGTCAAGGGCTCTCCTCCGCGCGGAAACGGTAGCCCAGGGACTTGACGGTGATGAGCCGGCCAGCCAGCCCCGGCAGCTTCTCCCGCAGCCGGCGCACGTGCACGTCCACCGTGCGGGTGCCTTCCGCGTAGGAGTAGCCCCAGACGTCCTCGAGCAGGGCCTGGCGCGAGAGCACCCGGCCGCGAGCGTCCACCAGCGCGACGAGCAGGGCGAACTCCTTGGCGGTCAGGTGGACCGGCCGGCCGCCCCAGCGCACCGTGTGCTGCACTCTGTCCAGCTCGAGCGCGCCGATCACGATCGGCGCCTCCTCGTCCGTGTCCGGCCGCTCGAGCCGCCGCAGGAGCGCGCGCACCCGGGCGACCAGCTCCTTCGGGCTGAACGGCTTCACGACGTAGTCGTCGGCGCCCAGCTCGAGGCCCACGATCCGGTCCGACTCGTCGCCGCGCGCCGTGAGCATGATCACCGGCAGGCCACGGGTCCGCTTGTCGCGCCGCAGCTCGGCGCACACGGCGAGGCCGTCCATGCCGGGCAGCTGCAGGTCGAGGATCACCAGCTGGTAGGCGCCCGTGCGCAGCTGCTCGAGCCCCAGCCGGCCGTCGCCTGCGGAGTCGACCGCGAAGCCCTCGGCCTTCAGGTAGTGGGCGATCAGCTCGACGATGTCGGGGTCGTCTTCCACCACCAGCACGCGCTTCATGCGGCCCCCAAAATACACCTCCGCGGGCCAGCGGCGATCCCCGCCCCGGGTTATGCTGGTTGTTCGACCATGGGCGGGAGCGGGCCGACCTACTTCCAGAAGGGCTTCAACCTGAAGGACGTGGTGCGCCCCGTGCTCACCGCGAGCTACCACTCGGAGGTCGTCCTTCGCCTGAAGGAACTCGGCTACGCGGCCCGGGCGGGCGAGATCAGCGTCAAGCTCGCCCGCGAGTTCGGCTTCTGCTACGGCGTCGACCGCGCCGTCGAGTACGCGTACGAGGCGCGCGAGAAGTTCCCGGACCGGCGCATCTTCCTCTCGGGCGAGATCATCCACAACCCCGAGGTGAACGGCCGGATCGAGGGGCTCGGCATCCGCATCCTGCCCGACCAGCGCAGCCCGCAGGAGCGCTACGCGGAGGTCACGGAGGCCGACGTGGTCATCCTGCCGGCCTTCGGCGTCCCGATCGCCGAGCTGCAGCACCTGCGGGCGAAGGGCTGCGTGCTGGTGGACACGACCTGCGGCAGCGTGCTCAACGTGTGGAAGAACGTGCACCGCTACGCGCGCGACGGCTTCACCGCCGTGATCCACGGCAAGCACTATCACGAAGAGACCAAGGCAACCGCCTCGCAGGCGCTCACCCACCCCGGCGGTCGCTACCTGTGCGTGAGGGACCTCGCCGAGGCCGACCTGGTGTGCGGCTTCATCCGGGGCGCGCTGCCCGCCCAGGCGATCCTGGAGCGGTTCCGCGAGTCCGCCAGCCCCGGCTTCGACCCGGAGCGGGACCTGCAGAAGGTCGGCCTCGCCAACCAGACCACGATGCTGATGAGCGAGAGCCTCGAGATCCAGGAGCGCCTGCGCTCGGCGATCCGCGAGCGCTGGGGCGAGGCGGCCGTTGCCGAGCGCTTCCGCGCGTTCGACACCATCTGCTCCGCCACCCAGGACCGCCAGGACGCGGTGCTGCGCATGCTCGAGCAGGGCGGGCTCGACCTGATGGTGGTGATCGGCGGCTACAACAGCAGCAACACCCAGGCGCTCACCCGCATCTGCGCGCAGCGGCTGCCGACCTACCACATCAGCGGGGCCGACCGCATCGACGGCGCAACCATCCGCCACCGCCCGGTGGGCGCGCACGAGGAGCAGGCCACCACGGGCTGGCTGAGGGAGGGCCCGGTCAGCGTGGGGCTCACCGCGGGCGCTTCCACGCCGAACAACGTGGTCGGCGAGGTCGTCGAGCGGATCCTGGCCCTGCGGGGCCGGAGGACGGACGAGCTGACGGCCGCGTGAGCCCGGCCCCGCTCGGCTCGCCACCGCAGTTCATGAGGGAATCCGGCCCCGCGTCGAGCAGAACCGGCCGCGATCCCCCCTGGGCCAGAGCGTTCTCGGGCTTCGGATCGAGCCCCATCGTGAGCGGCGACAGGGGTGCTGGACAGCCGAGGACTATCCTGCTATATGTGCATATAGAAGGAGGATTGGTGCCCCAGCTCCATCTCTACGTGCCGGAGGAGGTCGCGAGCCTCGTGCGCGACCGGGCGCGGAGCCGCCGGAAGACGGTGTCCTCCTACCTGGCTGACATCGTCCGCCGGGAGGTCGCCTCGGGCTGGCCCGAGGGCTTCTTCGACGACGTGGTCGGGGGGTGGGTGGGCAAGCCTCTGCGTCGTCCGGGCCAGGGGCGCGTCGAGAGCCGGGCGAGGCTCTAGAGAGGCCCCGTGTTCCTCCTGGACACGAACACCTGCATCCGGATCTTGAACGGCTCCCCTCCCGCGGTCGCGGCGCGCCTCCAGGCCACGAGCCCGTCCGAGGTGCGGCTCTCGGCGGTCGTCAAGGCGGAGCTGCTGTACGGGGCGCGGAAGAGCGCGAAAGTGGACGACAACCTGCGCGTGCTTCGGCGGTTCTTCTCTCCCTTCGTGAGCCTGCCGTTCGACGACCGGTGCGCCGACGAGGCGGGGCTCATCCGTCTCGACCTCGAGCGGTCGGGTCGGCCCGTGGGACCCAACGATCTGTTGATCGCGGCCACCGCCCGGGCGCACGATCTCGTCGTCGTCACGCACAACACCCGCGAGTTCGGCCGGATCCCGGGCCTCCGGATCGAAGACTGGGAGGCCGGCGGAGCGCACGGCGCCCGCTGAGCGGCATTCGCGCGCGCCGTCGTCTCTCAAAGATCGCCGGCCAGCACCCTCCGCAGCGTGTCCTGGTCGATGTTCGCCCCCGAGAGCACGATGCCGACCGCCTTGCCGGCGAGCGTCTCCCGCAGCTCGAGGAGGCCGGCCAGGCCCGCGGCGCCGGCGCCCTCCACCAGGGTGTGGGTGGCCGAGAGCGCCAGGCGCAGCGCCTCGGCGATCTGGGCGTCGGTCGCGGTCACGAACCCCGCGAGGCCCTCGCGCAGCGCAGCGAACGTGAACGGGTACGTGTTGCGCGTGGCGAGCCCGTCGGCGAAGGTGTCCGCCGTCTCCTTCGACACCGGCCGGCCGAGGTGCCAGGCGTCGTGGATCGCCGAGGCGCCCTCGGCCTGCACGGCGTAGACCGGCAGGCCCGGCCTGACGGCGCGCACCACGGTCAGCCCGCCCACGGCCTGCGAGCCGCCGCCCACGGAGAACACCAGCGCCTCGATCCCGCCCTCCTGCTCGAGCATCTCGAGCGTGAGCGTCCCGGCGCCGGCGACGACGCGCGCGTCGTTCGTGGAGTGGACGAGGCACAGGCCCTCCTCGCGCACCAGCCGCTCGGCGACCTGCGCCGACTCGTCGTAGTCGTGGCCCTGCTCCACCAGCCGCGCGCCGAGCCCGCGCAGAGCGGCGTTCTTCTCCGGGTTGTTGCCGAGCGGCACGCATACGGTCACCGGGATGCCGAGCCGCCGGCCGGCCCAGGCCAGGCCCAGGCCGTGGTTGCCGCGCGTGGCGGCCACGACCCCACGCTGCCGCTCCTCCGGCTCGAGCGCCGTCAGCGCCGCGAGGCCGTTGCGCACCTTGAACGCGCCGGTGGGCTGCAGGTTCTCGTGCTTGACGAACACGCGGATGCCGTTGCCCACGGCCGCGTCGAGCGCGGCGTAGCTGCGCAGCGGTGTCGGCGGTAGGTGGGGCCGCAGCCGCTCGCGCGCGGCGAGCACGTCGGCGAACGCGATCGGCCACTCGCTCATCGCTCTCCTCGAGGACCGCGGCGCTACCGGCCGCGCCGGGGCCTGATGGTATAGTGCCCGAGGCCTCACGCAACGTGGAGGGGGGATGCTGCTGGAGGGCAAGCACGGCCTGGTGCTGGGGATCGCGAACAAGCGCTCGATCGCGTGGGGCATCGCCCAGGCGGCGCAGCGCGAGGGCGCCCGGCTGGCGGTGACCTACCAGGGCGAGCGGCTCGAGCAGAACGTCCGCGACCTAGCCGGGCAGCTGCAGGACCCGCTGATTCTGCCCTGCGACGTGACGATGGACGGTGACCTGGAGGCGCTCGCGCAGTCCGTGCGCAAGGAGTTCGGCGCGCTCGACTTCGTGGTGCACGCGGTCGCCTTCGCGCTGCGCGAGGAGCTCGACGGGGAGTTCGTGAACACCTCGCGCGAGGGCTATCGGATCGCGCAGGAGATCTCCTCCTACTCGCTGACCGCGCTGGCGCGGGTGACGGCGCCGCTGATGGAAGGCCACGGCGGCAGCATCGTCACCTTGAGCTACCTCGGCGGCGAGCGCGTCGTCCCGCACTACAACGTGATGGGCGTCGCCAAGGCGGCGCTCGAGATGTCCGTCCGCTACCTCGCGGCCGACCTCGGGCCGAAGGGGATCCGCGTGAACGCGATCTCGGCCGGCCCGATCAAGACGCTGGCCGCCTCCGGCGTCCACGGCCTGTCGAAGATGCTCGAGTACCACCGGACGCACGCCCCCCTGCGCCGCACCACGGACCAGGACGAGGTCGGCGACGCCGCGCTGTTCCTCGTCTCGGGCCTCTCACGCGGCGTGACCGGGGAGGTGATCCACGTGGACGGCGGGTTCCACGTCATGGGCATGGCGGCCCTGTAGCCGCCACGCCGGCGGAGCGCGCGTGCCGCGGTCCTTCGATTCCCTCGCCCCGATCGTCGTCGCTGCTCGCGCTGGCCTGGCCGGCTGCCGCGGCCGCCCAGGAGACGACCCCTCCGGGCGCGACGCCGCCGCCGGACACGACGACGACACCGGCCGCTCCGCCGGCGCCGGCCGGCCACGGGAAGCACGCCGCGGCCGCGAGCCCCGCCGAGGGGCCGCCGGTCGACGCCGGCGAGATCCACGTGAAGGCCGAGTCGTTCGAGCGGCCCGAGAAGGGGCACCTCGAGGCGCGGGACCGTGGACCTGCGCCTCGCGGACATGCGGATCCTGGCCGACAAGGCGGACGTCTACGAGGAGCCGCAGCCCGACGGGACGACGAAGCGCCACCTGGTGGCGGTCGGCAACGTGGTCCTCATCCGCGGCGCCGAGCGGCTCGCGGGCGACCGCGTCGAGGTCGACGACACCGGCCACGGCTTCTTCTACAACGCGGTCGGCTACGTCGAGCCCGGCGTGTTCTTCGAGGCCGAGCGCGTCGAGCGGGTCGACGCCAGGACGTACAAGGTCGAGGGCGGGCGCTTCACGGCGTGCTCGCAGCCGAACCCGCGCTGGAAGTTCAGCGCGAGCCGGGCCACGATCGAGGTCGACGACAAGGTCATCGCCACGAACACGGTCTTCCGGATCAAGGGCGTGCCGGCCTTCTACCTGCCGTACCTGCTACTACCCGATCCGCGCGCGACGGCCGCTCGACCGGCTTCCTGTTCCCGCACTTCGGCTACTCGTCCTACCGCGGGTTCACGCCGGCACGGGCTTCTTCTGGGCGATGGGCCGCAGCGCCGACCAGACCTTCTACGCCTGGACTAGCTACTCGAAGCTCGGCTACGGCTTCGGCCACGACCTGCGCTGGGCCGGTGACTCGCCCTCGCGCGGCACCCTCCGCACGTACATGTTCCGCCTCGACGCCGACCGACCCCGTGCTCGACCCCGCGACCGGCGAGGTCCTCGACCCCGGCCGCGCAGGCCGAAGACCGACTACGACATCGACTGGAACGCGCTGCAGATGCTGCCCGCGAAGGTGCGCGCGCGCGCTCAACGTGCGCAAGTTCAGCGACCTGCTGTTCCAGCAGCGCTTCCAGGACAACTTCAACCTGGCCACGAGCCGCACCGAGCGCTGGTCCGGGGCCGTCGAGCAGGACTTCCCGTTCGCGGTGGTGAGCGCCTACGCCGACGTCCACCGACACCTACTTCGGCAGCGACTACAACAACGTCAGCGGCAGGCTGCCGGGCTTCTCGCTGCGCCGCTTCCCGCGGCAGATCGGCTGCGGCGGCATCGTGTTCGGGCTGCAGGCCGAGGCCGACCACTTCCGCTACGGCAACCAGGACCGGGTCGACACCTGGTCGCGCTACGACTTCGCGCCGAGTCGTCTCGCGCCCGTTCACGCTCAGCTTCCTCGACTTCAACCCCTCGTTCGGCTACCGCTACACGCACTACGGCTAGTCGCTCAGCCAGACCGTGACGACGAGAACGGGCGCAGGCACGGCGATCGTCGGGCCCGCCGGTCGACCGCTCGTTCTTCGAGACCGCGATCGAGATGCGCGGGCCCGACCTTCTCGCGCGTCTTCGACACGCCCGGCTTCTTCTACTCCGAGCGCTTCAAGCACACGATCGGCCCCGAGGTCACCTGGCACTTACCGGAGCGCGCGTCGAGAACGCGAACGAGATCCCGAAGTTCGACGGCCACGGACTACCTCTACGGCACCGACGAGCTGCAGCTACGCGCTGGTGCAGCGCTTCTACACGAAGCGGCGCGGCCTGACGGGCAAGCCGATGCCCTACGAGTTCCTGACCTGGCGGCTGATGCAGACCTACTACGTGCAGATCAACGAGGGCCAGAGCAACTTCGACCCGAACTACTCCTCGAGCGCGTTCGGCCCGGGCTTCCTCCCCGAGCACCTCTCGCCGCTCTCCTCGCGGCTGAAGCTGCGGCCCTCGCCGGAGTACTCGCTTCGACTACAACGTCGAGTACGACGTGAACTTCCAGCAGCTCAAGCGCATGAGCCTGCTCGCCAACGTCAACACCGCCCGCGTCTCGCTGAGCGGCGGCTGGTCGCGCTGCGCTGCGCACCTCCGACAATCCCCGCGGAGCGCACCGTCGGCAGCCACACCCTGCGCGGCAGCACGGCCATGGAGCTGCTGGCCGAAGCGGCTGACCTCGAGGGCTCGGCCGACTACGACCTGCTGCGCGACACGCTGCTGCAGCTGCGCGGCCAGCTGCGCTACTCCGTGCAGTGCTGCGGCTTCAGCGTCGAGCACATCCGCTACAACTGGAACCAGGTGCGTCGACTCGCGCTGGCGCTTCAACATCGAGCTGGCCGGCATCGGCTCGATGGGCAACTTCATGGGCGCCGACCCGCTCGGCAGGCCGGCAGGGGCTCGGGGGCTACCGTTGAGGCTGCTCGTCACGGGCGCCGGCGGCTTCGTCGGCGGCCACCTGGTCGACGTACCTGCGCGCCGAGCAGCCCGGCGGTCGAGATCTTCGGGGTGGTGCTGCCGCAGGGCGGCATCTCCTGGGGCACCGGCGTCGGCATGCACGTGCTCGAGGCCGATCTCAACGACCCCGCCGCGACGCGCGCGCTCGTCGAGGCCGTCGCGCCCGACCGCGTCCTGCACCTCGCCGGCCAGTCGAGCCCGCAGCACTCCTTGCTCGACCCCGGCGGCACGCTGCGCACGAACGTGCTCGGCATCGTCCACGTGCTCGACGCCGCGCGCTGCCGCGGGCTGCGGCCGGACGTGCTGGTGGTCGGCAGCGCCGAGGAGTACGGCCCCGCGGCCAGCGAGGAGCTGCCGCTGCGCGAGGACGGCCCGCTGCGGCCGTCGTCGCCCTACGCCGTGAGCAAGGTCGCGCAGGGCGCCCTGGCCGTGCTGTACGGGCCCGCCGGCGGCATGCGCGTGGTGCGCACGCGCACCTTCCACCACACGGGCCCCGGCCGCGGCGAGGCGTTCGCGGAGAGCTCGTTCGCGCGCCAGATCGCCGAGATCGAGGCCGGCCTGCGGCCGCCCGTGCTCAAGGTCGGCAACCTCGACGCGGTGCGCGACTTCGCGGACGTGCGCGACGTGGTGCGCGCCTACTGGCTGCTGCTCGAGCAGGGCGAGCCCGGCGCCGTCTACAACGTCTGCACCGGCCGGGGCCGCGCCATCCGCGAGCTGCTCGACGTGCTGCTCGCCGCCTCCCGCTCGAAGGTCGAGCTGCGCGTCGACCCGCGGCGCCTGCGCCCCTCGGACGTGCCGGTCCAGGTGGGAGACCCCTCGCGGTTCAAGGCGGCCACGGGCTGGGAGCCGCGCATCCCGATCGAGCGCACGCTCGTCGATCTGCTGGAGGACTGGCGCGCTCGCGTGCGCAGCACGAGCCCCGCGGCGTGAGGCTCTCCGGCGGCGAGCTGCTGCGGCGGCTGGTCCACATCGGCTGCGTCGCGTTCGCGCTGCTCCTGCGCTGGCTCGACGCGCCGCAGGCCGCCGCGCTGGCCGTCTGCGCGTTCGTCTTCAACTGGCAGCTGCTGCCGCGGGTCGGAGGGCGGGTGATGTGGCGCGGCCCCGACCTCTCGCGCGGCTACTCGGTCGGGATCCTGGCCTACCCGCTGGGTGTGCTGCTCATGGTCCTCGTCTTCCACCACCGGCTCTGGATGGCGGCCGCAGGCTGGGGCCTGCTCGCGGTCGGCGACGGCATGGCCTCGCTCGTCGGCCAGGCGGTGGGCGGGCCGCGGCTGCCGTGGAACCGGCGCAAGGGCTGGGCCGGCCTGCTCGCCTACCTCGCGTTCGGGACGACGGCCGCCGCCTTCCTCAGCGCGTGGACGCTGCGCTTGCCCCTGGCGCCCGCTGCCGCCCACTGGCCGCGCACGCTGGGCGTGGCCGCGGCGCTCGCGCTCGCCTGCGCGCTCGTCGAGTCGCTGCCCACGACGCTCGACGACAACGTCACGGTCCCGCTGGCGGTGGTGCTGTTGCTGCCGCTGCTGGCGGCCGCCCAGCCGTCATTGATCGCGGAGGATCCGCTCGCCGGGCGGCGGCTCGCGCTCGGCGTCGCGCTGAACGTGGCGATCGCCGTGCCCGCGCTGCTCGTCCGCGCGATCGACGCGCGCGGGGCGCTCGCCGTCGTGGCGATCGGCACGGCGATCACCCTGGGCCTGGGGCTGCCCGGCCTCGCGCTGATGGTCTGCTTCTTCGCGCTCGGGACGGCGGCCACCCGGCTCGGCTTCCGCGTGAAGGCGGCCCGTGGCATCGCGCAGGACAGGGGCGGCATGCGCGGCTGGCGCCACGCCCTGGCCAACGGCGCCGTGCCCGCGCTGCTCGCCCTGCTCGCCGCTGCGTCGCCTTTGCCGCGCGGGCTGCTCGTGCTGGCCTACGCCGCGGCGGTCGCCACGGCAGCCGCCGACACCTGCTCGTCCGAGGTCGGCAAGGCCTTCGGCCGGCGCACGGTCCTGATCACCACGCTGCGCCCGGCCGCACCCGGCACCGAGGGGGCCGTGAGCCTCGAGGGCACGCTCGGGGGGCTCGCGGGCGCGCTGGCCGTGGGCTGGGTCGGGGCGGCCAGCGGCCTGTTGGGCTGGCCCGCGGTGGCGCTCGTGGCCCTGGCCGGCCTGCTCGGGTGCCTGGCGGAGAGCGCCATCGGCGCCGCCTTCGGCCGGCACGGGTGGCTGGACGACCACTTGCTGAACGCGGCCAACACGGCGATCGGCGCCGTGGCCGCCGTGCTCATGGCCCGCGCCCTGACGCGTTTCGCGCCGCTCGCCCTTCCCTGACGACCTGGGACGAGCAAGCTCGAGGCCTGCGCCGGGGCTGCTACTTCCTGGGCTTGACGCCGTCCCCGAAGATCTCGCGCAGGGTCTTCTCGTCGAGCGGGATCGTCTCGGCGGCCGGGTCCAGCTCGCCGGGCATCAGACGTGCGATCGCCGCCTCCGCCTCCTCGTCGGCGCCGATCAGGTCCTCGGAGGCCGTGGTCTCGGTCTCGACCGTGCCGTCTCGGTAGACGCCGACGATCGCGCGCGAGGCTCGGGCCACGCGCCCGTTGAGCCGGTAGCCCCGCATCAGCTCGCGCACGACGACGTGGTCTTCGTCGGGATCGCTCACGGGCTGGGTCCCGACGGCCTCGGTGAGCCCCGGATCGTAGGGAAGCCCCAGCACCGGGATCCGCTCGAGCCCCTCCTGCTGCAGGGTCTGCAGGAGCTGTGTCCGCACCAGGATCAGGCCCTCGATCAGGGGATTGCCGGCGTAGGTCTGCTCGGCGGCTTCGAGTGCCCGGTCGAGGTTGTCGAGGATCTCGATGAACTTGAGCAGGAGCCGTTCACGGCGGTGGTCGAACTCGAGCTCGACGTCCCGCCGGACGCGGTCGCGGAAGCCCTCGTTCTCGGTCTTCACCTGGCGATAGGCCGTCAGGACCTCGGACAGGCGGTCCTCGGCGAGGCGCGCCCGCTGCTCCGCCTGCTCGGTCGCGGCCTCCGCCAGCGCCTCGGGCGCCGGTTCCGCGGCCGGCAACGGCTCGTCCGTGCCGTCTTCGCTGGCCGACGAGTCGTCGGGCTCGTCGACCGGGTCCTGGCTCAAGGATGACCCCCGCCCAGCTTGTTCAGGATTATAGCCTTGCCCTCGCCGCGGGGACCAGCGAGCAGCAACGTCAGGTCGACGACGTTCGTGCCCGTCGGACCGGTCACGATCAGTTCACCGAGCGGACCGAGGTAGTTGCGGCTGTCGCTCGCCGCCAGGAACGCCGATGCCGGTGCCAGGCCCGCTCGCGCGGCGCGCGCGGCGGTCCGGTCGTCGACCACGCCACCCGCGGCGTCGCTCGCGCCGTCGATCCCGTCGGTCGCCAGGCAGGCGACCACGGCCGGTACGGGAAAACCGGCCAGGCCCTCGGCCGCCGCCACCGCCATCTCCTGGTTCCGGCCGCCCCGGCCGTCCCCGCGCACGGTCACGGTCGTCTCGCCGCCGGCGAGCAGGCAGACCGGCGCGCGCGCCGGCCGCCCCGCCTCGACGCACTCGCGGAGCACCGCCACCAGCACGCGCGCCACCTCGCGCGCCTCGCCCTCGAGCCGCGTGGTCAGCACGAGCGGGCGCAGCCCCAGGCGCCGCGCCTCGCGCGCCGCGGCCTCGACGCTCAAGCGGTTGCTGCCGACGATGCGCGCCGACGTGCGGCGAAAGGCGCGGTCCCGCGGCTTGGGCGTCTCCTCGATCGCACCCCGAGCACCGTCCCGCAGGCGCCGGCGCACCGCGCTCGGGCACCGAGTCGAGCACCTGTCGCCGGTCGCAGCGCCTCGACGCGCCTCGGCAAACGTGGTGGGGTCGGGCACCGTCGGGTCCGGAGGCGATCGTCGACAGCGTCGTCGCCGACCACGTCGGAGAGCACGAGCGTCGCGACCCGCGCCGGGTGGGCCGCTCGCGCGAGCCCCCCGCCCTTCAGCCGCGAGAGGTGCTTGCGGACGGCGTTGAGCTCGTGGATCGTGGCGCCCGGCCCGCAGCAGGAGGCGCGTCGTCAGGGCCTTGTCCGCGAGCGTGATGCCCTCGGCGGGCGCCGGCAGCAGGGCCGAAGCACCGCCCGAGAGCAGCACGAGCAGCAGGTCGTCGCGCCCGAGCCCCGCGGGCGAGCGCCTCGACCTCTCCGGCCGCGGCGAGCCCGCGCTCGTCCGGAACGGGATGGCCGGCCGTGAGCAGCCGGACGCGCCGCAGCGGGCCCCGTCCTGCCGTCGAGACGGCGATGCCGCCCCAGAGGAGGCGACGCCGAGCGCGTCCTCGGCGGCGCGAGCCATGGGGACCGCCGCCTTGCCTGCGGCGAGCGACGCACGACGCGGCCGCGACCCGCCGCATGGCGCAGGCCGGCCACCTCGACCACGCCCCGGTGCAGCCGGAGGTGTCGCCGGACCAGCCGTCTGCGGGTCGGCGGCGGCGAGCGCCCGCCCGCAGGATGGCCCGCGGCGGCGGATCGCAGGTGCGCGCGGGTCGCGCGCGCGGTCAATGCCGCTGCCGCGGGTCGGAGGTGCTGAAGCCGCTCAGGGCGTCGAAGCTCTGGAGCAGCGTCTCGGCGACGACGTGGAAGTGGCGGTGGCCGCACAGCCGGTCGAGGCACAAGAGCGCGCGCTGCGCCCGCTCGACGACCTCCCGGTTGCTCTCGTCGAGGATGCCCGCCGCCTGCAGGTGCTCGATGTGCCGCAGGAACTCCTCGCGGTAGAACGTCGAGAGGGCCGCACGTTTGTCCCCGTCCATCCACTGCCTCCAGCGTCGCGTTGACGACTTTTTACGTTAGACCAGCGCTCGCGCGGGTGTCAATAGCACGTCGTCACCCGGGTCGGCTCCGGGGTTCACCTCAGCCGAGCCGCAGGTGCGGATCGGCGTTCAGGCCGAGGTCGCCGCGGTCGCCCCGCTGCAGACCGACGAAGCCCGGCGGCAGCGATCATGGCGGCGTTGTCGGTCGTCAGCGCCAGCGGCGGGATGAAGACGGGCAGCCCCAGCGCTCGCGCCGCCGCGCTCGGCCTCCCGGCGCAGGCGGCGCGTTGGCGGCGACGCCCCCCGTGAGGATCAGGCTCCGCGGGCGGTGCTCGCGCGCGGCGCGGCGTGAGCCCTCGCACGAGCGCGGCGACGACCGTCGCGCTGGAACGAGGCCACGAGGTCGCGCACGCGGGCGGGCACGTCCTGCCCCGGCGGGCACCGGGGCGATGCCCTCGCGTTTCACGTGCAGCAGCACCGCGGTCTTGATCCCGCTGAACGAGAAGTCGGCGCTGCCGTCCTTGAGCCGCGCGATCGTGAAGTCGACGGCCTGGTCGTCGGCGCCCTCCGCCAGCCGCTCGATCGCCGGGCCGCCCGGGTAGCCGAGGCCGAGCAGCTTCGCGACCTTGTCGAACGCCTCGCCGGCCGCGTCGTCGCGCGTGCGCCCGAGCAGCCGGTAGACGCCCTGCTCGGGCACCTCGTAGAGGCTCGTGTGCCCGCCCGAGACGACCAGCGCGAGCGCCGGCAGCGGGAGTCTCGCCGTGCGCCAGGAACGCCGCCTGGACGTGGCCGGCCACGTGGTGCACCGGCACGAGCGGCTTGCGGTGCACGAGCGCGATCGCCTTCGCGGCCTGCACGCCGACCAGCAGCGAGCCGACGAGCCCCGGTCCCTGCGTCACGGCGACCGCGTCGAGCTGCGGCGAAGCCGACGCCCGCCTCGCTCAACGCGCCTCTCGAGCACGCGGGCCGATCGCCTCGAGGTGGTGGCGCGACGCCAGCTCGGGCACGACGCCGCCGTAAGGCGCGTGCACGGCGACCTGGCTGGCGACGACGCTCGAGAGCACGCGGCGGGCGTCCTCGACGACGGCGGCGGCCGTCTCGTCGCAGGAGGTCTCGATGCCGAGGACGAGGGCCACGCTAGGCGGGCACCGGCCGCGGCTCGGCCGCCAGGGCGCGCAGGCTCTCCTCGAACGGCGGCCGGGCGACGCCCCGCTCGCAGACGATCGCGGTGACGAGGCGCGCGGGCGTCACGTCGAAGGCGGGGTTGCGCACGAGGACGCCCTCCGGCGGCGACCCGCCGGCCCGCGAGGTGCGTCACCTCCTCCGCGGGGCGCTCCTCGATCGGGATCGCGCGCCCGTCGGGCGTCGCGAGGTCGATCGTCGAGACGGGCGCCGCGACGTAGAAGGGGATGCCGTGCTCGCGCGCCAGCACCGCGACGGTGTAGGTGCCGATCTTGTTCGCGACGTCGCCGTTGGCCGCGATCCGGTCGGCGCCCACGACCACGGCGTTGATCTCGCCGCGGGCCATCAGCTGGCCGGCCATGCTGTCGGTCGAGCAGCGTCGACCGGGATCCCGTCGCGCAGCAGCTCCCAGGCGGTGAGCCGCGCGCCCTGCAGGAGCGGCCGCGTCTCGTCGGCGAACACGGCGTCGCAGCTTGCCGAGGCGCGCGGCCGAGCGGACGACGCCGAGCGCCGTGCCGTAGCCGGCGGTGGCGAGGGCGCCCGCGTTGCAGTGGGTGAGCACCCGCGCGCGCGGCGGGCAGCAGCGCGGCGCCGAGGTCGCCCATGCCGCCGGCAGGACTCGAGGTCCTCGGCCTCGATCCGCTGCGCCTCGGCCAGCAGCGCCTCGCGCAGCGCGCTGTCCGCCCTGCGGCGGCGTGCGCGTCGAAGCGGCGCGCATCCGGCGGATCGCCCAGAACAGGTTCACCGCGGTCGGCCGCGTGGCGGCGAGCGCGGCGCAGGCCGCCTCCCACTGCGGCGCGCAGCGCCTCGCCCTCGTCTGCCGCTGTTGCGCGCGCGCGAGCGCGAGGCCGAACGCGGCGGCGACGCCGATCGCCGGGGCGCCGCGGATCGCCATCTCGCGGATCGCCTCGGCGACCTCGAGGTGGTCGCGGCAACGCAGGAAGACCTCCTCGCCGGGCAGCCGTCGCTGGTCGATCATCACGACGGCGCCGTCTTCCCAGGCCACGGTCGGCAGCACTGCGCCACCTCCGGAGCGACCATCGTAGCGCATCCGCCGGAGCCGGCCGCGCGCCGGCCACGCGCCGGCCGCGCGCGCAGGTCTACAATCCCGCGTGGTGCTGGCCGTCGAAGAAGCGCTCGCGATCGTGCTCCGCGAGGCGCTGCCGCTCGCCCGAGGACGAGGAGGTGGCGCTCGAGGACGCGCTCGGCCGCGTGCTCGCGCAGGACGTCCGCGCCGACGCCGACCGCCCGCCGTTCGACCGGGCCGCGATGGACGGCTACGCGCTGCGCGCCGAGGACGTGCGCCGGGTGCCCGGCGACCCTCGAGGTCGTGGACGAGCTGCGCGCGGGCCAGTGGCCACGAGCGGGCGATCGAGGCGGGGGAGGCGGTGCGCATCATGACGGGCGCCGTCGTGCCCGGGCGGAGCGAGCGCGGTCCAGCAGCTCGAGAAGACGCAGCCCGCCCGCGACGGCCGCCACGTCGAGATCCTCGCGCCCGTCAAGGCCGGGCGCGAACATCGCGCGCCGCGGCTCGGAGGGGCGCGCCGGGCGAGGTCGTGCTGCGCGCGCGGCCGACCGATCGACGCCGCGGCCGTCGGCCGTGCTGGCCGCCGCCGGCTGCGTCGCGGCCGCGCGTCGCGCTGCGCCCGCGTCGTCTCGCTGCTGGTCACCGGGGACGAGATCGTCGACGCCGCGCAGACGCCGGAGCCCGGGCAGGTGCGCAACAGCAACGGCCCGGCGCTCGCGGCGCTCGCGCGCGCCAGGCCGGCGCCGAGGTGCGCGTCCTCGGCGTGGTGCCGGACCGCGACGAGGCGATCACGGCCGCGGTGGAGGCGGGCTTCGCGACCGACGTGCTGCGTGGTCTCCGGCGGCGTGTCGGCCGGCGACTACGACCTGGTCGAGCCGGCGCTGCATCGCCGCCGGCGCCTCGTTCTTCTTCACGCAGGTGGCGATCAAGCCGGGCGCCCCGCTCGTGTTCGGTCGCCGCGGCGGGACGCTCGTCTTCGGCCTGCCGGGCAACCCGGTCTCGTCGCTCGTGACCTTCGAGCTGTTCGTCCGCCCCTGCCTGCTACGGATGCAAGGCGCGCGGGTCGTCAGTCGGCCGCGCGTCGAGGTCGAGCTGCTGGCGGCCGCTCGCCAACCGCTCCGGCCGCACCAGCCACCTGCCCGTGCGCGTGCGCTGCGAGGACGGCCGGCTGGTGGCCGAGCCCGTCCGCTCGATGGGATCGGCGGACCTCGTCGCGCACGCGCGGGCCAACGCGCTGGTCGTGCTGGCCGGCCGATCGCAGCGAGGCCGCGCCGGGCGAGACCGCCGAGGCCGTGCTGCTCGGCGGCTTCCTCGAGGACGACGGTGCCCCGCCCTGAGCGCGCGGCGGCGCGCCGTCGCCCGCCGGCGCCTCAGCCACCTCGGCAGCGACGGGCGTGCGCGCATGGTGGACGTCTCCGCCAAGCCGGTCAGCGCGCGGGAGGCCGTGGCGCGCGGCCGCATCCGGATCGCGCCCCCGGCGCTGCGCCTGGCGCGCGCTGGACGGCTGGCGAAGGGCGGGGTCGTCGAGGTGGCCCGGCTCGCCGGCGTGCTCGCCGCCAAGCGCACGGCGGAGGCGATCCCGCTGTGCCACCCGCTCCCGCTCACGCACGTGGACGTCGACCTCTGGCCGCGCCGCGACGGCTTCGAGATCGAGGCACGCGTGCGCACCGACGCCAAGACCGGCGCCGAGATGGAGGCGCTCCACGCGGTGGCGGTCGCCGCGCTCACCGTCTACGACATGGTCAAGGCCGCCGACAAGGCCATGACGATCGACGCGATCCGCGTGGTGCGGAAGACGGGCGGCCGCAGCGGCCCGTACCGCAGGCGATAGCCCCGGCGCCTCGCTGGTCCCGCCCGCCGTGGTCGCGTTGACCGTGGTGAGCGGGTCGGCTAGCGTGGCTGCCCGTGGCCAGAAAGCCCCTGAGAGGCACTGAACGGCGGCGCCCCCGCGCGGCTGGCCAGGGTGCGGCGGCTGGAAGGCGCGCGGCGGCGTGGGCCCGCGAGCGGCGACTGAGGCCCGCGTGAGGAGGCGCCTGCTCGCGCTGTTGCTTCTCGCTGCGGTGCTCGCTCTGGCGGCGCTGGCGCTGCTGCGCCCGCGTGCGCCGCTGCCCGCGGGGGTGGGCGGCGCGATCGTCTTCGTGAGCGACCGCGACGGCGTCCCCGCGCTCTACTGGCGCCGGCTGCCGAAGCACCGTGCGCGGCGGCTCACGTTCGGCAGCGAGCCGGTCTCCGACCCGGCCGCCTCGCCCGACGCCACGCGCGTCGCCTTCGCCATGAACGGACGCATCGGTGTCGTCGCAGTGGCCAGCGGCGAGGTCGCGCATCCTGACGCTGGGCGTCGACTGGAAGGACGCGCAGCCGGCCTGGCTCGCCGACGGCCGCCGTCTCGTGGTGTCGGCCCGGCGGCGGGCCGGCGAGCCGGCCGGGCTGCAGCTGCTCGACCCGCCGACGGACGGCGCCGTCGCCCGCCGCCCGCTGACGCGCCCGCTCGCCGCCGACGACACCAGCCCGGCGCCGTTCCCGGACGGGACCGCGATCGTCTTCGTGCGCGAGGACCGGCTGATGCGCGTGGACCTCGCGGACGGCCGCGTGCGCCGGATGACGCGGCGGCTTCAAGCGCGACCGTGCGCCGCGCTTCCTGCCGTCGGGACGCCTGGTCTGCGCCTGGAGCGAGGGCAAGCGGCACGGCATCGACACGCTCGACGCCGACGGCCGTGCGCGCGAGACCCTGGTCGAGGGCGGCCGCTTCTACCGCACGCTCGCGCCGTCGCCGGACGGGCGCTTCCTGCTGGCGACGCTCGGCTACGACATGGGCTTCCACCCGCTGCTCGGCGCTGGTCGGCGGGCCGCGCGACGAGCTGCAGCTGCTCGACGCGCGCGGCCGCGACCTCGCCGTGCTCGAGCGGTCGGCACGCTCGGCCGATTGGGCCCGCTGAGCGCAGGAGCGCCGGCGCCGGAGAGCAGGCCTTGCCGCGCGGGGGCGCGTTATGATCCGATCGGAGGACCGGGCGATGGCCGTCTGCCCCGAGTGCGAAGCGGACGTCGAGATCGACGAGTTCGACGTCGACAAGGGCGAGATCATCAGCTGTCCCGAGTGCGGGGTGGAGCTCGAGGTCGTGGGGCTCGCGCCGCTCGAGCTGGACCTGGCGCCGGAGGACGAGGAGGAGTGGCAGGAGTGACGCGAGCTCGCGGAGAAGCGCGGCGCGCTGGAGCGCGTGCTGCGCGAGATGGGCTCGGTGCTGGTCGCCTACTCGGGCGGCGTCGACAGCGCCTACCTCGCGCTCGCGGCGCACCGCGTGCTCGGCGGCGCGCGCGCTCGCGGTGACCGCCGACTCGGAGTCGCTCGCGCGCGACCAGCGCGCGCTCGCGCTCGACGTGGCCGCGCCGCTTCGGCTTCCCCCACCGGATGCTGCGCACGCGCGAGCTGGACGACCCGCTCTACGCGCGCAACGAGTCCGACCGCTGCTACCACTGCAAGACCGAGCTGTTCCGGCCGCTGCTGCCGCTCGCCGCCGCGGAGGGCTTCGCGCACGTGGCGTACGGCCTGATCGTCGACGACCTCTCCGACTACCGCCCGGGCCAGCGCGCGGCCGCCGAGGCGGGCGTGCGCGCGCCGCTCGCCGAGGCCGGGCCTGACGAAGCAGGACGTGCGCGCGCTGTCGCGCGAGCTCGGGCTGCCCACGGCCGAGCTGCCCGCCTCGCCCTGCCTCTCCTCGCGCCTGCCGTACGGCACGCCGGTGACGCGCGAGGCGCTCGCGCGGGTCGACCGCGCCGAGTCGGCGCTGCGCGCGCTCGGCTTCCGCGAGCTGCGCGTGCGCCACCTGGGCGAGGCGGCGCGCGTCGAGATCGCGCGCGAGGAGATGGTCGCGCCTGCGAGGAGCCCGGCGCTGCGTGCGGCCGTGCTCGCGGCCGTGCGCGGCGCGGGCTACGCGCAGGCCGCAGATCGACCCGCAGGGCTACCGGCGCGGGCGGCTGAACGAGGCCCTGCGAGTGGTGCAGACGTCACCTGATTCGCCCGCGGTTCGGGTATAGGATTCGTGAAGGGTGGGCCGTGAGGGCCGCGCCCTGGAGGCAAAACATGTTCGGTCTCGGCGTCCCCGAGCTGCTTCTCATCCTCGTCATCGTCGTCCTGATCTTCGGCGCCGGCCGTCTGCCGCAGCTCGGCAAGGGCATCGGCGAGGGCATCAAGAACTTCAAGGAATCGATCCGGGGCGAGACGGACGACGAACAACAAGAAGAGCTAGGCGTTCCGCTCCGAGCGCGAGAAGGGACGCCGCCAACGCAAAGGGAGTCTCACGATGAAGAAGTCGTCCTCGTCGTCGCTGCCGTGGCGATCGTGTTCGCGCTGCCGGCGTGCGGGAAGAAGAAGGTCGCTTCCCGCCGCCGCCGCGCGCCGGTCGCTCCCGAGGCCCCGCCGCCCGCGCCGCCGCCGCCGCCGCGCGCGGAGGCCGCGCCGCAGGTCGACGAGTACGCGCGGCTCAAGGCGATGACCGCGGAGCGAGATCGACAAGCTGGGGCTGCTCGGCGACGTCTACTTCGACTACGACAAGGCCGACATCCGCGAGAGCGAGCGCGCCACGCTGTCGAAGAACGCGGACGTGCTGAAGAAGTTCGACTTCCTGCGCGTCACCGTCGAGGGCCACTGCGACGAGCGCGGCACCGTCGAGTACAACCTCGCGCTCGGCGAGCGCCGCGCCAAGGCGGCCTTCGACTACCTCGTCAGCCTCGGCGTGCCGGCCGAGCGGCTGAAGACGGTCTCGTACGGCAAGGAGGTGCCGGTCTGCACCGAGTCGAACGAGGCCTGCTGGCAGAAGAACCGCCGCGCGAAGTCGACGGTCACCGGCAAGACGCAGTAGCCGGGCCGAGCGCTTCGGCAGGCTTCCCGGGGCCGCGGCCTCGCCGCGGCCCCGGCAGTTGACACCCCTTCGGGCTTTGCCGTCTAATCCGCCCGCTTGAGAGGAGCCGCCCGAGGCACTCGCGATGCCTGAGCCGAACGCCCCCGACAGGACTCGCTGCGGGAGCTGAGCGGCCTCGATCGGCAAGTACCGGATCCTGCGCCCGCTCGGCAAGGGCGCGATGGGCCAGGTCTACCTGGCGCACGACACCGATCCTCGAGCGCGACGTGGCCCTCAAGGTCATGATCGCGCAGATCGCCGACGACCCCGAGGCGAAGCAGCGCTTCGAGCGCGAGGCCAAGGCCGTCGCGAAGATGACGCACCCGAACGTGGTGACCGTCTTCGACCTCGGCTACCACACCGACGGCTCGCCCTACATCGCGATGGAGTACCTGAAGGGGCAGGACCTGCAGAAGCGGCTGCGCCAGCCGCCGCCGCTGCCGCTCGAGCGCAAGGTCGCGATCATCGTGCAGGTGCTCGCGGGCCTCGCGCACGCGCACCAGGCCGGGATCATCCACCGCGACATCAAGCCCGCGAACATCTGGATCCAGGAAGACGGCTCGGCGAAGATCATGGACTTCGGCGTGGCGCGCGACACCGCGGGGTCCATGACGGGGACGGGCAACATCATCGGCACCGCCGACTACATGTCGCCCGAGCAGGTCCAGGGCAAGAAGGTCGACGGGCGCAGCGACCTGTTCAGCGTCGGCTGCATGCTGTACGAGCTGATCACCGGCGCGGCGGCCGTTCCACGCCGAGTCCCTGATGGCGATCTTCTACAAGATCACCGCACGAGGAGGCCGACTTCTCGCTGGTGCCGCACGGCCGAGGCCTACGAGGCCCTGGTGCCGATCCTGCGCAAGGCGCTCGCGCGGGATCTGGCCGACCGCTACGCCGCGGCCTACGAGTTCGCCATCGACCTGCGCGAGTGGCTGATGGCGCACGGCGGCGCGGCCAGCCACAACGTGCTCGCGAGCCTCGTCGACCTCGAGGCGCCGACGCACGCGCCGCTGCCTGATGACGAGGCGCCGCGGCAGCGGCGGCGCCGACGACGGTGGACGCGGGGGCGACCTGTCGACATCGGCCAGCGTCACCGGGCTCCTCGGGGGCGCTGCGGCGCCCGCTGCCGCCGACGCGCGTCGTCGGGCCGGCCGGACCGTCGCCGGACACTGCCGCCGCGCCGGTCCCGCGCACGACACGCGCCGCGATCCGGCCGCCGCGCGCCCGGGCCGCCGTCCGCGTCCAGCCGGCACGCGAGCGCCAGCGTCCTGCCGTGGGTGGCGACGGCGCTCGCGCTGGTCGCGGTCGGCGGTCGCCGGCTGGCTCGTGTGGAAGATGCAGCAGGCGCCGGCCATGCCGCCCGCTGACCCAGGCGCTCGCGCCGACGACGCCGCTCGCCGCGCCGCCCGACGACGCTCGCCGCCGCGACCCCGACGCCGCCGCCGGTCACCGCCGCGCCGCAGCCGACGTTCGCCGAGGCGCAGGGCAAGGCGTCCGCCTCGATCCGCGCGGCGCAGTCCGCGTTCCGCGCCGGCAGCTACGACCGCGCGATCGCCGCCGCGCAGGACGCGCTGCGCGAGGACCCCGCGAACGCCAGCGCCCAGAAGGTGCTCGACAACGCGCTCGCCGGACAGAAGGCGGCGCTCGAGCTGCGCGCCGCCGAGGCCGCGCTCGCGCAGGGGGACCTCGCGGGCGCCGACGCGCACGGCTCGAGGCGGCGCGGCGGCTGGCGCCGTGGGACGCCGCGGCCGCGTCGCCTCGCGTCGCGGATCGCCGAGGCCCGGGCGCGCGCCGAGCGCGACGCGCAGGCGAAGGCGCAGCAGGCGCGCTCGGGCCAGCTCAACGCGCTGCTGAACGAGGCCGCGAGCGCGATGGAGAGAGAAGCAGTTCGAGGCCGCGATCGCGGCCTACAACCGCGCGCTCGACCGCGATCCGGGCAACGCCGTCGCGCAGACCGGCAAGAGCAACGCGATCACCGCGCGCACGGTGGCCGAGGCGGCGGCGGCCGGCGCGGGCGCGCGGCGGCCGTGCGGCGCACGCTTCGTCGCCGGGCGCACCGAGACGAAGGGCGGCGAGGGCACCGGCGGCCTGGCCGGGTTCGAGGACTCGGCCGGCGTCGTCGTCAAGAAGGGCACGCAGGCCGCCGATCTGCCCGGCCGGATCGTCGTTCGAGGCGACCCCGTCCGCCCCGAAGGCCGGCGAGCGCTACCGCGATCGTCGGTGCTCGTTCGTCAACGAGGGCACGCAGCCGATCCAGCTCGCGTCGATGACCGTCGCCACGACGGTGGACGGCCGGCGCCAGGCGGGCTCGCTGCCGCCGGCGGCCACGACCGTCGCGCCCGGCGCGCACGCGCCGGTCTGGCAGAGCCCCGGCGATCTCGTGTGGAAGGACGGCACCGCGCTCGTGGACGATGGAGATCGTGCTGCAGACGACGAAGGGCGAGAGCGTACCGCAACACGCTCTCGTGGAAGTAGCCGCGGAGGAGCGATGAGGCTCACCCGCTCGTGTCGGCGCTGGCACTCGTGCTGCTGTCGCTCTGACGGCGCTCGCGCGACGACCCGCCCTCGGTCGAGCACCAGCCGGCGCTGTGCACGGTCCCGGACAAGCCGCTCTCGCTGTGCGCCGCGATCAGCGACGACGGCAGCGTCGCGGCCGCGCGCGTGCTACTTCCGCCGCGCGGGCGAGGACTTCTACGTCGTACGTCGCGATGGCCTTCACCGGCGTCAGCTACTGCGGCACGCTGCCGGCACCGCTCGCGCGGACGAAGGCGATCGAGTACTACGTCCAGGCCGTCGACAACGCCTACCAGCCGACGCGCACCAGCACCTTCCGCCTGCCGGTCGAGCCCGAGGGCGTTTGCGAGTTCCCGCCGCTCGAGAAGGACGCCGCCAAGGCGGCGGCGATCAAGGTGTTCGCGACGAACCGCAAGCAGGGCCGCAAGCTCGACGACGGCTTCCAGTCCGCCGGCGTCACGTTTGTCCCGACGGCGCAGTAGCCGCGCGCTTCGTCCTCGGCCTCGGCCTCGCGTGCCGCGGCCGCGTCCGCCCGCGCCGCCGCGCGTGCTCGACGTGTCGGGCGAGGTGCTCGCGACGCCGCCGCGGCTCGAGGTGCGCGTCGTCGTCACGAACCGCGGCGACCTGCCGGCGGCCGCCGGTCGAGCGTGACCGGCGAGCTGCTCGGCCAGCGATCGGGAAGCGCGGCTCGCGACGGGCGCTCGCGCCCGGGCCGCTCGGGCTCGGTGGTGCTCGACTTCGACGCGGCCGCGGCCACGCCGGGCGTCCACGCGCTGACGCTGCTGCTCGAGCACGCGCTGCCGGGCACGCCCGACGCCGGCCGGCAACCCGCCGCTGGCCAGCCAGCGCGCGTGGCTGCTCGTCGCGCTCGGCGCGAGCCCCGGCGCCCGCCGTGCGCGTGAGCGCGAAGCCGGCGCGGATCGACGTGCGCGGGCACGCTCGAGGTCTCCGTCGAGAGCGCCGACCGCGCGCCGCACCACGTCCGCCTGCGGGCGCTGACCGCGCGCGGCCTGCGCGTCGACGGCGCGGGGCCGCTCGAGCTCGAGGTGCCGGCCGCGGGCGTCGTGACGCGCGCGGCTCGCCGCTCGTGCGCGCCGGCGCGCCGCGCGGGACCCGCCACGGGGTGCTGCTGGTCGCCGAGACGCGCGACGGGCCACCGTCGCGCACGACCGTCGCCGTCGCCTCGGTCGACGATCTGCGCCCGACCCGTCGCTCGCTGCCGCGGCTGCGCAGCGCCGCTGCTCGTCGCTCGCGCTGCTGCTGCTGGCCGTCGTGGGCGCTCGCCGAGCGGAGGCCTGGCGCGCCCGCCGGCAACAGGCTTGACAGCCGCTCGCGACCCCAACCTATGGTGTAACCCGGAATGGAGAAGCCCAAGGACTATTACCAGCTGCTCGGCGTGCCGCGCGACGCGAGCATCACCGCGATCAAGCGGGCGTTCCGGCGCCTGGCCCGAGGGCTACGAGCCTCAGCGCGCCGCGGAGTGCGGTCGCGGTCGGCCTCGCCGAGCTGCAGGCCGCCTACGAGACGCTGACGGACGCCGACCGCCGCCGGCGCTACGACGACACGCTGCGCGACGACCGCCCGCGCCGCCGGACTGGTCGCTGGTGCGCCACCCGGCGGCGGGCGACCTGCGCCGGCCGTTCGCAGCCCGCGAGCCTCGTGGCCGAGGTCGTGCTCGGCTCCGACGACGCGGCGCGCGGCGCCGTGCTGCCGCTCGACGTCCCGGTCACCTCGACCTGCGATGCGTGCCACGGCACCGGCGGCAGCCTGTTCGACTGCGAGCACTGCGCCGGCGAGGGCAAGGTCGGCGCCGCCTGCCCGTCCCGGTCCACGTGCCGGCCGGCACGCGCGAGGGCACGGTGTTCGAGGTGCGCACGGGCGACCCCGCGGTCCCGTCGATCCTGCTCACGGTGCACCTGCGCCACGACCTGTAGCCGCGCGGCGCCGCCGCTTCCGCCTTTGCGGCCCCGGCGCGCATAATGGCGGCGCACCCATGAACGCCGACGACATCCGCAGGATGGTCGCCGACAGCGTCGCGCTGAAGCAGCGCTTCTTCGAGGAGAAGGCGCCGCAGCTCCTCGACCTCGGCCAGCGCGATCGCCGCCCGGCTGCTCGCCGGCGGGCGCCTGCTCGCGTTCGGCAACGGCGGCTCGGCCGCCGACGCGCAGCACTTCGCGGCCGAGCTCGTGGTGCGGCTCGACCCACGAGCGGCAGGGCGCTCTCCGCGATCGCGCTCACCACCGACCCGTCGATCGTCACCGCCGCCGGCAACGACCTCGGCTTCGCGTCGGTGTTCCGCCGGCAGGTCGAGGCGCACGGCCGGCCGGGCGACGTGGCGCTCGGCATCAGCACCTCGGGCCGCTCGCCGAACGTGGTCGAAGCGCTGCGCGCGGCGCGCGCGCTCGGCCTGCACACGATCGGCCTCACCGGCAACGGCGGCGCGACGGTGGCGACGCTCGTCGACGACCTGGTCGACGTGCCGCACACGGACACGCAGCGCATCCAGGAGGTGCACGGGATGGTGCTGCACGTGCTCGGCGCAGGTCGTCGAGGAGGCGGCGAGAGGCTGAGCGTGGCCCGGCCGGCGCCCGGCGCGTCACAGCCGCCCGCAGGCGCCGCCGGACGCGCCGCTCTCGCTCGACGGCGTCGCGACCTACCCGCTCGCGCCGCGCCGGAGCCGGGTCGACGTCCGGCACGGCGGCGCGCCCGCACCGGCCGGGCGCGAGCTTCGCTGCGTTCCTCGACGGCCTGCCCCGCGTGCTCGCGGCCGAGACGCTGCGCGCGCTGGTCGACGCGATCGCGCGCGCGCGCTCGCGCCGCCGCCCGGTGCTGTGGGGCCTGGGCGCGCACGTGATCAAGGTCGGCCTGTCGCCGGTGATCGTGGACCTGATGGAGCGCGGGCTTCGTGAGCGGGCTCGCGCTCAACGGCGCCGGCGTCGTGCACGACTTCGAGCTGGCGGTGGCCGGCCGGACCTCGGAGGACGTGGCGGCGGGCCTCGGCAGCGGCGCCTTCGGCATGGCGCGCGAGACGGCCGAGGAGGTGAACCGCGCGATCGTCGAGGGCGACCGCGACGGCCTCGGCCTCGGCGCCGCGGTCGGCCGCCACCTCGCCGGGCGCCGTCCGCGCCCGCGCACCTCGACGCGAGCCTGCTCGCCGCGGCCTGGCGGCTGCGGCCTCCCGGCGACCGTGCACGTCGCGATCGGCACCGACATCGTGCACATGCACCCGGCGTGCGACCCGGCGGCGCTCGGCCGCGCGACGCCACCTCGACTTCCGCCTGTTCGCCGCGCGAGGTGGCGCGCCTGCGCGGCGGGCGTCTACCTCAACGTCGGCTCGGCGGTGGTGCTGCCCGAGGTGTTCCTGAAGGCGCTGACGCTCGCGCGCAACCTCGGCCACCGCGTCTCCGGCTTCACGCACCGCCAACCTCGACTTCATCCAGTCCTACCGGCCCGTCGCTGAACGTCGTCGAGCGGCCGGTCGCGGGCAGCGGCCGCGGCTACCGGCTGACCGGCCACCACGAGCTGCTGGTGCCGCTGCTCGCGGCCGCGCTCGTCGAGCGGGACTCGTCCGCGGAGGCGCAGGTGAAGACGCAGGGCCGCCTCGACCGAGGACGACGTCGCCGACGTCGTCCAGGAGCTGGGCGTCGCGCGCTTCAACGGGCGGCTGCGTCTCGAGCGCACGGACGACCGGCTGACGCTGACGGTCGACGACGGGCGGCTCGTGTTCGCGCTGTCCTCGGACGCCGACGACCGGCTCGGCCCGCGGCTGCTGCGGCGCGGCGCGATCACGCTGCGCCAGATGGAGGACGCCGACCGGGCCATGCGCCCCGGCAAGCGCTTCGGCACGGTGCTGGTCGAGATGGGCTTCCTCGCGCCGAAGGAGCTGGTGCGCGGCGTCGTCGACCAGACGCGCGACATCATCCTGCACGCGTTCCGCTGGACCGCCGGCGAGTACCGGCTCGAGGACGGGCGCACCGCGGGCGAGGACATCACGCTCAACATGAGCACGCCGCAGCTGCTGCTCGACGGCATCACGCAGCTCGACGCCTGGACCCGGATCGAGAGCGGCTGCGGCGGCCTCGCCGACGCGCTACGCAGCGGTGACCGGGCAGCGGAGGCGCTGTTCAAGCAGCTGACGCTCGACGTCGACCAGGCCGAGCTGCTGCGCGCGGTCGACGGCGCGCGCGACGTCGAGGCGCTGTGCGCGCAGTCGGCGCTCAACCACTTCGAGGTGTGCCGCAACCTGTGGGCGTTCCGCGTGATCGGCCTCGTGCGGCGGGTCGAGACCCCGACGCCGCTCGACGAGGACGGCCTCGAGTTCGTGCTGCCGGCGGGCGACGGCTCGTAGCAGAGCAGCCTTCTTCGTCGGGAGGATCGATGGTCGAGCCCATTCGTGCGGACCTGTCGGGAAAGACGTGCGTGGTCACGGGGGCCAGCTCGGGGATCGGCCTCGCCGCCGCGCGCGAGCTCGCGCGGCTGCGGGCGCGGGTGGTGCTGGCCGTGCGCAGCGCCGAGCGCGGCGAGGCGGCGCGGCGCGCGATCGCGAGCGCGACCGGCAGCGCCGCAGTGGAGGTGGCGCTCGTCGACCTCTCCAGCCGAGGCTCGATCCACGCCTTCGCCCAGGAGATCGCGCGGCGCCAGCCGCGCGTCGACGTGCTCGTCAACAACGCCGGCGTCTGGCTCAGCCGAAGACAGAGCAGCGTCGACGGGATCGAGCTGACCTGGGCGACCAACGTGCTCGGCTGCCTGCTGGCGACGCAGGCCCTGCTCCCCCTGCTCGAGGCCGCCGGCCGGGCACGCGTCGTCAACGTCGCCTCGCAGCTGGCGGGAGGCCTCGACCTCACGGACGTGCAGTACGAGAGGCGGCCCTACGACGGGCGACAGGCCTACGCGCAGAGCAAGCAGGCCGAGCGCATGCTGAGCTGGGCCCTGGCACGCCGTCTGTCCGGGCGCGGCCCTAGCGTGAACGCGCTGCACCCGGGGTTCGTCGCCACCGGCATCTTCCGCAAGGGCGGCGGGCTCGTCGGCCTGGCCGCCTCGCTCTACGCGAAGCTGCGCGCGCGCACACCCGACGAGGGCGCCGACACGGTCGTGTACCTCGCGGCCAGCCCCGACGTCGAAGGCCGCAGCGGTCTATTCTGGGTCGATCGCCAGGAGCACCGCTGCCGCTTCCGCGACGAGGCGCAGGAGGAGGCGCTCTACCGCCTGTGCAACGAGATGACGGGAGGGGTCAGGTCTTGAATCTCGTGTCGTAAGGCAAGACCTGACCCCGGAGCGATCGGCTAAACTGGCGCGGTCATGGCGAAGCAGAGCTTCCGCGTGGGCCTCGTGCAGATGTCGATGTCCGCGCAGCCCGAAGAGAACCTGGACAAGGCGGTCGCCCGGGTGGGCGAGGCGGCCGCCAGCGGAGCCGAGCTGGTGTGCCTGCCGGAGATGTACCGGACGCGCTACTTCTGCCAGACGGAGGACCACGCCAACTTCGCGCTCGCCGAGCCGGTGCCCGGCCCGAGCAGCGAGGCTTTCTCGCGCGTGGCGAAGGAGAAGAGCGTCGCGCTGGTGGCGCCGATCTTCGAGCGCCGCGCGCCCGGCGTCTACCACAACAGCGCGCTGGTGATCGACGCGGACGGCCGCCTGGCGGGCCTCTACCGCAAGATGCACGTCCCCGACGACCCGCTCTTCTACGAGAAGTTCTACTTCGCGCCCGGCGACCTCGGCTTCCGTGCCTTCGACGTGGCGCCCGGCCGGGTCGGGACGCTCATCTGCTGGGACCAGTGGTACCCCGAGGCCGCGCGGCTGACGGCTCTGCGCGGCGCCTCGCTGCTGTTCTACCCGACGGCGATCGGCTGGCACCCGAGCGAGAAGGCGGAGCACGGCGCCCAGCAGCGCTCGGCCTGGCAGACGATCCAGCGCTCGCACGCGATCGCGAACGGCGTCTACGTCGCAGTCGTGAACCGCGTCGGCCACGAGGTCCCGGCCGCGGGCGGGGACGGGATCGAGTTCTGGGGCTCGTCGTTCCTGGCCGACCCGTTCGGCGTCGTGCTGGCGGAGGCCTCGCTGGACCGCGAGGAGATCCTGGTCGGCGAGGTGAGCCTGCCGCGCATCGACCAGGTCCGCACCCACTGGCCGTTCCTGCGCGACCGGCGCGTCGACGCCTACGCCGGCATCGACCGGCGCCTGCTCGACGGGGAATAGCCGGTGGTCACGACCGTCGCCCCCGACGCCGACGTCGGGGGCTGGCGCATGCCGGCCGAGTGGGAGCCCCACGAGGCCACGTGGCTGGGCTGGCCGCACAAGCTCTCCGACTGGCCCGGACGCTTCGCGCCAATCCCCTGGGTGTACGGGGCGATCGTGCGCAAGCTCGCCGACGGCGAGCGGGTGCGCATCCTCGTCCCCTCGCGCGGGCACGAGACGGCGGCGCGCCGTCTGCTCTCCCGCGTCGGCGCGGCCAGCGAGCGCGTCGAGTTCTTCCGCTGGCCCACCGACCGCGGCTGGACGCGCGACTTCGGACCGATCTGCGTGCGCCGCGACGGACAGCCGCCGCGGCTGGCGATCGCCCGCTTCCGCTTCAACGGCTGGGCGAAGTACGACGACCACCGCCGGGACGACCGGGTGCCCGAGCGCGCGGCGCGCGCGCTGTCGCTCGAGCTGCGGCAAGTGGTGCGCCGCGGCCGTCCGGTCGTGCTCGAGGGCGGCGCCGTCGACGTGGACGGCTGCGGCACGACCCTCACCACCGAGCTACGCGAACTTCTACGTGGCGAACGCGGCGGTGCTGGTCCCGACCTTCAACGACCCGCGCGACCGCACGGCCCTCGGCATCCTGGGCGAGCTGTTCGCCGACCGCCCGGTGGTCGGCATCCACGCGGTGGAGCTGGTCTGGGGGCTCGGCACGCTGCACTGCCTCACGCAGCAGCAGCCCAGGGCCTGAGCGGCTCGCCCCGGCTCAGGCGCCGGCGGCAACGGCGCTGCGGCGCCGGCCGCGAGTGGCGGCCGCCCGTGCGCGCCCCGCGAGCAGCGGCGCCAGGTAGCGGCCGGTGTAGCTGTCCTTGACCGCCGCCACCTGCTCCGGCGTGCCCTGGGCCACGATGCGCCCGCCCGCGTCGCCGCCCTCCGGCCCCAGGTCGATCACCCAGTCCGCCGTCTTGATCACGTCGAGGTTGTGCTCGATCACCACCACCGTGTTGCCGGCCTCGACCAGCCGGTCGAGCACGCGCAGCAGCTTGCGGATGTCCTCGAAGTGCAGGCCGGTGGTGGGCTCGTCGAGGATGTAGAGCGTGCGCCCGGTCGAGCGCTTGGACAGCTCGCGCGAGAGCTTGACGCGCTGTGCCTCGCCGCCCGAGAGCGTGGGCGAGGACTGGCCGAGCGCGATGTAGCCGAGGCCCACGTCCGCCAGCGTCTCGAGCGAGCGGCGGATCGCCGGGTGGTTCTTGAACAGCTGCAGCGCCTCGTCCACCGTCAGCTCGAGCACGTCGGCGACCGAGAGGCCGTTGTACCTCACCGCCAGCGTCGCCTCGTTGAAGCGCCGGCCGTGGCAGACCTCGCACGGCACGTAGACGTCGGGCAGGAAGTGCATCTCGACGCGCTTGACGCCGTCGCCCTCGCAGGCCTCGCAGCGGCCGCCCTTGACGTTGAACGAGAAGCGGCCCGGGTCGTAGCCGTGCATGCGGGCCTCGGGCAGCTCGGCGAAGAAGTCGCGCACCAGGTCGAACAGCTTCGTGTAGGTGGCGGGGTTCGAGCGCGGCGTGCGGCCGATCGGGCTCTGGTCGATGTCGATCACCTTGTCGATCTGGGCCAGGCCCTCGATCGAGGCGTGAGCGCCAATGCGCAGCTCGCTGCCGTGCAGGGCGCGCGCGGCGGCGGGGTAGAGGATGTGGTTGACGAGCGTGCTCTTGCCGGCGCCGGAGACGCCGGTGACGCACACGAAGAGCCCCAGCGGGAAGGCCGCGTCACGTCCTTCAGGTTGTTCTCGCGGGCGCCCACCACGGTGATCCGGCGCCCGTCCGGCGCGCGGCGCTCGGCCGGCAGCTCGATCGCGAGCTCGCCCGACAGGTAGCGCCCGGTCAGGCTCGCCTTCGAGCGGCGTCACCTGCGCCGGCGTGCCTGCGGCCACGATCTCGCCGCCGTGGCGTCCGGCGCCGGGGCCGAAGTCGATCAGCCAGTCGGCCTCCTCCATCGCCTCGCGGTCGTGCTCCACCACCACCACCGTGTTGCCGATGTCGCGCAGGTGCTTGAGCGCGGCCAGCAGCTTGCGGTTGTCGCGCTGGTGCAGGCCGATCGAGGGCTCGTCGAGCACGTAGATGACGCCGGTCAGCTCGGAGCCGATCTGGCTCGCCAGCCGGATGCGCTGGCTCTCGCCGCCCGACAGGCTCGGCGCCGCGCGGTCGAGCGTCAGGTAGGTGAGCCCGACGTCGAGCAGGAAGCGCAGCCGCGAGCGGATCTCCTTCAGCAGCTCGGAGGCGATCTTCGCCTCGGACCCCGCGAGCTCCAGCGTGTCGAAGAACGCGTGCGCCTCGGCCACGGACAGTGCCGTCACCTCGGCGATCGAGCGGCCCGCGATCTTCACGCCCAGCGCCTCGGGACGCACGCGCCGGCCGCCGCAGGCCGAGCACGGCCGCGAGGAGAGGAAGCGCTGGTAGTACTGGCGCATCTCCTCGGACTTCGTCTCGCGCATGCGGCGCATCATCGAGTTGATGGCGCCCTCGTAGCGCATCTTGAAGGCGCCGGTGCCCATCGAGCCGTGGTAGCGGACGCTGACGCGCTCGCTCGCCCGTGCCGAACAGGATCACGCGCCGCTGCGCCTCGGGCAGCTCCTGCCACGGCCGGTTGAGGTCGATCCCGCGCTCGCGCGCCACCGCGCGCACGATGTCGCTGCCCCAGGTGGTCGGCCTCGCCGACGGCGCCCAGCGGCTTCACCGCGCCCTCGTTGACCGACAGCTGCGGGTTCGGCACCACCAGCGCCGGGTCCATCTCCATGCGCGTGCCGAGGCCCGAGCACTCGGGGCACATGCCCTGCGGCGAGTTGAACGAGAACAGCTGCGGCGTCGGCTCGGGGAACGAGAGCCCGCAGTGGTGGCAGGCGCGGTGCTCCGAGAGCACCTGCTCCGGCCGGCCCTCGGGCGCCGACCAGCACGATGCCCTGGCCGTGGCGCAGCGCCGTCTCGATCGAGTCCGTCAGCCGCTGGCCGATGCCGGGCTTGGCGACCAGCCGGTCCACGACCGCGTCGATCGAGTGCTTCTTCTTCTTGTCGAGCCGGATCTCCTCGTCGAGCGGCAGCACGATGCCGTCGACGCGCGCGCGGGCGAAGCCCGATTTGCGCACCTGCTCGAGCACGTCGCGGTGCTCTCCCTTGCGCTCCTTCACCAGCGGCGCCAGCACCAGGAACTTCGTGCCCTCGGGCAGCTCCATCACCTCGTGCACGATCTGCTGGGCGGACTGCTGGGAGACGGGGCGGCCGCAGCGGAAGCAGGTCAGCCGGCCGACGCGCGCCCACAGCACGCGCAGGTAGTCGTGGATCTCGGTCACCGTGCCGACGGTCGAGCGCGGGTTGCTGCTGGCCGTCTTCTGCTCGATCGAGATCGTCGGGGCGAGGCCCCGGATCGAGTCGTAGAGCGGCTTGTCCATCTGGCCCAGGAACTGCCGCGCGTAGGCGGACAGGCTCTCGATGTAGCGCCTCTGGCCCTCGGCGTAGAGCGTGTCGAACGCCAGCGACGACTTGCCGGAGCCGGAGACACCGGTGAGCACGACCAGCTTCTTCTTCGGGATCGCGACGGTGACGTTCTTGAGGTTGTGCTGGCGGGCGCCGGTGATCAGGATGCGGTCGGGCTCCATGGGCGAAACCAACATCTTAGCCTGCGCCCGCCGGCGGGTCGAGCGAAGGGGGCTGCTCGGGCTGCTCGCGGAAGGGCCTGGCTCAGCGGCCCGTCGAGCCGAAGCCGCCCTCGCCGCGCCCCGTGTCGTCGAGCGAGTCGCCCGCCAGGAACACGGCGCGCTCGACTCGCTGCAGCAGCAGCTGGGCGACGCGGTCGCCGATCGCGATCGCGAACGGCTCCTCGCCGTGGTTCACCAGCACGACCCGCAGCTCGCCCCGGTAGTCGCTGTCGATGACGCCGGCCAGCGTGTCGATGCCGTGGCGCAGCGGCGAGCCCGCTGCGCGGCCAGACGAGGCCGACGTGGCCCGGCGGGATCTGCAGTCGCACGCCGGTGGGGACCGCGGCGCGCTCGCCCGGCGCGATCACGAGCGGCTCGCTCGCGCGCAGGTCGGCGCCCGCGCTGCCGGGCGAGGCGTACTCGGGCAGCGCGCCCGTCGCCGTCGGCGAGCGCCGGCACGACGAGACCGCGTCGCGTCGTTCTCTGCCATGCCCGCGTGCCTCCCGACGAGAGCGCGCATGCTACACCGGCCGCGACCGCCACGGTTATGATGCCGGAATGGGCCGGCCCAATCTCTTCGGCATGGGCAAGCGACGCGCTCGCTGCGGCGCTCGCGGAGCTGGGCGAGCCCGCCTACCGGGCGCGGCAGCTCTACGACTGGCTCTACCGCAGTCGCGTGCGCGAGCTCGCGGCCATGGCGAACCTGCCGCGCCGCTGCGCGCGGCGCTCGCGGCGCGCTTCGAGCTGCGCTGGCCCGAGGTGGCGGAGCGCACGCTGTCCTTCGACGGCACGCGCAAGTACCTGTTCCGCCTCGACGACGGCGCCAGCGATCGAGGCCGTCTACATCCCCGAGGCCGAGCGGCGCACGATCTGCATCTCGACGCAGGCCGGCTGCCCGCTCAAGTGCGCCTTCTGCCTGACCGGCATCGCCGGCTACACGCGCAACCTCTCGGCCGGCGAGATCCTCGGCCCAGGTCGCGACCGTGATGGACGAGCACCCGGTCGCCGCGACGCACCCGCAGCGGCGCGAGCAGGACCCCTTCCCGTGGAACGTGGTGGTGATGGGGATGGGGGAGCCGCTGCTCAACTACGACGCGACCGTCGCCGCGCTGCGGGTGCTGATGGACCCGGAGGGCTTCGGCGTGCCGCCGCGCAAGCTCACGCTGTCGACGGTCGGCATCCTGCCCGCGCTCGAGAAGCTGGCGCAGGAGCCCGTGCGGCCGAACCTCGCGATCAGCCTGCACGCGCCCGACCCCGGCCTGCGCCGCGCGCTGATGCCGATCGAGGCGAAGTACCCGATGAGCGCCGTGATCGACGCGGCGCTGCGCTACCCGGTCCCGCGCGGCGGGCGCGGTGACCTTCGAGTACGTGCTGCTCGGCGGCGTCAACGACACGCCCGGCCACGCGCGCGAGCTGGCGCGCCGTCTCGCCGGGCGCCGTGCCAAGGTCAACCTGATCCCGCTCAACCCCGCGCCCGAGATCCCGTTCCAGGCCCCGCGGCCCGAGGCCGTCGACGCCTTCGCGGCCGTCCTCGCCGGCGGCCGAGCGTCACCGTCTCGGTGCGCCGCTCGCGCGGCCGGGACATCCTCGCCGCCTGCGGTCAGCTCCACGTCACGAAGGCGGGACGCGCTCGCCGCCCCGCCGCCCTGAGCCTCGCCGCCCTCTCTCGCAGCGCGCTTCGCGCTCGGCGCTGGCGCTGCTGCTCGCGGCGCTCGCTGGCGCCTGCTGCTGCCGCGCCTGTCGGCGCCGCCGCTGGAGCGGGCCGAGGTCTACTTCATGGACGCCGCGCGCGGCATGGTCGAGAGCGGCGACTGGCTCGTGCCGCGCTACGAGGGACAGCCGTTCTTCGACAAGCCGGTCCTGACCTACTGGCTGATGGCCGGCTGCGATGCAGCGCCCTCGGGCCGACCTACGCCGCGGCCCGGCTGGTCCCGGTGCTCGCGGCGCTGGCGCTCGTCGCTCGCGACCGCCTGGCTGGGCGTGCTGCTGTTCGACCGCCGCTCGGCGCTCGCGGGCGCGCTCGTGCTGGCGACGACGCTCGCCTTCCTCTCCTTCGCGCGCGTCGCGATGTCGGACATGCTGCTCGCGCTGTGGACCACGCATCGCCGTGGCGCTCGCGCTGCGGGCCTGCCGCCGCGCGGCCGCCGGCCTGGGTCGTGCCGGCGCTCGGCGCCGTCGCTCGGCCTCGGCTTCGCCACCAAGGGGCCGATCGCGCTGCTGGTGCCGGGCGTCGCGCTCCTGCTGCTGCTGCTGGGGAACGAGCGCGGCCGGCCACTCGCCGTTCGGCGCTGGCGGGTCTCACGGCTCGCCGGCGCTCGCGTTCGCGGTCCTCGGCCTCGGCTGGTTCGCGCTCGTCTACGCCCGCCTGGGCAGCCGGAGCCGCTCGTCCACTTCTTCCTGCGCGAGAACCTGGAGCGCTTCGCCGGGCGAGGCCTACGACGTCGGCCGGCCGCTCTGGTTCTACCCGCCCGCGTACCTCGCCGAGGGCCTGCCCTGGTCGTGCTTCCTGCCGCTCGCCTTGTGGCGCCTGCTGCGCGGCGGCCCGGCCGATCGCGCGGGCACCCGACTTCCTCGCCGGCTGGGCGGCGCTCGTGGTCGTCCCGCTGAGCCTGTCGCGCGGCAAGATCGACTACTACCTGCTGCCCGTCTACCCGCGCGCTGTCGCTGGTGGTCGGCCGCTACCTGGCTGGCGCGCCCTGGCGCGCGCTCGACCGCGGCTGTGCGCGGGCCGTGCTCGGGCTCGGCGCGGCGGCGACGGCCCTGCTGCTGGCCCGGCCGCCCGCGCGTCCCGGCCGGGTGGCTGCCCGACCCGGCCACGGCCCGCTGCTGGTCGCTGGTCGCGTCGCTCGCCGCGCTCGTCGCTGCTCGCCGCGGCGCTGCGGCCGACGCCGGCGCGCGTGCTGGCGGCCCTGGCCACGGCCACCGCCGCCGGCTTCCTGCTCCTGGTCACTCTCTTCCTGCCTGCCTTCTCCGTGCGGTCAGCCCAACCGCGCGATCGCCGCAGGACGTCGCGCGCGAGCGCGCTGTACGTTCCGCCGCGCGCAGCTGGTCGTTCTGCGAGGACCCGGCCCGCGTGCGGCGGGACGTGCTGTTCGCCGCGCGGCACGCGGGCGTCGAGCAGTGCGACCTGTGGAGCCTCGCGGCCTCGCGCGAGCCCTACCTGTTCCTCGTCTCGCCGCGCGCAGGCCGCCTCGTTCCGCGTCGCTCCCGAAGCTACCGCCACGTCGCGCAGCTACAGCTACCTGCCCGCTCGAGCGCTGACGCTCGGCGGGCTGCTCGACGGCGTCGAGCGCCGGCGAGGTCCAGCTCGTGCGCCGAACTACGCGACGCCGGACCCCGTCGCCGAGCGCAAGAGGACGCAGGGAGTACCGCCGACGGATCCAGGAGGAGCTGCGCGAGCAAGCCCGGCGGGCCGCCGCGCCCTGAGCGAGCGGCAGGCGGCCCCGCGGCGCGGGCCTACGCCGCCGCCCTGAAGGCCTCGGCCGCGGCCCTCGCCGGTCTCGTCGATCTCGGCCTCGCCGTGGGCGAGCGAGACGAACGCCGCCTCGAACTGGGCGGGCGGCAGGTAGACGCCGCGCTCCAGCATCGCGTGGAAGAAGCGGCCGAAGCGGCCTGGTGTCGGAGCGCTTCGCGCGTCGCGTAGTCGGTGACCGGCCCGGCGCAGAAGAAGACCGTGATCATCGAGCCCACGCGGTTGATCGTCACCGTGGCGCCCGCCTGCCCGCGCGGCGCCGCGCAGGCCCTGCCTCGAGCCGCGCGCTCTTGCGCCTCCAGCGCGTCGTAGATGCCCGCGTCGCTGCAGCCGGTCGAGCACTACGCAGCCCGCGGCCATCGCCAGCGGGTTGCCCGAGAGCGTGCCGGCCTGGTAGACCGGCCCGTCCGGGCGCGACCGTGGCCATGATCTCGGCCCGGCCGCCGTAGGCCGCCGCCGGCAGGCCGCCGCCGACGATCTTGCCGAGGCAGGTCATGTCGGGCGTGATGCCGTAGAGCTGCTGCGCGCCGCCGAGGCGCGAGCCGGAAGCCGGTCATCACCTCGTCGAAGATCAGCAGCGTGCCGTGGCGCGCGCGTGATCGCGCGCAGCGCCTCGAGGTAGCCGGGCCGCGGGGCGACCGTGCCCATGTTGCCGCACACCGGCTCGACGATCACGGCGGCGAGCGTCGCCGCCGTGCGCGGCGAAGGCGGCCTCGACGGCCGCGACGTCGTTGTACGGCACCACGAGCGTGTCGGCGACCGTCCCCTCCGGCACGCCGGGCGAGCCCGGGATGCCGAGCGTCGCCACGCCGGAGCCGGCCGCGACCAGCAGCGAGTCGGCGTGGCCGTGGTAGCAGCCGTCGAACTTCAGGATCTTGCGGCGGCCGGTGAAGCCGCGCGCCACGCGCAGCGCGCTCATCGTCGCCTCGGTGCCCGAGGAGACGAAGCGCACCTTCTCGACCGACGGCACCAGCCGCACCACGCGCTCGGCCAGCTCGACCTCGAGGCTCGCAGGGCGCGCCGAAGGAGGTGCCGCGCGGCGGCCGCGCTGGCGATCGCCTCCAGCACCTCCGGGTGGGCGTGGCCCAGGATCATCGGTCCCCAGGAGCCGACGTAGTCGACGTAGGAGCGGCCGTCCTCGTCGAACACGCGCGCCCCCTGCGCGCGGGCGAGGAACAGCGGCGTGCCGCCGACCGCCTTGAAGGCGCGCACCGGGCTCGACACGCCGCCCGGGATCACGGCCTTCGCGCGCGCGAACAGCTGCTCGGAGCGGCCCAACCTACTCGGCCTTCCGCGCGAAGTCCTTCGCGTGGTAGGTGAGGATCACGTCGGCGCCGGCGCGGCGGATCGAGGTGAGGATCTCGCGCATCATGCGCTCCTCGTCGATCCAGCCCCGCGCCGCGGCGGCCTTGACCATCGCGTACTCGCCCGACACGTTGTAGGCCGCCAGCGGCCGGTCGCAGGTCTCGGCCACCGCGCGGATCACGTCCAGGTAGGGCAGCGCCGGCTTCACCATCACCATGTCCGCGCCCTCCGTCGACGTCCAGGGCTCACCTCGCGCAGCGCCTCGCGCACGTTCGCCGGGTCCATCTGGTAGCCGCGCCGGTCGCCGAACTGCGGGGCCGAGTCGGCGGCCTCGCGGAACGGGCCGTAGAAGGCGGAGGCGTACTTGGCGGCGTAGGAGAGGATCGGCGGTCCGGCGAAGCCGGCCTCGTCGAGCGCCTCGCGGATCGCCCCCACGCGGCCGTCCATCATGTCCGAGGGGGCGACGACGTGCGCGCCGGCGCGCGCGTGCGAGACCGCCATCTTGGCGAGCAGGGCGAGCGTCGGGTCGTTCTGCACCTCGCCGTCCTCGACCACCCCGCAGTGGCCGTGCGAGGTGTACTCGCACAGGCAGACGTCGGTGACCACCAGCAGCTCGCGGCAGGCGGCGCGGATCGCGCGCACGCGCCTGCTGCACGACGCCGTCGTCGGCGTAGCCCTCGCTGCCGAGCGGCGTCCTTGGCCGAGGGCAGCCCGAACAGGATCACGCCGCCGATCCCCAGCCGCTCGACCTCCTCGGCCTCGCGCGCCAGCTCGTCGACGGAGAGGTGGAAGCAGCCCGGCAGCGAGCGGGATCTCGCGGCGCAGGCCCTCGCCGGGCGCCACGAACAGCGGGTAGATCAGCTGTGCGGGAGACAGCCGGGTCTCGCGCACCATGCGCGCGCAGCCGCTCGCTGCGCCGCAGCCGACGGGGACGCTCGTGGGGAAAGCTCATGCACAGACCTCGCAGATCAGGCCGAAACGCCCAGTTCTAGAGCCGTGAGCGCCCGGCGCCGGCGTGACCCCGCCGGGGCTCGCGTGCTCAGCCGCGGGCGGCTACTCCTCGTCGTCGCCGAAGAAGAACTGGTTGGCGCAGAGGCGTGAGCAGAACAATGCGGCCGTACTCGCGCTGGCGCGCACTCGTCGCAGACCCACTTGAAGCAGATCGGGCACTTGTGCAGCGTGACTTCCACGTCGCTCTTCTGACAAGTGGTGCAGTTCATCGCCGGACGCGCGGAGTATAGCACCGGGCGGAGGGCCGCTTCGTCTGTAGTAGACTGGCCGGATGCGGGAGGCGCGATCGCTTCCTTCACGCGTGGCGGTGTAGCTCAGCTGGTTAGAGCACGCGGCTCATATCCGCGGCGTCCGGGGTTCGAATCCCTGCACCGCCACCAGGCTCCACTCGTCGAAGCAGCGGAGGCTCCGGCCGTTGAGGCTGCCGCAGCTCGTCGCGAGCGTCGGACGGGCGCTGCGGGCGGCCGGCACGCCCGCGCGCGGCGAGACGCTGCTGGTCGGCCTCTCCGGCGGCGCCGACTCGGTGGCCCTGCTCGACGCCCTGGCGCTGCTCAGCCGCCCGCCGCGGCTTCCGGCTGGTGGCCGCGCACCTCGACCACCGGCCTGCGGCCCGGCTCGGCGGAGGACGCCGCCTTCTGCGCGCGAGCTGTGCCGGCGGCTCGGCGTCGCGCTGCGCGCTGGGCGCCGCCGACGTGCGCGCCGCGCGCGGCGCGCGAGCGCGGCGGGCTCGAGCAGGCGGCCCGCCGCGAGCGCTACGCCGTTCCTGCGCGCGGTGCGCGAGCAGGAGCAGGCGGCGGCGCATCGCGCGTCGCCCACACGCGCGACGACCAGGCCGAGACCCTGCTGCTGCGGCTGCTGCGCGGCGCCGGCGCGCACGGGCCTGGGCGCGATGCGCGCGCGCAGCGGCGACCTGCTGCGCCCGCTGCTCGGGCGTCTCGCGCGAGCAGGTGCTCGCGCACCTGCGCGAGCGCGCGCTGCCCTGGCGCGAGGACCCGACGAACGCCGATCCC
The DNA here is from genome assembly GCA_963831755.1 of uncultured Acidobacteriota bacterium. GTDB lineage: Bacteria > Acidobacteriota > Vicinamibacteria > Fen-336 > Fen-336 > DATBSL01. The sequence continues at coordinate 311,381 of CAWHRC010000023.1, forward strand.
GCGCTGCGCAGGAACCGCGTGCGCCACGAGCTGCTGCCCTACCTCGAGCAGCGCTTCAACCCGCGCGTGCGCGCGGCGCTCGCGCGCACGGCCGCCCTGCTCGCGGACGAGGCCGCGCTACGTGCGCGCCGAGGCGCGGCGGCGCTGCTGCCGCGGATCGGCCGGGAGCGACGAGCAGGGCTTCGCGCTGCACCGGCCGGGCCTCGCCGCAGGCGCCGCCCGCGCTGGCGCGCGCCGCGCTGCGCCAGGCGCTCGCCGCGCGGCGGCGGCCTGCGCCAGGTGGCGGCGGCGCACGTCGAGCGCGCTGCTCGCGGCTCGCCTGCAGCGCCGGCAGCTCCGGCCGCCGGCTGCCGCTGCCGGGCGGGCGTCAGGCGCGCTTCACGCGCGACGAGCTGCTGCTCGAAAGTCGTTCGATCGCCGGCACGAAAGCCGTATCATCCCGGTGGAGGGCATGAGGGACGAGGTCGCCGTGCTGTACTCGGAGGAGGAGATCGCGCGGCGCGTCGCCGAGCTGGGCGCCGAGATCGGCCGCGCCTTCGCGGGCCGCGAGCTGTGCGTGCTGGGCCTGATGAAGGGCAGCCTCGTCTTCATGGCCGACCTCGATCCGGCGCATCCCGCTCGACCTGACCGTGCACCTCGTGCGCGTCAGCTCGCAGCACGAGCAGGCGGCCAGCCGCGATGCTGACCGAGATCGTCTACGCGACCGGCGGCGCCGCTCGCGGGGCGCGACGTGCTGCTGGTCGAGGACATCGTGGACACCGGCATCACGCTGAGCTACCTGCTCGGCCACATCCACGAGCACTGCCCGCGCAGCCTGCGGGTGTGCGCCCTGATCGACAAGCCGGACGCCCGCAAGATCGACGTGCACCCGGACTGGAGCGCGTTCACGCTGCGCGAGACCCCGGCCGACCGCTTCCTGGTCGGCTACGGGCTCGACTGGATGGAGCGCTACCGGGGGCTGCCCTACATCGGGACGATCCCCCGGCCCGGGACGACCGCCGAGGCCGTCGCCGGCCACGCCCGGGCGGTCGCGGCCCGACTTCGGGTAAGCTAAGATAGTCGATTCCTCCCCGGGCAGGGGAGGGAGGGGGCGGTGCGGGGCGCCGTCCGGAGGCCTCTTGTGAACGCTACGTTCAAGACGGTCATGCTGTGGATGTCGCTGCTGGTGGTCGTCTTCCTGGCCTGGCACTTCGCCCAGTTCCAGAAGAAGGAGACGCCCGAGTCAAGTTCAGCGAGTTCATGGCCCAGGTCGAGGCCGGGCAGGTCGCGGACGTCACGATCACCGGCAACGAGATCAAGGGCCACACCGTGAGCCGCGAGGCGTTCCGCACCTTCGCGCCGCTCGGCTACGACAAGCTGACCGACACCCTGCTCGCCAAGAAGGTGACGGTCAACTACCAGCCCGACCAGACCCCCACCTGGGCGAACATGCTGATCTCCTGGGCGCCCGTTCCTGCTGCTGATCGGCTTCTGGATCTTCTTCATGCGCCAGATGCAGAGCGGCGGCAACAAGGCGCTCTCCTTCGGCAAGTCGAAGGCGAAGCTGCTCGCCAGCCAGCAGAAGAAGGTCACGTTCAAGGACGTGGCCGGCGTCGAGGAGGCCAAGGACGAGCTGCAGGAGATCATCGAGTTCCTGCGCGAGCCGCAGAAGTTCCAGAAGCTCGGCGGCCGCATCCCCAAGGGCGTGCTGCTGATGGGCCCGCCGGGCTCGGGCAAGACGCTGCTCGCGCGCGCGATCGCCGGCGAGGCGAACGTGCCCTTCTTCTCGATCTCCGGCTCCGACTTCGTCGAGATGTTCGTGGGCGTCGGCGCCAGCCGCGTGCGCGACCTGTTCGAGCAGGGCAAGAAGAACGCCCCCTGCATCATCTTCATCGACGAGATCGACGCGGTCGGCCGCCACCGCGGCGCCGGCCTGGGCGGCGGCCACGACGAGCGCGAGCAGACGCTGAACGCGCTGCTCGTCGAGATGGACGGCTTCGAGAGCAACGACGGCGTCATCCTGATCGCCGCCACCAACCGGCCGGACGTGCTCGACCCGGCGCTGCTGCGGCCCGGCCGCTTCGACCGGCGCGTGGTCGTCTCGCGGCCCGACGTGCGCGGCCGCGAGGGCATCCTGCAGGTCCACACGCGCAAGATCCCGCTGGCCGAGGACGTGGACCTCGTCGTGCTCGCGCGCGCGACGCCGGGCTTCTCCGGCGCGGACCTCGCGAACCTGGTGAACGAGGCGGCGCTGATGGCGGCGCGCAACAGCCAGAAGTTCGTCTCGATGAAGGACTTCGAGTCCTCGAAGGACAAGGTCCTGATGGGGGCCGAGCGCAGGAGCCTGATCATCACCGACGAGGAGAAGAAGGTGACGGCCTACCACGAGGCCGGCCACGCGCTGCTCGCGTCCCTGCTGCCGCACGCCGACCCGATCCACAAGGTGACGATCATCCCGCGCGGCATGGCGCTCGGCGTCACGCAGCAGCTGCCGACCGAGGAGAAGCACAACTGGTCGAAGGAGCAGCTCGAGGCGCGGATCGCGGTGCTGCATGGGCGGGCGCATCGCCGAGGAGACGACCTTCAACCAGATCACGACCGGCGCCCAGAACGACATCGAGCAGGCCACCGAGATGGCGCGCAAGATGGTCTGCGAGTGGGGCATGAGCGAGGCGCTGGGGCCGCTCACCTACGGCAAGAAGGAAGAGGCCATCTTCCTGGGCAAGGAGTTCAACCGGCACCAGGACTACTCCGAGGCGACGGCGCTCAAGATCGACGCCGAGATCCGGCGCATCGTCTCCGAGCAGTACGACCGCGCCGCGCGCATCCTGACCGAGCACCGGCCGGTGCTCGACGCGCGTGGCGGCCGCGCTGCTCGAGCACGAGGTGCTCGACGCGCCGCAGCTCAAGCAGCTGATCGACGGGCGAGCCGCTCACGGTCAAGCCGGTGCCCACGCCGGTCGCAGCGCCGCCCGCCGCGCCGCCCGCCGCGCGGCCACCGGGCCGAGGACGAGCGGCCGGGGCTGATGCCGCCGCCGATGCCACACCCGAAGCCCACGTCCTAGGACCCGGAGGGAGCGCATCGCGCCGAGCGCGCGACGCCGGTACCGCATCCCCCTGCGGGGGGCCGAGGTGCTGCTCGGCGAGCGCACCCTCGTCATGGGCATCCTGAACGTCACGCCGGACTCGTTCTCGGACGGCGGGCGGCTGGCCGGACGCGGAGGCGGCGGTCGCGCGCGGGCTCGAGCTGTTCGAGCAGGGGGCCGACTGGGTCGACGTCGGCGGCGAGTCGACGCGCCCCGGCGCCGGCCGGGTGGAACCGGCCGAGGAGGCCCGCCGCGTGGTGCCGGTGATCGACGGCCTGCGGCGCCGCGGTGCGGGGCCGCTCTCGGTCGACACCACGAAGGCCGCGGTGGCGCGCGCCGCCCTCGACGCCGGCGCCGACCTCGTCAACGACGTCAGCGGCCTGCGCTACGATCCCGCGATGGCGCGCCCTGCTCGCCGCGCGCGACGTGCCGGCGGTGCTGATGCACCTGCGCGGGGCCTTCGAGTCGATGCACCGCGCGCCGCGCCTACCGCGACGTGATGGGCGAGGTCGTCGCCGAGCTGCGCGAGCGCGCTCGCGCGTGCCGAGCGGGCCGGGCGTGCGGCGCGAGCGGCTGCTGGTCGACCCCGGCATCGGCTTCTCGAAGGCGGCCGAGCACAGCCTCGAGGCGCTGCGCCGGCTGGCCGAGCTGGCGCGCGCTCGACCGGCCGATGCTGGTCGGCCCTTCGCGCAAGAGCTTCATCGGCCGCGGTGCTCGACGCGCCGGTCGAGCGACGGCTGATGGGCACGGCGGCCGCGGTGGCGGCGGCGGTGCTGCTCGGCGCCCACGTGGTGCGCGTCCACGACGTGCGCGAGATGGTCGAGGTGGTGCGCCTGGCCGACGCCGTGCGCGGCGACGACCGACGCCGCGAGGGCCGCCTGATGCTCCAGCAGCTCGGCTCGCTTCCTGGCCGGCACCGAGCTGCGCTGGTGGGACGTCGCTCGACATCCTGCTCGTCGCCTTCATCGTCTACCAGCTGCTGCAGTTCATCCGCGGCACGCACGCGGTGCAGATCGCGCTCGGCGGCCTGGTGCTGGTGGTGCTCTACTGGACCTCGATCTTCTTCAACCTGCAGACGGTCAACTGGCTGCTGCGCACGTTCCTGCCCTTCCTGGTGTTCGGCATCATCGTGGTGTTCCAGGCCGAGATCCGCAAGGGGCTCGCGCACCTGGGCCGCGCGCCGTTCCTGGGCGGCGCGGCGCCGCCGCCGCCAGGAGGAGATCGTCGACGAGGTCGTGCTGGCGGCGACCACGCCTGGCCGCGGAGCGCACGGGCGCGATCGTCGTGCTCGAGCGCGAGATGGGGCTGCGCAGCTACATCGAGACCGGCATCGCGCTCGACGCGGTGGTGACCTACGACCTGCTGGTCAGCATCTTCCACCCCGCGACGCCGCTGCACGACGGCGCGGTGGTGATCCAGGGCAACCGCGTCGCGGCCGCCGCCTGCTTCCTGCCGCTGACGGTGAACCCCGAGCTCAGCCGCACCCTCGGCAGCCGCCACCGCGCGGCGATCGGCGCTCAGCGAGGACACGGACGCCGTGGCGGTGGTGGTGTCCGAGGAGACGCGGCACGATCTCGGTGGTCGCAGGGCGGCCGGATCCGCCGCGGGCTCGACGGGCCCGCGCTCAAGCAGGACCTGCTCGGCTCGCTCGGCCTGGGCGAGAAGCCCGCGAGCGCGGCGCCGCAGCCGGCCGAGGTCGGCCGCGGGGAGCGACTCGTGAGGCTGCGTGCCCTGCGCGGCGACGTGCCGCTGCGCCTGGCCAGCCTGGCGCTGGCCGCGGGCCTGTGGTTCGTGATCGCGGGCCGCCAGACGGCGGAGCGGGGCCTGTCGGTCCCGGTCGAGCTGCGCAACGTGCCGCGCGAGCTGGAGCTGACGGGCGACGCCGTGAACACGGTCGACGTGCGCGTGCGCGCCTCGCCCGGCCTGATCGACAGCCTCGACCCGCGCAAGGTGCTCGGCGACGATCGACCTGGCCGGGGCGCAGGAGGGCGAGAGGATCGTCCAGCTGACGCCCGACCGCATCCAGGTGCCGTTCGGCTTCCGGGTGGTGAAGATCACGCCCTCGCTGCTCACGCTCAACCTCGAGAGCACGCGGCGCAAGGTCGTGCCGGTGCGGCCGCGCGTGATCGGCCGGCCGGCCGGCGGGCTTCGAGGTGTCCGAGGTGACCAGCGACCCGCCGCAGGTGCGCGTCGCCGGGCCGCGCAGCCGCGTGCAGGAGATCGAGAGCGCGTTCACCGAGCCGGTCTCGGTGGAGGCCGCCGACCGCACCGTGCCAGGAGGCGGTCAACGTCGGGCCTCGAGGACCCGCTGCTGCGGCTCGAGGGCGGCAGCCGGGTGCGGGTGACCGCGCGCGTGGCCGAGGCCCGCGAGACGCGCGTGTTCGAGGCGCTGCCGGTGTCGCGCGCGGCCGCCCGGCGCACCTCGAGCCGACGCACGTGGCCGTCGTCGTCTCGGGTCCGGCGGCCGCAGCTCAAGGCGCTCGCAAGCCTCGGCGGTCCGCCCTACGTCGAGGTCCCGGCCGGCGAGGGCGCATCGCGCCAGCGGCTGGCCGTCGAGCTCGTCGCCGGCGCCGCCCGGCGTCCGCGTGGTCGAGACGCGCCCGGCCGAGGTCGGCGTACGGCCGCTGCGCCGCGCGGGCCGCGAGCGCTAGAATCGGCCGTCCCTCCGCGGCAAAGGAGCCCCCCGTGACCCACTCGCGCCCCGCGCCCCGCTCGCTGTTCGGCACCGACGGCATCCGGGGCGTCGCCAACGTGCACCCGATGACCCCCGAGCTGGCGCTCGCGCTCGGCCGCGCGGTGACCTTCGTGGCCGGCCGCGGCCGCAGCCACGCGCCGCGCGTGCTGATCGGCAAGGACACCCGGCTCTCCGGCTACATGCTCGAGACGGCGATCGCCTCGGGCATCTGCTCGATGGGCGGGCGCGTGCTGCTGTGCGGCCCGGTGCCGACGCCGGCCGTCGCGCACCTGACCGTGAGCATGCGCGCCGACGCCGGCATCGTGATCAGCGCCAGCCACAACCCGTACGACGACAACGGCATCAAGATCTTCGGCGCCGACGGCTTCAAGCTGCCCGACGAGGCCGAGGCCGAGATCGAGCTGCTGATCCGCGAGCCGGAGCGGCTCGGCGAGCGGCGCACCGGCCCCGCGATCGGCCGCGCCGTCAAGCTCGAGGACGCGCGCGGGCGCTACGTCGACGTTCGTCAAGAACACCTTCCCGCGCGACCTGACGCTCGACGGCGTGCGGGTGGTGGTCGACGCCGGCCACGGCGCCGCCTACGTGGTGGCGCCGCTCGTCTTCTCCGAGCTGGGCGCGAAGGTGCACGCGCTCGGCGTGCGCCCGAACGGCACCAACATCAACCGCGACTGCGGGGCGCTGCACCCCGACCACGCGCGGGCCGAGGTGGTGCGGCGCGGCGCCCAGATCGGCATCGCGCTCGACGGCGACGCCGACCGCGTGATCGTGATCGACGAGAAGGGCCAGGTCGTGGACGGCGACGCGGTGATGGCGATGTGCGCCACGCGCATGAAGCGCGACGGCGAGCTGCGGCACGACACGGTGGTGGCGACCGTGATGAGCAACCTCGGCCTCGAGCGCGCGCTCGACGCGCAGGGCGTCAGCGCTCGTGCGCACGCCGGTCGGCGACCGCTACGTGGTCGAGGCCATGCGCCAGGGCGGCTACAACCTCGGCGGCGAGCAGTCCGGGCACCTGATCTTCCTCGACCACACCTCGACCGGCGACGGCCTGATCGCCGGCGCTGCAGGTGCTGGCGCTGATGATCCGCACCGGCAGGCCGCTCTCGGAGCTCGCGCGCGAGGCGATGGAGCGCGTGCCGCAGGTGCTCGAGAACGTCACGCTCGCCGGCGCGCAAGCCGCTCGAGGAGATGGCCGTCGCTGCAGCGGCTCGTCGAGCAGGTGCGCGGCGCTCTCGGCAAGGAGGGCCGCGTGCTCGTGCGCTGGAGCGGCACCGAGCCGAAGCTGCGCGTGATGGTCGAGGGCCCGGACGAGAACCGGATCGGCACGATCGCCCAGGACCTGATCGACGGCGGCTCGCAAGGACGTGGGCTGAGCGGTCGGCGGGGGCGCAACCGCCTTCGCCGGCGCGCCGGAGGCAGCGAACCATGCGTGCACTCTGGATCGGGCTGGCCGTGGCCGTCCGTGGCCCCGCCCGTGGCGCGCGCAGGGCGCCTGGGCCCGCGGCGTCGCGACGTCGAGGCGAGCGTGCGCGACTGGTCCGGCCGCGTCGAGCGGCTGCTCGCCTCGGGCGATCTCGATCGCGCGCCTCGTGCGCGAGGACACGCAGCTCGCCGGCCGCCGCCACGAGCGGCTGGCGCAGTCGTACGAGGGGCGTGCCGGTGTTCGGCGGCGAGCTCGCCGTCCAGAGCGACACCGCGGGCCCGCTCACGGTGTTCGGCACGCTGTACGAGGGCATCGAGCTGAGCGTCGAGCCGCGCTCTCCGTGCGCGCCGCCGAGGCGCTCGCGGCCGCGCGCGCGGCGGCCGGCCCTTCGGCACGCGAGGCGGCCCCGAGCTCGTCGTGCTGCCGCAGGACGGCGGCGGCTACCGCCTCGCCTATCGGGTGCGCGCGGCCTTCGAGCCCGAGTTCGACGTCCGCCAGCTGTTCTTCGACGCGATCGAGCGGCGAGCTGCTGCTCGACTACCGGGACCTGCAGACGCAGGCCGCCGGCCTCGCGACCGGGCGTCCTGGGCGACCAGAAGAAGATCAGCGTCACGCCGTCGGGCGGCATCTGGCAGAGCAACGACCGGCTGCGCCCGCCGGTGATCTCGACCTACGACTTCCGCTTCAACCTCAACCGCTTCGTGCTCTTCCTCAACTCCGACGGGCCGCCCTCGTCGATCTTCAACCGCTCCGACCTCGCGACCGACGACGACAACGTGTGGACGGACGGTGCGGTCGTCGACGCGCACGTCTACGCCGGCTACACGTACGACTACTACTTCAAGCAGCAGGGCCGCCGCGGCCTCGACAACGCCAACATCGCGATCCACAGCGTGACACACGCCTTCCGCCGCGAGGACTGGCGGCTCTACTCCTCCTCGGTGATCAACTCCTTCTTCGCGAACGCGGCGTACCTGGGCGACGGGATCATGTACTACGGCGACGGGCTGCCGTTCAACGTGACGCTCGACGGCCAGCGCTACAACTACATGTCGGGCGCGCTCGACGTGGTGGCGCACGAGCTGACGCACGGCGTCACGGACTACTCCTCCCAGCTCATCTACCAGAACGAGTCCGGGGCGCTCAACGAGGCCTTCTCCGACATCATGGGCACGTCGGTCGAGTTCTTCCAGCAGCCGGAGAAGGCCGACTACCTCCTGGGCGAGGACGTGATCACGCCGGGCGGCACCCGCTCGATGCAGAACCCGATGGCGCTACGGTGATCCCGATCACTACTCCGTCCGCTACACCGGCAGCCTGGACAACGGCGGCGTGCACACGAACTCGGGCATCGCCAACCACGCCTTCTACCTGGCGATCGAGGGCGGGCGCCACCGGCTCGGCGGCACGGTTCAGGGCGTGGGCGCCGCGAACCGCCTGCAGATCGAGCGGGTCTTCTACCGCGCCTTCACCAGCTTCCTGACCCCGAGCGCCAGCTTCTCGCAGGCCCGCGCGGCGACGATCCAGGCCGCGCGCGAGCTCTACGGCCCCGGCAGCCCGGCGGAGACCGCCGTCATCCAGGCCTGGAACGCCGTCGGCGTGAACTGAGGTGCAGCCATGAGAAGACCAAGCCTGTCCGCGCCGGCGTTCCTTGCCGCCTCGCTCGTCGCCGCCGCACCGCTGCAGGCTGCCGACGCCTCCCGCGGAGCAGCCGCTGCCGAGCCCGCGCGTGCGCATCGTGCTGAACGGCGTCGGCTCCTTCACCAGCCCCTCGTTCGGCGACACGCGGCAGTACACCGAGTTCGCCGAGACGACGAGCGTCAGCACGTCGTACTCGACGAAGACCGCCTTCGGCCCCGACGTCGCCGTGCAGCTCAGCCTGTTCCGAGGCCTCGGCGTGCTGGTCGGCTACACGCTCGCCAGCCGCAGCGAGAGCGGCCGCTTCGACGCGAGCCGGCCGCACCCGCTGTACCTGAACCGGCCGCGCAGCCTGAGCGGCGAGCTGACCGGCTACGACTACAAGGAAGGGGCGCTGCACCTCGACCTCGCCTACGGGCGCGGCAGCGGCCGGCTCGACTGGAGCCTGTTCGCGGGTGCGAGTGTCTTCCAGGTCGAGGCGGACCTGCTGAGTCAGCTCACCTTCACGGACACCTACCCGTACGACGAGCTGACCCTCGCCACAGCACCCGCGACGAGGGTCAAGGCGACCCCGACCGGGTGGAACGTCGGCGGCCGGCTCGACTACCGCTTCGGGCGAAGCTTCGGCGCCGGCGTGCTGGTGCGCTACAGCACGGCCAGCGTCAAGCTGCGCGCCAATCAGGACGCCAGCGAGGCGAGCTTCGACGCCGGCGGGCTGCAGGCCGGAGCCGGGGTGCGCCTGTACTTCTAGCCGCAGGGCCGGCCGAACGGGACCGGCTCGCGGGCCGGGCCTGGCCACGGCGGCGAGCGTGGCGAACAGCTCGTCGACGAGCGCGGCCACGTCGCGCCGGCCCTGGTCGTACCAGACGTTGAACGCCGTGTCGAGGAGAGCGCGCGCGAGGAACGCGACGAGGGCGGGGGTGCTGTCGCGCGCCGGGTCGACCCGCAGGCGGCGCGCGAAATGCGCGGCGAGCCGCTCCTCCATCCGCGCGTGCCGCTCCAGCATCGCCCGGCGCAGCGCCCGGCTCTCGCGCAGCAGGCGCATGATGCCGCGCGCGAGCTCCGGCGTCGCCAGCCGCCGCTCGAGCCGGGACCAGGGCCCGCCGGATCGAGAGCGGCGCCTCGCCGGCCGGGCGCGCGGCCACCTCGGCCAGCAGCTCGTCCGCCAGCGCGTCCGAGGTCTCGACCAGCACGTCCTCCTTCGACGAGTAGTAGCGGAAGAAGGTGCGCCGCGAGACGCCGGCGGCCCGTGCGATCGTCTGCACGGTGGTCGCCTCGTAGCCCCGGGCCGCGAACAGGTCCCAGGCGACGCGCGCGAGCTCCGCCCGCACCAGCGCCTGCTTGCGCTGCTGCAGGCTGGGCGCAGTCAGCTTGACGGGCATCTCGAGCGGCGTCACGCCGCGATTATCGTGGATGGCCGGTCAGGTGTCACCCGATGTTGACTGTGGCACGGGGTGCCACTAGGATCGGCCGGGGCTGGGTCCCATCTGCAGGAGGTCGGTATGCGCGTGCTCGAGCGGTCGCTGCCGGTGCTGGGCGTCCTCGTCCTGGCCGTCGCGCCACTGAGAGCGCAGGTCGCGGCGCCGCCGAGCGACGCGCAGGTGAGCGCGAGGGTGGAGGCGCTGCTCGCGCAGATGACGATCGAGGAGAAGGTCGGCCAGCTCGAGCAGATCTCCGGTGCGGCGTTCATCCCCGGCTCGAAGCCGCCGGAGGGAACGATCAAGGCCGGGGGAGCGGGCTCGGTGCTGTGGCTCAACGACACGAAGAAGTTCAACCAGCTCCAGAAGATCGCGGTCGAGCAGTCGCGGCTCAAGATCCCGCTCCTGTTCGGGCTCGACGTGATCCACGGCTACCGCACGATCTTCCCGGTGCCGCTGGCGATGGCCGCCTCGTGGGACCCGGCGTCCACGAGAAGGCCAGCCGCGATCGCCGCGAAGGAGGCGCGCGCGGCGGGCATCCACTGGACCTTCGCGCCGATGCTCGACATCGCGCGCGACGCGCGCTGGGGACGGATCGTGGAAGGCGCCGGCGAGGACCCGTACCTGGGCGCGGCCATGGCGGCCGCCCAGGTACGCGGCTTCCAGGGCGACGCGGCTCGGCACCGCCGACGAGCGTGCTCGCCTGCGCCAAGCACTTCGCGCGGCTACGGCGCGCGCGACGGCGGGCGCGACTACGACCCGTCCTACCTCTCCGACACGAGCTGTGGAACGTCTACTTCCCGCCGTTCAAGGCCGCGGTCGACGCGGGCGTCGGCAGCGTCATGAGCGCCTACATGGACCTCAACGACGTCCCGGCCGCGCGGCAACCAGGTGGCTGCTGCACCGACGTGCTGCGCGGCGAGTGGGGCTTCAAGGGCTTCGTGGTCAGCGACGCGATCGCGGTCGGCAACCTGGTGGTCCAGCAGCTTCGCGCGCGACCGCAAGGACGCCGCCTTCCGCGCGCTCAACGGCGGGCAACGACATGGAGATGGCGAGCGGCGCCTACCCCGAGCACCTGGCGGCGCTGGTGAAGGAGGGCCAGGTCACGCAGGCGCAGCTCGACGCGGCCGTGCGCCGCGTGCTCGAGATGAAGCTGCGCATGGGCCTGTTCGAGAACCCCTACGCCGACGAGGCGAGGGCCGCGCAGGTGATCGGCGCGCCGGAGCACCAGCAGGCCTCGCGCCTGGCCGCCCAGCGCTCGATGGTGCTGCTGCGCAACGAGAACAAGGCGTTGCCGCTCGACGACCGCGCTCAAGAACGTGGCGGTGATCGGCCCGCTGGCCGACTCGAAGACCGCCACCGAGGGCTCCTGGATGGTCTTCGGCCACGTCCCGGCCGCGGTCACCGTGCTCCAGGGCATCAAGGCAAGCTGCCGAACGCACGCGTGACGTACGAGCCCGGTCCGGAGATCGGCGCCTCGTACCCGTCGTTGTTCGAGGCGTTCACGCCGGGGCCGAAGAAGCCGCGCAGACGCCAGCCGAGTCCGACGCGGCGTATCGCGAAGGCGTCGAGGCGGCGAGGGGTGCCGAGGCGCGTGATCGCGGTGATGGGCGAGCTGACAACATGGCGGGCGAAGCCGCTTCGCGCGCGTCGCTCGACCTGCCGGGCCTGCAGGAGGAGCTGCTGAAGGCGGTCGTCGCGCTGGGCAAGCCGATGGTGCTGGTGCTGCTGAACGGCCGCCCGCTCAGCATCGACTGGGCCGCGAGCACGTTCCCGCGATCCTCGAGGCGTGGGATCCCGGGGAGCGAGGGCGGGCAGGCGGTGGCGGACGTGCTGTTCGGCGACGTGCAACCCAGGCGGCAAGCTGCCGGTCAGCTTCCACCGCAGCGACCAGAGCCGATCTACTACGCCGCAACGACGACGCACAGCCAGGGAACGCGTCGGTGTCGCTTCGCGCTACTGGGACATCGCCGAGCGACGCCGCTCTACCCGTTCGGCTACGGCGCTGAGCTACACGACGTTCGGCTACTCGAACCTGAAGCTCGCGCACAGGGCAGCTGAAGGTCGGCGCAGAAGACGGACGTCTCCGTGGACGTCGACGAACACGGGCAGCGTGGCCGGCGACGAGGTCGTCCAGCTCTACCTGCACCAGAGGGCCGGCAGCGAGTCGCGGCCGCGTGCGCGAGCTGAAGGGCTTCCGCCGCATCACGCTCGACGCCGGCGAGTAGCAGGCGGTCACGTTCTCGCTCGGTCCGGACGAGCTGCGCTACTGGAGCACGTCGCAGAGGAAGTGGGTCCAGGACGCCGAGGCCTTCGACGTGTGGGTCGGCACGGACTCCGACGCCACGCTTCACGCTGATCTGCAGGTCGTGCTTAGGCGCGCCCGCGCGCGGAGAGAGACGATGAGACAGCGCAGCACTCGCGTCGTGGTGACGCTCGGCGCCCTCTGGCTGGCCGCGGCCGTCGTTGGCTCGTCGCCGCCTCCGCCGTCGTCGTCGCGTGAGGGCGGTCTTCTGTCCGGGTCGCTGTGACGGTGTCGTCTCGTGGAAGGGCGTGCCCTACGCGGCGCCGCCGCTCGGGGACTGCGCGGGGCGCGCCGCGCGCCGTCGTGCCGTGGAAGGGCGTGCGGCCAGCCGAAGGCTACGGCCACGACTGCATGCAGGAGCCCTTCCCGAGCGACGCGGCGCCGCTCGGAACGCCGCCGAGCGAGGACTGCCTGGTGGCGAACGTCTGGGCGCCCGAGGGGCGCCGGACGAAGCTCCCGGTGATGGTCTGGATCCACGGCGGCGGCTTCGTGAACGGCGGCAGCTCGCCAGCCGTCTACGACGGCTCGCACTTCGCGAAGCGCGGCGTCGTGTTCGTGAGCTTCAACCACCGCCTGGGCCGCTTCGGCTTCTTCGCCCACCCGGCGCTCACGAACGAGAGCCGCCGGCGCGCCGCTGGGCAACTACGGTTTCCTCGACCAGATCGCGCCGCCCTGCGCTGGGTGCAGCGAAACGTCGCAGCGTTCGGCGGCGACCCGGGCAACGTCACGCTGTTCGGCGAGTCGGCCGGCGGCGGCTCCGTCAACACGCTCATGGTCTGCCCGCTCGCGCGGGGGCTCTTCCACAAGGCGATCGTGGAGTCGGGTGGCGGCCGCGCCGGCGGCATCATGCCGATGCGCCGCCTGCGCGAGCCCGGCCCGGACGGAACCCCGTCGGCGGAGGCGGTCGGCGTCGCGTTCGCGAAGCTCGCGGGCGTGAGCGGGGAGGACGCTGCGGCCCTCGCCGCCTTGCGCCGGCTGCCGGCCGCCGATCTCGTGCGCGGCCTGAACCTGATGACCATGGGCCAGCAGCGTGACACCTACGCCGGACCGATGATCGACGGCACGATCGTCCCGGAGGAGGTGGAGACCGCGTTCCGCGCCGGGCGTCAGGCCCGCATCCCCTACCTGATCGGGGCGAACAACCGCGAGTTTGGTTTCATGCCCCTGCCCCCGCAGGCCGTCGAGGGCATGCTCGCCCGCTTCGCAGCGAACAGGGACAAAGTCGTCGCCGCCTACGATCCCGAGAGGACCGGCGACAAAGGCGACCTGGGAGTCGGCCTCATGAGCGACGGGGCGATGGTGGAGCCGGCCCGGCTGCTCGCCCGGCTGACCTCGTCGGCGGGACAGCCGACCTTCGTCTACCGCTTCTCCTACGTCGCAGCCTCCATCCGCAAGGACGTCAGGGGCGCGCTGCACGCAACCGAGATACCGTTCGTCTTCCAGACGGTTCGGGCCAAGTACGCCGGGGCGACCACGCCCGCGGACGAGGCGATCGCCGACGCGATGAACGCCTACTGGACCGCCTTCGCACGCAGCGGCAACCCGAACGGCGAAGGCCGGCCGAGCTGGCCCGCCTACGACACGCGGGGTGATCAGCTGATGGACTTCACGCTCAAAGGGCCTGCGGCCGGGCCCGATCCCTGGAGGGCACGGCTGGACCTCGTCGAAGGGCTCGCCGACGCGCAAGGCAGGCCCCCCGCGCCACGCTGAGAGCCGCGTCACGCTGACAGGCCGGCAGCCGCCACGCGGCGACGGCACAGAACGAGCCCGTACTATACTCCGCGCCATGCTGCGGCTCGGCGTCAACATCGACCACGTCGCGACGGTGCGCCAGGCGCGGCGCGCGCCGGAGCCGCGACCCGGTGCACGCCGCCGTGCTGGCCGAGCTCGGCGGGGCGCACGGGATCACGGTGCACCTGCGCGGCGACCGCCGCCACGTCCAGGACCGGGACGTCGAGGTGCTGCGCCACACGGTGCGCACGCGGCTCAACGTCGAGATGGCCGCGACCCAGGAGATGACGCGGATCGCGCTGACCGTGAAGCCGCAGCCAGGTCACGCTCGTGCCGGAGCGGCGCGAGGAGCTGACGACCGAGGGCGGGCTCGACGTCGTGCTGAACAGCGTCCAGATCCGGCCGATGGTCAAGACGCTGCAGGAGGCGGGCGTCGAGGTGAGCCTGTTCGTGGACCCCGAGCTGGAGCAGGTCAAGGAGGCGCACAAGCTCGACGCCGGCGCGATCGAGATCAACACCGCCGCCTGGGCGGACGCCGCCGACGCACGCGCGCGCGAGGCCGCGCTGCGCAAGGTGACCGACGCGGCCCGGCTCGCGCGCAAGCTCGGGCTCGAGGTCCACGCCGGACACGGGCTCGGCTACGCGAACGTCGGGCCGATCGCCGGGCTCACCGAGATCGTCGAGCTCAACATCGGGCACTCGATCGTGGCCCGCGCGGTGCTGGTCGGGCATCGAGCGGGCGGTCCGGGAGATGCTCGACTGCATGCGGGCCGCTCGAGCCGGGAAGGCGTGAGCGGGCCGGGTTTCGCCCGAGGCGTTTGACCGGATCACCGAGTTTCCCTATGCTGAGCGCACTCCAATGATCGAGGCCCACGGGCGAACCGACGTCGGTCGCCGCCGGAAGATCAACGAGGACAGCTTCCTCGTGTCTCCCGAGACGGGCCTGTACGCCGTCTGCGACGGCATGGGCGGCCACAACGCGGGCGAGGTGGCCTCGCAGCATGGCGATCGAGACGCTGGCCTCGTTCGTCGAGAAGAGCGCGATCGAGCACGAGATCACCTGGCCGTGGGGCATCGACGCGAACCTATCGTTCGACGCCAACCGGCTCAAGACCGCGATCAAGCTGGCCAACGCCCGCGTGTTCCAGGCGGCCGACAACCGCGAGGAGCTGACGGGCATGGGCACGACGGTCGTCGCCACGATCGTCAACGGCGACCTGCTGACGATCGGCTCGGCGGGCGACAGCCGCTGCTACCTGGTGCGCGGGCGGCGAGCTGCGCCAGCTGACGCGCGACGACTCGTGGGTCTCGGCGGCCCTCGGCGAGGGCATCCTCAACTCGGACGACGTCGAGCACCACCCGCTGCGCAACGTGATCACGAAGGCGGTCGGCGCGCGCGACTCGATCGACCTCGACGTGATCGAGCACCGGCTCGAGCCCGGGCGACGTCGTGATGCTGTGCTCCGACGGGCTGCACGGGATGCTGAACGACCAGCAGCTCGCCCGGCGTGCTGCTGCCCGTCCCGGACTCGCTCGAGGAGGCCACCGCGCGGCTGATCGACGCGGCGAACGAGGCCGGGCGGCCGCGACAACGTGACGGTGGTCCTGCTGCGTTACGCCACCTGAGCTCGCCGGGAGCGCGAGGCGTGATGAGCCTGATCCAGCGGGAGAAGCGCGTGGGCCTGCAGCTGCCGGTCGAGGTGCAGGGCGAGGACGCCGTCGGCGTCCGCCTTCGACGAGGCTGACCCGCAGCGTGAACGTGAGCGGCGGCGGGATCTGCTTCGAGAGCCACCGCCAGGTCGCGGTCGGCGCGCGGCTGCAGCTGGCGATCGAGCTGCCTCCGGCCCTTGCGGCGCCACTTCGGCAACCGGGAGGTCTACCGAGCACGCGCGGTCGTCTGCCGGGTCGAGCGCAAGGTCAGGCGAGCGGGGGCTGTCGCGTCGGTGCCCGCTTCCTCGGCGAGAGCGCCCCCGCAGAGGTGGTATGATGTGACGTTCTGCGCCCCATGAGCGAGCCCCGGCTGGACGGACGCGTCGCCGTGGTCACGGGTGGGGGGCGGGGCCTGGGGCGTGCGCTCGTCCGCGCCCTGGCCGCCGAGGGGGCCGACGTGGCCTTCTCGTACCGGGAGAGCCGCCGCGGCGCCCTCGAGGAGGCCGAGGCGGTCCGGCGCCTGGGCCGCCGGGCCTTCACGGGGCCGGCGGACGCCCGCGTGCCCGGCGAGATGGCGGCCTTCGTGGACGAGGCGGCGGCCGCCCTGGGCGGTATCGACTTCCTGGTCAACAACGTGGGTGTGTTCCGGCGTATCCCCCTGGACGAGCTGAGCGAGGAGGCCCTCGACGAGGCCTTCGACGTCAACGTGAAGTCCGCGGTGATGGCCTCGCGCGCGGCGGTGCCGCACCTGCGCGCGCGGGGCGGCGGGGCGATCGTCAACGTCGCGAGCCTGGGCGCGCTGCGGCCCTGGCCGGCCCACCTCGCCTACTGCGCCTCGAAGGCCGCCCTGGTGATGGCGACGCGAGTGCCTGGCGCCGCGCGCTCGCGCCGCAGATCCGCGTGAACGCGGTCGCGCCCGGGGATGCTCGACCCGCCCGGGGCCGGACGAGACGCTGCGCCGCCGCATCCCGGCCGGGCGCTTCGGGACGCACGCCGAGGCGGTCGAGGCGGTCCTCTACCTGCTCGCCGGCGCGGCCTACACGACCGGCGCGCTGCTGCGGGTGGACGGAGGCCGTGCCCTCGCCTGACGATCCGTGTCCTCGACGTTCGAACTGGAGCAGTACCGATAGAGAGAAGGAGTAGCATCGAGGTGAACATGACGGTGACCCGCCAGGACGACAAGCCCTGGAAGACCGATCTGGCCCGCAAGGCCGCCGAGCGCCGCGAGCAGGTCGCCAAGGAGCTCGAGGACGTGATCAAGAAGGCCCCCTCGTTCGAGGAGGCCCTGCGCCAGGGCGTCGAGCTGATGAAGAAGCGCTTCGCGCGCTACTCGGCCGTGACGGCCTACGTCGCGGACGGCGAGGAGCTCGCGGTGCACATCGCGCTCGAGCGGCCGCAGGGCCCCGAGCGCGTGCGGCGCCAGCGGCGGCCCGCTGGCGGACGCGGCGCAGGGCGCGAACCCGACGGTGGTGGCCGACCTCGCCGCCAGCCCGGCCTGGGCCGCGGTCGGGCTCTCGAGCGGCAGCGCGATGGTGGCCCCGGTCCGCACCGAGGCCGGCCTGTGGGCGATCCTCGAGGTCTGGAGCGACTTCCGCGAGGCGTTCTCGCCGCCAGGACGCGAAGGTGCTCGGCCGCGTGGCGCAGGCGCTCGCCAAGAAGACGCCGGCGGCCTGACGTCCCGTGCGCCTCCGCGGCGTCGTCCCGCCGCTCGTCACTCCGTTCCAGAGCAGACGGCGCGCTCGACCTCGCGGCCTTCGAGGCCAACCTCGACGCGCTGGCCGCGCACGACCTCGCCGGCTTCCTCGTTCTCGGATCGAACGGGGAGGCGGCGAGCCTCGAGGAGGAGGAGAAGCTCGCGCTGGTGGCGGCCGTCGCGCCGCCGCCTGCCGGGCCGTTTCCTGCTGGTCGGGACGGGCATGGAGAGCACGCGGGCGACGATCGCCCTCACGCGCAAGGCTGCCGACCTGCGGAGCCGACGCCGTGCTCGTGCTGACGCCCGCACTACTACAAGGCACGCATGACGGCGGACGCGCTGCGGCTGCACTTCGAGGCCGTCGCCGACGTCTCGCCCGATCCCCGTCTATCTCTACTCCGTCCCGGCCTTCACCGGCCTTGCCTGGCCGCCGGCGCTCTCGTCGCGCGCTCTGCGCCCACCCGCGGATCGCCGGCATGAAGGAGTCGAGCGGCGACGTCGGCCTGCTGGCGCGCATCCTGGCCTCGGTCCCGTCGCTCGTTCGAGGTCGCCTGCGGCAACGCGCCCGTGTTCTACCCGGCGCTGTGCGTCGGCGCCTGCGGCGGCGTGCTGGCGGTCGCCAACTGCGCGCCGCGGCCCGACGGTCGCCCTGTTCCGCGCCTTCGAGCGCGGCGACCACGCGCGTGCGCGCCGGCTGCAGGAGGCGCTCGCGCCGCTCGCGGCCGCGGTCACGACCGGGCCACGGCGTCGCGGGCCTCAAGCTGCGCCATGGACCGCGTCGGCCTGCGCGGCGGCTGCGTGCGCTCGCCGCTGCTGCCCGCCCCGCCTTCGGCCGCCGACGAGCTCCTCCCGCTGATCGAGCGGGCCGAGGCCGCGGTCTAGCCCCTGCCGCGGACGAACGGCCCGCGCGCGGTCGTCCACGGTCGCCTGCGGCACCAGGACCTCGAGCGCCAGCGGCCGCAGCTCGAGCAGCACCCGGTCGGTCGCCGGGCTCCGGGTCGCCGTCGACGTGCACGGCGAACGGCGCCGCGCCGGTGACGGTGGCGGCGGTCACCGCGAGCCGGCGGTACCCCGGCAGCCGCTCGAGCCCGCCCAGGAACAGACGTGGCCCGGCGGCCAGCAGCACCGGCAGCGGCCCGTGCTCGAAGATGACGATCTCCAGCAGGCCGTCGTCGAGCTTCGCGCCGGGGTTGATGACGGCGCCCGAGCCGTACTGGAGCCCGTTCGCGAAGGTCAGCACGAACGGGACGGTCTCGAGGCGCTCATGGCCCTCCGCCTGGACCACGAGCCGCGGCGCGCGGTACCTGCGCAGCTCCCGCAGGCTCAGGCGCAGGTAGCCGAGCAGCCCTCGCCGGCCGCCCCGCCGCCCGCTCTCGTGGAAGGCGTGGCCGACCGTGGCGTCGAAGCCGACGCCGGCGACGTTGAGGAACAGCCGGCCGTTGAGCAGGCCCACGTCCATCGCACGCCGCTCGGCCGCCTCCAGCGCCGCCAGCGCCTGGTCGGGGCGCAGCGGCAGGCGCAGGGCGCGCGCGAGGCCGTTGCCGGAGCCGGCCGGCACGATGCCCAGCGCGGCGCGCGAGCCGAGCACGCCGCGGGCGACCTCGTTGACGGTGCCGTCCCCGCCCACGGCCAGCACCACCTCGGCCCCGCCGGCGACCGCCTCCCGGGCCAGCGCCGTCGCGTGGCCCGGCTCGCGCGTGAGGTAGACGGCGTAGTCGCGCCAGCCCGGCCGGCCGCGCTCGACGGCCTCGCGCGTGCCCGCCGCGCGCAGCCCCGCCTGCGGGTTCAGGATCGCACGGACCTTCACGCCTGTTCCTCGAGCGCGCGCAGCGTGCCCTCGACCATGCGGTCGGCCGTGAAGCGCTCGAGGAACCGTCGGCGCCCGGCCGCGCCGAGCGCGCGCCGGCCCTGCTCGTCCGCCAGCACCGTGACCAGCGCCTCGGCCAGGGCCGCCGGGTCCTGCGGCGGGACCACGCGCCCCGTGACGCCGTCCTCGACGGCCTCGGGGATCCCGCCGGCGGCCGTGGCCACCACGGGCAGGCCGAAGGCCATCGCGTCGAGCAGCGACGTCCCGAGCCCCTCCAGGCGCGACGAGAGGCAGAAGAGGGAGAAGGCCGGCAGCAGCCGGTCCAGGTCCCGCCGGAAGCCGGCGAACACGACGCGGTCCTGCGAGCCCGCGCTCGCGCACCCGCGCCTCGAGCGCGCCGCGCAGGCTCGCCCTCGCCCAGGATCACCAGGCGCGCCTCGGGCACGCGCGGGCGCACGAGCGCCATCGCCTCGACCAGCGTCGCGTGGTCCTTGTGGTCCGTGAGCGCGGCGACGTTGCCGACGACCGGCGCGCCGCCCGGCACGCCGAGCGAGGCCAGCACCTCGCGGCCGCCCGGCGTCGGCGTCCGGTCGGGGACGCCCTCGTAGACGAGCCGCAGCCTGCCCGGGGCGATCCCGCAGGCCTCGACCACGGCATGGATCGCCCGGCTCACGACCACGATCCGGTCGCAGGCAGCGTACTTGGCGCGCGAGAAGGCCGAGCGCAGGGGGAAGTCGACCCGCCGCACGGCGACCAGCAGCGGGCCGCGGCCCGAGCCGCGCCGCCAGCAGGCCGGCCGAGACGGCGTGCGGGTCGTGCAGCAGCAGGGCGCGCGGGCGCTCGCGCCGCAGCAGCCGGCCGAGCGCGAGGATGGCGGGCGGCCACAGGTCGCCGCGGAAGGGCAGCGGCGCGCACGCGCCAGGCCGGCGGCCGCGCGCCCGCGCCGCCAGCGCGCCGTCCCTGCGGCAGGCGATCGCGGTGGCGCGGCCCGCGCGCCGCCATGCCGGCTGGCGGTCAGCAGCGACCTGGTTCTGTCCGCCGCGCCAGCTGGCCGCCGTGTCGACGTGGAGGACGGACAGGCTCATGCCCGCACGCGGGCGTTCCGCTCGAGCTCGCGCAGCTTCGCGAGCTTCGCGAAGGTGTAGTGCGTGTTGAGCACGGAGACGATGAAGCCGGCGCCGCCCAGCAGGAAGCCGCGCTTCAGCACGTAGTTGCGGAAGAAGGCCCAGGCGGCGCCCGGCCGACATGTCGAGCGATGTTCGTGCGGCGGCCCGCGGCGTGCGCCTGGCGCGCCCACAGCGTGGTGTAGGAGTCGATCTTGCGCAGGTGGTCGGAGATGTCGGCGTAGGGGTGGTGCTCGAGGTCGCCGTGCAGGCGGCCCGACCGGCCCGCGCACGCTGACCGACTCGTGCACGAGGTCGCCCTGCCAGCCCGCGCGCGTGCGGTCGAAGAGGCGCACCTGCCAGTCGGGGTACCAGTCGGTGCCGCGGATCCAGCGGCCGAGGTAGAGGGCGACGCGCGGGATGCGGTAGCCGGCGTACGAGAAGCCCGTCTCGCGCGCAGCCGCAGGATCTCCTCGCGCAGCGCCGCGGCCGACGCGCTCGTCGGCGTCGAGCGCGATCACCCAGTCGTGGCGCGCGGCGCGCACGGCGAAGTCGCGCTGGGCCACGAAGCCGGGCCACGGCGCGTTGACGACCACCCGCGCGCCGGCCGCCGCGGCGATCTCGCGCGTGCGGTCGGTCGAGCCGGAGTCGACCAGCACGACGTCGTCGCAGAAGCGCCACGCTCGCCAGCGCGCTCGCCGATGTTGGCCTCCTCGTTCTGCGCGATCAGGACGGCCGAGAGCGGGACCACGCGCGCGAGTATAGCTCCGGCCTGCGATCCCGAGGAGCTGCGGGCGCTGACGCAGCTCGCGGCGCCTGCGGACCGGCGCGGTGTACGCCGGGCGCCGTCCGGCGGTAGCATTGCTGCCCGTGAGCCCGCACGAGCCGTCTCAGCCACGACTCCCTGCTGCGCCGTGTTCGAAGCAGCAGGGCGCGCTGCTGCAGGGCCACTTCCTGCTCAGCTCGGGCCTGCACTCGCCGCGCTACCTGCAGTGCGCGCGCGTGCTGATGGACCCGCCGCTCGCGACGCGGCTGTGCGCCGAGCTGGCCGCGCGGCTGCGGCCGCGGCTCGGCGGCGCGGCCGCCGCGGCCGTGGTCGCGCCGGCGCTCGGCGGCGTGCTGGTGGCGCACGAGGTGGCGCGCGCGCTCGGCTGCCGCGCGCTGTTCACCGAGCGCCAGGACGGGGCGATGACGCTGCGCCGCGGCTTCACGCTCGAGGCCGGGCGAGCCGGTGGTGGTGGTCGAGGACGTGATCACGACCGGCGGCTCGACGCGCGAGGTGATCGACGCGGTCGCGGCCAGCGGCGCCCGGGTGCTGGCGGTCGGCAGCCTGGTCGACCGCAGCGGCGGCGCGCGTCGAGCTCGGCGTGCCGCGCGAGAGCCTGCTCACGCTCGAGGTGCCGAGCTACGCCGCCGGAGTCCTGCCCGCTGTGCGCCGCCGGCTCGCGGCCCGAGAAGCCCGGCTCGCGCGCGCCGCGCTGACGCGGGCGCCGTGGCCTCTCTACCGCGTCACGCTCGCCTACGACGGGACCGACTTCCACGGCTGGCAGCGCCAGCGCGCGACGGCGGCCGCACGGTCCAGGGCGAGCTCGAGGCGGCCCTCGCGCGGCTGGCCGGCGGCGGCGCGCCGGTCGCGCGTCGCCGGCGCGGGCCGCACCGACGCGGGCGTCCACGCGCTCGGCCAGGTCGCCTCGTTCGAGCTGCCGCGCCCGGTCGCCGGCCCCGACGCTGCTGCGCGCGCGCTGAACGGCCTGCTGCCCACGGACGTGCGCGTGCTCGAGGCCGCGCGCGCGCCGGAGGGCTTCCACGCGCGGCGCAGCGCGCGCTCGAAGCTCTACCGCTACGCGCTCGACTGCGGCGGCGTGCCGCCTGCCGCAGCGCCGCCGCTTCGCCGCGCTTCGTCCCGTAGCGCGCTCGACGCAGACGCCGTCGAGCGCGCGGCGGCGCTCTACCTCGGCCGCCACGACTTCGCCTCGCTCGCCTCCTCGGGCGGCTCGGTGAAGACGACCGTGCGCACGGTGTCGCGCTCCGACGTGCGCTTCGAGGACGACGGGGCTCGTCTACGAGGTCGAGGCCGACGGCTTCCTGCGCAAGATGGTGCGCAGCATGGTCGGAGGCCTGATCGCCGCGGGCCGCGGCGCGCTCCGCGTCGACGAGCTCGCGCGGCCGGCTCGCACGGCGCGACCGCCGCGAGCTGGCCCGCGCCCGCGCCGGCCTGCGGCCTCACGCTCGTCGCGCGTCGACTACCCGGTGCTAGGATAGGCCCGAAACGAGGGTCCGACACCGCGGCGCCTATGTCCCTACAGGACCTGCTCGAGGTCGTGCCGGCCGGCAGCGACGAGGCGGACCTGCTGCGCGCCGTCGACTTCGCGCGCCTGCCGCGGCACGTCGCCGTGATCATGGACGGCAACGGGCGCTGGGCGAAGCTGCGCAGCAAGACGCGCGTCGAGGGGCACCGCGCCGGCGTGCAGGCCGTGCGCGAGACGGTCGAGACCTCGGCCCGCCTCGGCCTCGAGGTGCTGACGCTCTACGCGTTCTCGATCGAGAACTGGAAGCGCCCGCAGAGCGGAGGTCACGACGCTGATGGGCCTGCTCAAGCACTACCTGCGCAGCGAGATGGACACGCTGCTGAAGAACGACATCCGCTTCCGGGTGGTGGGGCGGGCGCAGGAGCTGGCGCCGGACGTCCGCGACGAGCTGGCGCGGGCGGTCGAGCGCACCGCCGCGAACGCGGGCCTGCAGTTCAACATCGCGCTCAACTACGGCGGCCGCGCCGAGATCACCGACGCGGTGCGCCGGCTGTTCGCGGAGCTGCTGCGCAACGGCCGCGACCCCGCGGCGATCGACGAGGCGGCGCTCGCGGCCCACCTCTACACCGCCGGCCAGCCCGACCCGGACCTGCTCATCCGCACGAGCGGCGAGCTGCGGGTCTCGAACTTCCTGCTGTGGCAGATCGCCTACTCGGAGATCTGGGTGACCGACGTGCTGTGGCCCGACTTCCGCCGCCGGCACCTGCTGCAGGCGATCGTGGACTACCAGAAGCGTGAGCGGCGCTACGGCGGAATCGGCCCCGCCTGAGCGGCTGCCCGCCGCGGGGCCTGCGCCGCCGGGCTTCCTCGCGAACCTCGCCCGGCGCGTCGCGACCGCGCTCGTCGCGCTGCCGCTCGTGCTGGCGACGTTCTTCCTGGCGCCCGCCGTGGGCCGGCGTGCTGCTGGTGGCCGCGGCGCTCGCCGTCGGGCCTGCACGAGTTCTTCGGCCTGCTGCGCGCCCGCGGCATCCGCCCGCTGCGCCCGCGCCGGCTTCGTGCTGGCGGCGGCCCTCTTCGCGGACGTCGTCTGGCCCGGCTGGCTGGGCGCCGGCGTGCCCGTTCGCGCCGCTCGGCGCGCTGCTGCTGCTGACCTTCGCGCTCGGCGCGCGGCGGCGACTTCGAGTCCGTGTCGGCCGCGGCCGCCACGCTGCTCGGCGCGGTCTACCTGGGCGCGCTCGGCGGGACGATCGCCGCGCTGCGCCTGCTGCCGCCGGCCGCGGACGGGCGCCTGGCGGGTCGTGCTGCTGCTCGTCGTGATCGTCTTCTCGGACAGCCTCGCCTTCTTCGTCGGCCACGCGATCGGCCGGCGCCGGCTGGCGCCGGCGGTCTCGCCCGGCAAGTCCGTCGAGGGCGCCATCGGCGGCCTGGTCGGCGGCGTGCTCGGCGCCTTCGCCGTGCGCGCCGCTCGGCCTGCCCGGGCTGCCCGCCGGCGCACGCGCTGGCGCTCGGCCTCGCTGGTCGCGGCCATGGGCATCGTCGGCGACCTCGACGAGAGCCTGATCAAGCGCTGGGCGGGCGTGAAGGACTCGGGCACGCTGCTTCCCCGGCCACGGCGGCATGCTCGACCGCCTCGACAGCTTGCTGTTCGGAGCGCCGGTCCTGTACTATTACTTCCAGCACGTGCGCTGAGTGCGGCCCCGGCCGGGGCCGCTTTGCACTTCAAAGTCCCTGAAATGAAAGGCCTTTCCATCCTCGGCTCGACCGGCTCGATCGGCACGAACGTGCTGCGGGTGTCGACGCCTTCCCGGGCCGGTTCGAGGTGATCGGCCTCGCCGGCCGGGCGGCAACGTCGAGCGGCTGGCCGAGCAGGTCGCCCGCTACCGGCCCAAGGTCGTCTCGGTCGGCGACGCGGCGGGCCTCGAACGGCTGTCGCGCCTCGTCGACCTCTCGGGCGTCGCGCGCGGTCGCCGGCACCGAGGGCATGGTCGAGGTGGCGACCGCGCCCGAGCGCGCAGGTCGTCGTCGCCTCGGCCGTCGGCGCCGTCGGCCTCGTGCCGACCTACCGCGCGCTCGAGGCCGGCAAGGACGTCGCGCTCGCGAACAAGGAGACGCTGGTGATGGCCGGCGAGCTGATGCTCGCGCGCGCGAGGGAGACGGGCGCGCGGCTGCTGCCGATCGACAGCGAGCACTGCGCGCTGCACGAGTGCCTCGACGGCCGGCGCGCCGAGGACGTGCAGCGGCTGATCCTGACCGCCTCGGGCGGGCCGTTCCGCAGCCGGCCGCGCGAGAGCTTCGCCCGCATCACGCCGCGAGGAGGCGCTCGCGCACCCGACCTGGCGCATGGGGCCCGAAGATCACGATCGACTCGGCCACGCTGATGAACAAGGGCCTCGAGGTGATCGAGGCCCGCTGGCTGTTCGACGTCCCGGCCGAGCCGGATCGACGTCATCATCCACCCGCAGTCGGTGATCCACTCGATGGTCGAGCTCGTGGACGGCACCGTGCTCGCGCAGCTCGGCGTCACCGACATGCGCATGCCGATCCAGTACGCGCTCAGCTACCCGGAGCGCTGGCCGGCCGCCATCCCGGGCATGGACTTCACGCGGCCGCTGCACCTCGACTTCGAGCCGCCCGACCGCGCGAAGTTCCCCTGCCTCGCGCTCGCCTACCGCGCGCTCGAGAAAGGCGGGACCGCGCCGGCGGCGCTCAACGCGGCGAACGAGGAGGCCGTGGCGGCCTTCCTCGACGGCCGCACGCCCTTCACCGGCATCCCCGAGACGATCGAGGCGGTGCTCGACGTCCGAGCCGCCGTCGCCGGCCGGCTCGCTCGAGGACGTGCTCGATGCCGACCGGCGCGCGCGGGAGCGGGCCCGGCAGGTCCTCGCGCGCCGGCAGCCGGCGCGCGTGCTCTCCTAGACTCCCGCCCGGAACCCGAATGAGCTTTCTGACCACCGCCGCTCGCCTTCGTCGTCGTGCTCGGGATCATCATCTTCGTGCACGAGTTCGGGCACCTGATCACCGCCAAGGCGTTCGGCATGCGGGTGTTCGTCTTCTCGTTCGGCTTCGGCAAGCGCCTGTTCGGCTTCCAGTGGGGCGACACCGACTGCCGCGTCTCCGCGATCCCGCTCGGCGGCTACGTGAAGCTCGAGGGCGAGCCCGGCGACCACCTGAGCGAGGACACGGCCGCGCTCGGCGACGGCACGGACTTCCTCTCGCGCCCGCGCTGGCAGCGCTTCCTCGTCTACCTGGCCGGCCCGGCGATGAACGCGCTGCTCACGATCGTCGTGCTGAGCGGCCGTCTACATGATCGGCGGCCGTTCGACGCCAGCCGCTTCGACCGGCCGATCATCGGCGCCGTCGACCCCGGCTCGCCGGCCGAGAAGGCCGGGCTCGCGCCCGGCGACGAGATCCTCTCGATCGACGGCAAGCCGGTGCCGACCTGGGAGGAGGCGCAGTACCACATCCTGCTGCGGCCCGGACGCGGCGCTGATCACGCTGCGCGTGCGCCACGCGGCGCTGGAGCGCGAGCGTCGCGCTGCGCTCCGAGACGCACGTCGCTCGAGAGGGTCGGGTCGATCGGCGTGCTACCCGCTCGTGCGCGTCGGCCAGGTGCTCGCGGGGCAGCCGGCGGCGCTCGCGGGGCTGCGCACGGACGACGCGATCCTGGCGATCGACGGCAAGCCCGTGCGCTCGTTCGAGGAGATCCCGGCCATCGTCGGCGGGGCGGGCTCGCGCGCGATGACGTTCCACCTGTGGCGCGAGGGGCAGGTGCTCGACCTCGCGATCACGCCGAAGGACTCGGGCGCCGGGCCCAAGGTCGGCATCGCGCGGAAGATGGTCGTGCAGAAGTTCGGCCCGCTGCCCGCGGTCCGCGAGGCGCTGGCGTCCGTCTGGGAGATGACGCGCCAGACCTTCGACGTGGTCGGCCGGCTGGTCACGGCGCGCATCTCGCCCAAGACGATGATGGGCCCGCTCGGCATCGCGCAGGCCTCGGGCGACGCGGCCCGCGGGGGAGCGCTCCCGCTGCTTCTACCTCGTCGCCGTGATCAGCCTGCAGGTCGGGATCCTGAACCTGTTCCCGCTCGCGCCGCTCGACGGCGGCCACCTCGCGATCCTGGCGGTCGAGGGCGTCGCCCGCCGCGACATGAGCCCCGTCGTCAAGAACTGGATCATGAACGCCGGGGCGCTCGTGATCTTCCTGCTGATCGGCCTCGTGCTCTACTCCGACATCAGCAAGATGAGCTTCGTCCAGCGGCTGCTGCAGTAGACGGCACGCCGCCGGCCGCTCAGCGCGGCCCCAGACGGGCCTGCCCGCCCGAACGCCGGGTCGAGGCTGAAGGCCTTGGCGAACA
This sequence comes from uncultured Acidobacteriota bacterium, assembly GCA_963831755.1. Classification (GTDB taxonomy): domain Bacteria; phylum Acidobacteriota; class Vicinamibacteria; order Fen-336; family Fen-336; genus DATBSL01. The sequence goes on from CAWHRC010000023.1 coordinate 338,510, forward strand.
GCTCGCGGGCCTTCTCCTTGTTCGCGTTCATCCGCCGCGACGGCTCGCCGATCTTGTAGTACGTGTAGCCGAGGTAGAACGCGGCGGCCGCGCTCTGCGGCTCGGCGGCCTCGGCCTTCTCGAACTCGGCGAGCGCGGCCTTGAAGTGGTGCCGCCGGAACGCCGCCAACCCGGCGGCGATCGCCGCATCGTCGCGCGGCGCCCGGCTCAGGGGCGGCAGTCGGCCTTGCGGCGGGTGGCGCCTGCGGCGGCGCCTGGGCGGGTGCCTGGGCGGGTGCCGGGGGCGGCGCCTGGGCGGGCGCCTGGGGGGCGAGCACGGCGGACAGCAGCAGCGCGGACAGCAGCATGCGGCCTCCTTTGGTGAGGCTCGAATTCCAGTTTAATCCAGCGCCCGCGTGTGCGGGGTCACGAGCGCTCCGCAGCCCGGCGCCGGGCGGCCGCTACGGGTGAGGCGCCGGCACGACCGTGGGGCGGCCGAGGCGGATCACCTCGCCGCCGCGCTCGCCGGAGGCGGAGACGGTGAGCCCGAGCTGGAGCGACACGGACTCGATGTTGTCGCTGCCGATGACGCGCTGCGGTCCTCCTTCGGCACGTTGTAGAGCACCACGTAGTACGGTTCCGGGCTCGAGCGTGCCCCGTGACGAGCACGCGCGGCTTCGGCAGCTGGGTCTCGGAGGCGAGCAGGAACGGGCAGCTGGGCCGGCCAGCTGGTCGTAGTCGCACTTCGTGTTGCCGAAGTAGACGTAGATCCAGGAGTCCGGCATACTGCCAGTCGACCGTGATGTCGAGGACGCCGCGCTGCGAGATCTGGACCTCGAGCGCCACCCACACGTCTGGCTCGAAGTCGCCGAACGAGGTCTGCGCGATCACGCCGCGCACCGGCTGCGGCGTCACGATCACGATCGGGGGCCGCGTCGTAGTTGTCGTTCTGGCAGCCGGGCGCGACGCAGCAGGCAGCAGGGCGATCCACGCTGCCAGGTACGGAGGCGACCGGAGCAGTCCTCGCATTCGGGCCGATTCTAGGGCCGAGGCTGGCGTCGCAACAGGAGTCGAGGTCGGCTCCGGCCTGGCTCACGTGCAGGCCGACCACCGTCAGAGGCCGTCCGGGCCGCAGCCGCTGCGCCCCGGCCTCGACGACCAGGATCGACCGTTCGCAACCCGCGACCGGCGGCCAGCGGGATGCGGCAGGCCGGTCTGGCCGCCGAGCGGGAGCACCAGGTCCGGTGCTCTCTCCGTCGCGAGCCGCACGCTCGCTTCGGTTGTAGTCCCCGCCGCCCACCCGCTGACCAGCAGCCGCGATCCCGGCGGCCCGGCGTAGGGCTGCGAGAGTCAGCTCCAGCTCGTGCGGCCGGTCGCTCCGGGAGAGGACGACGATCTTGGTGCGTCCCTCGCCGATCGGAAACGACGGGGCGGCCCGTCCGCGTTCGGCGCTCGAAGCCCGCCGGGGTTCAGCACGTGCACGATCACCGGGGAATCGCCCGGCAGCAGGCGCGCAAAGCCCCCGCCGAGCAGCTCGACGCCGTCCGTCTGGAACGGGACGAAGCCCGCCAGGACCGGCACCACGAACGGCTCGCCGATGCGGTAGAGGAGCGAACTGATAGACCGCGTCGCCCGCGACCGAGGTGGGTCCCCATCGAGGCACTCTCGGTCCAGTCGCCGACGATCGCGCGTGGATAGGCGAGCACCGACGTGATCGCGCCGAGCCAGCGGCCGCCGTTGGAGGGCTTGCCGACGACCAGCAGCGTGCCGGCGGAAGCTCGCGCATCCGTCGCTTCAAGCGCCGGGCAGATCCGCATCGGGGTCGGTCCGGGCAGCACCTCCTGCATCGTCTCGCCGAGCTGCCGGGCCCAGGTCCAGTGCACCGCGACGAGCGTGAACGGGCAGCGCCCACACGACGGCCAGCCACCGGCAGCGCCTCGACCGCAGGCCGGCCAGCCAGGCGGCGGCAGGCCGACGACGCCGAGCAGGAGCACGAACGGGCAGTCCACTGCGTCGAGCTTGAAGACGTTCCAGGTGTGGCCGAGTCGGCCGGTCCAGGGGTCGCTTGACGGCGAGCGCGTAGTAGCCGATGCCGGCAGGAAGAGCACCGAGGCGGCCAGCGCGCGTGCCCGCCAGCGAGCCCTGCGCCAGGCCTGCCAGCAGGCCCGACGACGACGAGCAGGGCGTAGACCGGAGCCAGCGACGCGGTTGAGCACGCTCCAGGGCGCGACGTCCACGTTCGTCCAGCCGGGAGCCGGTGTGCGCGTGCCGAGGGCGAACTGGAAGAACTGCAGCGGCGTCGAAGGGTATGTGACCACCGGAGACGTTGGCGGCGAAAGCCGTGGAGGGGCGCGATCGCGCCCGACGAGGTCGCGCCCGGCGAGCAGGAACAGGAAGAGTCGCCGGCCCAGGAGGCGAAAGCCGCGAGGTCGTCCCCAGCCCGCCGCGCCTGCGGGCACGCACGCAGGGCCGGGACGAACCCGACCGCCATGGCGAGGACGAGCGTCGGCAGCAGAGGGACGTAGACCGCCACCAGGAACGCGACGGGCAGCGGCGACGAGCGCCGCCGTCGCGGCGTCTCCAGCGCGCCGGGGCTTCCGATGCGTGCCATCAGGCACGAGCGCGAAGAGCAACAGCGGCAGCGCGTAGGTCTGCTGCAGGAAGCCGTTGTGGTGCCCCCAGTAGAGCGCGTGGGGCACGGCCGCGAACAGGAGCGCCGAGGCCCCGGCCGCGAGTGGCCCCAGGCGGAGCACGCTGACGCGCCACCAGCCAGACGAAGCGACGCGAGCAGCACCATGCCGAACGCGGCGGTCGCCGGGTAGACGAGCAGACACGATCGGCGCCCGCGTGGCCGCCTGCACCAGCGCCAGCCAGTGAGCGATCCCGAGGTCGTAGTGCTGGCTCTGCCACAGGGCGGGGATCCCGGTGACGGGCGACTGCACATCCGGGCCGGCAGGGCTCGGAGAAGCCGTGGCCCTGCAGCCACTCGCTGAAGGCGCTGTAGGTGTACGTGTCGTTGCCGACGGCGTAGCCGTCCGCGCGGAGCAGCGGCAGGAGCCCGAGGACCGCGGTCATCGCGACCGGCAGCAGGAGCGACAGCCACGCGCTGGCGGACCCGCGCGGCCGCAGGGCGCCCAGGCGTCTTCGTCGCCAGGCGAGCGCCAGCGGTACGAGCTGCAGCGCGGCCACGAACGGCAGCATGGCGGGCGCGCTGAGGCCCGCCGCCGAGAGCCAGACGCTGAGCAGCGTGAGCACGGCCGCCCCGATCGCCAGCGACGGCCGCGGCGCCGGCCGCGTCGAAGCGCCGGAAGAGGTCGGCACCGAACGCGCCCACGTACAGCCGGCCCGCGACGAGCGCCACGAGCCCGATCGCGGCCAGCAGCAGCAGCGAGCCGGCGTATGTCACGGAGGCGTGGCCGCGGGCGGCGGTCCCCCGGAGCGCAGGCGCGCGAGCACGGCCTCGACGTTCTTGTCCCAGGTGAAGCACTCGAGCGCGAGGCGGCGGGCCTCCTGCCCGAGGGCCTCACGATCGGCGCGGCGGCAGCTCGACGGCGCGCCGGATCCCGGCGAGCAGCGACTCGGCGCTGCCGGGCTCGACGAGCAGCGCCGCGCGCGACTCGACGGCCGCGACCGTGGCCGGAGGCTGGCCCGGCCGCCAGCCCTTCAGCACCCAGCCGATCTGGTCGAGGTCCGAGGCCACGATGGGCTTGGCCATGGCCATGTACTCGAACAGCTTGGTCGGGCTGCCGAAGAACGGCGTGCCGTCGGGGTTGGGGACGTGAGGCGAGAGCAGCACGTCCGAGGCGGCCAGTATCCGAGGCGTCTGATCCTGTGGACGGATGCCGGCCAGCGTGGCGAACGGCGCGCCGAGATCGGGGCCGAGGATGGAGCGCACCGTCGGTGCGAGCGCCCCGTCGCCGACGAAGAGGAAGTGGACCCGATGCTGCTCGAGCCACGAGCGCTGCTCGTCGATCAGGCGGCGGATCGACGCTGGCCAGCACGTCGGTGCCGTGCCAGCGGCCGAAGGTGCCCACGAAGGTGAGCAGCGTCGCGTCCGCCGGGACGCCGAGAGCCTGCTCGCGCCTGCGTCCGGTCCTGCGTCGGAGAAGCGAGCCGGGTCGAAGACGAGCGGGTCGATGCCGTTCGGGTAGAACAGCACCCGCTCGGGCGCCGCGCCGAGCGAGACCGCCTGGTCGACGAGCGCCTGCGAGACCACCACCACGAGGTCGGCATGGCGCAGGTTCGCGCGCTCGATCGCCTCGGAGAGGCGCTCGAAGCGCAGCGGTTCGCCCCAGTGGCGCTGCGCCCAGACCTCGGAGCCGTTGAACTCGAGCACGAGCGGCACCTGCAGCGTGCGGCGCGAGCAGCACGCCCGTGACGTCGTTGAGGGCGTAGCGCTGGTAGATGAAGTCGGGTCGCTCCTGGCGCGCCGCTTCTCGGGCAGCCCGCAGGAAGAGTCCGTTGGTAGCGGTGCTGGTTCACCTCGAACGGGAACGAGATGAGGAGCTCGGGTGGCACCAGGTCGCTGCTCGACGGCAGGGCCAACCATCGGCTGAGCCGGTCGGCGTCAGCATGCCGGACGGACGTGCCCGACTCGCGTCATCGCGTTCACGACGCCGGCGACGTGGGCCACCGAGCCGCCGACGCTCGCGCCGAAGCTGAGCATCGGCTTCAGGTAGAGGCAGCGCCGCCGAGGCTTCGAGGCGGCGCGCGGCACGAATGGCTCGCGCCGCCGGCGACGCGTCGGACGCGCATCTGCGCCACGGCCAGGCTGAAGCCCCCGGCGACCAGCCCCGCGCCGATGCGCAGCACGGAGCGGACGAGACGCCACGCCGGCAGAGCGCGACGGCTGCCTCACCGACCACCTGCCGCTCGCGCCGCGCGCCGGGCACCAGGAACGCGAGGACGACGAGGTAGTCCTCGAAGAGCCTCAGCTCGTCGGGCGCGCCCGACACGACCACGGTTGCGGCGCGGGTCGCGCGCAGCGTGGCGAGGCTCGCGCCGAGGCTCGTGCGCCGCAGGCCGGGCAGGTCGGGGAACGGCCGTCCCGGCACCGAAACGGGTCTGGAAGAAGGCGCGGGCCTCCGGCGGCGGAGGCGTGGGGGAGAGGACGAGCGCGGCGGGCGGGGTGCTCGACATGAAGCGATCGCGGGTGGGAGACTACCACGAAGGCCGAACGGCCCCTGGGCTGCGCTCGCCCGTGCTGGTGCCCCTTGATAAGCTTCTCGCCGACTTGCGATTCCCCGCGCTGACCGCGCCCTCGTCCGACGTTGGCGGGCACCTCCTCGGACGGCTCGGCTTCCTCGCGGCGCTCGCCTTCCTCCTCGTCAACCTGTTGCTGCGCGCGCGCGGCACTCCACGCAGCCGGTGCGGCGTGGGACGCGTTCGTGGCGCTCGTCGTCGTCGTGATCGGCGCGTGCGTCCTCCGCCCGGCCCTGCTCCGTCCCACGCTCGTCCTGTTCGGCACGTCCTTCTTCCTCTACGGCTTCCACTCCTATCGCCTCCAGAACCAGGCCTTCGAGCTGGTCGTCACGGCACTCGCGCTCGTCTTGCTGCTGCGGGAAGCCCGCGGCTCGCAGCCTGCTTCTCCGCCCGATGGCGCGCCGTCACCAGCGGCGCCGCGCGCCGGCCGAACCTGGCTCGTCCGGGCTGTGGCTGCTCTACGCCCTGCTCGCCGCTGTGCGTCGCTCCTGCTGCTGCCGCCCGCCGTGCCTGAGCGAGCGGGCGTTCCTCGAAGGCTGCGTTCCCGTCCGCGCCGCTCTGGCGGCCTTCCCCGACGACCCGCTCTACCCGTTCGCCGCCGTCAACCGCCTCGTCCTGTTCGTCGTCTTCGCGGCGCTGCTGTCGCGTCACCCGGAGGCGCGGCGGCTGTACCGCGCGCTCTTCCGCGGCATCGCCTGCTCGGCGATCGCTGGCCGTGGCGCTCGGCCTGCTCGACTTCTTCGGTTTCGTCTCGCTCGCCGGCTACAACCTGTCGCACCTCTTCTACGGGTCGCAGTACCGGAGGCTGCAGTCGACGTTCGGCAACCCCGCCTGGTTCGCCTGCTTCGTGAGCTGCGCCCTGCCGTTCGTGCTGCTGGAGCTCTGGGAGGCGCGTCGGGGATACCGGGCGGCGCTGGCCGCGCTTCTTCCCTCTGTGCGCGGCCAGCCTGTTCCTGTCGGGCGCGCGGGCGGCCTGGCTCGCGAGCATCGTCTTCGTCGCTGGTCGCGAGCGTGCTGGTCGCGGTCTCGCGGCGCTGGCCTCGGCCGCTGCCGCCTCTCGGCCGATCGGCCCTGGTCGCACTCGCCGTCACCGTGGCCGGCGCGGCGCTGACCGCGGCCCTGGTCTACGCGCGGCCCGGCGGCCGCGCCACTCTGCCGGACCGGCGCCGAGCGGGCAGCCGTCTTCGAGCGCCGAGCGGCTGCCCGGCCTGGTCGGCGAGCTGCGCATTCGTGGCGCGGGAGTCGACTCTCCGCGATCCGTGACCGCGCGCTACGCACTCGCGCTCGCGCGCCAGGCGCCCCTGCTCGGCCTCGGCTACGAGACGTTCAACCTGCATCTGCGCGCGCAGCTCGCGCAGCCGTCCTCGCCGGTCGCGCAGGTGGTGAACACGGCCGCGGCCGCCGACAGCAGCGAGACGTACTTCGACGACGCGCACAGCACCTACCTGCAGGTGCTCGTGGGTACGGGAGCCGTCGGGCTCGCTGCTGTGGCTCCTGCTGGCGGCGGCCGGCATCCTCGTGGTCGGCGTCGGGCTGCGGCGCGAGGGCAGCCCGCTCTGCGCGTGCGTGCTGCTCTCGATGGTCGTGTTCCACTTCTACGGTCTCTTCCAGGGCATGCAGTACGTCGTGGTGACGTGGTTCCTGTTCCAGCTCGCGATCGGCTTCGCGATGACGGTCGACGTCGGCCCGCTCCCGGCAGTGCTGCAGCGCAGGCTCGGCATCGGGTATCTCGTGCTGCATCGGCGCTGGTGATCGCCTCGGCCGTCGGCTATCTGTCCGACCGCGGCTATCGCGACATCAAGCAGAGATACGGGTCGGCAGCGTACCTGCCCGACGAGGCGGCGGAGTTCGTCGGCTTCTACCGTCCCGAGACCGGGACCCGACGGCGAGTTCCGCTGGATGGCGCGGCGGGGGATCGTCCACGTGACTCGCGCCCGGCCGTTCCGACTGTCGATCACGTGCGAGCACCCCGACCTCGAGCGCGAGCCGGTGCTGCTGTCCTTCCGCTTCGAAGGCCAGGACGCGGGCTCGCATGGTGTTCCGGCGGCCGGGCACCGTCGAGAAGCGGTTCGACCTCGGCCGGACCGGCACGCTGCGGCTCGAGGTCTCGCGCACGTTCCGGCCGCGCGCGGGGGACAACCGCGAGCTCGGGCGTCGCCGTCAGCGCGATCCGCTGGGAGTGAGGGCGGCGCGGCCGCGCGGCCGGCGTGAAGCTCGGCACCACCTCGCGCAGCGCCTCGATCACGTCCCTCGCGGCCGCCCTCCCGCGGCGAGCGCCTCGAGCCGACCGATCCTCTCCATCAGGTTCGGCGGCGCCGGTCGCTCTGCACGGCGCGCACCTTGGGCCGCACCTCGTGGCTGTGGGCGGCTTCCTCGGCCGTCATCAGCTCCTCGTCCAGCTTTTCTCCGGGACGCAGTCCGGTGAAGACGATCGGCACGTCCGTCTCCGCCACGCGCCCCGAGAGGGCGATCATCATGCGGGCGAGGTCGAGGATGCGGATCGGCTCGCCCATCTCCAGGATCAGCAGCTCGCCGTAGCCGCCGAGGCCGGCCAGCAGCAGCAGGCCCACGGCCTCGGGGATCGTCATCAGGTAGCGCCGGCAGTCGGGGTGGGTGACCGTGACCGGGCCGCCGCGGCCGATCTGCTCCTTGAACAGCGGCACCACGCTCCCGGCGCTGCCGAGCACGTTGCCGAAGCGCACGGTCGAGAAGCGCGTCGTCGAGCGCAGCGCGCGCGCTCCTGCACGATCAGCTCGGCCACGCGCTTGCGTCGCGCCCATCACGCTCGCCGGGTTGACGGCCTTGTCGGTCGAGACGAGCACGAAGCGCTCGACGCCCAGCGTGCTCGGCCATCGCCACCACGTTCAGGCAGCCGAGCACGTTGTTCTTCACCGCCTCCTCCGGCGCGTACTCCATCAGCGGCACGTGCTTGTGCGCGGCCGCGTGGATCACGTCCTGCGGGCGGTAGCGCCGCCCGAGCTGGTCGAGGCGCTGCGCGTCGCGGATGTCCACCACCTGCGCCTCGACTTCCAGGTCCGGGTACTGGTGTCGCAGGTGGCGGAACAGGAAGTAGAGGTTGTTCTCGTCGATGTCGGCGAGCACCAGCGAGGCGGGCGCGTGGGCGGCGATCTGCCGGCAGGCCTCGCTGCCGATCGAGCCGGCCGCCCCGGTCACCAGGATGCGGCGGCCGCGGATCAGCCCGTCGAGCTCCTGCTCGTCGAAGCGCACCTCGTGCCGCGGCAGCAGGTGGTCGGGCGAGAGGTCGTGCAGCATCGAGAGCCGCACGTGGTCGTTCAGGTAGGCGAACGAGACGGGCAGGATCTTGTAGCTGAGCTTCAGGCTGGAGCAGGCCGCCGAGGATCTCGCGCAGCCGGGCCGCGGGCAGCCGCGGGATCGCGAACAGGAGCTGCTGCACGTCGCGGCTCTTCGCGAGCGCCGGCAGGTGGTCGATCGGCCCCAGGACCGGCTGCCCGCCGATCCACTGGCCCCACTTGTGCGGGTCGTCGTCCACGAAGCCGACGACCTCGTACGAGTGCTCGTCCGAGCGCAGCAGGTCGCGCAGCAGGAGGTCTCCGGCCGAGCCTGCTCCCACGATCAGCGTCCGGATCCGCTGCCCCGAGCGCAGGCGGCTCTGGGCGAGCAGCCAGTTGTTCGCGAGCCGCGGCGAGAAGCGGAACGCGCCGACGAGGCTCGCCGTCAGGAAGAACTCCATCGCCAGGACCGAGCGCGGCGGCCCGGGCGTCTGCAGGAAGTAGAAGACGGCCACGAAGGCCACGGTCCCGACCGCGGTCGCGACCACCACGCGCACCGCCTCGTAGAAGCCGGACAGCCGGAACGACCAGCGGTGCAGGCCGAAGCCGAGGTGCAGCGACAGCCGGATGGCCAGGAACAAGGGCAGGAAGCGCCTGAGGATCTGCTGGTGCTCCTCCGGGATGTGTCCATCGAAACGGAGGAGCGACGCCGCGTAGAACGAGCACAGGATCAGCAGCGCGTCGAGGCCCAGGATGAAGACCAGGCGTCGGCCGCCGGCGATAGCACGCAGGGCCGGCCAGCGCAGGGCGGCCTTCGGCGCGGGGCTCGCTGACCGCGCCAGCGACCATTCGACCGCGAAGAGGGCGAGGCCCAGGCCCAGTGCGACCCAGGCCCACCTCGGGGCCTGGGTCCTCCACCACAGGAGCGCTGCAGCGGTCAGGACGACCGAGCCCGCCCCGATCGCCGTGGTGACCCTCGCGTGGCCCCAGCGCTGCGAGAGCCGCTGGTAGAGGTGCTCTCGGTGCGCCTCGTAGAGCCGCTCGCCGCGAAGGGCGCGAGCGGCGAGCGTCCACGTCGCGTCGGCCAGGAACAGCCACAGGCTCACGGCCACGAACAGCGCCGCCTGCGAGCGCAGCTCCCTCGGCGCGAGCAGCGGCAGGACCGCGAGCACGTACCCCAGGAAGTAGCTGCCCACGTCGCCGAGGAAGACGCTCGCCTTGGACCAGTTGAAGGGCAGGAAGCCCGCGCTGGCGCCGACCAGCGCCGCCGCGAGCAGGGCGCTGAAGGAGCCCCATCCCGCCAGCAGCACGCCGACGCCCGTCACGATCGCCTGTACGGCGGCCAGGCCGTCGATCCCGTCGAGGAAGTTGTAGATGTTCACGACCGCCACGATCCAGAGGATCGTCACGGCCGCGCTCAGCGGCCCGAGATGGTGCTCGAGCAGCGCCGGCAGGGGTATGCGCTCGAAGCTTCCCACGCTCTGGACGACGAGCCCCGCCACGCCGAGCTGCGCCAGGAGGCGCGTGAACGCCGACAGGCTGGCCCGATCGTCCGCCAGCCCGATCAAGGCCAGGGCGACGCCACCCAGCAGGACCGGGACCGCCCCATGGTCGAGCGCCCGGCCGGGGCTTGCCAACCAGAGCGCAGCCAGCACCGACAGGGCGATGGCGGTTCCCCCGCCGCGCGGCACGACCGCCTGGTGCGACGATCGCGCATTCGGCCGGTCGATCAGCCCCCAGCGCAAGGCGGCGGCCCGCAACACGGGGGTGAGCGCGAGCGACAGCGCGAGCGCGATGCCGAGCGCCACGGCGGGCGGGGTTACCGAGAAGGCCATTCCAGGTCGACCATCACCCCGCGATGATACGGGACATCGGCACGATTGACTTGGCCCGCATCGCTCCAGAGAATGGGCGGCCTACCCCACTCGGCAGAGGACGTTACGATGTCGCGCCTTGGTGGCGAAGACCGAGCGATCGTTGCCTTCTTCCTGCTGGCGTTCTGCTGGAACCTGGCAATGGCGACGATCGGGTGGTCCCACGCCATCTCCGACGTGCACGGCTGGCGGCAGACCCAGACCGCCATCACCGCGTACTACATGCAGGCCGGCGGCCCATGGCTTCGTTACGAGACCCCCGTTCTCGGGCCTCCCTGGCGGATCCCGCACGAGTTTCCGGTGTACCAGGCGGTGGTCGTGGTCCTCGTCAACGTGCTCGGCCTTCCGCTGGAATCGACGGGACGCGCGGTCTCGCTGGGCTTCTTCTACTTGGCCCTGTACGGCGGCTACCTGCTGCTGGGGGAAGTGGGTATTCCCAGCCCAAGGCGCCTGCTCCCTCTGGCGTTCTGGCTGCTGAGCCCGCTCTACGTCTTCTGGTCGCGGACGTTCATGATGGAGTCGACGGCGCTGTGCCTGTGCGTCTTCTCTCTCCTGTTCGCGCTGCGCTATCTCTCGCGCGGACGGCTCGCGGACGCGGCGGCTGCCGTGCTCGCCGGTGGGCTCGGCGCGTCGGTCAAACCGATCACGGTGGTCCCGTTCGTCGTCCTCGCGGGCCTCGCCTGGATCTGGTTTGCACGGCGTCGCGGGCTGCGGGTCCAGCCGGCGCTGTGGATCGTCGGCGCGGCCGTGGTCGTGTCTCCTCTGGGGATCGGCTGGCTCTGGCAGCAGTACGCGGACAGCTTGAAAGGGCTGGACACGAACGCCCTCGCCTGGGGCATCGGCTCGAAGCAGCTGTTCCGGGACTGGGTCTACGGCCCGCCCGGGTCGTGGGCCGGCTTGGACGTTCGGCTGCGCCCGGGGAACGCGGGGCTTCTCTGGTTGAGGCTCCCCGAGATCGTAGGGCACCCGCTCGTGGCCGTCGCGGCGCTGCTCGGCGTGTTGGTCGCGGCGCGGCGGAGGGCGCTCTTCTTCCTCGCCCTGGCGGCGTTCCTCACCCACTTCGTCGTGTTCCTGCCGCTCCACGTCGCGCACCCCTACTACATGTACGCGATCGGCGGCCTGCTCGTGGCGGCTGCCGGACTGGCGGCCGTGGCCCTCCTGGAGTGCGCTGACGGCCGCCGCTACCTGGCGTGGCTCCTCGTTGCGCTCTTCGCCGCGCTCTGCCGTCCACACATATCGGACGGCCTTCCTGCCCGTGCAGCAGCGGGACGCCTATCGAAAGCCGGCCTGGTTCATCCGCCTGGCCCGCGAGATCGCGAGGGTCACCGGCCCGGAGGAGGTGCTCGTCGCCTTCGGCATGAACTGGGACCCGGAGGTCCCGTACTACTCCGGCCGCCGGGCGCTCATGTGGCCGGCCTGGGGTGACGTCGACCCGGCAGGAAAGGACGTCGCGAACGCGATCGCGAACCTGCAGGGATACCGGGTTGGCGCCGTGGTCTCGTGCACGAACGACCTGCCGGACGCCACATTGGCCCGGTTCCGGGCGCTGCTCAGCAGCGAGGCCGACCAGCCGATCGTGTTGCCGGGGCTCGGCACCCGTGCCTGCATGCTGTTCTACCGACGGCCCCTCTCGTCCGCGTCGATCGTGCGGTCAGGGAGCGTGTTCCGGTGAGATGCGGACCATGAGACCGGGCTGAAGCTCGCCCTCGCGCGACCAGAGAAGGCGCACGCAGGGAACCGCGACGCCGTAGCTCGGCGACACTCGCGACTCGCCGATCGCGAGCGACCACGCGTCCGCCGGCCCCCACTCGAGACGGAACAGCCGGTTCGCCGCGCGCAGCTCGACGACGCCCGGTGAGCGTCGCGTTGCCGCGACACCAGCCGCGAGGTGCAGCGGAATCTCGATGCGGTGCGGGCCCGTCCCCTCGAACTCGTCCCGGACCAGCAGCGCGTGGCGCCCGTGATCGAGCTCGATCGTGCGCACGGGTGTCACCGGCTGCGCCAGCCGGCGGTAGCCGGCGTGCGCGCCGCAGAACACGTCGCTGTCCCTCCCCGTCTCGAACCGGCGCAGCTCAGGCCGCGCGTCGTACTCCAGATCCCACAGAAGCTCGGGCCGGAAGCGATTGATCTCCTGGCCGTCCACCTGGGGCGTGTTGTGGAAGGCGGTCGAGCGGAAGCGGTTGCGCTCGGCGAAGGACCGCGTGTACACGAACGCGCCGCAGTCGCGTGACGAGGTGCACGCCGTCGAGCACGGCCTCGAACGACAGGCAGTCGTTGTGGCCGTGTCCGCCGCGATCGGCGAGCCCGATGCGGCCGCAGTCGATGAACACGTGGTCGACGGCGTTGCGCATGACGAAGAAGCCGCCGTCCGGAAAGGCGCGGGAGGACGGCGGCCCGGGCGGTCGGGCCGAGCGCGGCAGGGCTCTCGACCGCGCTCGGGCCGAGGACCCAGAAGACCTCGCTGGGGTCGCCGCCGAAGGCCTCCTTCAGGTCCGGCACGTCCCAGGCGGCGCCGACGAGCCCGGGAAGGTACCGGTGGTCGTTCAGGTCCTGACCGCCGAGCGGAAGCGCGCGCGCGTCGTCGCCGTCGCCCCACAGCGGCACCGAGCCGTCGGGCCGGCAGTAGGCGGCCGTGAAGCGGGCCATCGCCGTCACCCGTTCGCGGTACGGCTGCGGCACGTCGAGGCCCAGCGCTTCCCGGTAGAGCGCGGGCAGCAGGAACAGCTCCGCGACGAGCCGGTGGTAGGGCACCGACGCCTCGAAGTCGACGCCGTCCTCGTAGACCTGCCGGGGCAGCTCCGCGCACAGTAGCGACCAGGCCTTCGCGAGCCATCGCTTCGGGCCCTCTCCCGTGCCGAAGAAGAGACCGGCGAAGGCGAGCCCGGCCGCGTCCGCCGTGCAGTGGTTCCCGTTGACGTCCGACAGCTCGAGGTGGCGCTCGGTGAAGTCCCCGTGCAGGTACAGGGCGCACAGGAAGCGCTCGCGGAAGCCGTCGTCGCGCCAGGCGCGGCTGTCGTGGAAGGCGTGGAAGAACCAGGTCCAGCTCAGGATCCGCAGCGCCGCCTCCATGGTGGAGGACCAGTTGACCGTCTGCGCGTAGGGGTTCGCGGCGATCCAGTCGTCGAGCAGCTCCCGCGCCGCCTCCGCGTAGCGCTCGTCGCGCGTCAGCAGGTACGCCTGCCCCGCCGGAATCAGCCACTGCAGCCGCGAGAGCTCCCACGGCACCTTGACGTCGCTCGCGTCGTCCGGGTTCACGTAGACGATGTCGCGCATGTAGCGCCGCGGCCACGAGACGCCCGTCCTGTAGTCCGTCAGCCAGTCGATGTGCGGGCCGAGCTCCACGACGTCGGGTCCCAGGAGCCTGACCCGGTGCGCCAGCGCGTCCTCGGCCGCGGCG
>CAWHRC010000024.1:0-147385 GCA_963831755.1 uncultured Acidobacteriota bacterium
CGCCGACGTCGGCCAGCAGGTACTCGTCCCTCGGCGTTTCCTTCCGGAGGTCCGTGGCGAGAGCGATGGCCTTCTGAAGGGTCTCCCGGACCTTCGCCGGGTCTTTACCCTGGCTGCGATAGACGAATGCGAGGAGCCCCCAGGCCCGATAGTTGTCGGGCCGCATCTCGATCGACCGCTCCAGCATCCGCGCGGCCTCCTGGTACTTTCCGGCCTCCGCCAGCACCATGCCCAGGTTCCTGAAGCGAATGAAGGTCGGCTCGAGATCGATCGCCCTCTGGAAGGCGGCCGCCGACTCCTCGAGCTTGCCCAGGCCCTGGTAGACCAGCCCCAGATTGTTGTGGGGGCGAGGGTTGTCGGGCATCAGCTCGACGGCGCGGCGGTACTGCACGCCCGCCTGCGCCCACTTGCCCTCGTCGAGGTAGTACTCCCCGAGCTGCTGCATCAGGCTCCAGTCGTCCGGCGCCAGGCCGACGGCTTTCTTCAGGGTGGGCTCCACCAGCTCGGTGCGACCTTGACGCTTGTACAGGTCCGCCAGCGCGCCGTAGGCCGCCGCGCCGAACCGGTCGAGCCGCAGCGCCTCATCCAGCTCGTGGCTCGCGAGGTCGTTCTGCGCCGTCCACCCGTAGAGCGCCCCGAGCGTAACGTGCGCCGACGCCAGGTCGGGGGCCAGGGCGAGGGCCCGTAGCGCGGCCTCGCGGGCAGGCTCGATGTACTTCGTCTCGCGCTGCTGGGTGAACTGAAGAAAGTTCGCCCGGGCCAGGTCCGCGAACGCGGGAGCGAAGTTCGCGTCCCGGGCGACGACCTTCTCGAGGAGCGGGATCGCCGTCTCGAGTGCCTGTGGCCGGTAGTAGTGCGCCAGGAGATCACGGGCTCGCCGGTAGTCGTCCTGCGCCCCGCCGGACGGCGCCTGCGTGGCAGGCCTTGGCGCGACGACCGCCCGTACCTGGGGGAAGGCGAGGAGCAGCGCCGCCGCCACGGCGACGACCGGCGCCAGCATCCACGGGCGTAACGCGTGCGGCTTCCCCGGGGGTGGTCCGGCCCAAGTTCCCGCGCCCATGCCGATCGCTTCGGACAGCGCGGCAACGAGCTGCCCGGCGCTGCCGAAACGCTTCTGGGGATCGGGACTGATCGCCGTCTCGACGACGTGCGCCAGCGCTTGCGGCAGATCGGGCCGCACGTCGAGCAGGGTTCGGCGGCCGCCCGCGTCGTGCGCCGCGCGGAGCCTGTCGAGATCCGCGCCCTCGACGGGGTAACGCGCCGTCAGCAGGTTGAACAGCAGCACGCCGATCGCGTAGAGGTCGCTCGCGATCGTCGCCGGCTGCCCCGCCAGGAGCTCCGGAGCCATGTACGCGGGCGTGCCGCTGCGGTTGTAGTCGGTCCCGCTCTCGTACGTGAGGCCGAAATCCATCAGCAAGATCCGGCCGCCCGTCTCACGCATGACGTTCCCGGCCTTGATGTCGCGGTGGATGAACCCCGCGGCGTGCACCGCCCCGACCGCCCTGCTGACGTCGATGCCGACGAGCGCGGCTTCGCGCGGACCCAGGGGACCCTGCGTGGCCAGGACCTCCGAGAGCGTCTGGCCCTGCACGAAGTCGCTCCAGAACCCCACCCGGTCGTGGTGCTGGTCGACACCATAGATCGGTACCACGTTGGGGTGCCGTACCCGTGCCATCGCCCTCGCTTCCTTGAGCAGCGAGCACGCCTCGGCGTCCCGATCGAGGCCGCGTGGCAGGAGGAGTTTCAGGGCGACGTAGCGCTGGAGAGTCGGGTCGAAGGCGCGGTAGACCTCGCCGAAGGAGCCGCGTCCCACTCGCTGCAGGCGCTCGAACGGCCCCCAGCGATCCAGCTGCCCCGGCAAGGCGCTGTCGGGAGACCCTTCCGTCGGAAGCTGCGATTTCTCCAATCCGGCCTACAGGGATTCCACCGTGTGCTGGAAGTATAGAACCTCGGCCCGGGGCCCGGTTCTCCGGCGGCGGCTCGACTCGCGGGCGCCACCCCACCGCGGCGCGCGCGCGCAGGTTTGTCGAAGGGGTGTGGAGTTGACCCGCTTCCGTAGACAGGCCCGCTATGCTGCCACGTTTGCGGCAGCGTGCTGCGTGTCGAAGTCCATCGGACTGACGTAACCGATGGACGAGTGACGCCGGTGCGGATTGAAGAACGCTCCGATGTAGTCGTGAATGGCCGTGCGGACCTCCGACTTCGTCAGCCAGGGGCGGCGGTGAATGAGCTCCGTCTTCAGCGTCGCGAAGAAGCTCTCCGCGACCGCGTTGTCCCAGCAGTCGCCGACGCGGCTCATGCTGCAGACGATGCCCCGAGCCGCCCACGCGCTCGCAGTGCCGGGCCTGCCGGATCCAGCCGTCGCCCTCGCCCGGCGCAGCGCCACTGCGGGGCGAGCGCATGTGCAGGTGCAGCGGCTCGAGCCGGTCCCCGACCCCGTCCCTCGGGCGCCAGACCTCTCAGTCGAGCCGCTCGCGGAAGCGCAGCGAGGCGATCGTCATGATGAGGATCCCCATGCCGAGGAGGACGACGGCCTGGGGCCACAGGACGCCGATGCCCGAGCCGCGCAGGAAGACACCGCGCACGATCTCGGCGCAGTAGCGCAGCGGGATGACGTAGGTCCACAGGAGGATCACGATGCGGAGCACGCTGACGATCGCGCTCGCGGCCCTGGCCCAGGCGGCCGTCGCGCAGGACAAGCCGGCCAAGGAAGCGCCCGAAGCCACCGGGACGGCGGCCGAGGAGAGGACCGCGCCGCGCCACACGATCCGCGTGCTGCAGAACCCGTACGACCTCGCGTCCTTCTACCGCTCGGGCGGCTCGGCCCCGGGCGGATGGGCGGGGCTGGCGGACGATCCCGCGTACGCGATCGCGGGCTTCTACCGCCAGGGCGGCAGCCAGGGCTCGCGCTACGGCTGGTCGGCCTTCTGGACGAACGGCTACAACGCGCCGCGCCCCGCGCCCTTCCTGGGCTACCGCCGGACGATCGGCGAGAACGGCGACCTGTTCCTGATGGTGCCGTTCCTCGCGCCCGTCGGCCCGATCAGCGGCGCTTTCTTCGGTTATTGAGCCCGGCGGCCTCGAGCACGGAGCGCCCCGTCTCGCGACGGAAGCGCTCCGCGAACGCCTCCAGGCCGCCCACGGTCTCGTCGCGCTCCAGCCGCTCGACCCGGTTGAGCGGGAAGAAGAGCGTGAGCGGGCCCCACTGCCTCATCAGCGCCGACCCGCCCAGATCAAGCACTTGCGGCTCCCTGCGTCGGGGACTTCCGTCTAGCCGAGCGGCGCGGGCGACGCGAGCGCGGCCGTGAGCGAGATCGCCTTCGCGTCCCCGCGCCGGGGTAGACTCCAGGCGTTCCGGAGCGGGAGGCTTCGCATGGGCACGTGGCTCACCCTCCGTCGAGTCGTCCTCGTCGCGGCCCTCGCGGCGTCGGCGTTCGCCGCCCCGCCCGACCCCTACCGCCCCCGCTTCCACTTCACGCCCCCGCGCCACTTCATGAACGACCCGAACGGGCTCGTGTACCTCGACGGGGAGTACCACCTCTTCTACCAGCACAACCCGCTCGGCGACATCTGGGGCCACATGGGCTGGGGCCACGCGGTGAGCGCCGATCTCGTGCACTGGCGGCACCTCCCCCTCGCCCTGCGCGAGGAGGACGGGGTCATGGTCTTCTCCGGCAGCGCGGTCGTCGACCGGGGAAACACGAGCGGCCTGTGCGGAGAGAGGGGCTCCACCACGAGCTGTCTGGTCGCCGTCTACACCGGGCACGGACACGGCCGGCAGACCCAGAACCTGGCCTACAGCCGCGACCGCGGGCGGACCTTCACGAAGTACGCGGGCAACCCCGTGCTCGACATCGGCTCGAAGGACTTCCGCGACCCGCGCGTGCTCTGGCACGAGGCGAGCGGCCAGTGGGTCATGGTGGTCTCGCTGGCCGAGGAGAGGAGGATCCGCTTCTACGGCTCGCCCGACCTCGTGCACTGGACCCACCTGAGCGACTTCGGGCCCGCCGGGTACACGAAGGGCCAGTGGGAGTGCCCCGACCTGTTCGCGCTGTCGGTCGAGGGCGATCCCTCCCGCCGCAGGTGGGTGCTGGACGTCGACGTGAACCCCGGGGCGCCCCAGGGCGGCTCCGCCGACCAGTACTTCGTGGGCCGCTTCGACGGGAGGCGCTTCACGCCCGACGCGGCGACGCCGCCCGTGCTGTGGGCAGACTACGGCAAGGACTTCTACGCGAGCCAGTCGTGGTCGGACCTGCCCGCCTCCGACGGGCGCCGGGTCTGGATCGGCTGGATGAGCAACTGGCAGTACGCCAACGTGGAGCCGACTCCGCCCTGGCGGGGGATGTTCACGGTCCCGCGAGTGCTGAGCCTCGCCGAGCTCCCGGAGGGCCTGCGCCTGCGGCAGGAGCCGGTGGCGGAGCTGCGGGCGCTGCGCGGCAAGCGGTGGTCCGCGCCGGGACGGGCGATCGCCGGGACCTCCCCGCTCGAGGGCCCCGCCGGCGACGCACTCGAGGTCCGCGCCGAGCTCGACCCGGGCACGGCGACCGCCTTCGGCCTGAAGGTCCGCATGGGTGGCGGCGAGGAGACGCTCGTGGGCTACGACGTCGCCGCGAGCGAGCTGTTCGTGGACCGCCGCCGGTCGGGCCGGGTCGGCTTCAGCGCCGAGTTCGCCGGCCGCCACGGGGGCCCGCTCGCCCTCGACCAGGGCCGGCTCCGCCTCCAGGTGCTCGTCGACCGCTCCTCCGTCGAGGTCTTCGGCAACGACGGCCTGGCGGTGATCAGCGAGCGGATCTTCCCCGACCCCCGAAGCCTCGGCGTCGCGGCGTACGCCGAGGGCGGGGAGGCGCGCCTCGTCTCGATCGAGGCCTGGCCCCTGGCCTCCGGCGGGCGCTGAGCGGCGGGACCGCGACCCTGCTCAGCTCGCGCGGCCGAGGACGATGGTGTGGGGCGCCTGCGCCACCTCGGCTTCAGCACTCCCGAGGCGGAGAAGGCGCCACCGCCGGCGCGGGAGCTCCTCCGCGTCGCCGAGGAGGGTGACGGCTGGGACGTGCCGGCACAGTGGGAGCCAGCCTGAAATCCCGCCGCCTGCGGGCCGTCCCGCTCGACCACGCCCGACACGATGGCGTTGCCTGCCCGCGAGCAGGCGCTCTGCAAGCCCGTGCCCTCGACGCAGGAGCCGGCCGAGCTGGGGCACGACCTGCGCCGGCGCGTCCTCGCCGGCCGGCACCGGATGGAGCGCGGCGACCAGGAACTCGACGCCCAGGCGCAGGTAGCCGAGGCGGTTGCCGGCGCTGGTCCGGCCTTCCGCGTCGGCCGGAATGGTGAGGTGGGCACCCTCGGACGGCGCCAGGGCGTCGAGTCGTCCGACCAGCTCGTCGATCTCCGCCTCGCGTTCTTCGTCCAGCTCCCTGTCCCTCGCGCTCTCGGGATGATCGGCCAAGGGATCGCCTGCTGGCAACGGGAGGCACACGTTCTCGATTTGCTACGGCTCTGTCAGGCGTTCAGAATCCGCTTCGCAGCAGGAGGTCCTGAAGCATGCGGGATGTCGGCTACGTCGGTCCGGACCCATCGTGGCGGACGCTCTACGCGGTGGGCGCCGGCTGCGCGCTCGTCTTCTCGATCATGTGCGTCGTGCCGATCGCGCTCGTCTTCGGGGCACCACCTGTTCCGGAGACGGGGACGGCGGTGCTCGGGTACGTCGCGGCGCACAGGACCGTCTACCTGATCGAGTACACGTGCTTCGTGGGGCTGAGCCTTCCCGCCGTCGTCGTGTTTCTCGCGACGGCGGTCTCCCTCAAGGACGTGGACAAGGGCCTCGCGGCGATCGGCGGCGCGATCGGTATCGGGTCCGAGTTCACGGCGTTATCGCTGAACGGCAGCCCGCAATCGCTGCACGGCGGCCTCTGGCACCTCAGTGGAGAGTACCTGGCGGCGTCCGAGGCGCAGCGCTCCGCGCTGGCAGCGGCAGCGGAGGCCCTCATCGCCTCCGCAAACGGTCTCAACCTCGTCGGCTTCGCGACCGCCCTCGGGATACTGCTCGTCTCCCTGGTCATGCTCAAGGGCGTCTTCGGCAAGTTCACCGCTATCCTCGGAATCGCCACCGGCCTGGTTGGCATGGTCTTCGAACCGCTGCGGTCGCTGGTCGGCAACGCGTATGCGGTCTATGGCACGCTCCTGCTCGTCTGGTTCGTCGCCGTCGGACGAGGGCTGTTCATGATGAGCAGGGCATCAGCGGCCCCTGCGTGATCCTTCTCGTCCTACTTGCGTCCCACCCGCGGCAGCCTAGCTTCGAATAAGAGAGCCGAATCGCGACGACGCGTGGCCTGCGAGAGGCCCCATGCGCGCACCCGTCCTCCCCCGCGGGGGCAATCGGTTTGTGGAGGAGGGACCATGAAGAAGCTTCTGTTCGCATTTGCAGGTCTGGTGATGCTCGCCGGGTGCAACAACGACGACAACCCGACCAACGTGGTGACGAACCCGAACGGCGGAACGGGAGGGACGTCCCTACTCGAGCAGGCGCGTGAGGAGTCGCACGAGCGCGCGCTGCTCGCGGAGAGACAGGCGCTCGAGAGCGGCCGGCGGGGCCGTCATTCGATCGAGCAGGACGGCGCGGAGCCGGCAACCCGTGGGGGTGAGAACCAGCACCTTCACGCGGCGGTCGGTGCCCGACGGGCGGCGACGCACCAGCCCGCGGGACTCGAGCCGGTCGACGAGGCCCGTGACGTTCGAGGCATCACAGGCGAGCGTCTCGGCGAGCTGCCCCATCGGGACGGGTCGGTCGGGCTCGATCAGGTGCAGCACGTGGCACTGCGCGGGCGAGAGCCGGAGGTCGGCGGCCAGGGGAGGTGGCGCGCCGCCCCGCGCCCTTCCTCGGCTACCGCCGGACGATCGGCGAGAACGGCGACCTCTTCCTCATGGTGCCGTTCCTCGCGCCGGTCGGCGCGATCAGCGGCGCTTTCTTCGGCTACTGAGTCCCGCGGCCTCGAGCACGGAACGCCCCGTCCGGCGACGGAAGCGGTCCGCGAACCCCTCGAGGCCGCCCACCGTCTCGTCGCGCTCCAGGCGCTCGACCCGGTTCATGGGGAAGAAGAGCGTGAGCGGGCCGAGGCCGGGCTCCTCGCCACGCGCCTCCTGGCGCAGCCAGTCCTCGAACGCCGCGAGGTCGAGCCCGCGCACCGTGACGCCGGCCGACTGCAGGGCGACCAGCACGCCGAACACCTTCTCGCGCGGCGAGTGCAAGTAGACGACGACCGGCGCGCCGGGCGCGAGGACGCGCCCCACCGGACTCAGCGCCTCCGGCCGGCCGGCGCGTGCTCGGCGAAGAACTCGGCGAGGCGCCGCGCTCCCTCCTGCAGGTCCTCGAAGGCAGAGGCAAAGGACAGACGGAAGTGGCCCGGCGCGTGGAAGCCCTCGCCGGGCACGACGGCCACCGCCTTCTGCTCGAGCAGCCGCGTCGCCAGCGCCATCGTGTCGGGCAGCTCCTTCGACAGGCAGCGCCTGACGTCGGGGAACACGTAGAAGCCACCCTCGGGCTGCGGGCAGCTCACGCCGGGCAGCCCCGCGACGGCGGGGTGGATGAAGTCGCGGCGCCTGCGGTACTCGGCGGCCATCCCCGCCAGCGCGTCCTGCGGCGCCGTCAGCGCCTCGGCCGCCGCGAGCTGGGAGAAGGTCGCCGGCCCCTGGACCGAGTGGGAGTTGAGGGCCGTGCAGGCCTCAACGAGCGGCGTCGGCCCCATCACCCAGCCGACCCGCCAGCCGGTCATGCAGTAGCTCTTCGAGACGGTGCCCACGACCACGAGGTTGCCGCCGGCCGCGTCCTTGACGCCCTGCAGCGCGGGCGGCCCCCCCTCGCGGAAGACCAGGTGCGCGTAGGTGTCGTCGTAGATCAGCCAGAAGCCGTGCCTGCGCGCGAGCCGCGCGATCTTCAGCAGCTCGTCCGGCTCGATCACGGCGCCGGTGGGATTGGACGGGCTGTTGACCACGACGGCGCGCGTGCGCGGAGTGATCCGCCTCGCGATCGCGGCGGCGGTCGGCCGGAAGCCGTGCTGCGCGCGCAGGGGGACGAACACGGGCGCGGCGCCCGCGACGCGGGCCGCTTCCGCGAAGGTCGGCCAGGCGGGCACCGGCACCACCACCTCGCTGCCGCGGTCGAGCACGGCCTGGTAGAGCAGGGCGAGGGCCTGCTTGCCGCCGACGGCGACGCAGACCTCCTCGGGCGCGAAGGACACACTGAAGTCCTCGCGGTAGCGCTGCGCCACGGCGGCGCGCAACTCCGGGAGGCCGGACGCCGGCGCGTACTTCGTGCGGCCCGCGTCGATGGCGTCCTTGCCCGCCTGCACCACGTGCCCCGGCGTCGGCTGGTCGGGCTCTCCCACCGTGAAGTCGAGCACGCGCACGCCCGTCGCCCTGAGGGCTCGCGCCCGGGCCGCCATCGCCACCGTGGGCGACAGCTCGAGCCTGCGCGCACGCGAGGCTAGCCTCGCCGCGCGCGTCCCCTTCGCCTCGCTCACCCCGTCTTCCTCCTCCCGGGCGCCGGCCGCAGCGGCGTGCCGTACTTCTCGCTGAGCCGCCGCTCCACGACCGGCGGCACGACGTCCGTGACCCGGCCACCGAGCTGGAAGACCTCCTTCACCAGCCGGGACGACACGTACGAGTAGCTCTCCGCGGGCATCATGAACACGGTCTCGATCTGCGGGTTGAGCCGCCGGTTCATGAGCGCCATCTGGAACTCGTACTCGAAGTCCGAGATCGCGCGGATGCCCCGGATGATCACGCTGGCGCCCACGCGCTCGGCGTAGTCGACCAGCAGGCCGCTGAAGGTGTCGACCTCGACGCGCGGGTTGCCCTGGTAGGCCTCGCGGATGATCGCGAGGCGCTCCTCGACCGTGAACAGCGGCTGCTTGTCGACGTTGACCAGGATCGCCATCCGCACGCGGTCGAAGATGCGCAGCCCGCGCTCCACGATGTCGAGGTGGCCGTTCGTGATCGGGTCGAAAGAGCCCGGGAAGACCGCGAGCGAGCTGTCACGGCGCCTGCTGTTCATCTCCCCCTTCTTCCGTGCCGGCCGTCCCGGCGCGCCCGCCGCGACGGTAGAAGCTCAGGCAGTGGTCTCCGATGCGCGCCAGGCGCCTCCGCGCGAGGCCGCCTATTCTCTCCGGAAGGACGCGCTTGTGGAAGTGCTCCGCCACGACCACGCCGCCCTCGTCGAGCAGCCTGGCGCCGACCAGCTCGAGCAGCGGAACGTAGAGCTCGCTGGCGTAGGGCGGGTCCAGGTAGACGACGTCGAAGGTCAGCCCCTGGTCCGCGAAGGACGCCAGCGCCGTGCGCGCGTCCTGGCGGAAGACCTGGACCTCCCCGCCGGCGCCCGCGAGCGCGCGCGCGTTCTCGCGCAGGGCCAGCACCGCACCTGCCGCGCGGTCGACGAGCACCACCCTCGCGGCGCCGCGCGACAGCGCCTCGAGCCCGACGCCGCCGTTGCCGGCGAACGCGTCGAGGAAGCGGCAGCCGGGGATCTCGGGCGCGAGGATGTCGAACAGCGTCTGCCGCACCCGCGCGCCGGTCGGCCGCGTGGCCTCGCCGCCGGCGGTCCTGAGCCGCCGGCCCCTCGCCGCACCCGCGATGATCCGCGACATGCGAGGACGATAGCGCCTTTCCCGAGAGGGTGCCGGGCCTCAGCGGGGCCGGTCCAGCTCGAGGCAGCCCAGCGTGAACACGAAGGGGAAGCCGGGCCGGCCGGGCACGAGGTACTGGCCGTCGAAGAACACGAACATACGCTCGGATTGCTCCTCGTCGTAGCGGAGGCACGGCTTCCAGGGACCGGCGTGCCAGCCGCGGTCTTCGCCCGTCATGATCTGCACGGGCGTGCTCCAGCGCGCGGCGTCGGCGAACGGCTCGCTCGCACGGCACCACCACAGTCCCGTCTGCGCGGGCGGAGACGACTTGCCCAGCCACACCCGCGAGAACACCGCCTCGTAGCCGCCCGGCGTGCGAGTCACGCAGAAGTCGAAGACCTTCTGCTCCGGCGGGAAGAACACGCGGCGCTCGCCCCAGCCCGACTGGCCGTCGGCGCTCTCGGCGAATCCCTGGACGAGGTAGTCCTCCTGGTTCGAGCCGGCGACGTACCACATCTTCCAGCACCCGTCGACGTAGACGACGTTCGGCTCGTAGACGCTACCGCGCTCCCAGTCCTCGCGCGCGCTGAACGCGGGCTCGTCCTGGTCGACCCACCTCTCGCCGTCCCACTCGAGGTAGCCGATCGCGTAGGGCCCCCACGGGCTGGCCGCGCCACCAGCGTAGTAGATGCGCTCGACCGTGTGGCCGCGCCGCGGGTCCCAGCCCTCCACGTAAGAGGGGCAGTGACGGCCGCCGGCCAGGTCCCACGCCCGGCTCCTGTCGTGGCCGGCGAGCAGCGCGACGCGCGTCGGCTGTGCGAGGTCCGGCGTGAGCCTCCAGCCGCTGGCCGAGAGCGGCGCCCCCTCGGGCAGCGAAGCGCCGAACAGCTCTATGCCCTCGTGGCTGCGCAGCTTCCCGGCCAGGTACATGCACCAGCGGCCTGCGCGCCGCGCGAGCGTGGCGTCGGTGACCAGCCACGGGTCGTCGAGCGGCGCGAACCCGTCGGCCGGGTCGAAGACCTTCGTCTCCCTGGACGCCGCCACCCTTCGACCCGGTGTCAGACCCAGCCGCGCAGACGGTAGACGAAACGGCCCATCTGCTCGTGAATCACGCTGCCGAAGGCGCCGATGCGGTCCGCTGCCCGGCGCAGGTCGAAGACGTCGAAGCGCGTTTCCGGGGCCGGGGAGAGCAAGGCCCGCACGTCCTCGCGGGAAAGGCAGGCCCCGGCGCGGGAGGAGTGCAGCGGCGAGGTCACGATCACCACCAGGCGCCACCTCCTCTCGCGGTAGAGCCGGCCCAGGGCCAGTGCCTCCTCGTGCGTGTTGTGGCCGGCGGGCAGCACGAGCAGCTTGTCCGGGCCGACGCCGAGGATCTGCATGACCTCGGCCACGTCCCCGGCGCGCGCCGCGTCTTTCTCCGGCACGACGAGCAGGGGTGCCTTGCCGCGCGCGACCAGCTCGACGCCGTGGAGCAGGCGGCTGCGCTCCTGGGCGCGAGCGAGCTCCCCCGGCGACAGAGCGGCGAAGCTCACGAAGACGGCGTCGGCCGGCTCCACCACCTCGCTGCGGACGAGGCCGGCCGCCAACGCGGGGCACAGCGGCGTGAACGCCACGACGACCCAGAGCGCGATCGAGCCCGACGCCAGGACAGCGATCAGCCGGCGCAGGCCGGCGGCCCAGGCGGCCGCGACGACGAGGGCGATCAGCACGGTCAGCACCTCGCGCGATCCGTCGAACGAGACCAGGGCCGCGAGGTCGAGGTCCTTCACGACGAGACCGACCAGCCCACCCAGCGCGAGGCCGGCAGGCAGGCGGCGGAGCGCCTCCGCGAGTCGGCCGCCGCGCCTTTCGGCGACGGTGGGCGGCGGGGCTGGGAGCGTCTCTGCCGCAGCAGGCGTGTCACTCATCGCCGGTTCGCCCCATCGGGACTCCTGCGCCCGGTCGGCCGCTCGCGATCCTAGCACGCGTGCGGGGCGCTCGCGAGAAAAGGGTCTTGCCGAGGGCCGGCGCGGACGCTATCGTCGGTAGCGGCGGTCCGTGCGATCGCCGGCACCCGTGGAGGGGCCCATGACACCGAAGCTGCTCGCCGCCTTGTCCCTCGCTGCACTGCTGGTCCTCGCCGAGCAGCCCGCCCAGGCCGCAGGATCGCGCCACGGGGGCGGAGGCCGTTCCGGGGCGGCGCGGGGGGTGTCGTCCGGGCCGCGACAGGCCGGTGGCGGCGCGAGGTCGACGCCCGCCCGCTTCAGGTCCGCGGCGCCCGCCCGCTACAGGTCTGCGCCGTCGTACGCGACCCGTGGCAGCACCGCTGAACGGCGGCACCCGCGCGCAGGCACGGGTCGCTACTATCGCCCCGGCTACGGCTCCTATCGGCCGTACTCCGGACGGTACTACCGGCCCTACTACAGCCGGCCCTACTACGGCTGGGGCTACGGCCGCTCCCACTTCGGCGCCTCGATCTACCTCGGCTGGCCGTACTACCCGGGCGGCTACTTCTACCCTGGCTACTACGCTCCCTACGACTACGGATACGGATACGGGTACGACTACGGCTACCGCTACGGCTACCGCGGCGACGCCTACCCCGACTACGGGTACTCCTCGGGGGTCGACCGTGACACGAGCGACGCCGACGAGCCCGAGGCCGTCGACCGCGACCTGGGCCGCCTTCGGCTCGAGGTGCGGCCCGACGACGCGACGGTCTACGTGGACGACGCCTTCCGCGGGACCGCCCGCGAGGCACAGCTCATCCGCCTCTCCGTGGGACGCCACGTGGTCGAGCTGGTGCGGCCGGGCTTCTCCGTCGAAAGGCGCGAAGTGACGATCACGAGCGGCGAGACCACCGACCTGCTGGTCGAGCTCGAGCGGCGTTAGCCCGGCAAGCGAGACGCCCGGGCATCCACGAGGAGGCGGCCATGCCGAAGCAGAGCGCGTGGGAGACGATCAAGGTCCAGGGCGGACAGGTGGTCGAGGAGCTGCGGAAGCTGCTCCACGAGGGGAACGTCCGTCGCGTGATCGTTAGACAGAAGGGACGCACGGTCGCCGAGTTCCCGCTGACGGTCGGCCTGGTCGGCGCCGTGGTCGCACCGGTGCTGGCTGCCATCGGGGCACTGGCCGCCCTGCTGGCCGACTGCAGCATCGACGTCGAACGGGCCGTCGAAACGCCCCGCCGCAAGGCGAAGGCCAGGCGGCCCTCGCGGCCGCGACGCTGAAAAGGCGGCGCGCCCGGGCGGCCTACGAACGAGCGGCGGGCGCCGCGCTCAGGCGCCGCGGCCCGTGGTCGGCGACGCCCTTCGGGCAGCCGGCCGCCATCACCTTGAAGTTCTCGATGAAGCGCGCCGCGAGCGCGTCGTACCTCTTGTAGTACTCGTCGCGGCTGCCCCAGGTGTTCGCCGGCTCGAGGATCTCGGCCGGCACGCCTTCGCAGCTCTCCGGGACGTCGAAGCCGAAGACCGGGTCCCTGCGGTAGCTCACCTGGTCGAGCCCGCCCGAGAGCGCGGCGTTCAGCAGCCGGCGCGTGTGGCCGATGCTGATCCGCTTGCCGATCCCGAAGGGACCGCCGGTCCAGCCGGTGTTGACGAGCCAGCACGCCGCGTCGTGCTGCAGCATCTTCTTCTTGAGCAGCTCCGCGTACACGTAGGGGTGGTGGACCATGAACGGCCCGCCGAAGCACGCGCTGAAGGTGATCTCGGGCTCGATGCCGAGACCAATCTCGGTGCCGGCGATCTTGCTCGTGTAGCCCGAGATGAAGTGGTAGGTCGCCTGGTCCGGCGACAGCCGGGAGATGGGCGGCATCACGCCGCTCGCGTCGCAGGTGAGGAACACGACGTTCTTCGGGTGGCCGGCGCGCTTGTCCGGGACGGCGTTCTCGATGAAGTCGAGCGGGTAGGCGCCGCGCGTGTTCTCGGTGAGCCGCTCGTCGTTGAGGTCGAGCAGCCGAGAGACCGGGTCGTAGACCACGTTCTCCAGGATCGTCCCGAAGCGCCGCGTGCAGGCGAAGATCTGGGGCTCGGCGTCGGCCGAGAGCCGGATCACCTTCGCGTAGCAGCCGTCCTCGAAGTTGAAGACGCCGTGCGTGCCCCAGCCGTGCTCGTCGTCGCCGATCAGCCGGCGCGCGGGGTCGGCGCTGAGCGTGGTCTTGCCCGTGCCGGAGAGGCCGAAGAAGATGGCCACCTCGCCCTCACGGCTGACGTTCGCGGAGCAGTGCATCGACAGCACGCCCTCGAGCGGCAGCAGGTAGTTGAGCACGGTGAAGATCGTCTTCTTGATCTCGCCCGCGTAGCCGGTGCCGCCGATGATGGCCAGCTTCTGGCGGAAGTTGAGCACGATGAAGGTCTCGCTGCGCGTGCCGTCGGCCAGCGGGCTCGCCTGGAAGCCGGGCGCCGCGATGATCGTGAAGTCCGGCACGTGGCGGCGAAACTGCTCGAGCGTCTGGTTCTTCAGGAACATGGTGCGCGCGAACAGCGAGTGCCACGCCTTCTGGGTGACGACGCGCACGGCCAGCCGGTGCTCGGGGTCGGCGCCGCCGTAGACGTCCTGCACGAACACGTCGCGACCCTGCAGGTAGCCGCACAGGCGCGCGTGGAGCGAGCTGAAGCTCTCCGGGTTGAAGGGCCGGTTGTACTGGCCCCACCAGACGTGCTCCTCGGTCGACGGCTCGCGCACCACGAACTTGTCGGCCGCGGCGCGCGCCGTGTGCTTGCCCGTGCTGACGATGAAGGTCCCGTGCTCGCTGATCTGGCCCTCCGAGCGGTGGATCGCCTCCTCGTAGAGGGCGCCCGCCGGCAGGTTCCAGTAGACGCGGCGCAGGTTGGAGAGGCCGTGGTTCTCCAGGCCGTACAGGCTGGCGAGCGCGCCGGCCTGTGCGACGGCGGGCGAGGCGACGTCGAGGAAGAGGTTCATGCCCAGTCCCTCACCAGCTTGCGGTCGCCCAGGAACAGCTCGTTGGGCGCGGAGGGGTCGATCGCCCACTTGATGCGCTCGAGGCCGTCCATGATTTCCTTGATCGTCCCGCAGTAGGAGAGGCGCAGGTGGCCCTCCATGCCGAACTCCTTCCCCGGCACCGTGACCACGCGCACGCGCTCGAGCAGGAACTCGGCCAGCTTCTGGGAGTCCTTCATGTAGGCACTGAAGTCGGGGAAGCAGTAGAAGGTCCCGCTCGGCCTGGTGACCGCCACGCCGGGGATCGTGCACAGCCGCTCCAGCATCACGTTGCGCTGGTTCTCGAGCGTGAGCCGCAGCGACTCGATCGGCGTCTGCACGCCCGACAGCGCGCCCACCGCCGCCCACTGCGAGACGGTGACGGGGCCGGAGGTCTGGTGCGACTGGATGTTCGTCATCGCCTCGACCAGCTCGCGGTTGCCCAGCGCCCAGCCGATGCGGAAGCCGGTCATCGCGTACATCTTCGACACGCCCTGGACCACGACCAGCCTCGACTGCTCGACCGGCAGCTTGGCGTAGTCGTAGGGGTTCGGCGCCTTCTGGCCGTCGAACACCAGGCGGTTGTACAGGTCGTCCATCACCAGCCACAGGTTCTTCTTCTCGCAGAACTCGACCATCTCCGCGACGAAGTCGGCCGGGTACATGATCCCGGAAGGGTTGTTCGGGCTGTTGAGGATGATCGCCTTCGTGTAGGAGCCCACCTTGTCGGCGATGTCCGGCACGCTCGGCTGGAAGGTCCCGTCCTCGGGCGTGACGGCCACCGGCACGCCTCCGGCGAGCTTCACCATCTCGGGGTAGCTGACCCAGTAGGGCGCCGGGTACACCACCTCGTCCTTGGGCTCGAGGATCGCGTACAGCAGCGTCATGATCGACTGCTTGGCGCCGCTCGAGGCGACCACGTTCAGCGGCGAGAGCAGCCGCCCGTAGTTCTCCTCCGTGTAGCGCAGGATGGCCTTCTTGAGCGCGGGCAGGCCGTCGGCGGGCGCGTAGCGCACCTCGCCGGAGTTGAGCTGCGTCGCGCAGTTGAGCACGGCGTCGAGCGGGGCCCGGCTCTTCGGCTCGCCCCCGCCGAGGTGGATCACGGGCTCGCCCTTCTCCCGCAGCTTCGCCGCGGTCTCGTTGAGCTTCAGGGTGGGCGAGGCCTTGATCGACCTCGCGAGCTGACTGACGCTCATGGCTCTCTCCCTCTCTACGCGCCGACTCCACCGCGCACGCCGACCCGACCTTGGACGCCGCCCCAACTCTACACGCCGGCCCGGAAACCGGGGCGTGGGACACGAAGTCCCCGGAAGACTAGCTTCCCACCGCGGATGGCCATAGAGCCAATCGGTCCAGGTGGGGTGAAGCGTTTGAACCGGCCGTTTGCCTAATGGGCTCGATCGGGCCGCCGAGGCACGCGTCAACGGCCAGTAGGCTCGTCAGCCGACTCGGGCGAGGCCGAAGCGGCGCTCCCAGCCGCCGCGCTCGAGGAACGCGACGAGCGGCGGCGGCAGCGTCTCCGACTCCACGAGCCGCTGCGCCTCCTCGCGCGCACGCTCGAGCAGGGCGCGGTCGCGCACGAGGTCGGCGACGCGCAGGGCCGGCATGCCCCACTGGCGCGTGCCGAAGAAGTCGCCCGGGCCGCGCAGCTCGAGGTCTTTCTCCGCGATCGCGAAGCCATCCTCGCTCGCGGTCAGCACGTCCAGCCGCGCGCGGGCCGTCTCCGACAGCCGGCCGTGGGCCAGCAGCACGCAGCTCGAGCTGGCCGCGCCGCGCCCGACGCGGCCCCGCAGCTGGTGCAGCTGCGCGAGGCCGAAGCGCTCGGCGTGCTCGATCACCATGACGCTCGCGTTGGGCACGTCCACCCCGACCTCGATCACGGTGGTCGCGACCAGAACCTGCGTCTCGCCCCGGGAGAAGGCCGCCATCGCCTGCTCCTTCTCGGCGCTCTTCAGGCGCCCGTGGAGCAGGCCGACGCGCACGCCCGGCAGCGCCGCCGCCCACTCCCCCGCCGCCTGGCTGGCGGCCTTCACGTCCTCGAGCTTGTCCGACTCTTCCACCAGCGGGTAGACGACGTATGCCTGGCGGCCCTGCGCCACGGAGCGCCGCACGAGCTCGAGGACCTCGCGCCGCTGCGACGCCGGCCGCAGCAGCGTCGTCACCGGCGTCCGGCCCGGCGGCTTCTCGTCGACGACCGACACGTCGAGGTCGCCGTAGGCGGTGAGCGCGAGCGTGCGCGGGATCGGCGTCGCCGTCATCACCAGCACGTCCACGTCGTAGCCCTTCCGGCGCAGGTCCTCGCGCTGCAGCACGCCGAAGCGGTGCTGCTCGTCGACGACGGCGTAGCCGAGCCGGCGGAACGTGACGCCCTCCTGGATCAGGGCGTGCGTGCCGATCACGATCTGCGCCTCTCCCGAGGCCACGCGCGCGAGCGCCTCGCGGCGCTCCTTGCCCTTGACTGCCGAGGTCACGAGCTCGACGCGGTAGGCACAGCGCTTCAGCAGGCGCCTGAAGGTCAGGAAGTGCTGCTCGGCCAGGATCTCGGTCGGGGCCATGAACGCGGCCTGGTGGCCGTTCTCGAGGACGATCACCATCGACAGCAGTGCGACCAGCGTCTTGCCCGAGCCGACGTCCCCCTGCACCAGGCGGTTCATGGGGTGTGGCGAGCGCAGGTCGTCCGCGATCTCGCGCAGCACGCGCCTCTGCGCGCCGGTCAGCGGGAAGGGCAGGATGCGCTTGACCGCCTCGCGCGCCGCGCCGGAGACGTCGAACGCCGCCCGCTTGCGCTCGCTGCGCAGGCCGCGCCGGCGCCGCGCCAGACCGAGCTGGTACAGCAGCAGCTCCTCGAGGATCAGCCGCACGTGCGCCGGGGAGCGGAACGCGTTGAGCGCGGGGAGCGCGTCGGCGTCCGCGGGCAGGTGCACGCGCCGCAGCGCCTCGCCGCGCCCGACGAGCGACAGCCGCTCGCGCAGCGCCGCGTCCAGCGGGTCCTCGAGCTCGAGCGGCAGCTGCGCGGCGAGCTGCGACAGCACGCGGCGCAGCGGCTTCACCGTGAGCGGGCCGAGCTTCTCGTAGACGGGCACGATCCGGCCGGTGTGCACGCCAGCCCCCGGGCTCGCCCTCCAACAGCTCGTACTGCGGCGAGCGCATCACCAGCAGGCGCGAGCCGAACGCGTCCTGCTCGACCAGCCCGAACAGCACCACCCGCCGGCCCCGCAGCAGCACGTCCTTGAGGAAGGGCTGGTTGAAGAACACGGCCTTCAGCCGGCCGCTGCCGTCCTCCAGCCGCAGCTCGTAGACCGTCATCCGGCGGGCTCGCCGCAGGCCCGCGATCGCGATCTCGCCGGCCACCGAGACCCGCATCCCCGGCCGCAGCTCGGCGACGCGCGCGAAGCTGGAGCGGTCTTCGTAGCGCAGCGGCAGGTGCAGCAGCAGGTCCTCGGCCGTGCGCACGCCGAGCTTCGCGAGCGCCTCGGCTCGGCGCGGCCCCACACCCTTGACGAACTGGACGGGCGCCTGGAGGTCCATTTGCTCGTGCGGATCATGCCACGCCCGCGCGGGCGGGCAGGTCCGGCCGCGAGCCGCCGCCGCCGGCCGGCGGGTCGCTAGGGCTGCTTCGGGAAGAAGCTCACGAGGGCACGCCCGGGCTCGAGCCGCACCTCGCGAGCCGTCCAGGGCAGGGCGAAGGGGGCGGCGATGTCGAAGCCGCGTGGCTGCTTCGCGCTGCGCGTCGAGAGGCTCACGATCTGCGCCACCAGCGAGGCGGGCAGGCTGACGCCGCCGACGCTCGCCTGATCGACGTCGATGCGGCCCGTCCCGTTCGTGGCGGCCAGCCGGCCGCTCAGCTCGACCGGGAGGGTGCCGCCCAGGAGGGCCAGCAGCCCGCCGGTCGCCCCCGGCGGCAGCTTGCCCTTCACGCGGTCGAGGTCGACGAGCGCGTGCGCGCCCAGGCGGTCCTGGGAGATCCGCAGCTCGAGCCCCGAAACGCCGGGCGGAAGCGCCGCCGCCAGAGCGAGGTTGAGGTACGAGTTGAGCTGGCGCTCGGTGACGACCAGGGGCTGCTCGGCGGCGGGCCTGCCGGTGCGCAGCCGCCGCTCGATTCGCGCCAGGGTCTGGCTGACCTGGTCGGCGTCCTGCCAGCTGAGGCCGGGCGGCGCCGGCGGGCGCGGGGGCATCGGCGCCGCTGCAGGGGCGCGCGCCGGGGCGGCGGGCGCGGCCGCGGGCTGGCGCGGCAACGGACCGCTCGGCTGCTGGCCGGCCGCCACCAGCGCCAGCGCGCACAGGACCCGGATCACTCCAGAATCATAGCAGCCGGGCGCTTCAGCCCGCGACGCGCTTCGCCTCCTCCACGCGGCCGAGCGAGCGCAGCAGGTCGGCCAGCTCGCGCCGGACGGTCGGGTCCTCGCGACACCACAGCGCCATCCGCAGCTCCTCGACCGCCTTGTCGTTCTCGCCGCGCGAGCGGTGCGCGCGCGCGAGCAGGAGGTGCGGGCGGGCGAGATACGGGTCCAGCAGCGCCGCCCGCGCCAGCTCGGAGACGGCCCCCGCGAGGTCGTTCGCCTGCAGCAGGGACTCGCCGTGCGTCGCACGCGTGCGGGCCTCCTCGGCGTCCGAGCGCCGCTCCGGGTCGAGCAGCAGCCCGCGCTCGGAGACGAGCACGCGCTCCAAGCGGCGCGTCGGGTCCGGGTTGCGCAGGCCCGCCAGCGCCGGCGTCAGCGCGACGGCCGCGCGCCACTGCTCCTCTGCCTCCGCCGCCCGGCCGCTCGCCGCGAGCGCCCACGACAGGGCCAGCCTGCCCTGCGCGTCCGCCGGGTCACGGCGCACTGCGCCCTTGAGCCAGAAGACGGCGGCGGGCGCGTCGCCTTCTACCAGCAGGCCGTAGCCGAGGTCGAAGGGCAGGTCGACCGACGCCGGCTCGACCTCCACGGCCTCGCGCAGCAGCGTCGACGCCCCGTTCACGCCGGCGGCTGCCCTCAGCCGGGCGAGCCCCCGGTTCGCGAGCGCCGCCGCCGTCGACCGCTCCTGCGCGAGCTGCGCGTAGAGCACGTCGGCCTCCCGGAAGCGGCGCAGGCCGATGAGCGCCACGCCCTCGAGGAAGCGCGCGTCGCGGGAGAACGGCGAGTCCTGCCGGACGTGGCCGAGTGCGGCCCGGGCCTCCTCGAAGGCGCTGCTGTCGACGAGCAGGCGGGCGAGCGCCAGCGCCGCCTCCTCGCAGTCCGGGGCGGCAGCGAGCGCCCGGCGCACGCCGGCGATGCGCGCGCTGGCCTCGCGCGCCGCCAGCCCCTCGCCCAGCGCGCGCAGGGCCTCGAACGGCGTCGCCTCCCCCGCGTTCACGAGCGCCTCGCGCGTCCCCGTCGGCGGCCGAGGGCCCGCCAGCGCCACGTCCCACGCCAGGGAGTGGACGAGGCCGCCCAGCCCGGCGGCCGGGGCGCTGCCGACGAGCGGTGCGCTGAGCGTGCCGCGCTCGGCGTCCAGCAGGCGCAGCGACAGCACCGTCTCGCCGGCACGCTCCTCCCAGGAGCCGACGACGAGCCGGGACGAGCCGAGGGCCTCGGCCACGCGGATGCTCGTCGCGCGCGTGGTCGCCGCGGCGGAGACGCCGAGCGCCTCCTGTGCCGCTCGCCGGTCTCCGTCGGGCACCGCCGGCACGCCCGCGCGCTGCAGCGCGCGCGGCAGCAGCTCGGCGACGAGCGCGCCGAGCCAGCCCGTCGCGGCGCCCTCCGGCCCCGCGGGCGGGACGACCAGCACCGCGCCGCCGCCAGGCGAGGTGGGCGCGAGCGCCAGCCAAAGCGCGAGCGCGAGGCTCACCCCGGCAGCTCGATCCGCCCCGGCGGGCGCGCCCAGGCGTGAGCGGCGAACGTGCGCTGCACGCGGAAGCCGAGCAGCTCGTAGAGGCGGTGGGCGCGGTCGTTGGCGACGGTCACGGAGAGCGTCGCGCTCGCCAGGCCCAGGGCGCGGAACGCGTGCAGCGAGGCGGCCATCAGCGCGCGGCCGACGCCGCGCGCCTGCGCCTCCGGCGTGACCGAGACCTGGCACACGTGGCCGTTGGCGGGCGCCAGCCGGCTCGCGATCAGCACGCCGAGCGGCCCCTTCGGCCCCTGGGCGAGCCACGAGGCCTCCGGCTCGAAGCGGCCGCAGCCCGAGCGCAGCACGAGCGTCTCGACGAAGGTGCGGCAGCTGGCCGGCGTGGCGTAGGTCTGGTTGAGCGCGGCGTCGACGGACCCGAAGTGGCTGCGGTAGACGATTTCGGCAGCCGACTGCAGCTCCTCGCGCCGCAGGGGGCGCAGGCACACGCCAGGAGGCAGCGGCGCGTCGGCGGCGGGCAGCGCGTCCCCAAGCTCGCGGCGCATGTAGTGGCGCGGCCGGCCCGTGAAGCCCGCCGCCGCGAAGCGGCCGTCGACCGCGGCCGAGCTGCAGAACAGGGTCTGGCACTCGACGCGCGTCCCGCCCCGCTCCGCGCGGGCGTCGGCCACGACGGCGTCGACCAGCGCCTCCTCGAGGCCGCGACCGCGCTGGCCGAGCGAGGCGAAGACCGAGCCGACGATCACGCGGCCCGAGTCGACCATGTAGTAGCAGTACGCGTGGGCCCGCCGGCCGTCGCCCAGCCAGCGGCCGAGGAGCGTGCCGCGCTCGATTCCCGCGGCCACCGCCGCCCGCACGTCGGAGAAGTCCCAGCCCAGCTCCGCCTCCCACTGCGCGGACTCCTCCTCGAGCAGCGGCCGCAGCTCCCGCAGGGTGGCCTCACGGAGAGGGCGGGTGCGCACCCCTTCTCCGTCTGGACTCGGACTCGACGAAGCGGCGCAGGCGGACCTCGTCGGCTGCCGCGAGGCCGAAGAACTCGAGCCCGGTCAGGAACTGCCTCGGCGAGTCGGGCGGGGAATCGCCGTCGATGGACGCCTCCGCCACCCGCGCCTTGGTGCGGAGCAGCCCGTCGGGCAGCTCCAGGCGCAGGTCGAGGACGGTCCCGCCGTCGAGCGCGGCCTGCGAGCGCACGAGACAGCCGAGCAGGCTGAGGTCCACCACGCGCGCCGCGTGCGGGGCGCGGCCGCCCAGCGTCGCGGCCAGGTCGACGGCCACGCGGGGCTCGCGCCGCGGCTTGCGACTCTCACCGTGCGGCCCGCCGGGTCCCATGCGCTTCCGGGGATTCTAGGCCCCGCGGCGCAGCGCCTCAAGCCGACCGATCGGGCGCCGGCGGGACCGTCGAGCCCGCCGGTTCGCTTTGACCCGGCCCTGCCGAACCCTATAATTCCCGGGCGGAGAAGGTTTTGGCGCGTCTTCAGTCGGGTCGTCGTGTCGGCAGACGCTCGGAGCCCCCAGCGCGGGCTGCCGCGGCGGCGCGCCCGCGGCCCTCACCGGCGACGGCGCCTTCCACCCGAGACGAGCCACGCCTCCCGCGGCTGGTGAGGCTGCGCCCCGACCCGATCGCGGACCTGGAGCAGGGGGGCCGCGAGATCCGCGACCCGGTCGAGAAGCTGCGCTTCCTGCGCCGCTCGCTGGAGCGCTACCAGCGGGTCGACCAGAAGCTGCAGGCCGTGCCGGGTGCTCCCCTGCGCTGGCTGGCCTATCGCGTGACGGGCGTCGCGGCCGCGCGGCCGCTCTTCTCGGGCAACCCGAACGGTGCGCTCGCGCCGCCGCGGGCTCGCAGCCGCGAGCTGCCGCGCCGAGCGCGACGAGCGCTGAACGTGGCGGCGCTGCTGCTGGTGGCGGCGGCCGGCATCGCGCTCGCCGCGTACCCCCGCTCGCGCGCCACGCCCGCGGTGGCGCCGGCGGCCGCGAGCCTGGCCGGCGCGCCGCAGGCGCTGCCGGTCGCCGAGGCGCTGCCCGACGTGCCGCGCACCGTCGCCCCCGAGCGGGTCTGGCTGGTCGAGTCGGGCAAGGGCTTCGAGCTGTACAGCAACGGCCTGCGCATCGACACGTCCTACGCCGTCGCCGGCGAGCCCCGGCGCTACCACGTCTTCGACGTCGAGCGCGGGATGGAGGGCGAGGCCCAGGACCGCCCGATCGGGATCGTCTTCCACACCTCCGAGAGCGACATCTGGCCGCTCGAGGAGTCCTTCAACGGCAAGCTGCGCGACTCCAGCCAGAACCTGCTGCACTACCTGCGGAAGAACCGCGTCTACCACTACCTGATCGACCGCTTCGGCCAGGTCTTCCGCGTGGTCGAGGAGCAGACGAAGGCGAACCACGCCGGCATGTCGGTCTGGCGCGTCGGGAGGCGCGTCTTCCTGAACCTGAACGGGCCGACGATCGGCGTCTCCTTCGAGACGCGCTGGGAAGGCGGCCGCGCCCTGCCCATCACGCGCGCGCAGCTCGAGGCCGGCCGCAGCCTGACCGACTACCTGCGCCAGAAGTGGACGATCGAGCCGGACCTGTGCGTCACGCACGGGCTCGCCAGCGTCAACTCGCGCAAGCACCTGATCGGCCACCACCTCGACTGGGCCCGCGGCTTTCCGTTCGCGGCCTTCGGTCTGCCCGACCAGTACGGGCGGCCGTCGCCGGCCGTGGCGCTGTTCGGCTTCACTCACGACGAGGGCCTCGTCGCGCGCATGGGAGAGCCCTGGCCGGGCGTCGCCGCCGCCGAGAGGCAGCTGGCCGGCGAGGCCGGAAGACGCGGGCTCTCGCTGGCCGACCTGCGACGGCAGAGGGTGGCGCAGTACGATCGCTGGCTGGCGGAGCAGGCCGCCGACGCAGATTCGCCCGGGAACAGCCGCGCCGAAGCCCCGGAGCCACGGCGCCATGCAGGCGGAGGGTAGCGAGATGGCGGAGAACAAGGATCACCTGTGGAAGGCTCCCGAGGACCAGCCGGAGCGGATCGAGGACCTGGTGAAGAGCGGCTCGCACCCGGTGGGCATCGACGTCGGCACCAGCAAGGTGGTGGTCGCGCGGCGCGGGGGCAAGGACGTCGCCTGCGCCTCGCAGCTGAACGCCTTCATCCCCGTGCCGTACTCGCCCGTGACCGAGCGCACGATCCAGCAGCAGAACGACATCCACTACTACCGGGACGGCGACGAGCTGGTCATCTTCGGCTCCGCCACCGAGCGCTTCGCCAACATGTTCAACGCCGAGGCGCTGCGGCCGATGGCGGACGGGCTCTTGAACCCGCGGGAGAAGCAGGCCTGGCCGGTGCTGGAGGCGATCCTGCAGAGCCTGGTGCCCAAGCCCCGCTCGCCCGGCGAGGTGCTGGCCTTCTCCGTGCCCGCGGCGGCGCTGGGCCACGAGGCGCAGCTGACCTACCACGAGGCCAGCCTGCGCCAGCACTTCCAGTCGCTGGGCTACAAGGCGATGGCCATCAACGAGGGGCTGGCGGTCATCTTCTCCGAGCTGGAGGACCACAACTTCACCGGCATCGGCATCTCCTGCGGCGGCGGGATGTGCAACGCCACGCTGGCCTTCCTGTCGATCCCCTCGATCATGGTGTCGCAGGCCAAGGCCGGCGACTTCATCGACCGCTCGGTGGGCGAGGCCGTCGGCGAGCACGCGACGCGGGTGAAGGCGATCAAGGAGGAGAGCCTCGACCTGTCGAGGAGCCCGAAGGACAAGATGGAGAAGGCGCTGCACATCTACTACGAGGACGTGGTGGAGTCGCTGGTGGACACGCTGCGCCGCGCCATCTCGCGCGCGGAGACGCTGCCCAGGACCGAGCGCGCGCTGCCGATCGTGCTGGCCGGCGGCAGCGCCAAGCCGAAGGGCTTCCGCGAGCTGTTCGAGCGCACGCTGCGCGCACGCCGCTTCCCGGTCGAGGTCTCGCAGCTGCGGATCGCCACGGACCCGCTGACGGCCACTGCGCGCGGCGCGCACATCGCCGCGATGTTCGAGAAGTAGGTGCTCGAGACGTAGGTGCGCCCCGCGACCCGAGCCCTGCTCGCGGCTGCCGTCCCGCTGCTCGCAGCCCAGCCCGCCTTTGCGGTGCAGGAGTGGTACGACTACTACCTGCAGGCCAGGGACCGCGACGTCCCGGACCGCCGCTGGGCCGACTGCGTCCGCAACGTCGACCGGGCACTGGAGTCCCGGCCCGCCTCGGGCAGGAACGTCCGTACCTACGGCATGGACTTCATCGACTACCTGCCGTACTACTACAAGGGCCTGTGCCTGCTGCGGCAGGAATCCGCCGGCGACGAGGCGACGCGCGCGCGGCTGGACGCCGCGATCTCCCTGTTCGACCGCGAGGAGCAGGCCGGCGTCGTCAAGCACTCCGCCGAGGGCGCCAACCTCGGCCGGCTGCGGGCCGAGGCCCAGAGTGGGCGCAACGCGCTGATGGTGCGCAAGGCGCGCGCCGAGGTGGACCGGCTGCTGCGCGAGGCGCGCGAGCTCGGTCGGCACGGGTCGTTCGACCAGGCGCTGGCGCTCCTGAAGCAGGCCGAGTCGCTGGCGAAGGGCCTCGACGCCGAGCGCCTGCGGGCCGTGACGGCCGAGTCCGAGCGCCTGCGCGCCGCCCAGAAGGAGGTGGCCGACGCGGCGGCCCGCGCCCAGCGCCTCGAGCAGCGGGTGGCGGACGGCCAGCGCCTGCTGCAGGAGGACAAGGCCAGCGACGCGATGCTCGCGTTCAACGAGGCGCTCGACATCGATCCGCGCGAGCCGCGCGCGCTCGCCGGCCGCGACGCGGCGCAGGCGGCGATCCTGGGGACCACCACCCGCTCCAGGCGCCGCGAGGCGGGACTGCAGGGCAAGGCGCTGTTCGACGCCGGGCAGTACGAGCAGGCGCTGGGGCCGCTCACCTACGCCGCCGCCGACCCGGAGAACGCCGAGGCACGCGCGCTGCTCGCCCGCGCCCTGAAGATCAAGGAGGGAACGCGCAGGCAGAAGGAGCTGCGCCTCGAGATCGAGCGCCTGTTCGCGCGCGGCGAGGCGCTGATGAAGGAGTCCCGCTTCCCCGACGCACAGGTGGCTTTCGAGGCGGTACTGAGCCGCGACCCGGGCCACGCGGCGGCGCGCGAGCGGCTGACCGAGGCGGCGCGGCGCACGGGCGAGGCGCTGTTCGCGCGCTGGCTGCCGAACGAGGAGCCGACGCTCAGCGTGTTCGAGCCGCAGCCGAGCGTCGAGGCGGCGAGCGTCTCGCTGCAGGGAGTGGCGAACGACGACCGCGGCCTGCAGCGGATCGAGTTCCGCGTGGGCGGGCGGCTGGTCGGCGAGATCGTGCTGCCGACGGCGCCGTCAGCCGAGCCGGTGCGCTCGCAGCAGTTCGTGCGCGAGCTGCCCCTCGAGCCCGGGCCGAACGCGATCAGCGTCAGCGCCACCGACAGCGCGGGCCTTCTCTCGCGCCCGATCTCGTTCACGGTCGAACGGCGGTTGCGCTTCTACGAGACCCGCTACTTCCTGCCGGCCGCGCTCGCCGGCGCGGTCTCGCTGGTCGGCCTCGGCTGGGGCAGCCAGCGCCTCAGGCGCCGACGCGCCCTGCGCCTGCGCTTCAATCCCTACATCGCGGGCGCGCCGGTGCTCGACCACCAGATGTTCTACGGGCGCGAGAAGCTGACGCGGCGCATGCTGAGCACGCTGAACCGCAACAGCCTGATGATCACGGGCGAGCGGCGGATCGGCAAGACCACGTTCCTGCACCACCTCAAGCGCGTGCTGGCCGAGGACGAGGCGGGCGAGTGGCGCTTCTTCCCGGTGTTCGTCGACCTGCAGGGGGTGCCGGAGCAGCTCGTTCTTCCACGCCATGATGGCGGAGATCGTCGACGGCCTGGAGCTGTCCACGCCGACGCGCGAGGCGCTGCGCTTCCGGCTGGATCGGGAAGGCTACGAGGCGCGCGACTTCAGCCACGACCTGCCGGCGGTGCTGGCCGAGCTGAAGACGCGTACCCAGCGCAAGGTCAAGCTGGCGCTGCTGATCGACGAGGTCGACGTGCTCAACGAGTACTCGGAGAGCGTGAACCAGCGCCTGCGCGGGATCTTCATGAAGAGCTTCTCCGAGAACCTGGTGGCCGTGATGAGCGGGGTCGCGATCCGCCGCCGCTGGAAGAGTGAGGTCTCGCCCTGGTACAACTTCTTCGACGAGCTCGAGCTCGCCCCGTTCACCCGCGAGGAGGCCGAGGCGCTGGTGCGCGAGCCGGTGGCGGGCGTCTTCCGCTTCCGGCCGGCGGCCGTGGAGCGGATCCTGGAGCTCTCGCGGCTGCGCCCGTACTTCGTCCAGAAGTACTGCGTGCACGCGGTGAGCCGCATGCTCGAGCAGGGCCGCAGCACGATCCGGGTCGAGGACGTCGAGGCTGCGCGCCTGGCGGTCGAGCTGGAGGGTCCGCCCGGCGCCGAGGACGAGCCACGCCCGGCGCAGCCGGCGCCTGTGGCAGACTAGGCGCTCCATGGCCAGCCCCCCGCCCGCGGCGCGCAACCCCTTCATCGTCGGCAGCTTCGTGCGCGGCGAGGACTTCTTCGGGCGCCAGGCGCTCGTCTCCGAGGTCCTGGACGGCGAGCG
Source organism: uncultured Acidobacteriota bacterium (assembly GCA_963831755.1). Classification (GTDB taxonomy): domain Bacteria; phylum Acidobacteriota; class Vicinamibacteria; order Fen-336; family Fen-336; genus DATBSL01. The sequence goes on from CAWHRC010000024.1 coordinate 26,938, forward strand.
GCAGTCGCTGTGGGTGCTCGGCGCCCGGCGGCTCGGAAAGACCAGCCTGCTGCGGGAGATCGAGCACCGCGTCCAGCGCAGCCGCGAGACCTCGTTCGTCGCGCTGTACTGGGACCTGCAGGGCAGCGGCGACGCACGCGGCCTGGCCGAGACGCTGCTGTCGAGCGTCGAGGACGCGGAGTCGTTTCGCCGGGCGACCGACGTCGCGGTCGAGGACCTGGAGAGCCTTTCGATCGCGGAGATGATCTCGACCCTGGTGCGGCGCACCGTGCGCAGCGGCTGGCGGCTGCTGCTGCTGGTCGACGAGGCGGAGGAGCTGCTGGTCGTCGGCCGCGGCGACCCCGGCGTGCTGGCGCGCCTGCGGCGCGTGCTCTCGCGCGGGCAGGACCTGCGCACCGTGATCACCGCCACGCGCGTGCTGGGCCTGCTCGACGAGGAGGCGCCGCTGCCCACCTCGCCGTTCCTGCAGGGCTTCATCCCGCCGCTGTACCTGACCCCTCTCTCGCCCGAGGACGGCCGCGACCTGCTCGCACGCGGCGGCTTCGCCGCGCAAGAGGTCGAGCTCGTGCTGCAGCGCACCGCCTGCCACCCGTTCCTGCTGCAGCTGCTGGCCAGCCGGCTGTTCGAGAGCCGCGACCTGGCCGCCACGCTCGACCAGCTGGCCTGCGACGAGATGGTGGCGAACTTCTTCTCGGTCGACTTCTCGACGCTGGAGCAGACCGAGCGCGCGCTGCTCTCCGAGGTGGCGCGCGAGGGGCCGCGCACGAGTCAGGAGCTGTCGCTCGCCCTGGGGCGCAGCGAGGACGCGCTGGCGACGCCGCTGTTCGGCCTCTCGAAGCTGGGCTACCTCGCGCGTGAAGGCGAGGCCTGGCGGCTCGGCAACTGGCTGTTCGAGCTGTGGCTGCGCCGGCGCGTGACGGCCGCCGCGCGCAGCTGAAGGCCCGCGGGCGCAGAGGGCCGTCCCCGGGTCAACGGCGGCGGGGACGCCGGCGGCGCGGGCCGCCCGAGCCGAAGCGCCCCTGCCCCGGCCTCTCCTCCGCCGGCTCGCCGCCGGCCGGCTCCTCCGGCTCGCGCGGCGCCGCGGCCTCGAGGTAGCGCTTGAGCAGCGCCGCCACGATCCGGTCGCGCAGCTCGTGAGAGGCGACGCGGCGCGCGACCGGCCCGAGGTCCACGAAGTCGTCGAGGCTCAGCGCGCCGCCGGCCAGGGCCAGCGACTCCACGATCCGCTCGGACTTGCGCCGCTCGACCTCCTCGTCCGTCGGCACCGCGAGCTCCCTCACCTCGACGTGGTAGCGCTTGACCAGGCGGTTGAAGTTCATCAGGTCGAGCGCCCCGACCAGGCTGATCGCGCGGCCCGTCTTGCCCACGCGGCCGGTGCGGCCCGCGCGGTGGATGTACTGCTCGGGGGACTCCGGCGTCGAGAAGATGAAGACGTGCGAGAGGTCCTCGATGTCGATGCCGCGCGAGGCCACGTCGGTCGTGACCAGGTGCCGCAGCTCGCCGCCGCGAAAGCGCCCCATCACCACCTCGCGCCGCCGCTGCGGCAGGTCGGAGGAGAGCATCGCGGCGGCCAGCCCCTTGTTCAGCAGGAACGTCGCCACCAGCCTCGTCTCCTCGCGCGTGTTGCAGAAGACCATCGAGGAGGCGGGGTTCTCGTACTCGATCAGCTTGTAGAGCGTCGCCTCCTTGTGCTGGCGCGGCGTCAGGCAGTAGAGGTGCTCGACCTCCTTGACGTAGATCTGGTCCTCGGACAGCAGCACCCACTCCGGCTCGGCCATGTAGTGGTAGATCAGGCCGCGGATGCCGATCGGCACCGTGGCCGAGAACAGCAGCGTCTGCCGCTCGGCCGGCACGAACTCCATGATCTGCCCCATCTCCACGGCAAAGCCCATGTCCAGCATGCGGTCGGCCTCGTCGAGCACCAGGCTGCGCACGCCCGAGAAGTCGAGCGTGCCGCGCCGCAAGTGGTCGAGCACGCGGCCGGGCGTGCCCGCGATCACCTGCGCGCCGGCTCGGATGCCCTCCAGCTGGCGCTCCATCGAGTCGCCGCCGTAGACGCACTCGACCTTGATCCCGCGCCCGCGCCCGATCTCGCCGACCTCCTGCGCGACCTGCAGCGCCAGCTCTCGCGTCGGCGCGAGCACCACGGCCTGCACCGACTCGCGCGCGGCGTCGATCTTCTCGACCAGCGGGATCGCGAAGGCGGCGGTCTTGCCCGTGCCCGTGCGCGACTGCACCACCAGGTCCTTGCCCGCCAGCGCCAGCGGGATCGTCTCCGCCTGCACCTCGGTGGGCACGGTGTAGCCCTTGTCTGCCAGGCTGCACAGGGTCTCTGCTGAGAGCGAGAGCGCGGCGAAGCTGCGCGGCCCTGCGGTCGACTCGTCGCTGTCCATAGCCGGCCATTATCGCATGCCGCCGTGAGGCGCCTGCTATACTGAGGAGTTTGTGAGCAAGGGATGCGGCCTGCGCGGACCTCGCGGCTGCGCGAGGCTCGCCGCGGGCTCGAGGAGAGCGCCATGCCCGAGGCGTGCAGCCGCTGCGGCCGGGCGGGGGACGCCCCGCCGGCCCACCGCGTGCCGTTTCCCGCCGAGGTCAAGCAGCGGGTGGTCGCCTCGGTCTGCGCCGCCTGCTGGCAGGAGTGGGAAGGCATGGAGGTCAAGGTGATCAACGAGTACCGCCTCAACTTCCTCGACCCCGAGCACCGCTCGCTGCTGCAGAAGGCCTGCCTGGAGTTCCTGAACCTCCCCGCATGATCCACGTCGAGGGCCTCGGCAAGCGCTACGGCGAGCGGGTCCTGTTCGAGGACGTGTCGTGGCACGTGAAGAAGCGCGACCGGATCGGCCTCTCGGGGCCGAACGGCGCCGGCAAGACGACCCTGCTGCGCATGCTCGCCGGGACCGAGGAGCCGGACGCCGGCCGCATCCGGATGGCCTCCGACACGACGATCGGCTACCTGCCGCAGGACGGCATCGTCCACCACGGCCGCACGGTCCGCGAGGAGGTCGTGCTCGCCTTCGAGAAGCTGCTGTCACTCAGGGACGAGCAGCACCGGATCGAGGAAGAGCTGGCCGGCGCCACCGAGGACGCGGGCGGCCACGAGAAGCTGCTCGAGCGCTACGCGGAGGTCACGGAGGCCTTCAAGCGCGAGGGCGGCTGGGAGATCGACGCGCGCGTGGCCGAAGTGCTGAAGGGCCTGGGCTTCGTCCTCGCCGACCAGCAGCGGCGGACCGAGGAGTTCTCCGGCGGCTGGCAGATGCGCATCGCGCTCGCCAAGCTGCTCTTGGCCCGGCCGAACCTGCTGCTGATGGACGAGCCGACCAACCACCTCGACCTGCCGGCGCGCAACTGGCTGGAGGAGTACCTGGTCGACTACCCCGGCTCGGTGGTGCTGGTGTCGCACGACCGCTACTTCCTCGACGCGACCGTGAAGCGCATCACCGAGGTGGGCCTGAAGACGCTGACCGACTACCACGGCAACTACAGCTACTACCTGCGCGAGCACGGCGCACGCATGGAGCGCCTGCGCGAGGCGCACCGCCGGCAGAGCGAGCAGATCGAAAAGACCGAGGCCTTCATCAGCCGCTTCCGCTACCAAGCCACGAAGGCCAAGCAGGTGCAGAGCCGGATCAAGCTGCTCGACAAGGTCGAGCGGATCGAGATCCCGCCGGAGCGCAAGAAGATCCACTTCAAGTTTCCCGAGGCGAAGCGACCCGGCCGGGTGGTGCTGGAGCTGAAGGGCGTGCGCAAGGCTTACGGCGACAACGTGGTGCTGAGACGGCTCGACCTGCTCATCGAGCGCGGCGACCGGATCGCGCTGGTCGGCCCCAACGGAGCCGGCAAGTCGACGCTGATGCGGATCCTGGCCGGCGTCGACCGCCCCGACGACGGCGTGCGCCTCGAGGGGCACAACGTCGTGCTCGACTACTTCGCCCAGGACCAGGCCGCCGTGCTCAACCCCGTGCGCTCGGTTCAGGAGGAGATGTCGTCGGCCAGCTCGCTGACGATGGCCCCGATGATCCGCACCATCCTGGGTGGCTTCCTGTTCGCGGGCGACGACGTGCTCAAGCGGGTCGCGGTCCTCTCCGGCGGCGAGCGCAACCGGCTGGCGCTGGCGAAGATGCTGCTGCAGGCCTCCAACGTTCTGCTGCTCGACGAGCCCACGAACCACCTCGACCTCGATTCGAAGGAGATCCTGCTCGAGGCGCTTGCGGCGTACGGCGGCACGCTGGTCTTCGTCTCGCACGACCGCTACTTCGTGGACAAGCTGGCGAGCAAGGTGATCGAGGTCGGCGGCGGCGAGGCACCGCTCTACCCGGGCGGCTACGAGGACTTCCTGTACTGGAAGCGGCAGCAGGAGGCGGGCTCCCAGGGCGGGCTGCCGGCGAGCCTGCCGCAGCGGCGGGACGCGGAACAGGACGACGGGACGGCCTCGGTCGCCACGAAGGCGCCGACCCCGGCCGCGCCACCCGCGCCTCCCGCCGCGCCACCACGCCGGTCGCCCGATGCACTCCCGCGCAAGGGACACCAGGACCGCAGGCCGGCGGCCGCCGGCGGCGACGGCCGGCCCTCCCCCGGCCCGCACCCGCTGGCGCCCCGCCTGCGCCCCGCCGGCAGCTCGCCCGAGCGCCAGGTCCTGGAGCGCGAGCTCAAGCGCGCGAAGACGCGGCTCGCCGAGCTCGAGAAGCTGGTGACGGAGAAGGAGCAGGCCGTGCGCGCGCTCGAGGCGCAGATGGCGGCGCCCGGCTTCTACGACGACCGCGAGCGCGCGGCGCAGGCCGCGGAGGAGCACCAGAAGCTGATGTGGGAGACCGGGGACCTGATGAGCCAGTGGGAGGCGCTCCAGGCCGAGGTCGACGCGAGGTCGCAGCAGCTTGCGGCCGTGACGCCGGCGCCGCGGCGCTAGCAGGCTGCTGAAGAAAGGCGGTTTCCAGACTGCTGCTGGGTGCTGTCGCGGTTCGGGCCGGGGTAGCGCCTTCGCTCGCTCCCTGGCACGGGGCTGGCTTAGTCGCTCGCTTCGGCGACCCCGGCCCTTCCCCGGCCAGTGCCTTCAGGCTGTCGCCGGTAGAGAGCAGCGGAGGGCCGCCCGGTCCCGGCGGCGGGCTCAGTACGCCGGCCCGAGCAGGACGGCGTTCATGAACAGCAGCTCCGTGGCCTCGGCGTAGCCGCGGTAGTTCGGGTCCTCCGCGAAGGCGATCACGTGCCCCTCGCCCTTCGGCTGGTGCATCAGGAAGGCCTTCTGCGCGAGCAGGGCGCGCGCCCCTTCCCAGACGAACCCGCTCGCCACCACCTCGTCCTTCCTGGCGTAGACGCCGACGTTGGTCCCCTCGTCCAGCTTGAGCGGCGTGAACACGCGCCGGCTGTCGACGACCGCCTGGACCTGCCGGCCGGCGCCCGCGGACAGCCAGTGCTCGGGGTCGAGCACCACCTGCAGCAGCGCGCCCGGCACCGCGTCCGGCCGCTCGTGCTCGGGCTGGATCGCCTTCTCGAGCTCGAACGGCTGGGGCTTCTCGTCCTTGCCCTTCTCGTCCTTGCCCTTCGACTTCTCGGCGCCGTCCTTCTTCTCGTCCTCGGTCTGCTCGACCTCCGGCTTGCCGTCCTTCAGCTCCGTCCGGGTCGCGAGCAGGCCCACCTTCGCGCGCGTCAGCCAGCGCGAGGCCTCGCCCAGCGCCACGAGCGTGCCGCCGGCGTCGACCCAGTCCCCCAGCTTCTTCACGACCGGCTTGCCGATCGCGTTGGCGTAGTCGCCCGAGGGCAGCACGACCACGTCGAAGCGGCGCAGGTCGACGCGGCCCAGCGTGGAGACGCGCACCGCCGAGACCGGCTGCCCGTAGCGCCGCTCGAGCACCCAGCGCGCCCAGCCGGCGGACTGGCTGGAGGCGGGGCGGTCCCAGGCGAGCAGCACCCGGGGGCTCTTGAGCAGGTGGACCCGCTCGCTCCCCAGCGACACGCCTTCTTCGACGTAGCCGGTGTCCGTCGCCAGCGCCTCGACGTGGTGGCGGTCGAGGATCGCAGCCAGCCGCTCGCGCGCGTCGCCGGGGTTGTCGGAGACCCGCACGATCGCGGTCCCCGCCGGCCAGCTGCGGCCGGCCAGCTGGAACCCGGCCTCGGCCACGCGCACCCGCAGTCCCGCGCGCAGCGCCTCCACGACGGCCTCCGCCGTTCCGCTTCCCCACACCATCAGCCAGGCCACCTTCGCCGGAGCCAGAGCCGGCGGCCCGCCCGTCGTCGCGGCTGGGTAGGCCACGCTGTCGCCGGCGAGCGCGGCGCCCGTCGGCACGCACTCGAGCCCGAACAGCAGTGGCAGGCTCCAGGCCGTCACGTCGTAGATCTGGTCGGGCAGACGCTTCCTCCGGCGCCGCTCCTGCTCCTTCACGAACGCCTCGTCCATCGCGACGCGCGGGTCGAGCAGGTTGCGCACCAGGCCCCCGGCCGGCTGCGCCAGCGCCACGACCAGCGAGCCGGCCGGGAAGCGACTGGCGCCCTCGCGCAGCTCGCCCGAGGCCAGGCGCAGCTCGATGCCCTGTGCGACCAGCAGGTCCGCCAGCCGGCGCACGCGCGACGCGTCCGCCCCGCTGATCACGTACTGGCGCACGGCGCCTTCGCTCCCCTCGCGCACGGCGGAGCGGCGGAAGTCGAGGAAGTCGCGCAGCAGCTTCTCGCGGCCGCGCGCGGCCGTCTCGACGGTCGCCAGCGCGGCGCGGAAGTGGTTGCGGATCCCGTCGAGGTAAGTCACCTCGCCGCCGTCCTCGCGCCGAAAGCGCAGGCCCCGGGCCGAGGCCTGCTCGAACGTCATGCCGACCGCGCCCTGGGCCATGGGCCAGGACTCGCCGTAGCCGGGGTAGAAGCTGTCGAACACCTCGCGCACGAAGTACGCCTCGCCGGCCGCGTCGAAGCGGGCGGCGATCGCCCGCCCGAAGGCGTCCAGCCACTGCTGCTGGGCGCGCGAGAAGTGGGGGTTGAGGGGCGTCGCCGGGGGGGCGAAGTAGTAGGTCGAGTCCCCGCCCATCTCGTGCAGGTCGGCGACCACCTGCGGGCGCCACTCGAGGTACAGCTCGAGCCGCCCGCGCGTCTCGGGCTGGGTCAGTGCAAACCAGTCACGGTTCATGTCGAACAAGTAGTGGTTGGCACGGCCGCCGGGCCACGGCTCGTCGTGCTCGGCCGCGAGCGGCTCGGGGTCGGGGGACGGGCCCTGCGCCAGGGCGTTCGTGGCCAGGAACCGCGCCCGGCCGTCCGGGTTCTGCAGCGGGTCGATCAGCACCAGGGCCTCGCGCCGCACGAGGTCGACCTCCGGGTCGGCCTCGGCGGCCAGCAGGTGATACGCGAGCGCCAGCGCCGCATCGCTCGAGGAGATCTCGTTGCCGTGCACGGCGTGCATCAGCCAGACGACCGCGGGCAGCTCGCGGACGAGCCGCTCCGCCTCGGCGTCGGCCAACCCGCGCGGGTCCGCGAGGCGGGCCAGCCCGGCCTTGACGGACTCGAGCCGCGCCATCCGCTCCGGGCTGCCGATCAGCAGCACGCTCAGCGGGCGCCCTTCCTCGCTGCGCGCGTACTCGATGACCCGCGCGCGGTCGGGCGCGGCGGCGGCCAGCGCGCGCAGGTACGCGGCGATGCCCTCGGGCGTCGTGATCTCGGCGCCCGGCTCGTGCCCCGCCACCTGCTCGAGCGTCGGGATCCGGGCGTCGTAGCGGGCGCCGGGCACGAGCGGGGCGGCGGCGAGGGTCGCAAGCGCGAGTGTCGCGATCATTCATCCTCCTCGAACGGTCTCAAAGGCCGTGGCGCTCCAGCCAGCCGAGCAGGGCGCTTTTCACCTCGCGCAGGACCTCGTCGCCCGTGCGGCCCGAGCGACGGAGCACGCCGAACGAGTGGTCCGCCTCGGCCACTCGCACGAGCTCGGCCCGGGAGCCGAGGCCCGCGACCGTGCGCAGCAGCAGGTCCTCGCGCGCGAACGCGTCGCGCGTGCCCTGCACGAACAGCATCGGCGCCGTGATCCGCGACAAGTGCGCGTCGCGCAGCGCCTCGGGCTTGCCGGGCGGGTGCAGCGGGTAGGCGAGCAGCGCCAGGCCGGCCGCGGTTTCGCCCGCGGCCACGACCTGCGAGGCGATGCGGCCACCCAGCGAGCGGCCGCCGTGGACGACGCGCCGGGCGCCGGTCTTCTCGACCGCGAGCCGGGCGGCCGCACGTGCCGCCGCCTCGAGCACGCCTGGCGGGTCGGGACGCCGCGCGCGCCGCTCGGCGTAGGGGAAGTTGTAGAGCAGCGCCGCCCGCCCCGAGCGGACGAGCGCGTCCGCCAGCGCCAGCAGCATGGGCGTGCGCCGATTCCCGCCGGCGCCGTGGCCGAGAACGACGACCGTCTCGCCGCGTCCGTGCAGCGTGGCCGTCGAGCCGACTTCGGGCAGCACCAGGTCGCTCATCCGGCCGCAGAGCATACCTCGCCCCGCGCCTGCCGTCGTCCGCCGTGGGGTACACTGGCCGCTGCCGCGCGGGCGCGGAGCACCGACCTTGTACGAGTCCTGGTTCGGCTTCCAAGAGAAGCCCTTCAACCTCACGCCGGACCCCAAGTACCTCTACCTCTCGCCGAAGCACGCCGAGGCGTTCGCGCACCTCGAGTTCGGCCGGCGTGAGCGCGGGGGCTTCATCGTCATCACGGGAGAGGTAGGCACCGGCAAGACGACGCTCGCCCGCCACTTCCTCGCGCGGCTCGGCCCCGACACGCGCACGGCCGTGGTGCTCTACCCGGCGCTGACCGCGGCGGAGCTGCTCGGCGCGATCCTCCAGGACCTGCACGTCACGGCCGAGGGCTCCTCGTCGCTGAAGGGCCTGGTCGACGCGCTGCACCGCTTCCTCCTCGAGTCTCGCGCGGCGGGGCGCAACGTCGTGCTGCTGATCGACGAGGCCCAGGACCTCTCGCCCGAGGTGCTCGAGCAGGTGCGCCTGCTCTCCAACCTGGAGACCGACACCGAGAAGCTGATCCAGATTATCCTGATCGGCCAGTCGGAGCTGCGCTCGCTGCTCGCACGCCACGAGCTGCGCCAGCTCGCCCAGCGCGTCACGGCGCACTACCACCTGAGCGCGCTCGGCCTGGCGGACACCGCCGAGTACGTCCGGCACCGCCTGGCCGTCGCGGGCGGCGAAGGCAAGGTCACGTTCACCAGCCAGGCGCTGCGCCTCGTGCACCGGCGCTCGGGCGGCGTGCCCCGCCTGATCAACCTCGTCTGCGACCGCGCCCTGCTCGCCGGCTTCGTCGCGAGCTCGCGCACGATCGGCGCCGGCATGGTGGAGCAGGCCTCGCGGGAGGCGCTGGCCGCGACGGCCGGAAGGCCTCTGGCGTGGCGCCACGGCCTCGTCGGCAGCGCGCTCACCGTGGGCCTCGCCCTCTTCGCCTTCGCGCTGTGGCCCCGGGCCGTGCGGGCCCCCTCGGACGGCGGCACGCCCCTTGCCGTGAGCAGCCTCGCCTGCCCGGCCACTTCCGCCGCGCTGGCTGCCCCCTCGCCCAGCGCGCGGCTCGACGCTTTCCTGCGCAGCGCCGGGCGCGAGGCGTCGTTCGCGCAGGCGATCGCGCAGATCGGTAGGGTGTGGCAGGGGCGGCCGCTCTCGCGGACGACACTGCGAACGCACCTCGGGCAGCTGCGCGCGCTGGACCTGCCGGCCGTGCTCGAGATGTTCCACCCGTCGCGCCGCGACACCTGCTTCGTCGCGCTGCTCGGGCTCGGCCAGCACGACGCGCTGGTGGCCGCCGGCGAGGACGAACCCGAGCGGGTTCCCCTGGCGCAGGTCGAGTCACTGTGGACGCGCGACGCCCTGCTCGCCTGGCCGGAGGACGACTCGCTGCGGGACGACCCGGCGCGCCAATCCGCCTGGGCGCGCGGGGTGCTCGCCGAGCACGGGTACACCGAGGCCAACCTCGGCGCGGCGCTGCGGCGGTTCCAGGGCGACGCCCAGCTGGTCAGCGACGGCCTGCTCGGGCCGCGCACACGGATGGCCCTCTTCGCCCGCGCCACACCGGAGCACCCGCGGCTGTCGACGGGAGGTGCGCGGCCATGAGCCTGATCCTCGACGCCCTCCGGAAACTGGAGCGGGACAAGGAGCGGCCGGACCCCGCCGTGGTCGTGCTGGGACCCGCACCCTGGCCGGGGCTTCGATCGTCCCGGCGCGGCTGGGTCGCCGGCCTCCTGGCGGCGGCCGCCGTCCTCGCGGCCGCCTTCACCTGGCTCACGCGCGCTCGCACGCCCGGCCCCGACGCATCCAGCGTCCTGGTGGCGTCGTCGGCCAGCCCGGCCCCCATGCCCCCTGTTCGGACGCCCCAGGCGGTCGCGGCCGCCGCGGACACGGCCGCGGGCGCCCCTGCAGCGGCGCGTGCCGCCGACCTCGGCCCTCCGGCAGGGCGCCGCCTCGTCCTCCCCAACGCCGTGACCGCCGCGGACACGGCCGCGGCAGGACGCCAGGAAGCGAAGCCAGTCCAGCGCGACCTGCAGCTCATGGCCATCAGCGAGCGTGACGGTCGGCCGATCGCGATCGTCAGCGACCACCTCGTGCGCGAGGGCGACAGCTTCGACGGCGTCAAGATCATCCGGATCGGCGAGACGGAGGTCGAGGTCGAGCAGCACGGACGCCGCCGGGTGCTGAGGTTCTGAGCGCCGCCATGGCCGCCGTCCGGCCGCACCTGCGCGGGCAGACGCCCGAGACGCTGGCAGGCGCCTTCCCCGGCCTCGAGCTGCCGGTCGCGCGGCGCGTCCTGGCTCGCGTGGTGGGCGAGGATCGGGACGATCTCGACGGCGTGCGCGGCCTCTCGAAGGCGCATGCCCGGACGCTGGCGACCGGCGGCCGCCTCGACCGGCTCTGCGTGCTCGACCGGCGGCGCAGTGGTCTCGACCCGTTCGTCAAGTACCTGTTCCGCTCCGCGGACGGGTGCGTCTTCGAGGCGGTCCGCATCCCGCTCGAGAGGCCGCGCTTCAGCGTCTGCCTCTCGTCCCAGGTCGGCTGCGCTCTCGGCTGCACGTTCTGCGAGACGGGGCGCATCGGCTTTCAGCGCAACCTCGAGCCCTGGGAGATGGTCGAGCAGCTGCTGACCGTGCGGCGCGAGTCGCCCGAGCGGCCCGTCACCGGCGCGGTGTTCCAGGGGCAGGGCGAGCCCCTCCAGAACTATGACAACGTGCTGCAGGCCGCCCGCATCCTGCGCGACCCCTCCGGCGCGCGCATCGGCGCCGACCGCATCACGATCTCCACCGTCGGGCTGCTGCCGCAGATCGAGCGCTACACCGAGGAAGGCCACCGCTACCGGCTGATCCTCTCGCTCAGCTCCGCCTTCTCGGAGAAGCGCGCACGGGTCGTGCCGCTGACGGCCCGCTACGACGTGCCCCGACTGGCCGCCGCCATGCAGCGTCACGCGGAGCGGCGCGGGGGACCGGTGAGCCTGGCCTGGGTGCTGATCTCCGGCTTCAACACCGGCGAGGACGAGGCCGACGAGCTGCGGCGGCTGTTCGGCGGCGTGCCGCTGCGGGTGTCGGTGATCGACGTCAACGACCCGACGGGCGTCCACCGCCGCGCCGGCGACGAGGAGCGCGGCCGTTTCCTGTCGGCCCTCTCGCGCAACGGCATCGGCTTCGTCCGCCGCTACTCGGGCGGGCCCGACATCCACGCGGCGTGCGGCATGCTCGCCTCGCGGGCCCAGGGCGGCTCGCCGCACGAGCCGCCCGCTCCCGCCGCGCGCGTACCGTGAGCGCGCGCGTGCTGCCGGCGGCGGACCCGGCCGCGATCGCCGAGGCGGCCGCCGTCATCCGCCGCGGGGGGCTCGTGGCCTTCCCCACCGAGACCGTCTACGGCCTCGGCGCGAACGCCTTCGACGCCCGCGCGGTGGCGCGCGTCTTCGAGGCCAAGGCCAGGCCCTCGTTCGACCCGCTGATCGTCCACCTCGCCTCGGCCGGCGAGCTGCCGCGGGTGGCGGCGACCGAAGACCCGCGCGTGCCGCGGCTCGCCGCGCGCTTCTGGCCGGGACCGCTGACGCTGGTGCTGCCGCGCCTGGCCGAGCTGCCCGAGATCGTGACCTCGGGGCTGGACACCGTGGCCGTCCGCGTGCCGGCCCACCCGGCGGCGCACGCGCTGCTGCTCGCGGCGGGGACGCCGATCGCGGCGCCGAGCGCGAACCCCTTCGGCTACGTCAGCCCGACCACGGCGGCACACGTCGTGGAGAGGCTGGGCGACGCGCTCGACGTCGTCCTGGACGGCGGCCCGTGCCGAGTCGGCGTGGAGTCGACGATCCTGTCGCTCTGCGCGGACCCACCGCTCGTGCTCCGGCCGGGAGGCCTGCCTCGCGAGGAGATCGAGGCCGCCCTCGGCGCCCCGCTCGCGGTCGCGCCGCCCGCCGAGCGGCCGCTCGCCCCGGGCCAGCTGCCTCAGCACTACGCGACGCGCACGCCGCTGCGCATCCTCGACGGCGCCGCCGAGCCGCCCGCGGACGGCGGACGCGTGGGGCTGCTCGCCTTCGCCCGCCGCCCGGCGCGGGGCTTCGCGGCCGTCGAGGTGCTGGCCGAGGACGGGTCGCTGACGACGGCCGCCGCCCGTCTTTTCGCGGCCCTGCGCCGGCTCGACGCGCTTTCGCTCGACCTGATCCTCGCCGAGCCCTGCCCCGAGCACGGCCTCGGGCTGGCGATCATGGACCGCCTGCGCCGCGCCGCGGCCCGACGCTGAGCCGGGTCGCGCGACGCGGTGCTGCCGGCCACAGCCTGAGCCGTGGCGGGGAGGGCCGGGCCGGGGTCGCCGAAGCGAGCGACTGAGCCGGCCTCGTGCCGGGGAGCGAGCGCAGGCGCTACCCCGCCCGGCCCGCAACAGCACAAAGCAACAGCCGAACGCGAATCGCCTCAGCAGCGCGTTAGCGCGAGTGCTCGTGCGCAGGCTCGAGCTCGTGGCTGTGAGGATGGCCGTGGGCGGAACCGTTCGCAGCCCGGCTCGCCGCCCGCCGGCGCTCGTCCAACCACGCGAGCCAGGCAGGGACGCCCTCGCCGGTGCGGGCCGAGATCCGCAGCAGACGGGGCAGCGGCGCCACGCGCGCCAGCGCCTCCTCGACGGCATCGACCCGGTAGTCGAGGTGGGGCAGCAGGTCCACTTTCGTCAGCAGCACCAGGTCGGCCTTGCGGAACATCACCGGGTACTTGAGCGGCTTGTCCTCGCCCTCGGTCACCGAGAGCGCGACCACGTTGACCGCCTGACCGAGGTCGTAGACGGCGGGGCACACGAGGTTGCCAACGTTCTCGACGAACAGGTAGTCGAGCTCGCGCCAGGGGAAGCTGTGCAGCGCCTTGTGGACCATCTCCGCGTCGAGGTGGCAGGCCGAGCCGGTGGTGATCGCCGTCGCCGGCACGCCGACGGCGCGCAGGCGGTCGGCGTCGCGCTCGGTCTCGAGGTCGCCGGCGATCACGCCGACCCGGCCCTGGCCGCGCAGCGAGCGAGCCGTCGCCTCGAGCACCGCGGTCTTGCCCGCGCCCGGCGAGCCCATCAGGTTGACGCTGAACACCCCGCCCTCGGCGAAGTGCGAGCGGTTGTGCGCGGCGGTGCGGTCGTTCGTGGCCAGTATCTTGTCGTGCAGTTCGACCGACACGACGTTCGGGTCCCCGCAGCCGCAGCTGTCGCACATCAGGGCACCTCCATCTCGATCTGTTCCAGCAGTATCTCGTCGCCGGTCAGAAGCTTCGCCGGCAGCTCGCAGGCGCGGCAGCGCAGCGGGCCGCCCGTGGCGATCGCGCCGCCGCAGCCCGGGCAGGCCCACTGCGCCTCGCTGCGCCGGATGTCGAGCGCCGTGTTCTCCAGCAGCCCCTGGCGGACGAGCGTGAAGGCCGATGCGAACAGCTCCGGCTCGACGCCGGAGAGCGAGCCGATGCGCACCGCGAGGCGGCTCACGGAGACGGCGTCGCGCTCGCGCGCCTCCTGCAGCACCCGCTCCACCATCGCCGACACCAGCGAGTACTCGTGCATGGCGGCCGCCTAGCAGATCCTCGGCAGCTGCTCGCCGGAGAGCCGCTCCAGCAGCCGGTGGCTGCCGAGCCTCGTGCGCAGCACCAGCCGGCCGGGGTCGTCGCCGACGACCGTCCCGACGCGCCGCGCGCCCTCGCCGCCCGGCCGCGAGCGGATCGCGGCGAGCGCCGCCTCGGCCCGTGCTCCCGGGACGATCGCCAGGAAGCGGCCCTCGCAGGCGACGTAGAGCGGGTCGAAGCCGAGCAGCTCGCACGCCCCGCGCACCTCGTCGCGCACGGGGATCTCCGTCTCGTCGAGGCGGATGCCGACGTGCGAGGAGACGGCGATCTCGCACAGCGCCGTCGCCAGCCCGCCGCGCGTCGGGTCGCGCAGCACGTGCGTCGCCGGGAACGGCCGTCGAGCAGGGCGCGCACGAGCTCCAGCGACCGGGGCGCTGTCCGAGACGAGCCGCGTCTCGAAGCTCGATCCCCTCGCGCGCCGCCATCACCGCGATGCCGTGGTCCCCGATGGGCCCGGAGACGATCACCACGTCGCCCGGCGACGCGCGCGATGCGGGCCGACCTCGACGCCGTCCCGCACGCGGCCGATGCCGGAGGTGTTCACGTAGATCCCGTCGCCCTTGCCGCGGTCGACGACCTTGGTGTCGCCGGTCACCAGGCTCACGCCCCGGCCCGGCCGGCCGCGCGCCATCGAGTCCACGATCCGCGACAGGTCGCGCATCGGGAAGCCTTCCTCGAGCAGGAAGCCCGCGCTCAGGACGAGCGGCTCGCGCCCCGCACATCGCCAGGTCGTTGACCGTGCCGTGCACGGCCAGTGAGCCGATGTCGCCGCCCGGGAAGAAGGCCGGTTTCACGACGAAGGTGTCCGTGCTGAACGCCAACCGCTCCGCGCCGATCGTGAGGATCGCGCCGTCGCCGAGCGGCTCCAGCTGGGGGTTGCGGAAGGCGGGCGCGAACAGCGTCTCGATCAGGCGCGCGGTCTTGCGGCCGCCGCCGCCGTGAGCCAGCTCGACGACGTCGCGCTGCTCGAGCGGCGCGGGGCAGCTCAGCATGGCGTCGAGGGAGTGCCGGGGCATGGTCAGGACGCCACGACCGCGTCGCGCGGCCCGCGGCGGTAGTGGAAATACGCGGCGCAGGCGCCCTCGGTCGAGACCATAGTCGCGCCCAGCGGGTGCTCCGGCGTGCAGCGCGTGCCGAACTCGGGGCAGTCCGTCGGAGCGAGCCGGCCCTGCAGCACGAGGCCGGCCCGGCAGGCCTCGGGCTCGCTCACGCTCAGGCCGCCCACGTCGAACACGCGCTCGGCGTCGAACGCGGCGTAGCCCGGCGCGAGCGCGTAGCCGCTGGCCGGGATCTCGCCGAGGCCCCGCCAGCTGCGGTCCGAGACCACGAACACCTCCCCGATCATGCGCAGCGCGGCCGGGTTGCCCTCGCGCACGACCGCGCGCGGGTACTGGTTCTCGACCCTGGCCTCTCCGCGCTCCAGCTGCGTGACCGCGGCCAGCACGCCCCGCAGCAGGTCGAGCGGCTCGAACCCGGTCACCACGATCGGGATGCGGTACTTCACGGCGAGCGGCTCGTAGTCCCGGTAGCCGGTGACGGCGCACACGTGGCCGGGCGCCAGCAGGCCCTGGATCCGGGCGTCCTCCGAGGACAGCAGCGCCTCGAGCGCCGGCGGCACCAGCACGTGCGCCACCAGCACCGAGAAGTTCGTGAGCCCTTCGGCTGCGGCACGGTGGACGGCCATCGCGTTCGCCGGGGCGGTGGTCTCGAAGCCGACGGCGAAGAAGACGACCCGCCGCTCCGGGTGCTGCCGGGCGAGGCGCACGGCGTCGAGCGGCGAGTAGACGATGCGCACGTCGCCGCCCCGCGCCTTGACCTTGAGCAGGTCGTCGCACGAGCCGGGCACGCGCAGCATGTCGCCGAAGGAGCAAAAGGTCACCTCCGGCCGGGAGGCGATCGCGATCGCGCGGTCGATCAGCTCGAGCGGCGTGACGCAGACCGGACAGCCGGGCCCGTGCACGAGCCGCACCTGCTCCGGCAGCAGCTCGTCCAGGCCGAACTTGAGGATCGAGTGCGTCTGGCCGCCGCAGACCTCCATCAGCGTCCAGGGACGCGTGACGGTCGCGTGGATCCTGCGCACGACGGCCTCCACCGCCCGCGGCTCGCGGTATTCGTCGACGTGGCGCATCAGCTTTCCCCCCCCGGCGGACCGAGCTCGCCCAGCTCGCCGATCTCGGCGAGCGTCGCGAGTGTCTCCAGGGCCTGCTGCTCGTCGATCCGGGAGATCGCGAAGCCCACGTGCACCAGCACGTAGTCGCCGAGCCGCACCTCGGGCACGTAGGCCAGGCACGCCTGGCGCTGCACGCCGGCGAAGTCGACCTTCCCCATGCGCAGCTCGCCCTCGCCCTCGATCTCGATGACCTTCCCCGGCACCGCCAGGCACATGCCTCAGGCCTCCTGATCCCCGCCGCTCCCGGCGGTGTCGCGACTGCCCGCGGGCGTCACGGCCTCGTCGCGCAGGAGCGACAGGGCCACGCCCGCGTGCACGAGCACGCTGTCCCCCTCCCGCGCCTCCGGCACGAAATCGAGCGCGACCTCGACTTGCGCACCGCGCACGCTCACGCGTCCCGTGCGTCCGGAGGCGCCCTCCCGCAGCGCCACGAGCCGCCCGCTGAAGACCAGGGGGCCGTCCATCACGCCGCCGCGTCCGCGACGAGCGCCTGGCCGAGCGCGATGCCGCCGTCGCCCGGCGGGACGAGCCGGTGCCGGACCAGCCGTCGCTCGCCCGCGAGCCGTCGCAGCACGCCCTCGACCAGGCGTGCGTTCTGGAAGCAGCCGCCGGTCAGCACGACGGGCAGCCCCGCGAGCCCGGGCGCCGCCAGCCGCACCATCGCCGCCGCCACGTCGGCCATCGTCTCGTGGAAGCGCGCCGAGACGACACCGGGCGCGACACCCGAGGCGATCTCGAGCGCGGCCGCGCGCACGAGCGGCCGCAGGTCCGCCTGCAGGCAGCCGCTGCCCGGGCCGATCTCGAAGGGATAACGGCCCTCGACGCCCTCGCTGGCGGCCAGGTTCCACTCGAGCGCGACCTGGCCTTCGTAGCTCGCGCGGCGGCGCGCGAGGCCGAGCGCCCCCAGGGCATCGAAGTAACGGCCGGCCCCGTGCGCGAGCGGGGCGTTGAAGCCCTTCGCCACGGCCTGCCGGACGACCGCGAGGTCGCATGCGGCGACCTCGTCGAAGAGGCGCAGCCGCTCGAGCGGGGGCTCGCCCTCGAACGCGTCGTCGAGCGCGGCCAACGCGATCCGCCAGACCTGCCGGATCGCCTCGTCGCCGCCGGCGAGCCGCAGCGGCCGCAGCGTCGCCAGCCGCTCGCACGAGGCGCCCTCCACGAGCAGCAGCTCGCCGCCCCAGGCCGTCCCGTCGCCGCCGTAGCCGGTGCCGTCCCAGGCCAGGCCCAGCGCCGGCCCCGGAAGGCCGTGCTCGCCGAGCGCGCTCGCAACGTGCGCGTGGTGGTGCTGCACGGCCAGCCTGGCCGCCTCGGGGCGCCGGAGCGCGTAGGCGGTGGAGGCGTAGTCCGGGTGCAGGTCGTGCACGATCAGCTCGGGCCGGACGCCCAGGAACCGCTGCAGCCGCTCCACCTGCTCCTCGAACGCGCGCACGGCCTCGAGGTTGTCGAGGTCGCCGACGTGCGGCCCGAGCCAGGCCGAATCGCCGGCGGCCAGGCAGAACGTGTTCTTGAGCTGCGCGCCGCAGGCGAGGATCGGCCGGCGCAGCGGCCGGCGCAGCGGAATCGCACGCGGCACGTAGCCGCGCGAGCGCCGCAGCAGCGTCGGCACGCCGGAGATGACGCGCGCCACCGAGTCGTCGCAGCGGTTCTCGATCTTTCGGTCGTGCGCCAGGAAGAGGTCGGCGATCCCCGCCAGCCGGGCGACCGCCTCGTCGTCGCCGACGGCCATCGGCTCCTCGGACAGGTTGCCCGACGTCATCACCAGCGGCCGCCCGACGGCCGCCAGCAGCAGGTGGTGGAGCGGCGTGTAGGCGAGCAGCAGGCCCACCAGCGGGTTGCCGGGAGCGACCTCGCCTGCCAGCGTGGCCTGCGGGCGGCGGCGTACGAGCACGATCGGCCGCTCGACGGAATCGAGCAGCCGCTCCTCCTCGGCGTCGAGCTGCGCCAGCGCCCGCGCGCCCGGCAGGTCGAGGACCATCACGGCGAAGGGTTTCTCGTCGCGCTGCTTGCGCACCCGCAGGCGCTGCACGGCCACAGGCGAGGTCGCGTCGCAGGCGAGGTGGTAGCCGCCGAGGCCCTTGACGGCGACGATCCGGCCGTCGCGCAGGGCCCCGGCAGCGGCAGCGACCGGGTCCTCGGCAGCGACTTCCCGTCCCTGCGCGTCGAGCAGCCGCAGGCGCGGCCCACACGCCGGGCAGGCGATCGGCTGCGCGTGGAAGCGCCGGTCTGCCGGATCCTCGTACTCGCGGCGGCAGTCGGGGCACATGGCGAAGGCGGCCATGGTGGTCTGCGGGCGGTCGTAGGGCACGTCGAGCGCGATCGTGTAGCGCGGGCCGCAGTGCGTGCAGTTCGTGAAGGCGTAGGCGTGCCGGCGATCGCCGGGGTCGTGGAGCTCGCGCAGGCACTCGGGGCAGGTGGCGAGGTCGGCCGGGATGGAGACTCGCCGTTCGCCCTCCGTGCGGCTGGCGACGATCTCGAAGACCGCCGTCGACTCCGTGGGGATCGCCCGGGCCGCAACCTCACGGACCACCGCCGCGGGCGGAGGGTCGCTCTCGATCCGGCGCAGGAAGGCGGCGAGGGCCTCGGCGCTGCCGAAGGCGTCGATCGTCACGCCGCGCGCGTCGTTGCTGACCCGCCCGCGGATGCCCTCCTCGTGCGCGATCCGGTACACCCACGGGCGGAACCCCACACCCTGGACCGTGCCCCGTACCTCGATGCGCCGGCCCTCGACCGTCGGGCTGGACTCCAACGCGCTCTCCCCCGGTGACAGAACCGCAGCTCAAGCATGGGTCAGGTCGGGCAGGCGCACCACGTCCAGATGGACCATTTCGCTTGATTCGGATGAATCATCCGACCGGTGCCCGGCCGGGGCGGAGCACAGACCCGCGCCGTGACGACGTCCGGAGCGAGAGGCACGACAATGGCGTGATGGCGCGCATCCTCCCGGAGGACTTCGGCCTCACGGCAGGCCTGATCGACGAGATCCGCGCAGCGGGACGAGAGGCAGGCCCGGCTCTTCGTGCGGCTCTTGCTCTGGGGCTGTGGCGCGCTGTGGCTGTCCTGACGCGTCCTCCGTCTACGCGGACGCGGCGCGGCAGGACCCGGTCCTCGCCAGCTGGTGATGCCTCCGCTGCTCGGGGGCTGGGCGCCGGGCATCGGAGGCCTGCCCCGTCGCGATCGTCAGCGCCGTCGTCTCCTGGCTGGCGTACCCGAGCCACCCGAAGGCCTCCGCCCTGGAGCGCTACGAGGCCGCCATCGCCGGGATCCGGGTCTGCGACGTCTGCCGGCTCGCCCGTGGCGACGACACGCCGAAGGAGGGCGTCGCCTACTGCGGGCGCTGCGGCGCCTGGATCTGCCCGGACTGCCGGCGGCGCTACGACCTGCGCGCGATCGCCGCCCTCAAGCGGGCGGCGCCGCCGGGCGGCTCGGACGCCGGCTGACGTCTCCCGCGCGCGAGCCGTCTAGGGAGGACGCGCCGGACCGAGCGAGAGCACGTAGGCGGTGAGGTCCCAGGTCTCGTCGTCGCTCAGGAAGCTCCAGGCCGGCATCGGCGTGCCCCGCAGGCCCTCCCGGATCACGAAGAAGACGCGGCGCGGGGTCGCGCGGCGCCGCCAGGCCGGGTCGGTGAAGTCGGCCGGGGCCTTCGCGAAGCCCGAGCTGCGGCGGCCGTGTCCGTCGCCTCGCTCGCCGTGGCAGAGGGCACAGTTGGCCGCGAAGAGGGCCCTGCCGCGCGCCTGCGCTTCCGCCGAGCGGAGTCGCAGCCTCCGGGACCTCGCAGGCTGCCGGTAGGCCGCGGGAAGATCGGAGTCGCCCCCCCTACAGCCCGTACACGTGAGCGAGAGCGTCAGGACCGCGAGCAGCCATCTCATCGTGCGTCCTCGGAACGAACGACGTGACCGAGCGCCCGTGCCTCCGCGACGATCCGCTCGACGAGGCCCGGCAGGGCGGCCTCCACCGGCGGCGTGCGGCGCACGCCCAGCTCGAGGCTCTGCGGCACGAGGCCCAGCAGGATCAGGCGCGAGGGGTAGCAGTCGCGCCAGCGCGCGGCCTCCAGCAGGTCGGCGACACCGACCTGGTGCACCGAGAGCCGCGCGGCGACGGCCGGGCCGACGTCGTCGCCCTCCAGCCGCACGAGCGATCCCGGGCGGCCCGTCGGTCGCGGATCGGCGTCGACCAGGATCGCCTCTCGCGCCTGCTCGAGCTGCGGCAGCAGCGAGAGCCCGAGCGTCCCGCCGTCGAGGACCAGGACGCCGTCCGGGGCCCGGTAGCGACGCTCGAGGAGGTGGACGGCCACCGCCCCGAGGCCGTCGTCCCCGCAGAGGACGTTGCCCGAGCCCCAGCACCAGCAGCGGGACGGTCTTCTCAGCGACATCCTTCTGGTCGAAGAAGCGGTAGCCGGAGTAGACGAGGTCCTCGCAGGGCACGAACTTGTAGCCCGAGGCCATCGACTCCACCGTTCCGCGCGCCTCCACCTGCGACATCAGCACCGCGCTGTAGACGTGGTGGACGGCGAAGCCCAGGATCAGCCACATCACGACGTGGTGGACGAAGCGCGCGTTCTGGGCCCCGCCCCAGAGCGGCAGCAGGAAGTGGAAGAGCCGGAACGGCGAGCCGACCGGCGCGTTCACGTTGTAGAGGGCCAGCCCGGTGGTGATCATCACGAGGAACAGCAGGAACACGAAGATGTAGGTGAAGCCCGCGAGCGGGTTGTGGCCCACGAAGCCCGGCGGCTGACGGAGCTGGAACAGGTAGTAGCGCAGGCTGTCCCACAGCCCGCGCCGGCGCCGCCTGCGACGGGGATGAACTTGTCCCAGGTCGCGTAGCGGTTGCCCATGAACATCCAGACGACCCGCGAGACGACCGACAGGCGAACGCGATCGCCGCGTAGGAGTGGAGCGTCTTCGCCCAGCCCATCACGAAGTGCTGCGCCGGCCGGGCCGCTCACGGTGACGAACGGGTGGCCCATGTAGAGCCCGGTCAGCGGCCAGGATCAGGATCGCGTAGGCGGTCGCCAGTGCGTCATCCGCACCGGCCACTGCCAGACGTAGACGCGCACCAGCTCGCCCGGGTGGCAGACGGTCAGGGGCGGCTTGGTGACCGGCTCGTGGGTGAGGGCGGTCGTGCTCATGGCACCCTCACCCGCGCGACCTCGCGCCGCTTGGCGTCGACCACGTGAACGCCGCACGCCATGCAGGGGTCGAAGGAGTGGACGGTGCGCAGGATCTCGAGGGGCTTGTCGGCGTCGGCCACCGGCGTGCCCACCAGCGCCTCCTCGTACGGCCCGCGCTCGCCGGCCGCGTCGCGCGGCCCGGCGTTCCAGGTGCTGGGCACGACGCACTGGTAGTTCGCGATCGCCCCGTCCTTGATGTGGACCCAGTGGCCGAGCGCGCCGCGCGGGGCCTCGTGGAAGCCGGCGCCGGAGCACTCCTTCGGCCAGCTCGCGGGCGACCACTTGTCGTTGTCGTGGATGCGCAGGTCGTGGCCGCATGTTGTCGGCCAGCTCGTCGAGCCAGCCCTCCATCCGCTCGGCGAGCAGCAGCGTCTCGATCCCGCGCGCGGCCACGCGACCGAGCGTCGAGAAGAGCGCCGCGGGCCCGACGTCGAGCTTCTCGAGCGCCATCCCCACCAGCTCCTTGACCCGCAGGTGGCCCGAGCCGTAGGCCACGAGCATCCGCGAGAGCGGCCCCACCTCCATCGGCAGGCCGTCGTAGCGCGGCGACTTCAGCCAGCTGTACTTGCCGTCGGTCGCGAGCCGCTCGTACGGCGGCTCGGGCCCGGTGTAGTGCGGGCTGCGGTCTCGCCGCTCGACGGGTGCAGGCCCTGGTCGTCGTCCGCCGCGTAGTCGTACCAGGAGTGCTTGACGTGCTCGGTGATCTTCTGGGGGTCGAAGGCCTCGACCTTGGAGAGGTCCTTGTTCCGGATGACACCCGAGGGCAGGAAGAGCTTCGGCTGCTTCGTGTCGTCCAGCGGGTACTCGCCGTAGACGAGGTAGTTGCCGACCCCGCCCCCGTAGCCCGCCCAGTCCTTGTAGAACGAGGCGACGGCCAGCAGGTCGGGGATGTAGACGCGCGCCACGAAGTCGCGGGCCTTCGCGATCAGCGCGCGCATGCCGCGCGATCGTGTCCCATGTTGATCGCGGCCTGCTTGTCGGGGTCGACGGGCGTCGCCATGCCGCCCACCAGGAAGCCCTGCAGGTGCGGGTTCTTGCCGCCGAGCACGGCGTGGATCTTGATCACCTCGCGCTGCCAGTCGAGGGCCTCGAGGTAGTGGGCCACGGCCATCAGGTTGGCCTCGGGCGGCAGCTTGTAGGCGGAGTGGCCCCAGTAGGCGTTGGCGAAGGGGCCGAGCTGGCCGCGGTCGACGAAGGTCTTCACGCGGTTCTGCACGGCCGCGAAGTAGGTCGGGCTCGAGAGCGGCCAGTCCGAGATGGACTGCGCGAGCGCCGCCGTCTTGGCCGGATCGGCCTTGAGCGCCGAGACGATGTCGACCCAGTCGAGCGCGTGCAGGTGGTAGAAGTGGATCACGTGGTCCTGCACGCACTGCGACGCGATGATCAGGTTGCGCAGCAGGCGCGCGTTGGGCGGCGGCGTCGCGCCGATCGCGTTCTCGACCGCGCGGATCGAGGCGATCGCGTGGACGGTCGTGCACACGCCGCAGATCCGCTGGGTGAAGGCCCAGGCGTCGCGGGGATCGCGCCCCTTCAGGATCAGCTCCACGCCGCGGAACATCGTGGAGGAGGACCAGGCCTCGCGCACGGCGCCGCCGTCCACCTCGGCCTCGATCCGGAGGTGGCCCTCGATCCGGGTGACGGGATCGACGACGATGTGCGTCATGGCTGGCCTCCCTTCTTCTCGTCTTCTCGTCTCTGGGCTTCTTCCGCCCGCTCACGAGCCGCCGGGTGCTGCTCGGCGTTCCACCAGCGCTTGCCGAGCGACATGAAGCCGTGGGCGGCGAACGCCGCGCCCACCCCGACCGTGGCCCAGAGGCCCACCTTGTCGACGCTTCCGGCGACGCCGAACCCGGGCACGCCCTCGAGGTGCGTGTAGAAGGGCGTCATCTTGTCCCAGAAGTCGGGCTCCGCGCAGCCGATGCACGGGTGGCCGCAGCCGATCGGCCAGTTCGTGCCGCCGTTCCAGCGCACGTTCGGGCAGTTCTGGAAGGTGACGGGACCCTTGCAGCCCATCTTGAACAGGCAGTAGCCGGTGCGGTGCCCCTCGTCGCCCCAGGCCTCCACGTACTGGCCGGCGTCGAAGTGCGCGCGGCGCTCGCAGTTGTCGTGGATCGCCTTGCCGTAGGCGAACAGCGGGCGACGCCAGGCGTCGAGCGGCGGCCAGCGCTTGAACGTCAGGTAGTAGACGATCAGCGCGGTGAGGTTCTCGACGTTGGCCGGGCAGGCCGACAGGTTGATCAGGTTCTTGACACCGGGCACGGCGTCGGCGACGCCCAGGGCCCCGGTCGGGTTCGGCGCCGCCGCGGGCAGGCCGCCGAAGGTGGCGCAGGTGCCCATGGCGATCGTGGCCGCGGCGCCGCCGCAGACCTCGCGCGCGATCTGCAGCGCCGAGCGGCCGCCGATCGTGCAGTAGACGCCGTTCGCGCCTGTGGGGATCGAGCCCTCCACGACGGCGATGTAGGCCCCGGCCTTCTCCTTGACCGTCCTGGCCAGCGCCTCCTCGGCCTGGTGGCCGGCGGCGGCCATGATCGTCTCGTGGTAGTCGACCGAGAGCGTGTCGAGCACGATCTCGGCCGCCGTCGGCCGCGTCGCGCGCAGGAACGACTCGGTGTTCCCCGCGCAGTCCTGGAACTCGAGCCAGACGAGGACCGGCTTCTCGGTCTTCTGGATCTCGGCCGCGATGGCCGCGGCCGCTGACCGTGGCAGCGCCAGCACCGCGGCCATGGCCGAGCAGAAGCCGACGAAGTCGCGGCGTGAGACACCACGCGTCTCGAGCTCCTGCAGGAACCAGCTGTCGGACTCGCTCATCGGAACCTCCTCGCCGCAACCTCGACATGAAGGCAGGTCATCGACCCAATCGAATCGACGAGTTGAGACAATCCGACACCAACGGTGGTGAGTCCATCGTCCCGAGGGACCACCCGAATGATTCCTGTGAATCACAGGGAGGTCTCGGATGGCCCGGGCGACTTGGCACGAGTGACGGCTAAGTGCCGTTCGTGAGGGAAGATCCGGTCGGGACGGTGGTAGGCTCCCGACGAATGCCCGGCCCACCGATCGCGGACCTGCCGACTCCCATCGTCCTGGTCGACCTCGACGTGCTCGAGCGCAACGTCGCGGCCATGGCCGCCCGAGCGCGCGAGGCCGGCGTCCGGCTGCGCCCGCACGCGAAGACGCACAAGTGCCCCGAGATCGCCGCCCTGCAGCGCGCGGCGGGCGCCTGGGGACTGGCGCTAGCCAAGGTCGGCGAGGCGGAGGTGTTCGTCGCGGCCGGGTTCGACGACCTCTTCGTGGCCTTCCCCGCCGTGGGCGAGGACAAGGGTCGCCGGCTGCTGCAGCTCGCCGACCGCGCGCGGGTCGCCGTCGGCGTCGAGAGCGTCGAGGGCGCTCGCACGCTGTTGCGGCCCTTCCGCGACGCGGGCCGCACGCTGGACGTGCTGCTGAAGGTGGACGTGGGCTACGGCCGCGTCGGGGTCCTGCCCGAGCACGCCGTCGAGGTGGCGCGGCGCGTGGCCGACCTGCGGGGCCTGCGCCTGCGCGGCGTCTTCACGCACGCGGGCCACGGCTACCTCGCCCTGACCAAGGCGGCCGTCGACGAGATCGCCGCGGCCGAGGGCGAGCGGCTCGCGGCCACGGCGGGCGCCCTGCGCGCCGCCGGCCTGCCGGTCGACGAGGTCTCGGTCGGCTCGACGCCGACCGCGGCGCGCGCCATGCGCGTCGCCGGCGTGACCGAGTGCCGGCCCGGCAACTACGTGTTCCACGACGCCTCCCAGGTCGCGCTCGGGACCTGCCGCCTCGAGGACTGCGCGCTCACGGTGCTGGCGACGGTCGTCAGCGTGCCGGCGCCCGGCCGCGCCGTCGTGGACGCGGGCAGCAAGACGCTCGCGAGCGATCCCCTGCGACCCGTGGCCGGTGGATATGGACGGCTGCTCGACCGGAGAAGCCGCCTCGAGCGCCTCTCCGAGGAGCACGGTGTGCTCGCGGTGGCCGACGGCGAGTCGTTCCGCGTCGGCGAGCGGGTGCGCATCCTGCCGAACCACGCCTGCGCGGTCGTGAACCTCCACGACCGCCTGGCCGGCGTCAGCGGCGAGCGGGTCGAGGCCGTCCTGCGCGTCGCCGCCAGGGGCCGGGTCCGCTAGGGCATCCGCTGCGCCCGCCGCGCCGGGCGATTCTTGACTTGTCATGTATTTTTACTTGACTGGTCAAGTAATAGGCCGGTAGGCTCGCGGCATGGGTTCCATCCGCCACGAGATCAAGCAGACGCGGCCCTTCGCGTCGCTGGCCGACGAGGCCGTGGTGACGCTGCTGCGCACGGCGGACCACGCGCGGGCCGCGCTCTCGGCGGTGGTCGAGACGCACGGCATCACGCTCCAGCAGTACAACGTGCTGCGCATCCTGCGCGGCGCCGGCGCCGGGGGCCTGCCCACGCTCGAGATCGCCTCGCGCATGATCGAGGCGAGCCCCGGCATCACGCGGCTCGTCGACCGGCTGGAGGCCAAGGGGCTGGTGCGCCGCGAGCGCTGCCCGGCCGACCGGCGGCAGGTCCTCTGCCACGCCAGCGGGCGCGCGCTGCAGCGGCTGGCAGCGCTCGAGCGGCCGATGGCCGACGCCAGCTGCCGGCTGATGTCGCCGCTGGACGCACGCCGCAGCTCCGAGCTCGTCCGGCTGCTCGACGCGGTGCGGGCGGCCCGGCTCCCGTCCGGGACGGCGGTCGTGGAAGAACAGTCGAACGCAGAACGAACAGGCAAGAAGGAGACCAGACGATGACCAGACGCTTCGCCGTGCTCGCCGCGGCCGTGCTCGCGGCGTCCCCCGCTCTCGCCGCCGACAGCTACAGCTTCGACAAGGCGCACACCACCGTGCTGTTCCAGGTGCGCCACATCCTCACGAACGTGACCGGCAAGTTCAAGGACTTCGACGGCACGATCCAGATCGACAAGGCCAACCCCGCGGCCTCGGCCGTGGACTTCACGATCCAGGCCGCGAGTATCGACACGAACGAGCCCAAGCGCGACGAGCACCTGCGCTCGGCCGACTTCTTCGACGTCGCGAACCACCCGAAGCTGACGTTCAAGAGCACCTCGATCAAGCCGGCGGGCAAGGACAGCTACCAGGTGACGGGCGAGCTGGCCATGCGCGGCGTGACGAAACCGGTCACGCTCGACATCGCCTTCCTCGGCGAGGGCAAGGACCCCTGGGGCAACGACAAGGTCGGCTTCGACGTGACGGGCAAGCTCAACCGCAAGGACTTCGACATGAACTGGAACAAGGCCCTGGACAACGGCGGCGTGCTGCTGGCCGACGAGGTCAAGGTCCAGATCGCGGTCGAGGCCAACAAGGCGAAGCCGGCGGCCGGAAAGTGACGCCCGCGCGCGCCGGCACGACACCCCTCGGCTGACCGCCGGCGTCCCGCGGGCCGCGCCGGCGGCCCGCGGCGAGCCGAGGGGCGTCGCGGAAGTAGAATGCGCGCCATGAGCGTGCACACTTCTGCGATCGTCTCCCCCGATGCTCATCTGGGCCAGGGCGTCGTCGTCGGCCCCTTCGCCGTCGTCGAGAGCGGCGCCGTCGTCGGCGACGGCTGCGAGATCCGCGCCCACGCCGTGGTCCGCTCCGGCGCTCGCCTCGGCCGCGACAACCGCGTCCACGAGGGGGCGATCGTCGGCGGCGAGCCGCAGGACCTGTCCTTCGCGGGGGGCGCCACGGGCCTCGTGGTCGGCGACCGCAACGTGATCCGCGAAGGCGTCACGCTGCACCGCTCGGCGAGCCCCGGCTCGGCCACCGTGATCGGCTCGGACTGCTTCCTGATGGCCTACGCCCACGTGGCCCACGACGATCGCCTCGGCGACCGGGTGATCGTCGCGAACAACGTGGCGCTGGCCGGGCACGTCGAGGTGGGCGACCGCGCCTTCCTCTCGGGCGGGGTCGTCGTGCACCAGTTCTGCCGCGTCGGGCGCCTGGCGATGATCGGCGGCAACTCGAAGGTGGTGCAGGACTGCCTGCCCTTCGTGATCACCGACGGGCACCCGGCGCGCGCACGCGGCCTGAACGTCGTCGGCCTGCGGCGGGCGGGGCTGACCGCCGCACAGCTGCGGACGCTGAAGGAGGCCTACCGGCTGCTGCTGCGCTCGGGGCTCGGCCGCGACGCGGCCCTTTCGCGGATGGCGGCCCTCTGCGATCCCCTGGTCGACGAGCTGGTGGCGTTCGTGCGAGGCTCGAAGCGGGGCATCGCGCACGCGCGGCCGGCCGACGACGAGGTCTGACTCCCGTAGAATGTCCATACCGGCTCCGAGCGGCGTCGGTTCCGGGCAACAAGGAGAGCAGCCGTGCTGAAGAGGGTCTTCCTGTTCGTGCTCACCAACATCGCCGTGCTGGCGATGGTCTCGATCGTGCTCGCGGTCCTCGGCCAGCTCGGTGTCCTCGACCTGGCCGGCGGCCAGGGCGCGCTGCTCGTCATCTGCGCCGTGTGGGGCTTCGGCGCCGCGTTCGTCTCGCTGCTGCTGTCCCGCTGGATGGCCAAGCGCGCGCTGGGCGTCCAGCTGATCGGCCCGGACTCCCGCAGCGCCGATGCCCAGTGGCTGTACAACACCGTCGGGCGCCTCGCGCAGCAGGCGAACCTGCCCATGCCGGAGGTCGGCATCTACGAGTCGCCCGAGCTCAACGCCTTCGCCACCGGGCCCTCGAAGAAGCGCAGCCTGGTGGCGGTCTCCGCCGGCCTGCTGCGCGGCATGGAGCGCCAGGAGATCGAGGGCGTGCTGGCCCACGAGCTGACGCACGTCGCCAACGGCGACATGGTGACGATGACGCTGATCCAGGGCGTGGTGAACGCGTTCGTGCTCTACTTCGCGCACATCGTGGCGGCGATCGTCCGCAACGCCGTCTCCGGGCGCGACCAGGAGGGCCGCAGCTCCGGCTTCCTCGGACTGGTCGTCGGGCAGGTCGCGTTCATCGCAGCACAGATCGCGTTCGGCCTGCTCGGCTCCATGATCACCGCCTGGTTCTCGCGCCACCGCGAGTTCCGCGCCGACGCGGGCGGGGCGGCGCTCGCCGGCCGCGGCAGCATGATCGCCGCGCTGCGCCGGCTGCTCGCCAGCCAGGGCCGGGTCGACGAGCGGGCGCCGGAGCTGGCGACGTTCAAGATCAACGGCCGCTCGAAGCTGATGCTGCTGCTGGCGACGCACCCTCCGCTCGAGCAGCGGATCGCCGCGCTCGAGAGCCGCGCCTAGAGCCTTCCCTGCTGCGCGTGGCTGGCAGCGACCGGGGGCCGGTCGGCGTGCGCCGAGGTGAGCGGGCCGTGCGGGCAAGGGCCCTCTTGTGCGCCGCGGCGCTGGCGCTCGCCGTCGCGAGCGGGAGCCCGGCCGCCGACGATTCGCGGCCCGGCATCTTCCGCATCACCCCGCTGCGCCCCGTCGACGAGCTGCGGCGGGAGGCCCTCGCGGCCACGCCTCCGGCGGAGAAGGGCCCGTTCCGGCCGGTCGAGCTGGTCGAGCTGACGAGGCTCGACCCCACGATCCGGCTCGACGTCCGCTACGCCACCCCCGACAACTTCCTCTCGACGCCGGTCTACACGGAGGCCCGCGCCTTCCTGCAGCGGCCCGCCGCCCTTGCGCTCGTCCGCGCCCACCGCGCCCTGCGCTCGAGGGGCTACGGCCTGCTGATCCACGACGCCTACCGGCCGTGGTGGGTCACCAAGCTGTTCTGGGAGGCGACGCCCTTCGACAAGCGGGAGTTCGTGGCCGACCCGGCGAAGGGCTCGCGCCACAACCGCGGCTGCGCCGTCGACCTGACGCTCTACTCCCTGGCCGACGGGCGTGCGGCCGAGATGCCGAGCCTCTACGACGAGATGAGCGAGCGCGCCTACCCCGGGTACCGCGGGGGCACGCCCGAGCAGCGCGGCCGGCGCGACCTGCTGCGCGCGGCGATGGAGGCGCAGGGCTTCAGGGTCTTCGCCTCCGAGTGGTGGCACTTCGACTACCGCGACTGGCGCCGCTACCCGCTGCTCAACCTGTCCTTCGCGAGCGTCGCGAGCGGGCGCTGACGCCTCAGCGCCCGGTCAGCTCGCGCACCAGGCCTTCCGCGCCGTAGACCTCGCGCAGCGCCTCCACGATCGCGCGCGCGTCCACCGCCACCGCCCGGCCCCGCTCGTCGTCGAAGTAGTAGTCCCAGGCCAGGCTCTCGATGTTGCCGTCGAAGATGATGCCGACGAACTCGCCCGCGCGGTCCACCACCGGGCTGCCCGAGTTGCCGCCGATGATGTCGGCTGTCAGCACGAAGTCGAGCGGCGTCGCCAGGTCGAGCGCTCCCTTCTTCTGCTCCCAGCGCAGGGGCAGGGTCCAGGGTGGCTTGCCGCCGTGCGAGAGCGTGCGGTCGAGCAGGCCGTAGTACGTGGTGAACGGGGCGATCGTGGTGCCCATGTCCGGGAAGGCCTTCACGGTCCCGAACGCGAGCCGCAGCGTGAAGGTGGCGTCGGGAGGGACGCTCCTGCCGTAGACCTTCCAGCGGCCCTGCGCGACCTTCTCCATCGCCCGCGTCGTCGGCGCGTCCACCTCGTCCTCGAGGAAGCGCCGCGTCTCCCGGACCAGCGGGTCGAGCCGGCGGGCGAGCACGATCAGCGGGTCCGTCGAAGCGGCCACGGCGGCCTCGCCGCCCTCGACCAGGGCCTTGCGCGCCGCGGGGTCCGCGAGCCGCGTGCCCGCGAGCGCCGCCCTGGCGGCCTCGGCCGGGCCCCTCCCCTGCAGCAGCTGCTTGACGAACGGATGGTCGGCGCCGAGCGTGTCCAGGGCGAGCTGCATCTGGTCGGCGAGCGTCACCTGCTCGAGGTCCTCGTAGACGGGGGCCGGCGAGAACAGCGCGTTGCGCAGCGAGTCGAGGTTTGCGTCGACGTACTCCTCGTAGCGCTGCTCGTTCGGCTTCTTCACCTCGGCCACGTACTGCACGATCTGGCCGGCGTAGCCGAGCAGCTGCGACCCGCCGAAGCCCGCGAGCCGGACCTCCGGCGCGCGCAGCGCCAGCTTCTGCCGGATCGCCGCGATCGTCGCCCACGGGTCGCCCGTCGCACGGGCGAGCGCCGGGTCGGCGGCGACCTTCGCCCGCAGCTGCTTCTCCTCCTCGGCCCTGCGGGCCATGCCCTTCGGATCGAGGAGCGCGGCCTGGAAGCCGCTGATCGCCTTCAGCGAGTTCTCGTAGCCGAAGGTCTGGTCGAGCGCCCGCCGCCGCTGCTCCTCGCCGCGCGCGGCGTAGGCGCGGAGAGCCTGCAGGCGACGCCTCAGCTGCTCCAGCCGGAAGGGCCAGGCCTCGTCGCGCAGGTAAGCCAGGGTGGCCATCGTCTCCAGCCTCGAGGTCGACCCGGGATGGCCGGAGACGAAGGCGAGGTCCCCCTCGGCCAGGCCCTTGCCCGTCCAGCGCAGGTACGAGGCCGGCTTCACGGGCCGGCCGTTCTCGTAGGCGCGCACGATGCAGATGTCCACGTCGTGCCGCGGAAAGGTGAAGTTGTCCGGGTCGCCGCC
Organism: uncultured Acidobacteriota bacterium; assembly: GCA_963831755.1. Classification (GTDB taxonomy): domain Bacteria; phylum Acidobacteriota; class Vicinamibacteria; order Fen-336; family Fen-336; genus DATBSL01. The sequence goes on from CAWHRC010000024.1 coordinate 57,802, forward strand.
GTAGAAGGCGATCTGCTGCTCCGGTGCGAACACCAGCCGCACGTCGGTGTACTTGCGGTACTGGTAGAGCTGGTATTCCCCGCCCTGGTAGAACGTGACCACGTCGCAGCGCAGCTTCGTGCGCGCGCTGCAGTCGCTCTCGATGGTGGCCATCGCCGCCCGGCGGGCCGCGCGGGCCTGGGCGTCGGACATCTCCGGCCTGACCGCCCCCGTGACGCGGGCGGTCACGTCCTCCGTGGCCGTGAGCACGTTCACCTCGTAGCCGGGGCAGGCCACTTCCTGGTCACGCGACACGGCGTAGAACCCGGTCTTCACGTAGTCCTTCTCCGCCGTCGAGAGGTTCTGGATGCAGCCCAGCCCGACGTGGTGGTTGGTGATGACCAGGCCGTCGGGCGAGACGAACGAGCCCGAGCCGCCGTCCATGAAGCGCACGGACGCGAGCCGCAGGTGGTCGAGCCAGTCCTTCCCCGGCGCGAACCCGTAGCGCTCGCGCAAGAGCGCGAGCGGAGGATTGTCGTAGGTCCACATCCCCTCGTCCGCCAGCGCTCCGGCGGGCAGCAGCAGAAAGGCGACGAGCAGCGGGCGCAGTCGGCGTGTCGTCATGTCTCTCCTCGTTCCCCGCCGGCTGGCGCAGCGGCGACCGGCGGATGATACGCCTCCCCGGCGCGGGCCGTGGTAGCCTCCTCTCATCCAGCCAGGGGTCGGCCGGGGCGTCCTTCGAGCCGCGGGGGCCGAGGCGTCCGGCCGTCGGTCAGAAGGCAGTTCGGAGGTCCGTGGCATGCGAGCAATTCCCGTCTTCCTTCTCATCCTGTTGCTGAGCACCGTGGCCGTGGTCACGATACACGCGCAGGCACGGCGGACCGTGAAGCCCCCGCTGCACGGGCGCCACTGGGTCGCGATCACGGGCAAGCCGCTGGCCGCGACGGCGGGCGCTCTGGTGTTCGCGAAGGGCGGCAACGCCGTCGACGCGGCCTGCGCCATGCTGGCCGCCACGTGCACGATGTGGGACACCCTCGCCTGGGGCGGCGAGACCCAGGCACTCGTCTACGACCCGCGGACGAAGAAGGTGATCGGCATCAACGCGCTGGGCGTCGCACCCAGCGGCGCGACACCCGCTTTCTTCAAGGCCAAGGGGCTCGCGTACCCGCCCGAGTACGGCCCGCTCGCGGCGGTGACGCCGGGCACACCCGGCGGCCTGATCACCATGCTGTCCGAGTACGGCCGGCTGAGCCTCAAGGAGGTCCTGGCACCCGCGATCGAGATGGCCGACGGCTACGCGATCGAAGCGCAGCTCGCGAACACGATCGAGCGCCAGAAGCAGCAGCTCTCGCAGTGGCCCTACTCGAAGACGGTCTTCTTCCCCCACCCAGGCGAGGCGCGCGAGGCGCCGTCGGCGGGAGAGGTGTTCCGCCAGCCGGACCTGGCGGCCACGCTGCGCAAGCTCGTCGAGGCCGAGCAGCAGGCCCTCGCCGCCGGCAAGAGCCGAGCCCAGGCCCTGCAGGCGGCCTACGACCGCTTCTACGAGGGCGACATCGCCGACGAGCTGGTGCGCGGTACCCGCGAGCAGGGGGGGCTGATCACGAAGGAGGACCTCGCGCGCTGGAAGGTGGAGATCGAGGAGCCGGTCAAGACGAGCTACCGGGGGATCGACGTCTACAAGCTCACGGTGTGGACGCAGGGGCCGGCCATGCTGCAGGCGCTCAACATGCTCGAAAACGCCGACCTGCGCACCATGGGCTACAACTCGCCTCGCTACATCCACACGCTCTACCAGACGATGAACCTGGCCTTCGCGGACCGCGACTTCTACTACGGCGACCCCGACTTCACGCCCGCCCCGCCCGTGGCGGGCCTGCTCTCGAAGGACTACGCTCGGCAGCGCTTCGCGACGCTGCGGCCCGACCACAACGACCCCGACGTCCGCCCGGGCGACCCCTACCCGTTCCAGGGCGGGACGAACCCGTTCCAGGCGCTGCTCGAGCGCTGGCACACGGTGCCCGGCGGGCGCAGCGGCACGCCGCCACAGGACCGCTCGGGCGACGCCATGAGCTACGACGAGGCCTTCCACGCGGGCACGACCTCGGTGATCGCGGCCGACGCGGAGGGCTGGGTGGTCTCGATGACCCCGAGCGGGGCCTGGGTGCCGGCCGTGGTGGCCGGCCGCACCGGCGTGGGGCTGAGCCAGCGCATGCAGAGCTTCGTGCTCGACGAGCAGGACGGCCCGTTCAACGTGCTGGCCCCCGGCAAGCGGCCGCGGGTCACGCTCACGCCGACGCTCTCGATGAAGGACGGCCTGCCGCAGCTCGCCTTCGCCGTGCAGGGCGGCGACACGCAGGACCAGAACCTGCTGCAGTTCTTCCTGAACGTGGTGGAGTTCGGCATGACGGTGCAGCAGGCCGCGGAGGCGCCGAACGTCAACAGCCACCAGATGCGCAGCTCCTTCGGGCAGCACGAGTCGCGGCCGGGTCGCCTCACGCTGGCCAGCTCGACACCCGAGGCGGTGCGCCAGCAGCTCCAGGCGATGGGCTACACCCTCGAGTTCGAGCCGATCACCTCCGGTCCGATCAACGCGGTCTTCCTCGACCGCGCCCACGGCACGCTCTGGGGCGGCTCGAGCCACCACGGCGAGGACTACGGAATCGCGTGGTAGGCGCTTGGCCCACGTCCGCCTGTCCCCGGCAGTCGGTCCCATCGAGCGCTTCGCGCTCGCCGGCGACCGCGTGGTCGTCGGGCGCTCCCACGACTGCGACCTGGTGCTGCCGGACGTCGTCCTCTCGCGGCGCCACGCCGAGCTGGTGCGCACGCCGCTCGGCTGGGCCGTCCGCGACCTGCGCAGCCTGAACGGGACCTACGTCAACGGCAGGCGGCTCGAGGGGCAGAGGGCCCTGCGCGACGGCGACGTGGTCGGCGTCGCCGAGTGGAGGCTCGAGTACCGCGAGGCCGACCTGTCGGCCCTGGAGAACGCCTTCCTCGGCACCGTGGCGCGCCTGCGGGACGTGACCGAGATCGCCACCCGCAGCGACCTGGACGTCGTCGGGCTGGCGCAGCAGAGCCGGGTCCTGGGCGCGCTGACGCGGGCGGCCGACGCGCTGGTCTCGGCGCCCAGCGCCGAGACACTGCTCGACGCGCTGCTCGACCACCTGCTGGCGGCGGTCCCGGCGCAGCGCGCGGCCGTCGTGCTGCTGGAGGGCGAGCCGGCCGCAGGGGTGGTGGCGGGCTCGCGCTCCCCGGCGGGCGAGGCGGCGCTGCGGCTCGATGCCTCGATCACCGAGCGGCTCAGCCGCACGGAGCAGGCCTTCATCGAGCGCGTGCCGCAGATGGCCGACGGGCGCGAGGGCTCGGTGCTGTGCGCCCCGCTCTGGTTCTCGGGCAGCGCCACGGACGCCGGCCGCCTCGCGGGCTGCGTGGTGCTCGAGTCGGGCCGCGCCGCCGCCTCGTTCTCGCACGAGCACCTGCGGCTGGCGACGGCGATCGCGAACCTCGCCTCGAGCCGGCTGGAGAGCCACCGCCTGCGCGAGCAGACGCGCGACAAGCGCCGCCTCGACGAGGACGTGCGGGGCGCCGCGCGAATCCAGGCCAGCCTGCTGCCCGACGAGCTGCCGGCCCTGGCCGGCTGGGAGCTGGCCGGCTCGAGCCGCCTGTGCAGCGCCGTCGGTGCCGACTACTACGACTTCGCGCTCGAGGACTCCCGCCTGCTCGTGGCGCTGGGCGACGTGGCTGGCAAGGGCCTCGCGGCGGCGCTGCTGATGGCGGCCCTGCGCGCCGCCGTGCGCGCGCTGTGGCGCGAGCCCGGAGCGTCTGCCGGACGTCGTGGCGGCGTCAACCGCAGCCTGTGCGACGCGGTGCCCCCGAATCGCTACGCCACGCTCCGTGCTGGCGCGGCTCGAGATCGCCGACGGCCGACTCTCCTGGGTCAACGCCGGCCACGCGGCCGCGCTGCTCGCGCTGCGGCGACGGCGACGTACGAGTCGCTCGCAGGACGGCGGCACGATCCTGGGCGTCGTTCGCGAGACGCGAGCTGGACGGAGGGGCGGGCACGCTGGCGCAGGGCGGCGCTTTGGTCGCTGCTGCTCGGACGGCGTCTTCGAAGCGGCTCGCGCCGTTTCGCGCCCGCTGGAGCGCCCGAGCGCCTGGCTGCGGTCGTGGGCCGCCGCAGCCGAGGGCCAGCGCCGCGTCGATCCTGCGGCGCTGCAGGCCGCGGTCGACGAGGCCTCGGCGGCGAGCGCGCGAGCGGACGATCACACGTTCGTGGTGCTGCGGCGGGAGCGCCTAGACTCCCCGCTGATCCGCGAATACGACCGCGAGTCAAAGACCTAAAGTAACCCTGTAGGTCCCGCAGGGCGATGCCGGCAGCACACGAGCCGGTCCCCGAGCGGCGAGGCTCCCGTGTACCTGCTTCGGGCCGAGTCGCGCCGTTCGGCTGAACGAGGGCGGGCGTCCGCGATCAGTCGCTGTCCTGCTGGCGGGCGCGGCTTGGCTGCTGCACGGCGACGCCAGGGCGTTGCCGGCGACCCCCGGGTCGCTGGTCGCGCTCTCCGTGATGGTCGAGGGCGCGCCGGCCTGGCTTCTTCCCGGCTCGCGACGGCACGGGCCGCCTCTACCTCGAGGCGCGCCGGGGCTGCCGCTACGCGCTGACGCTCGAGAACCGTAGCGGCGAGCGCGTGGCCGCCGTGCTCACGGTCGACGGCCTCAACGTGATCAGCGGCGAGCGCGACACGGGGCGCGGCCGCATGTACGTGCTCGACCCCTGGCAGCGGACGACGGTCCAGGGCTGGCGCACGTCGCTCGAGGAGGTGCAGGCGCTTCCGCTTCGTCGACGAGCAGGCCTCGTACGCCGCGCGCTCGGGCAAGGCGAACGAGAAGATGGGCTGGATCGAGCTGCTCGTCTATCGCGAGCGGCGGCCTTTCGTGCGGGCGGCCCCGCAGGCCGAGTCCTGGAGGGGCGCACCCCGTCCCGTGCCCTTCGCGCCCGGCTCGGACGCCGCGGGCAACGAGAATGCGCCCGCCGGCGAGCGCTGCCGACCGCGAGGCCCGAGGCTCGGCCGGGAAGTCGGCCGCGGGCCCGCCGGCGGCTGCGCAGGCCTACCCGGGCACCGGCTGGGGCGCGCGGGCGCGCGACGAGGTGGTGCTCGTGCAGTTCGATCCGGAGAGCGAGCCCTGCGAGCGCGCCACGCTGCGCTACGAGTACCGACCGGCGCTGGTCGCGCTCGGCGTGCTCCCGCCCGTGCCTGCCTGGCGCGACCGGCTGCGCGAGCGGGATCGCGCGGAGCCCGGCTTCGCACAGCCGCCGCTCTGGTGAGCAGCCGCGCTCGGTGCGCTGGCCCGCGTGGTAGCCTGCGGGCTCCGGCAAGGAGGTGGACATGTTCCGGCGGGTGGCGGATTTCCTGGGGACGTGGGACGAAGAGCGCAAGGGCACGCTCAAGATCCTCGACGCGCTCGACGATCGCTCGCTGGGGCAGGCGAGCGCCGGAGACCACCGCACGCCGGGCCGCCTCGCCTGGCACCTGACGATGACGCTCGGCGAGATGATGGAGCGCACGGGCCTGAGTGTGGGCGCCCCCCCGCACGACTCACCGGTGCCGGCGAGCGCATCGGCGATCGTCGAGGCCTACGCGAAGGCGGCCGCGTCCGTCGCCGAGCAGGTCTCGGGCTGGACGGACGCGACGCTCGAGGTCGAGGACGACATGTACGGGCAGCGCTGGCCGCGAGGCCGCACCCTGCTGGCGCTCCTCGTCCACCAGACGCACCACCGCGGCCAGATGACCGTCCTCATGCGCCAGGCCGGCCTGAGGGTGCCGGGGGTCTACGGCCCGGCGCGCGAGGAGTGGGCCGCCATGGGCCTGGAGCCGCCCGCCGTCTGACCCGTCGCTCCCTGGCGGCCGCCGCCGCCGGCCGCGCGCCTCAGCGCATCTGGCGCTCGCCCGCGAGCGCCAGGCGCTCGGCGAGCTCGAGCACGTCGATCGGCCAGCACTCGCGCGGGCGAGGCACGCGAGCCCGCGGCGCGAGCGGGCGGCAGCTCAGCACCATCGAGCGCCACTGCGCGGGCAGCGCCGCCCTGCCGTGCACGGCCCCGAGCAGGGCGCCGGCGACGGCCGCGTTCGTGTCGGTGTCCCCTCCGCGGCGCACGCTCGCGACGACGCCCTGCTCGGGGCCCGCCGCGTGCAGCAGCTCGAAGAAGGCGTTCTGCAGCGCGATCCTCACCCAGCCCTGCGAGGGCCCGTCGCAGACCGGCGGCTCGTGGCGCGCCGCCTCCAGGGCTTCGCGCACGAGCGGCGCCGCCTGCGCCTCGGCCGACCAGCGGCGGGCGGCGTCCCAGGCCGCCTCCGGCCCGTCCCCCTCGCGCACGGCGTGGGCCAGCGCGACCACGAACGCCGCGCTCGCGTCGCCGCACGCCGGGTGGACGTGCGTCAGGCTCGCGTCCTGGCGCGCGAGGTCCGCCGCAGCGGCGGGCGTCAGCGCGTGCGCCAGCACGCCGAGCGGGCTCGCGCGCATCAGCGCGCCGTTGGCCTCGCTCTGCGGGTTCGGACAGCCGAGCAGCGCGCCGCGAACGGTGCCACCGACGTCGAACGGCGCCGAGCGCAGCCACGCCTCGTACGCGCTCCTGACGGCCGCACGCTCGAAGCGGCCCTCGGCCACGATCGAGCGCGCCAGCGCCAGCGCCATCTCGGAGTCGTCGGTCGGCTGGCCCGCCTCGATGTTCCAGGAGCCGCCGTCGACGAGCCGACGCGGGCCGTCGGCGTGCTCCGCGGCGATCCGTGCGGCGCTCTGGAACTCGACCAGCGCTCCCAGGTTGTCTCCCGCGACCTGGCCCAGCAGGCACCCTTGCGCCCTGGCCAGCCGGCCGGCGTCGGCGAGCGCTTCGCCGCGTGCGAGCCGCACTGGGAAGCCCTCGGGCAGGCGCCCGCCGCGTGAGGCGCCGCCGACGCGCCAGTCGCGCGCGGCCAGCGCGCGCGCTGCCTCGAGCCGGCCGCCGAAGGCGTGGCGGCAGCTGCTGCGCCCGTCGGCGCCATAGCCGATGCCGCGGCCGTCCTCGTCGACGAGCGCCGCGCCCACGCCCCGCAGCAGCGCGTGGCCGGCGCCGTAGTCCCAGGCGCCGGGCCAGTTGAGCGAGACCGCCACGGCGGCTTCGCCGGCGGCCACGAGGGCGAGCCGGTGAGCGATGCTCGGCACGGCACGGAAGCGCGCCGGCGCCGCGCAGGCCAGGTTGCCCGCGGCGGCGTCGTCGCCCGCGCTCGACACCAGCACCACGTCGCACGGCTCCAAGACCGAGGGCAGGTCCACCTCGAGCGGACGCCCTCCGCGCTGCAAAGGCCCACAGCCCTCCGCCCAGGCGAACAGGTCGCCCGCGTCGTCGGGATAGGCGAACGCCAGCACGACGCCGAGCCTCGGCACCTGATCCACGAGCAGCCCGATCGACACCGCGCTGCCGCGGCGGCCCTTCAGGTAGTCCCGGGTCCCGTCGTTCGGGTCCACGAGCCAGAGCGGCGCGCCGGGCTTCCCGGGGGCGGAGCCGGTCTCCTCGCCGAGGTACGCCCAGTCGGGGAATGCCGACGAGAGCCGGGCGCGAATGAGGTGCTCGGCCTCCGTGTCCGCCTCCGCCTTGTCGCCGCCTCCCCTCGGCCCCCCGGGGCGGTGCAGATCGGCGCGCAGGAGATCGCCCCCCTGGCGCGCGGCCGCCACGGCCACGGAGAGGGCGCGCTCGAGGTCGATGGCCATGGCTGGAGCGATTCTCGTACCGCCGGCAGCGCGCGTCCACCGGGCGCGGGCGCCGCGGCCGGTCGCGCTCAGGACTACCGCTTCGCGAGGAACCCGCGACGGCGCTGGTCGCGGCGCGCCATCACCTCGGCACTGGTGTGAAGCTCGCCGTTGTCCTCGTCCTGCAGGCCGTAGACCCGGCCGATGTCGTCGACGTTGCTCTGGTCCGGGGTCGGGGTGCTACCTCCCGGCACGTCCTCGCCGACGTACTCGTTGCTCAAGGCCTCGTCATCGGGGTCGCCCGCGCGGATCCGCTCGCTCTCGCCGGGGATCGCGTCGTCGTCGGCTCTTCGCGAAATGGCGTGCGGCACGATGCCGCTGCGCAGGGCCTCCGCCGCGACCGCCGTCGCGGAGAGCTGATGCTCCGGCTCCTCGACGCGGTTCTTCCGACCGCCGGGACCTCGCACGCCCGCGCTGCTGCGGAGCCGAGGCTGGCCCCGCCGGGCGGGGCGCGCGCCGGCCTTCCTGCCTGTCGTCATGACGGGCCTCTGGCCCTAAGGTGCGCCCGGGGCCGGCCCGCCGTCAAGGGCACGGGCACAGGGTAGGCGGGCAGAGGCAGGGTGACGCTACGCAGCTACGCTACGCCTCGACAGGGCCTCGTCCCCCAGCGCTGAGGGGTCGTCGTTGCTGTGCGGCTTGTCCCGTCGGCTAGTCGAGGCGGGTCCCGGCCCGATAGAGGCTCTTGCGGAGCTGCTCGACGAGCTCACGATCGAACCGGTGGTGCCCGCCCAGCGTCACCTGGCAGGGCAGCCGGCCCTCGCGCGCCCAACGAGTCACCGTGTTCGGTGACACGCCCAGCAACCTCGAAACCTCCGAGCGGGTCAGAAACTGCGTCCCGACGACCTCGGGTGCAACCGTTTCCACTGCGTGCTTCACGTCCGTAGGGTACTTGGTCGATTTGGGGGAGATAAATGGATCAGATGCTTCAGACTCCTAGTTCTTCAGGACGGGAGCCCGCATCGAGTCGAAGAGGCTAAAGCGTTTTCGATGTTCTAGTTAACCATCTGATTCAAGGGCCTGGACCAAGCTCCTTGGCGTCGTGGCATTGGACATGTGACCCACACGCCGTTCGGGGAGCGCCGCGGCGCAGGGCTCGGGAGGGGCGACCGGTCATGACCGGAGGTCGAGCGCGAGCGCCCGCCTCATCGCGGTGGTGGACGAGAAAGGGGGTGACGAGCTGACGCTCGCCACCCCCAAGGGACCTCGAGCAGGCTGGCTGCCTGCCGGGTCACTCCGTCAGAACTGGTAGAACAGGCGCAGGATCCCGGTCTGGCCCTTGTAGGGCCGGTTGCCGTAGCCGGTGGCGAGGGCGCCCGAGCCAGTCGATCCGCGGCGTTGTCGGTCTGCGCGCCCAGCTCGGGCCGCGGCAGCGTCGCCGGACCCGCGGTGTTGATCGTCGCGAAGTCCGCGACGTCGAACTTCTCGTACCAGTAGGAGAAGCCGACGCCGACCTTCTTCGACACGGCGTAGCTGGAGGTCGAGCGTGGCGTGCGTGCCACTTGTTCGTCACGTTCGGCAGCGCGACGAACTGGTTGCAGCGCCGCCAGGGCGGCGATGCGCGGCCCGCCGTGCAGGAACGCCTGGTCCGAGTCGCTGTAGTCGTAGGCGACGCGGATGTCGGTCTTCGCGCATCGCCTTGACCAGGTTGACGTAGACCGAGAAGGTGTTCACCTTCTCGTCGTTGGCCAGGTTCCAGTTGCGGTTCGGGTCGGTCCACGACGGGTCCGGCGCCGGGTTGGCGTTGCGCGACTGCTGCAGCGAGTTGAACGTCTCGCGGCCGTAGTCGGCGCCGACGTTGACCTTCGCGTTCGGCGCGTAGTTGACGCCCAGCGTGTAGGCCGTGTTCTTGTTGTTGAGCAGGCCGAACTGCTGGCTGTGCGTCGCGCGCCCTGGTAGTCGTCCTTGCCGGTGGCCAGCGAGAGGTTGACGCCGACCGTCGCCAGCGGCGTCGAGCTCGACGATGAACGTCGCCCCGGTCGCGCTTGCGCGCGGCCTCGTCGTAGAAGCGCGAGCGCCGGCTGCGCGCCGGTGCCGATGATGTCCTCGACGTCGAGGCCGATCGTGTCGCGCTTGGTGTGCTCGTACAGCGCGCGCAGCGTCACGTACTGGTTGCCGACGATGTCGAACGACACCCGGGCCGTGTCGTCCTTCCAGCCCTCGGTCGCGCGCACGCCGTGCTCCCACTTGTCGTACCCGTAGCCGACGCGGATCGCGCTGTACGGGATCGGCGTGAACGAGGCGTTGACGTCGAAGGTGTTGCGGTTGATGTCGAACGGCTCGGTCTCGCCGCCGGTCTCCTCCGGCACCGCGTCGAAGCGGACGTACTCGATCGCGTCGAACTCGCGCGTGAAGTCGCTGCGGCTGTTGAAGCGGTAGCGCGCGGTCAGCGTGACGTACTTGTATCGGCCGCGAGTTCACGTTCATGGTGCCGGTCGCGTAGTTCACCCTCATCTGCGGCCGTGTCACGCGGCAGCGCCGCCAGGTCCGGGAACGACGCGTACACCGTCGGGTTGGCGATGACCGGGTTGGTCGTCCACGGGATGAGCGCCTCGTCCTGGCGGTTGGCGCCCATCGTGAAGCTGGCGTTGGCCGTCGTGCGGCCCGGCAGCTTGACCATGCCCATCCAGTTGACGGTGTCCAGGGTGTTCGTCGGCGGCATCGCCATGCGTGCCGAAGGCCGGCCCGTTGCCGTTGCTGTAGCCGCTCGGGTCGTAGCAGGTGCCCGGGCGCCTGGCCGCGAGTCCGGTCCTGCAGAAGTCGGTCGCGAACTGCGGGTTGTCGAAGGTGAAGCGACGGGACGTTCTGGTTGAACTTCGAGTGCTCGTAGCCGACGCGGAACATGCCCTGGTGGCTCGCCCACTCGACGCCCGCCGACACGCTCGGTCTCCCGGTTGTCGATCACGATCGGGAGCTCGCGTGGCCACGTTGAACGCGAACGACGCGCCCCACGGCTGGTTGCCCGACCGCTTGTAGCTGTTGACGCCGAAGATGAAGTCGAGGTTGTCGGTCGCCGAGATCCGCGGCCTGGCCGGCGATCGTGTCACGGCGCGACTGCAGGTCGAACGGCTTCGCGATCGAGTTGTAGATCGATCCCGTCGCTGGCCAGGTCTGCGACGCCACGTGTCTGCGGGATCACCGACGCGCCGGTGCCTCGCGTCTGCACCGCCGCCCGCAGGGCCGGGATCGAGCGTGCAGTTGCCCGCCGTGCAGTCGTACGGCGTCCTCGTGTCGTAGCTGTAGTTGAGCGGGGTCTGGTCGAACAGCGAACGAGAACTTCACCCGCTGGCTGTTGAAGCTCAGCGCGTAGCCGCTGGTCGCGGTAGCCGATGTTCTGCGCCTTCACGTCGAAGGTCCAGTTCGCGCGTCTCCTTGTTGTACAGCAGGTTGACGTTCGCGCCGTTGCGCAGGTCGCGGTAGCGCTCGTAGCGCGCCTCGTCGCCGGTCGGTGGACGTGAAACGCCCGCCGATGTCGACGGATCCCGCTCGAGGCGGGTCGGTGGTCTGCTGCCTGCGGCTTGCTCTGCTGCGCCACGCGCAAGGGTCGCGGAGGCGAGCAGGAGCGCCGCAGTGCCAATCATCAGTCTGTTGCGCATCGCAATCATCCTCCTCACCTACCGCAGGAACGCCTTGCCCGACGGGGCGTTGGACCCGTGAACCTGCTGGTGGCAGACCACGCACGAGCGGCCGTAGATCTTGTTGGCGTTGGTGCGAGTTGTTCAGCAGGTAGCCCTCGTACACCGTCGGAGGATGGCGCGACGTCACGTGGCAGCGCTGGCAGAGGAACGGCTGCTTGGCCACGAGCATGCGGTCGTTGTTCGAGCCGTGCGGGTCGTGGCAGGTCGCGCAGTTCTCGGTCACCGGCGCGTGCTCCCACAGCATCGGCCCGCGCTTCTCGGCGTGGCAGGTGTAGCAGACTCGTTGACGGTGCCGCCGGCCTTGCAGCAGCTTCACGTTCGTCGGCGCCGTGCACGTTGTGGCAGGACGAGCAGGTCAGCTTGCCCTCGCGCACCGGCATGTGGTTGAACTGGAGCTGCTTGTTGACGATCGGCGCGGTGGCAGGTCGCGCACAGCTCGGTCTCGCTCGCCGCCTTGAGCTGCTTGTCGCCCTTCGCGCGCGTGGATGCTGTGGCAGGTCGTGCAGCCGACGTTCCGCTGGTCGTGCTGGCTGCCCGCCCACAACGCGTGCTTGGCTGCCGGAAGTGGCAGCTCGCGCAGGTCTCGCTGGCGTCCCTCGCCGACATCGACGCGAAGCGGCGGATCTTCGTCTTGTCCCCGCCGGCGTCGGCGTGCGTCCTTGCCCGGGCCGTGGCAGCCCTCGCACCCCATGGCCGCCTTGGTGTCCGCGTGGCACGCCTGGCACCCGGTCGGCGCGATCGGCGTGCCCGCCCTGAACGCGTGCGAATGCGGGCCCTTCTTGAGCGCCGCGCCCCGGTCCTCGTGGCAGGTGAGGCAGGTGGCCGTGCCCGCGTACGCCCCGTGAGGGGCGACCTGGACGCCGGCTGCCTTGGCCGCTTCCTGGCCCGGCGCGGCTGCCGTCGCCGTCCCGGTCACGGCGAGGTACCCGATCGCCAGCACGGCGACCAGGCCCCCACGGACCAGGATCGTCCCAAATGAGTTCATGGTTCGCTCCTATGAGTCGTCTGAGTCGTCAAAGCAGCCGTCCGACGGGAACGCGCGCTGCCCGCCCGCGGGTCAGTCAATCCGAGTCCCTCCGCGCGTCAGGTCCTTCCGGAGCTGCTCGACCACGGTCCGTTCGAACCGGTGGTGCCCGCCGAGGGTGACCTGGCACGGCAGCCGCCCCTCGCGCGCCCAGCGCGTCACCGTGTTGGGCGACACGCCCAGCAACCTCGACACCTGCGACCGCGTGAGAAACTCACTGCTGTTGACCTGGCTGCGATTGTCCAAGGTGCTCCTCACGCGCACAGAGCCTACTTGGTCGTTTTGGGTCGAAGGAATGGGTCAAATGCGCCGGTTCATGGATCACGCGCCCCATCGGGACCGCTGAAGTCCTCAACGGTGAAACGGAATGTTACCGTAGAGGACTCCGCGAGCCGGCCCTTCGCACCGGAGCGCACTCGGCGCCCGTGTGATGCGAAGGCCCCATTCGCCCCGTTCCCGGCGACTCTTGCACGGCGTGGCGGCGGCGAGGAAAATGGAGCCGTCTCGACCCGGGGGAATACCGAGACCCACGACAGGAGGTCCCATGATGCGTCGCCTGATGATTCTGGTCGCTGTGGTCGCAGTCGGCTTCGCCGCCGCCGCGATGGCCGAGGACGCCGCCAAGGGCAAGGCCGTGTTCGACGGAGCCAAGCCGGCCTGCAAGAGCTGCCACACCGATGCCAAGCACCCGCTCGCCAAGGCCGGCGCCGAGAACAGCGCCGAAGACCTCAAGGCCTGGGTGCGCACGCCGAAGGAGATGATGGCCAAGAAGAAGAAGACGGGGATGATGCCGGCCTTCGGCCCGGACAAGATCTCCGATCCCGACCTGGACGCGCTGGTGGCCTACCTGGCCACGATGAAGTAGCCCGCGCTCCGCGCCGACCCCGGGAGGCTCAACATGAAGACTGCAGCACCTCGACCGCGTGCTCCTCCTGGGGCCGGTCTTCCTCCTGCTGTCGGGCCCGCCCGCGGCCCGCGCGCAGCAGTGCCTCGACTGCCACTCGCAGCCGGGCAGCGCCGTCCTCTTCAAGAACGGCGAGACGCGGGACGTGACCATCGACAAGGCGGCGTGGGACGCATCGGTCCACGGCTCGGCGGGCGTGGGCTGCACGGACTGCCACGGCGACCTCAAGGAGTACCCGCACCCCGACCTCGGCGACCGCTCGCCGCGGGACCTCACGCTGCGGCTCTACACGTCGTGCCAGCAGTGCCACGAGGAGCAGTTCAAGAAGACGCTCGACAGCGTCCACCAGAGAGCCCTGGCCGCGGGGCACAAGAACGCGGCGGTCTGTGCCGACTGCCACGACCCGCACACGCAGAAGAAGATCACGGACGACAAGGGCAAGCTGACGGCGGAGGCCAGGCTCGGCATCCCGAGGACGTGCTCGCGCTGCCACGGCGACATCTACAGGCAGTACCGGCAGAGCGTGCACGGGGCGGCGCTCGTCACCGGGAACCCGGACGTGCCGACCTGCATCGACTGCCACGGCGTCCACAACATCGCGGACCCCACGACCGCGAGGTTCCGGCTGGCGTCGCCGCGGATGTGCGCCGACTGCCACACCGACCGCAGGCGGATGGCGAAGTACGGCCTCTCGACGCAGGTGCTGCGCACCTACGTCGCGGACTTCCACGGCTCGACCGTGACGATCTTCCAGCGGCGCCACCCGGACCAGATGACGAACAAGCCCGTCTGCTACGACTGCCACGGCATCCACGACATCGCGAGCAAGAACGACCCGAAGAAGGGCCTGCTCGTCAAGGCGAACCTGCTCCACACCTGCCAGAAGTGCCACCCCGACGCCGGCACGAACTTCCCGGACGCGTGGCTCAGCCACTACGTCCCGACGCGCGATCGCAACCCGGTCGTCTACTGGGCCCGCTCGCTGTACAACGTGCTCATCCCCGGCGTGGTCGGCGGGATGTCCCTGCTCGTGGCCAGCGACTTCGTGCGGCGCCGCATCGACCGCCGGCGCCACCGCGAGCGCCGGCACCGCACGGAGTCCGCATGAGCACGCCAGCCAGCTTCGAGCCCCCGCGCAGCTACCAGCGCTTCTCGCTCTCCGACCGCGTGCAGCACGGGGCGATGGTGACCTCGTTCCTGGTCCTCGTGGTGACCGGCCTCCCTCAGAAGTACATCTACGCCAACTACGCCTACCTCGACCGCCTGATCGACCTGATGGGCGGGCTCGAGACGGTGCGCATCGTCCACCGCTGGGCGGCGACTGTCCTGATGCTGGTGACGGTGTACCACCTGATGGCCGCCGCACACCGGGTGCTCGTGCGCCGCGTGCCGCTCAGCATGCTCCCGCGCTACCAGGACGTGCTCGACGCCCTGCGGGCCGTGCGCTACAACCTCGGCCTCGCGCAGGAGCGCCCCCGCAGCGACCGCTACTCGTGGGAGGAGAAGGTCGAGTACTGGTCGCTCGTCTGGGGCACGGTCGTCATGATCGCGACCGGCTTCATGCTCTGGAACCCGGTCGCCACCGCGCGCTTCCTGCCCGGCCAGTGGATTCCCGCGGCGCAGGTGATCCACGGGGGCGAGGCGCTGCTGGCCATCCTGGCCGTGCTCGTCTGGCACTTCTACTCGGTGCACCTGCGGCACTTCAACCGCAGCATGTTCAGCGGCCGCATGAGCGAGCACGAGATGCAGGACGAGCATCCGCTCGAGCTCGAGCGGATCAGCGCCGGCGAGCACGTGACCGCCAGCGCCGACGAGGTCGCCCGCCGCGAGCGCGTGTTCCTGCCGATCGCCGCCGTGGTGGCGCTCGTGCTGCTGACGAGCATCTACTGGTTCGTGACCTTCGAGCAGACGGCCATCACGACCCTGCCGCCGAGGTAGCCGCCTTCGCGCCGCCGGCCGCGCGGCGTGAAGGATCGCCGGCAGCGGACGCCACTCGGGGCGTCAGCGATAGGCGAACACCATCGCGTAGACGATCCACAGCACCATGAAGGTCCCGATCGCCAGCGCCGTCCAGGCGAAGGCACGGATGGTGCGGATCACCACGGGCTGGTAGGCCTCGACCAGGCTCTGCTCGAGCCTGCCCGCCGCCACCAGCGCCTCGTACTCGACCGGCTTGTCGCGCCGGAACTCGGCGACCGGCATGCGGCCGGTGAACACCACGGTGTCCATCGGGAACTTCTCGGGCCGCAGGTGGGTGTTGAAGAAGTGCACCGTGAAGATGAAGCCGGTGGCGAGCAGCGCCTCGTCGCTGTGGATGATGGTCGCCACGTTGATCACGGCGCCGGGCAGGAAGCGCGTGAAGAACACCGGGAACCAGAGCATGAGGCCCGTCGAGCCGATGATGCAGATGCCCCAGAACACCGCAAAGTAGTCGAACTTCTCCCAGTAGGTCCAGCGACCGTAGCGCGGGCGCGCCCCCGCGCCGACGAACCACTTGATGCTGCCGAGGAAGTCGTGGAGGTCCCGCCTCGTCGGCAGCATGGTGTCCGGCCCGAGCAGCATCCGCAGCAGCGAGCCGCCGTACTCCCGCCGCCTCTTGCGGTCGAGGTCCACCAGGTGGACCACGAACAGGCAGAACATGGTCGTGGCCGCGGCGCGGTGGATGAAGCCGGCGCTCTCGAAGCCGCCCAGGCGACGCGACAGGAACGCCGCCCAGCTGGTGTACGAGAACTTGAGGGTCATGCCCGTGAGGGCCAGGCTGATGAAGCTGACGATCATGACCGCGTGCAGCGCGCGCTCGAGGCGCGTGAAACGCTGGTACTGGAGTGCCCTCTGGACGCTGCCTTCCATCCGCTATCCCCCGTCCTCGGGCTTCGCGCCGCCGTCCTGCGCGGGCGGCGAGCCCCCGCGCCCGTCCGCCTCCGCCGCCGCCTGCGCCTCCGCCTGCGCCGTCGCGACCGCCTCCGCCGCCTCCGCCGCCTCCGCCGCCTTCAGCTCGCGCCGCATCTGCATCGCGCGCGGCAGCCAGAGCAGCGTGTGCGCACCGCCGAGCACGAACGTGCCGACGAGCAGCGACGTCATGCCCCAGAAGGTCCAGTAGAGCCACGGGTACTTCTGCGGGTCGTGGTGCGTCGCGTGGCTCAGGTAGCCGGCGAAGCGGCGGGTCGCGCCCGGGTGGCACTTCTGGCAGGTGCCGACCACGTTCTGCCGCGAGAGGTGCGAGCGGGGGTCGCCGACCTTCTGGATGTCGTGCGCGCCGTGACAGTCGTAGCACTTGGCGGTCTTGGTGTAGCCGAGCTGGCTGACCTTGCCGTGGTAGGTGTCGAAGTAGGTCTTGGCGATCTCGCCGTGGCAGCGGCCGCACTTCTGCATGATGTCGAGCTTGAAGCCGTCCGCGTCCGCGCGGCGGATCGTGTGCGCGCTGTGGCAGTCGTTGCAGACCGGCAGCTCCTTGTCGGTCTTGCCCAGGAGCGTGTGGTGGACGCTCTGCTCGAAGTCCTCCTGGATCCCGTGGTGGCACTTGCCGCAGGTCGCCGGCACGTTGGCGCGGTTGACGCTCGACTGCGGGTCGGTGCGCGGCAGGACGCCGTGCGCCGTGTGGCAGCTGGTGCAGGTGGCCGTCACGGTCAGGCCGCTCTTCAGCAGGCCCTTGCCGTGGATGCTCTCGGTGTAGGACTCGATGATCCCGTGCTGCGGGCCCTGGTAGCGGACCGCCGCCTTCTGGCCCTCCCGGTGGCAGCGCGCGCACAGTCTGGGCACGTTCGTGGCGAACGTCGGGGACGAGGCCTGCAGCCGGCCCAGAACCCCGTGCGTGCCGTGGCACTCCTTGCAGGAGGGCGCGTTCGCGTCGCCGTCCGTGAGCAGCCGGCCGTGGCGGCTGCGCACGTACTGCTGGGCGATCTCGGTGTGGCAAGCCCCGCAGTCCACCTTGCGGCTGACGGTCTCGCACGGGCGGCGACGAGAGACGTTCACCTCCGAGTGGCACTGCGCGCAGGACACCTTCGCGTGGCGCGAGCGCTGCACCTCGGCGGCGTCGACGAACATCGCCCGGCCGTCGGCGGACGCGAGGCCCTTCTGCTGGTGGCACTTCAGGCAGTCGGCGTCGGCCATGCCCTGCGTGTAGAAGACCTTGCGCACCTTGTGCGGCTGGTGGCAGTCCACGCAGGCGGGCAGCACGTGCGCCTCCTTCTCCCACAGCTCGCCGCGGATCACCTTGCGGTGCACCTGCTCGATCTGCGCGTGGCACTTGGTGCAGGTCTTGGCGATGTTGCCGCGCGCGATCGAGGAGGCGGGGTTGGTGTGGGGCAGGATGTTGTGCGCCGTGTGGCAGGAGGCGCAGTTCGCCGCGACGATCAGCCCCTTCTTGAGCAGGCCCTCACCGTGAATGCTCTCGGAGTAGTTCTCGAGGATGTGGTCCTGGTGGATCGCGCGCTCGCGCTGGACCGGCGACCCTTCCTGGTGGCACTTGCCGCAGGTGAAGGGGACTTTGAGCGGCGAGACCGGCGAGGCGGGGTCCTGGACCGGCCTGATGTCGTGCTGGCCGTGGCACGACACGCAGGACGGGGCCAGCGGGTCGCCGCGCTTGAGCGCCTGGCCGTGCAGGGAGGCGGCGTGCTGCTTCGCCTCGGCCTCGTGGCACTCGCCACAGCTCACCTTCGCGACGCCGGGTTCGTGGGGCAGCTCCTTGCCCGAGAGGTCCGCATGGCAGTTCACGCACTGCAGGCCGCCGTGAATCGACGCTGCAAACGCCTTCTCCGGCACGTAGAGCGACACCGTCCGGCCCCTGCGCTCGGTCGTGAAGTCCTTCTGCCCGTGGCAGCCCAGGCAGTCGGCGTTCTCCTGCGCGCGCGAGGCGACGGGCGCCAGCAGGGCGACGGCGAGGGCGGCGGCGAAGAGCGCGCGCGCGAGCGCGGGCCACCCCGACGGCACCTGTGGACTCTCGAGCATCGGCTCCTTCTCTCGGACGGCTACTCTCGGACGGCGTGAGGGGCTCACGTCGTGGCGGGCGCCGGCACGAACGCCGGGCAGCCCGAGCTAGGCTAGATCCGGCGGGAGGAGCCGATCAATAGATCATTCGGCTGGTTTGATTGGATCGAGGCAAAAGCCGTGCGTGTCGGCTTCCCTGCTCTACGGGCGTGGGCCGCCCGTGGCCGCGGGCCCGAAGAGCGCCGCCAGCTCGGGCGCCGAGTGGTCGTCGACGAGCGCGAGCACGTCGTCTCCCGCCTCCAGGCGCACGTTGCCGCGGGGGATCACGACCTCGCCCCGCCGCAGGATGGCGCAGATCACGCTGGCGCGCGGCAGCGGCAGGTCCTGGATCGTCTGACCCACGGCCCGCGCGCCCGGCGGCAGCGTCTCGCTGACCAGCGAGTAGCTGCCCTTGCGCAGCTTCAGCAGCGTCATCATGTCGCCCAGCGACATCTCCTGCTCGATCAGGCTGGCCAGGATGTCGGCCTGGTTGAGCGCGACGTCGACGTGGAACTTGCGGTCGAACAGCCACGCGTTGCGCGGGTCGTTGATGGTCGCAATCGTGCGCGGCACCTTGAACCGCTCGCGGGCGATGAAGCACAGCGAGAGGTTCTCGGCGTCGTGGGACATCGACGCCACCAGCACCTGCGCGTTCGCGATGCCCGCCAGCTCCAGGGTGCGCGGGTCGGTCGCGTTGCCCTCGTAGACGAGCTCGGTCGGCAGGTCGCGGTGGATGTGAGCGAGCACCTGCGGCCTGTGCTCGAGCAGCCGCACCTCGTGCTTCTGCTCGTGCAGGGTCAGGGCGAGCGTCGACCCCGTGCGCCCGCCTCCGGCGATCAGCACGTACATGGCTCAGGCCTCCCCGTAGAGCCGGCCACGCAGGGCCGAGGCGCCTTCCAGGCCGGCACCCACGTGGAGCAGGTCGCCCGCGTGCAGCGTCGCGGCGGGATCGGGCGCCACCGCGCGCCCGCCGTGCGTCACGCTGAGCGGCGTGCAGGAGACGCCGGCCAGCAGCTCCGAGAGCAGCCGGCCCTCCCAGGCGGGCGGCACGTCGAGCTCGTAGAGCTCGATCTCGCCGTTGCCCGCCGAGAAGACCGGGCGCATGCGCCGGTTCTCCAGCAGCTCCTCGAGACGCTGCGCTCCCCAGGCCGTCGAGCTCACCATGCGCAGCCCCATCGCCTCGTGCAGCGGCCGCCAGCGCGGGTCGTAGTTGCGCGAAACCACGCTGGGCACGCCGTAGACGGTGCGCGCCACGTGTGCCACTACCGCGTTCACGGCGTCGGAGTTGGTCACGGCGGCGAGCGCCTGCGCCTGGCGCACGCCGGCCCGCTCCAGCACGCCGTCGGCCATCGCCTCGGCCTCGATCGTGCGCCCGCGCCAGGCGGGGTCGAGGTGCGAGAACGACGAGCCGACGTAGTCGATCACGGTGACGTCGTGGCCGCGCTGGCTCAACAGGGAGGCCAGCTCCGAGCCGACCCGCCCGCAGCCGACGATGATGGCGTACATCGCTAGTCCCCTTCCTTTCCGACCTGGTACGGCACGCTCGTGATCACGATGCCCGGCTCGAACATCAGCGCCAGCCGCAGCAGCACCGCGGTCTGCGCGTGCAGCACGTTGTGCCAACCCCTGCGGGGCACGAACTGCGGGACCACGATCGTGATCACCTCGTTGGGCTGGCGGCGCGCCGCGACCTGCCGGATGTAGTCGAGCAGCGGCTCGATCAGCAGGCGGTACGGCGAGTTGACCACCACCAGCCGCACGCCCGCGCCCCAGCGACCCCACTTCTCCTGGATGGCTGCGGCGGCCTCGGGGTCGGCCGACACGTAGACGGCGGTGACGTCCTCCGAGAGCGCGCGGGCGTAGTGCAGCCCGGCCACCGAGCCGCGGTGGATCGCGCTCAGCGCCAGGATCACGCGGTGCCTGTCCACGCGCGCCGGCGGCCCGAACGCGTCGAGCGAGAGCTGGCGCGCCAGCGTCAAGTAGTGGAGGTGGATCCGGTAGAAGAAGAACACCAGCGCCGGGATCAGCAGCAGCACGACCCAGGCGCCCTCCGCGAACTTCGTGACCGCGAAGATCACCGTCACCACCGCCGTGATCGCCGCGCCGATCGCGTTCACGATCATCTTGAGCCGCCAGCGCCGGTCCGGGCGCAGCAGCGACCCGCGCTCGCGCAGCTCCTGCCCGGCGGCGAGCCGCCCGCTCTTCCACCAGCGCCGTGCCATGCCGGCCTGGGACAGCGTGAAGGAGAGGAAGACGCCGATCGCATAGAGCGGGATCAGGTTCGTGACGCTCGCGTCGAACAGCCAGATCAGGGCGCACGCCACCGCGGTCAGCAGGGCGATCCCGCGCGAGTAGACGAGGCGGCTGCCGCGATAGGTGAGCTGGCGGGGCAGGTAGCCGTCGGCCGCCTGCAGCGCGGCCAGCCTCGGGAAGCCGGCGTACGCGGTGTTGGCGGCCATCACCAGGATCAGCGTCGTGGCCCCCACCGCCGTCAGGTAGAGGGCGCCGCGGCCGCCGTAGGCCGCTCGCGCCAGCTGCGAGATCATGGTCTCGACCTCCGACGGCACGGCGGCGATGGGGATCGCCAGGTAGCTGATCGCCAGGAACAGGCTGGCGAGGATGGCGGCCATCCACAAGAGCGTGACGCCCGCGTTGTGGCTCTTCGGCTCCTTGAAGGCGGGGATCCCGTTCGAGATCGCCTCGACGCCGGTCAGGGCCGTGGTGCCGCTCGAGAAGGCGTGCAGCAGCAGGAACAGAGTGACGCCCTGCACGGCGTGGGTCTCCAGGGGCGGGGGGTCGGGAAGCGGGCCGAGCGAGCCCGTGAGCTGGCGGACGAACGCCGTGCCCACGGTGGCGTACATCGAGCCGATGAACAGGAAGGTCGGCACCGCGACCACCATCCCCGACTCGCGCACCCCACGCAGGTTGATGAACATCACGGCGGCCACCAGCGCCATCGCCACCAGGGCCCGGTGCGGCAGCAGGGTGGGAAACGCGGAGGCCAGCTGCGCCACGCCCGAGGACATGGAGACCGCGACCGTGAGCACGTAGTCCATCAGCAGCGCGGCGCCTGCGACCTGCGCGGCGAACTCGCCGAGGTTGTCGCGCGAGACGATGTAGGCGCCGCCGCCGCCCGGGTAGGCCTGGATCGTCTGCTCGTAGGACGCGGTCACCAGCATCAGCAGCACGACGATCGCGATCGAGATCGGGAACACCAGCGTGAAGGCCGCCGCGCCGGCGAAGGCCAGGATGTGCAGGATCTCCTGGCTGGCGTAGGCCGTCGACGAGAGCGCGTCGGAGGAGAAGACCGCCAGCCCCACGGCCTTGCCCACGGCCTCGTGCGGGGCATCCGCGGTCGGCAGTGGCCGCCCGAACAGCCAGGTGCGCCAGGAGGAGGAGCGCAGCGCCGTGGACTCCCGCTGCGACTGGGCGGCCGAGGCCCCGGGCCGGACGAACAAGGGTTCCTTCACGTGTCGTGCGGGACTCTAGCACGCCGGCGGCGGCCCGCAAGGCGCGCCTGCGTGCGAGGCGCACCGGGACTCATGGGCTGCATGCCGCTGCTCGATCGCGACGAGCGGCCCGCGTCACACGGCCCACCGTCGCGCGCAGCGGGCCGTCGTTTCGGGGCCACTGCGCAGGCGAGCCGGCATCGAGTCTCTGAGCCGGCGCTGCGAGCCACCCGAGTCGCACGCGCCGGGTGCGCTCGACCGTGCACAGTTGCCGACAATCGACCGCGCCGCCTGAGAGGCGCACAGTCGGCTCGTGATCGGCGTGTCAATGATCGTCAATCGCCCGGCAGGCTCGGTCTCTATCGGCGACCTCCGAATGGCCGGCGGTCACTGTACGGTCGCTAGTCACGCAGCCGCGCCACTCACAGTTTGCGTGTGATGAGGTGTACAATGTCGTCTCTGGAAAAGGAGGCTCGTTCTGCCGAAGCGTCAACAGTCCTCTGTCAGCAAGGAACTCAAGGCGGTCCTTCGATCGGTCGGATCGCTCCAGCAGGCCCTCGCGCGGCTCGTCCCGCTGTTCGCGAACGCGAACGGCAACGTGCCGGCGAAGGCCGTAGCCAAGCCGCGGCGTCGCCTGCGGCTGTCTCCCCAGCGGCGCGCCGCGCTCAAGCTCCAGGGCCAGTACATGGGCTATCTCCGCGGCCTGAAGCCGCGGCAGAAGGCTCGCGTCAAGGCGCTGGCGGCAGCGAAGGGCGTGCGCGCCGCCGTCGGCCTCGCTCGCGGGCTCGCGAGGAGCTGACCGCCGCCAGCTGTTCCCTCCGCTTCGCTCGTCGCGCGCCGGCCGCAGCAGGCCGGCGCGCGACGAGCCTCGCGAGCCGCCCTCCCGCTCGTGGCCTCGCTCTTCAGCCGCTCACGGGTCCCCCGTCTCGGCCCTGAGCCGCCCTACCTCGAGACCCGAAGCACCCAGACCGCAGCCGACGCCGACCCTCGTCGGCGGACTGCGACGAACAGACAGCCCAGCTCCGGCGAGAACAGGCTCGTGCGGGCGCCGATCGGCGTCCCGATGCGCCCGATCTCGTCGTAGCGGTCCGGATCGCCCTGGCGGTAGACGACGACGGCTCCGCCGCCGCCGCTGACGTACACGCGTCCCGCGGCGGCGTCGTAGAAGACGTCGTCGGAGTCTGCCACGGTCGGCAGCGCCGCCACCTGCCTCCCCGATCCCGTGTCCAGCACCAGCAGCCGCGCCGGCGTCCGGCACACGACGAACAGCCGCCGGCGCGGCTCGTCGAGCGCCATCGGGTAGTTCGCCGACGCCTCGCCCGTGCCCCAGCTGGCGAGCCGCGCGCGCTTCTCGCGGTCGACAACGGCCACCTGCCCGGCGTCCGGGAGGTTCACGAAGATCCGGGGTCCGTCCCGTTCCAGCTGGAACGACTCCGGGTGCGCGGGCAGCACGACCTCTCCCAGCCGCCGCCCCGAGGCGTCGATCGCCGCGAGCGCCCCCCTTCCCTTGCCTGGCCCCGGACGTCGACCGCCAGGTGGTCGATCCTCCCCCGGACCTCGGGCAGCTCGACCTTCCGCTCGAGCCTCAGCGGCGGCTCGGCTGAGCCGCCGGCCCGGACGACGGCTCCTGCCGACTATAGCGCGGCCGGCTGCCGCAGCGGGCCCTTGAGCAGGCGCGGCAACGGATCGGCCACTTGACAGGTCAAACAGCTGTTTCATACAGTCGTTGGAGTGAGCGATCGGGCGCGCCGCAGGCTCCTCTCTCTCGCCGGTGTCTTGCTGCTCGCCACCGGCGGCGTCTACGGGTTCGTGCGCTCGCGCGGAGCGAGCCTCGTGCTGACCGGCGTCGTCACCACCGACGACGTCGTGGTGAGCCCGCAGGTCGGCGGGCAGATCGGCCGCCTGCTGGTCGCCCAGGGCGACGTCGTCAAGAAGGGCCAGCTGCTGGCCTTGATCGCGCCCGACGAGCTCAGGGCCGAGACCGCCTACTACGAGCAGAGCGCGGAGGGCGTCTCCGCACAGGTGCGCGCGGCCCAGGCGGACCTGCACCTCGAGGAGCGGCAGACGGCCGAGCAGATCCGCCAGGCGGAGTCGACCCTGGCCTCGACCCGCGCGCAGGCGGCCGCGGCGGCGGCCGAGCGCGAGCAGGCGCAGCTGACGTACGAGCGGGACCGCGGCCTGGCGAGCCAGGGCATCGTCTCGCCCCAGGACCTCGACCTGGCGCGGGCGACGGCTGACGCCAGCCGCGCCAAGGCCGAGGCGCTCGACAAGTCGGTCGAGGCGCAGCGGGCCGCCCTCGCGCTCGCGCGCGCCAGCGCCGAGCAGGTGCGGGTGAAGCGCAGCCAGCTGCAGACGAACGAGCACCTGCAGGCGGCGGCGGCGGCGCAGAGCGCCAAGGCCGACGTGCGGCTGCGCTACACCGAGCTGCGGGCCCCGATCGACGGCATCGTCGACGTGCGCGCCGCCCGCGCCGGCGAGGTGGTCGCCGCCGGGCAGCCGGTGGTCACGCTGGTCGACCCCGACGGCCTCTGGGTGCGCGTGGACGTCGAGGAGAGCTACGTCGACCAGGTGCGGCTCGGCGACCGGCTGGTCGTGCGCCTGCCCTCCGGGGCCGAGCGCACGGGCACGGTCTTCTACCGTGGGGTCGACGCCGGCTTCGCCACGCAGCGGGACGTGAGCCGCACCAAGCGCGACATCAAGACCTTCGAGCTGCGCCTGCGCGTGGACAACGCGGACCGCCGCCTGGCCCTCGGCATGACCGCCTACGTCCTGCTGCCGGTGCGATGAGCGCGATCGAGGTCCGCGCGATCGTCAAGCGCTTCGGCGCCTTCACGGCAGTCGACGGCGTGAGCTTCACGGTCGAGCAGGGCGAGATCTTCGGGCTGCTCGGCCCGAACGGCGCCGGCAAGTCGACGCTGATCCGCATGCTCACCACCCTGCTGCCCCCGAGCGCGGGCTCCGCCTCGGTCAACGGCTTCGACGTGGTCTCCCAGGCGGACCTCGTGCGGCGGGCGATCGGCGTGATCCCGCAGGCGATGACCAGCGACCTCGAGCTGAGCGTCGAGGAGAACCTGACCATCTTCGCCAAGCTGTACGGCGTGCCGCGCGCGAAGCGCGAGCGGCTGATCGCCGAGCTGCTGGAGGCCGTCGAGCTGACGCAGTGGCGCCAGGCACCCGTGAAGAACCTCTCCGGCGGCATGCGCCGGCGCGTGGAGATCGCGCGCGGCCTGGTGCACGAGCCGCAGATCTTCTTCCTCGACGAGCCGACCACCGGCCTCGACCCCGTCTCGCGCGTGGCGGTCTGGGAGATGATCCGCAGGATCAAGGCCGAGCGCGCGCTCACGATCCTGCTCACCACCCACTACATGGACGAGGCCGACCGGCTGTGCGACCGGGTGGCGATCGTCGACCACGGCGAGCTGAAGGCGCTCGACTCGCCGCTGAGGCTGAAGGCGCAAGTCCCCGGCAACAACGTGCTGGACGTCGGCTTCTCGGCGGTCCCGCCCGGGTGGCAGGCCCGGCTGGAGGCGCTGCCAGGCGTCGAGTCGGTCACGGGGCACGACGAGCTGTTCCGCATCTCGACCGGCAGCGGGCCGGAGACGACGCTCGCCCTGATGCAGTTGGCGGCGGCGGCCCGCGTGTCGGTGGCCTCGCTGGCCGTGCAGAGCACGACCCTCGACGACGTGTTCGTCCACTACACCGGCCGCGCGCTGCGCGACGCGCTGCAGGAGGCGAGCCCGCTCGATCGCGGCTTCCCGGGGAGGCGCTGAGTGGAGCGGATCTGGGCCATGGTCGAGCGCGAGCTGCGCCGCTTCCGCCGCAGCCCGACGCTGATCGTGGTGTCGCTGGTGTTCCCGATCGTGCAGCTCGTGGTGCTCGGCTACGCCTTCGGCGGCAACGTCAAGCACCTGAAGCTGGCGATCGTCGACCAGGACCACGGCCTGCCGGCGGTGCGCGTGCGCGAGCTGGCCTTCGCGATGGCCTCCGGCGCCAAGACGATCGACACGCTCGACTACACGGACCCGGGCCAGGCGCTGCACGACCTGCGCGACGGCCGCGTCAACGGCGTGCTGACGATCCCGCCCGGCTTCTCGCGACGGGTGCTGGAGAAGGACGACCCGCGGGTCGCCCTGATCGAGGACAACACCGACAACTTCGTGTCGGTGGCCCTGTCGGCCTCGCTGGGCGGCCTGATGACGGCCTACGGCCGCGGCCCGACCACGCCGCGCCTGGGCGACCAGGCCACGCTCGACGTGGTCGAGGTCTACCCCTACGTCCCCTACATCCAGTACCTGCTGCCGGGCTCGGTGGTGATGTCGATCTTCATGATGGTGATGATCGGCGGCGGCATCATCTACATCGACGACAAGGCGCGCGGCCTGCACGAGGGCTACCTGGTCACGCCGATTACCAAGTTCGAGCTGATCGCCGGCTTCAACGTCTCCGGCACGCTCAAGGCCGTGCTCTCGGGCGTCGTGCTGATGGTCGTCGGCTCGCTGGTCGCGGGCATCCCGAACCCGCTCGCCCCGCTGCGGCTGGTGCGGCTGTTCCTGGTGGTGCTGGTCACGGCCTTCGCCCTGATCAGCATGATGTTCCTGATGATGGTGCGCGTCACGGACCCGCTCCTGCCGCGCGCCACCTTCGGCGTGCTGAACACGCTGCTCTACTTCCCGAGCGGCGCCGTCTACCCGCAGCAGGGCTTCCCCCGCTGGATGCAGCTCTTGGCCGCGGCCGACCCGTTCACCTACGCGGTCCACGCGTTCAAGAGCCTGCTGCTCAAGAACACCGGCCTCGGCGCGATCGGCTTCGACCTCGCCTTCCTGCTCGCTTTTTCGGCGCTGACCATGACCGCGGCCACGCTGCTGTTCCGCAGGACGCTGTGAAGGCCGCCCGCTCGAGCCGCGCGCGGATCCTGAGGGCGGCCGAGCGGCTGTTCGCCGAGCACGGCTTCAGGCGCGTGACCGTGCGCGACATCTGCCGCGCCGCGCGCGTCAACGTGGCGGCGGTCAACTACCACTTCGGCGACAAGCTCGGCCTCTACCACGAGATCGTGCAGGCGGCGATCGAGGCCATGCGTGCGGCGACCGACGAGGCGCGCCGCGCGGGCGAGGGGCTTGCTCCCGAGGAGCGCCTCGGCCGCTACGTGGCGGCCATCGTCGGCCGGCTGCTGGCCGCCGGTCCGAGGCCGGTGCAGCGGCTGATCCACCGCGAGCTCAACGACCCGACCCCCCTGCTGGACCGGCTGGTCCAGCAGGGCGTCCGGCCCCGCGTCGAATACCTGTCCTCGCTCGTGGCCCAGATCCTCGGCTGCGCCGTCTCCGACGAGCGCGTGCTGCGCGGCGTGTTCAGCATCCAGGCCCAGACGCTGGCCGCGGCGCCGAACCCGATCGCCCGCCGGCTCGGCTTCGACCCGCGGCCGGCCGACGCCGCGGCGATCGCGGAGCACATCACGCGCTTCTCGCTCGCCGGCATCCGCGCCCTCGGGAATCGCCGTGCCGCCCGCCGCCGGCCCGCGCGCCAAGGCCGACGACGAAGCAGCCTCGCCAGGGCCTGATTCGGCCCCTGCGGCCGGCCCCGGGCTACTCGGGCCGCGCGGGATCGGCCGAGCTGCCCGTGACGGCCGGCTTCTTCGGGAAGCCGACCGACTGCGCGAGCGCGACGATCTGAGTGTCCCGCAGCTTCAGCGCCTTGGCCAGCGCGGGCCGGTCGATCATCGCCCGCACGCCGGTCGCCAGGCCCTCGGAGGCGCAGAACAGGTAGACGTTCTGGCTGACGAAGGCGGCGTCCGCCCAGGCCAGCGCCTGCTTCTCGGCGGCGTCGCCCTGGATCTTGTCGCCGTCGGCGACGAGCACCAGCGTCAGCGGGGCGTCCTTGACGAAGTCCTGCACGCCGCCGAGCGCGCGCAGGTCGCCCTTCGCCAGCGGCCTCAGCAGGTTGCCCACTGCGTCGTAAACGTAGGCGCCGCTCTCCATCAGCGCGACCACCTCGATCTCCTGCCAGTTGCGCGCGGAGGGCGCCGTGCGCTTGCCCTCGCCCGGGCGGTTGATGCCCCACGCCGCCCACAGCAGGTTCGCGAGAGTCTGCGACGGCAGCGGGTCGGGCGCGAACGCGCGGCTCGTCGCGCGCAGCTTCAGGGCCTGCATCAGCGGCTTGCCGCCGTCGGTCTGCGGCGCCGGCAGCGTGATCGGCGCCGGCTCCTGCGCCGCCGCGCCGCCGTTCACGACGAGGGCCGTCAGAAGGGCGGCCAGGGTGACGAGTCTGTGCTGCATGCTCCCTCCTCGCCGCGGCGCTGTGGGCCGAGGCTGTTGCGCTGGCCCGATTGTCGCACCGGCTCCGGCGGATGATGCACAGCGCCGGACGGCCATTCGTGATAAGCAGGGACCGTGCTGCCGACGCAAAGGGGCGGTTTTCGCCTGTTCCGGCTGGCAGGGATCGACGTCTTCCTGCACTGGACGTGGTTCGTGGTGGCCCTGTTCGAGGTGCGCCGCGCGCAGGCGTACAGCTCTCCCGTCTGGGGCGTACTCGAGTACCTCGCCCTGTTCGTGATCGTCACGATGCACGAGTTCGGCCACGCGCTCGCCTGCCGCCAGGTCGGCGGCCGCGCCGAGCGGATCGTGCTCTGGCCCCTGGGCGGGGTCGCCTACGTCGACCCGCCGCAGCGTCCCGGCGCGACGCTGTGGAGCATCGCGGCTGGGCCGCTGGTGAACGCG
Source organism: uncultured Acidobacteriota bacterium (assembly GCA_963831755.1). Lineage (GTDB taxonomy): Bacteria > Acidobacteriota > Vicinamibacteria > Fen-336 > Fen-336 > DATBSL01. Next base: position 86,244 of record CAWHRC010000024.1, read on the forward strand.
CTGCTCGTGCCCGTGCTGATCGGCCTCTACCTGTTCGCCCGTGCCGCCGGCTGGGCCGTCGCCGCCCCCGACGCGCTGGCCCTGCTGCGCGCGATTGCCACCATCAACGTCGTGCTGCTGCTGTTCAACATGCTGCCGGTCTACCCGCTCGACGGCGGACAGATCCTGCGCTCGCTGCTCTGGTACGTGCTCGGCCGCGCGCGCAGCCTGATGGCCGCCGCGCTCTTCGGCTTCCTCGGGGTGCTGGGGCTGGCCGGGCTGGCCGTCTGGAGCCAGTCGGGATGGTTCGCTGTCCTCGCGGTCTTCGTCGGGATGAACTGCTGGCAGGGCTTCCAGCACGCGCGCGCCCTGTCGCGCCTTGAGCGCCTGCCTCGCCACGCGGGCTACGCCTGCCCGTCCTGCCGGATGGCCCCGCCAGCCGGACCGCTGTGGGTCTGCGGCGCGTGCCGCGCACCGCTGGACGTGTTCGAGGCGCACGGCACCTGCCCCTCGTGCCAGGCCCGGTCTGGGATCGTCCGCTGCGCGTCGTGCGGAAGCGCGGCCGCGATCGACGAGTGGGCGACCGCTGCCGCGGCGCCTATCGCGAGGTAGGATCGCCCCGCCTCGACGGAGGAACACGATGCCCAGCGACGCCCGCAGTCGGCCCGGCCCCGGACTCACCCGCCGCGGCTTCTTCTCGCGCTCCGGTCTCGGCGCGCTCGCGGCGCTGACCCCACCGGCCCTTCGCCCCGCTGCCGCGGCCGTGGAAGGCAGCGCCAGGAACGCTTCTCCGGTGATCGCCTTCAACACCGCCAACCTCGTCGCGCGCGTGAGCGGCTATCACTTCAAGCTCGGCAACTGGATGGACCAGCACCGCAAGACGATCGCGGCCACGGACGAGACCGCCTGGCGCGCCATCTGCGCCGAGATCGCCGCCGCCGGCTTCACCGCGGTCGAGGTCTGGGAGGCGCACGCCGCGCCCGAGTCGTTGGACGAGCCGAAGGCCAGGCTCTGGCGGCGGGTCCTCGACGAGGCCCGCCTGCGGCCGGTCGCCTATGCGGGCGGGCTGCGACGCGAGACGCTCCAGGTCTGCCGCTGGCTGGGCATCCCGCACATGGACGGCGGCCTGCGCGACCTGGCGCCCGGCCCCGCGACCGCCATGTGCCGCGAGTTCGGCATCCGCTTCAACGTCGAGAACCACCCGGAGAAGAGCGCCGAAGAGCTGCTGGCGAAGATCGGCGGTGGCAACGAGTGGCTCGGCGTGTGCACCGACATGGGCTGGCTCGGGACGCAGGGCGCCTCCGCCCCGGACGTGATCCGCGCCTGCGGCAGCCTGGTGCGGCACGCGCACGTGAAGGACGTCAAGGCCGCCGGCGCCCACGACACCTGTGCGCTCGGCGAGGGGGTCGTGAACGTGGCCGCCTGCCTGAAGGCTCTGCGCGAGCTGCACTACGCCGGCTGCTACTCCTGGGAGGACGAGCCGGAGGACCGCAACCCCCTCGACTCCGCCGTCCGCAACCGGAAGTGGATCGAGCAGCAGCTCGCCGCGTGAGCGGGACGAGCGCCGAGGAGGCCTGGCGTTTCCTGCGCCGGATGCACGCGCAGGAAGCGCCGGCACGCGGGTGATCGGATCCGGCTGCGCTACGACAGCCCACCGTCGCGCAGCATGAAGTTCACGGTGACGGTGAGGACGACGCTCACGGGCACCCCGCGGAACAGCGTTGGCGTGTAGACCCACTGCCTGACGGCCGCCACGGCCGCCTCGTCGAGGAGGGGGACGCCGCGCAGGACCTGCACGCCCTCCACGCGGCCCCGCGGATTGATCGTGCACTCGAGGATGACCACCCCCTGCACGCGCGCGCGGCGTGCGAGCAGCGGGTAAGCCGGGGCGACGTCCCTGATCTTCTTCGGCTCGTGAACGACGCCGCCCACCCGGACCACCTGCGGCGGGGGCGGCGGCGCGTCCTCGATCCCGCCCACGACACCGCCGACCACACCCCCCGGCACGCCGCCTTCGACCCCGCCGGGAACTCCACCCTCGAACCCGACTTCCAGCGCTGCCTCCGTCGGGAGACTGTCGGGCACCTGCACGGGCGCAGTGAACGCACGCGAGGTCGGCTCGGGAATCGCGCGTGACGGCACCGCCGGCTTCGCGGCCGGCGGCGGGGGCGGAGGGGGCGCCGGCGCCAGCGCAGGCACCGCGAAGAAGGCCCTCACGACGGACGTGTTCTCGCCCGGGAGCCGCTCGTCGCCCAGCAGCGGCACGATCAGGATCGCAAGGGCGGCGAGCCCGTGCAGCACGGCCGTCACCGGCCAGACCCAGGCTCGTCCGGGCTCGCGTTCTCCGACGCGTGTCGCGAAGCGGGGGGGCATGCTCACCGTTTCCATGGCCAAAGCCTCACTGCAGCCGACAGCGCCGACCTGGTTGCCATGGCCGGCGCTGGTGACTATCATTAATATTGTCGATAGGTGTCTGGCAAACTATCGATAATCTACATCATCGTTCCGCGGCGCGCAAGGGCTTCCCGCGAGTGGAAGCGCGGAAGCGCCTTGGGCCTCGGGGAGCAGTGCTCGCCGTTTCTTTGAACCATGGCTCCCCTCCAAAGCGTCTTAGCCGGTGAGGCCTCGGAAGGTGTCTCCGACCATGCGCAAGGGATTGATCGCAGCGGGCGTGATCGTGATCGCGGGGGGCGTCACCGCGGCCCTCTACAGCAAGTCCAACTCCGGCAAGACGAACGGCTTGAAGACCGTCCCCGTCGCCCGTGGGTCGGTCGTCGAGAAGGCGCTGGCGATCGGCGCCATTCGTCCGAAACGGGAGATCGCGGTCAAGAGCAAGATCTCCGGCATCGTGAAGACGTCCTTCCGGGAGATCGGGGACAAGGTGAAGCCCGGAGACCCGCTGTTCGAGATCCTGCCCGACCCGACCCCGATGGAGCTGACCGAGGCACGCCGGGAGGTCGAGATCGCGAAGAACGTCTTCGACCAGGCCAAGAAGAAGTACGACCGTTCCCTCACCCTCAAGAACCAGGGCATCCTGGCCACCCAGGACTGGGACCAGGCCGACAAGGACATCCAGGACGCCCAGATCCGGCTGAGCCTCTCGACCGAGCGCCTCGCCCTGATCGAGAAGGGCCGCGTGAAGGGCGACCGGCAGGGTGATCGCCTCGCCGTCGAGTCGGTCATCCGCTCCCCGATCGCCGGCACCGTGCTCGAGCTGCTCGTGAACGAGGGAGACCCGGTGGTGCCCCTCACCTCCTACCAGGCGGGGACCGCCCTCACCAACCTCGCCGACATGAACACCCTCGTCTTCAAGGGCACGGTCGACGAGATCGACGTGGGCAAGCTGCACGAGGGCATGGCCGCCCACATCAAGATCGGCGCCCTGCCCGACGCGAAGGTCGAGGGGAAGATCTACAAGATCTCGCCGAAGTCCAAGACCGCCGAGGGCGCGACGCTGTTCGACGTGGAGATCGAGCTGCTGCCGGCGCAGGGCGTCGTCCTGCGTGCGGGCTACTCGGCCAACGCCGAGATCGCGGTGCGGGAGAAGCACGACGTGCTGGTGCTGCCGGAGCGGCTCGTGACCTTCGCCGACGGCAAGGCCACGGTGGAGCTGCCGGGCGCGACGGAGAAGGCGCCGGCGACGAAGAAGGAGATCAAGGTCGGGCTCTCGGACGGCATGAACGTCGAGGTGGCGGAGGGGCTCCAGGAGAAGGACGTCGTCATCGAGCGCCCGCCCAAGAAGATCGAGTAGGCGCCAGCGCCCCGGGGCCCAGCCATGACTTCCCTGTCCTTCCTCCGGCAGATGCTGCAGGACGTCCGCCACCAGAAGATGCGGACGCTGCTGACGCTCTTCGGCATCACGTGGGGGACGGTCTCGGTCGCCCTGCTCGTGGCCTTCGGAGAGGGCCTGCAGAAGAGGATCGCGAAGAACCAGAAGGGCCTCGGCGAGAGCATCGTGATCGCGTGGCCGTCGCGCACCTCGCTGCCCTGGGAGGGGCTCGGCAAGGGCCGGCGCATCCGCGTCTCCGAGGAGGACGTGGAGGCCCTGCGACGGGAGATCCCGGAGGCCACCTTCTCCGGCGAGTACGGCCGGGACAAGAGCACGTTCCGGCGCGAACGCGCCCGCATCGCCCCCGGCATGTCCGCCACCAACCCCGTCTTCGCCTCGATGCGCAACCTCATCCCCTCGAGCGGAGGGCGCTACGTCAACGACCTCGACGTGGATCGCCGCCGCAGGGTGCTGTTCCTCGGCGACAAGCTCAAAGAGGACCTCTTCGGCGACGCCGAGGCGGTGGGCAAGACGGTGATGGTCGACAACGTCCCGTTCCTGGTCATCGGCGTCCTGCAGAAGAAGGCCCAGGACTCGAGCTACGGCGGGCGGGACCAGGACAAGGCGTTCATGCCCGACACCACCTTCAAGGGGCTGTTCAGCGAGCAGTACGTGGGCAACTTCATCTTCCAGGCGAGGGAGCCCTCGCTCGTGCCCGCGGTGACGAAGAGGGTCTACGAGGTCCTCGGACGGCGCCTGAGGTTCGACCCCAAGGACAAGGAGGCCGTGGGCATGTGGGACACCACCGAGGGCGAGAAGTTCTTCGCCGTCTTCTTCCTCACCTTCCGGGCCTTCCTGGGCGTGATCGGCTCCTTCACCCTCATGGTGGGCGGCCTCGGGGTGTCGAACATCATGTACGTGGTGGTCGAGGAGCGGACGCGCGAGATCGGGGTGAAGCTGGCGGTCGGCGCCAAGCCCCGCTTCATCCAGACGCAGTTCCTGCTCGAGACACTCACCCTGACCGCGATCGGGGGGCTGCTCGGCTTCCTGATCACCCTGGGCATCCTCTTCGTCTTCCCCTTCCTCGGCCTCGACAAGTTCGTGGGCACGCCGGAGGCTTCCCCGCTCGTCATCGTGATCACCGCCGCGCTCCTGGGCCTGATCGGCTTCGTGGCCGGCTATTTCCCCGCCCGCCGGGCCTCGCTGCTCGACCCGGTGGTGGCGCTCAAGCTCTCATGAGGTTCGCGGCCGCCGAGCTCGCCCTCGTGCTTCGGCTGTTCCGGGCCGACCTCGGCCACCAGACGAAGCGGGTCGTGCTGACCGTGCTCGCCATCGCCTGGGGGACGCTCTCGATCGTGCTCCTCCTCTCCTTCGGCGAGGGCCTCAAGCGCTCGCTGTCCAAGGGCTCGCGGGGGATGGGCGAGGGCATCGCCGTCGTCTGGCCGGGAGCCACCACCCGCGCCTGGATGGGGCTCCCTTCGGGCCGGCCCATCCCGCTCAAGGAGGAAGACCCGGAGCGGCTGCGCGGCCGCATCCCCGAGATCGCCCTGCTGAGCGTCGAGTTCTCCAAGTGGGCGCCCATGACCGTGGGAACCAAGACCCTCAACACCCGCGTGCGAGGCGTGGACCCGGAGTTCGGCGAGCTGCGCAACATCCACCCCCAGGAGGGAGGGCGCTTCCTGAACCGGCGGGACGTGGAGGAGAAGCGGCGGGTCGTCTTTCTCGGCGAGGGGCTGGCCGAGGACCTCTTCGGGACCGAGGACGTGGTCGGCAAGACCGTGCAGATCAACCAGTCGACCTTCCTGATCGTGGGCGTGGCGCAGAAGAAGATCCAGATGGGGATGTACAACGGTCCCGACAAAAACCAGGCCTGCATTCCCGCCCCGACCTTCAAGTCGACGTACACGGACGCACAGATCCAGAACCTGGTCTACCGTCCGCTGAACCTGGACGTCGCGGACGTGGCGAAGGCCCAGGTGTACAGGGTCATGGGGGCGAAGTACCACTTCGACCCGGAGGACACGCGCTCGCTGGGGATCTGGGACACCCGGGAGATGCAGCGCATCAACGACAACGTCGGCCTCGGCATCCAGATCTTCCTGGGGATCATCGGCGGGCTCACCCTGTTCGTGGGCGGGATGGGCGTCGCCAACATCATGTTCGCGGTAGTGAAGGAGAGGACGCGCGAGATCGGGGTGAAGATGGCGCTCGGGGCGAAGGAGCGCCAGCTGATGCTGCCCTTCATGCTCGAGGCGCTGCTGATGACCGTCCTCGGCGGCATCCTGGGCACCACCCTCTCGCTTGGCCTGATCGCGCTCATCGCCGCGCTGCCCCTGAAGGGCGAGGCCTTCGAGTTCCTGGGCCGGCCCACCTTCTCGCCCGCCATCGCCGCCGCCACCGCGATGGTGCTGGGCACGATCGGCAGCCTGGCCGGCTTCTTCCCGGCCAAGCACGCCTCCTCCGTCAACCCCGCGGTGTCGCTGAGGTACGAGTGATGATGATCGAGATGCAGGGCATCCGGAAGGTCTACAGCACCGGCCGGGTCGAGGTCGAGGCGTTGAAGAGCATCGACCTCGAGATCGACCGCAACGAGTTCGTCGCGATCGTGGGCCCCTCCGGCTCCGGCAAGTCCACCCTGATGAACCTCCTCGGCTGCCTGGACACCCCCAGCTCCGGCCTCTACCGCCTCTCGGGCGAAACCGTGGGCGGGCTCGACCGCAACCGCCTCGCCGAGATCCGCAACCGCCACGTGGGCTTCGTGTTCCAGAACTTCAACCTGCTTCCCTACGCGACCGCGCTCGAGAACGTGGAGCTGCCGCTGCTCTTCGGCGGGGTGCCCACGAAGGAAAGGCGCGAGCGGGCCACGGCCATGCTGCGCAAGGTCGACCTCGCGGACCGCATGGACCACAGGCCGACCGAGCTGTCCGGCGGCCAGATGCAGCGGGTGGCGGTCGCGCGCGCGCTCGTCAACCACCCCACGATGATCCTGGCCGACGAGCCCACCGGGAACCTCGACAGCGCCTCGGGCAAGGGCATCGTCGGCCTCTTCCAGGAGCTGCACGCCGGCGGCCAGACGGTGGTGATGATCACCCACGACATGGCCCTCGCCCGCATCGCCTCGCGCGTCGTGCAGATCCGCGACGGCGAGATCGTCGAAGACCAGCGCGCCGCGGCCTGAGCGCGCCGTCACGGAGCGGGTCAGCCGAACTGCACCGAGCGCTTCGTGAACGCTCCCTCCATCCAGAAGCCGGTGATCGGGAAGGTCGTCTCCGGCCGCTCGTCGGCCACCGCCCCCGCGGCGACGAGCACCGGCGCGTAGTGCTCCCAGGTCGGCAGCGCCGTCCGGGCGGCCGGTGCACGGCGCCGGAAGTCCTTGAGCGCGTCGACGTCGAGGCGCGACAGCGCGTCTTCGGCCCACGCGTCGAACTCGCGCGCCCAATCGGGGATCCCGGGCCGGAAGGCGTAGCGCATGTTGTGCGTCAGGAAGCCGCTGCCGAAGATGAGCACCCCCTCGTCGCGCAGCGGGGCGAGCGCGCGGCCGAGCGCGAAGAGCTCCTCGGGGTCGAGGGCGGGCATCGACATCTGGAGCACGGGCACGTCGGCGCCGGGGTACATCGGCACGAGCGGCACGTAGGCGCCGTGATCGAGCCCGCGCTCCGGATCGTCGCGCGACGCGATGCCCTTCTGCGCGCAGGAGGTCGCGAACGCGGGCCGCGAGCTCGGGCGCCCCTGGCGCCGGGTACGTCGTCTGGTAGTAGCGCTCGGGAAAGCCGTAGAAGTCGTAGACGAGCGGCACCGTGCGCGTCGCGCCGAGCGTCGTCGGCCGCTGCTCCCAGTGGGCCGAGACCATGAGGATGCTCCTCGGCCTCGGCATGGCCTGCGCCCACGCGGCGAGCTCGGACATCCACGCCGTGTCGTCGAGCAGCACCGGGGCACCGTGCGCCGCGAAGATGACGGGCATCCGTCCGCCTGGCCCTCTCCGGCGCGGCGACTCCTCCTCGTTCATGCGCTGCTCCTTCGCAGCATGCTACAGTCGCAGCCATCCAGTTCCCACTGCTCCCCATCTGCCTGGCGCTCGCGGCGCCCTCTCTCGTGACGGCGCAGCAGCCTGTTTCGGAGCGGAGTGCCACGGGGGCCGTCGAGGGCGTCGTCACCAGGGCGGACGGGCGGCCCGCGCCGGCCGCCCGCGTCCTTCTCGTGGGAGCCGCCCAGGGCGTGTCGGACGCGAGCGGCCGCTTTCTCATCCCCGGCGTGCCCGCCGGCCACTACACGCTGCGGGCCGAGCGCGAGGGCCTTGGCCGGGGCGAGCGCGGCGTCGAGGTGCGCCCGGGAACGACCACTCACGTCGAGCTGGCTCTCCCGTTCCTCCCCTTCTCCGAGGCCGTGACCGTGACCGCCACCCGCAGCGAGCGAAAGCTCGGGGACAGCCCGGCGGACCTGAGCGTGATCACGGGCGAGGACCTGCAGCGCTCGCCCGCCTCGGCCCTCGACGACGCTCTCCGGCAGCTCCCGAGCTTCAGCCTCTTCCGCCGCGGGAGCAGCCTGGTCTCGCACCCCACCACCCAGGGCGTGTCGCTGCGGGGCGTGGGCGCGAGCGGCGCCAGCCGCACGCTCGTGCTGCTCGACGGGATCCCGCAGAACGACGGCTTCGGCAACTGGGTCTACTGGGACGAGATCCCCCTGCTCCAGATCGAGTCGATCGAGGTGGCGCCGAGCGGCCTGTCGAGCCTCTACGGCAGCTCGGCGATGGCCGGTGTCATCGAGATCACGACGCGCCGGCCCGAGCCGGGGAGCGTAGCGTTGCAGGCTTCCGCCGGAAGCCATGGGACCGCCGACGTGCAGGCCTTCGGCAGCCACGCGCGCGGCCCCGTCGCCGCATCGGTCGCTGGCAACGTCTTCACGACCGACGGCTACGTCCTGGTCGGGGATGGCGAGCGTGGGCCGGTCGACGTCGCGGCAAGCTCGCGCCATCGCTCCGGCAACTGGCGCGTCGAGTATTCACCGGCGCAGGCGCTGACGTTCTTCCAGACCGGACGCGTCTTCGCCGAAGATCGCCGCAACGGCACGCCCCTCCAGGCGAACTCGACGCGCGAAGCGTCCCTGGCGGCCGGAGTGCGCGCCACGACGACGCGTGGCAGCCTCTGGCTGGCCAACCTCTTCTGGCGGCGCGATCGTTTCTCGAGCACGTTCAGCACGGTTGCGCCGGATCGCACGACGGAGAGCCTCAGCCTCGGCCAGGCCGTGCACTACGACGACGCGGGCGGCAACCTCTCGTGGGCGCGGCGTCTCGGCGCCTCCCACCAGGTGAGTGCCGGCGCGGAAGCCCGCTGGATCTCCGCCAAGGACGCCGAGGACGTGTTCGTCGCCCCCGCGGTCAACGTCCGCGATCGCCTGATCCCCGCCCGGCAGCTCTCCGCCGGAGCATATCTGCAGGACGTCGTCTCGCTCGGCCGGCGTGCCGTCCTGACGCTCGCCGTCCGCGCGGACCACTGGCGCAACGAAGACGCGTCGCAGACCGAGATCGTCAACGCGACCGGCGCCGCAACGCTCACCCGCTACCCCGACGGCTCGGCCACCACGCTCACGCCACGCGCGGGCGCTCTCCTGCACCTGGGCGGGCGCTTCGCGCTGCGCGGCGCCGCCTACGGCGGCTTTCGCGCGCCCAGCCTGAACGAGCTGTATCGACCCTTCCGCGTGGGGAGCGTCCTGACCCAGCCCAATCCGGCTCTCGGTCCCGAGCGGCTCTGGGGAGGCGAGCTCGGCCTGAACCACCTCGCGAGCGCCAGCCTGTCGTGGCGTGCGACGGCTTTCTGGGACCGGGTCCAGGAACCGATCGCGAACGTCACCGTCTCCTCCACGCCTGAGCTGATCACCCGACAGCGGAGGAACCTGGGACGCTCCCGCACGCGTGGTGTGAACCTGGAGGCCGACTGGCGGCCAGCGCGCGAGATCCGGCTGCGAGCGGGCTACCTGCTCTCCGACGCCCGCGTCGTGGACTTCGCCGCCGCGCGGGAGCTCGAGGGCAACTGGCTGCCCCAGGTGCCGCGAAACCGCGCGAGCCTTCGCCTCGACGTCCTGTGTCCCCGGCTGCTGAACGTCAGCCTCCGCGCGCGCTACGAGGGCACGCGCTTCGACGACGACCAGAACCGCCTCGCGCTCGCGAGCCTGCTCGTGGTGGACGCCACCCTGGACCTTCCCTTCGCGGGGTCCTGGTGCGCGTTCGTCTCGGCCGACAACGTCTTCAACCGCCGCTACCCCGTTCAGGCGACACCGGTCGAGCTGCTGGGCAGCCCGATCCTGGTGACCGCCGGCCTGCGCTTCGACGTCCGGCGCTGAGGGCTCGGGATCCAGGCTCCTGGATTGCTCGGCGACACTTCATGGAACACTCATGGGGCCCTCACACCAATCGCGCCGCCCGCGTACTAGCCTCTGGAAGTCCCATTCCAGGAGGCAGGACATGAAGACCCTCACGACGGTCCGGCTCGCCGCGGCCTGTGCTCTCGGTGCCCTCGCACTCGCCACGAGCGCGATGTCCGCGGACAGGATCCCGATCACGACCTCGTCGGCGGAGGCCCGGCAGCTCTACCTGAAGGGACGCGACCTCTCGGAGAAGCTGCGCGCCACGGACGCACAAGCGCTGTTCCAGCAGGCGGCGGCGAAGGACCCCGGCTTCGCCCTGGCCCAGGTCGGCCTCGCGAACTCGGCGGGGACGGCGAAAGAGTTCTTCGACGCCGTCGCGCGCGCAGTCTCGCTCGCCGACAAGGCCTCGGAGCCGGAGAGGCTCGTCGTCTGCGCCCTGGACGCGGGCGGCAAGGGCGAGCCGGCGCGGCAGAAGGACTGCCTCACCCGGCTTCTCGCGGCCTGCCCCGACGACGAGCGCGTCCACAACCTGATGGGGGCCTTCCACTTCGGACGCCAGGAGTACCTCGCCGCGGTGGCGGAGTACGAGAAGGCGAACGCCATCAACCCCGCGTTCTCGCAGCCCTACAACCAGAAGGGCTACGCCTATCGCTTCCTGGGCAGGTACCAGGAGGCGGAGCGGGCGTTCAGGAAGTACATCGAGCTCATCCCGAACGACCCCAACCCGTACGATTCCTACGCCGAGCTGCTCATGAAGATGGGCCAGTTCGAGGAGTCCATCGAGAGCTACGAAAAGGCGCTCGCCGTCGACCCGAACTTCGTCGCCTCCTACGTCGGGATCGGAAACGCCCGCGTCTTCATGGGGCAGGGCGAGGAGGCCCGGAAGACCTACGCCAAGCTGCTCTCGATCGCCCGCAACGACGGCGAGCGTCGGCAGGCTCACTTCTGGACGGCGATGTCCTACGTACACGAGGGGGCGACGGACGAGGCAGTGGCGGAGCTCTCGAAGATGGCCGCCAGCGACCGGGCGGCGAAGGACCTGGTCGCGCTGGCGGGCGTCACCGCTCAGATTGCGAACGTGCTGCTCGAGGCGGGACGCGTGGACGAGGCGGCGGCGAAGTTCCGGGACCGTGACGCGACCATCGACAAGGCCGAGGTGGCGGCGCAGGTGAAGGAGGGAGCACGCCGTCAGGCCCTGTTCGACGAGGCACGCGTGGCCCTGGCCCGGAACGACCTGGCCTCGGCGAAGGCGAAGGCCGCCGCGTACTCCAAGGCCGTCGCGGTCCGGAGCATCCCGCTCGAGGTCCGCCAGAGCCACGAGCTGGCTGGTCGCATCGCGATCGCGGAGAAGGACTACACCGCCGCCGCGGCCGAGCTGCAGCTGGCGAACCAGCAGGACCCGCGGGTCCTCTATCTCAGCGCCGTCGCGCTGCAAGGGAAGGGCGACCTGCGCTCGGCGAAGGAGGTCGGGACCCGGGCGGCCGAGTTCAACGGCCTGTCCAACACCTACGGCTTCGTGCGAAGCAAGGCCCGGAAGCTCGTTGCGGAGACGAAGGCGGACTGAGATCGCCGACGCCCCGACTGCGAGGCGCCTCTACAGCCGCCAGCCCTCGCGGTACTCCCGCCTGACGTAGGCGTTGGCGTCCGTGTCGTTCGTCACTTCCATGGCTTCGCCGTTCCAGAGCAGCTTCCGGTCGGGGAAGCGGACTGCCAGGTTCCCCATCAGGATCGTCTCCGACAGGGGGCCGGAGTAATCGAAGTTGGAGCTGGCGTGCTTGCCCCCCTTGCAGGCGCGGATCCAGTCCTGCTCGTGGCCGTCCGGGCCGTCGGGGATCCGCTCCAGCGTCCGGCGAGGCCGCTTGTACTTCTTCATCCCGGACTCCGGGACGATGCGCGGCGACTCGCCATAGCAGCCGGCCATGATGGCGCCCTTCTCCCCGATCAGCAGGATCCCGCCGTCGTCGTCGCCCATGCGCCGCCCCGGCTCGAGCCCGGCGGGCCGCGCCGGCATGAGTCCGCCGTCCCACCACGTCAGGTCGACCTCGGGCATCTTCTCGCGAGCCGGGAACCTGAAGCGCACGATCGTGGACCGCGGAAACATCTCGTTCTTCGGCTTCGTCTCCTCGAAGAAGGCGTGCCAGTACTTCGAGATGTTGGCCTCCACGCTGATCGGGTACCTGAGCTTCAGTGCCCAGAAGAGTGGGTCGACGATGTGGCACCCCATGTCGCCGAGCGAGCCCGTCCCGAACTCCCACCAGGCCCGCCACTTCGCGGGGTGATAGGTGGGGTGATACGGACGGGGGCTGGCCGGGCCGATCCAGAGGTCCCAGTCGAGGCCGGGAGGGGCTGGCGGGGTCTCCTTGGGCCTGTCCACCTCGATGCCCGAAGGCCACACGGGTCGGTTGGTCCAGGCATGCGTTTCACGGATCTTGCCGATGGCGCCGTCCCACACCCATTCGCACAGGAGACGGATGCCTTCTCCAGAGTGCCCCTGGTTGCCCATCTGCGTCGCCACCCCGTACTTGCGGGCCGTCTCCGTCAGCAGCCGGGCCTCGGCGACGGAGTGGGTCAGCGGCTTCTGCACGTAGACGTGCTTCTTGCGCTCCATGGCCGCCATGGCGATCACGGCGTGGCTGTGATCGGGTGTCGCGACGATGACGGCGTCGATGTCTTTCTGCTCGTCCAGCATCACGCGGAAGTCCTTGTACGTTTTCGCGTTCGGGTACTTCTTGAAGACCGGGTCTGCCAGCTCGAAGTCGACGTCGCACAGGGCGACGATGTTCTCGGTCTCGCACTTTGCGACGTTGTTCTTGCCCATGCCGCCCACGCCGACGGCCGCGATGTTGAGCTTGTCGCTCGGGGTGGGCGTGCCCTGGCCGCCCAGCACGTGCCGCGGCACGATGGTGAAGGCCGTCGTGGCTGCGGCGGCGCTCGCCAGGAACGTCCTGCGGTGAACGGTGGCCTTCGCCGTGGGGTCGGAATCGCCGGGTTGCTTCATCGGGATCTCCTGAAAACTCCTCCGCGGGCGGCAGCCCGACGCGAGCGGCCGCGAGCGTAGTCCGCGTCTCGGCGTGGTGTCAAAGCGCCCGGCGCGGATGGGACTGGGGGGCGCTCCTTCAACGGTTCGAAGAAGAGATATGACACCATCGGCGAGCCAGGCCGGATCCGTAGTCGTACGGAAGCCTGAGTGATTGCTGGTGCCGGGATTCGAACCCGGACTGTGCCGATTTTAGGTCGGCTGCCTCTGCCAGTTGGGCTACACCAGCGTCGTACGAGTCAGACCAGGGCCGGCGAGGGCTCCTCGCGTAAGGCCTCGACGAGCGCGTCCTGGATCAGGCCGTTCGTGGCGACGATGCCGTCGGGGCCGAGGCCGAGCGGCGTGCCGTCGAGACGAGTGGCGCTGCCGCCGGCCTCGCCAGGATCAGGCGGCCGGCGTGCATGTCCCAGGGCTTCAGGACCTCCTCCCAGAAGCCGTCGGCGCGGCCCGCGGCGACGTAGCACAGGTCGAGCGCGGCCGAGCCGTCGCGGCGCACCGCCCGGGCCAGGCCCATGACCCGGTTGAACAGGCGCAGCCGCTCCGCCAGCCGCTCGTGCAGGTCGTAGGGGAAGCCGGTGATCAGCAGGCTGCGGATCAGCTCGCTCGCCGTCGACACCGACAGGCGCCGGCCGTTGAGGTGCGATCGCCGCCCCCTTCTCGGCCGTGAACAGCTCCTCGCGCACCGGGTCGTACACGGCGCCGGCGACGATCTCGCCGTCGATCGCGAGTGCCACCGACGTGCAGAAGATCGGGTACGAGTGCGCGAAGTTCGTCGGTGCCGTCGAGCGGGTCGATGAACCAGACGTGGCGCGAGCCGGTGCGGGCGAGGTCCGTCTCCTCGGTCACGATGTCGTGGCCGGGAAGCGCGAGCGGAGCAGCTCCACGATCGCGAGCTCGCAGGCGCGGTCCACCTCGGTGACGAGGTCGATCTCGCCCTTGTACTCGACCGGCACGCCGCTGCCGTAGCGCTCGCTCTGGATGCGTCCCGCGCACAGCACCGCCTCGGTCGCGACCGCCAGGTGACGCCAGCTCACGCCCGCACCTCCCGATCCCGTGATTCTAGCGCTGGCGGCGCGGATGTCCCAAGCGACTAGCAGTCGGGCCGATGCCGATCCGCGCGCCCGCGACCTGCCTCGCCCGCGCGACCGTGGTCCTGCTCGCCCTGGTGCTGGCGCTGCTCGTCTTCCGGCTCGGCGCCGTCCCCCTGGTGGGCCCGGACGAGCCGCGCTACGCGCGGGTGGCCGTGGAGATGCACCGGGCCGGGGCGTGGGTCACGCCGACGCTCGCCGGCGAGCCCTGGCTCGAGAAGCCGCCGCTCTACTACTGGCTGGCGGGCGCGTCGTTCGGCGTGCTCGGCGAGACCGAGGCCGCGGCGCGAGTCCCGTCCGTGCTCGCCGCGCTGCTGCTGGTCGGCGCGACGGCGCTCTTCGGCGCCCGGCTCTACGGCCAGGCGGCGGGCCTGCACGCCGGCTTCGTCGCCGGCCTGTCGCTGCTGCCGTTCGCCTACGGCCGCGCGGCCTCGATGGACATGCTGCTGGCGGCGACGGTCACCGTGGCGACCGGGCTCTGCGGCCTGCGGCTGCTGGGAAGTCGCGGGCCGCCTCGCGGTCGCCGGCGCGGCCGCCTGCGCCGGGACTCGCGACCTGGCGAAGGGGCCGCTCGGCCTGCTGCTGCCCGCTGCTCGTGGTCGGCGGCTACCTCCTCGCCACGCGCGAGTGGCGCTTCCTGCGCGAGCTGGCGGCGCCGGGAGCGCTCGCCGCCTTCACGCTCGTGAGCCGCGCCCTGGTACGTGGCGATCAGCCTCGACCAGGGGCGCCGCTTCTTCGACGTCTTCATCCTCGACCACAACGTGGAGCGCTTCACGACGCACGATCCACAACCACCCCGGGCCCGTTCTGGTACTACCTGCCGGTCCTGCTCGCCGGGCTGTTCCCCTGGTCCGGCCTCGTGCTGCCGGCCCTCGCGCGCACATCAGCCGCGCGCCTCGCGCGCCGATCTCTTCGTGCTGCTGTGGCTCGCGCTGCCGCTGGTCTTCTTCTCGGCGCGCCGGCTCGAAGCTGCCCGGCTACATCCTGCCCTGCGTGCCGCCGCTCGCGATCCTCACGGGCCGGGCGGCCGATCGGCTGCTGAGCGAAGGCCCCACGCCCGAGTCCGTGCTGTCGGGACGCGTCGCCGGGCTGGTCGGCCTGCTGCTGGGAGCGCTGGTCGCCACGGTCCCGGCCTGGCTCTTCCGCGTCCACGAGCCGACCTGGCGTTCGGCCCTCCCGCTCGCCTTCTGGTCGCTCGCGGCGATGCTGCTCGTCTCGCGCCGGATCGTCGCCGACCCCGCCGGCGCGCTGCGCCTGCTGCGCGTCGGCGCCGCCGGCCTGCTGCTGCTCGTGCACGCTCGCCGCTCCCCCGGTCGTGGCGCGCCGCGAGTCGGGCCGCTCGCTCTTCGAGGGAGCGCTCGGCCGCGAGGTGCTCGCCTGGGGCGCCTGGCGGACGGCGTGGATGGCCGGCTACTTCTACAACGACGGCAAGGTGCGCGAGGTCTCCGGTGTGACGGAGGTGATGGCCGCGGCCGACCGCGGCCCCACCCTCGTGCTGGCGGGCCCCTCCGAGCGGCGGCGGCTCGAGTCGATGGGCTCGCTCGAGGTCCACCTGCTCGGCACGGGCGCGCGCGAGAACGCGCTCTTGCGGGTCGAGAGGCGCTGAGGCGTACGCGGCTGACGCGCTTCAGCATCCGCACCACGGTGCCGCCGCGCGCCGGGAACGAGTGGGTCACCTCGTCCATGAACTGGCGCATGAAGAAGATGCCGCGGCCGTAGGCCTTGAGCAGGTTCTCCGGAGCGAGCGGGTCCGGGACCGCCTGCGGGTCGAAGCCGTCGCCCTCGTCGCGGACCTGCACCTCGAGGGCCCGCTCGTGGAGCGTGAAGTCCACGTAGACGCGCTTCGCCTCGTCCTGGCGGTTGCCGTGCTTGATCGCGTTGACGACCGACTCGCGCACCGCGACCGTCATGTAGTGCTGCGCTTCCTCGTCGAAGCCGGCGAGGTGGCAGAGCTGGACGAGGACCGTCTGGACGACGTCCAGCATCTCGAAACGGCTGGCCAGGTCGAGCTTGACCGTTCTGTCGTCAGAGGCCTTCGTCATTCGGGCGATGCTTCAGATCTTTGAACGGTCTCAGGTTGCGGCGGAACGTAGCACGGCCCCCGAACGACCGTCAAATCCTCGATCGCACCCATCGAAGGGACGTGCCACGGGTCGCGGCGCCGCACGCGCCGTCTCCGCGGGCGATTCTGGGCCCGTGCTACCATCGCCGCGCAGCCTTGAAGATCGAACCTGCACGCCGCTTCTCGCGGCCGCTTCCGACTCCCCGGGGACAAGTCCATCTCGCACCGCGCGGCCCTCTTCGGCGCCATGGCCGAAGGGCGGACCCGGATCGAGAACTACTCCGAGGCGGCCGACTGCGCGTCGACGCTCGCCTGCCTGCACCGCGCTCGGCGTCCCGTGCCGGCGCGACGGAACGCGCGTCACGATCGAGAGTGCCGGCCTCGACGGCTGGCGCGCGGCGGGCGGGCCGCTCGACTGCGAGAACTCGGGCTCGACCCTGCGCATGCTGGCCGGCGCGCTCGCGGGCCGGCCGTTCCGCTCGCGTGCTGACCGGCGACGAGTCGCTGCGCCGCCGGCCGGTCGAGCGCGTGGCCGCGCCGCTGCGGGCGATGGGCGCGCCGTGTGACGACCACGGCCGACCGCCCGCCGCTGACGATCGAGGGCGGAGGCGCTGCACGGCATCGACTACGAGCTACCGGTCGCCAGCGCGCAGGTCAAGACGGCCGTGCTGCTCGCCGGCCTGCAGGCCGAGGGCGAGACGCGCGTCAGCGAGCCGAGCGCGAGCCGCGACCACACCGAGCGCATGCTGCCCGCCTTCGGCGTCGCGGTCGAGCGCGACGGGCTTGAGCGCCACCGTACGCGGCGGCGCCCGCCTGCACGGCACGGACGTCGACGTGCCCGGCGACGCCTCCACCGCCGCGTTCCTGGTGGTCGCCGCTCTGGTGCTGCCCGACTCGCGCGTCGAGCTGGACGGTGTTCTGCTCTCGCCCACGCGCACGGCCTTCGTCGACGTGCTGCGGGCAATGGGCGGCAACGTCGAGCTGCGGCTCACGGCGAGCGATCCCGAGCCGGTCGGCTCGATCGTCGCGTCCTCGTCGCGCCTGCGGGGCACGACCGTCGACCCCGTGCTCGTGCCCGCGCTGGTCGACGAGGTGCCGGCGCTCGCCGTGGCGGCGGCCTTCGCGGAGGGCACGTTCACGGTCACGGGCGCCACGGAGCTGCGGATCAAGGAGAGCGATCGCATCGCCGCGCTGGCCGAGGGCCTTGGCGCGCTGGGCGCATCGCGTGCGCGAGCTGCCGGACGGGCTGGTCGTCGACGGCGGCGCGCCGCTGACGGGCGCGGCCGTGCGCTCGCACGGCGACCACCGCATCGCGATGGCGCTCTCGGTGGCGGCGCTCGGCGCCTCGGGGGCGACGCACGTCGAGGACGCCGCGTGCGTGGCGGTGTCCTTCCCCGGGTTCTACGCGCTCGTCGAGCAGGCGACACGCGGTGCCTGACGTCCCGGCCCGCGTCGTGCTGGTGGGCTTCATGGGGGTCGGCAAGAGCACGGTGGGCCGGCTCGTGGCGCGCCGCCTGCGCTACTAGTTCGAGGACATGGACCGCCGCATCGAGCGCCGTGCGGGCCGCTCCGTGGCCGCGATCTTCCGCGAGAACGGCGAGGAGGCCTTCCGCGCCCTCGAGCGCGAGGAGGCACGCGAGCTCGTCGCAGCTGGCGCGTCGCGTGATCGCGGCCGGCGGCGGCGCCTTCGCCCGGCCCGACATGCGCGCGCTGCTCCAGGGCGGCGCGGTCTGCGTCTGGCTGCGCGGCCGATCTCGACGTGCTGCTCGCGCGGCTGCCGCGCGGACGGCAGCCGGCCGCTCGCCGGGAACCGTGACATAATGCGGGCCTTGCTGGCCGACCGAGAGCCCTCCTACGCATGGCCGACGTGACAGTGGACGCGACGGGGACGCCCGACGAGGTGGCCGAACGCGTCGTGGCGCTCGTTCGAGGACGCAGAAGCCCGGCGCGGCGATGAGATACCTGATCCTCTCGGACATCCACGCGAACCGCGAGGCGCTGACGGCGGTGCTCGAGCCAGGTCCGCCGCAAGCGCTGGGACAAGGCCGTCGTGCTCGGCGACGTCGTGGGCTACGGCGCCAACCCGAACCAGGCGATCGACGCCGTGCGCCGGCTCAAGCCGCTGGTCGCGATCCGCGGCAACCACGACAAGGTCTGCTCCGGCGTCGAGAGCGGGGAGATGTTCAACCGCATCGCGCTGCACGCCGCGATGTGGACGAGGCGCAAGCTGACGCCCTCGAACCTGCGCTGGCTGCAGTCCCTGCCCGAGGGCCCCGCGATCGTCGACGGCGACGTTCGCGATCGCGCACGGCACGCCGATCGACGAGGACGCCTACATCTTCGGCGAGATCGAGGCGCTGAACGTGTTCCGCCAGACCACGTTCCCGCTGTGCTTCTTCGGCCACTCGCACTTCCCGGTGATCTTCGGCCTCTCGCCCGACGCGATCCAGACCGTGCTCACGGCGCCGCCGGCGTTCCGCTTCCGGCTCGAGCCGGGCGTACGCTACCTCGTCAACCCGGGCTCGATCGGCCAGCCGCGCGACGGGAGCCCGCTGGCCTCGTTCGCGATCTTCGACAGCGAGACGCGGACGGTCACGGTCTACCGCGTGCCGTACGCGGTCGCCCGCACGCAGCGCAAGATCCTCGAGGCCGGGCTGCCACGCCCGCTCGCCGACCGGCTCTCGGTCGGGCGCTAGCTACTTTCCGGTGCGAAACAGCACCCGGAAGTCCATCCTTTAGAGTTCCGAGGGTAGCGCAAAGGAGTAGGGATCGTGCACTTTCCGCTGGACAGGGCCGACTTGATGCTGGTAGGCTCCTAATCGATGAAGTCGATTAGGAGCATCCAGCAGGCCCAGCAGCGGCTGCTGCGCGAGATGGCCGCCTTGGCCGAGCGGACGATCTTCGGATCCTTGTCCGAGACCTACCGCACGTGCGGCCAGCCGGGGTGCCGCTGCAAGCAGGGCGAGAAGCATGGACCGCATCTCTACATCAGCTTCCGCGGCGAGGAAGGCAAGACCACGGGCTACTACGTGCCGCAGCCGCTGGGCGAGGCGGTACGCGACGGTGTCGAGGCATGGAAGCAATTCCAGGCTCGCGCTCGTGAGCTCGCCGAACTGAATCGGGAGCGTCTGTGGGTGATGCATGCTTCGCCTGCCGCGGCTGTGCGGGTGCGGAGGGGGAAGGATGGTCCGCCGCAGCCACGTTCAACGAAGCGTGTTCGAGGTTCTGCTGCCCGACGGGGAAAAGCTCTGGAACCCGGTCTTGCGCCGGATCGACGAGGTTCTCGAGGATGAGGAGCTCGTCGAGGTGGTGGTCGAGACACTGCAGCGTCGACGACCGGGGAGCCGAAAGAAGGGTCGTCCGGGCACGCCGGCCGAGGTGGTGCTGAGGATGCTGGTGCTGAAGCATCTGTACGACTGGAGCTTCGACGAGTGCAAGCGTGAGGTGCGGGCGAGCCTGGTCTGGCGCGCGTTCTGCCGCATCGACTGCGAGACCGTGCCGGATGCGAAGACCCTGATCCGGCTGTCCCAGGCGTTGGGAGGAGACATCCTGAAGAAGATCCTCGAGCGCCTGGTGGGTATCGCCCGGCAGAGAAAGATCGTGCGGGGACGAGCCCTCCGGGTCGACACCACGGTTGTGGAGACGAACATCCACTACCCGACGGACAGCAGCCTCTTGGCTGACGGGGTCCGGGTGCTCACCCGCGAGATGAAGAGACTGCAAGCGCACTTCGGCAAGACGGTGATCGTGGTGCGGGATCGGACCCGGGCCATGGGCAAGCGGGTGTTCCAGCTGGCGCAGCGGCGGCGATCAGAGGACGTCGAGCAAAAGAAGGCCCAGCTGCAGAAGCTGTACCGCGGGGCACTGCGGATCACGGCGGCCGTGGTCGGAGAGGCCGAGAAGGCGGTAGCAGCGGCGAGGGCGGGCATCAGTCAGGCGAGCACGGCGGTGGTGCGCAGGATCGAGAAGACGATCGACCTTGTGCGTCGAGTGCAGGCCCAGACGCGGGCACGGGTCTTCAAAGGCGACACCCACTATCGGGACAAGGTGCTGAGTCTTTTCGAGCCCGAGACCGAGGCGATCCGGAAGGGGAAGGCGTCGAAGCCGACAGAGTTCGGCAAGCTCGTGAAGATCCAGGAGGCTGAAGGTCAGTTCGTCACCGACTACGAGGTGTGCGCCACCCGCGTACCCGACCTTAAGCTCTGGGAGCCGTCTCTGGAGAGGCACGAGGGGCTGTTCGGCAGAGCGCCGCGTTTGGCGACAGCGGACGCAGGCTTCTTCTCAGCGGCCAACGAGAAGCTGGCAAGGCAACATGGGGTCGAACATGTCGTGCTGCCAAGAGCCGCACGAAGCTGGGGAGAAAGCGCACAAGCGCCGGTGGTTCCGGCGAGCCCTGCGCTGGAGGACGGGCTGCGAAGCGAAGATCAGCGTCCTCAAGCGACGCTACGGAATGCGCCGGTGTCGTTACCGGGGGATGGCCGGGATGGAACGCTGCGTGGGCTTCGGAGTCATCGCGAACGATCTGTGGGTGCTCGGCTCGGCCTGCGCATAGGATGAGCCTATGCGGCAAGCTACCGGGAAGCCCTACCTGGATCGGTTCTCGCGTCTGGCGCCACGGGCGAGCCGTGCCCTCTACTCGGCTTTTCGCACCAGGAAGTAGCTAGCCGACGCCCCGCCCGCTCACGAGGGGCGGACCAGCAGGGCCAGCAGCGCGACCAGGAAGACCAGCCGGCGCAGCGCGCCCAGGCCCGTCTCCTCCAGCGCCGCCAGCCCGAGCAGCGTCGTCGCCGCGGCGGCCACCGCGCCGGCGATCGCGTAGGTCCCGGCGACGTTGAGCCCCGCGAGCCCCGCGGCCACGGCCGCGAGCCCCGCCAGCACGACTCCCGCCGTCAGCAGCCGGGAGAGCGCGTCGGCCGGGCGGCGCAGCGCCAGCGCCAGCAACCCGAGGGCCAGCGCCAGCCCGGCCAGGGGCAGCGCCATGCGAACGGTGGTCTCCGGCAGCAGGACGACCCGCACCACGGCGAGCAGCAGGCCCGAGGCGCCGGTCGCGGCCGCGAGCCACAGCGCGGCACGCCCGGGAGCGCGCGCGACCGCGCCTGCCGCGAGGGTCGTGGCCGTGAGCCAGAGCGCACCGGCCACCGCCGCCAGCAGCGAGAGGCCGAGCAGGACGCCGACGCCCGGGAGCGGCTCGCGTCCGCCGGGCGCCGATACGCCGAACGACCAGCCGAGCAGCCGTCCCTCGTCCACCAGCAGCAGCGCCAGCGCGTAGAGGGCGCCCGCGATCGGCGCGTCGTCGACCCTGGCGCCGAGCGGCACGGCCTGGGATGACGCCGGCCGGCCGGCCTCGCTGCGCCGGATCGCGCCGAGGCCGATCCCGAGCGCCCCCAGCACGCCGCCCAGCAGGACGACGGGCGCGAGCGGCTCGCGGTGGACCACGATCTCGACCTGCTGCTCGGGCTCGACATCGAGCAGCGAGAACGTCCGGCCCAGCGCCTCGATGCGGTGGACGCCCGGCAGGGCCTGGATCACGAACGCGCGGTGGCGCTCGGCGCCCCGCTCCACCGTCAGCAGCGCCGCGGGGTTGCGCGGCTCGAGCGAGCGGGTGAAGGGCTGCTGCTTGTCGTCGAGCGCGAAGTCGGGGAAGTAGTCCTCCAGCGAGATCACGAGGTCGCCCGCGCGGCCGGGCCGGCCGGGCGCGACCTCCGCCACGTCGGTGCGCGTCCCGTCCGTGGCCGACACGCGCAGGCGCGCCGCGCCGCCGGTGGCGCTGAGGATCGGCTGCGCGAAACGGTAGCCGCCGATCGCAGCAGCGCGCCCGGCGGCCAGCTCGACCGGCAGCGAGCGGCCAGGCACGACGAGGGCGACCGTCCCCGCGGCAGCCGCGCGCTCGACAGCGACCGAGAAGCCGAGCGGCCGCAGGCCGAGCGAGCGCCCGCCGGGCCCCGTCTCGTCGAAGTTGTTGCTCGCCTGACCCACGGTGAGCCTGAGCAGGCCGTGGCGGCCGCGCAGCCCGTCGCCGGCCAGGCCCGCGACCACGGCGAGCGTGCCCAGCGCCACCAGCCAGGCCGGGACCCGCGCCGCGCCGACGGCAGCGAGCGCACGCGCGACCAGGCCGCCCGCCAGCAGCAGCAGCAGCGCCGCCAGCAGCAGGTCGCGCTCGGGCAGCCAGGCAGAGGCCCGCAGCGCCGGGTGCAGGCACAGCGCGGCCGCGCTCAGCACCGAGGCGAGCAGCGCCGGTCGGGCGAGCGCGCTCATGCGGCCGGCAGCCCGAGATCGAGCCCGGCCGCTCGAGCCAGCTCCAGGAACAGGCGCACCGGCAGGCCTGCCACGTTCGACGGCGAGCCCGCGACGGTCTCGATGAACAGCGCGCCCTTGCCGTCCACGTGGTAGCCGCCGGCCTTGTCGAGCGGCTCGCCGCTCGCCGCGTACCAGCGCAGCTCGGCCTCGCTCATGGGCGCGAAGCGCACCGTGCTGCGCTCGACCGCCGAGCGCGCGAGGCCGCCGCTGACGAGGCAGACGCCGGTCACCACCTCGTGCGAGCGGCCGGCGAGCCGCCTCAGCATCCTCAGGGCGTCCTGCACGTCGCGCGGCTTGCCGAGCACGTGGTCGTCCAGGAGGACCTCCGTGTCGGCGGCCAGCACCGGCAAACGCTCGCCGCGCGCGACCGCCTCGGCCTTGGCGCGCGCCAGCCGCTCGACCGCCGCGGCGCCGTCCTCGCCCGGCCGCAGCGACTCGTCCTCGTTCGACACGACCACCCGGAACGCGACGCCGAGGTCGCGCAGGATGCGCGCCCGGCGCGGCGAGGCGGAGGCGAGCACGAGCCGGGGTTCCAGCGGGCTACACCCGACGGAACAGGGTGATCACGCGCGCGACCAGCGCGCCCGCTCCGGCCGACTTGAGCACGATCTCGTCGGCCCCGTGGATCTGCCGGGCTTCCTTCTGGTTGGAGACGGGCTCGCGCGTCCAGAGCACGATCGGCAGGTCGACCCACTCCATGGTGGCCTTGATCATGTTGATCACGTCCTTGCCCGCCATGTCGCCGCCGAGCCCGAGCTCGAGCACGATCACGTCCGGCTTCTCCTCGGCGATGCCCGAGAGCGCCTCGTTGCCGTCCGCGAACGCGCGGACCGGGACGTCGGCCTGCAGCATCTCGGCCACCGCCGCCTCGCGCGTCTGCGGGTCGTCGTCGATCAGCACGACCGTCTTGCGGCGCCCCGCGCGGATCGGCGAGAAGGCGCTCGCCTCGTCGGCGTCCCCGGCCGGCGAGCTCGGCGACGGCGACGAGCGGCCGCTGCGCGAGCAGCTCGAGCACGTGCTCCTGCGTCGCCCGCAGCGCGCGCACCTCGTGGACCAGCAGATCGAGCTTCGCCTGGAGCAGCTCCAGCGCGGCCGGTCGGACCTCGGCGGGGGGCGCCGCCGCCGCACCCTCGGCCCGAGCTCCGGCGCCCTTCCGCTTCGAGCCTCCATCCGTCTTGCGTCCCGCCTCGGGCTCCTTCGCCGTCGCCCGCAGCAGGCGCGCGGGCGTCGCCGGCAGCGTCGCCGACGGTGGCAGGTCGGCCGCCTTCACGGCGGCGAGAGCCGGCGTGGGCGGAGAGGGTGTCGGCGTCTCCGGCCGGGAGTTGCCTTGTGAGCGCATCGCGGCAGCGCGCGTCATCAGCCGGGAGCCGCAGCCGGGGCACGTGACGATGCTGTTCGGGTCGGCCAGAGGAGCGATCGAGGTCTTGCAGCGGGGGCAGTTCATGGCAGGCCGCCGGCCGAGTATAACGTAGGAGGATCGACGGCCATGGAACGCCCGCGCGACCCCGATCTCGCCTTTCGCCTCTTCGGCGCCAACCCCGAGCGCGCGCTCGCGCTGATGCGCGCTGCCTGGCCGGCTGCCGTCGGGCCGGAGCTCGCGCGACGCACGGAGGTCGTGGCGTTCGACTCGGGCGTGCTGCGGGTGCGGGTGCCCGACGCGACCTGGCGCAAGGGGCTGCTGCGGATGCGGGGCGACATCCTCGGCCGCCTGCGCGGGATCGCCGGCAAGGCCGCGCCCCGCTCGCTGGGCTTCGTCGAGGGCCGCGTCACGCCACCGCCGCGGGCCCCTACAGCCGCCAGCCCGGCCGTCGAGCCGGCTCTGCCGGCCAGCGTCGTCGCGGCCGCGCAGGCGATCCCCGACCTCGAGCTGCGCGTCCGCTTCCTGGCGGCGGCCGGACGCTACCTCTGCCGCTTCGCGTCGTCGCAGACCACGAGCGGCGACGGACCCGGGAACTGAGCTGCGGTAGGCGCTGCCGCGGCGAGCAGCCGGACGCCGAGGGCGGCGCGGCCGGGCGGCGGCCGCACGCCCTCAATCGAGCGCGGCGATCTCGGCGTCCAGTGCGGCCAGGGCGCGCAGCAGGACCTCCCGGTGCGGCGGCGCCTGCGCCCGCTCGAGGCGGTTCTGCACGTCGGCGCGCGACAGCTGCAGCTGCTTCAGGCGCGCGAGGCGGGCGGGGTCGCGCAGCTCGGCCTCGCGCGACGCCGGCTCGGCCTGCGCGGCATCCTGCTGGTCCGCTACCGCCTTGCTCTCGAATCCCCGTGCCATCCAGGCTCCTCCAGCCGCCCTCTCTTGAAGCGCCAGGAACCCAGGAGCAAGGGAATCAGCACCAGACACTCCCAGGCCCCCGCGACGGCGTCGTGCTTGACCGTCGTCCACGTCAGTGTACGCCCAATGTCCATGAACAGTGGAACGGGGCTCTTGTAGAAAGCGCCCGAGAAGGGCCACAGGGCCAGGAGCCCGATCGGCGGGTTGGTGTCGACGTTGAGGTAGTCGAGCACGAGATGGCTCGCCCACGAGAGGCCGACGGCGAGGGCCAACGCCAGCGGCCGCCTCCAGCGCAGCAGCCGGAACACCAGGGCGCCGGCGAGCGCCGCGAGCAGACCGAAGCCGATCGAGTGGAACTCGTAGTTGTGGTGGTTGCGGCCGTCGACCAGGCGGAACGCGAGATCGAGGTCGGGCGCGAGCGCCGCCCCGACGGTGACGCCAAGCCGCCAGGGGTCCCGCAACTCGCCCCGGTCTCGAGAGGCGAGCAGGTGGACGGTCAGGCCGGCGAGGCCGTGTGCCAGGGGCGAGGGCATGAGAGGCTGGGATCGCAGTCGGCCCGCCGACGGCAAAGCCCGACCGCGCCCAGCCGGGCGCAGTCGAACGGCCGGTTGGCGTGTCCCCCGCGGGCGCCGCGGACGCGCCTACAGCCGGCGCTCGAAGATCTTGAAGTCGCTCTTCTCGGCTTCGACGATGTCGTCGAGCAGCGCGTAGATCGCCGCGATCTTCCGGTCCTTGTGGAACTTGTCGTCGAACGCGGTGAACTCCACCTCGTCCTTGAACCGGAAGACCTCCATCAGGTAGTTCGGCCGGCTGCGGTCCTCGTAGACGGCCACGTCGCCGCCGCCGATACCGTGCAGCAGGGGCTTGAGCTCCCGCATGAGGTCGAAGAACTCCCCGCGGCGACCCTCGCGGATCGAGTAGGTGATCGCCAGCAGGACGCCGGCCTCGGCGAACTCCGGCAGGGCGATCGCGGGCCTGGGTGCCGCTACGGCCGTCGAGGTCGGGCGGCGCTGCTCCTTCGCAGTGGGCGGCATGGAGCGCGCCGGCAGAACCAGGGCCATCCGCGCAGGAGCCACGTGTCGCGTCGGGAGCGGCGACGGGATCGGAGTCCGCCGGATCGGGACCGCGACGGCGGCGCTCAGGCCGTGCGTGGCCCGCGCGGGAGTGGTCGCGCGAGCCCGGGTGACCGCGGACCTCGTCGACCGGACGGGCACGCTGCGCTTTCTTTGAGCCGTGTGGCGGACCCTTGGCCTTGCGCTGTGGCCGGCTTTCGCGTTGCGGCGGGCTTTCGGCTTTGCTGTGTGGCGGGCCTTCGGCTTTGCGTTGTGGCGAGACGTGGTACGCGCCTTGCTCTTCGCCTTGCTGTGCGACGCTGCAGCCTTCAACTGCTTCCCCTTCATTGGATTGTAGGCCCCGACGGGATGGGAATCACGGCCTAGTCCGTGTCCCCTCTTCCCCGACAGTCGATTTTATCAGAGCGAGCCCGAGAGCCGCCAACCCTTTTTTCGTCCTCTCGTCCGGCAGCTTGAATCAGGGTTGTCCGGAGCTTCTAAGTAAAAGAATGCAAACAGATTCGAGATCGACCGGATCTTTGGATGCAGGGGCGCAAATGTTGCGCTGTGTCCGTCTCCAGCGCCGAGCGGTTGCTCAGAATGCCTGGCTCAGTCCGACGAAGAGCGCGCGGCGGTCGTCGCTGAGCCCCCACGCCTGATCGACACGAATCACGGGACCGGCCAGGATCGAGACGCGAAGGCCGACCCCTGCGTCGGCGAGGAATCGGCCCGTGCTCCCGACGGCAGGTCGGCCGATACGCACGGCATCCAGGAAGCCGACCACGCTGACGTCGAACGCCGAACGGTGGACGAGGCGCCGCCGCCACTCGACGTTGGCGAGCGCGACGGAACGTCCCACGGGGTTCGCACCGATCGTCCCTTGCCGCGTCAGGGGGTGAGCGCGCAGGGGCAGGTCCGACTCCGGGCTGATCCCCGGCGCATACATCTCGTCGAGCGGCAGGCCGTCCGTGCCCCAGCCCGTTCGCAGCCGGGCCGCGAGCACCGAGCGCTCCACCGACCGCCCCTCGGGGGACGACAGGACGCCTTCGTAGCGCAGCTCCGCGTCGACCTGCGCGTACTCGAGATCCGACGCCAGCGCGGGGCTGGCGCCGAACACGCGCACGGTCCCGTCCAGGCGCTGCCGGCGCGTCTCCAGCAGCCGGGCCTCGAGCGCCGCCTCGACCCCGGCCACGAGCCCGGGCGTCGCGTCCGGCGAGGGTCGCGAGAAGCTCCGGTCGCGCACCCTCACCCCCAGCGAGAGCGTCACGCCGTCGTCCAGGACGTGCCGGAAGCCGAGGTCCACGCCGCGGCGGCGCATGTCGAGCGGCTGGCCCAGGTCGTAGGCCTGCTCGCCCCGGAAGCCCGACAGCCGCGCGTACGCGGGGAGGCCGAACGGCCGCGGCCACTGCAGCTGCAGGGCGGTCTCCGGCCGGTTCTCCTGCCAGCGCAGGGAGGCCCCCAGCGCGACACCCGTGCCGCCGAGGTTCGAGTAGCGCAGGCGCAGCCGCTGCCAGGCGAGGTTCACGCCCGTCGTGACCAGCACGTCGGCCGGGCCGCGCCCGAGCCCGTGTCTCTCCGTCAGCGCGACCTCGAGGTCGGCCGTGCCGTCGCCGCGCGGCCGGGGCCGCACCGTGACGCGGTCGAACGCGCCCGTCTCTTCGAGCCGGCGGCTGGTCGCCCGCAGCCTCGCCGGCGTGACGAGCTCGCCCGGCGCGACGCCCACCTCGCGGCGCGCGACCTCGTCGCGGGTCAGCCTGAGGCCGCCGATCTCGACTTTGCCCAGCGTGGGCTTGCCCAGTGCGTTCCAGGCCGCGAGCGCCTCTCTCTCGCGGCCGGCCATCTGCAGCGAGGACGCCAGCAGGTCGCGCGTGTGGGTGTCCTCGCGGGCGGCGAGGGCGTGGCGCAGGTCCGCGACCGCCTCGTCGTATCGCCGGTCGAGGAAGCGCAGGCCGCCACGCTCGACCCAGGCCTCCGGGCGCGTGCAGTCCAGGGCCAGAGCGCGATCGAGCAGGGCCGTCGCCTCGGCTGGCTTCCCGTCGCGACCGACGGCCACGGCGCGCTCGACGAGGCCGTCGTACGTGTCGTCGCCCGGGGAATGCGCGAGCACGCCGGCAGGATCCGCTGCACTCCCGCCCCTGTCACCGAGGGCCGCGTGGCTGGAGGCGGGCGGATCAGTCTCCTGCGCTGCAGGCGGCGCTGCAGGCGGCGCTACCGGCTGCACCAGCAGCGTCCAGCGTCCCGTGGCCTTCCAGCGCTCGTCGAGGTCCCGCGTAGAGACGCGACGTGCCGGGCCGGCGGCCGGGTCGGACACGATCGCCTCGCCACGCGCGTCGTCGAACCCCGCGAGCACGACGTCGTGAAAGCGACCGCGGCCGGCCGAGAGCGCGAGGATGAGCGGACGCCCCTTGCCGACGTGCTCGCGCGCGAGGGCCAGGTCGCCCGCGAAGACGAGTGCGACCATGCCGCGCTCGCGCGCGAACTCCGCCAGCCGCGCGCCGCGGATGCCGTGCAGCTCCGGCTCCAGCAGGGCGGCGGCGACGTCGGCCTGCTGCACGTCAGCGCCGTAGTACGCCATCACCATCGCCAGCGCCGCGGCGCCGCAGGTGTCCTTCTGTTGCGGCACGAACGGCACGGGCAACTCCGCCGTCGCAACTGCAGCAGCGAGCGCGACGAAGCCCAGGCTCAGCACACGACAGGCCTCTTCACGTCGCGTGCCCCGGCCGTCGGACTCTCTAAGCTATTCATTATAAATGGCTTCTATGCGCGGGACCCGTTGTCCACTGTCCTCGGCTGGGGACAATCGCTTTTTCTTCGCCTTTCTGGTCGAATTGGACCTGGCAGGACTGTCTTTCGGGCTAGGATCACAGCGTCACGACGGGACGACCCCGACCGCTCTCCCGGACCGAAAGAAGGAGACAGAAGAATGATGGCCGATGACAAGCAGGAGCGGACGAAGGCGATCGAGGCCGCGCTCGCGCAGATCGACAAGCAGTTCGGCAAGGGCTCGATCATGCGGCTCGGCAGCCGGGAGAAGGTCGACGTCCCCGCCATTCCCACCGGCTCTCTGTCGCTCGACGTCGCGCTCGGCGTCGGCGGCCTGCCGCGCGGCCGCGTGGTCGAGATCTTCGGGCCGGAGTCCTCCGGCAAGACGACGCTGGCGCTGCACGTGATCGCCGAGGCCCAGCGCCGCGGCGGCATGGCGGCCTTCGTCGACGCCGAGCACGCGCTCGACGCCGTCTACGCCGGCAAGCTCGGCGTCGACATCGACAACCTGCTCGTGTCGCAGCCGGACAGCGGCGAGCAGGCGCTCGAGATCGCCGAGGTGCTGATCCGCTCCGGCGCGGTCGACGTGCTCGTCGTCGACTCGGTGGCGGCGCTCGTCCCCCGCTCCGAGCTCGAGGGCGAGATGGGCGACGCGCAGATGGGCCTGCAGGCGCGCCTGATGAGCCAGGCGCTGCGCAAGCTCACCGCGATCGTCGCGAAGAGCAAGACCTGCCTCGTCTTCATCAACCAGCTGCGCGAGAAGATCGGCGTGATGTTCGGCAACCCCGAGACCACGACCGGCGGCCGCGCGCTCAAGTTCTACGCCTCGGTGCGCCTCGACATCCGCCGCATCGCGTCCCTGAAGGAGGGCGAGGTGGTCATCGGCAGCCGCGCGAAGGTGAAGGTCGTCAAGAACAAGGTCGCGCCGCCGTTCCGCGAGGCCGAGTTCGACATCCTCTACGGCGAGGGCATCAGCAAGGAAGGCGACCTGCTCGACCTCGGTGTCGACCACCGCATCATCGAGAAGTCCGGCGCCTGGTACGCGTTCAACGGCGAGCGCATCGGCCAGGGCCGCGAGAACGCCCGCCCGTTCCTGAAGGAGAACAAGGACATCCGGCAGGAAGTCGACAGCCGCCTGCGCCAGGGCCTCGGGCTTCCCGTCGTCGACTACGGCACCGACGCCGCTGCACCGGCGGCCGCCGCGGCCGGCGGCGGCAAGGGCGAGAAGGGCTCGGTCGTGCCAGATGCCGGAGAAGAAGAAGGCGTAATCACTCGGAGGGCGCCCAGCCCCGGCGCCACCCGACGAGCGCCGGTCCCCGCTCACTTCCGAGGGCGGTCCTTTCTGGACCGCCCTCTCCTCTTTTCCTGATCCCTCAGAGCCATTCCCCGTCACCGTCCACGTCCGCTACGCTGTCCCTCGATGAGGTCCCGTCCCCTCCTCGCAGTTCTCCTGGTTCTCCCGCTGCTCTCTTGCGGCGGCTCCTCGCCGCCTCCTTCCCCGTCCTCTTCGTCTTCGTCGGCCGGCGCGCCGGACGTCGAGGCGCTGCTGCGCGACATGACGCTCGACGAGAAGATCGGCCAGATGACGCAGGCCGACCGCTCCTACGCTGCGCAGCGAGACCGACATCCACGACTACTTCCTCGGGCTCGGTGCTCAGCGGCGGCGGCTCCGCGCCGGCCGACAGGACGGCGCCGGGCTGGGCCGACATGTACGACCGCTACCAGGCGCTGGCGCTGCAGACGCGGCTCAAGATCCCGCTCGTCTACGGCATCGACGCGGTCCACGGCCACAACAACGTCGTCGGCGCCGTCATCTTCCCGCACAACATCGGCCTCGGCTGCACGCGCAACGCCTCGCTCGTCGAGGGCGTCGCGCGCGCGACCGCCGAGGAGGTCGCCGCGACGGGCATCGACTGGACCTTCTCGCCGTGCATCGCCGTGGCCCGCGACGAGCGCTGGGGCCGCACGTACGAGAGCTTCGGCGAGACGCCGGAGCTCGTCTCCGAGATGGCCGCGGCCGCCGTGCGCGGCTACCAGCCCGCCGATCCTCGCCTGCGCGAAGCACTACCTCGCCGACGGCGGCACGACGGGCGGCAGGGACCAGGGCGACGCGCAGATGGACGAGGCGACGCTGCGCGCGATCCACCTGCCCGGCTACCGCGCGGCCGTCGCGGCCGGCGTCGGGCTCGGCTGATGGCGTCCTTCAGCAGCTGGAACGGCCAGAAGATGCACGGCAACCGCTACCTGCTGACCGACGTGCTGAAGGGCGAGCTGGGCTTCCAGGGCTTCGTCGTCTCCGACTGGGCCGGCATCGACCAGCTGCCCGGCGACTACAGCTCGGACGTCGAGACGTCGATCAACGCCGGGATCGACATGGTGATGGTCCCGGAGCGCTACGCCGAGTTCATCTCGACCCTGAAGTCGCTCGTGCAGTCCGGGCGCGTGCCGCAGACGCGCGATCGACGAGGCCGTCCGGCGCATCCTGACGCAGAAGGTCGCCCTCGGCCTCTTTGAGCACCCCAACGCCGATCGCACGCTGCTGCCAGCGTCGGCTCCGACGCGCACCGGCAGCTCGGGCGCGAGGCGGTCCGAAAGTCGCTCGTGCTGCTGAAGAACGACGGCCGCGTGCTGCCGCTCTCGAAGATGACACGACGCATCCACGTCGCCGGCCGCAACGCCGACGACGTCGGCAACCTTTGCGGCGGCTGGACGATCAGCTGGCAGGGCGGAAGCGGCGCGATCACGACCGGCGGCACGACGATCCTGCAAGCCGTCCGCGCGGCGGTGCAGGGCGGCGCGAGCGTGACGTACACGGTCGACGGCTCGGGCGCGGCTGGCGCCGACGTCGGTGTCGTGGTCATCGGCGAGACGCCCTACGCAGAGGGCACCGGCGACCGCGCTGATCTCTCGCTCGCGGCCGCGGACGTCGCCGCCGTGCGCGCCGTCAAGCGCGCCGGCGTGCCTGTCGTCGTCGTGCTCGTGTCGGGTCGCCCGCTGATCCTCGACGCGATCCTGCCCGACGCCGACGCGATTCTCGCGGCCTGGCTCCCGGGCACCGAGGGCGCGGGCGTCGCCGACGTCCTCTTCGGCGACTACGCGCCCAGCGGCAGGCTCTCCCACTCCTGGCCGCGCAGCATGGCGCAGATCCCCATCAACTGGGGCGACGCGTCGTACGACCCGCTGTTCCCCTACGGCTACGGCCTGACGTACTGATGTTGGAGTTGACCCCTGTCAGCTCCATCTCGCCGGCCCCGAGGCGGGAGCCCGCCGCCTATTTCCTCTCCGGCCCCTTCAGGTACTTGAGCAGGTCGGAGTCCGTGGAGAGGATGAGCCAGGCCTTGTCGTCGAGGCCCGCCCCCAGCGTGTCCATCGTCTTGGTGAGCTGATAGAGCTCCGGGTCCTTCCCGTAGGCTTTGGCGTAGATGCCCGTCGCCTTGGCGTCGGCGGTGCCCTTCAGCTCCTGGGCTTTTCTGTAGCCGACCGATTTCACCGCGAGGATGTCCCGCTCCTTCTGGCCGCGGATCTCGGCCGCGCGTCCCTGGCCCTCCGAGCGGCTGCGTTCGGCGATCCTCTTGCGCTCGGAGGTCATCCGCTCGAAGACCTTCTGCTGGACGCTGTCGACGTAGTTGATGCGCCGGAAGCGCACGTCCACCAGCTCGATCCCGAACTCCGGCGTGATCTTCGCGGCCTTCTCCAGGATGATCTGCCCGATCTTCTCGCGGC
The DNA here is from genome assembly GCA_963831755.1 of uncultured Acidobacteriota bacterium. Taxonomy (GTDB): domain Bacteria; phylum Acidobacteriota; class Vicinamibacteria; order Fen-336; family Fen-336; genus DATBSL01. The sequence goes on from CAWHRC010000024.1 coordinate 118,640, forward strand.
CCGTGACGACCTGGGCCATCGCCTCCGCGGCGCCGATCCCCTCGAGCTCCTCGGTCTTCTCGAATGCCCGGTTGCTGGAGCGGACCAGCTCGAGCAGGTCGAACGAGGCCACGGCGTTGCGGGTCTCGCCGTCCACGATGTCGTCGAGCCGGCTCTGCGCCCCTCGCTCGTCCCGTACCGCCTGGTAGAACCGGAGCGGGTCGGCAATCCGCCAGCGGGCGTACGTGTCGACCCAGATGTACTTCTTGTCCCTGGTCGTGATCTCGCGCGCGTCGCCGTCGAACTCCAGCCAGCGCTTGTCGAAGCGGTGGACCTCCTGGATCAGCGGGATCTTCAGGTGCAGACCCGGCGCCTTGACGAGCCCCCCCACCGGCCTGCCGAACTGGGTCAGGATCACCTGCTCGGTCTCGGAAACGGTGTAGACCGAGGAGAGGAGCAGGATCGCCAGGAGCGCGCTCCCGACGAGGACGAGACGCGCCTTCACGGCTTCACCTCCTTGCGCTCTCCGTCGATCTGCAGGAGGGGCAGGATGCCCTTCGCCTTGTCGTCGAGCAGCAGCTTCCGCCCCAGCTTCGGCAGCAGCTGTGCCATCCCCTCGAGGTAGATGCGCTTGCGCGTCACGGCGGGGGCCTTCTTGTACTCCTCGTAGACGGAATCGAAGCGTTTCGCGTCGCCCTCGGCCTTGTTCACGCGCTCGAGGGCATAGCCCTCCGCCGCCCGCACGGCCTGGTCGGCCTCCCCCTTGGCGCGCGGGACCTCCTTGTTGTAGTCGGCCCAGGCGTCGTTGATGGATCGCTCCTTCTCCTGGATGGCCTGGTTGACCTCGTTGAACGCGGGCCTGACCGGGTCCGGCGGGTTCACGTCCTGCAGGATGAGCTGCTGCACGACGATGCCGATGCCGTAGCGGTCGCAGAGCCGCTGCAGCTCCTGCTTGGCCTGGCGCGCGACCGCCTCGCGCCCGATGGTCAGGACCTCGTCGACGCTGTGGTCTCCGACGACCTGCCGCATCGCGGCCTCCGACATGGAGCGGAACGTCCTGGGCACGTCGCGCACGTCGAACAGGAACTTCTTGGGGTCCTTGATCCGGTACTGCACGATCCACTCGACCACCGCCACGTTGAGGTCGCCCGTCAGCATCATGGACTCGCCCGTGGTCTCTGGCGACGCGGCGGCGTAGGTGGACTTGATCCCGGGGGTCGTGGTCCTGAAGCCGAACTCCATCTTGAGCGTGCGCTGGACCGGGACCTTGGCCACGGTCTCGACGCCGAATGGGATCTTCAGGTGGGGACCCGGATCCGACGTCCGCACGAACCGGCCGAAGCGCTGGACGACGCCGACCTCGTCGGGTTCGATCTGGTAGTAGCCGGTCAGCAGAAGGAGGAGCGCGGCCACGGCAGCCAGCACCCACCGCACCACCGACACATTCAGCCGTCGGATCGGCGGGATCCTCAGACTGCGACCGCCACCGATGTCGATGGGCCTGTTCCAGTCTTGACCGGGCATGATCGGCACCCCTCGTGGAGTGCACGATAGCACGGGCGCTCACGCCACCAGGGTTCACGCGAGTTCGACGGTTCGATCCTCGTCGTGAGCGATGCACGGGTGCTGCGACCGACCTCGACAGAAGCCTCGCCACATCACGCGAGAGCGGCCTCGCCGCCGGCGTTGACTGCCCCGCCGCGCCTATGGTTGAATCACGCTTCGCCCGCTGGCCTGGTAGCTCAGCTGGTAGAGCAGCGGACTGAAAATCCGCGTGTCGGCGGTTCAACTCCGTCCCAGGCCACCAACCCCCACAACACGTTAGCGGAATGAACAAATGGCGCAGGGCGGTTCATTGTGCCCGTTCTGTGCCCGTTCGCATCTGGTAAACCTTCGGACTTGCCGGTTTTGCGTGTGCAACGCCAGCCAGCTTGGCGAGTCCCTCTGCGAGATCGGCCTCGTTCACGATTCGATAACGGTCGAACACGCTTCGGGTCTTCCAGCCGCACAGCGCCATGATGACGCGCTCCGACACGCCGGCACGCGACAGGTTGCGCGCGGCCGTGCGCCGGAAATCGTGGACGAGTCGTCCGGGCACGCCCGCGGTGCGGCACGCCGTCATCCACGCCCGCCGGAAGTTGCGGATCGGCTGCCCGTCACGGTGGAAGACGTGCCGAACGATGAGCCCGCGCGCCTGCTCGACTGCCTCCGTCCGAGCCTTCTGGCTCGCGAGCAGCTCGGCCAATTCGGGGAGCGCGCGGAACGGGAGCGTTCGCGGCTCGCCGTTCTTCGAGTCCTCGATCCGCAGCACCCCCACCTCGAAATCCACGTTACGCCACTCCAGCCGGAGGGCCTCGCCCTTGCGCCAACCGGTCAGGTACATGAAGCCCGCGAGCGGACGAACGTCCGCGTCCAAGCGCTCCTCTACCGCCCGGTACTCGCCTTCCTCGAAGAAGCCTGTTCGGCGGTTGCGGGCCTCGATCACCGGGAACGCCGGCCGCTGCGGTAACCGGCCGGCCCGAACGGCGAGGTTGAACCCACGGCGCAGCATCGCCAGCTCGTTCTTGACGGTCGCAGGAGCAGCGCCCGCCTCTTGGCGCACCTTGGCGTAGGACACGAGACTGTCGGCCGTCACGTCGAGCGCTCGCGTCGTGTCGCTGTAGTGACCGAGGATGTGCGCGAAGCACTGCGCCGCACGGCGGGGAGTGCGGTTCCCCTTGAGCGCATAGTCGTCGAGCAGCATCCCCTTGAGGTCAGACAGCGTGACCCGTTCTGCATCAGGCCCGATGAGACGGCCGTGGCCCATCTCGCCCAGGCGCTTCTTGAGTAGCCGGACGGCGTCGGAGCGGCTCGCGCTGCCCGAGGTCTCCCGCCGTTTGTCGCCGCGGTAGCTGTAGCGAACCCACCAGACGCCCCCGCGCTGGTACACGCCCCCGAGCCCCCTGCGTCCCTGCCTCATGGCTCCCCCTTTCTGACCGCCAGCCCCGTGGCGATGATCTGGCGCAGCATCTCGGACCGCGTCACGCCTGCTCGCTTCGCCCGCCGGTCAACCTCGGCCATGACGGACGCCGGCATTCGCAGGGCGTAGAAGGCACTATCCGGAGCAAGGGGCGGCCGACCCACGCGGGGCTTTCGTGCTCCCACGGTCCAAGGATAGCGTTTTGTTTAACAGAAATCAAGGCCGTTTCGTCGCTGCCCAGCGCCGCAAGCCGCCCTCCTCGAAGCGTACCTTCTTGCGAGAGAAGTTCCGCCGGAAACGGAGTCCTTTGGTGTGCTGGTAAAGCCATTTGCGCGAGACGCCGCCGCCGAGAATGGCAACGGCCTCGTCGGCCGTCACCAGACGCTCCGCAGCGGCCTCCGCGGGCTTCGCCGTGGGCGGCGCCGTTTCGAGGGTCCGTAGCCGCGCCCTGGCCCTCTCCTCGGCCTCCACGAGCGCGCCCACGACCGCAGGCAACTCCTCCGGCGGGGCCTGGGCCACCAGCCGGCCGAGGTCGGCCCGAAGGGCCTCGGAGGTCACGAATGCGGCTCCGAGACGCGAACGGTGTGGCCATCGAACAGCAGTCGCGCCTCCCCCACCTTCCGCGCGTCTTGCGGCGTGACGCCCGCATACAGCAAGTCGAGCGCCTCGCAAACGCACCAGACGCGGCCGGGCTTGGAGTCGCGCTCGCGCAGCTCACGGGCGACGCGGCAGCCTGGGGCCAGTATCAACGGCACGTCGGCCCAGGGCACGGCGACTTCGAGCACGCGGTCGAGGGCGGATAGCGACACGCGGGTCCAATCGGCACCTGCGATGCTTCGGGCCTTGCCCTCCCGGAGCAGCGCCAGAACGGCCGCCTTGTGCACGCGGAGGGCCTCGCGCAACGAGGGGGTCAGGCGCTCGCGGGGAGCGACGTGGAGAATCCCGCCAGCGCGCGGTTCGAGCTGGAGGCCGCGGCCCCGGTCTCGTCGGCCGGGCGGGCGAGCGGCTCCAACCCCTGGCGCACCTCAGCGTCGCGGTGCGAGTCGAGCCGTCGCGACAGCCGCGAAATCAGCGGGTCGAGCACGACGAGGGCGACTTGATGCTTCTCCACCGTCTCTGCGAGCATCCTCAGGTCCTCGGGCAGGGACAGCTCGAAAGCGGCAAGGTCCGTCATCTTCACCTGAACACGAAGCACGCGGTCGAGGTCCGCGCCGGCGGCCATGAGGCGCGGCACGATGGTGTGCGCCCAGCTGTCCTCTGCGGCGACGAGGACCACCGACTGCGGGGTCCCGAAATGAGCGCCTTCGAGGTCGCCCCGCGTGAGGCGTGCAGCACGCTCAAGGACCATCGTGCTCTTGCCCGTCCCTTCGCGGCCGGCGACAAGCGACACCATGCCGGCGGGTATTCGTTCTTCCCACGTCCACGTCACGGGGACCGGCGTGATCTCGGAGGCGCGAGTGACGACAACGCAGCGTGCCTGTGCGTGGTCGCCGTCCGGCGCTGGCACCAGCGCCTCCCACAGTGGCGCTGCCTTCACCAGGGCGATTAGCTGGTCGCGCGTTCCACCCCGCGCAACGAAATCCGCCGCATCGTCTCCGGAGCTCGGCTCGCCCCACGTCAGGAGCCGCACTTCGAGCGCGATGCCGGCGGCAAGCGCCCGCGCCAGGCGATCCATGTGCTCCCGCCCCGGCTTGTCGGCGTCAGGCCAGAAGATCACTCGCCGGCCGCGCAGCGGTTCGAGCGCCACGAGTCCGGGGCAGCCGCTCGCGCCTGTCACCGTCCCAACAGCCGGCAGCCCCATGCTCCAGACGGCCTCGGCCGCTTTCTCGCCTTCGACTAGCAGGACGCCAGCGTCCGGGCGTAGCTTCGCGAGCCGCTCCGAACCGTAGAGCGGGAGCGTTGGCGTGTGCATCCCCCCGAGCCCGCGTGCCCCGTCCGGCCGCTCCCACCACATGCGCTTGGTCCCGTCCGCAAGGTCCTCCCTGACGTGGACCGCCACGAGAGCGCCGGCGGCGTCCTTGACTTGGTGGCGCAAGATCTTCCGGACTGCGGGCCGTGGGTCGGAGCCCTCGCCCCCCGCAGCCGGGAATAGGTCCCGCGCGGATAGTCCGAGCCTTGCCAGGACCGCCTCTGCGGCGCATCCCGCGTGACAGTGCAGCAGCACGCGGCCGTCCTCGCCCTGGCCGATGGACAGCGAGGCGCGCCGGTCGTCGTGGGCCGGGCAACTAGCCGTCCAGCCTGAGCCGTTGGCGCGAGCCTTGAGGCGACGCGCTAGGTCGGCCGCGGTCATAGTCCCCGCCCCCGATTGAGGCGTTCCTGGGTGGTGACCGCAAGGTCGAGGGCGGCTGAATGGGTTGAGTCCCAGGGATCGCCCTGCTGCGGTTCGGACGCGACCCGCAGAAGACGTACTAGGCGAGCGAGCCGGTCCCGTCGATACTCGTCAACATCCTCAAGACGAAAGAGACGAGTTCCGTGGGCCGTCCTTGTCGCGACGCGCAGGCGTCCCTCTCGTGCTGCGCGGGAGATCGCAGACTGTGTAACCCTCGCGCGGCGCGCAGCGTCGATTGTCTGTAGTAGGGCAGTTGCGGAGTCGTGCGTTGTCATCGCAACCTGAGGATCGCCAGTCCCCGGACTGCTGCAAGAGGGATGACCACCGAAAAGCGAGAAACTCAGAGCGGCTTTTTGGTGGTTAGGTTCGTTGGCGAGTGAACAGAGCGGGCGCCGGGCTGTTGCACGTCCGGCAGCGAGTGTATCCGACCTCGCTCACGGTGGCGCCGACGCCAGAGCGAATTGGGGCAACACTCGCCACGACTCCGACAATGCGGCGCAGGTTCTTCATGTCGCCCTGCGAAACCTGGAGTCCCCGAAGATCGACGCCTCTCGATGGGCGCCCTGGCGTCTTCTTCCTCAGACCGGTGGCCTTGGCCGGTGCTCGGCTTTCGATCTCACGGTGTCTCGTGACCATCTGTCGTGCCTTCGCCTGCGCGCCCTGAACCATCACCGCACAGGCTTCGAGTAGCTCGAACAACGCCGACGCTGGCACGCCCAACTCTGGCAGAGCAAAGAGGGCGGGCACTCTCGCGAAATGCCCTCTCGCCTTCAGGAACGCTCTCGCTCCCTGGTCCACGCACTCCTGTGTATCCCTCAACATCACGCTCGGAGGATCGTTTGACAGCTCAGCTAGATCGAAGAGCAGGAGACCATCCAGGGCCGGAGAACGCGGAGGGCCGGGCTCGCTTGGCGTAACCAAGTCGATGCCTTTCGCCTTGCAGCGACGCAGGATTGCCTCCAGGTCGCGGGATTCCCGCTTTCGGTCGGACCGACGCAAAGGATCGAACAGGAACGCAAAGGCGTTGAACTCCTCGGCCGTTAGCTCATCGGTCGCCGCATCGGGCGGCGGCGGCTCAGCGATCGGTCGATGCTGGCGCCTGGGAGGCTGACGCTTCCCTTTTCGAGCGCCTCCGTCTTGAGAAACCCGCATGTGCTCCTCCGCTGGAGCCCCGCGAAAGAGAACGGCGGCAGGCCGGCGCGGATACCGGCTTTTCGGCCACGGGGGCGACCCGCGCGCCTATCCGCCGGTCGGCATCATCCACGGCGTCTAGGCCCCTGGAGGTCCGGAGCGTGGGCACAGGACGGGCACAGGGCCACGCGGCGCCCGCTGGGGGCGCGGGTCCCGTGAGGCCCTTCGGATTGAGAATCCGCTGCGCGGGACCGTGCTCCGGGTGACCCACCTAGCCGCCGTCTCAGTGGTGCATCCCTGCCGGCCAGGCCGGGGTCGGAGCAGTCGGTCCGGACTCGTCCAAATGATCCATGCCCAGGTTGCGCGGTGAGCGTAGGCTCGGCTCAACCTGTTGGCGGAGGGAGGTTCCAATGGCCCGCCCGGCACGCTTGACTCTCCCGATGATCGCCGTCTTGCTCTCCTCTGCTGTGGCAACGGCCGAGACGGTTCGCATCGTTGCCGAGCGAGCCGAAGTGCGACGGGAGGCGAGCGCAGGAGGAAGCGTTCTCGGCACGGTGAGCAAGGGAACCGTATTGCAGGTCCTCGATCGCGAGAGCGGGTGGGTTCGCGTGGCCTACCCTCTCGCCAATGGTGCCTTCTATGCCGGATACATCCCCGCCGTGTTCTGTGAGGATGCGCGTGGAACCGTGCGGTCGGCTGCCCAGCCAGTGGCACTGGCGCCGCCGGTGAGCGTCAGTCGGACCCCGGCCCCAGCAGCCGTAGCAGCGTCGGCGCCCACTGCACCGACGCTCCACGAGACTGCATATGGAGGGCAGGAGTCCGACGTGAAGGAGGCGCAGAGAGTCGTGGGACTTGGCGAAGTGTCGGCAGTCCCTGACGGAAGGCAAAGCCAAGGCTGGACATTTCTGCACACCGGAGCACCTAGAGGCTGATCTCGCTCAACTCGTTGGCGACCCGGACTTCGCTGCTAAGACCCGTTTGACGCCACAGCAGATGCGTGAATCTGCCGAGACGGGAGACGCCGAAGCATGGGCGGTTTTCAGGAGTTCGCTGGCAGGCGTGGCAAGGGCAGGAACTGGCACGATCACGTGGTCGGCTGACTCTCCATACTCTCGGGAGTTTCTTGTTCAGGGCAGCAAGGCGCGTGTCATCGACACTGCAGCGCTCTCGGTGCTTGCGTTCGTCGAGTCCACCGACGATCCACTTCGAGTTCAGGTGTATGTCGAAAACAGGGGCGAGCGCCCGCTCGATGTCATTCCCGACAACTTCACTCTTGCGGTCGTCGAGCCAAGGGACAAGGCGAAGCCTCTTCCATACCTGAGCCCGAGGCAGATCGCCAAGAGGATCGAGAAGGCGGCCATGTGGGCGATGATCGCCGAGGGACTAGCGAGCATGGGCCGCGGCATGTCCGGCACCAGCACCACGAGCACGACCGGCACGGTTACGGCACAGGGAGCTTACGGCGGAACTGCCTACGGCACCTACAACGGGCTCACGACTACGTACGACAACACCACTAACCAGCAACTAACGGCGGCGAACCTGGCCAACATCACCGATGCTGCTGAAGCGCAGAAGATCCGGCAGACGACCGGAGCCCTCTTGCCGAATACCGTATTCCCCGGTCAAAGGTACGGGGGTGTCGTCCACTTCAAGCGAGAGAAACGTGCTGAGCTGCTGATCCTTCGCGTGCCGTTGGCGGGCCAAGTCTGCGAGTTTCCCCTGGAAATGCCCAAGAAATAACGATAAGCCTGCGACCTGTCCGCCACTCCGTTCGCCCCGCACGATAGGACAGTCCAAATACCGCAACAGGTCTACCGCCCGGCGAGTGCCCCGTGCTGGTCCGCGACGGAGACGACCTGTTCCCAGGACCCGACGTGCGCTTCCGCTTCGTGGGCGAGACAGACGATTACAGCCAGGTCATCGCCTGGATGGAAGCCGAGCACGCCCGCATCGTTGCGCTGCAGCGATCAGCGGTGCGGCCACCCGGCCTCGTGCGGTGCGACGAATAGCCCGCAGTGCGGACGCCGCACCTTCCCGGCTCCGGCCGCGAGCGCGGCCTCGAGTTCTGCCGCTGGCAATTGGCGCAGGATCACCGCCAGCCGCTGCTTGCTGATCCCAAGGTGCCTTGCGACCTCGAGCCGGCTCATGCCGCCTGCGAGCAGCGCCAGGATTGCACGATGGCGCTCGGCGCCCTCGGCCTTGGCTCGCTCGACGTTGCCCACGGAGGGAGGATACCGGACCTCGCCCGGCCTCCGCTGCCGATAGGCTCCGCGCCATGCTCATGGGCGAGTAGCCGGCCCGACTCCCGGCCACAAGCCGGGGGCGTACAATCCGCCAAGCCCGCTCCGGCCAGGATTGACGCGGGCACCGCTTCGCAGTCTGATCCCCGGTGTTCGACGGACCACGCCGGACGATCCAAAGCACCGCCGCCCCGGTCACGGACTCCCCCACACGGTCTCCCTTCCCGAGGCCGCCTTTACACGATGTGCCTGCTGCACGCCAGGGGAGGTTCCGGATCATCCTCCCGTCGCGCTGAGGCGGGTCCTCCGTCCGGGCCCCTCCTCGCCGTCCCCGCGCTGGAGCTACACTCGTAGCCATGGGAACACCGCGCCGGTTGCGTCCCTACCTCTGTCTCGTCGTCGTCCTCGCGTTCGTCCCGCCTCTCCGGGCCCAGGCGACGGCGAAGGTCGACGTCCTTCCGCCGGTGGGCGTCGAGGTCGTTCGGATCGACGCCGTGGTCACGGACAAGGGCGGTCACCCGAAGACCGGCCTCGCACGCGACGACTTCGCCGTCCTCGAGGACGGTGTACCCCAGAAGCTGGTCCAGTTCGAGGCGTACGCCCGTCCGGTGGCGGCCACGCCCTCTTCTGCGGCGAGCTCCCCACCCGCGCCGGCCGCAAACGAGCAAGCAGCCAGCGCTCGCCAGCCCCGGTTCGTGGTCTTGGCCGTCGACGACGTCCACATGCAATTCGCCAACATGGCGCGGGTCCAGAAAGCGCTGACGCGCTTCATCACCGAAGACATCGGCCCCGGGGACCGGGTCGCCCTCGTGACGACGAGCGGCACGCAGGGTGCCTCCCCGGACTTCACGTCGGACCGTGGGCTCCTCCGGGGGCCCATCTCACGCCTCTCCGCGAAGGATCGCCGGGCCGAGTGGGTCAATGTGCCCCGCATTTCCGAATACCAGGCGGAGCTGATCGAGCGCGGCGACTCGGACGCGCTCTGGCTGGCCGAGATGGACATCCTGTGTGATCACCCGACCGAACCCGCCGAGCTGGAGGCGAGGCAGAAGGCGCGCGTGGTTCTCTCAGAAGCCGTCGACAACTCGCGGCTGACCCTGGAGACGCTAGAACGTCTCACTCGGGGCCTGGCCAGCCTGCCCGGCCGAAAGGTGATCATCCTCCTCTCCGACGGGTTCCTGACCGGTTTCTCCGCCCCCGGTGGCGCCGGCTTCGACATTCGCCGTGTCATCGACGCGAGCACCAGGGCCGGCGTGGTCATCTACTCGCTCGAGGCACCCGGCCTGAATGCCGCACCTGGCAGGAGCGCATCCGAGAACACATTCCCCGATCCGCAGACGCTCGAGGTGAAGTTCACGATCGAGCGGCAGAGCGAAGAGGCGGCGCTCCAGGCCATGCACGCCCTCGCCGCCGATACCGGCGGGTTCCTGTTCGACAACTCGAACGACCTCCACTCCGGCCTGAAGCGGACGCTGGAGGACACCGACAGCTACTACGTGCTGGCCTACGAGCCCACGAACAAGAAACGCGACGGCACCTACCGGCACATCGAAGTGCGCCTGCCCAACCGGCGCAACCTCAAGGTTCGAGCGAGGACGGGGTACTTCGCCGCGGGTGACCGCCGCGCGAGTCCTCCGTCGATCGTGGCCGAGAAGCAGACTCGGGGCAGGCCAGCCGCGACTGGCGCGGCGCACTCCCCGCTGGCTGCGCTCCCCGTGCAGCTTTCCGCGGACTTTGTCAGCCTCGACCGCGGCGTGAGCGAGGTCGTCGTGAGCGGGTACGTGGACACGACGACCCTGGCCTTTGTCCGGGACGGCGACCGCTACAAGGCCGCGCTCGAGATGGCGGCGGTCGTCCGCGATGAGACGGGGACGGTCGTAGCGACGGAGCCGGAGCGACTCTCGATGGACCTGACCGAGGCGGAGCACGAGCGCCTCTCGCGCGAAGGCCTGCCCTATCAGAAGACGGTCATGCTGAAGCGCGGGACGTACGACGTCCGCCTGACCGCGGGCGCCGCGGGGCGCTGGGGGTGGCGTCGCAACGGGTCGAGGTCCCCGACCTCGCCCGCGGCCGGCTGACGCTGAGCAGCCTCTTCCTCTTGAAGGCGGGCGCGGGGGCCGAGGCGGCGGACCCGGGCGCGGACCTCGTCCTCAGCCAGGCGGTCCGCCGCTTCCGGCGGGACGAGAGCCTGTTCGTCCAGCTTTACGCCTACAACGCCAAGCGGGATTCCTCGGGAGCGACGAGCCTCGTCTCGCAGGCAGAGGTCCTCCGGGGGGGTGCGGTCCTAGCAACGGCCGCGCCCGAGCCGGTGGTCACGGGCGAAGGCGGTGGGCCGCCGGTCCCCCACGTCAGCCGGATCCGTCTCGGCTCGTTCGAGCCGGGGGAGTACGAGCTGCAGGTGACCGTGACCGACCGGAATGCCAACGCGGCGGCGACGCGCCAGGTCGAGTTCACGGTCGATTGACGCGGAGTTGTGTGCGTCTTCGACGAACGCCGGCGGTCTCAAGGGCGAGGCATGGGGGCTCGACTTCACGTTGACCCGGATAGCGGACACGCCTCCCGCCACTGTCCCCGAGCCAGCAGCAGTCGTGCTGCTCGGTGGCGGTCTGCTCGGCCTGGCGCTCCACCGGCGTCGCGCTTAGCCTTCCCATCCTCGTTCCGTAGCCCCGGTGGTACTACTCCGGAGGCTTCGGCCTGTAGAGCACCGGCACGAGCCCGAGCGTGCCCGGCCAGAATCTCGCGCCGCTCGGCGACCGCTCGCCGCCGCCTCAGCTTGCCTTTCAGAGTCAGTCACCTTCCGGGCCGCGCCGTGCGTTTGCCAGGCGTTTTCGGCCCTCCTCAAGCGGCACTCGTGTACAGCGCGTAGACTCTAGCCCGTGCTTGACTGCCGCCGATGTGGCAAACCGGTCGATGTCGAGGACTCGGTCCTCTGCAGGTGGTGTGCAACTCACGAGCCGGCGGCGTGCCAATGGTGCGGAGCCGAGCTAACCGGAGAGGAAACTGCACTGCGTCGGGTCGATTCGGTGCAGTTCATGGGCGGCCGTCAGAGCGTCGATGACGGACGGGATGACGATGATGTGGACGGCCCCTGGTGCTGCGACCACTGCCGCCCGTCCCAGTGAGTTAGAGGCGAGGGAGCAGGTCATCAACGGCCAGGACGCTCTTCTGATGGGTCGCAGACGCCCCAGCCCACCGCGCCAACCGAGCCCTGCCACGAAGGGCTGGGATTGGCGGAAGCCTCCCAAGCCGTCGAGGCCGCCGGGGAAGAAGTAAGGGCTGCCGCTACCTCCCTCGCCGCCGCCTCTGTGCCTGACGCACGAAGGGCCGGCCCTGGGCGAGCAGCCTACCGCTCGAGTCTGCTACGGCTTCTCAGGTGGTGGCGCGGTTGCAGCGGTTGCAGCGGGGGGGGCAGGAGGCGGAGCGGCCGTGGACTGGGCCTCAAGCTTCGCCCGCCACTCCTTGGCCTTCTCGGGCTTGCCCCAGGCTTCGTAGAGTTTCGCCAGCCACTTCGCTGTCCATTGGGCATCTTCGTTCTCAGGGGACAAGGTGCGAGCGTACCGATCGTATGCGCTCAAGAGGAGCGGTTCGGCCTCTCCGTAACGGCCCCCGTCCAAGTACACGCCACCCAACGCCACGAGCGACTGGCATGTCTGGGGATGGTAATCCCCGAGTACTCGCCGCCGCGCGGCGATGGTCGCCAGCAAGAGGGACTCTGCTTCACGGTGACGACCCAAAGCGTCGTAGACAGTCGCGAGGTTGTGAGCTCGCGTGAGAACCTCAGGCTGGTCCTCACCGAGAGAGCGGCGGCTGATCTCCCAGACCCGCTGCGCAATTGGCAGCGCCTCCGCATAGCGTTTCTGTGAGTAGTAGAGCGATGCGAGATTGCTCATGCTGTCCAGAGTATCGGCCTGCGCCTCTCCCAGCACACGGCGCTGGACTTCCAGCACTTTCAGCAACAGGCGCTCTCCCTCCTCGAGCCGGCCGTCAACGATCAAGAGGCTGGCCAGGTCCCACTTGGCTTTCAGGGTTCGCCTGTGTTCGCTCCCGAAAACGCGGTTGGACCGCTCGACGAGCTCGCGGTACAGCGGCTCCGCCATCGAGAACCGCGATTGGTACCAGTACGCGTCCGCCAGACGGTTGAGCACGATCAGCCTCTCGGGATCGTCCGGCCCCGCCAGTCGAGTCTGAGTCTCGAGCGCCTGCTTCAGCAGGGGTTCGGCCTCTCCATACAGGGCCAGGTTCGTGTAGACACTGCCGATCGTTGCCATAAGGCGCGCCTGAACTCCAGGTTGGTCGCGAAGACCGTCCTTGACCCGGGCCGCGCCGCTCGACAGGATCTCCGCAGCCGTCAGCGTCCTGCCTCTGGCCTCACTCGGGTCAGAAACCTGGAAGAGCCCCACAAGGAACTCGGATACCTGCCTCGCGGTCTCGGCCTCCCGGCTGGCTCGGTCTCGTTCTCGTGCGGCGCGCCGCGCCAGGAACGCCATCGCCACGCCGAAGGCCGCACCAGCAGCACGGCCAGCGTCGCCGCCGCGCCAACTCCGAATCTATGTCGCCGCACGAACTTCCGCCCCCGATAGAGCGCGCTCGGCGGGCTGGCGAGGACCAGCTGGTGGTCCAGATGGCGTCGCAAGTCCATGGCCAGGTCGGACGCGGATCCGTAGCGCCGGGTGCGGTCCTTCTCGAGCGCCCGCATCGTGATCCAGTCGAGATCACCACGCAGCTCGCCAGCCAGCCGTCGCGGCTCGGTGTGGCGGTTGCTTCGCGGCCTCGGTGGAGGCCGGGCCCGAGCTGGGTGATCCGCGTGCTCGGTCGCGGCGGCTCCTTCTCGCGGATGATCCGCTGGATCTCTGCGAAGCCGGCCTGCCTCAGCTGCTTGCTGGTCGAACGGGCAGTGAGCCGGTGAGCAGTTCGTAGAGCAGCACGCCCAGGGCATAGATGTCGGTCCGGGTGTCGATGTCGAGCCCGCCCATCTCGGCCTGCTCCGGGCTCATGTACTCCGGCGTGCCGATGAGGACGCCAAGCTCGGTGAACAGGCTCCGCTCGGTCAGGTGCTGGGACGTCGCCTTGGCCACGCCGAAGTCGATGATCTTGGGAACCGGGTGGTCGTCCTGGATCGTCACCAGGATGTTCGACGGCTTCAGGTCGCGGTGGATGATGCCCTTCTGGTGCGCGTGCTGGACGCCCTCGCAGACCTGCATGAACAGCTCGAGGCGCTCGTCGCGTGCTGAGCCGGTGCCGGTCGCAGTAGTTGGTGATGGGCTCGCCCTTCACGTACTCCATGGCGAAGTACGGACGGCCTAGCGGCGTCGTGCCCCCGTCGAAGACCGTGGCGATGGCCGGGTGGTCCATGAGGGCCAGCGCCTGGCGCTCGGCCTCGAAGCGGGCGACGACCTGCGCCGAGTCCATTCCGGCCTTGATGACCTTGAGAGCTACCTGGCGACGGACGGGCTCCGTCTGCTCCGCGAGCCAGACCTCTCCCATGCCGCCCTCGCCGAGGCGTTGGAGAAGCCGGTAGCGGCCGAAAGAACCGGCCGAGGACGGAGCCGTCTGGTCGAGCGTGCTCTGCTCGGATAGGGGAAGGATTGCAGGTTCATCGGGCATCGTTGGCCCTCCTGCTGAGCTGAACGGACCCTACGCTCCGGGTCCCGTCGAAGTCAAGAATGCGGCCGGCTCGGGTGCCGCCCACGTCATGCGCGACGCATGCGCGACGCGCTCGTCCCAGGATCTCGCGCCGCTCCGCGTACCGCTCGGCGGTCGCCTCGATTTGGTGTTCAGTCGTCTTCCGGGCCGCCCCGTGCGTCTGCCACGCGTCTCCGGCCATCCTTGAGCCGCGTTGTGAGGTCGTCCTGCCAGCGGATCTCCAGCCTGCCAGCCTGATTCACCTCCACCGCCTGGCGGGCCTTGCCGTGGACGATCTCGACAGCCTTGAAGAAGGCGCTCGTGTCGCCCTTCAACATGCGGTCGCAGATGGCGTCCTGAACGTCGGCCCGGTCGAGCAGCTCGGAAAGGAACTGCTTGACGGCACGGGTGGCTCGGTTGGGCGTTCCAGCCTTGCGGCCACCGGTCTTGGCCCGGCCCTTCCGGAAGCGGCCTCTTTCTGCCTCTACTTTGGAGATCACCATGACCGCGCATCCTGTCCGACCGCATCGGCGTTGAAAACAATTCGGACAATCAAAGCCCGAAATTCCCCGGCTCGTTTTCTCGGTCTTCTTGAGCGTTTCGAGAATCGGGAGCCCTAATCATTCGACCACGGCTCCAAGGACCGGGCAGTGCTCTTCGCCTGGGCTCGACGGTGCCGGCTGCGACAGGCCGCTGAGCAGAACCTGTGCTTGTCGGCGTGGCGGAAGTTCACCTCGAACACAGCCCCGCAGTTGAGACACGCCCGGGTTCGCCTGGCCAAGGCCCCCGTTCGCTTGCTGGAAGCGTTCGCGGCGGGGGGGTAGGGTGCAGGTGGCTCGGGGGTCGGCTGCTGGGCTCCTGCGGCCATCTCGGCGAGCACGGAGAGTGCGGCCTCGGACGCGGCCTCATGGTCGGCGATGCGGACATCCAGCGTCACGAACGGGCCCAGCCGAGCCAGCCGGAAAGCCAGTTCGGCTATGAAGGCATGTCGTGCCGGACCACCTGGCGGGCCTGCCGCACAGAGTCCGGCGAGCACCGCCGCATGCACGTCCCAGGTGGAAGCCGGCCGGGGGATTGCCCGTCCCGAGGTCGCCCATGCTCCCCGGCTCATTCATGGGTCCGCGTTTCCATGGGTCGGGGTGCTTCGTCAACGCGCAACGCGTTGCGCGTGGCGCGCCGACCAGAGAGAGCGCTGTAGTAATCCGCATCCCCACGCCGCTTCGTCGCTCCGCGTCCGGCCTTCCCAGCGCGGGACGCCGCGATGGCGGCAAAAGCACTACGGAGCGACGCACAGGCGCGACACTCACGCACGTGCGCCCCGAGGGCTTCGAGGTCCCACACGGGCCGCCCAGAGTCCGCGACGACAACGCCGAGCGTTACGGGGTCGCGGTCGCAGGCGAGGATACTCACGGACGCTCGCCTGTGCCCGAGCTGTGCCCGTCTGACCCGCCACAGCCGTCCCGAACGTCCTCAACCCAAGATCGGCGAATCGCGTCAAGGCCGTGCCGGCGGTGCAGATGCGTCTTCATGGGGTACGGTCGCGCCTAATAGTCAGCGTTACGGCCGCAACTGAAAATCCGCGTGTCGGCGGTTCAACTCCGTCCCAGGCCACCAACCTAAACCGCGCCGAGCCGCGCGCCGGCTAGGCTAGTTCTGGATGGCGTCGATAAGGCGACGAACCTTCTTGGCCATCCGCGTAGCCGTGGGCGGATCGTCGTTGGCCAACACGATCAAGGTCCAGGCCGGGTCGCGGTCGAGCTCGAGGGCGGCGTTGATGCCGGGCGCGCCGCCGGTGTAGGCGATCCCCCCGCGCGTGCGATCGGCGGGCGGTCTGCCCGGGGCCGGCTCGACTCGCGCCACGATCCAGTCGGTCCAGGCCGGCGTCAGCAGGCGATCGGCGAGCAGCGCGCTCGCGAATCGCAGCAGATCCTCGGCGGTCGAGTAGCCACCGCCCGCGGCGCTGCCGCGCGCCGGGCGCGAGTAGATGTTCCTGCGGCGCGCCGCGTTCGACGCGCGCTCGCCCTCCTCGTCGCGGGTATAGCCTTCCGCCAGGTTGGGAACCACGGCGTCCGCCTCGTAAGAGTCGGTGTCAGCCATTCCCGCCAGTTGGAAGATGTGCTTGCGCACGTAATCGTGGTAGTCCTCACCCGAGACGTGAGCGATCAACTCTCCCAGGACGACGTAGCCGCCATTGGAGTAGCGACTCTCTTTCCCCGGCTCGAACAGCAGCGGCTCCGCGGCAAACAGCGGGAGGAAATCGGCGTTGCGGCGCAGGCGGTCTTTGGGAGTGGCTTCGAACTTGGGGCCGAAGATGTTGCCGATACCGGACCGCATCTCGATTAGGTGCCGGATGGTGACGCGCGAAGCGGCCTCCCGGTTGGGATAGTCCGGCAGATGCTTGCCAAGAGGATCGTCGAGCGAGACGCGACCCTGGCCGAGCAGTTGCCCCAGCGCCACCTGCGTGAAGAGCTTGTTGATCGACCCGAGGTTGAACTTGGTGTCCGGGCGGTTGGCCACGGCGAACTCGCGGCTGGCCAGCCCCCAAGCCTTG
Organism: uncultured Acidobacteriota bacterium; assembly: GCA_963831755.1. Taxonomy (GTDB): domain Bacteria; phylum Acidobacteriota; class Vicinamibacteria; order Fen-336; family Fen-336; genus DATBSL01. The sequence goes on from CAWHRC010000024.1 coordinate 135,454, forward strand.
TGAAGAAGGGGGCGACCGTCGCGGGCCACGAGAACAACACCCGAGAAGGTGTCGGCTGCCGCCGCCTCGCTCACCGCCTGCGCGATCGCGGTCAGCGCTTCGGACTCGGTCATGGGTCGAGGCGGGCCGGCCAGATCGTCGGCATCGGCATCGTCCACCTTGATGCCGAGCAAGTGCTGGGGCGGTGCGGGTGCGAAATCGAAGGTGAGCTTCGATAGCCTCTGGCGTTCGCCCTCCACGATGACCACCAGAGAGGTGGGCGGACGCTCGTCGGCGCGCCGCACCGTGACCTGCCCGAGGTCGGCGCGGAGCCTGACGATCCGGTCGGCGCGTTCGGCGGCGGGCCGCTGCGAAAGGGCCTGGGCGCTCAAGTTCTGCTCGAAGAAGCCGACGATTCCCGGCCGGTCCGCTTTCTGGAAGGCGTCGACAAAGACGCTGACCCGTCGGCCGAGTGGCGTGTCCGGCAACTCTGTGCTGGGGGACGGATCCGCCCCAACAGCGAGCGAAAACGAACCAGCGAGAAGCAAGCCACAGACGCGCATAGACCCTCCCCCCGTCGACTCCGCTCATTGTGGCGCTAACCGTACCCCTGCTGCCGGAACACGCGCCCGAAGCGCCACGCGGCATGTGCTCGCACCTCGAAGTCGGCAGCTATCACACGTGAGCCGCCGGGAACCTTCCAGTCCAGCGAGTCACAGGCGCCCGGCCGCAGCCGCGCCAGATCATTTCGCAGGAGGCTCGTGTAGACGTTCTCCGAGTTCTCCGCCGCCAGCACCGCCAATAAGCAGGCCCCCAGGTCCTTGGCAACTCCCATTGCTCCCCACGATCTGGCGTAGTTGCTGGAGCGTCAGACTCGTTCGACTTGCGTCGAGACGCGAGCCGCGCCCGGCAGGCACCGTATCTCGTCACGGCGTCGCGGGGCCCGAAGGCGCTCCGCCGCCGATTCGCAGCACGGTCAGGGAGCGCGGGGCGAAGCGGTGCTGGAAGGTGGGCCCGATTCCAGAGACCGTCTCCGTGACCGGGGCCACGCTGGCCGGCTTGTCGAACGAGTTGACCGCGTCGCCCCGCTCGCCGGTCAGCACGGTCGCCTGCGCGGAACTCGAGACGCGCGTCACCCCGTCGAGCTGGATCGCGACATCGCTGGGCTCTTCGCCCGGGTTGACGACCTTCAGGATGATCTCCCCGGCCTTCTCGTCCCGCGCGGCCGAGGCGTAGACCTGTAGGGTCTGCCGCGGCAGGACCTCGGCGGACTGGACGAGCTTGCCGTCGAGGAAGCAGTCCATCTGGCGGCCGCGGAGCGCGACCTTGACGTCGTACCAGCGCCCGGTCTCGATCGAGCCTGGCGTCTGCGCGACGAGCTGGCTCTGTAGCGCGTACTGCGTCTCGATCGCGTGCCGCGTGTTGCCCCGCCCGCCGAGGATCCACTCCGCGCGCACGCCGGCGCCGTCGTCGTAGACGGTGACCACGAGGCCTTCCGCTCCGCCGAGCTTGCGCGCCTTGAACGTCAACGTGTAGTCCCGCCAGCTGGCGTCGCCCGCCTGGACCGAGCGGCTCGCTTCCGCATCGGGCTGTCGATAGGCGCCGCCTACGACCGACCACGTCTCGCCCCCGGACCAGCCGGCGATGCCCGTGGCGAAGCTGGATGAGAGCAGTGTTTCCTTGCCTCGCATGACCCGGACGTCCTTGAACTCGGCCGCGGAGCGGCGGGTGCCGAGGCCGATGCGGCCTGCCGGCGGGAGCTCCTGCACGGGGGAGTCGCTCGACACCGGCAGGACCACGTCCCCGCGGTTGCGGCTGAAGAGCTGCTGGACGTAGTAGTTCGGCGTGCGGAGCACGCGCAGGTTGTCGACCCAGATGAGATCGGGCGTCCACTGCCAGCCGTCCACGTGCGCGAAGAGCGGCGCGTAGGAGGCCATGCGGACGACATCGGCGTTGCGCTCCATGCCGGTCATGAACGCGGCCTCAGCGAGAGCGGTTTCCAGGTTGTTGCGGTTCTTGGTGCTGGCGATGAAGTCGCTCTGCGCCGCGTATTCGCCGAAGAAGACCTTCGGGCCCTTGCGGTCGTAGCTGTCGATAGCGATTGGAGTGGCTGAGGAACCAGATCGGGTTCGCGTAGCAGTGCTCGTCGACGATGTCGGCGCCGAGCTTGCGCAGCTCCGGCCAGAGGTAGTGGAAGCGTTCGTCCTGCGGCGACGGCCCGGCCGCCGAGACGAGCAGGATCTCCGGGTGCTTCTCCTTGAGCACGCGCTGGAAGGCGGCGTAGCGCTCGATGTACTGAGGACCCCACTGTTCGTTGCCGACGCCGAGCATCTTCATGTGGAACGGCTCGGGGTGGCCGAGGGCCGCGCGCCTGGCCCCCCAGGTGCTCGCCACGGGGCCGTTCGCGAACTCGATCAGGTTGAGCGCCTCCTGGATGTAGGGAGCGAGCTTGTCCAGCGGCACGAGCTCGCCGCTGTTGAACTGACAGGCCATGCCGCAGTTGAGGATCGGCAGCGGCTCGGCGCCGAGGTCTTCGGCGAGCTCGAAGTACTCCAGGAAGCCCAGGCCGAACGTCTGGTAATAGTCCGGTGTCGGCCGGTGCTTGAACTCGTTGTTCCAGCGGTTGACCAGGAGCTCCCGCTCCGAGACCGGGCCTAGCGTCTTCTCCCACTGGTAGCGGACGGCGAGCCGGGCGCCCTCGACGATGCAGCCGCCCGGGAACCGCAGGAAGCCGGGATGGAGGTCGGCGAGCGCCTGCACCATGTCCGCACGCAGACCCCCGGGGCGATCCTTCCAGGTCTTGCGCGGGAAGAGCGAAACCATGTCGACATCGACCGTGCCCGCCCCGTCCAGGATCACGTTCAGCCGGCTCTTCGGATCGGTGTCGTTCGGCACGAGCGTCAGCTTGAGCGGCTTCCACTCCGAGGAGCCCCCAAGGAGTCGGCCGCTCGCCAGCGTCGAGCCGTCTCCGCCCACCAACTCGACCGTCACCCTGGGCGATCCTGCCGCGATCCGCAGGTCGGCCGAGAAGTCATAGCTCTCGCCCTGACGGAGCCCCATGCCCCGAAAGCCCTCGTTCGACACCCCGAACGGAGCCGTGCCCTCGCTCCGCAGGCGCAGGTAGTGGCGGTTCGCGCCGCTCTGCGGCCCGTACTCGGCCACCGTCGCCTCCCCGATCGCCATCGTCGGGCTGACCTTGAACCAGCCCATCATCCCGTCGGGGAACTCGAACGAGCGATTCTTCACGAGCTCCGCGTAGAGCCCCCCATCGGCCCCCAAGTTGATGTCCTCGAAGAAGACGCCCCACATCGCGGGATTGATGCGCGGCCCGGGCTTGTCCGCCTGAACCTTGAGGGTCACGGGGCCCCCCGCGGCGGCGAGCAGCGCGCCGGGCACCAGGGTGAGTAACGCAAGGCTACGGGCAATCGCAAGAATCCGGCTCTTCATCGCTCGCTCACTTTCGGAGAGCACCGATCGCCTGCGACGCGCTCAGGCCGACGCGTGCGTGCAGGGCTCGGGCGACAGACTGTGTCATTGTGCGACGGGCCAGCCGTCCGGGCTCCACCCGATCCGCTGAATGCGCAGTGTCGGCCGGCCATTGGCTTCTCGGTCATAGGCATGGTAGGCGACGTAGTCGTTACCACCCACGGACAGGATGGCGATATAACCCGGGCCGATCCAGCGCCGGGTGGGGTCGAGATCGCCGTGGAGGAAGACCAGCCCTCCGCTTTCGTTCATGAGCTTGCCATCCCGGTCCCGGAAAGGTCCGATCGGTGCCGCCGAGCGCCCCACGATCGTGTAGTACGTGCTGTTGACGCCACGACAACAGAACTCGACCGAGGCGAAGAGGTAGAACCAGTCGTTGCGCTGAATCATCTTCGGCGCCTCGATGGCGTCCGGTGAGCCTCGCTGCGCCAGGCCGTAGATCCGTGGATGATCGCTGGCGGGCTTTCCAGTTGCGGGGTCGAGCTCCATCAGCTTGATGCCCGTCCAGAAGCTCCCGAAGGACAGCCAGTGGCGGCCGTCCCTGTCCACCAGCAGGTCCGGGTCGATCGCGTTGAAGTCGTCGCTGGAGCTGGATCGGACGACCAGGCCCTTGTCCACCCAGCCGAATCGGGGATCCGACCGGACCAGCGTCTTCGTGACCGCCAAGCCGATGACGGGCCCGACGTCCACGCCCAGACCCTGGCCGGCCGGAAGAGCCGCACTCTGGGCTTGATCGTCTCCAACCTGCAGAACCCCTTCTTCCTCGACATCTTCCAGGTCATGGAGTCGGACGCCAAGCGGCGCGGTTACGAGGTCGTGGTCGCGAACACCGACTATCATCCCCGACAGCTCGCCTCTTCCGTGCAGTGGATGCTGGGCCGTCGACTCGCGGGCCTGGCCGTGATCGTTTCCGAGAAGGAGGCGGAGGTCATCGAGGAGCTGACCGGGGGCACCATTCCGGTCGTGTTCTACGACGTCGGTGCTCCCGGGCCGAACGTCACGAACATCAGGACCGACTACTTCCGCGGGACACAGAGGGTCGTGGAGTACCTGTACTCGCTGGGGCATCGTCGTATGGCGTTCGTGGGACACCATGAGCGGTTGCAGCCGCTCCACGACAGGAAAAAGTCGTTCCTCAAGGCCGTGGGTCGTCTCTCGAGTGAAATCACGTCCGCCACCGCGGCGGGCGGTGACAGCCCTGACGGAGGCAGGCAGGCGATGCAGAACCTCCTGGAGTTGGGATTCATTCCCACCGCTGTCATCTGCGTGAACGATTTCATGGCCTTGGGAGTGCTCAGGCTGCTGCGCGAGCGGGGACTGAGGGTCCCTGAGGACGTGTCGGTCGTCGGGTACGACAACATCCACCTCTCCGAGTTCACGTGCCCTCCCCTTACGACCGTGAACGTGCCCCGCGACAGGATCGGGCACAGCGTGTGCGCGGCGCTTCTCCCCGAGCAGGGTGCATCCTCGATCCGAGACGTGGTGATCGAGCCCGAGCTGATCGTCAGGGAATCGACGGGGCCGGCTGCTCGGACGCAGGTGACGCTCGCCATGCACTCGCAGGCGGGAGACGGCGGAGACGGGCCGGGAGGCCCCGTGACGCCGTAGTCTGCCGCCAGCGCTGAGGGACCGGAATCAGCGCAGCGCGCTCCTGCGCAGCCAGACGGCCATCTCTCCCGGCCCGCGATTGGACCACGCGTAGTACGGAATGGCAACGATCGGCCTCGTCTTTCCGTCGCGCGTGCGTGCGGTCGTCTCCAGGACGGTGATGCCCGAGAACAGGTCGGGGCGAGCCTTCGGCTGGATCGCGGCGCCGTCCGGGAGCACGAGGTCCAGGACCGAGCCGCCGTTGTCCGCACCCTCGGCGCAGTAGACGAGCGGGCCACGCTCGAGCGCGACCCGGCCGCGGTCGTCCGCGACGCGGTCGTCCGCGACCACTCGCCGCGGCGCCATGGGCAGCTCGAGCGTCAGCGTGTCGCCGGGCCGCCAGGTCCGCGTGAGAACCGCGTAGCCGTTGCGGAGAGTGATCGGCACCGGCTCTCCGTTGAGCGCCAGCGTCGGGGTCGAGCCCGGCGGCGTCGAGATAGCGGTACAGCGCGCTCGGGACCGGCTGGCCGCGCGACCATCCCGGCACGCGGACGCGCACCTCGAACGCCCGCGGGCGGTCCGGGTCGAAGCGCAGGGTGACGCGGCCGCCCCAGGGATAGCCCGTTGCCTGGGACAGCGACACGCGGCCGTCGCCCAGGTCGAAGGAGGCGTCGCTCGCGACGAAGAGGTTCACGTAGAGCGTCTCGCCGCGCGTGGCGTAGACGTAGTCGGGCAGCGAGGGGATGAAGCGGGCCAGGTTCGTGGGGCAGCAGGAGCAGTCGAACCACGGCTTGCGCGTGAGCGCGCCCTGGTTGAACGCGTAGCGGCCGTCGGACTCGAGCGGGTTCGGGTAGAAGAACGAGGTCGCCCGACAGCGAGACGCCGGCGATCGCCGCGTTGTAGAGCGTGCGCTCGAGGACGTCGACGTACTTCGCGTCGCCCGACTGCAGGAACATGCGCTGGTTCCAGTACACGTTCGCGATCGAGGCGCAGGTCTCGGAGTAGGCGGTACGGTTGGGCAGCTCGAAAGGCGCGCCGAACGCCTCGCCGTCGTGGCGCGAGCCGATGCCGCCCGTCAGATAGAGCTTCCGGCCCACGACATCCGTCCAGATGCGCTCGACGGCCTCGCGGTAGAGCGGGTCGTCCTCGAGCGTTGCGACATCCACCATCGCCGAGTACATGTAGGCTGCGCGCACCGCGTGGCCGACGGCTTCGCGCTGCTGCACGACCGGCGCGTGGTCCTGGTTGTACGGGCCGTTCAGCTCGTGGCCCGCGGCGTTTCCGCGCTGGTCGAGGAAGAAGCGGGCGAGCCTGCGGTAGCGCTCCTCGCCGGTCAGCTCGGCGAGCTTGAACAGCCCCGTCTCGACGATCTGGTGGCCGGGGGGCGTCAGTCGCTTGCCCGGGCCGAACGTGCGGTCGAGCAGGTCCGCGTTTCTCAGCGCGACGTGGAGCAGCGTGCGCTTGCCGGTCGCGCGGTAGTGCGCGTAGGCCGCCTCGAACAGGTGGCCGGAGTTGTAGAGCTCGTGGCTGCCCTGGAGCTCGAGGTCCCACTTCGGCCCCGGCTTCAGCCAGTCGGCGGGGCTGCGCGAGGGATCGATCGTCTTGTAGGTCGTGAGGTAGCCGTCCGGCTCCTGCGCTGCGGCGATCAGCGCGATGATCCCGTCGAGGAAGCGGTCGAGCTGCGGGTCGGGGTTCGTCTGCAGCGAGTACGACGCGCCCTCGATCAGCTTGTAGACGTCCGTGTCGTTGAAGGGCATCTTGCCCTCGAACGCGCCGGGGCGCCTTCCCGCAGCCCGCTCGAAGTCGCGCAGCCGTCCCTCCTCCTCGCTCTTGCGGAAGCCGAACGGTATCGTGACTCTCCGGTTCATCTCCAGCCGCGGGGCCCAGAAGTGATCGCGTCAGCTGCACGCGCGTGAACGGCACGGGGCGGATCGGGTACGCCGCCGCCGAAGCGGAGCGCGAAGCCACGAGAGGGACTGCGCAGAGCCCGATCGCGAGAGCAGCGAAGGCGAAACGCGGAACCCGGAGCTCCTGCGGCAAGCCACCCGACACTACACCGCTTGCGGCGGCCGTTCAAACGTGGGTCTCGTGCGTGGCTCTCGAGCCTGGGTCTCGCCTTCCCGGCCGCGAGCGTTCGGAACGGTGGCAGTCCCTCGCTCACCTGGTGATGCCGTCGAACGAGACGATGTCAGTCTCCGTCTCCGCCACGGCTGCGTAGAGTGACCTCCCGTCCGCGGACCACGAGACGCTGCGGGCGATCAGAATCGATCGGTCGCCAAAGTCCGTGAGCTGCCGCATGGCTCCGCCGGCGGTCGGCAGAGCCCACAGGTTCGTGGTCGCCCCGTCGCTCAGCGGTGTGGCAAGCCAGCGACCGTCCGGAGACAGGAACATCTGGAGGATCAGTGGCGAGACCGGCACACGCGAGCCCTCGATGCGCCCCAGGACAGTCGTGGCGCGATCGTTCAGCTGCACCCTCCGAATCTCGCAATCCCCCGACCAGCGGGGGCGAGGTACTGAGATTCCAGCCGGGCCGCGTAGTACACCGTCTGCTCATCGCCGCCGATCGCGGCTGCGCCGATCTCGTCGCTGACCACGACCGGGTCCCCACCTCCGACTGGGATCTTCTCGTGTCGCCCCGAGCCCACGTCACGCTTCGTGTAATAGACCCACCGACCATCGGGTGACCAGCAGGCCGAGAAGCCACGCTCCACGAGCTGGCGCAGATCGCTTCCATCAGGGCGCACGAGCCAGAGCCCTGTCTGACCGCCGCGCGTGACGATGAAGACGATCCAGTCGTCCGCGGGCGACCACATCGGCACGCCAAGCACGACCGCCGGGTCCCGCTCGAACGTGATCTTCCGGACACTCGATCCATCGGTCCGCGCGACCCAGAGGTTCCCGTGCCCGCCGTTGTCCGAGAGATAGACGACCTCGGTCCCGTCCGGGCTCAAAGACGGCGCCTGCACGTGCCCCGTTTGCCGGGTGATCCGGGTGGCGCCCTTGGTGTTCTCGACCGCCGAGCCCTCGACCGGGAATCTCCACACGTCGGACTGGGTGCGAAACCGACACGCCACCAGTCGTCCCGACGGGTGAAAGTCGGGCTCGCAAAGCGAGACGTCCCCGAAGGTGAGCTGGGTATCCCCGGCACCATCTACCCCGATCGCTCTCAGGTTGAAGACGGGCGGATAGAGCAGTGTGCTGCCCATTGACGAGCTGTAGGCGAGCCTTGCGCAATCCGAGAGCCACGTGAAGCCTCTCAACGACGTGCCGCGAGTGATCTCGCGGCGTTCGCCGCTGGCGATGGTGACGATCTCCAGGCGGGTGTCGAACTCGATGCCGGTGCTCTGAAACGCCACCGCGCGATCGTCGGGCGACCAGCGCGGGTGCCGGTAAAGGTATTGAGGGGGTAGCCACGCCAAGTGGGCCTTTCGGGATCCGTCCCGCCCAGCCGTCACCAGCTCGATCCGGCCGTCGGCGGGCTGGAAGGTGGCGATCCTTTGACCATCGTGGCTGATGTCGGCGCCGCCGATCGAGGTCGTCAGGCGCCGCGCCGGCCCGCCGAGCGCGCTCACCTCCCAGATCGTGTCCTGGCCGTCGGCCGCCTTCGGCCGCGTGCAATAGATGAGCGTGCTCGAGTCGGACGCCCACCGCGGCTGTACGTGATCCCCGTCCCCACGAGTGATTTGCAGCGGCGCGCCCCCGGAGACCATCCGGACCCAGATCTGCCGCTTGCCGCCGGCCGAACGCCCAGATGTCGGTGCGCCTGTCAACCACCAGCCCACGCGCCTGCTCCGGGCTCATGTACGCCGCCGTTCCGAAGACCTGGCCCGGACGCGTCGCGCCCGCGGCCATCGTGGGCGATCGCGATGAATCCGTCCGCGAGCTGTCGCTGGCTGCGGCCTTCGCGAGCCCGAAGTCGAGCACCCCGCGGTGGACGGCGTGTCGACGCCGCCGGTGCGGCCGACGTGTCGCCCTGCTCGCTCGTGCCTGTGGCTCGCTCACGGCGGCGAAGGCCGACCCTCGTGCCCCAGTCGGCGAACAGCGACAGCGAGCCGGCTCGCGGGACTCTCGTCACCGGCAGATCCCTTCGAATAGATCCGTCTCGCGCGCACGTCCGCCGTTCACGGTGCTGAACGCGCGATAGAAGGACTGCCAGCCCCACAACGCCTCGTGTCGCTCTGGCGACAGGTCCTTCAACCGCTCATAGGCGGTAACCTGCGATTCGTGGCATGAGATCGCCCGCCACACCGTGGACCAGAAGTTCCGGGTATCGATCACGGTGGTGATCGCCCAGTCAGGCCACGGCACCGTCTGGCGTTCGACGCCGTCGACTGTCGAAAACAACTTCCTGAACGCTGCCTGGTAGGCTGCCCACGTCGATTCCGGCCAGGCGATGTAGTAGAGCTTCGCAACCGAATGCGGCCTCACGGCCTCGGTGCCGTCGGGCAGAAACCCGGCGTCAGCCGCGGCGACGATAGCCGCCGTGGTGAACTGGGAGATCGCAATGTGATCTGGATGTCCGTAAGCGCCGTCGGGTCCGAACGTCACGACGACGTCGGGACGAACCCGCCTCAGGTGCCCGACAATGCCCGCGACAGCCTCGCCTGGGTCTGCACGGTCGAGATGCTGGTCGCGGTAGTCGAGCAATGTGACTTCGCGGACACCCAACACCGAGGCGGCGGCTCGCAGCTCGGTCTCACGAATGCTCGCCAGCGCCAACGGGCCCGGATGGCGATCATCGTCGGGAGGGTAGCCGCGGTAACGGCCGCTGTCGCCGCGCGTGGCGGTCAGGAGAAAGACGTCGACGCCCTCGGACGCGTACTTCGCGAGCGTGCCTCCCACGCCCAGGGATTCGTCATCGGGGTGTGCGAGCACCGCCATCAACCTCGGAGGCTGCATTGGTAGAAATCAGGCGCGGTGCCCTTGCGGGCCCGGGTTCCTGAATCCCCCTTTCAAACCGTGCGTGCCGATTTCCGGCACACGGCTTTCCGATGGTCTTCTCATGACGCGTTCGCCAGACCCGGATAGCGGATCGTCCCGACGAGTCGGTGGAGTCCGAAGTCGTCCACGAAGCGAGGGACGCCCCACCCCCGGAGCCGGAAAGGACGACGACGCCAATCGCACACGTGGCGCAGCAGCCGGACCAGCCGCTGGTTCACGTAGCGATCCACCTGCTGGAACTTCAGCGAGGCGTTCCCGGTGCGAAAGTAGTTGCCCCACCCGATCAGGACGGGGTTCAGGACGGCGATCACATCGCGAATGTCCTTCAGCCCCGCCCAGCGGCGGCGGTCCGTCAGCTCTCGGATCCGGGATCGGATGCGGTTCATCGCCCGCGGGGACGGCCACCGGAACAAGTACTCCCGGTTCTTGAACCGTGAGAGCACGATGCGCAGGTGGCAGCCCAGGAAGACGAATCCCTGCTTGCCGAGCCCGAGTTCGACGATGCGCGTCTTATCCGGGTGCAGCTTCAGGCCGAGCCTTTCCATGATGCGGCCGAGACGAAGCAGCGCTTCCTCCGCATCGGCCCTGGTGCGGCACAGCACGACGCCATCGTCGGCATAGCGCACCAGTCGTCCCAGCTGGCGGCTCTCGCGCTCCCACAGACGGTCGAGAACGTCGAGGTAGATGTTGGCGAGCAGCGGCGAGATCACACCTCCCTGGGGACTGCCCAGTTCCGTGCCTCTCACCCGACCCTCTTCCAGCACCCCCGCTTTCAGCCACTGCCGAAGGAGCTTCAGCACCCGTCGGTCCGATATCCGCTGCTCTACGAGGAGCAGAAGCTTAGAGTGGTCGATCTCATCGAAGAACCTCTGGATGTCGATCTCGACCACGAACCGGTGGCCGCGCCCGCCCGTGAGGCGGATCGCTTCCAGCGCGTCGGTGGCGCTGCGCTTCGGACGAAAGCCGTACGAGCACTCCTTGAAGTCCGCCTCGAAAATCGGCTCGATCACGACCTTCGCCGCCGCTTGCACCACACGATCGCGCACCGTGGGGATCCCCAACGGCCGCTTGGTCCCGTCCGACTTCGGGATGTACTGCCGCCTCACCGGCTGCGGCCAGTACCTGCCCCTCTGAAGGCGTCGCTGAGTGCCCAGGAGAAACGCGTCCACGCCTTCCTGCTCGATCGCCGACAAGCTTACTCCGTCGACGCCGGCAGCCCCCTTGTTCGCCTTGACCCGCTCCCACGCCTCCGCCAGGACGTCACCCCGGCAGATCCGGTCGTAAAGCGCATGGAAGCGTCGCTTCCGGTTCCGCTTGGCAGACACGAACAGCGCACGTTGGAGTCGTCGGACTTTGCCCGCCGGGTCGTTGGAGCTCTCGCTCATGCCCTCGCCCTTACCCCCATCCGTGCGCGCGACCAAAGCAGGGCCCTCTCGCTCCAGCGGCTTTCGCCGCCTTCATCGCTACATACGAGCCCCTCGGACTCCCTCTCGACACCGCGAGACTTCGCCTTCGGTTTATACCCGCGGCCTTCGCCCGACGTGGGCCGCCGAGGAGGGTCTCCCCAGTTCCCCACCAGACTGTCCCTGCGTGCCGTCTTCCCTACCCCAGGAGCGTCCTGCGCCGCTCCGGTCGCCGAGCGCAGTCTGTTGCCTTCGCCCTGACATGACGGGCTCGGCCACTCCCCCTTTCGGGTTCCTATGTCACGGGGCTGCAAAGTTCACGCTCTCGCATTCGGCCCGCAGCTTCGCTCCCCTCGCACGAGACCCTACGGCCTCGGCAGGGCTTCCGACGCTCCGCTTGGACGGCATCCTCTCGGACGACGCCCGGAGCCTGCTACGCGGCGCTCCGGCGCTTACCGCGGCGGGACTTCCACCCGCAAGCCTGTTGGAACACCGAGACCGGCCGGTCCAGGGCCGGCTTCGTTCAGGACGCACCA
>CAWHRC010000025.1:0-105508 GCA_963831755.1 uncultured Acidobacteriota bacterium
TATATAGTCTACCCCTTAAACAAACTTGGTCTAGCTCGCGTGTGGGTGGAGCGGCGGACAACCACGTCGATGGAGCAGCAACGGACTCACTCTGTGCGGTGGCCGCTGCGGCCAAGCAGCAACCCGCCTCGGCATGCTCCGCCCGTGGGGAAGTCGTTGCATCCGCCGCCGGAGATCGACGTCACCGCAACGGCCACGCGACATGGCCAAGGCCGCAGCTCCACGACACCCGCGTCCGCTTCCACAAGACAACCAGCGTCGTGCCAAACAAGGCCGGGCAAGGCCTCGGGCTGCCGCGTTCGCCCTGCAACAACATCGCTCCACCGACTCACTCGACACATCACATTCGGGCATGCGCACCTTGGGTGCGACGGTGACGACAACATTGGTGGCTCCTCCGGCAACTGCAGCACCAGCCTCGGCAATCACGATGCCGCATGATGGGGGAGACGACAACGGCTCCAGCAGCTCGAGGGCCCTCAGCTCCTCGGGCTTCCAGGCCTCGCCTGCCCCGGCCGAGCCCGGGCCTGGCGTCGGCAGGGGGGCGGACTCGGCCTTGCCGGCCCAGGCCAGGCCGAGCAGGTAGAGCGACTCGGGATCGGCGGCCGCGCCCACCTGGGCGATCGCCTCGTCGTACTTGTGGGCCTGGATCAGCGCCTGCGCGCCTGCCGAGCCGCCGACTGGCGCCCCGCCTGTGCCCGTGCGGCCGCGACAGCCCGCCACCACCGCGAGCAGCGCTGCGACGGCCAGCGCCGGCCGCGCCCGGTTCACGGGGTCGCCGCAGCCCGGCCAGGAGCCCGTCGGAGCTTCTCGATGGCGCGGTTGGCCCGGTCGGCCACCTTCGTGTTCGGATCGGCGAGCAGCGGCGTGAGCTTGGCGATCGCGCCCACGTCTCCCAGCTGGGCGAGCACGTCGCAGACCGCCCCGCGCACCTGTGCGTCGGGATCGTTTAGGTACGGGTAGAGATCGGGAGCGATCCCGGGGCCCAGCTCGAGCACGTAGCCGCGCGCGCGCTCGCCCGCCGTGCCGCTGCCCAGCGCCAGCACGATCGCGTCGAGGAACGCACGGTCGCCCAGCAGCACGAGCGCGAAGTTGTAGGCCAGCCGCACGTCCGCGTTCTTCTCGCGCTGGTAGTCCTTCTTGAAGGCGTCCAGCATGGAGTGGTCGGCGATTCGGCCCAGGCCCTCGATGGCGAGGCGCCGCTGCTCCGGCTCGCTCGACGCCAGCAGCTCGCGGAACAGGTCGCCCTGGGCGGGGTCGCCGATCCGGCTGAGCGAGGCGAGCACGCGGTCGCCCAGCTCACGGCGCCGGTTCTGCTCGAACAGCTCGCGCAGCGCCGGGCCGGCATCGCGCACGCGCAGCACGCCGATCGCCTGCATGGCATGGCGGCGCACCGACGTCGATTCGTCCGCCAGCAGCGGGATGAGGGCCTTGCCGTCCTCCGCGCTGCCGACCTTGCCGAGCGCCGTGGCGGCCGCGGCGCGCACGTCCGCCTCGGGGTCCTGCAGCGCGGCGATCAGGTCCGGCGACGGCGCTGCGCCCGTCCAGGATGCCGATCGCGTACGCCGACTCGGCCCGGATGCCCTTCTGCTCGTCGCGCAGCGTGCCCGCCAGGCCCCGGAACACGGAGGGGTCGACGGGCGTGTACGGCGGGATCGAGGCGCGGTCGTACTCGTCGGAGAACGCCTGCAGGAAGCGGTCGATCGGGCCGCCGCGCTCGCGCTCGGCGTAGATCTCCACGATCGAGGACGATGGCCTCCTCGCGCACCCTCGCGTCGCCGTCCTGCAGCGAGGTGACCAGCGCGGGCACACCCGACACGTCGCGCAGCTCGCGCAGCGCGCCCACGACCTCGAGCCTCACGCGTGGCTCGGGGTCGCGCACGAGCGCCGAGAGCGGCGCCACCGCCTCGCGGCGGCGGCTCTTGCCGAGCGCGGCGGCCGCCGCCTGTCGCGTGCGCGCGGTGGGGCTCTTCAGGTTCGCCAGCAGGTCCTCGAAGGAGTCCTGGCCGCGGCGGCGAAGCCGGCCGTCGCGAAGGCGACGATCAGCGCCAGCACGAGCGGCGCTCTGCGTCCCGGACGGGCGAAGAAGTGCTCTGCCATCACGGCTCGCATGATAGCAGACCGCGACGGCTCAGGCGGTCGCGCCCTCCGCGCGACCAGCACCTGGCGCAGGTAGCGGGCGGTGTGGCCGCTGCCCGTGCGCGGCGAGCGCCTCGGGCGTGCCCTCGAACACCAGCCGCCCGCCCTCGTCGCCGCCCTCGGGGCCGAGGTCGATCACCCAGTCGGCCTGCTTGATGACGTGCAGGTTGTGCTCGATCACGATCAGCGTGGCCCCGCCGTCGAGCAGCCGCTGCAGCGCGTTCAGCAGCTCGTCCACGTCGCCGAGATGCAGGCCGGTCGTGGGCTCGTCGAGCACGTAGAGCACGCGCGGGCCGGGCCGCCTCAGCAGGTGCGCCGCCAGCTTGATGCGCTGGGCCTCGCCCCCGGAGAGGGTGCTCGAGGCCTGTCCGAGGCGCAGGTAACCGAGGCCGATCTGGCCCAGCACCTTCAGCCGGCGCGTGACACGCGCCTGGCCGGCGAACAGGTGGAGCGCCTCCTGCACGGTCAGGTCCAGCACCTGGTCGATCGAGCGGCCGCGCCAGAGCACCTGCAGCACCGGCGGCCGGTAGCGCCGGCCGCCGCAGACCTCGCACACGAGCCAGGCGTCGGCCAGGAACTGCAGGTCCACGCGCACGCGCCCGTCGCCGGCGCAGGCCTCGCAGCGGCCGCCGGGCATGTTGAAGGAGAAGTCGGCCGCAGACAGCCCGCGGCGCCGCGCCTCGGGGGCCGCGGCGAACAGCTCCCGGATCGGGTCGAACGCCTTCATGTAGGTGACGGGGTTGGAGCGCGGGCTGCGGCCGAGCGGAGACTGGTCCACCACCTCGAGCTGCTCGATGTAGTCCGCGCCTTCGACCACGCCGCCACGGCTGTCCCCCGTCCTGCGCCGCCTCTGCAGCCGCTCGCAGAGCACGTCGTTCACCAGGGTCGACTTGCCCGAGCCCGACACGCCGGTCACCACCGTGAACGCCCCGAGCGGGATGCGTGCCGTGACGCCCTGGAGGTTGTGGACCCGTGCCTCGCGCACCGTGAGGAACAGCCCGTTGCCCCGCCGCCGCCGCGCCGGCACTGGGATGCGCAGGTCGCCGCGCAGGTACTTGGCCGTGAGGCTGCGCGGATCGCCCGGCAGCTCGGACGCGGGGCCCTGGAAGACGACGCGCCCACCCTGGTCGCCCGCGCCCGGGCCGAGGTCGACGACGTGGTCGGCCGCACCGATGATCGCGGGATCGTGCTCGACCACCACCACGCTGTTGCCCTGGTCGCGCAGCGCCTTGAGGATCCCGATCAGGCGGTCCGTGTCGCGGGGGTGCAGCCCGACCGAGGGCTCGTCGAGCACGAACAGCGTGCCGACGAGCCCGGTGCCGAGGGCCGCTGCGAGCGCGATCCTCTGCGACTCACCGCCGGAGAGCGATCCCGAGGCGCGGTCGAGGTTCAGGTAGTCGAGGCCGACGTCGGCGAGAAACGCCAGGCGCTTCTCGACCTCGCACAGCACGCGGCCGGCGACTGCAGCGCCGACAGCATCGAACTCCAGTCCGGCCAGGAAATCCCGCGCGATCCGCACGGTCATGCCGGAGACGTCGCAGATGCTGCGGCCGGCGAGCCGGACCTGCAGCGCCTCGGGCCGCAGGCGGCCGCCGCGGCAGGCCGGGCATTCCTGGTAGCCGCGGTAGCGGGCGAGGAACGCGCGCACCTGCACGCGGTACTTGCGGCCCTCGAGCCAGCGGAAGAACCCGAGCACGCCGGGAAACGTCTCGTCGCCCTCCAGCACCAGGCGCCGGTGGCCTTCTTCGAGGAAGCACCAGGGCACGTCCAGCGGGATCCCGCGCCGGCGGGCGAAGCGTCGCAGCTGCCCGAGCAGAGCGCGGTAGTGCGGCTTGTTCCACGGCTCGACCGCGCCCTCGCCCAGGCTCTTGTGCTTGTCGGGCACCACGAGGTCGAGGTCCACCTCGATCAGGTTGCCGAAGCCGTGGCAGGAAGGGCAGGCGCCGAAGGGGTTGTTGAACGAGAACAGGCGCGGCTCCGGCTCCACGAAGGCCTTGTCGCAACGGCTGCACTCGAAGCGCTCGGAGAAGCGGCGCAGCTCCCCGTCGGGTGCCACCGCCACTGCGCGCCCGTTGCCCTCCCGGAAGGCGGCGTCGAGCGAGTCGGCGAGGCGGCCCCGCTCCTCCGGCCGCGTCAGCAGGCGGTCCACCACCACCACCGGCCGGGAGCCGGCGGGCAGGACCGGCTCGTCGTCGAGGTCGAAGAGCCGCGCCCCGATCGCCAGGCGACCGTAGCCCCGCCTGCGCAGCGCCGCCAGGTCCTCGACGGAGGGCGTGGCTGGAAGCTCGAAGCCGACGAGCAGCTGCGTGCCTGCCGGCTCGGCCGCCAGCCGCTCGGCCGCCGACTGGGCCGAGTCGCGCCGCACCGGGCTGTCGCAGCCGGGACAGTGGACCGTCCCGGCCCGCGCGAACAGCACGCGCAGGTGGTCGTGCACCTCGGTCGCCGTCGCCACCGTCGAGCGCGGGCTGCGAGACAGGCTCCTCTGGCGGATGGCGATCGCCGGGCAGATGCCCTCGATCTCGTCGACCCGCGGCTTCTCCATGCGCTCGAGGAACTGCCGCGCGTACGAGGAGAGGCTCTCGACGTAGCGTCGCTGGCCCTCGGCGTACAGGGTGTCGAACGCGAGGCTGCTCTTCCCGGAGCCGGACACACCCGTGACCACGACCAGCTTCCGGGTGGGGATCGTGACGTCCACCGCCTTGAGGTTGTGGACGCGGACGCCACGGAGAACGATGTCCGCCGCCATGGTAACAGGCCATGTTACCACGCCGGCTGCGAGGTCCCCCCTGGCGCCGCGGCCCCGCGCGGGGCGCCGGGCGTGCTCTACCGGTGCTCGGGCGGCTGCACGGGTGCGGGGGCGGCCGCGTCGGCCAGCCGCCCGTCACTTGCCCGGTCGCGCTCGCGCTGCGCGACGAAGGACTTCGGGTCGCGCAGCAGCAGCTCGGCGCGCGGCACCAGCTCGAGCGCCTTCGTCACCTGCGGGTCCCAGGCCATGCTCTTGCGCCGCGCCTCGGCCTCGCCCCACACCTGCCGCAGGATCTCCTCGTCGATCAGGCGCACGATCTCCTGGCGATTCTGCTGCAGGTCCGCCTCCGTGTGGCGCAGCTTGCGCCCGACCAGGTAGGCGGCGAAGTCCGACAGCATCGCGTCGTCGACCTTGAAGTCGCGCGACAGCAGCTTGACCTTGGCGGACGCCGCGGGCGAGCGCGACCCCGTGCCCGCGATCGACGAGCGGCTCTGCCCGTCGGCCGAGTCGTAGCCGCGCGCGAACCCGGTGAACGCCTGCCGCCCGATCAGGTACGAGACGAACTTCGCTCGGCGTCTCCGGCTCGACGCAGTAGTCGGGCGTGATGCCGTCTCCCCCGAACACCTTGCGGCCGGCGTCCGTCAGCTTGGGGTCGCTGCTGCCGACGTCGCAGGCCTTGCGGTCCCGGGGCGAGTAGTACTCCTCGAGCGCGGTGCGCGTGTAGTCGCGCTGGATCGAGCGGCCCGACGGCGTGTAGTAGCGGGCGGTCGTCAGCGCCAGCGCGTAGCCCCGCACGTTGCGCAGCGGCATGATCGTCTGCACCAGACCCTTGCCGAACGTGGTCTCGCCGACGATCAGCGCGCGGTCGTGGTCCTGTAGCGCGCCGGCGACGATCTCGCTGGCGCTCGCGCTGTGCCGCGAGGTGAGCACCACCAGCGGCACGTTCGACCACGGGCTCTCCTCCTCGGTGATGTAGTTCGACTCGTCGCGCCGCGTGCGGCCGCGCGTGAACACCACCAGCTGGCCCTTCTTGAGGAACAGGTTCGACACCGCGAAAGCCTGGTCCAGCAGCCCGCCGGGGTTGTCGCGGATGTCGAGGATGTACGCGCTCGCGCCCTGGCGCTTGAGGTCGCGCAGCGCCTGCTCCAGCTCCCGCTCGCAGTCCGGGCCCTCGCCCGGGCGGCAGGCGGTCGTCTCGTTGAAGTCCGTCAGCCTGATGTAGCCGACCTTCGGCGCGGCCATGAACGAGTACGGGACCGAGTGCAGCGGGATCGCGTCGCGGATCACCGTGAACGCCAGCGGCTCCTCGTAGCCCTGGCGGACGATCGAGATGCGGACCGGCGTACCCTTGGGCCCGCGCAGGCGCTTGACGGCATCGTCGATGCTCATGCCGCGCGCGTCCTCGTCCTCGATCTTGCTGATGATGTCGCCGGCGCGGATGCCGAGGCGGAAGGCGGGCGTGCCCTCGAACGGCGCCACCACGGTAATGTTGCCGTCCACCGACTGCACCGTGATCCCCAGGCCGTAGTACTGGCCCTTCTGCCGCTCCTGCATCGTCTGGAAGTCTTTCTGCTCGAAGAAGTTCGAGTGCGGGTCCAGCGTGCGCAGCAGCTCCCGGATCGAGCTCGAGACCAGGCGATCGGACGGCACCTCGTCGACGTAGTCGCGCTCGATCGCCGACATCATCGCGGTGTAGAGGCGCAGCTGCTCGCTCAGCCGGCCGCCGCCGGCGAGCACCCGCCCGCCCACGAAGCCCCCGGCCAGCGTGGATCCGACGATGAGACCGAGCGAGACTGCGCCGACGCGAGACAGCTTCATGTTCCCATCATAGCAGTCGCCTGCCACCCGGCGACAGGCCGCTTATCGCGCCGTCCAAGATGTAACCCTAGGGGGATCGTCGAGACATTTGTGAATGTAACCCTGGGGGAGGCGACTTGGGACGGACATCGAGATGGGATTACCTGAGGCAGGTTCATCCTCGGTACCGGCAGGCGGGTCGAGTGGAGAAGGGTCGGATGCTGGACGAGTTCTGCAAGGTGACGGGATACAACCGCAAGTACGCGGTGCGGGTTCTAAACGGCCCGCCACCGGAGAAACGGCCGCGGAAGCGGCGGCCGCGTCGGCCGAGCTACGGACCGAAGGTAGTGATGGTTCTGACGGCGGTGTGGAAGGCGGCGGGTTACCCCTGGTCGGTGCGCCTGAAGGCGCTTTTGCCGACCTGGCTTCCGTGGATCCGCAAGCACCATGGCCTGACGGCGAAGCTGGAGGAGCAGCTCTTGCGGATCAGTGCGCGCCAGATCGATCGGCGGCTACGGGAGGAGAAGAAGCGAGCCGGGCGTCGGCTGTACGGGGGGACCAAGCCGGGGAGTCTTCTGAAGCACCAGGTGCCGATCAAGACGGATCGCTGGGACGTGAGCCGAGCGGGCTACAGCGAGATCGATCTGGTGAGCCACTCGGGCGCCAACGCCTCGGGGGAGTTTGCTCACACGCTGAACCTGACCGACATTCACACGACGTGGACGGAGAGCGTGGCGATTCTGGGCAAGGCGCAGGTACGGGTGAGCGAGGGCCTCGACACGATTCGCCGGGAGCTGCCCTTCGAGCTGGCGGGGATCGACTCGGACAACGGCTCCGAGTTCATCAACGACCACCTGGTGCGCTACTGCAAGCAGGAGGCGATCCAGTTCACGCGGGGCCGCCCGTACAAGAAGGACGACAACGCCCACATCGAGCAGAAGAACTGGACCCACGTGAGGAGGCTGATGGGCTGGGTCCGCTACGACACCGAGCGGGCGGTCGAGGCGATGAACCGGCTCTACCGCGGGGATCTGCGACTGTTGCAGAACCTGTTTCTCCCCTCCGTCAAGCTGGTGCGCAAGGAACGAGTGGGCTCTCGTACGAGGCGTCGCTACAACGCGGCCAAGACTCCCTTCGAACGAGTGCTCGAGTGCGAGGCAGTTCGGCCAATGGTGGTGGCCAGACTCAAGGCCCTACGCGAGCGGCTCGATCCCTTCGCGCTGTCTCGCTCGGTGGATGTCCAGCTCGAGCGGATTCACTCGCTGGCCAAGCACCCGAGCCGCCCGCAGCTCACGGCCATGTCGGCGGCACGCTGTGGCTGAAGCAGGGCCGGCCAGACGGTGCGAAAGGCGGACGACCCTAGGGTCGTCCGAGCTCGAGATCGTGGCTCCTGCGGGCAGCCAGGGGCCTCGCTCTCTCGGGCCGCAGCCTCGAATCCGCGCTCAGATCCTCCGGCCGCTCACGCGCCCGCGGCAGACACGACCCTCTCCCCCGCCCCCCCTCTCCCAACGGCGCGGGGGCACAGCTTCGAAGCGGCCTGTGGGAGCCGCCGCCCCTGACGCGAGCATGGACGCGCCCTCGAAGTCATCCCCGCATGGGTGCGCGTCCACACCCGCTTGGAAAACGCTGCGCGTTTCCCACAGGGGCTTGGACGCGCTTCGCGCGTCCACCGCTTCCACAGGCCCCACCTCCCCGGTTACATCTTTCGTGTCTCGACGAAAGGGCTCAGGGTTACCTTCTTAGATGGCTTGACAGGGGCCGCCGCCACCCCACTGCCCGCATCGCCCGCCTTCGCCCGGGCATCCACTGCCTTAGACGCGAACGCTGTGCGGAGCGGCACGGCATCAGGCTACGACTCCGCTCGCGCTGGGCCTCGGCCGCCGTTGTCGACGGCAGCTGCCGCTGGCGTGCGGAGTGTGGTGGGGGGTGCGGCGCAGCACGGCATCAGGCCACGGGCTCAGAGCGAAGCGGGATTCACTCCCGCGGAGCGGAGGGGGGGTCTGGGGGTGCGGCGCAGCACGGCATCAGGCCACGGGCTCGGAGCGAAGCGGGATTCATTCCCGCGGAGCGGAGGGGGGGTCTGGGGGGTGCGGCGCAGCACCCCCCAGAAGAAGATCAGAACCGCACGTGCAGGCCCACCACGGCGCTGGGCCCGGAGAGGTCGAGCCGGTTGACCAGCCCCGACTCGTTGGGTGCGAAGTCTTCCCCCATGTCCTTCTGGGCCCACTGGTACCGGCCCTCGGCGACGATCGCGAAGTCGCGGTTCAGGAAGACCCGCACGCCGGCCACGGCGTGCACGCCGAACATGACGCTGCTGTCCTTGAAGCGGTCGGCGATGATCGGATTCGTCGGGTCGAAGAAGTCGACGAAGTCGCCTTCCTCCTCGTACCTGTAGAAGATGGCGTCGACGCCGCCCCCGACGTAGGGGGCGATGCGGGCTCGCTTGCTCGTCGGCACCAGGCGAATGGTCGCGCCCACCGGAACCATGTCCAGCTTCAGCGTCTGTCGGATCTCGTCGCCCGAGGGGCGCGTGTAGTCGCGGTAGGAGGTCTCGACCCGCCGCCCGTATCCATCCATGTGGAGGCCGACCTCGACGTTCGGAGCCACCACCGTGCTGTACTCGACCCCGCCGAACACGCCGTTGAAGTCGCTGCCTTTGACGCCACGGGCGGGGTCCGCGTTGGGCGTGTAGAGGGAGTTGAGGTCCTGGAACAGGGACTCGTGGCCCCTGGGGAAGAACGCACCGATACGCACGTCGAGGCCGCCGGCGCTCGCGCGGCCCTCGCCCGCCACCAGGAGGGCCGGGAGCATCAGGGTCAGGATCGCTCGTCGCACGTGTTTCTCCTTTCGGCCCGAACGGGTCGGGCTTGCTGCTCGTCGCAATAGCAGGATGGATGCCAGGGGTCCGGGGGGTGCAAACCACAGGGATCTGGGTACTTCCGAGGATGCCCCCGAGCTCCGCCTGTCCTCCGGCGAGTACAGCGAACTCCGGTGGAAGGGCTGGAGGCGGCGGGCAGGATCGAACTGCCGATAGAGGTTTTGCAGACCTCCGCCTTACCACTTGGCTACGCCGCCGTCCGACGAAGTGCCGCAGAGACTATAGAGGACTCGCCCAGGCAGATCAAGGGTCGCGGCGCCGACGCCATGCGCAGCCTAAGTTTCCCGGCATCTCGTTGGCTTGACTCCGCCGCGGGGCGTCGCGTATCTTCGCTGTTGCTGAGGGCGGGAATAACTCAGTGGTAGAGTGCGACCTTGCCAAGGTCGAAGTCGCGGGTTCGAATCCCGTTTCCCGCTCCATCGCCTCCCTAGCTGCCCGGGCTAGCCTCGAACCCAGATGACCCACCCGGCCCTCGAGGGCCGAGGGGGTCTTGCGCCCCGATCGGACGCCTGGCGCAGCAGGCACGCCGTCACTCCTCGCGGAACGCGCCCTTCTCGTGACGCACCTGCGGCCCATCGGGTCCCCAGTCGATCGCCACCACGTCGAAGCGGACCAGCTTCTCGAGCAGCCCGCGCCCGGCCGCGTAGATGCGCGCGGCCCGCAGCAGGCGGCGCCGCTTGAGGGGAGTCACCGCCTCGATCGCCGCACCGTGCGACGCGCTGGAGCGCTCCTTCACCTCCACGAAGACCACGACCTCTCCGTCCCGGGCGACCACGTCGATCTCCCCGCCGCGACAGCGGAAGTTGCGCTCCACGACACGCAGGCCGCTTCTTGCGAGGTGCGCGCAGGCCAGATCCTCCCCCTTCTGGCCGGGCCGTGGCCGCGAAGGGCCGTCGCTCACCTCGGATGCTTCCGGCGCCAGCGCGTACCCTTCGGGGTGTCCTCGAGCACGATGCCCAGCGCCTCGAGGCGAGCCCGGGCCGCGTCGGCGCGGGCAAAGTCCCGCGCGGACCGCGCCTCCTGCCGCTCGTCGAAGAGCGCCTGCTCCTCGGGCGAGAGCCGGTCCTCCGCCGGGCCGGGCAGGAACACCCCGAAGACCGCGTCCATGGCCGCGATCTCGGCGCGCACGCACGCGGCGCCGGTACGGGTCAGGGCCCCCTCGGCGAAGAGGGCGTTCGCGCGGCTCACGAGCCCGTGCACCGCCGCCAGCGCCTCGGGCGTGTTGAGGTCGTCGGCGAGCGCGGCGTCGAAGGCCTGCCGGCTCGCGCGCGCGACCTCCTCCGCCGCACCTGCCGGGCCGGGAGCCGCCGCCTCGGCGAGCCGTTCGACGAGCCCGTGGATGCGCTCGAGCGCCGCCGCCGCTTGCTGCAGCCCTTCGAGCCCGAAGTTGAGCGGCTTGCGGTAGTGCGAGCCGGCCAGCAGGTAGCGGATGGCTTCCGGACTGGAGCCGCGCTCCAGCAGGTCCGGGATCGTCAGGAAGTTGCCCTTGCTCTTCGACATCGTCTCGTTGTCGATCAGCAGGTGCTTGACGTGGAGCCAGTGGCGCGCGAACGGCCTGCCGGTGCCGCACTGACTCTGGGCGATCTCGTTCTCGTGGTGCGGGAAGATCAGGTCCTCCCCGCCGGCGTGCAGGTCGAAGGTCTCGCCCAGGTACTTCATGCTCATGGCGGAGCACTCGATGTGCCAGCCCGGCCGGCCCCTGCCGAACGGCGCCTCCCACTGCGCCCAGGGAGGCTCGTCGGTCTTCAGCTTCCAGAGCACGAAGTCGCGCGCGTTCTCCTTGTCGTACTTGTCCGTGTCCACCCGGGCGCCCGCCTGGATCCCGGCCACGTCGAGCCGCGACAGCCGCCCGTACTCCGGGAACGAGGCGATGCGGAAGTAGACGCTGCCTTCGGCGTCGTAGGTGTGGCCGCGCCGGCGCAGGCGGTCGATCAGGTCGATCATCTCGGGGATGTGGGCGGTGGCGCGCGGCATCTGCTCCGGCCGCTCGAGGCGCAGCGTGGCCATGTCCTGCTCGAACGCGCTCACGTATTGCGCGGTGTAGGCCGAGAGGTCCCTGCCCGCCTGCTGCGCCTTCTGGATGATCCGGTCGTCGACGTCCGTGATGTTCATGACCTCCCGCACGCGGTAGCCGAAGTGGCGCAGCGTGCGCCGCAGCACGTCCACCGCCACGAACGAGCGGAAGTTCCCGACGTGGGCGCGGTCGTAGACGGTCGGACCGCAGGCGTAGAAGCTCACCTCGGGCGGCGCGATCGGGCGCAGGGGCTCGACCTCGGCCGTCAGCGTGTTGAACAGCCTCAATTCCATGCTCATGTCGCTCTCAGTGTGAGTACCGTGAGGTCGTCGGTGCAACCGGCCGCGCCGGTCCACGCGCTGACGGCCGCCACCAGCGCGTCGAGCGGCGCCTGCGCCCCGGCGGCCGCGTCGGAGGCGAGGGCGCTCGCAACCCTTGCGTCCCCGAACTCCTCGCCCGCGGGAGAGAGCGCCTCGGTGACACCGTCGGTGACGACCGCCAGCAGGTCCCCGGGGGCCAGCGACACCTCCGCGGACTCCGCGGCCACGTCCTCGAGCAGGCCGATCACCGGGCCGCCGACCCGTAGCCGCTCCTCGCGCCCGTCGGCGCGATGCAGATAGGGCGGGACGTGCCCGGCATTGACGTACAGCAGCGAGCGGCGGCGCGGGTCCAGCTCGCCGTAGAACAGGGTGACGTAGCGGCTGGTCTGGGTGTTCTCGTAGAGGAAGCGGTTGAGCCGCTCGAGCATCTGCGTCGGGCGCGCGGAGCCGGCCATCGCCTGCAGCGAGGCGTGCACCGAGGCCATCATGATGCTGGCCGGCGTGCCCTTGCCCGAGACGTCGGCGACCACCAACGCGAGGCGGCCTCCTTCGAGGGGGATGAAGTCGTAGTAGTCGCCGCCCACCTCGTAGCAGGAGTGGCTGACGGCGGCCAGGTCGAAGCCCGGGACGCGCGGCAGCGAGCGCGGGAACAGGCCGCGCTGGATCTCGCGAGCGATCTGCAGGTCACGGTCCTGGCGCTCCTTCTCGATCCTGACCCGGTGCAGGTGCGCCGCCTCGAGCGCCGCCTGTGCCTGTCTCGCCAGCGCTGCGGCGAAGTCGACCTCCTCCTCTCCATAGGCGCGGCCGGCGGGGCGTTCTCCCACGGCCAGAAGGCCGCTCACGCGCTCCCCGGCCGCCAGCGGCACGACGAGCGCGAAGCGGTCCCGGGCGAGGGCCTCGCGGGTCGGGCCCGCTGGCAGCGCATCGACGCAGCGGGGGCCGCCCAACCCGCGCAGCAGCGCCCCCGCCTCGGCGGGCAGCGCGCGCGGCAACTCGTCCGAGCGCACCCCGCGCGCGTGCGCGAGCTCCAGGCGACCGTTCTCGAGCAGCCGGAAGACTGCGCAGCGCGACGCCAGGAAGTGGCCCATCAGGCTGGTCGCCACCAGCCGCTCGATCGCCGCCTCGTCCAGCGTCGCGGTCAGCTCGCGGCCGATGTCGAACAGGTTGTGCAGCTGGAACACCTTCACCGACAGCGACTGGTTGAGGCGCCGCAGCTCCTCGTAGATCAGCCCGTTCTCGATCGGCGTGGCGGCGCAGGCCGCGAGACTCTCGAGGAAGCCGAGCTCCTCCCGGCCGAAGGGCCGCCCTTCGGCGCGAGGACCGAGGCCCAGGAGCGCGATCGTCCGGCCGGCCCTGCGCACGGGGCAGACGAGCGCCAGGCCCGCGCCCACGAGCGCGGCGTCGCCCGCGGCCGGCTCGAAGGGCAAGGCCCGCTCCGCCGCGCACTCGACGGTGTCGGGAGCGCCCGCCGGCAGCCCGCGCGAGCCCCGTAGCCGGAAGCGCCCCTCGCCGGCGGCGACGTACAGGGCCCCGCGCGCGACCTGCAGCTCCCCCATCACGATCAGCAGCGCGGCGTCGAGGATCTCGCCGCCGCTCAGCGTCGAGCCGAGCGTGGTCGTGAGGTCGAGCAGCGAGATCAGCTCCGACATGCGCTTGAGCAGGGGTGGCTCGCGCCCCTCGCGCCGGAACTCGTCGAGCGCCTGCTGGTACTGGTAGACGACCGGCGTGCTCACCGTGCCTCCCCGCCGCAGCCCGGCTTGCGCTTCACGAGGCAGCAGACGTTGCGGTGCGCAGCCCGGCGAAACGTCACCGAGTCCATGATCCGGCCCATGAGGTGGATGCCCAGGCCGCCGGTGCGCCTCTCGGTCGCGTAGCGCTCGAGGTCCACGGTGGGCATGGAGCGCGGGTCGACCGTGGCGCCGTCGTCCACGACGTCGATCCGCAGCTCGGCGCCCCGGTCGTCGAAGCACAGCTCGTAGCTGCGATCGCGCGCACCCGCGTACGCGTGCTCGATCACGTTCGTCGAGGCCTCGTCGACAGCCAGCGCCAGCTGCTCCGCCTGCACGGCGTCGAAGCCCGCCAGCTCCGCCATCCGGCGCGTGACATCTCTCACCACGGCCAGGAACTCCGTGCGGCTCGGGACCCTCAGCACGAGCGCCGGCCGGCCGGAGCGCCTGCGGCTCACGCGCCGGGGGTCCCGGCGCCGCCGGCGGCACGGAAGCTCAGGATGGCGTCCAGCTCCGAGGGGAAGATCCGGTACAGGTGGTTGAAGCCGAGGATCTCGAAGATGTTGAGCACGGTCTCGTTCAGGTCGGCGATGCGGATGTCGCCGCCGTTCGTGCGCACTTCCTCGATCACGCCCATCAGGGCGCCCAGCCCGGCGCTGGCGATGTACTTGAGCCCGCCGCAGCTGACCACGATATTGTAGCGCTGCCGGTCGAGCGCGCTCTGCAGCTCCGTCTCGAACAGCCGCACGGTGTGCGCGTTGATGAAGCCGCGCGGGTAGAGCAGGACGACACCCTCCAGCTCGCGCGTGTCGACCGACAGCTCGCTCATCGATCCGGCCTTCGCACCGACTATAACCCCTCGCCGGCGGCGCCCGAAAGAAGCGCGCGCGCGTGCGCCACGTCCTCCCGGATCTGCGCCACGAGCTCCTGCGGGCCCGGAAACCGCCTCTCCTCGCGCAGGCGCGCGGCGAAGGCCAGCCGCAGCCGTGTGCCGTAGAGGTCGCCCTCGTAGTCCAGAAGGTGCGCCTCGAGAGCCTCCTCTTGACCGGCGAACGTGGGACGCGTGCCGCGGTTGACGACCGCCGGGCGCCACGAGCCGTCCGCCACGCGCACGTGCCCGGCGTAGACGCCGGAGGCCGGCAGGATCTCGTTCTCGGGCTCCAGGTTGGCGGTCGGCACGCCGATCGACCGGCCCCGCCCGTCGCCGCGGACGACGAGGCCGTCCACGAAGAAGGCGCGACCGAGCAGCCGGCGCGCGCTGTCCACGTCGCCCCTCGCCAGCGCCTCGCGCACGCGGCTGCTGCTCACGGGCTGGCCGTCGTCGAGCACGGGCGCCACGGCCTCGACCGCGAAGCCGTAGCTCTCGCCCAGCCGCGCGAGCCCCGAGGCGTCGCCCGACTGGCGGCGCCCGAAACGGAAGCCCTCGCCGACCACGACGTGGCGTGCGGCCAGCGAGCCGGCGATCACGGTTCGCACGAACTGCTCCGGCTCCAGCGTCGCCACCGCCGGCGTGAACGGCAGTACGGCGACGACGTCGATGCCGAGCCCGGCGAGCAGCTCCAGCTTCTGCTCCGGGGTGGTCAGGGCCGCAGGTGCCCGCTCCGGGGCCAGCACCCGCGCCGGGTGGGGGTCGAAGGTCAGCACCGCCGCGGTCCCGTCCGACCGGCGCGCGCGCTCCACCACCCTGCCCACCAGCGCCTGGTGGCCACGGTGCACACCGTCGAAGTTGCCGATGGTGAGGGCGGGCTCGCGCCAGCCGAGGGGCGCCGTCTCCTCCATCCGGACCAGCCGCATCCGCTCGCGCCTAACGGCCGTCCCGGCGATCGAGCGTGGCTTCGGGTCGGCTGCGGCCGCCCTCGTCGACGGCGCTCAACAGGTAGCCGTGCGGGCCCGACTCGTAGTGGAACGGCCGGCGCCAGGGGTCGAGCAGGTACGAGCGGTCGACGAGGCCCGCCTTCGCCAGGTCCTCGAGCGTGCGCGGCAGCGAGCCGTGGCTGGCGCGCCAGGCCTCGATCGCACGCTCCAGGCGCGACAGGCGGGCACGCACCACGCCGTCCTCCAGCAGGCCGTAGGAGCGGGCCAGCATCGGCGGCAGGCCGGTCACCGCGAACGGGTTCCGTCTCTGGACGAGGACGCCGGCCAGCGCCAGGACCGCGATCAGCGCAGCCACGACGTACCCGGGCGCGGCCGACTTCACCGTCTCCGGCCGCTCGATCTCCCTCGCCCGCGTCTCGCCGACCCCGGCGGGCGCGATCAGGTTCCGGTTCAGGAAGTCGAACAGCGTGCGGCAGATCTCGAACTCGGCGGCGCCGGTCGCGTCGATGATCGCCTGCACGGTACGGTCCCCGTCCACCTTGCGGAAGACCCGCTCTTCCTCCGGCGAGAGACGGATGCGGCCGGCGGAGCTGGCCGGCACCCGCCGCTCGCTGCCGCTCGTGTCGGGGCCGGAGACGGCGCCCACCTCGATCATGGCCGGGTCGACCACGGGGCGGAACACGAGGTCGAACGAGGGGATCTTCTTCTCGATGATCGGCCACTCGTCCACCATCCGGATGCCTTCCATCAGGATGAAGTCCGTGCTCATGGGGACGAAGTTCTCGCGGTCGTAGTCCACCGACTCGGACGGCGCGAACTGGTAGCGCCCGTCGCGCCAGCGGAACACGCGGAACACGATCTGCGAGATCTGGACCTGCAGCGCCTCGCGCAGGTCGCGGCTGGTGATGGCGCTGGCGCCGGCGAGGATGTGGCCGAGCCGCTGCAGGGTCTGCCGCTGCACGGCCAGCGCCTCGTCCAGCCGCTCGCGGGTGATCTTGCCCTGCTTGACCAGCACGTTGCCCAGGCGGTCCTCGAGCCTTCGTGCCGACGAGTCGGCCATCACGACCATGCCGTTCTCGAACGTGACGGTGACGCTCTCGCCGTCCTTCTCGTTGGTCAGCGTCAGGATGCCGGTCTTCCGCTGCAGCCCGATCAGCTGGAAGATGTCGGGCAGGCCGAAGTCGCGGATCGTCCCCTCGAGCGCCATGCGCCCTCAGGTCCCCAGCGGCGCGCGCGCCCGGCGCGGGCCGGGCCGGCGCGTGGGCAGCGCGACGTCGAACTCCGGCTCGAGCCGGTTGGCGGAAAGCCACAGGCCGGCGAGCAGCACGCCGGAGGCGAGCAGCGGCCAGGGCGGCAGCAGGCGCCCGGCCACGTCCGTGAGCGGCGTCAGGCGCGAGGCCGCGAGCAGCGCCACGACCGCGTACCAGGCGCCAAGCAGCGCGATGCCGACGAGCGTGTGGCCGGCGTAGATCTGCCCGGATCCGGGGGCGAGCACCGAGAGCGCGCGGAAGACGCGGTCGCGCCGGCACTCCGCGCCCTGCACCTCGGCCATCTTGCGGTTGCGCGCCGGGCCCGAGACCCCGTCGCGCACCACGAACAGGTGGTAGCACTGCGAGCACAGCCCGCCGCTCGCCTGCCCGAGGTGGCAGTGGCGGCAGAAGGCGGTCCCGCACTTCGCGCAGTGTACCGTGAACGCCTTCGGCCCCCGCAAGCGGCTGATTGCGAAGCCCACCAGCACGAACACGCCGAGCGAAGGCGCTGAAGCGGTTGGCGAACGCCGACAGGGCGATCCCCGCCGGGAGCGCGGCGGCTCCCGCGGCGACGACGTTCCTTTCAGCGACGCCGGAGCTGCGTCCCCCGAGCTTGGCCCACAGCTGCTCGCGCGTGAGATCGAGGTCCACCATGGCGTAGTCGCCCGAGTCGTACTTCCAGCGGTCGTACTGCGACACGAGCGACCGCGCGACCCGGTCGGCATTGGACTTGGCTTCGTTGTAGGCCTGGTAGTCGAACTTCTGGAGGTGCGCGAGCGACAGGTTGTAGTAGGACGTGGCCACGACCTCCGGGCTGCCGCCCGCTTCGGTGCCCGCCCGGTAGCGCGCCAGCGCCGCGTCGTAGGCGCCGCGCGCGAACTCGATGTTGGCGAGGTTGTTGCGCGCGTAGGCGTCGTTCGGGTCGGCCGCGAGCAGGCGGCGGTACAGCTCGGCGGCCTCCTCGTAGCGGCCGGACCGCTTGCGGGCGGCGCCGAGCAGGTATTGCAGGTCCCGATCCTGGGGATCGGCCCGGGCTGCCTGCTCCAGGCACGCGACGTCCGCGGCGTCGGGCGCCCCCTCGATCGGCGGAGAGCGCGGCCCAGAACAGCGGGTTCTCCACCGTGCGCTGGCGGAAGTCGAGCGACGAGACCGCCGGCCCGACCGCGATCACGCCGAGAAGGACGCAGGCCGCGAGCAGCCTCTCGCCCAGGTCGAGGTACGCGAACAGCAGCGCCAGCCACCACAGCGGCAGCCAGCCCCAGCCCTGGAAGGTCGACGACGGGCAGCAGCAGCAGACCCAGCGCCAGCGCGGCCGCCGCCGAGCCGCTGCGGTCGGGCCCGAGCCACTCCTCGATGTCGTGCTTCAGCAAAGCCCCGCGCCGCAGCAGCAGCGCGAGCGCGATCGTCCAGACCAGCACGAGCGCGCACAGCAGCCCGGCCACCGTCAGCAGGTGCCGTGCGCTCAGCTCGCCGCGGGTCGTGGCCAGGAAGGCGGTCGTGCCGGCCACCGTGGCGTTGATGCTCGGAACCAGGCCGAGCAGGCCCTTGCGCAGGAGGGCCGTCGCGAGGCCGTAGTGGCCGTCGGGGAGGCCGGGGGCGAGCGCGACGGCGTTGCGGAACGACTCCTCGGCGGCGTCACGCTCGCGTGCGCGTCGAGCTGCTCGACGCCGCGCCGCACGAAAGCCAGCCCGAGGGTGTCGTGACTGTCGACGTTGCGCTCGATGCGCGCCCGCCGGATCTCCGCGAGGGAGCGGCTGGCCGCGGCGGTGTCGCCGCTTCCCTCGGCGCGGCTCAACGCTCCCAGCATGTCCTCGAACGTGCGGCCTTGGGCCGCCGGGCCCGAGGCGGGCGGCGGCGTGGGGCCGGCGCTCGTCGGCGCCGGCCCGGACAACGCGAGCGCGATCAGCAGGGCGGGGACGCTCACGGTCGCCTGGCCCGCTCCACGTACGCCAGCCTGAGCTGGAACAGCAGGTTGTCGAGGATGCCGCTCTCCTCGTCCGTCCGCCGCCCCTCGGTCTTGTCCTTCAGCATCTCCAGGATGGAGATGATCTGCCGGGCGCCCTCGAGCGCTTCCGCGCCGCTCGCGCCGGCGTCCTCGGCGGGCGACAGGAGCATGCCGGCCTGTGCGCCGAGCGACAGCAGGAATTGCGCGAATTCGAGCGGCCCGGCGCCTGACGGGCCTGCCGGCGCTTCACCCGGCGTCGGGACCTGCGGCGCAGGATCCTCGGGCGAGGGAGGGCCGGTCGGAGGCGCCGCCACGGTGGGAACCTCGGCCTCCGGACGCGCGTGGCCCTCCGCTGTGAAGTGCCTTCGGTCGTTGATGGTGAAGGGCTTGTCCCTCTCGTTCATGCGCAGTTCAGCGGGTGCGGGCGCGCGCGAGATGGTAACACGAACGGCCCGGGCTCAGCGGACGCGCCGCTCCTCGCCCTCCCGTGCCGCGCGAACCCAGATGCGGTGGCCGTCCGTGGCGACCTCGAGCGTGCCGTCGAGGTCGGTCCGCAGCACGAGGGCACCCGCCTTCCGGTAGCGCTCGACGACCTCGCGGTGCGGGTGGCCGAAGGGGTTGTGCGCCCCGGCGGAGACGAGGGCGACGCGCGGCGCCACGGCCGCGATGAACCTCTCTGAGCTGCTCGATCGGCTGCCGTGATGCGGCACCTTCAGCACCGGAGAGCGACCGACCCCGAGTGTCTGCTCGGAGTCCCCCGTCACGTCTCCTGTCAGCAGCAGGTGCACCTCCCCGAAGCCCACGTCGAGCACCACGGAGTCCTCGTTGCGGATGCGCAGCGGCGGCCTCGACGGCCGCGCCGGGCCGAGCACCTCGAGGCGGACGCCGTCCCAGTCGAGCCCCATGCCGGCGGCCAGCGTGCGGCGCACGGGCCCGCGCGGCAGCCCGGCCTCGACCCTCCTCCAGATCGGGTCGTGCAGCGGCGCGGGCCCCTGCCACAGCTCGCCGAAGCGGAACGCCCGCAGCAGGAACGGCGCCCCCCCGACGTGATCGGGGTGGGCGTGCGTGACGAGCAGAGCGTCCACCGCGCGCACGCCGTGGCCCCAGAGGCAGGGCGCCACCCGACGCTCGCCGGGGTCGAAGCGCGCGTCCCGCGATCCGCCGGCGTCGACGAGCAGCGCGCGTCCCGCGGCCGAGCGCAGGAGCAGGCTGTCGCCCTGGCCCACGTCGATCACGCTGAGGTGCAGCCGCCCGTCGGCCTGCGGGCGCAGGGGGCCGAGGACGAGGACGACGTGGCTGGCGAGCAGCAGCGCGAGCCCGGCTCCGCGGCGCCCGCGGCCGAGCAGCGCCAGCCCGCAGGCGTGGAGGGCGAGAATCCCCACCGAGGGCCCCGGCACGCGCACGTCGAGCCACGGCGCGAGCGGGCCGAGATCGCCCGAGAGACGCAGGGCCCGTGCCGCGATCCAGGCCATTGCGGCGAGCGGCCCCACCAGGGCGCCGACCGCCGAGGCGGCGATGACCGCGAGCCCGGCCAGCAGCACGGCGGACGACAGCGGCACCGCCGCCAGGTTGAGCACGACGGCCGCCGGGGCGAGGCGGTGGAAGGAGGAAGCGAGGATCGGCGCCAGCGCCGACTGCGCGGCCAGCGACGCCGCAACCGCCAGTTCGATCCGGAGCGGCAGCCGCGGGACGCCGCAGGTGAGCGGCCCGACCAGCGCCAGGATGCCGAGCGACGCGCCGAAGGAGAGCTGGAAGCCGACGTCCCACACGCAGGCCGGCCGATCGAGGAGCAGCAGCAGGGCGGCGAGGCCCAGCAGGTTCGCGGCGTCGGCGTCCACCTCCAGAGCACGCCCGAGCAGCACGGCGCCGGTCATCAGCGCGGCCCGCACGACCGGCACGTCGGCACCGACCAGCAGCGCGTAGAACCCGATCGCCGCGGTCGTGAAGGCGGCCTGCAGCCAGGGCGGTGCCACGAGCCACCGCAGCGCGGCGACGATCAAGCCGGCCACCAGCGCCACCTGCGCTCCGGACAGGGCCAGCACGTGGTAGGTGCCGGACGCGCGGAACGCCTCGGCGGTCGTCTGGTCGACCTCGGAGCGGTCACCGAGCACCATGGCCAGCACCAGGCCGCGCTCCGGCCCGGGGAGCATGGCTCCGACGATGGCTCTCCGCGCCCACCCGCGCGCCCTCGTGGCGGCCCGTCGAATCGGTCCGCTCGCGCCGGGCCCCAGCGGCCGCACCAGCAGCGCCGACTTGCAGAAGCCGTACGCCGCGATCCCGTCGCGCAGTCCGCCGGGCCCGGCCCGCCGCAGCCTCGCCCACAGCGCCACCCGCTCGCCGTCGGGCAGGCTCGGCCGCGGCGTCTCGCCGCCGATCTCGACCCGCACGCGGCCGCGGACCGGCTCGGAGCGGCCCGCGCGCTCGATCGAGTCGGCGGCGATCGTCATCGCGAGCCGGCCGTCCTGCTCGAAGGCGTCGCCCCTGACCGTCCCGGTGACGCGCAGCGTGGCCGCACCGTCCTCGTCCGCCAGCCCGCCGGCCGCCGCGGGCGCGAGCAGCCTCCGCAGGCCGGTCCGCTCGAAGCGCAGCGCCTCGAGGGTCGCCGCGGCGGCGCCGAGCCCGACCGCTGCCGACACGAGCGCCGCGAGCGCCGCGCGGTCCCTCCCGGCGGCCAGCGCCAGGGCCAGCAGCAGCCCCGCGAGGCCGAGCAGCAGCCCCGCCTCGCCGGGCCCGCCCTCCCCGTCCGCCAGGCAGCAGCCGGCGCCGAAGAGCACGGCGGCGGCGAGCAGCGGTCGTCTCACGGCTGCCAACACTAGAGGGCCCGCCGTGCCAGCGCGCACGGCGGGGTTACGGTTGCGCGAGTGTCACATGCCCGTGCCGGCGGCCGGGGGGCAGCCGGGACGCCTCAGGCCCGCCGCAGGCGCGCGACCGTCTCGACGTGGAACGTGTTGGGGAACAGGTCGAAGACCTGCAGCGAAGTCGGGCCGGTACCCGTGTGCGGCGAAGCGGGCCAGGTCGCGGCCGAGCGTGGGCGGGTCGCACGAGACGTACACGACCGTCGCGGGCTGGCGCGCCGCCAGCAGGTCCACGACGGCGAATCCGGCACCGCTCCTCGGCGGGTCGAGCACGATCCGCTCGCCGGGCTCCCGCGGCAGCGAGGCCAGCGCCTCGGCCACCTCGGACTCGACCACCCGAAGGCGCAGCCGGTGGCGCGCCGCGTTCGCGCGTGCGTCCTCGCAGGCGGTCCCCGCGCGCTCGACCGCGATCACCTGGCGCTCCTCGCGCGCCGACAGGGGCAGCGCGAACAGGCCCACGCCGGCGTAGAGGTCGAGGACCGGCCCGCCCTCCCGCGGCACCAGCTCGCCGACGGCTCGCACCAGGGGCTCGAGCAGGAAGCGGTTCGACTGGAAGAACGAGCGCACGTGCGCCCGAGCTCGAGCCCGAGGACCGCGGCCCCGACGTGCGGGGCGCCGTGCAGCCAGTGCAGCCGCTTCGACCCGCACTCGACGCCGAACCCGGTGAGCCCGGGCACCTGGCGGCCGAGGACGGCCAGCTCGGTCGCCTGGTGGGATGGCAGGGTCGTCGCGAGCACAGCCACGAGCGCCGAGCCGTCCGGCGCCTCGAGCAGGTCGAGGCCGCGCAGCCGGTGCTCGAGCGCCGGGCGGCGGCCCATCAGATCGCGCAACGCACGCGCTGCGGAGTTCATCGCGTCCGAGAGCTGGAGGCAGGCCCGAAGGTCCTCGACGCGGTGCGTCCCCTCCTCACGGTAGCCGAGCCGGAGCCCGCCGTCACCCCAGGCAAAGTGCAGGGAGGCCCGCAGGCGCCAGGCGCGCTCCGGCGACGGAAGGGCCGTGATCGTCTCCGGCCACGGCGCGCCCGCGCGTGCGAGCGCCTCGCGCAGGACCTCCACCTTCAGCTTCAGCTGCTCGTCGTAGCCGATCTCCTGGTAGCTGCAGCCGCCGCAGCCCGGGCCCTGCGGGCACGGGGCGGGACGCCGGGCAGGCGCCGGCTCGAGCACCTTCACGAGCGCCGCCTCGGCCCAGCCGGCGCGCAGCGACGAGACGCGGGCGCGCACGCGGTCGCCGGGGTAGGCACGCGGCACGAACACGACGCGGCCGCTCGACCCGGCCGAGGCCCCGGCCCCGGTAGACGGCCTTCTCGATCGCGACCTCGACCTGCTGGCCCGGCACGAGGTCGCCCGCGGGCCGCTCGCTCACGCCGCCGCGCCTCCTCCGCCCTCGAGGTGGAACAGGCTCAGCCGCGGCAGCCCGTAGCGCCTCGAGCATCCGCCGGGCGAGCGACTCCGTCCGGATCTGCTCCAGCACCCGAGCCGGCATCCGGCCCCGCCAGGGCTCGAGGCTCGCGTCGACCTCCCGCTCCCGCGCGGCTCGCCGCGTCGGGCGGCTCGTCCGCGCGCGATCGCCTCGAGCAGCCTCGCCTCGCGCTCGCCCAGCCAGCGGGTGAGCGCGCTCGAGCCCCGCGCCCGGCGCGCCCGCCCGCAGCTCCGCGCGCGATCTCGGCCGCGAGCGCCCGCGCGCGGCGGGCCGAGGCGCGTCGCAGTCGCGAGGCCGTACGGCGAAGCCCGTCGAGCGCGGAGCCGGGGTCGAGCCCCTCTGCGCGGCCGAGCGCCAGGGCGCGCTCCCAGCGCTCGCGCGCGGCGTCCACCTCGCGCGCGCAGTACGCGAGGCTGCCCACCTTGCGCTCGCGGCTCCAGCCGTGCGCGTGCACGTCGAGCGCGTCGCGGATGCCGCGCAGCACGACGCGCAGCGGGATGCCGGCCAGCCGCCACGGCGGACGAGCGTCCAGTCGGCGTTCGACAGGAAGAGCGGGTCGCCGCGGCGCGAGACGAAGTACTCCTCGACGGCCTGGTAGTACGCGGCCTCGGGATCCGTCCCGCCACGCCGCGCTCACCGCGCCGGGGCCCGGTTCCGCTCCCAGATCAGGCGCAGCCCGGTCAGCGTCAGGATCGGGTCGACGGCCTCGATCGACGGGATCTCGACGGCCAGCGTCTCGGCCAGGCCGCCCGTCGCGACGACCCGCGGCGTCTCGCCCAGCTCGGCCCTGATGCGCGCGATGATGCCCTCGCACATCGCCGCGTAGCCGAAGTAGAGGCCCGCCTGCATCGAGCCGACGGTGGTGCGGCCGATCGACCTTGCCCGGGTGGCGCACGTCGACGCGCGGCAGGCGCGCGGCGCGCTGGAACAGCGCGTCGGCGCTGATGCCGATGCCCGGGCAGATGACGCCGCCGACGTACTCGCCCTTGCGCGTGACGACGTCGAAGGTGGTGGCCGTGCCGAAGTCGACCACCACCACCGGCCCGCCGTAGGCGGCGAAGGCAGCGACGCCGTTGACGATGCGGTCCGCGCCCACGTCTCCCGGCGGCTCGTACAGGATCGGCATGCCGGTCTTGACGCCCGGGCCGACCACCAGCGGCTCCTGGCCCAGGTACTGGCGCGCGAGCGCCACCAGCACGGGCGTCAGGGGCGGCACCACGCTCGCGAGCGCGACCGCCTCGATGCCCGCGGGCTCGAAGCCCCGAGCTCGAGAACAGGTTGCGCACCAGGATGCCGTACTCGTCGGCCGTCTGCTCGCGGCGCGTGGTGAGGCGCCAGTGCACGAGCAGCGCCCGCCCTCGAAGACGCCGAGCACCGTGTTCGTGTTGCCGACGTCGATCGTGAGGAGCATGCCCTCCGCCATCAACCCGTGCGCCTGAGCCGCACCGACCTCGGCCGAGACGACGCGCCGCACGCCTCCGCCCACCGGCCGCCACCAGCAGCGCACCCTCGTCGTCCACGTCCAGCAGGCGCCCGCGCAGCGTCTCGCCTCCCGTCCGGATCTCGACCGGCTCGCCCCACCAGGCGACGGCGCGCTGCGCGCCAGGCCGCGACCACCGCCGCCCGCGAGGAGGCGGCGGCATGGTACCAGACGCGCAGACGGTCCAGCGACCGCCGCGGCCACGCTCGCAACCTCCGGGGCCGGACCCAGGTCCGCCAGCGAGCGCCACGTCGTCCCGCGAGCTCCGCCGGGAACGCGCGGGAGGGCACGCCCACGTTGACGCCGATGCCGAGCACGATCCAGTCGATGCCCGCGCTCGCCGACGCCGCCTCGGCCAGGACGCCCGCCAGCTTGCGCTCGCCGAGCAGCACGTCGTTCGGCCACTTCAGGAGAACGTCCGCGCCGTGCTCCGCCGCCGCGTCGGCGACCGCGAGGCCGGCGGCCAGCGGCAGCACGCCGGCGTGAGCGAAGCGCGGCCGCAGCAGCACCGACAGGTAGAGCCCGCCCGCGGGCGAGGCCCAGCCGCGGCCGGCCCGCCCCCGCCCGCCGGTCTGGACGTCGGCGAGCACGGCGGTCCACTCGGGCGCGTCCTCGCGCGCCAGCTCCTTGAGGCGATCGCTCGTCGAGACGAGGCTGGGCTGCCACTCGAGCCGGGCCGGCGACTGCGCACCGCGCGCGGCGAGCGCCCGTGCCAGCCCGCCTGGATCGGGCATCAGGCCCCGGGCGGGAGGGCCGCGAGCTCGATCTCGACCACCTCGAAGGCGCCGTCGGCCAGCCCCTCGCGCGCCTCGAGCAGGTCGCCCTCGACGCGCGCCGCCGACGCGAGGTCGCCCAGGCAGGGGCCGAGCAGCGCTGCGGTGCCCGGGCTCACCGCGACGCGCAGCCGGCTCAGGTGGCGCCCGACCGTCGCGCCGGCCGCGCTCTTCGCGCGGCGCACGGCCTCGAGCAGGCCGCAGGCCGCGTCGAACACGGCGCCGTCGGCCGGCGGCGCCACCTGCGCCAGCAGCTCCGCGGCCGTGGGCCACGGCGCGCGGTGGACGCTGCGCTCGCCGCGCACCGCCGCGAAGCCCCACGACCACACCTCGTCCGTGACGTACGGCAGGTACGGTGCGAGCAGGCGCAGCAGCACGCCCAGCGCGAGCTGCAGCGCGGCGACTGCGGAGGCGCGCCCCTTTCCGTCCGTCTCCGAGCGGGCCCGGGCCTTGACCAGCTCGACGTAGTTGTCGGTGAAGCCCGACCAGAAGAAGCGCTCGATCGCGTCGAGCGCCGACGCGTAGTCGAGCTCCTCGAGCGCCGTGCCGGCGCGCTCGACCGTCTCCGCCAGCCGCGCCAGGAAGGCGGCGTCGAGCGGGTGCGAGACCGGCCCGTCCGGGCCCGACTGGGACAGCACGAACTTCGCCGCGTTCCACAGCTTCGTCACCAGCCGGCGCCCGACCTTGAGCACCTTCTCGTCGAAGGCCGTGTCGGCGCCCAGGCGCGCCGCCAGCGACCAGTAGCGCACGGCGTCCGCGCCGAACTCGTCCAGCAGGTGCATCGGCGTGAGCACGTTGCCCTTGCTCTTCGACATCTTCTTGCGGTCGGGGTCGAGCACCCAGCCGGAGATGGCCACGTGCCGCCACGGGATGGTGCCCTCGTGCAGCAGCGCCTTGACGATCGTGTAGAAGGCCCAGGTGCGGATGATCTCGTGGCTCTGCGGGCGCAGGTCCATCGGGAACAGCCGCCGGTGGCGCTGCGGGCGGGTGAACCAGCCGGTCGCGATCTGCGGCGTGAGCGACGACGTGAACCAGGTGTCGAACACGTCCTCCTCCGCGCGGAAGCCGCCCGGACGCTCGCGCTGTCCTTCGTCGTAACCGGCCGGCGCCTGGCTCGTCGGGTCGACCGGCAGCGCCCGCTCGTCGGCGAGCAGCGGGCGCGAGAAGTCCGTGCGGCCGTCCTCCCCGACGGCGTACCAGAGCGGGAACGGCACGCCGAAGAAGCGCTGCCGGCTGATGCACCAGTCGAGGTTCAGGTTCTCGGTCCAGTTGCGGAAGCGCAGGCGCATGAAGTCGGGGTGCCAGAGCACCTTCTCGCCGGCCTCGAGCAGCTCCTGCTTGTGCTCGAGGATGCGCACGAACCACTGGCGCGTGGTGATGAACTCGAGCGGCCGGTCGCCCTTCTCGTAGAACTTGACGGGATGCTCGATCGGCTGCGGCTCGGACACGAGCGGCGGCTCGCCGTCGCCGAGCGCCGAGCCCGCGGGCTCGCGCAGCAGCTCCACGATGCGCTTCTGTGCCTCGCGCACGGTCTTGCCCACGAGCTCGCCGTAGGAGCGCACCGCTGCCGCCGGGTCCAGACTCGGCCAGGCCGGCGCGCCGAAGGCGACCGGGACGAGCCGCCCGTCGCGGCCGATCACCTGCCGCAGCGGCAGCCCCTGCTCGCGCCACCACTGCACGTCGGTGGCGTCGCCGAAGGTGCAGACCATCAGGATGCCGGTTCC
The DNA here is from genome assembly GCA_963831755.1 of uncultured Acidobacteriota bacterium. GTDB lineage: Bacteria > Acidobacteriota > Vicinamibacteria > Fen-336 > Fen-336 > DATBSL01. Next base: position 26,883 of record CAWHRC010000025.1, read on the forward strand.
CTTGTCGCGCTCGACCAGCTGGCTCGGGAAGATCGTGACCGGTACACGGAAGAGGGGCGTGAGCGCGCGCTTGCCGAACAGCTGCCGGTAGCGCTCGTCATCGGGGTGGGCGGCGACGCCGACGCAGGCCGGTAGCAGCTCAGGGCGCGTGGTCGCGACCGTGAACGAGCCCCCGCCCTCGACGCCGAAGCGGACGTGGTGGAAGGCGCCCCGCTGCGGGCGGTCCTCCACCTCGGCTTGCGCCACCGCGGTGCGGAAGTCGACGTCCCACAGCGTGGGCGCCTCGACCTGGTAGACCTGCCCCTTGCGGAACAAGTCGATGAAGCTCCACTGCGCCAGGTGCCGCGCCAGGGGGTTGATCGTCGAGTACTCGAGCGCCCAGTCGACCGACAGCCCGAGCCTCCGCCACAGCGCCTTGAACGCCTGCTCGTCCTGCGCGGTGAGGGCCAGGCACAGCTCGATGAAGTTCCCGCGCGACACCCGACGCGCCGGCTGCTTGCGCGCCGCCTCGTCGGCCATCGGGATCGCCAGTCCGGGCTGGTACGGGACGTGGGGCTCGCACTTCACGTGGAAGTAGTTCTGCACGCGCCGCTCGGTCGGCAGGCCGTTGTCGTCCCAGCCCATCGGGTAGAACACGTCGCGCCCGCGCATCCTCTGGAAGCGCGCGAGCACGTCGGTCTGCGTGAAGCTGAACACGTGCCCGACGTGCAGCGAGCCCGACACGGTCGGGGGTGGCGTGTCCACCACGTAGGGCTCGCGACCTGCCGCCTCGTCGAAGCGGTGCACGCCCCACTCCTGCCACAGGCGGTCCCACTTCTGCTCGGCGGTCTGCGAATCGAAATGGGCGCCCAGAGCGGCGGCGTCGATGGTGATGGGCAAGGTCCTGCGCCTCCTAACGTCCGGGGTGCCGGCGGCGCCGGGCGGCGCCGCCTCGCGTCACAGCTTCGAGAGCTCGGCCTTCAGCTTCTCGATCTCCTGCTTGATCAGGGCCTCGGCGAGATCGGGGATCACCTCCCAGGCGATCTCGCGCACCGCCTTCTCGGAGATCTGTGCCACGACCCGCTGGGCGATCCTCTCCACGGTGTCGACGGGCACGCCCATCGTCGCGGCCTCGGACGGCGGCAGGCCCGGCTCGGCGACGGCCTCGGCCACGTCGGCAAAGGTCTCCTCCTCGGCCGCGGCCGGCGCGTGCGCCACCTGCGGTGACCGGACCGTGTCCGCCGGCGACGGGACGGGCTCCGGCTCGACCGGCGCCTGCCACGGCTGCGGCTCGGACCTGTCGATCGCCGCCGCAGGAGCCCACTCGATCGCAAGCTTCTGCGGGGGCCCCGGAAGTGGCGGCGGCGTCGACGCTGCAACGGTCTCGGGAAAGGGCGGCGGCGCCGCCTGCACGGCCGCTCCGGGCGCCTCCGGGGCCGGCTCGGGCTCCGGCAGGGTGAGATCCTCCGCCTCCCAGCTGCCCGGAGGCGGGGCGGGCTCCTCGGCCGGCGGCTCCGGCCCTGCGTCCGCGACAGGCTCGAAGTCGTCGGCGGGCACCAGCGGCTGGGAGAACGCGGCCGTGTCGGCGGCGCCGTCCGGGAGCGCCACCTGGCCCTGCACGAGGGCGGCAAAGGCCCCGCTCGCCCCGCTCTCCATGTGCGCGTACGGCGACCGCACGGTGAGCTCGGGCGCGAAGATGGACTCGTCGCCGAGCTCCTGGGGGGCCTCGGACTGCTCCACCGCCTCTTCGAGGGGCTCGGGCTGCGGCTCCGCGAGCGGCTCCGGCTCTGGAGCGTACTCGGGCGCGCCGAACTCGAGGTCCTCCTCGAGCACCGCTTCGAACACCGTCGGTTCCTCGGGCAGTTCGGGCTCGCCCGCGGGCCCGGCGTCCGGCACGAACACCGGCCCGTCCGGGGCGGCAGGAGCGGACGACGCCACGGGCTCCGGCTCGGCAGCCGCCGGCGGCTCGGGGGCCCAGGGGAGCTCGGAGGCGTGGAACATGACGGTCGAGGCCCCGTCTTCCGCCCGGGGCTCCTCGGGGAGGACGGGCGTCGAAAGGTCCGCAGACTCCTCCTCCGAGATCTCGGCGAGCGGCGCCGGCGCGGACGGAACGGGCGCGGAGGGCGCCGCAGGCGTCTCGGGCTCCGGTGCGAACGCGGTGTCCTCGAGCCCGGAGAACGGCTCGTCGGGGATGAAGGCCGACGCCGCCGGAGCTTCCGGCGCGGGCAGGTCGGCCGGGCGCGCGAACGGCACCACGTTGGGCGCTGTCGGCGCGGGCGCTGGCGCGACGGGCAAAGGCACCGGCGGCACCGTCGTCTCCGAGACCGGGCGCGGCGCGGACGCCGGCGACGGCACGGGGCGCGGGGCGCGGGCGAGCAGCTCCTTGACCTTGGCGATCAGCGTCTCGGGCTCGAACGGCTTCGCGAGCGAGCCGTCGTAGCCCGCGCGGGTCGCGCGCTCCTGGTCGAACGGCTCGAACGCGCCCGTGAGCAGCAGCACGGGGACGTGCGACCAGGTCGGGCTCGACTTGATCTGCTCGCAGACCTCGTAGCCGTCCTTCTCCGGCATGATGATGTCGCACAGCACGATGTCGGGCCGCACCTCGGCCAGCCGCTCGAGCGCGAGGCGCCCGTTGCCCACGGTGACCACGTCGAAGTCCTCGTCCGAGAAGGTCAGCTCGATGACCTTCTGGATCGTGATGCTGTCGTCCGCGAGCAGGATCTTCTTGCCCATGCCCTCTATGCCCTCTCGAGGCCGAGCCGCGGCGTCGGCGTCCTTGCGCCGTTTCCCCCGCGCGTCGCCTGACGAAGCGCCGGTGGCGTGTCCGGGTGAAGATAGACCCTTCCTTCCCTCGTGTCAATGAGTTAGCGGCTGTCGCTCGGACGGTTCAGGCCGCCGTGCTCGCCGCCGCCTCGATGGCCTGGATGACGTCCTGTGTCGAGGCCCCCGGCAGGAAGACGTCCGTCACCCCCATCCGCTTGAGCTCGCGCGATGTCCTGGCTCGGGATGATGCCGCCCACGAAGACCCGGACGCACTCCATGCCGCGCTCGCGCAGCAGCTCGACCACCCGGCGGCAGATCGGCAGGTGCGCGCCGGAGAGGATGCTGAGGCCGATCACCTCGGCGTCCTCCTGGGCCGCGGCGGCGACGATCTGCTCGGGGCTCTGGCGCAGGCCGGTGTAGATGACCTCCATGCCCGCGTCGCGCAGGGCCCGCGCGATCACCTTCGCGCCGCGATCGTGCCCGTCGAGCCCGGGCTTGGCGATCACGACCCGGATCTTCCGCCCGTCGTTCATGCAGAAATGATATCCGAACGCGCGAGCAGGCGAGTTCGCCGGAGCGAGCGGGGAGTCTAGGGGGGCGGCGCAGCCCCTCGCCACAGGCACCAAGGTCGGAGCGAAGCGGGATTCACTCCCGCTGAACGGAGGGGGAGCTGAGGGGGGCGGCGCAGCCCCTCGCCACAGGCACCAAGGTCGGAGCGAAGCGGGATTCACTCCCGCTGAACGGAGGGGGAGCCTGAGGGGTGCGACGCAGTACCTGCGACAGGCCACGGGCTGCGGAGCGAGCCGGATTCACTCCGGCGAGCGTAGCGGGGAGTCTGAGGGGGGCGGCGCAGCCCCCCTCAGAATAAAGGCATCTCCTGGTACTCGCCGAAGACCTCGCGCAGCGCGTCGCACATCTCGCCGACGGTGGCGTAGGCACGGGCCGCCTCGATGATCGGGGGCATCAGGTTGTCGCTGCCGCGGGCCGCGCACCTGAGCTGCTCGAGGACCTGCGCCGCCCGCGCGCCGTCGCGCGTCGCGCGCAACGCCTGCACGCCCCTCACCTGCTCCGCGGCGACCGTCTCGTCGATGTAGAGGATCGGGTGCGGCTTCTCCTCCATCACGTACTCGTTGACGCCGACGATCATCTTCTCCTTGCGCTCCACCGCCTGCTGGAAGCGGAACGCCGACTCCTGGATCTCGCGCTGCGGGAACCCGCGCTCGATCGCCGCGACCATGCCTCCCATGGCGTCGATCCGGCGGAAGTAGTCGAGCGCTTCCCTCTCGATGTCGTTCGTCAGCTTCTCGACCAGCCAGGAGCCGCCGAGCGGGTCGGCGGCGTTCGCGACGCCCGACTCGTGCGCGATGACCTGCTGCGTGCGCAGCGCGATCGTGACCGCCTCCTCGGTCGGCAGCGCGAGCGCCTCGTCGAGCGAGTTGGTGTGCAGCGACTGCGTGCCGCCGAGCACCCCCGCCAGCGCCTGCAGCGCCGTGCGCACCACGTTGTTGTAGGGCTGCTGCGCGGTCAGGCTCACGCCGGCCGTCTGGGTGTGGAAGCGCAGCATCCACGAGCGCGGGTTCTTCGCCCGGAAGCGCTCGCGCATGGTGCGCGCCCAGATCCGCCGCGCCGCGCGGAACTTGGCGATCTCCTCGAAGAAGTCGGAATGCGAGTTGAAGAAGAAGGACAGCCGCGGCGCGAAGCTGTCGACGTCCATCCCGGCCTCGACGCACCACTTCACGTACTCGATCCCGTCGCGCAGCGTGAAGGCGAGCTCCTGGGCCGCGGTCGCTCCGGCCTCGCGGATGTGGTAGCCCGAGATGGAGATCGTGTTCCACCTCGGCATCCGCTCCGTGCAGTAGCGGATCATGTCGACGATGATGCGCATGCTCGGCCGCGGCGGGTAGATGTACTCCTTCTGCGCGATGAACTCCTTGAGGATGTCGGCCTGCACGGTGCCGGCGAGCCTCTCCTGCGGCACGCCCTGCTTCTCGCCGACCAGGATGTAGAAGGCGAGCAGCATCGCCGCCGGCGAGTTGATCGTCATCGAGGTCGTGACGCGGTCGAGCGGGATCCCGTCGAACAGCGTCTCCATGTCGGCGAGCGACGAGACCGCGACACCGCACTTGCCCACCTCGCCCAGCGACAGCGGGTGGTCGGGGTCGCGGCCCATCAGCGTCGGCAGGTCGAAGGCCACCGAGAGCCCGTCCCCGCCGTGCTCGAGCAGGTACTTGAAGCGCGCGTTCGTCTGGGCCGCGCTGCCGTAGCCGGCGAACTGGCGCATCGTCCACAGCTTCCCGCGGTACATCGTCTCGTGGATGCCCCGCGTGTACGGAAACTGCCCCGGGTCGCCGAGGTCGCGCTGGTAGTCGAGCCCGTCCGTGTCCGAGGGCCGGTATACGGGAGCGATCGGACGCCCCGAGACGGTGGTGAAGCGCCGTTGGTCGCTCGTCGGCGGCGGCGCGGCCTCCGGCTTTTCCGCGACTTTCCTCATGCACACCTCTGGGCCGACCCGCCGGGTCCGACCCGTGCGAACGACGCCCTCTTCTCGAACGCGCCGGGATCGCCTACACGTGATTCTAGCGGATCAGGCGGGCTCCGCCGCGGCTCGCTGCCGGAGCACCCGTGCCGGCACGCCGGCGGCGATCGCCCCGTCCGGCAGGTCGGCGTTCACCACCGCGTTCGCGCCCACCACGGCGTCGCTGCCGATCCGCACGCCGTCGAGCACCTTCGCCCCGGTGCCGAGCCACACGTTGTCGCCGAGCATGATTCCCTTCGAGGTGCGCGGCTGGTCGATCACCGCGGCTTCCGAGGCCTCGAACTCGTGCCCGCCGCCGACGAGGTAGGCCTGCGCGGCGAACAGGCCGTGGCGGCCGACCGTGACGGTCGAGCCCGAGAAGACCTCGCAGTGGAAGCCGAGGTTCGTGTGGTCCCCCAGCTGGATGTCGCCGTCCTTGCAGGAGAGGATGGTGCCGCGCCCCAGGAAGACGCCGTCCCCGATGTCGATGCCGCGGTTCGTGCCGCCCTTGGCGTCGAGCACGACCAGGTCGTCGACCGTGACGCCGTCGCCGATTCGTATCTTCGCGGGATGGCGCAGCACGACCCCCTGGCCGAAGACGACACCGCGCCCGACCGAGCCGAGGACGAGCGGGTAGAGGGCCTTGCGCAGCAGCAGCCCGAGGGCGCCGGGCACCCAGGAGCTGGCCAGCATCACGAGCTCGTAGACGAGCAGCCGGGCCAGGCTGCGGCTGCCGACGACCAGGTCCTGGTACTTCCGCAGGGCCGGCGTGCGCCGCCGCCGCATGGCGTCCTGGATCCCGATCTGCCGCCGCTCGCCGCTGCGCGGGCCGTCGACCAAGAGCTGCCTCCGTGCGGGTCAGGGAGTTTGCCCCTGCGCGGGAAGCTACTGTAGCATGGCGCCTTACATGAAGCGCGCCGCGCTGCTGACCCTGAAGATCGGCGTCTCGCTGGCCCTGCTCACCTACCTCTTCAGGACCACGGACCTGCAGGCGCTCGAGGAACGCGTGCGGACGGCCGACCTGCTCGACCTGCTCTTGGCCGTGCTCTGCTACGCCGCGATGCTGGGCCTCGCCGCCTGGCGCTGGCAGCTGCTCCTGGCCGGGCTCGGCCGGCCCGCGCCGATGCGGCAGCTGACGGCGTCCTATCTGATCGCCACCTTCTTCAACAACTTCCTGCCGAGCAACATCGGCGGCGACATCGTCCGCGTGCGGGACGGCTCGAAGCTGACCGGCTCGACCACTTCCTCGCTGGCGGTCGTCGGCATCGACCGCGTCCTGGGCTTCGGCGCGCTGTACCTGCTGGCGGCCGCCGCCTTCGCTGCGGCTCCGGCGCCCGTGCGTGGCCTCGCCGGCGCACGGGCCGTGCTGCTCGGGCTCGCCCTGCTCTTCTCCGGCCTCGCCTACGTCTTCTTCCGCCCGGGCACGGCGCGCCGGCTGATGGACCTCACGCGCCTGACGAGGGTCGGCTGGGTGCGCGAGCAGTTCGAGACGGTGCAGGAGGCCGTACACGCCTACCGCGTGCGTGTCGGCGTCATCTGGGCGGCCGGCTTCGCCAGCCTGGCGGTCCAGGTCCTGGCGGTGCTCTACTACCTCGCGGTGGCCCGCGCCCTCGGCATCCCGCTCGCCGCGGACGCGGCGTTCCTGATGGTGCCGCTGTGCACGCTGCTGCAGGCGCTGCCGGTCTCGTTCAACGGCTGGGGCCTGCGCGAGGGGCTGTTCACGCTCTACTTCTCGCAGCTCGGCCTGCCGCGCGACAGCGCGCTCGCCTTCTCGCTGGTCGGCGCCGGCCTGATGGTGCTGCTGTCGCTCTCCGGCGCCGATCGTCTGGATGACGCGAGGGAACAACACCCCGACCGACGCCGCGGCCGCCTGAGCCGATGAGCGTCGCGGTCCTCCACGTCTGCGACAAGTTCGGCGTCCGCGGATCGAGCATCCACGGCGTGTCGCGGCTTTTCTCCTGGTGGTTCCCCCGCTACGACCCCGCGCGCTTCGAGGTCTCGCTGTGCGGGCTCAAGCGCGAGGAGCCGGCGACCCGCTGGCTCGGCGAGCAGGGCATCCCGGTCCACCACCTCGGCCGTGGCCGCTTCGACCCGCGGATCGTCGCCGACGTGACCGCACTCGCGCGCCGGCTCGGTGCGCGCATCCTCCACGTGCACGGCTACGCGGCCGCCGACTTCGGCCGCATCGCGGCACGCCTCGCGGGCTGCCGCCTCGTGCTGCACGAGCACTTCGCCGACCCGCGCATGCCGGGCTACCAGGGCGTGGCCGACCGGCTGCTCGCGCCCCTGACCGACGCGGCCATCGCGGTGAGCCGCTCGACGCGCGAGTTCCTGGTCGCCCGAGCGGCACGTGCCCGCCGGCCGCGTGCGGCTGATCTGGAACGGCGCGCCGCTCGACGAGTTCGCGCCCGTCGCGCGCGAGCGCGCGCTGCGCGTGCGGCGCGAGCTGGGCATCGCCGGAGAGCGCACGGTCGTCGGCACGATCGGCCGCCTCAACGCCCAGAAGGGCCACCGCTACCTGGTCGACGCGGCCGCCCGCGTGGCCCGCCGGCTGCCCGACATCCGCTTCCTGATCGCCGGTGACGGCGACCTGATGGAGGACCTGCGGCGACAGGCCGCGGGCCTGGGCGTCGGCGCGGCGGTCGTCTTCGCCGGTCACCGCACGCGACGTGCCCGACCTGCTGGGCGCGATGGACGTGTTCTGCCTCTCGTCTCTCTACGAGGGCACACCGCTCGCTCTCTTCGAGGCCATGGCCGCGGGCAAGGCGATCGTGTCGACGAACGTCGACGGCTGCCGCGAGGTGCTGGAGGACGCGGCCAGCGGTGTCCTCGTGCCCGCCGGCCGACCCGGTGGCGCTGGCGGAGGCCCTCGAGCGCGTGCTCTCGTCGGACGCGGCGCGCACGGACCTCGCGGCCAGCGCGCTCGCAGGCCTCGCGCCGCTACGACGTGCGCGCCTGCGTCGACCAGATGCAGCAGCTCTACGACGAGCTGCTGTCCGGCGCACAGGGCGCCGGGAGCCGCTGAGCCATGCCGCTCCCCCGCCTCGCCCGCAGCGCCGCCGAGGCCTGGGAGGTGCCCCGCGACCTGCTGCTCGGCCGCTACCCGGGCTTCGTCAGCGGCGGCCCGCTCGCTCCCGGGCGAGGTCCCCGTGTTCGTGTTCCACGGCGCCGAGCCCGAGGACTTCGGCCGCAAGCTCGGCTACCTGACCGACAACGGCTACCGCACGCTGTCGGTCGACGAGTACGTCGCGGTGATCCGGCCAGGATCGCCCCGCGCCCGAGCGGGCCGTGCTGCTGACCTTCGACGACGGCCGCGGCTCGGTCTGGAGCGTGGCCGCCCCGTTGCTGCGCCGGCACGGGATGCAGGCCGTCGGTCTTCCTGGTGCCGGGCCGGATGCGCTCGGCCCCTCGCGGGGGCCGACCCTGGACGACGTCGCGCCGGGCAGGCCGCGCCAGGCCCGCTGGTCGAGCGCGAGGAGGGCGAGCGGCGCTCCTGAGCTGGGAAGAGGTCGAGGCGCTCGCCCGCGACGGGCTCTTCGACTTCCAGAGCCACACGCTCCGCCACGCCCGGGTCCACACGGCCCCGCAGCTCGCGGGCTTCGTGACGCCGCGCTCGCGGCGGGGCTACGACGCTTTCGACCAGCCGCTGGTGCGGGCAGGGCGCGCGCGATCTGCTCGGAGACGAGGTGCCGCTCGGCACGCCCCTCTTCCGCTCGGCCCCCCGGACTGTCGGAGGGACTCCGCTTCTTCGAGGACGAGGCCGTCCGCCAGGCGTGCGTCGAGACGGTCGCCGACGGTGGAGGCGAGGCGTTCTTCCTGCGGCCCGACTGGGAGCGACCGCCTGCGCCGCCGGTCTTCGCGGCTCACGGGTCCGCGGCACGGGAGAGGCGCCGGAGGCACGCGCGCGGGCGATCGCGCTCGAGCTGTCCGAGTCGCGGCGCGCTGATCGAGGAGCGGACGGGCCGGCCCGTCGTCCACCTCTGCTACCCCTGGCACACCGCCGGCAGCACGGCGCGCCGGCTGGCCGCCGAAGCCGGCTACGTGACGCGCGTTCTGCGGCAAGGTGAGCGGCGTTCCGGTCACGCTGCCCGGCGGCGACCTCCGGGACGTCGCCCGCCTCGGCGAGGACTACCTCGAGCTGCTGCCCGGCTCCGGCCGCGCGACCCTGACGGAGGTGCTGCGCCGCAAGTGGACGCGCCGCTTCGGCCGGCCGTGTAACATCGGACCGACAGGAGACCGGTCTGGCCTCGGAGGACGCCGACCGCAGCGCCGCCACCAGCTGGTGCCCGTGCTGCCGCTGCACGACGTCTGCCTGTTCCCCGGCGCGTCCCTGACCGTCGTCGTCGACCAGCCCGGGGCCACCACCGCCGCTGGAGATCGCCGACGCGGACCGGCGGCACGCTGCTCGCGCTGGCGCGCCGCGAGGGCGCGGTCGGCCCGCGCGACCTGCACGCGGTGGGCACGCTGGCCGTGGTGCGCGAGCGCGAGTCCACCTCGCCCCTGGAGCGCCGGCTCGAGCTCGACGGCCTGGCACGGGCCCACGTCGAGCAGCTCGTCGGCGGGGACGTGCTGGTCGCCGAGGTCTCGACGCTGCCGGAGGGCGACGAGGGCGACGAGTGGGGCCCGGCCGTCGAGGCCCTGGCGCGCTACCTCCACACGCACCCCGAGCTGCGCGAGTTCCTCGAGCGGCAGCGCCGCTCCGGTGCGCCGATGGCCTGGGTCAACCTCGCCTGCCAGCACCTGCCGATCACCGCCTCGGCCCGCCAGAAGCTGCTCGAGTCGAGCGCCGCCGAGCGCTGCGCCAAGATCAGCCGCGGCCTCGACGCGCTGCTGCGCAAGGAGCAGGGCACCTAGACCCTGCCGCGCCGCCGCCCTCAGCGCTCCTGGACGGCCACTCGGACGAACGACCCCAGCTTCCGCGGGTCGCGCTCGGTCGGCCCGCCGAAGCGCGAGGAGAGCTGCAGCGCGTAGAGGCGCGTGCCGTAGTAGCCGACGCCCGGGGCATCGAGCGCGAAGGCCAGCTCCTGCGTCTCGAGCGGCTGCAGCACCAGGCGCTGCCGCTCGCGCCCGAGGCGGGCGGTGACGATGTCGCCGGCCGGCCCGGCCGTGACGAGCAGGTCCAGGCGTGCCGCCGGCGCGAGCGCCTGCACCACCACCTCGGCGCTCTCGCCGCCGCGCAGCCAGAAGCCCTCGTCGCCGAACGACGCTCTCCTGCCCGAAGGTCCCGTCGTCGAGGAACCACAGGAAGTACGGCGGCGGGTCGCCGGGCGAGCGCCGCGCCGGGTCGCCGCCCGGCAGGTTGTACGGCCGCCGCTTGCGCCAGACGTCGGTGAAGACGGAGAGGTCGCCGAGCATCGTCAGCTCGGCCGGCAGCACGCGAAACGCCGCGCGCGTCGCGTGCTCTCCCGGGCGCAGCGCGTGGCGCACGGGCGACGAGAGCACGGGGCCGAGCAGGAGCGCGCTCAGCGGCAGCGCCACGAGCGCGGCCCAGGCGCCACGCCCGCGCGGCAGCAGCAGGAGCCCGAGCGGCACGAGGTTGAGGAAGTAGCGGTTCCCGATCGTGCCGGCGCCTCCGTACCAGTTGTCGGGGATGAGCAGGATGTAGCCGAGCCAGGACACCACGAGCGCCGCGAGCGCCAGCCAGCCCGCCCGCTCGCGCGGACCGACCAGCAGGAACAGCAGTGCCGCGATCGCGACGCCCGGGAAGTACGGCAGCACCCCGCCGAAGCGGCCGATCCAGAAGTAGACGAGGTTCAGCAGGAACGACTGGCGCAGCTCGTCGGGGGTGCGCGGCGGGGCCACGCGGCCGCTGCGCTCCTCGTCGCGGCCCGCCACCAGCGGCCCCACGTGGTCCGTCGTCATCCACACGCCGGCCGAGTCGAAGGTCGAACCCGGCTCGAACGGGTAGCGGTCGTAGAAGGTCTTGCGCTCGCCGCCCTGGTAGTTCAGCTCGCCGGTGGCCGCCCAGTTCAGGACGAAGCCGGCCGCGAACACCGCGCCCGTCACGAGCGCACGCCCGGAGGCGGCCAGGAGGCGCGGCCGCCAGCCGACGCCTTGCCGCGCTCGGCCGCGAGCAGCGGTGCGAGCACGAGCGGCAACGCGAGCGCCGCGTTCGTGGGCTTCGCGTAGGCCGCGGCGCCCGAGCAGGACGGCAGCCAGCACGGGACGCCCGCGCCGCCAGGCGAAGAGCCCGAACGTCACCAGGCCGAGGTTGAAGACCTCCGGCGTCTGCCACAGCAGGTAAGGGGCGCGACGCCGCCCAGGAAGACGGCCACCGTGCCGGCTGCGGCGCCGGCCTCGCTCGAGCCCTCGCGCAGCAGACCGAAGCCGAGCCAGAGCGCCGCGACCAGGACGATCGCGTTCAGGAGCAGCAGGCCACGGTCGGCGCCGAGCACGCGGACGAGCGGCGCGGCGACCGCCGGGTACACGAGCGGCTTGGCGTAGACGAGGCGCGTGCCGCCGTCGGCCGAGGCGACGCGCTTCAGGAAGACACCCTGCGGGCCGCCGGGGTAGGCCTGCCGCACGCGCGCCAGGTCCTCGGCCCGGAACTCGAGGTCGCCGTCGAAGGCGAGGCTGGCCGCCATCGCGTAGTAGGTCGCGCCGTCGCTCCAGAACCGGCCGTCGGACGCGCTCGGCAGGTCGACCGCGAGCGCCGCGAGCAGCACCAGGCCCGAGACGACCCCGAGCGCGATCCGCGCCGGCCGGGCCGTCACGGTCCCCCGCGCGCGAAGCGGACCCATCACGAGCCGCGGCTCGACGAACGCGCCCACGCGCCGGCCGTCCGCCAGCGGCGCGCCACGGTGCGAGCGGAGCTCGAGCACGTGCAGGTAGGTGTCGTAGTAGGGGACGCCGCGGCCCGCGCGCAGCTCGACCTCGCGCCTCTCGCCCGGACCGAGCCGCACGCGCGCGCGGTGCCAGCCGAGCCGCACGTCGACCGTGTCGCCGAGCGGCCCGCCGGTGAGCCGCAGGACGATGCGCTCGACCAGGGCCAGGTCGAAGGCGCGCACCATCACCTCCGCCGGGCCGCCGCCGCGCAGCCAGAAGCCCGTGCGTCCCGCCCATTCCTCCTTGCCGTACGTGCCGTCGTCCATGAAGTAGAGGAAGAACGCGTCGGGATCCGCCGGCCGCTCGGCGTTGCCGACGAAGCCGAAGGGCCGCTTCTTGCGCCAGGTCTCGGTGAAGACCGAGAGGTCGTTGAGCATCGTCAGCTCGGCCGGCAGCAGCCGGAACGCGCCGCGCGTCGCGTGCGCGCCCGGCCGCAGCGAGTGGTCGACTGGCGCGAGCAAGATGGGCGCCAGGAACACGGCGGCCGCCGGCCGCGCCGCCGGCCGCCACGCCACCGCCAGCGCGCGACGGGCACCAGGAACAGGAAGGCCGGCAGCAGGTTCAGGAAGTAGCGGTTCCCCACCGTGCCGCCGCCGCCGTACCAGTTGTCCGGGATGATCCAGATGTAGGCGATCCACGAGAGCACGACCGCGACGAGCGCCAGCCAGCCGGCGCGATCGCGCGGCCCGCAGCAGGAACAGCAGCGCGGCGACGACCGCCGGGAAGAAGTAGGCGAGCGCCCCACCGAAACGGCCGACCCAGAAGTAGCCGAGGTTCAGGACGAAGGCCTCGCGGAGCTCGGCGCGCTTGCGCGCCGGCCCGCTCTGGTCGCTGACCTTCGCGTCGTCGCGGCCGGCGACCAGCGGGCCGAGCTGGTTGGTCGTCATCCAGAAGCCGGCGTGTCGAACGTCGTGCCATTCGCGTCGAACGGGAAGCGCCCGTAGAAGGTCTTGCGCTCACCACCCTGGTAGTTGAACTCGCCGGTGAGCGCCGCGTTCACGCCGTAGAGGCTCGCGGCCGTCGCGCACAGCACGAGCCCGCGCTCGCAGCGTCTCTGCCAGTCGGCGCACGAGGCCCGTCCTGGCAGGCCTGCAGCCGCCGGCAGCAGCGGCTCGAGGCCGAGCGGCGCCGCCATCAGCAGGTTCGGCGGCTTCAGATAGCCGGCGACGCCCAGAAGCACGGCCGAGAGCAGGGGACGTCCGGCCGCCCACGCCCACGAGGCCGCCGGTGACGAGCGCCAGGCCGAGGATCTCCGGCGTCGGCCAGACGAGGTAGAGCGGCGTCACGGTGAGAGGAGCAGCAGCGAGACGGCGACGGCGAGCGCCGGCCACGGCCCGAGCCCGCGCCGCCGCAGCGTCTCGACGGCGAGCCCGAGCGCCAGCGCGAGCAGCAGCCCGTTCGCGAGCGTGAGCCCGCGCGTGCCGAGCGAGCGGCGACGAGCGGCGCCGCCAGCAGCGGGTAGGCGAAGCGCCTTCGCGTAGTAGAGCCGGCCCTCGTCCGGCCGCACGCGCCGCAGCCACGGGAAGCCCGCCGTCCCGTCGATCGTCAGGCCCCCGCTGGCCCGCTTCAGGAACAGACCGGACGGGCCGCTCGGGTACTCCGCCCGGATCCGCTCGAGGTCGGCCGCCTCGTAGCGCACGTCGAGGTCGCGCGCCAGGCTCCAGCCATCGCGTAGTAGGTCGCGCCGTCGCCCCAGAACTCGCCCTCGGCGGCCCGCGGCAGGTCGACGGCGAGCGACGCCGACGAGCGCCAGCGCCAGCGCCAGCGAGCGCCAGGCGCGGGCCGCGCGCCTCCATCAGAGCCACCCCGCCTCGCGATACGACGCCACGGTGCGCGCGATGCCCTCGTCCAGGTCCACCTTGGGCTCGTAGCCGAGCAGCCGGCGCGCCTTCTCGATCGTGAACGCGCGGCTCTTCGTCCAGAAGTCCACGCGCCGCCGGTGCAGCGGCGGGTCGATCCCGAGCGGCACGCACACGGCCTCGACGAGGTCGCCCGCCCACTGCAGCGGCGCGGCCGGGATCCGGAACGGCAGCACGCGGCCGTTCGTGTGCTTCGCGATCAGCGCGGCGAGCTCCGCCTGCGAGACGTAGCGCGGGCCGCAGATCAGGAAGGCCTCGCCGACGGCCTCGGGCCGCTCCAGCGCCAGCAGGAAACCCGCCACGAGGTCGTCGATGAAGACGGGGTGGTAGAAGCTGCGCCCGTCGCCCACGATCGCGTAGCGGCCGCGCGCGATCGCCCGGAACAGCTTCAGCAGCCGCGTCTCGCCCGGGCCGTAGATGGCCCCGGGCCGCACCACCGCGACCGGCACGCCCCGCGTCGCGTGGTAGCGCAGCGCGAGGGCCTCGGCCTCGGCCTTCGTCGCCTGGTAGATGTCGCCCGGGGCGATCGGCGGCCGCTCGTCCGCCGGCGGATTCGTGACGTGGCCGTGGACGCCGACCGTGGAGGTGTGGACGAAGCGCCGGACGCCGGCGCGGCGGCCGCCTCGAGCAGCCGCTCCGTGCCGCCGACGTTGACCTCGCGGTAGTAGGAGTCCGGGTGGCCGGCCGTCCGGTAGACGGCGGCCACGTGCAGGACCGCCGTCGTTGCCCTCCACGAGCCGCGCCGGCGGCGCCGAGCGTCGCCGAGGTCGCCCTCGACGACTCGCGACGCGAGCGCGCGCAGGCGATCCGTGACCGACCGCGGCCTCGACGAGCACCGACACCTCGTCACCCCGCGCCCGCAGCGCCTCCAGCAGCCGACCGCCCGTGTAGCCCGACGCCCCGGTCAGCGCGATGCGCAGAGCGTGTCGCGCCCTCGGCGAGGCCGGCGTTCAGCGCAGACGCGGCACGGCACCGCCTGAAGTGTAACGGCAGGGCGCGCTTCGCCGTGAGCCGGCCTCGGCTCAGGCGCTGGATCCCGCGGTTTCCCTTGACGCGACTGCCGCCGCGGCCTACTGTCTCGGCAGCACGTCGCCGTCGGCATCGAGCCCGGGGCGCGCTCCCCGGGTGGTTCGCCGCCTTCGGAGCACCCTCCGGAGGACGCGGCCGGGCTCCTTCGCCCACAGGGGGAGCAGCCATGACCAAGCAGCGGTACTACCTCGACACGCGGGTGCTCACGGCGTTCTTCTTCGCGGCGATGCCCTTCGTCGCCTTCGGCTCCTTCGTCGTGGTCAACATGGCGAAGACGCGGCTGCGGGAGTCGGTCGGCGGGAGCCTCGAGCAGCGCGCGGTGCAGACCAAGCTCGGCCTCGAGCAGTACCTCGCCGAGCAGTCGCCGACCCTCCATCTCGTGACGCTGGATCCGGATCTGCAGAGAGGCGCTCGCCGACCCCGGCCCGCGCCCTTCCGACGCCGAGACCGCGCGGCTCGAGCGGGAGTGGGCGGCGGCCGGCGACTCGGCTCTCGCGGCCACGTGCTCGGTCGACACGGCTCGCGGCACGCCTGCGCGCGCTCGTCTCGGTGCGACCGGCGGTCCGGCAGCTCCAGGTGGTCGACCGCAGCGGACGCATCGCCGCGCCCTCCGAGGCGGGCGGCTCTTCCACGGCGAGAGCGCCTGGTTCAAGCTCCTCGCGGCGCCGGACGCGCGAGCCGGAGCCCCACGTCGGCGACATCGAGCAACCGCGCGGCTCGACCCTGACGCTGCTCGAGATGATCTATCCGGTCCGCGACCCGGACGGCGACCTGGTCGGGGCGGTGCGCGCGCTCGTCGACGCGAACGACCTGTACACGGTCCTCGCGCCCGTGCGCGTCGGGCGCACCGGGCACGCGGTGCTGCTGCGCGCCACGGACGGCCTCGTGCTCGCGTCGGACGAGAGCGAGCGCATCCTGAAGACGACGTCTACCCGGCTTCGACTCGCTGCGCGCCGCGCTCGAGGGCTTCCCGATCGGCGAGTCGGGCCAGGCGCTGTTCGGCCGCTCGCGGCTGCAGCGCGGCTACTGGACGATCCCGGAGGTGAGGGAGAGGGAGGAGTGGTCGAGCCGGCCCGTCTCGTCGGCTTCTCGCCGGTCGACCAGGCCGACGTCAAGTGGCTGGTCGCGGTCGAGCAGGACCTCTCGGAGGCCCTCGCCCCGATCCAGACGGTCACCGCGCTACCTCTGGATCCACTTCATCGGCGTCTTCGCGACCGTGATCCTGCTCGCGCTCTACTTCTCCTTCAAGCTCGAGCGGCCGGTGATGGAGGAGAAGCTGCACCTGCACGAGGAGCACGTGCCCGCCGGAATGCGGAGGGACGTCGAGGGCTGATCTCGCCGAAGAGGGCGCGGTAGCGCGCCAGCGAGTCCCGCTCGTCGAAGCGCGCGAGCGCCAGGCGCGCGCGCGGCGCGCCCAGCGTGGCCTGCGGCCGCGGTCGGCGTCCGCGAGCGCCCGCAGCGCCCGCGCGAGCGCCGCGCCGTCGCCCGGAGCGGACGAGCAGGCCCGAGCGGCCGTCCTCGATCACGTCGACGATCCCGCCGGTGCGGCTGCCGATCGCCGGCAGGCCGCACGCCGCCGCCTCCACGAGCGAGATGCCGAGCGCCTCGTAGAGCGACGGGAAGACGAAGAGGTCCGCCGCCCGCAGCCAGTCCTCGACCCGCTCGCGCCGCCCGGCGAAGAGCACGCGCGCCGCGAGCCCCAGCTCGCGAGACGCGACGCCGCAGCTCGGGCTCGACCGAGAGCGACTGGCCCTCTCCCGAGCCCACGAGCAGCAGCTGCAGCCCGTCGTCGCTCGGCCGCGACCGCCGCGAAGCGCCTCGATCAGGACCTCGAGGCCCTTGCCCTCGCAGCAGCCGGCCCGTGTAGACCGCCACGACGCCGGCCGGGATGCCGAGCCGCGCGCGCAGGGCCAACCGCTCCTCGCCCGTCGGCCGGCCGGAAGCGCGTCCGTGTCGACGCCGTGCGGGATGAGCGCGAGCGCGCGGCGGTCGACGCCGGCCGCCCAGCATCTCGTCGCCGGATCAGGCGCGACATCGCGACGAAGCGATCGGCGTCGCGCAGCAGACGGTTGCGCGAGCGCGACGAGCGGCCCTCACCAGCCGTCCGCGGCCGCCCGGCGCCCAGCGCTTGCCCCAGGTGAAGGCCGTGCCGTCGAGCTCGCCGTTGATCTCGGGCTGCAGCACCGTCGCGCAGCCCGCACAGCCGTCCCGTCGACGAGGCCCGGCAGGCCGAGCACGCGCGTCCCCCGCACGACGAGCACGTCGTGACGGGCGGCCTCGCGCGCCACCGCCCGCAGCGGCGGCCGGGACCATCAGGTACTTGCCGACCCGGCCCGGTCCCGCGGGGGCGACACGAATGCACCCGGATCCCGTCGTCGAGCTCGCTCGGTCGCGGGCCACGACGCGCTCGCCGCGCCGGGTCACGACGGTGACGGCGTCGCCGCCGCCACGAGCGCCGCCCCGAGGCGCCGGATGTGCGTCTCGCCGCCGCCCAGGACGGGATGGAAGGACTCGCTCAGGAAGAGGATGCGCGTCACGGGCGGGCCGGCCGGCGCGCGCCGTCGCTTCTGGACGACGTAGATCGCCTTGCCCTGGCTCTCGTGCCAGGTCCGGACCAGCAGCTCGCCGATCAGGCCGAAGCTCACCAGGATCACGCCCGGTCAGGAACAGCAGCGCGCCCGAGCAGCAGCAGCGGACGGCCTCCGATCGCCTCGTCCAGGAAGAGCTTGACGGCGGCGAGGTAGCCGAGGACGGCCGCGCCGAGCGCGCCGAAGCCGAGCCCGAGCAGCCCGAAGAGGTGCGCCGGCCGCGTGCCGTACGAGGCCAGGAACTTGACGGTGAACAGGTCCAGCAGCACGCGCGTCGTGCGGCCGAGCCCGTACTTGCTGCTGCCCCGCGTGCGCGGCCGGTGGTTCACCGGGCACCTCGGCCAGGCTCACGCCGCGTCCACGACGCGACCGCCGGGATGAACCGGTGCATCTCGCCGTAGAGGCGCAGGCCGCGCGCGATCTCGCCCGCGCATCGCCTTGAGCGAGCAGCCGTAGTCGTGCAGGCGGACGCCGGTCGCCCACGAGATCAGCCGGTTCGCGAAGAAGGACGGGATGCGCTTCGAGAGCGGGTCCTTCCGGCTCCGGCGCCAGCCGCAGACCATGTCGAGGTCGTCGGCCTCGAGCCTGGCCACGAGCGCCGGGATGTCGGCGGGGTCGTTCTGGAGATCGCCGTCCGAGGTCACGACGACGTCGCCGCGCGAGCGGTCGAAGCCCGCCGAGAAGGCGGCCGTCTGGCCGAAGTTGCGGCGCAGAGCAGGACCGACCTGGACGCGCGGGTCGCGCGCCTCGAGCGCGAGCAGCGCCTCGCGCGTGCCGTCGGTGCTGCCGTCGTCGACCAGGATCAGCTCGAAGGAGCGGCCCGTCGCGTCGAGGGCGGCGGTGAGCTGGCGGTGCAGCTCGGCGCAGGTTGTCCGCCTCGTTGTAGAGCGGGATGACGATCGAGATCGAGGGGCGTGCTTCTCCGTCCATGTGGCTGTCGAGTATAAGCCGACGGCGCCCGCTGCGCCGACGGCGTCAGCGGCCGCGTCGGCGAGCAGGTACACCCAGTTGCGCAGGAAGAGCACGATCGCCGCCACCCGCAGGCGCCCCGGCCAGGCGCGGGTCGACCTCGAGGGAGAGCGCGCGGCGCCGCGGCAGCAGCACGAGGTCGACGAGCGCCCAGACGGCGACGAGCGCGGCGCCGAGCGTGGCCAGCGGGTTCATCGCCAGGGCGCCTGCGAGGTCGAAGGCGAACAGCCGACCCAGCGCCCGCGTCGAGCCGCAGGTCGGGCACGGCAGGCCCGTGAGGCCCTTGAACACGCAGACGACGACGGGCAGCCGGTCCAGGTGGAGCAGCGCCACCGCGATCCCGCCGCGACGACGCCGATCGCCGCCGAAGATCGCGCCGAGCGGAGGCGCGACCGGGTCGCGGAGCAGCCGGACGAGCGGGCGGCGCCCGACGCGCTCCCGCGCGCTGGCGCTCAACGCATCTGCCTCGCGAGACCCGCGAGCGCCCAGGAAGAGGAGGCCGAGCACCCCAGCAGCAGCAGCACAGGAGCACGAGCGGCAGCAGCACCGCCCCGATGGCCTTGCCGTAGCCGATCCGGTGCGCCTCGGCGAGGCCGATCACGTAGAGCACGAGGGCCCAGACCGCGCCGGCCAGCTGCCCGCAGAACGGCAGCAGGAACAGGATGCAGACGGCCTGCGAGAAGGACACGACCCGCACCGTCGCTTCGAAGCCACGCCGGGCGCCGCCGAGCAGCAGCAGCGGCGAGATGCAGCACGCCCGCGGTCACGATGACGCCGATCGCCACGAGGACGCCGCCGAAGACGACCTGCCCCACGAAGCCGCCCCAGCCCTCGACCCAGCCCGAGGAGCGCGGCGCAGCGTCCGGCTCGGTCGCCGCCAGCGCCTCGACGAGGCTCGTGCCGACGATCGAATGGAAGAGGGCCTGGTAGAAGCCCGCCGCGACAGCGCCGAGCCAGCCGAGGATCACGCCGTAGAGGAGCGGCGAGCCGATGCCGCCCGCGACCGGCATCGCGCGGAAGAAGCCGTCGGCCCCGTCAGGACCTGACGCGTCGTCTCGATGAGCGCCGCGAGGAGCCCGATGCGCTCGCGCTCGTCCCACGGCGTCCGCCGCGCGCCGTCCGCTCCGGCTCCGCTGAGCCCGAGCGACCGGCGCCGGCGCGCAGGCGCCGGCAGGCAGCGGCGGTGGCCCGGCCGGCGACCTCGACCACGGCGCCGCAGCTCGGGCAGCGGCCCACGGACGTCTCCGGCAACGGGTGCTCGCAGATCGGGCACAGCGCCATTTCGCCTCCTCGGTGCGGCCGTCGGGCTAGCAGTATAGAGTAGCGGCGCATGCCCAGGGAGCCATCGAGACCGTGGACCACGTCGCCCGCCTCGCGCGGCTGACCCTGACCGACGACGAGAAGCGAGCTCTTCGCCCGGCAGCTCGACGAGATCCTGGCCTGGGCGGAGTCGCTGCAGGCCCTCGACGTCGCCGACGTCCCCCCGATGAGCCACGCGCACGCCCCGACACCTGGCGCGAGGATCAGCCGGCGACGGCCTGCCCCGCGAGCGGGCCCTGGCCGAGGCGCCGGACGCCGCGGAGGGCCTTTTCCGCGTCCCGCGGGTGATCGGATGAGCCTCCCCCTTCGAGGCGACGGCCGTCGAGCTGCGCCGGCGCGTGGCCGCCCGCGAGGTCTCCTGCGAGGAGGTGGCGCGCACGCACCTCGATCGGATCGCGGCGATCGAGCCGGCCGTCGACGCGTTCCTGGCGGTGCTCGCCGACCGGGCGCTCGAGCGGGCGCGCGCGCTCGACCGGACGCTCGCTTCCGGCTCGCCCGCCCCCCCGCTCGCCGGAGTGCCGGTCGCGGTCAAGGACGTGCTGCACATCGAAGGCCTGCCCACGACCTGCGGCTCCCGGATCCTCGCGGGCTACCGCGCGTCTACACGGCCACCGCGGTCGCGCGCCTGGAGGCCGCCGGCGCGATCGTCGTCGGCAAGACCAACATGGACGAGTTCGCGATGGGCTCCTCGACCGAGCGCAGCGCGTTCAAGCCGACGCGGAACCCCTGGGACCCCGGGCGGGTGCCGGGCGGCTCGTCCGGCGGCTCGGCGGCCGCGGTGGCGGCCGGGATGGTGCCAGTCGCGCTGGGCAGCGACACCGGCGGCTCGATCCGCCAGCCCGCGGCCTTCTGCGGCGTCGCCGGCCTGAAGCCGACCTACGGACGCGTCAGCCGCTACGGCCTCGTCGCCTTCGCCTCCTCGCTCGACCAGGTCGGCCCCTTCGCGCGCACGGTCGCCGACCTGGCCCTCGTCGCCTCGGTGCTCTGCGGCCACGACCCGCTCGACGCGACGAGCGCCCCGGCGCCGGTGCCGCCGTTCGGCGGCCGCCTCGAGGGCGACCTCGCACGGGCTTCGCGTGGGAGTGCCGCGCTCCTTCCTGGCGAGCGGCGTCGAGCCTGGGACGATGGCGCGCTTCGACGAGGCGCTGCGCGCCCTCGCGCGCTCGGGCGCCGAGCTGCGCGACGTCGCGCTGCCCCACTCTGCCGCACGCGGTGGCCACCTACTACCTGGTGGCCACGGCCGAGGCCTCGAGCAACCTCGCCCGCTACGACGGCGTCCGCTACGGCCTGCGCGCGAGCGGCCCGGCGACCTCGCCGCCATGTACGGCCGCACGCGCGACGCGGGGTTCGGCCCGGAGGTCAAGCGCCGCATCATCCTCGGCACCTTCGCGCTCTCCGCCGGCTACTACGACGCCTACTACGTCCGCGCCCAGAAGGTGCGCACGCTGATCCGCCGCGATTTCGAGCGCGCCTTCGAGCGCTGCGACGTGATCGCGACGCCCACGACACCGACGCCGGCCTTCCGCCTCGGCGAGAAGACGGACGATCCCGCTGCAGATGTACCTCGAGGACATCTTCACCGTGCCCGCGAACCTCGCCGGGATGCCCGGGCCTGTCGCTGCCGTGCGGGCTCGCCTCGGGCCTGCCGGTGGGGCTGCAGCTGCTCGGCCGGCCGTTCGACGAGGCGACGCTGCTG
Source organism: uncultured Acidobacteriota bacterium (assembly GCA_963831755.1). GTDB lineage: Bacteria > Acidobacteriota > Vicinamibacteria > Fen-336 > Fen-336 > DATBSL01. The sequence goes on from CAWHRC010000025.1 coordinate 48,426, forward strand.
CGCGTCGGCGCCGGCTTCCAGCGCGACACGGCGCACCACGAGCGGCGGCCGGTCGCTGAAGGGCCGCCTCAGCGGGCGCCCGGCTGCGGCCCGCCGTCCTGCGCCCGGCGGACCCGCCTGCGCGCCAGCACCGGCGCAGCAGCACGAAGGTCACGACCGCCACGCCGGCCCCAGCACCAGGTTGCCGACGACGAAGGGCAGCACCAGCGGCCGGAAGCCCGCGAGCAGCGACACGTAGAAGGCCGCGTCCGCGCAGCGACCAGTCGACCTCGGAGAGGCTCGCCGGCGAGACGCCGAGCAGCGTGCAGCCGACGAGCGTGCCGGCCGTCAGCATCGGCCCGACCGTCCAGGGGTTGTTGAGCCAGACGCCGATCAGGATCGCGACCTTGTTGAGCCGCAGGACCACGGCCAGCGCGATCGCCAGCCCGTGTGGATGCCGAGGATCGGGAAGAAGGCGATGAAGACGCCGAGCGCGAAGGCGAGCGCGATCCGCGTCGGGCTGTCCTCGATCTGCAGAACGACCTTGAGCCTCCGGGTCAGCCAGCCGGTCACGGCGTCCCTACGCGTTCGGGCGGCCGAAGTGGTCGTGGCCGCCAGGCTCGAGCGGGCGCTCGCCCGCCCCGTCCCGTACGCGCAGCTCGGCTCGCCCTCGACGAACTCGCCGATCGCGGTCACCTCGACGCCCCAGACGCGGGCCAGCTGGCCGAGCTCCTCGACGTCCCCGGGCGCGACGGCCAGCAGCAGCTGGTAGTCCTCGCCGCCGTGGAGGCCGAGGGAGAGCGCGTCGCCGCCGCGCGCGCGCTCGAGCCTCGCGGCGCGGGCGTCGATCGGCAGCGCGCCGAGCTCGATCACGGCCCCGACGCCGCTCTGGCGGCAGATCTCCGCCAGGTCGCTCGACAGCCCGTCCGAGAGGTCCATGCCGGCGCGCGCGAGGCCGCGCTCCGCGATCGAGCGCGCGAGGGCCAGCGGCGGCCGCGGGTCGAGCTGCGCGCGCAGGCAGGCGAGCACGGCGGCGGCCGAGGACTCGGTCCAGACGCCGGTCGCGACGAGCTCGCCGTCGTCGTCGAGGCGCGCGCCGTCGGCGAGCAGGCGCACACCCTCGGCCGCGGCGCCCAGCGCGCCCGTGACGACCACGCGGTCCCCCGGCCGTGCGCCGTTGCGCAGCAGCAGGCGGCCCGCGTCGCCGAGCAGCGTGACGTCGATCGCGATCACGTCCGGCGCGCGGGTGACGTTGCCGCCGACGAGCCCGACGCCGGCCTCGGCCGCACGCTCCAGCAGCCCGTCGTACAGCGAGTCGAGCCAGCCGAGCTCGATGTCCGAGCGGCAGGCACAGGCTCACCGTCGCGTAGCGCGCCAGGCCGCCCATCGCCGCGACGTCCGACAGGTTGACCGTCAGCGCCTTGCGGCCCAGCAGCCGCGGCGGCGCCGCGTCGCGCAGGAAGTGGACGCGCTCGACCAGGCTGTCGGTCGTGACCAGGGCGAACGGGCCGATCTCGACGGCCGCCGCGTCGTCGCCGATGCCGACCACGACACCCGCCACGGACGGCACACGGGCGCGCAGGTGCCGCAGCAGTGCGCGCTCGCCGAACGGGCCGACGGGCGTGCGGGGATCGAAGGTCAAAGTGAGGCTCTCCGCTTTGTCGTGTGGAGGGTGACCTGAACCGGGTCACCAGGTGGGAGCCCTGAGCCGCGCTTCAGGCTTCCTCGACGCGGAGGCATGCTCACCGCGAGGCGAATCGGACCCCCTGATTAAGGACGTTGGTTCGAGGTTTCCGTATCCATCACGGGCAACGCAGAGAGCCTCGCCACGGATGATAGCCGCCGGGCGGACGCGCGGCAAGCCGCTTCCACGAGAGGGGCTATTCGCCGAGCGCCGCGCCGAGGGTCGAGGCGAGCTGGGCGATGCGCTCGTTCGAGGGCTGGCCGCTCGCCTGCGCCCGCGACCGCGCCTCCTCCAGCTCACGGCGCAGGCGGAACAGCTCGTCGGCCAGGTTCAGGGCGGCGAGCACGGCGACGCGGACGCTGTCGACGGCGCCGCTCGCGCGGCTGACGTCCTTCATCTGCTCGTCGACGAAGGCGGCGAGCGACTCGACGTAGCCGGGGTCGGCGCCGGCCTTGACCGCGTAGGTCTGGCCGAGGATCTCGACGTGGACGAGGTTCGCCTGGTCCGCCATGGGTCGGATTATAGACCCCCGTCGCGGGCCGGCTACTCCAGCTTCTCGAGCACCTCGAGCAGGCCGACCATCCGCTTGCGCAGCTCTTCCTGCCGCTGCCGCAGGTCCCGGGCCTCGCGCTCGGCCGCCTCGAGCCGGCCGGCTGCCTCGGCCTGCCCGCCGGCGGCGAGCAGCTTCTGCTCCGCCTCGCCGGCGCGCGCGGCGGCCGTCTGGTGCTCGCGCTCCGCCTTCTCGACGCGCGCCTGCGCCGAGCGCGCCGCGTCCTCCGCCTTCTGTGCGCGTGCCGCCGCGGCCTTCAGCTCGCCGCGCAGCACGTCGTTCTCGGAGCGCAGCTCGCGCAGGCGAGCCACGGCCTTCTTGACCCGCTCCTCGAGGAGCTTGAAGCTTTCCTCCACCCCGCCCCCCCTCTTCACTCCGCGCGGATCTCGAGGCCGGCTCGCCGCAGCTCCCGCACGACGGAGTCGACGGCCGCCTGCACCTCTTCGCTCGTCAGCGTGCGCTCGGCGTCCTGGAAGCGCAGGCTGACGGTCAGGCTCAGCTTGCCCGGCGGCACCTGGTTGCCCGTGTAGCGGTCGACCAGGCTCAGCGAGCGCAGCCGCGCGCCCGCGGCCGCCCGCACGCGTGCGTCGATCTCCGCCGCCGGCAGCTCTTCGTCGCACAGGATCGAGAGATCGCGCTGCACGGCCGGGAAGCGGTCCAGGGCGGCGAAGCGCACGGCGCGCGGCGCCTGCTCGAGCAGCTCGTCGATCGCGATCTCGAGCACGACCGCCTCGTCGCGCAGCTCCCACGCGGCCTGCAGGTCCGGGTGCAGCGCGCCGCCGTGGCCGACGCCCGTGCCCGCGCGGCGCAGGCGGAACCAGCGGCCCGGGTGCAGGAACGCCGGCGGCGGCGACTCGCGATCGATCTCCGGGAGCGCTTCGCCCAGCCGCGCGAACAGCAGCTCGACGAGGCCCTTGACGTCGAACAGGTCGAACGGCCGGGGACGCAGCGACCAGTGCTGCGGACGAACGCTCCCGGACAGGACCAGCGCCAGCCGCCGCTCCTCGCGCACGCCACCGTCCGCGGGCGCGAACACCCGCCCGAGCTCGAACAACGCGACGTCGCGGCGGCCGACGCGGAGGTTGGTGCGCAGCGTGCCGAGCAGCCCGGGCACGACCAGGGAGCCGCGCAGCGTGTCCTGCTCCTCGGTCAGCGGGTTCGCGAGCCGCACGCGGGAGCCCAGCTCCGCCTGCGCCTGCGCGCCGGCGACGAACGCGTAGTTGATCACCTCGATCAGGCCGGCGCCGGTCAGCACCTCGCGGATCCGCCGCTCGCGCTGCTGGGACCGCCGCAGCGAGCCGGGCCGGCTGGCGGGCGGCAGGGCCGAGGGGATGCGCCGGACGCCGAAGTGCCGGCCGACCTCCTCGGCGAGGTCGGCCTCGCCCGACACGTCCAGCCGCCACGAGGGGACGAGCACGCTTTCCTCGGGGCCGGAGCCGGTCACCAGGAAGCCGAGCGACTCGAGCGTGCGCTGCTGCTGCAGCCGAGCGACCTCGGTGCCGAGCAGGGCGTTGACCCGCGCCGGCCGCAGCCTCACGCTGCGCGCCTCCCGCTCGGCGCCCTTGCGCTCGACGAGCCCCGGCCGCGGCGTGCCCGCGCCGATCCGCGCCATCAGGTGGGCCAGGCGTGCGATCGCGGTCGGCCCCGCGCCGATGTCGGCCCCGCGCTCGAAGCGGTGCGAGGCCTCGGTGTGCATCGCCAGAGCGCGGGCGCCCCGGCGCACCGCCAGCGGCTCCCACCAGGCGGCCTCCAGCGCGATCACCCGCGTGCCGTCGCCGATCTCGCTCGAGGCCCCGCCCATCACCCCCGCCAGCGCCAGCGCGGGAAGGCCGCCGCGGCCGGCGATCACGCCGACCCGCGCCGGGAGACGACGCTCGACGCCGTCGAGCGTCGTCAGCGGCTCGCCCTCGCGCGACCAGCGCACGACCAGCTGGGCGCCGGGCACGCGCGCCAGGTCGAACGCGTGGCTGGGCTGGCCGATCTCGATCATCACGTAGTTCGTCAGGTCGACCACGTTGTTGATCGAGCGGATCCCGACCAGCTCGAGCCTCTCGCGCAGCCAGGCGGGCGAGGGGCCGACTTTCACGTCGAAGAGGCCCGCGCAGAACCGCCCGCACAGGTCGGGCGCCTCGATCACCACGTCGAGCGCGCCCACGGCCGGCGGCCCCGCCTCGGCGGCCCCCGTGGCGGGGGGCCGCAGCGCCAGCCCGTACAGGGCCGACACCTCCCGTGCCACGCCGTACACGTTCATGCAGTCGACGCGGTTCGTCGTGACGTCGAGCTCCAGCACGGTCTCGCTGCCCACCGTCTCGATCGCGTCCACCGCCAGGCCCGCGGCCGTCAGGTCGTCGGCGAGCCGGCGCGGCTCGACCTCGAAGGGCGTGAACTCGCGCAGCCAGCCGAGCGGGAGCCTCATCCGACGAACTGCTCCAGGAAGCGCAGGTCGTTCTCGTAGAACAGGCGGATGTCGTCGATGCCGTGGCGCACCATGGCCACCCGCTCGATGCCCAGGCCGAAGGCGAAGCCGGTGACCTGCTCCGGGTCGTAGACCCGGCGCCCCAGCCGCGCGTTGACGGCCTCGAACACCGCCGGGTGCACCATGCCGGAGCCGAGGATCTCCAGCCAGCCCGTCTGCTTGCACACGCGACACGGACCGCCGGGCAGCTGGCCCGAGCCGCCGCAGACGATGCAGCCGAGGTCGGCTTCGACCGACGGCTCGGTGTACGGGAAGTACGACGCGCGGAAGCGCACCGGGTACTGCTCGCCGAACAAGGCGTGCAGGAAGGCCTCGATCGTGCCCTTGAGGTGGCCGAGCGTGATGCCGGGCCCGACCACCAGCCCCTCGACCTGCTGGAACATCGGCGCGTGCGTCACGTCGCTGTCGCGGCGGAACACCTTGCCCGGGCAGATGATGCGCACCTCCGGCGGGTGGGTGTTGTCCAGCATGTAGTGGATCTGGGCCGAGGAGGTGTGCGTGCGCAGCAGCAGGCCCGGCGTCGCGCGCGGCGCCGCCGCGGGCTCGCCCTCCAGGTAGAAGGTGTCCTGCATGTCGCGGGCCGGGTGGTCCGGCGGCATGTTGAGGGCCTCGAAGTTGTGGTAGTCGTCCTCGACCTCGGGGCCGTCGTAGACCTCGTAGCCCATCGCCACGAAGATGTCCTCGAGCTCCTGTCGCACCACGCTCAGCGGGTGGCGGCGGCCCACGTAGCCGCGGCGGCCCGGCAGCGTCGTGTCCAGCCGCTCGCTGCGCAGCGTCCGCTCGCGCAGGAAGGCCTCCAGCCGCTGCCGCTCCTCGTCGAGCCGCGCCTCGATGCGGACCTTGAGCGCGTTCAGCTCCTGGCCCGCCTCGCGCCGCTCGGCCTCGGCCAGCCCGCCGAGCGACTTGAGCAGCGCCGACACCGCCCCCGAGCGACGGCCCACGAACCGGTCGCGCAGCGCCTGCAGCGCGGCCGTGTCGGCAACCGCCGTGGCGGCCGCCTCGAACTCGTCCTTGAGCGCGCGGGCCTGCTCGCGCAGGCGCTGCAGGGGCTCGTGGCCCGGGCCCATCAGGCGCTCTGGCGGGCGGCCTTCGCGGAGTCGACCAGCTTGGAGAACGCGGCGTCGTCCGTGGCCGCGATCTCGGCCAGCGACTTGCGGTCGAGGGCCACGCCGGCCAGCCTCAGCCCGGCGATCAGCTGGCTGTAGCTGATGTCGTGCAGGCGCGCCGCCGCGTTGATGCGCACGATCCACAGCCGGCGGAAGTCGCGCTTCTTGCGCTTGCGGCCGACGTAGGCGAAGTTGCCCGCGCGGTCGGTCGCCTCCTTCGCGAACTTGTAGAGCTTGCTCTTGCCAAGGAAGTAGCCCTTGGCCATCGACAGCAGCTTCTTGCGCTTCTCCCGGCGCGAGCTGCCCCGCTTCACTCTCGGCATGACGGACGTCCCTTCGTCTGGCCGGGCCAGGAGCGGCCCGCCCCGTCGCGCTTTCAGGCGGCGACGCCGGCCCGGGCAGCTCGACCGCTGCCCCTGTCTCGCGGCGCTCGGGGTCTGGCGCCTCTTCGGCGCCGGGCGGTGCGTCGCGCCCGCCCAGCCGGCCGGCTAGGCCAGCAGCATCCTCTTGACCTGCTCCTTGTCCGCGTCGGAGACGACCACGGCCCTGCCCAGCGCACGCTTGCGCCCGGGGGCCTTCTTCGTGAGGATGTGCCGCTTCATCGCCTGGTGCCGCATGAGCTTGCCGGACGCGGTCACCCTGAACCGCTTGGCCGCGGCACGCTTCGTCTTCAGCTTCAGCTTCGCCCTGGGCTTTCTCATGGTCTCACTCGCTCTTGCGCGAGGCGACGGGGGCCGCCTCGGCCGGGGCCTTCTTCGCCTTCGGCTTGGCCGCGACCGCGGCCTCCTTCTTCGGCGCCAGGATCTGCACCATCGTGTTGCCCTCCTGGCGCGGCGGCGACTCGACCAGCGCGGTGTCGCCGAGCTCGGAGGTCAGCCGGTTCAGGATCTCGCGGCCGATCTCGCTGTGGACGATCTCGCGGCCGCGGAAGATCACGAGCGACTTCACCTTGTTGCCCTCCTGGAGGAAGCGTTCCACGTTGCGCCGCTTGAAGGCGAAGTCGTGCTCGTCGACCTTCGGCCGGAACTTCACTTCCTTGATCTTGATGTGCCGCTGGTGCTTGCGTGCCTCCGCGTCGCGCTTGGCTTGCTGGTAGAAGAACTTGCCGGAGTTCATGATCCGGCACACCGGCGGGGTCGCGGTGGCCGCGATCTCCACCAGGTCGAGCCCCTTCTCCTCGGCCAGCATCAGGGCCTGCTGCGGCGGCATGATGCCGAGCTGGGACCCGTCCTCGTCGATGACGCGGACCTCCTTCGAGCGGATGCGGTCGTTGATGCGGACCGTCTTGCTATCTATGAGTCACCTCCTGAGCCGGGGCGCAGCTCTTCGTGGACCGCGCGCTCGGCCGCGAGGCGCGCGAGCCGCGCGCCGAACGCCGCCACCTCCTGCGCGCCGAGGTCGCCGGCCTGCCGGTGGCGCACCGCCACCTGGCCGCTCTCGACCTCCCTGTCCCCGACCACGAGCATGTAGGGGACCTTCTGCAGCTGCGCGTCGCGGATCCGGTAGCCCAGCTTCTCGCTGCGCTCGTCGACGTGGACGCGCAGGCCCAGCGCGCGAAGCTCGTCGGCGACCCGGCGCGCGTACGGCTGCTGCTTCTCCGTCACCGGCACCAGCACCGCCTGCACGGGCGCCAGCCACAGCGGGAACGCGCCCGCGTAGTGCTCGACCAGCACGCCGAAGAAGCGCTCGAGGCTGCCGAGCAGCGCCCGGTGGACCATCACCGGCTGGTGTGCCTTGCCGTCCTCGGCGATGTACTCGAGCTGGAAGCGGGTCGGGTTGTGGAAGTCGACCTGGATCGTGGAGCACTGCCACGAGCGGTCGAGCGCGTCCTTGATCTTGATGTCGATCTTGGGGCCGTAGAAGACGCCCTCGCCCGGGTCCACCTGGTAGGGCAGGGCGCGCGTCTCGAGCGCCTTGCGCAGCGCCGCGGTGGCCACCTGCCACTGCTCGTCCGTGCCGCTCGCCTGCTCCGGCTTGGTCGAGAGGTAGATGTCGTAGCGGTCGAAGCCGAACGTGCGCAGGATGTTGGTCGTGAAGTCGAGCACCCGCAGCACCTCGTCCTCGAGCTGGTCGGGGCGGCAGAAGATGTGCGCGTCGTCCTGGGTGAAGCCCCGCACGCGCATGAGCCCGTGCAGGACCCCCGAGCGCTCGAAGCGGTAGACGGTCCCCAGCTCCGCCCAGCGATACGGCAGCTCTCGGTAGCTGCGCAGCCGCGAGCGGTAGATCGTCAGGTGGAACGGGCAGTTCATCGGCTTGAGCTGGTACTCGACGTTCTCGATCTCGATCGGCGAGTACATGCTGGCGCGGTAGTACTCGGTGTGGCCGCTCGTCTTCCACAGGTCGAGGCGCGCGATGTGCGGCGTGTAGACGAGGTCGTAGCCGCCCGCGAGGTGCTGGTCGCGCCAGTAGTCCTCGATCTGCTTGCGGATGAAGCCGCCCTTCGGGTGCCACAGCACCAGGCCGGCGCCCGTCTCGTCGGCGATCGAGAAGAGGTCGAGCTCGCGGCCGAGCCTGCGGTGGTCGCGGCGCTTGGCCTCCTCGAGCCGGAACAGGTGCCGATCGAGCTCCTCCTTCGTGAAGAAGGCGTACCCGTAGATGCGCTGCATCGACGGGTTGCCCTCCTTGCCCTTCCAGTAGGCGGCGGTCGGCTCCGGCTTCAGCTTGAAGGCCTTGATCTGCTTCGTCGACGGCAGGTGCGGCCCGAGGCAGAAGTCGACGAACTCCCCCATCGCGTAGCACTGGACGGGGTCACCCGACTTCTCCTCGATCAGCTGGCACTTGAGCGTCTGGCCCTTCTTCGCGAACAGCTCCAGCGCCTCCGTCTTCGGGATCAGCTTCTTCTCGATCGGCCGGTCCTGCTTGACGATCTGCGCCATCCTCTTCTCGATGGCCACGAGGTCCTCGGGTGTGAACGGCCTCTCCACCAGGAAGTCGTAGAAGAAGCCGTCCTCGGTCGGCGGGCCGATCCCGCACTGCGCCTGCGGGAACAGCTCCGTCACCGCCGCCGCCAGCAGGTGCGCGGAAGAATGGCGGTAGATCTCGATGGGGGAATCGGCGGGCTTGGACTCGCCGGAAGGACCTGTCGCGTCGATGGGCTCGACGGGGCTCGGTGACGACATCAGCGGGCGATCAACGGCATTGCAGGTCCGATCTCTCCTCCAACCGGCTGGAGCCAACCGCGAGGCTGGTAGGCGCGGGTGGAATTGAACCACCGACCTCTTCCGTGTCAAGGAAGCGCTCTACCACTGAGCCACGCGCCTTCCGGCCGGAAACACGAAAGTTAGCAGAGGGATACGGGGGTGTCAACGGTGGCTGCGGGGGGGGGCCGCGCGGTTGACGCTCCCGCGGGCGCCCCCGATAATCGCAGCCCGAGCGCACCCCATGCCGACATCCTCGTCCAGGAAGACCGCGGCGCCCGCGGCGGCCGAAACGCCGCAGCTGCTGGCAGCGCTCATCGCGCAGCGCATGCTGACGGCGGAGCAGGTCGAGAAGCTGCGCCGCGCCCAGAAGGTGAACGGCCTCGGCGTCGAGCAGGCCGTGCTGCAGCTCGGGCTGGCGAGCGACGTCCAGATCGCGCAGGCGCTGGCGGCGCAGGCCGGCCTGCCCTACGCGAAGATCAACCCGCTCGACCTCGACCTCGACGTGGTGACGAAGGCGATCGCCGGCCCCTTCGCCCGCAAGCACGGCATCGTGGCGATCGCCAAGAGCAAGGACCGCATCACGGTGGCGGTCCACGACCCGTTCGCGCCGTTCCCGCTCGAGGACATCCGGCGCGTGACCGGGCTCGAGGTGGACCGCGTGGTGGCCACGCGCGCCGACGTCGAGACGGTCAACAAGGGCTTCTACGACCTCAAGTCGAGCCTGCAGCACGCCGAGAAGCAGCTGACGGAGAGCCGCATCTCCTCGGTCGACCTGGGCAACCAGGAGTTCCTGTCGCGGGCGTCCAGCGAGCTCGACCCGGCCGCGGCGCCGGTGGTGAAGGCGCTCGACAACATCCTCAGCTACGCCTTCGAGCAGCGCGCCTCCGACATCCACTTCGAGCCCAAGCGCAAGCTCACGCTGGTGCGGCTGCGCATCGACGGCGTGCTGCACGACGTGCACGTGATCCCGAAGATCGTCTACGAGGCGGTCGTCTCGCGGGTCAAGCTGCTCTCCGGCGCGAACCTGGCCGAGAAGCGGCGCCCGCAGGACGGGCGCATCAAGCGCGAGCAGGGCGGCAAGGAGGTCGAGCTGCGCGTGAGCACGATGCCGACCGCCTTCGGCGAGAAGGCCGTGCTGCGCATCTTCGACCCGGACATCCTGCTGAAGGGGCTCGACCAGCTCGGGCTGTCCCCGCACGACGCCCCGAAGTTCCACGAGTTCATCGCCCGGCCCACGGGCATCATCCTGGTGACCGGCCCGACCGGCAGCGGCAAGACGACGACGCTCTACTCCGTGCTCAAGCACCTCTCCAAGCCCGAGGTGAACATCGTCACGATCGAGGACCCGATCGAGATGGTGTTCGAGGACTTCAACCAGGTGCAGGTGCGGCCGCAGATCGAGGTGACCTTCGCCTCGACGCTGCGCACCGTGCTGCGCCAGGACCCCGACATCGTGATGGTGGGCGAGATCCGCGACGGCGAGACGGCCGACAACGCCGTGCAGGCCGCGCTCACCGGGCACCTGGTGCTCTCCACGCTGCACACGAACGACGCGCCGTCCACCATCACGCGCCTGCTCGACCTCGGCGTCCCCCACTTCCTGATCACCTCCACGCTGATCGGCGTGGTCGCGCAGCGGCTGGTGCGCGAGAACTGCCCGCACTGCAGCGAGGAGTACGAGCCGAGCGAGGGGGAAGCCGCGGCGATGAAGATCCCGTTCGAGAAGCTGCGCCCCTACCGCTTCCGCCGCGGGCGCGGCTGCCTCCACTGCCGGGACACCGGCTATCTCGGCCGCACCGGGATCTACGAGATCCTGCCCATGACCGAGAAGATCCGGCGCCTGGTCTCGCAGCAGGCCGGCTCGCTCGAGATCTTCCGCGCCGCGCGCGAGGAGGGCCTGCGCACGCTGAAGGAGGCCGCGATCGAGAAGGTGTTCCGCGGCACCACCACCACCACCGAGATGGTGCGGGTGACCGGCAAGTGAGCGGGGACTCCCTGCAGGGCAGGGTGGTCCTGGTGACCGGCAGCGGGCGCGGCCTCGGCTCCGCCATCGCGCGCGCCGCAGGCGCCGGCAAGGCCCGCGTGGTGGTGAACGGCCGGCGGGACACGCGCGCGATCGACGCCGTGGCGGCCGATGTCGAGCGCGCCGGAGGCGAGGCGCTGGGCGTGCGCGCCGACGTCTGCGTGTTCGAGGAAGCGCGCGGCCTGGTCCAGCGCACGCTGGCGCGCTGGGGGCGGATCGACGTGCTGGTCAACACCGTCGGCGACTTCCACTGGGACGCCCTGGTCGACCTGGAGCCCGCCGAGTGGCGCCGCGTGATCGCCTCCAACCTCGACTCGGTGTTCCACATGTGCCGGCTGGTGGTGCCGCACATGCGCGAGCGGCGCTTCGGCCGCATCGTGAGCGTCGCCGCCGTCGGCTCCGCCGCCGGCCAGGGCGAGCCGCAGATGGCCGCCTACTGCGCGGCCAAGGCCGGCGTGATCGCGCTGTCCCGCTCGCTGGCGCTCGAGGAGGCCCGGGCCGGGATCACCGTCAACGTCGTGTCGCCCGGGCTGCTGCGCGACGAGCCCGGCCCGGCGGCCGGCCTCACGCCGGCCGAGAAGCGCTGCAGGCCCGGGTGCCCGTGGGCCACGCCGGTCGCGCCGCCGACGTCGTCCGCGCCGTGCTCTTCTTCGCCTCCCCGGCCGCCGAGTTCGTCACCGGGCAGGTGATCGAGGTGGCCGGCGGGGCGCGCACGTAGGACGCTCAGGGCTCGCCGAAGACGTCGGCGGTGAAGCCGAGCAGCTCGACCCCGGTCCGGCGCCACGCGTCCTCCGGCAGCCCGGCCTTCCAGCAGGTGTGCTCGAGGAACGTCTCGCGGTCCCAGCCGTGCTCGAGGGGCACCTGAGGCAGCAGCACGCCGCGACGACCACCCAGGCTGATCAGCAGGCCGTGCCGGCCCACCTCGACCTCCTCCGGCCGGATCGGCTGCGAGCGGCCCCAGGGCCGAGATCTCGATCTGCAGCGCCGGCAGCTCGTCGCTCGTGACGGGATCGAAGCGTCCGTCCTGCGTGGCTGCCGCCACGGCCATGCGCGCCACCGTCTCGGCCAGCGGTCGCTCGGGCTCCATCGTGCCGATGCAGCCGCGCAGCTCGCCGTCCTGGCGGCGGCGGAGCGTGACGAAGGCCCCGCGCGGCTCGGCCGAGGCCGCCGCCGGCCGCGGGCCGGCCGACCGCGCCCGCCCGAGAAGTGCGCCTCGATCGCGCTCGCGCGCGATGCCGCAGCAGCTGCCGCCGTTCCTCCTCCGTCAGCTCGTGTCCGCTCGTTCGGCCGGCGGGCGCGCTCACGGCTCGCCCGCCGTCAGCGCCGCCGAGAGGTAGCCGACCACGTGGCTCTTGTCGCGCGCCTCGACGTCGCCGCTGTCGCCGTACTTCAGCACCCTGGCCCGGTCGGCCCCGAGGGCGCGCGCCGCGCGCATCACCGCCACGATCGGCCCGCCGCCGCACGCCACGTTGGCGTGCGACTCCAGCCGCGCCAGCAGCGCGTCGTCGTCGAAGCGCTCCAGCAGGCCGACCACCACCGCGTCCAGCCGGTTCGCGACCGCGGCCGGCTCGTAGTGCGACAGGTCGCTCGAGGCGACCAGCAGCGACGTCGCGGCCGCGCAGCGCGGCGGACAGCGCGCCCGCCAGCCCCTCGACCTCGCGCCGCGACTGGCTGCCCATCATCAGCGGCACGATTCGCAAAGAGGGACCAGACTCGCTGCAGGAAGGGCAGCTGCATCTCCAGCGAGTGCTCTTCCCGGTGCACGGCCGGGTCGTCGAGGACGAGCGCCGGCGCCGCGGCCGCGATCGCCGCCGCGACGTCCGCGTCGACCTCCGCGCGGCCGAGCGGCGTCTCCCAGGCGCCGCTGCCGTGCAGCGCCACCCCCTCGAAGGCGACGCGGTGCGAGGGGCCGACCAGCACGACGGTGGCGGGTCCGCGGTCGCGCAGCAGGCGGTAGCCGTGCGCCGCCACCGGCCCCGAGTAGCGCAGGCCGGCGTGCGGCGAGACGAGCGCCACCAGCCGCCCGGGCACGCCGGCCGGGTCGGCCGCCGCGAGGTAGGCGTCCAGCTCGCGGTCGATCGCGGCTGCCGTCCCGGGATACCAGCTGCCGGCGAAGCCGGCGGGCCGGGTCGTCGCCTTCATGGAAGCACGGGGTGGCGGTCCCCCGACGACTCTACGCCCGGGCCGCCGGCGAGACAAGGCTCCGCCGCGGCACGCGCGCCTCGTTAGCGGTAGACCCGGTAGTCGATCTCGGGAAAGATGTTGTCCCGCTCCTCGAACTCGCGCAGGATCGGCTCCTCGAGCAGGCACTGCCGCGTCAGCGAGCGGTAGAGGTAGTCGAAGCGAGCGACGTGGTCCCGTGTCCTCTTCTTCGCGTACTCGACGGTGGTGTTCGTCTTCATGATGAAAGCCCAGTCGGACGACTGCGCGAGCAGCAACTCGCGCGCGGCCTGGTTGAGCGCCCGCCGCTCCAGCTCGTTCGGCTGCTCGTAGCGGCGGGCCAGCTCGACCATGCGCTCCGCCGCCATGTCGAGGTGCGGGTAGATCCAGTCGTTCGAGGCGTTCAGCCAGACCTCCGCGTAGCCCGCCGCTCCCCACGTGCACATCGGCGGCTGGCACACCTCGAGGTCCGGGAAGCGCTGCAGGTACTCGGAGGGCGTGATCGGCTTTACCAGATCCTGGTCGAAGTGCATCTTCCGGAACAGGTAGTCGAGGAACTGCGGGCCCTCGTACCACCAGTGCCCGAACAGCTCCGCGTCGTACGGACTCACCACGATCGGCGGCCTGCCGTACGTGCCGGCCAGGTGCTGCACCTGCCTGGTGCGGTTGAACAGGAAGTTGCCGGCGTGGCTGGCCGCCTTGCCCAGCGCCCAGCCGCGCACGTAGGGCTGCTTGTGGCCGAGGTCGACGCCGCGGCCCGTCACGCGGTAGTACTTGATCCCGAGGTTCTTCCGCTCCCCGTCGGGCAGGAAGTCCCCGAGGTAGTCGAGCGGCAGCTCCCAGCCGATGTCCTTGTAGAACTCGCGGTAGTCGAAGTCCCCGGGGTAGCCCGACTCGGCGCTCCACACCTGGCGCGACGACTCCATGTCGCGCGCGAAGAACACGACCCCGCCCGGCGACAGGATCGGCGCGTGGACGCCGTAGCTCGGCCGCGGGTGGGCGTCCGTCAGCCCGTGCGACTCGAGGAAGCTGAAGCGCAGCCCGACCTCGCGCAGGAACACCTCGTGCCCGGGCATGTAGCCGCACTCGGGCAGCCAGATCCCGACCGGCTCACGACCGAAGTGCTTGCGGTAGTGGCGGGCGGCGACGTGCACCTGCGCCCGCACGGCCTGCGGGACCGGGTCCATCAGCGGCAGGAAGCCGTGGGTCGCACCGCAGGTGATCACCTCGAGCTTGCCCGCGTCGGCGTGCCTGCGGAACGCCGCCACGATGTTCGAGCCGTAGCTGTCGCGGAACACGCGCCGCACGTCGGAGAGCTCGTGCAGGTAGAACCGGGCCAGCTCGTTCAGCCAGGGCTGCTCGCGCTTCGTGCGCTCCACCTCGCGCCGCGCCAGCTCGACCAGGCCGTCCATGTGCCGGGAGTAGCGCGACACGAGCAGCTCGTCCGTCATCATCGCGACGAGCGGGGGCGAGAGCGTCATCGTCAGCCGGTACTCGACGCCGTCGTTCAGCAGGCCGTCGAGCACGCGCACGATCGGGATGTAGGTCTCGGTCAGCGCCTCGAAGAACCAGTCCTCCTCGAGGAAGGACGGGTACTCCGGGTGACGGACGTACGGCAGGTGCGCGTGCAGGACCGGGCACCAGTACCCGACCGCCATCGCCTACCGCCTGAAGGCGTCGCTGGCGCCGGGACGGAAGGTGTCGCTCGCCCCGCCCTGGCCACTCCCGGTCGCGGCGCCCTGCGCGGGCTCTGCCGCGCCCCCCACGGCGCCCGGCGCCCAGGGCTCCTGCGCCACACCGCTCCGGAGGTCCGCCGCCAGCGCCGCCTCCGCGGCCGACAAGGGCAGGTCGCGCGAGGCGGGATAGCTCATCCGCCGCCGCACGCCCTCCGAGGAGGGGCCGACGCGCGGGGTGACGACGGTGTTGCTCTCCGCCAGCCGGCGAAACTCGCCGGACGGCAGCGTGACGCCCAGCTCCGCCCGGTAGGTGCGGCGGGCGGAGTCGGTCCTCACGTACCACCAGCGGGCCCCGGGCGGCAGCAGGATGTCGCTCGAGGCCCCGCTCACCGGGTCCACGACCCGCAGCGTCAGGCGCGACAGCGCCAGCGTGCGCTCACCCAGCCTGCGGCCGAGGTCCTTCATCGCCTCGGGGTTCACGTCCCAGTAGGCGAAGATCCAGTCGGGGTCGCGCACCAGCAGCCGGATGCGGTTCAGCCCGTACGTCTCCGGAAACAGGAAGCGCTCTTCCTCGAACACCCGCTTCGACAGCTCGCGCGGCAGGTACTTCGCCGCACGGATCTGGTCCTCTTCGCTGAGGCCGGGCACGGCGGACGGGCCGCCCACGTCCTGCAGCGTCGCGCGTACCTTCTCGGCCGCGGCGCGCGCGCGCGCCGGTCGGCGCCTCGCACGCGCGAGCGGCGCCGCCTTCGGTTTCGCTCCCGCTGCCGGCTTCGCCCGCGAGGCACGGCCGCCCCGGGCGGCCGCGGCCCTGGAAGGAGTCGCCAGCGCTTTCGCAGCCGTGCGCTTGCGCGCGGCGGTCTTCTTCTTCGCCGACGTGCGTGCTGCCGACTTGCGGCGGGGCGGCGCGGCCGCGCTGTCCCTGGCGGAGCGCGCCTTTCTCGCTGCCGTCTTCTTGCTGCTGGCCATAGGCCGGCAGTATACCCCTGACTCCTCGAGCGCCGCCCGGATGGACGGACGGCTCGCCGCGACGAGCGTGCCCCGCTACTGCGGCCTGCGGCGCGCCCCGGGCCCGGCGCTCCGCGCGCGGCCCATCAGCTCGCGCATGCGCTGCTCGACCTCGAGCTCCAGCAGCCGGAACTTCGCCTGCTGGACCTGCGAGAGCGTGGCATCGAGTGCGTCCGCGTTGCGCTTCACCCGGCCCGGGCCGTCGGACTCGAGCGCCTTCAGCTGCCGCAGGTCGTCGAGCAGCTGGGCCTCGCCGCCGCCCGCGCGCAGAAGCCGCCTCATGTGGCGCAGCAGGCGGGTCCGCTCCAGCAGGTACTCGCGCCGCTCGGTCTGCAGCTTCTTGACCAGCGGCAGCACCTTGACGAACTGCTCGTCGGACAGCCCGAGGCTCTCCTGCAGGTTGCTGACGACGTACGCGTCGACCAGCTTGAACGCCTCGTCCCGCCGCGCCTCGCCCGGGTGCGCCGGGGGGGTCTCGTCCTGGGACCACGCACACGGCGCGAGCGGCATCGCCGCCGCGAACGCCACGACCCTGAGCAGGCGGCTCACAGAGCACCTTCCTTCCGCTGCTCGCGCAGCGCTTCGGCCAGGACCCGCGCCTCCTCGTCCGTCAGCGCGGCGACGAACGAGCCGAGCCCGCGGCCGTCGTCGAGCGCCGCCAGTCCGGGCTCCGCGTCCGAGGCCGCGGCCTCGAGGATCGGCGTCGCGTCGTCTTCCTCGATCGGCGGCAGGGCGGACCACGACGGCAGGGCGGCCGCCGCCTGCACAGCGGGCGGCACGGGCGCTGGCGCCGGCCGCCACGACGGCACGAGGGCGATCACGGCCACCGCTGCCGCAGCGGCGCCGAGCGGCACGAGCCAGCCCCAGCGCGAGGGGCGACGCGCGCTCTCGTCGATCCTGCGGCTCACGGCCCTGCCGAAGCCGTTCCAGTAGGGCTGCGGCGGCTCGGGCACCTCGGCTGCGCGTGCGGCCGACAGCGCCTGCGCCGCCTCCGACACGCGCGCGGCGCAACTCGCGCAGTCGACCAGGTGGGCGCGCGACGTCTCGTCGGCCCGGCCCTCGACCAGGTCGAGCAGCGTCTCCTCGGACAGGTGGCGGCTCATGACGCCTTCTCCTCGGCCTCGGCCAGCAGCCTGCGGAGGTTGCCGAGCGCGTGGAACAGGTTCGACTTCACGGTGCCGACCGTCGCGCCGAGGACCTCCGCGACCTCGTCGTGCGTCAGCTCGTGGTACACCTTCAGGATCAGCGTGGCCCGCTGCTTCTCGGGCAGCCGGCTCACCGCCGCGCGCACGCGGCGCGCCTCGTCCTGGCTGAAGACGCCGGCGTCGGCTCCGCCCCGCGGGTCCGGCAGGCCGTCCGGCAGCTCCTGCGCCGGGGGCCGGCGCGACGCGCGGTGGTTGAGGCACGCGTTCACCGCGATGCGGTAGAGCCAGGTCGAGAACGCGCTGTCACCGCGGAAGCGGCCGATCGCGCGCCAGGCCTTGAGGAACGCTTCCTGTGCGAGGTCGTTCGCGTCCTCGTGGTCGTTGAGGTAGCGGTAGCAGAGGCGGTACACGTCGCGCTGGTAGCGCTCCACGAGCCGGTCGAACGCCTCGCGCTCGCCGCTTTGGCAGGCGCGCACCAGCGTGCGCTCGACGTCGCGCCGGGAGCCGGCCTCGTCCGGGCGCGACCCGCCGGTGGCGGCGCCGAAGCTCAACGCGAGTGCCGTGCCTCTCACCGCCCCGGTCCGGCCGGGTCCTCCTGCGCGTCGGGCGGCGGCCCGCCCTGCGGCTGCGCAGAGCGCATCCGGCGCATCGGGCGCGGCGTCCGGCGGTCGGGCGCTGCCCCTCTCGCGTCACGCCGGCGCTCGCGCACGAGCTGCCTCATCTTCTGCTGCTGCTCGGGCGTCAGGACCTTGCGCAGGGCCAGGCGCTGGTCCGCCCTCGCCCGCACCGCGGCGGCCTGCAGGTCCGAGACCGCCCGCACCCGCGACTCGACCAGCTTCTCGTCCACGGTGGTTGCGTCCAGGGCTTCCTCGAGCTCCATGCGGGCGATCGCCAGGTCCGCGCGCCGGCGGATCGCCTGCTTGCGTTCCTCGCTCCAGAGCTGGCGCAGCTGGGTGGCCTGCTGGTCGTTCAGCCCCAGCTCGCGCTGGATGGTCGCCAGGTCGGGACGCCCGCCGCGGCCGCGGGCCATTGGCTGCGCCTCACTCAGGGCCGCCGATCCGCCGAGGATCGCCACCGCCGTCAGCGCCAGAACCGGGATCTTCATTGCGTCCTCCGAAACTTTAGACCGGCCCGCTGCCGGAAGGTTGGGCCCGCAGCCGCAGCCTCTGGAGCAGCAGGGGGGCACCTCCCCGCAGGCGCAGGTCGATCCCCGGAGCCGGCGGCAGATCGAGGCTGCCGGCGAAGCCGGCCGGGACGCGCTGCAGCGGGGCACGGTGCCGGACCGATCCCGGCCGATCGGAGGCCCACTCCAGCTGCGGCACGTCCGGCAGGCTGGAGAGCCCCGTGCACTCGATCTCCAGCGTGTAGCGCCCGGCCGCCAGCGGCAGGCGCCGGCCCAGCTCGACGCCCTCCGGGCTGCGGTGCGGCTCGTAGAGCGGACCCAGACCGAGGTCTTCCGGGAGCCACTCGCCCTGTGCCGAGGCGCTCACCCGCCAACCGGGCACGGCCAGCGCATGTCGGCCGACGAGACGCACGGCATCTCGATCGCCGGCCGTGCGTCGCCCTGCCACCGCCGCCGCCTCGGCCGCGGCCACGAGCCCGAGGGCCGCCACGGCCACCCGGGCGGCGGTGAGCCGCCGGCTGCGCCACGGGACGGCAGCCGCCAGCGCGGCCAGCCAGACGATCGCCAGCCGCTTGCGGTCCGGCTCCTCCAGCACGTACGCCGGCAGCAGGCCGGTCCACTCTCGAGCTCCCGAGAGCACGCGGAAGAAGGGCGCCGTGCCGTCGCGGTCACGGTGCACCAGCTGTGGCTCGAGCGCGCCGCCGATGCCGGCGAAGAGGCCCCAGCCCAGGAGCAGGGCCGCGCCCGCGGTGAGCCCGCGCCTCTCCCAGACCAGCGCGACGGCGACGAAGAGAAGCGGAACCACGGGCACCAGGAACCGGCCGGGCGGATTGAACCCGCCGCGCCACATGTGCCAGGAGCCGGCGGTCAGGACCACCGTGCCGACGGCCAGCAGCGTCGCCGTGCCGAGCTTCCGGTCGCGGCGCCACAGCCACGCGAGGCCCGGGACCGCCAGCGCGAGGACGGGCACGTAGATCGCCAGGCCGAACTCCTGGTCGAGGAACAGCCCGGGCAGGCCCTCGGCGAGCGTCGACAGCGAGAGCTCCGGGTGCCTGCCGTACACGCGCCGGGGATCCCAGAACCCGTAGAGGCTGTGGTGGTACAGCGCGATGCCGATCGCCGACACGGCGAGCGGTCCGAGCTGCGCGGCCAGGCGTGACAGCCCCGGCCGGCGCCAGGCGGCGTGGGCGACGACGAGCAGCGCGAGCGGCGCATAACGGATGTTCAGCCAGGGCAGCACCGCGGCGGCTGCCCCGACCGCGAGCGCGCTCGCGATCCCGGCACGAGCGTCCCGACCGCGTCGCAGGCCGAACGCCAGGGCCAGCGCAGCGGGCACCTCCGTGAACACGAGGCCGGCGTAGTGCAGCAGCGGCGGCGAGAGTGCGAGGGCCCAGGCGGTCGCCTCGGCCACGTCCGGGCGACCGGTCAGGTCGACGACCCAGCGGCGGACTTCGACCACGAGCAGCGCCGCGAGGAGCGCCATGAACACGGTCACGCCCGGGTAGCCGGCGAGCGCCCAGGCGGGCAGGATCGCCACGGACAGCCCGAGGGCGTGCAGCGAGTAGACCTCTCCGTGCCGTCCGCGCACGCGGAAGTGCGGCGCGAGCGGGGCGTCGTGGAACGGGGCGTAGCGTCCCTCGGCGTAGTCGCGCTCGAGCGACACGTCGCCGTCCCGCAGCAGGCTGTCGGCGACCATCAGGTAGTGCGGCTCGTCCCCCTGCGGCCCGACGCGCAGGCTCGAGCGCGCGCCGGAGCAGACGAACAGCAGGAAGACGAGCGGCAGCAGCGCCAGCCGAGGCGGCCACCGGCGCAGCGACACCAGGACACCGACCAGGGCCGCACCGGCCAGGGCCAGCAGGAGTGGGCCCGAGACCGCGCGCACACCTGCCAGCGGCACGCCCGCGAGCAGCAGGACGACGGGCGCCGCCCAGCCTGAGCAGTCGGCCAGGGCACCGCGCGTCGAGGGCAGGGCAGCGAGGGCCGCCACGGCCAGGAGGACGCCGAGAGCCGCGGCCGGCCCCGGGAGGCCCAGCCACACTCCCCCTCCGGGCCGACTGGCGGCGCCTCCAAACCCCAGGATGCCGAGCGCCCCCAGCGCGCCCGCGCCACACGCGATCGCCAGGAATCGGGGAACCCGCATCGGCGAAGCCGGGCGATTCTGCCACGAGCGCCACATCCGCGCCGCTTTCCGCTGGCGGTCGGCCCGCGTTGGGCGCATAGTCGTCTTGAAGGGTCCGTGGAGGGTTCCATGGCGGCACGTTTCATTCGTCTCGGCCTGGGGGCACTCACCGGGGTCACGATCTTCCTGGCCGTCCCGGCCGGCGCCGACGAGATCCTGATCCGTGGCGGCGGGCGGATCAGCGGCCTCGTCGTCGAGCGGACTGACCGCGCCGTCGTCATCGAGACGGGACCGGGCCGGGTGGCGCTGCCTCTCTCGAGAGTCGAGCGAATCGTGCCGGGCCGCTCACCGCTCGAGAGCTGGCGCGAGCGCGCGGCCGGCCTGGATCCGCGCGACGCCCGCGGCTGGGCGTCGCTCGCTCGCTGGGCCGAAGAGGCTGGCCTGGGCACCCAGGCGGCAGAGGCCTGGTCGCGCGTGCTCGCCGTCGATCCCCAGAATGCCGACGCCAACCGCGGCCTGGGCAGGGTCGAGGTGAACGGCGCGTGGCTGGACGAGGAGGCCGCGTACCGGGCGCACGGCTACGTCCGATTCGAGGATCGCTGGGTCACCCCTGCCGAGCACGAGGCCCTCGTGCGCGAGCGCGCGGCGGACGAGGCGGCCGAGCAGGCCCGGTCCGAGCTTCGCGTGCGCGAGGCCGAGGCGCGGGCACGCGAGGCGGAGGCGCGAGCCCAGGAGGCCGACAGCGCCGCCATGGCAGGTTACGGAGACGGCAGCATCCCCCTGTGGTGGGGCCTTGGAGGGTACGGGTTCGGCGGCGTGTACGGCGCCGGTCGACGCGGCTCCTTCGGTCCCCACGGCGGCGTGGGGATGCGTGGGCACGTCGTGCCCTCGCCGCACGTCCCACGGCCTCTGCCTCGCACGCCCACGGTCTCGCAGCCGTCCCGGCAGGGACACGACGAACCCGCCGCGGCCCCAGGCGGCTCTCGCCCCTCCTCGAGAGTTGCGCCACCGCGATTGACTTTCGCTTGATTTTCGCCTAGCCTTCTTCTGACCGGGGAGGCTGCGCACCCATGGCCGGGTACGCTCGCCTCCGGGCCGCGAGGAGGACGGCATGTATCTGACGCGGCGGCAGAAGGAGATGCTCGATTTCCTCGACGGGTACATCGAGCAGCACGGCTACGCGCCGACGATCGAGGAGACGGCCGATCACTTCGGCCTGCGCTCGCTGGCGACCGTCCACAAGCACCTGACCAACCTGCAGAAGAAGGGCCTCGTCAAGCGCGACTGGAACCGCAGCCGTGCGCTCGAGCTGGTGCCGACCGAGGTCAAGGTCCACGCCGTCGAGCTGCCGCTGCTCGGCCTCGTGGCCGCGGGCTCGCCGATCGAGGCGGTGAGCTCGAGCGAGACGATCTTCGTGCCGGAGGACATGGTCGGTCGCGACGAGACCTACGTGCTGCGGGTCAAGGGCGACTCGATGATCGAGGAGCAGATCCGCGACGGCGACTACGTGATCGTGGAGAACCGCCGCTTCGCGCGGGACGGCGAGATGGTGATCGCGCTGCTCGACGGCGAGACCGTCACGCTCAAGAAGCTGTACCGCGAGGGCGGCGGACGCGTGCGCCTGCAGCCGGCGAACGCGGCCCTGCAGCCGATCTACGTCGACCAGGACCGCCTGCGCATCCAGGGAGTCGTGATCGGCGTCCTGCGCAAGTACTGATCGGGCGGCGTTTCCGCGCGCGGCGCAGGATCGCGCGCTGCGCGTCGCGCCCGGGCGGGGGCCGGGTGTGGCCGGCTGCTAAACTCCCTCGCGGAGGCTCCCATGTCCGAGGAGAAGACCCAGCTCGACTTCACCATCGTCGCCGACGAAGACAGCTCGGTGCCGCGCGTCTACAGCAACTTCTGCGCGATCCAGAACTCCCCCTTCGACTTCACGCTCACGTTCTGCGAGATGCTTCCGCCCACCGAGAAGCAGCTTCGCGAAGCGCAGACGACGCACGTGGTGAAGGCGCCGGTCCGCGCCCGGCTCGTGGTGCCGGTCCAGATGGTGCCTGGCCTGATCGCCGCCCTCCAGGACAACTTCCGCCTCTACCAGCAGTCCTTCAACCCGCCCCGCGGCCCCCTGAACTGACGCCGGCGGCTGCGGCACAGCGGACCTCCCCCGCCGGGAGGGCCTCCTAGACTGGAGTCGTGAAGAGGCGGCACAGCATCCTGCACGTCGACCTCGACCCGTTCTTCGTGTCGGTCGAGCGGGCGCTCGACGCCTCGCTGCGGGGACGGCCGGTCGTGATCGGGGGTGACGGCCGGGGCCTCGGCTTCGTGGCGGCGGTGAGCGACGAGGCCCGGCGGGCCGGCGTGCGGGTTGGGCTGCCGCTGGCCGAGGCGCGCCGCCTGTGCCCCGACGGGGCGTTCCTGCGCGGCGACCTCGACACCTACGGCCGCGTCAGCGAAGAGGTGACGGCCGTGCTGCTGGCCGCCAGCCGCAGGGTCGAGCGACCCTCGGCCGACGAGGCGTTCGTCGACCTGACGCCCGGACGCTCCCGGCGACCGCCCTCCAGTCGGCGCGGCCGAGACGATCCGCGACGAGCTGCAGCGGCGCCTGGGCCTCGACGCCTCGCTCGGCGTCGCCTCCTCGCGCCTCGCCGCCCGCATCGCCTCGTCCTGGGCGCGGCCCCGCGGGCTGCTGGTCGTGCTGCCCGGCTACGAGCTGTCGTTTCTCGCGGGCAAACCAATCGCCGAGCTCGAGCTGCCGCCGTTCCTGCAGGCGAGCCTCGAGCGCGCCGGCCTGACGACGCTCGGGCAGGTCGCGGGCGTCGACGAGAAGACGCTCGCCGCCCTGGCCGGCCCGGCGGCCGAACGGCTGCGCGCTGCGGCGCGCGGCGAGGACGAGAAGCCGATCGCGGTGGCGGCAGCGCCCCCCTTCGTGCAGGAGGAGGCGGCGATCCGGGACCGGCGCAGCGACGCGCAGGCGCTCGCGGAGATCACGGGAGCGGTCGCGCGGCGGGCCGCCCGCCGGCTGAAGCCGTTCCGGCTCGCGGCGGGCGTCGTGACGGTCGAGGTACGCCGCGCCAAAGAGTGCGCGCGCCGCAGCCAGGCCTCCGCGGCCCGTCCTGGACGACGAGGACGAGCTCGCCGCGAGCGCCCGCGAGGCAGCGCTGCCCCTGCTCGACCCGGCCGGAGGCGTGCGAGGCATCCTGGTCCGCCTCTCCCGCCTCGAGCCGCCAGCCGTTCAGGCGCCTCTGTTCCCCGTCACGCCGGCGCTGCGCCGCGCGAGGTAGGACGCGGGCCGGCTGCTAGAATCCCTCCGTGGCCGCCCGCAGGCCGACGAAGATCCGTCCCACTCCGGAGCGTGCGAGGCAGATCCTCGATGCGCTCGAGCACGCGCACCCGGAGGCGAGGTGCGCGCTCGACTACTCCGGCGCCTTCCAGCTCTCCGTCGCGACGATCTTGTCCGCGCAGTGCACCGACGAGCGCGTCAACATGGTGACGCCCCGTTGTTCGCCCGCTACCCCGACGCGCCTTCGCTCGCGGCCGCGCCTTTGGCCGACGTCGAGGAGGTCATCCGGAGCACGGGCTTCTTCCGCGCGAAGGCCAGGAGCGTGACGGGCTTCGCCCGGGGCTCGTCGAGCGCCACGCAGGGCAGGTGCCGCGCACGATGGAAGAGCTCGTGCCCTTGCCCGGCGTCGGCCGCAAGACGGCGAACGTCGTGCTGGGCCACGCCTACGGCGTCAACGAGGGCATCACCGTCGACACCCACGTGCTGCGCGTGTCGAACCGGCTGGGGCTCACGAGAAGCACGGAGCCGCCGAAGGTCGAGCAGGAGCTGATGGCGCTCGTCCCGCGCGAGCGCTGGACGCGCACCACCGACCTGCTCATCTTCCACGGCCGCAAGGTGTGCGACGCGCGCCGCCCGGCGTGCTCCGTCTGCCCGGTCTTCGCGCTGTGCGGCTGGGAGAGCCGGCAGGCGTGGGCCAGCGACGAGGCGAGGCCGGCACGCTCGCCACGCGCGGGGCATCCTCTGCGGCGGCCGGCGCGGCCGGGGCGCTCGGCGCGGCCCGCCCCGCGGCGCAGGAGGCGCAGATGAGCGCAAGCGTCGAGCGCGTGAGTGCCGCGGTCGTCCAGATGACCTCGACCACGGACGTCGAGCGCAACCTCGCCACGGCCGAGGGGCTCGTCACATGCGCCGCCGAGCACGGGGCGCGCGCCTGGTCACGCTGCCGGAGAACTTCGCCTTCCTCCTGCTGCCGGGCGTGCCGTGCCCGACGCGCAGCCGCTCGACGGCCGTGTGCGCCGCATGGCGGACCTGGTGCGTCGTCACGCGCTGACCTCTGCGCCTGGTCGGCATCCCCGAGAGGATCGAAGGCGACAGCCGCGTGCAGAACACCTCGGTCCTGCTCGGCCCTGACGGACGATCCTGGCCGCCTACCGCAAGCTCCACCTCTTCGACATCGACCTGCCGGGCATGGAGCACCTGAAGGAGTCGCGCTGCGGTCGTGGCCGGGAGCGAGGTCGTCGTCGCCGACACCCCGGCCGGCCGGCTCGGCCTCTCGATCTGCTACGACCTGCGCTTCCCCGAGCTGTACCCGCAGCCTCGCGCAGCGCGGGGCGCAGGTGCTGTGTGTGCCTTCCGCCTTCACCGAGCGCACCGGCAAGGCGCACTTGGAGGTGCTGCTGCGCGCCCGGGCGATCGAGAACCTGGCGTACGTGGTGGCGCCCGCGCAGGTCGGGCACCACGGCGGCGGGCGCGCCTCGCACGGGCAGGCCATGATCGTCGACCCCTGGGGCTCGGTGCTGGCGCAGGTCCCCGACGGCGAGGGGGTGGCGCTGGCCGATCTCGACTTCGCCCGGCTCGAGCGCCTGCGCCGGGAGCTGCCGGCTCTCTCGCACGCCCGCCTGCTGGCTCCGCTGACGCGGTAACCTATCCCCCGGCAAAGCCGGGGGCTTTACGTCGTGAGCCGCCCAAGGCGGCTGAGTTGTGGGCCGCTCACGAGCGGCCCGGTGAGCCACCTGAAGGTGGCGCGCCTACACGAGTCTGCAGCTGATCCAGTCGCTTGTCCTCGTCCTCCTGGTTGCGGATGTACTCGCGAATGGCCTGCCTCGTCTCGACCTACGGTCGAGACGAAGTATCCCCGCGCCCAGAAGTGCTGCCCGACGAAGTTGCGCTTGCGGTCGAAGAACGTCCGCGCCACGTGAATCGCGCTCTTGCCCTTGATGTACCCGATCACCTGCGCGACCGAGTACTTCGGCGGGATCGAGATCAGCATGTGCACGTGGTCCGGCATCAGGTGGCCTTCCAGCACCTGGCTCTCCTTCTGCGCCGCCAAGGTCCGGAACATATCGCCCAGGTGCCGGCGCAGTTCCCCGTACAGCGCTTTCTTCCGGTACTTCGGGATGAACACCACGTGGTACTTGCAGTCCCACACGCTGTGGCTTAGGTTCTCGTAGTCGTCCATGGGTACTCCCTGTCGTGATGCTTGAGCGGCTCACGGCAGGGAGTGCATTGGACATTCCCGGAACTGTCAAACTTCTGCAGCCTCCCCGGCAAAGCCGGGGGGCCTCCTTACGACGCTAGAAGCCCTGTTCGGCGCCGGGTGGCGGGCAGCGACGACCCCTGACGCGTCACGGACTCCTTGACAGCGCGGGCGAAGTACCATAAGAATACGAGGTTTGCGCCCCGCACCAGGAGCGTGCACTGGGGCTGAAGAGGGACCCACCGGATGCCGACCTACATTCCCAAGGCGGACGCTCTCGGGCGCCGCTGGTTCGTGATCGACGCGAGCGGCAAGGTGCTCGGGAAGGTGGCCACGGCTGCGGCCGACGCGCTGACCGGCAAGCGCAAGCCGATCTACACGCCGTTCCTCGACACGGGCGACCACGTGGTCGTGATCAACGCCGACCAGGTGGTGGTGACCGGCCGCAAGGAAGAGGGCAAGCTCTACCGGCGGCACTCCGGCTTCATGGGGGGCCTGAAGACGCAGACGGTCCGCGAGGTCCGCAGGCTGCGCCCGACGCGCATCGTCGAGGAGGCCATCCGCGGCATGCTGCCCAAGACCAAGCTGGGCCGGGCGATGTTCCTCAAGCTGAAGGTCTACGGCGGCCCCAAGCACCCGCACCAGGCCCAGAAGCCGCAGCCGCTCACACTGTAGAGGAGACGAGCAAGCCTTGGCCACGACCACACTCGAGTACTACGGCACCGGGAAGCGCAAGACCTCGATCGCGCGCGTGCACCTGCGCCCGGGCAAGGGCGAGTTCCAGCTCAACGACCGCGGCCTCGACGAGTACTTCGGCGGCATCGAGGCGCTGAAGCAGGTCGTCAAGCAGCCCTTCTCCGCGACCGAGACGAACGACCACTTCGACGTGGTGGCGACCATCGAGGGCGGCGGCGTCGTGGCCCAGGCCGGCGCGCTGCGCCACGGGATCTCGCGCGCGCTGTGCGCGTTCAACGCCGAGCTGCGCGGCCGGCTTAAGAAGGCCGGCTTCCTGACCCGCGACGCGCGCATCAAGGAGCGCAAGAAGTACGGGCAGAAGGGCGCCCGCCGGCGCTTCCAGTTCAGCAAGCGTTAGACCACTACGAGCCCCGCGAGGGGCCGGAAAGCCCCGGGCGCACGAGGCGATCCCGGGGCTGACAAGGAGGCCGTGTTGTCCGAGACCACCGTACCCGCAGCCCCGCCGCCCGAGGCGGCCGCTGCCCCTGCCGCCGTCGGCGGCGTCAGCATCAAGGACCTGCTGGAGGCCGGCGTCCACTTCGGCCACCAGACCCGCCGCTGGAACCCGAAGATGAAGGAGTACATCTTCGGCGAGCGCAACGGCATCTACATCATCGACCTGCAGAAGACCCACCGGCTGCTGCAGGACGCGCTGCAGTTCGTGCAGGAGCTGGCCGCGCAGGGCAAGACGATCATGTTCATCGGCACCAAGCGCCAGGCGCAGGAGGCGATCGCGGAGGAGGCGAAGCGCTGCGGCATGCCCTACGTGACCGAGCGCTGGCTGGGCGGCCTGCTCACGAACTTCATCACCGTCCGCCGCAGCCTGGAGCGGCTGCGCGAGCTGGAGATGACGCTCACCGGCCCGCAGGAGACGCAGCGCGAGCGGCTCACGAAGAAGAGCTCGCCCACCTCGACAAGGAGCGCGCGAAGCTCGAGAAGAACCTGGCCGGCATCAAGAGCATGAAGAGCGTGCCGGACGCGGTGTTCGTGATCGACACCCGCCGCGAGGCGATCGCGGTCGCCGAGGCGCGCAAGCTGAAGGTGCCGGTGGTCGGCGTGCTCGACACCAACTCCGACCCGGACGAGGTCGACGTCCCCATCCCCGGCAACGACGACGCGCTGCGGGCGATCCGCCTGTTCGCCGGCAAGGTCGCGGACGCGGTGCTCGCCGGCCGTGGCCTGCGCGAGGCGCAGCTGGCCGAGACGGTCGCCGGCGGCGCCGAGCCGGCGCGTCGGCCGGCCCGCCCCGTGGCTACGCCCACGGCCTGACGGCTCGGGGCCGCCGCCGGCCTGCGAGACGTCCCCCCCGGGGAGCCGGACGACGGCCCCCGGGGCTTCTCACGACGGAAGTTACTCCGAGGAAGGATTCATGAGCAGCATCTCAGCCGAGGTCGTGCGCCGGCTCCGCGAGGAGACGGGCGCCGGAATGATGGACTGCAAGTCGGCCCTGCTGGAGGCCAAGGGCGAGATGGAAGCCGCCCGCGAGATCCTCCGCAAGAAGGGCCTCGCCGCGGCCGCCAGGAGGGCCGGCCGCACGGCCGCCGACGGCGCGGTCGGCGCCTACATCGCGCCGGACGCCGGCGTCGGCGTGCTGGTCGAGGTCAACTGCGAGACCGACTTCGTCGCCAAGACACCGGACTTCCAGGCGCTGGTGAAGGACGTCGCCGAGCACGTCGGCCAGGCCGCGCCGACGGGCGTGCCCACGCTGCTGGAACAGCCGTTCGTGAAGCGGCCGTCGCTCACGGTCGGCCAGCTGGTGCAGGAGAAGATCGCGGTCATCAAGGAGAACATCGTGGTCCGCCGCTTCGCGCGCTTCGAGCGCTCCGCTGCGGGCCTGGTCGCCGCGTACGTCCACCCGCCCGCCGCGAAGGTCGGCGTGCTGGTGGAGCTCTCCGCGGGCTCGGCCGAGCCGGCGGAGCTGCAGGCGCTCGCCAAGGACGTGGCGATGCACGTCGCGGCCGCCTCGCCGGCGGCGGCCCTGTACGTCGGCAGGGGCGAGGTGCCCGTCGAGGTGCTCGCCAAGGAGAAGGAGATCTACCGCGCGCAGGCGGCCGCCTCCGGCAAGCCGGCGAACGTGGTGGACAAGATCGCCGAGGGCAAGCTGAAGGAGTACTACGCCACCTTCTGCCTGCTCGAGCAGCCCTTCATCCGGGACCCGAAGCTCGCCGTGGGCCAGGTGCTGAGGAAGGGCGTCGAGGTCAGGCGCTTCGTGCGCTACCGCCTGGGCGAGGAGTCCGGCAAGGCCGACGCCGAGTAGTAGTACGATTGGCGCGCCCGGCCTCCGCCGGAGGCCGGGCGGAGCCGCGGAGGAGGATCTCCATGCCCGGCACCAAGAAAGGCCTCGCCTACAAGCGCGTCCTCCTCAAGCTCTCCGGCGAGGCGTTGCTCGGCGAGAAGTCCTTCGGCATCGACCGCAACCTGACCGGCTACCTGGCCGAGGAGATCCTCGACGTCCACCGCCTGGGCCTGCAGATCGCGGCCGTGGTCGGCGGCGGCAACATCTTCCGCGGCGTCTCGGACAACGCCCTGGGCATGGACCGCGTGTCGGCCGACCACATGGGCATGCTCGCCACCGTGATCAACGCCCTGGCCCTGCAGGACGCCCTCGAGTACGCCGGGGTCTTCACGCGCGTGCTGTCGGCGATCGAGATGAAGGAGGTTTGCGAGCCTTTCATCCGCCGGCGTGCCATGCGCCACATGGAGAAGGGCCGCGTCACGATCTTCGCCGCCGGCACCGGGAACCCGTACTTCTCGACCGACACCGCGGCGGCGCTGCGCGCCATGGAGGTGAAGGCCGAGGTGATCCTGAAGGCGACCAAGGTCGACGGGATCTACGACGCCGACCCCATGAAGCACCCCAAGGCGAAGAGGTTCGAGCGCCTCACCTACCTCGAGGTGCTGCAGAAGGGGCTGCGGGTGATGGACGCCACCGCCATCTCCCTGTGCATGGACAACCACCTCCCGATCATCGTCTACGACCTGAAGCGGAAGGGGAACCTGCGGCGGATCGTGCAGGGCGAGGCGATCGGGACACTGGTCAAGGAGTAGCGATGCCTCTCAAGCAGATGGTCGTCGACGCGAAGGGCCGGATGCGTCACACGGTCGACACGATGCTCCGCGAGCTGGCCACGATGCGCACCGGGCGCGCCTCGCTGTCGATGCTGGACATGGTCCGCGTGGACTACTACGGCACCCCGACGCCGCTCAACCAGGTCGGCAACCTGGCCGTCCCCGACCCCACGCTGATCACGCTGCAGCCCTGGGACCCGGCGCTGCTGCCGGCGATCGAGAAGGCCATCCGCAGCTCCGGGCTCGACCTCAACCCGCAGAACGACGGCAAGATCATCCGCATCCCGGTGCCCTCCCTCACCGAGGAGCGCCGCAAGAACCTGGTGAAGCTCGCCCACAAGCACGCCGAGGAGTGCCGCGTGGCGATCCGCAACGTGCGCCGGGACGCGAACGAGCACCTGAAGAGGCTGCTGAAGGAGCACGAGACGAGCGAGGACGACGAGAAGCACGCGTTGGCCGAGGTGCAGAGGCTGACCGATCAGCACATCGAGGAGATCAACGCGGCCCTCGAGAACAAGGAAGCCGAGATCATGGAGGTCTGAGTGCAGCGCGCGCCGCGGGCCCTGCTGCTCGCGGCCCTCGGCCTGTCGCTCGGCGGCTGCATCGAGAACAGGCTGTCGGTCGAGATCTTCACGCAGATCCAGGGCGACGGGAGCTGCACCCGCCGCATCGAGTACCGGCTCGAGCGCGTCGACACCGAGAAGGGCGACGCGCGCGTGGCGATCCCGCCGGGGCAGGACCCGCTGCTGACGCTGCAGCGCTTCCCCTCGGGCGAACCGTGGCGCATCAGCGAGGACAGCGAGCTCGGCCTGCACGTGCTGAGCGTCGAGGCCGTGGGCCTTCCCTCCGCCAACGCCGTCGAGGGCGACTACTGGCGCGCGCGCGCGCGACGGGCGCAGCCCGCGCGCAACTCGGTCTCGGCCTTCGCCGACCCCGAGCACGGCCTCTACGAGTACC
The DNA here is from genome assembly GCA_963831755.1 of uncultured Acidobacteriota bacterium. Taxonomy (GTDB): domain Bacteria; phylum Acidobacteriota; class Vicinamibacteria; order Fen-336; family Fen-336; genus DATBSL01. The sequence continues at coordinate 78,844 of CAWHRC010000025.1, forward strand.
AGGAGGTCCTGCGCGACCCGGCCTCGCCGCTGGCCGGCATCCGCCTGCTGTCGCGCCTGGCGGCCAGGCAGGAGGGCACGTTCGCCCGGCAGTTCGCCGAGGCGCTGGGCGAGCGGGGCGTCCCGCCACGCGAGGGCGAGCTGCGCCGGCTCTACCGCGACGTGTTCGCCACGCCGTTCGCGCGCGACGTGGCGCAGGTCGCGCAGAGGCCGTTCTTCGGCCCGCGCGAAAGGCGCGAGCTGGACGACGTGCTCGACAGGCTCGACGCCAGACAGAAGCAGCTCGTGGCCCGCCTGGCCTCGCTGTCGGCGGGCACGGCCGTGGCCGACGTCGACGAGGCGACCGACACGGCGATGAAGAAGCTCGCCGACCCGCTGCTCGCCGAGGTGGAGCAAGCGGGCCTGCCGTTCCTGCCGCCGGAAGGCGAAGGCCGCGTCCGCTTCCGCGCGACGCTCGTGATGCCCGTTCCCATCCTGCGTGCGAACACCTGTGCCAACGGCGACACGGCGCAGTGGGAGTTCGGCGAGGACGACCTGTTCGGGCGCGGCTTCGAGATGAAGGTCCTGGCGGCGGCCAGGTGACGACGCCCGTATAATCCGTCCGTCATCCGGACGGGAGCGGCCATGCTGAGCGACCTCGAGTGCACCCGCTGCGGACGCCGTTACAGGCCCGGCCGCGTGCACACGGTCTGCGAAGCCGACGGCGCCCCGCTGTTCGCACGCTACGACCTGGCCAAGGCGGCCCTCGACATGCGGCCGGGCCACCTCGCCCTGCGCGAGCCCACGCTCTGGCGCTACCACGAGGTGCTCCCGCTCGCAGACGCGGAGGAGCGCGTGACGCTGGGAGAGGGCTTCACGCCACTCGTCCCCGCGCCGCGCCTGGGCGCCAGGGTGGGGCTGCCGAAGCTGCTGATCAAGGAAGAGGGCGGCAACCCGACGGGCTCCTTCAAGGCCCGCGGCCTGGCGATGGCGGTCTCGATGGCGAAGGCGCTCGGCGCGACCGACGTCTGCCTGCCTTCGGCAGGCAACGCCGGCAGCGCGCTCGCGGCGTACGCGGCACGGGCGGCCCTCAAGGCCCACGTGTTCCTGCCCCGAGACATCGCCCGGCTGTTCCTGATGGAGACCGAGGCCTACGGCGCCGAGGTGGTGCTGGTCGACGGGCTGATCACCGACGCCGGGCGCCTGTGCGCCGAGCAGGCGAAGCAGCGCGGCTGGTACGAGTGCGCCACGCTCAAGGAGCCGTACCGCATCGAGGGCAAGAAGACGATGGGGTACGAGCTCGCCGAGCAGCTGGGCTGGACGATGCCCGACGCGATCCTGTACCCGACGGGCGGGGGCACCGGCCTGATCGGCATGTGGAAGGCCTTCGCGGAGATGCTCGAGATGGGCTTCGTGCGCACGCGGCGCCCACGCATGTACGCCGTGCAGGCGGAGGGCTGCGCGCCGATCGTGAAGGCCTTCCAGGAGGGTCGCGAGGACGCCCCGCTCTGGGAAGGCGCGACGACGCTCGCCCACGGCCTGCGCGTGCCGAAGGCGCTCGGCGACTTCCTGATCCTGCGCGCGCTGCGCGAGAGCCACGGTGCGCCGATCGCGGTCTCGGAGGCCGAGATCATCCAGGGCGTCAAGGACGGCGCCGCGACGGAGGGCATCTTCATGGCGCCCGAGGGCGGCGCCTGCGTCAGCGCGGCGCGCAAGCTCAAGGTCTCCGGCCACCTCGGCCCGGACGACACGGTGGTGATCTTCGACACGGGCACCGGCTTCAAGTACGTCGAGAACATGGAGCCGCTCTGGGGAGGGCAATCATGATCGAGATCCAGCGCATCCTCTGTCCGACCGATCTCTCCGAGATCGCCCCGCGTGCGTTCGAGCATGCCCTCGCGATCGCCCGCGCCCACAAGTCGGAGATCGAGCTCGCACACGTCAACGAGCCGCTGCTGCCGGGCCCGGCGGGCCCCGCGTCCTACCCGGCCTGGGCCGTGCTCGACCCCGCCGTCCGCGGCCGCCTGCAGAAGGCGCTGGAGACGCTTGCCGCGCCCGCGGGCCCGCTCGGTGTGCCCGTGCGCATCGGCGTCTACGAGGGCCGGGTGGTGCACGAGATCCTCGACCGTGCACGGAGCTGGCCGGCCGATCTCATCGTAATGGGCACGCACGGCCGGGGCGGCTTCGAGCGCTGGATGCTCGGCTCCGTCACCGAGAAGGTGCTGCGCAAGGCCCCCTGCCCGGTGCTCACGGTGCCCCCGCCCGCGGAGCCTCACTCGGCGGGCAGCGTCCTGTTCCGCCGGATCCTCTGCCCCGTGGATTTCTCGAACGCCTCGCTGGCGGCCCTCGACTACGCGCTGAAGATCGCCGAGCAACCCGGCATCGACGTCACCGTCCTTCACGTCCTCGAGCTGCTCGTCGAGGACGAGCCCGGCGCCCGGATCGCCGGCTTCGACGTGCCCGAGTTCCGGCGCTACCTGGAGCAGGACGCACGGGACCGCCTGCAGCGCGTCGTGTCCGAGCGTGCCCGAAAGCCTCGCCCGCACGAGGAGGTGGTGGGCGGCCGCGCGTGGCGCGAGATCCTGCGCGTGGCGGAGGAAGAGCACGTCGACCTCGTCGTGATGGGCGTCCGCGGCCGCAATCCCGTGGACCTGGCTCTCTTCGGGTCCACCACCCAGCACGTGGTCCGGGGCGCTAAGGTGCCGGTGCTCGTGGTGCACACGACCTAGGAAGCGCACGGCGGCCCTGCGGGTCGCCTCCAAGCGAAATGAAAGGGCTCTCCTGGCGCCAGGGGAGCAGAATGGCACCTGCAGGCCGGCCGCGAACAGGCCGAGGAATGGGGGGTGCTTCGTGCGCTCGATTCATTCGAGTCGTAGCGCCCTGGGACTGACCCTGGCTTTCGGGCTGTGTCTCCTGGTGGCCGCGCCTCTCGCCGCACAGACGACCAGCGCCTCGGTGTTCGGCTCGGTGCAGGACTCCCAGAGTGGGATGCTGCCTGGAGCGACCGTCACGCTCACCAGCCGTACGCAGGCATACACGCTGACGGCCACGTCGGACCGCCAGGGCCGCTTCGTCTTCCCCATCGTCCGGCCGGATGCCTACACGCTCCGCGTCAGCCTCGAAGGCTTCAGGACGCTGGAGCAGACGAACGTGGTCGTCAACGCGAACGACAAGTTCTCCGCCGGGATCCTGACGCTCGCTGTGGGCGGTGTGGCAGAGGAGGTCGCCATCACGGGCCGCGTCAGCGAGCTGCAGGCGCACAGCGGCGAGCGCTCGTACGCGCTCGAGGCCGAGACCATCAAGGACATCGCCAACAACGGCCGCTCCATGTTCAGCTTCACGACCCTGGTGCCGGGCGTCGTTCCCATGCCGCCCAGCTGGACCGGGACGACCGGCCCGCCCGAGACGTTGGACAGCCTCACGGCGAACGGGCAGCGGCCGAACTCGAACAACATGACGATCGACGGTGTGGCCAACATCGACACGGGCAACAACGGTGGCGCAATGGCCACCACGAACCTCGACGCCGTCTCCGAGCTCAAGATCCTCACCAACGCCTACCAGGCGGAGTACGGCCGGGCCGTAGGTGGGCAGGTGCAGGTGGTCACCAAGAGCGGGACGCAGTCATTCCACGGCTCGGGCTACTGGTACGGCCGGCGGTCCGGCTGGGACGCCAACAGCTGGACCAACCTGCGGGCTGCGGCGCCCCCCCCGGTCGGGAGCGGCGCGCTCATCGAAACGCCCGACGCCTCGCGAAACGACTTCGGCTACACGATCGGCGGCCCGGTCTACATCCCTGGTGTCTTCAACACGCACAAGAAGAAGCTCTTCTTCTTCTGGAGCCAGGAGTGGCAGAGGCGAAACGACTCCGTCGCCGAGCGGCTGGCTCGCGTGCCCACGGAGCTCGAGCGACGGGGAGACTTCTCGCAGAGCGTGGACAGCAGCGGGAACCCGTACCCCTACATCCGCGACTACACGACGAACCTGCCGTGCAACGCCTCCGACACGCGCGGCTGCTTCCAGGACGGTGGTGTCCTGGGCCGGATCCCACAGAGCCGCCTGTGGCAGCCCGGCCTCAACGCTCTGAACATCTACCCGCTGCCGAACACGGCGGGTTCGAGCGGCATCAACTACAGAAGCCAGACGCCGAGCGACGTGCCCCGCCGCGAGGAGATGCTCCGCCTCGACTTTCAGGCCACGGACCGCTGGCGGTTCACGGGCCGGTACATGCGCAACGTGGAAACGCAGCACCTGCCCTACGGCACGATCTCTGTGAACGCCAATCTGGACACCGCCCGCGCCGTGTTCGACCGTCCCGGGAAGAACTGGCTGCTCTCGGCCACCGGCATCCTCGGCGCCACGACCTCGATCGAGGTGAGCGTCGGCAGCGCGAGCAACACGATCACCATCGACACCGAGAACCCCGCCTTGAGGCGCTCGTCCGCAGGCCTCGCCGACTTCCCGATACCTCTACCCGCAGGCCGTCCAAGGGGACTACATCCCGTTCTTCTACTTCGGCGGCGGCCACGTCGGCCCCAGCGCGGGCACCATCTTCACCGCATACGCGCCCTTCCGCGAGAACAACACGACCTACGACGCCCTCGCCAACCTGACGAAGATCCGGGGGGGCCACACCTTGAAGGCAGGCCTGTACTTCCAGCACAGCTACAAGACCCAGGGCGACTTCGCCTACCACAACAGCGTGGTGAGCTTCGTCGACGACCCCAACAACTCCTATGACACCGGCTTCGGCTACGCGAACGCGGCGATCGGGGCCTTCCAGCTCTATCAGCAGGCCTCGAAGGCCGCGATGGCGGAGTGGGTCTACGACAACCTCGAGTGGTACCTGCAGGACAACTGGAAGGCGAGCAGGCGGCTCACCCTCGACTACGGCGTACGCTTCTACTACCTGACCCCGCAGTGGGACCAGACGCTCCAGGCCTCCAACTTCCTTCCCGGACCGGTACGACGCCGCGAAGGCTGCGCGCCTCTACCACCCGGTCTGCATCGGCTCCTACCCCTGCTCGGGGAGCGCCCGGCGCGGCATGGACCCCGCGCTCGTCAACGCCGGGGTGACGCCCACGCTGGGGAACACCGTCGACGGCCGGTTCATCGGGCGTCTCACCCCCGACTCGGATCGGTTCAACGGGGCATTCCAGGCCGGCCAGGGAATAGGCGACACGATGCAGAGCGGCAGCGCGTTCCGCGTGTCGCCCCGGCTCGGCGTCGTGTACGACGTCTCGGGGTCAGGGAGGACGATCCTCCGCGGCGGGTTCGGGATCTTCTACGACCGTCCGCAGGGCAACATGGTGTTCGACCAGATCACGAACGCTCCGGGCATGCTGCAGGCGCAGTTGCAGTGGGGACGTCTCCAGGACCTCTCCGTCTCCGAGGGCGACCCGAATCCGACCCTGACGATGGCACCGACGGCGTATGACTTCACTTCGCCGCGTGTCACGGCCTGGAACGTCGGCGTTCAGCACAAGCTGGCGCACGCCATCGTCTTCGACCTCGCCTACGTGGGCTCCTCGTCGAAGGACCTCCTTCAGAAGAACCCGATCAACGCAGTCCCCTGGGGGGCCAAGTTCCTGCCGGAGAACCAGGATCCCACCCGCGCGCCGAGCCCCGTGCCCGGCGCGACGGCCCTGGCCGACGACCTGCTGCGGCCGTACCAGGGCTACGGCACCATGTACCTCTGGGAATACGGGGCGTTCTCCAACTACCACGCCCTGCAGACCTCTCTCAGCCGGCGCTTCGAAAACGGGCTGATGTTCTCTGTCTTCTACGTCTGGAGCAAGGCCCTGGGCACGGCCGACACCGACTTCACCCTCGTGCGACCGAACGCAACCCCGGAGGAGAACCGCCGCGCCAACTACTCGTACCTGAGCTACGACCGGCGCCACACCTTCGTGGTCAACTTCATCTACCAGACGCCCAAGGTCGCGAAGGGCATGCTCGGTGTGCTGGCGAACGACTGGCAGCTCTCGGGCGTTTACCGCTGGATGAGCGGCACGCCCTACTCCATCAACTACTTCATCCCCGGCATCGGGAACGCGAACCTCACTGGTTCCGACGTGCTCGTCCTCCCCGGGTCCCAGCAGACCGCCCGCATCGTGGTCACCTGCAACCCGGGCAAGGGCTGGAGCAGCGACCCCTACAAGCAGATCGACCCGTCCTGCTTCGCTCCGCCGCAGCCCGGCAGCAACGGCATGGAGTCGGCCCGCTACTTCCTGCACGGCTCGCCGGTCGACAACCTCGACCTCTCCCTCTCGAAGAGCTTCTCGTTCGGGAAGGGGATCCGGCTCGAGGTGCGCCTCGACGCCTTCAACGCCCTCAACCACACCCAGTTCACTGGCGTCAACAACACCGCCGTCTTCGCGAGCCTCACCAACCCGACGATCACGAACCTGGCCTACGACGCGAACGGCAGCCTGGTCCGCAACAACGGCTTCGGCAGCATCAGCGGAGTGCGTCCCCCGCGGACACTGCAGCTCGTCACCCGGTTGACCTTCTGACGGCGGAAGCTCCAGAAGGCCTGCCGAGGTCCACAGTCATGACGCTGGAGGCCGGCACGCGGCTCGGGCCGTACGAGATCCGGGGGCTCCTCGGGGCGGGGGGCATGGGCGAGGTGTACCGCGCGCGCGACGCGCGGCTCGGGCGCGAGGTCGCGATCAAGGACCCAGCAGAGGGTGGAGCTGCTCGGCAACTACTTCTGCTACGGGGCCGCCGTGAATCCCGCGGGGGAACGGCCGCGCTCGCCACCGTGGGCGGACAAGGGCTCCTTCTCGTGACGCTCGCCACGCGCGCCGCACGACAGTGTGGATCTCGAGTCGGGAGAGGTGCGAACATGGCCCTACTGGGACCTACCGGCCTGGTGAGAGCCTGGCGGGTCAGGCCAGGGTCTGGAAACCCATTTGCCGGAAGTGGCGATCCGTAGTGAGGGCCTCCTTCAGCTTCAGCTCCCGCATGACGACGAAGCTGGTGCAGTCGGTGAACGAATAGTCCTTGTCCCGGTAGCGGAAGAACAGGGCGCGTGCCTTGTCGCTGCGTGCGAGGTCGATCCACTGCCACCGGACGCGCGGGCTGGCTTCGACCTGGGCCCACCACTTCTCTGCGGCGGGCACGCCAAGCCGCAGGCGGACGAGAGTCAAGGTCTCGTCCACGACGTAGTCCGTCGTGAGCAGCACGCGTCCCGCCTCGAGTGCCTCGTCCCTCGCGGCAACCGCGCCCGCATGCGCGGGATCGGCAGCGTCCGCGCAGGCCATCCATCCCGCCGTGTCGACGAACAGCGCCTTCACGGCCGGTACAGCAGCGCGTCGTGGTCGGCGGCCGACGCGCCATCCACGGAACGACCGACCGCCTCGGCGCGGTACAGCGGGTCCGCGTCGAGCGGCCCCGCGGACTCCACCGCGTCGTCCACAGGGACGATCCGGAAGGCGGGCCGGCTGCGGTAGATGACGGTGAAGCGCGCACCCCGGCGCACCTCCTCGACCACCCGCGGCAGCGAAGCCCGCAGCTCCTTTGCATTGATGGCCGACTTCACGGGAGCGCCTCCTTCGAAGGTCATCTCAAGTTAAACACCATCGGCGGCGCCGGTCAAGCGGCGTGGGCGGCAGGTCCGGCGGCCTGAGCCGAACGGCTCATTGAACCGACTCGGCGGGGGCGCATGATCTCCCGCAAGTCACGGGAGCGCCATGACCCTGTCCGCCGGCTCGCGGTTGGGACCGTACGAGGTTCTCGGCCTGCTGGGGTCCGGAGGGATGGGCGAGGTCTACCGCGCGCGCGACCCGCGGCTCGGCCGCGAGGTCGCGGTCAAGGTCCTGCCGGAGGACGTCGGGCGCGACCCGGAAAGGCTCGCGCGCTTCGAGCGCGAGGCGCGGGCGGTCGCCGCCCTCAATCACCCCAACATCCTCACGGTTCACGATGTGGGCACGCACCGCACCGCCGCCGATTCGTCGGCCGCCGGCACGCCCTACGTGGTCACGGAGCTTCTCGAAGGCGAGACGCTGCGGGAGCTCGCGTCGCGCCGCACCCCGACGCAGCGTCAGGTCCTCGCGCTTGCCGTGCAGGCCGCGCGGGGCCTGGAGGCCGCTCACGCCAGGGGAATCCTCCACCGCGACCTCAAGCCCGAGAACTTGTTCGTCACGACCGACGGGCGGCTGAAGATCCTCGACTTTGGCCTCGCCAGGCTCGCGGCCGGCGAGACGGCGGGGAGCCAGGAGGCGACGGCGTCGTCCCCCTCGCGGCCGGGACAGCTCGTCGGCACGGTGGGCTACATGTCTCCCGAGCAGGTGCGAGGCCGTGCGCTCGACGCGCGGAGCGATCTCTTCTCGCTGGGGGTGGTGCTGTACGAGCTTCTGGGGGGGAGGCACCCCTTCCGGCGAGAGACGGCGGTCGCCACGCTGGCGGCCATCCTGGAGGAGACGCCGCCGGAGCTGTCGATGGTCGCCCCCGCGGCCTCGCCGGCTCTCGGCGGTGTCGTCCGCCGGTGCCTGGAGAAGGAGCCGGAGGATCGGATCGGTTCGGCGCACGACCTGGTGGTGGCGCTCGAGGCGATCCAGGCCGAGCCGAGGGGCGCGGCCCCACTGCCAGGCATCGAAGAGAAGAGCCCGTACCCCGGTCTGCACTCGTTCAGGGAAGAGGACGCGTCCTGCTTCCCACGCGGAGTTGCTGGCGAAGCTCGACGCCCTCACCTCCCTCCGCGTCGTCCGCGACCCGTCGTCGTCCACCGGCTGGAAGCTCGAAGTCGGCCCCTTCCCCGGCTGGAAAGACGTTCCGACGTGGTGAGGAGCCCATGAGCCTGGCGGCGGGCGTCCGGCTCGGGCCGTATGAGATCCGGGGACAGCTCGGAGCCGGTGGCATGGGCGAGGTCTACCGGGCCCAGGACACCCGCCTCGGCCGCGAGGTGGCGGTCAAGGTCCTGCCGTCCGAGCTGGCCTCCGACCCGGAGCGCCTGCGGCGTTTCGAGCAGGAGGCCCGTGCCGCGGCGGTGCTCAACCACCCGAGCATCCTCATCCTCCACGACCTCGGCACCCACGACGGTGCGCCCTACATCGTCACCGAGCTGCTCGAGGGGCAGACGCTCCGGCAGAGGCTGCGCCAGGGGCCACTGACGCCGGCCGATGCACTGGAGCTGGGTGTCCAGATCGCACACGGCTTGGCCGCGGCGCACGACAAGGGCATCGTCCACCGCGACCTCAAACCCGAGAACCTCTTCATCACGAACGACGGCCGCGCGAAGATCCTCGACTTCGGCCTCGCCCGGCTGAGGTCGCTGGGGCCCGTCTCGTCCCCCGAGTCCGAAGCACCCACCGCCGACAGCCCGACACGCCAGGGGGTGATCCTGGGAACGATCGGGTACGCGTCGCCGGAGCAGGCCCAGGGCAAGCCGGTCGACGCCCGGACCGACATCTTCTCCTTCGGCGCGGTGCTGTACGAGATGGTCACGGGGCGCCGAGCCTTCGACGGAGACTCCCCGGTCTCGGTGCTGTCCGCGATCCTGACGGGGACTCCGCCGGCTGCCGGCACTCTCCGCCAGGGCGTGCCCACCGACCTGGACGACATCCTCGAGCGTTGCCTCGCGAAAGACCCGGAACGCCGGTACAAATCGGCGGAAGGGCTGCGCAGGGACCTCGCGAAGTGTCATGACGAGCTCGTGCATCACCGCCTCTCGCTGCGGGCCCTGCTCCGTCGTCCTCGCACCGCAGTCCCGGCAGCCCTGCTGCTCGTGGCCGCTCTCGCCGGCGTCACCTGGCTCGCCGTCCGCGGCGAGCGCCAGCGAACCGCCCGCCGCGAGTGGGTCCCGGAGATCGCGCGCCTCGCGGAGGCGCGCGACTACTGGCCGGCCTTCCTCCTCGCCCGGAAGGCCGAGGCCGCTCTGGGTGAGGAGCCCGTTCTGGCAAGGCTCCTGGAGGATGCGACCGGCAGCATCCTGTGGCAGGTGCGGCCCGAGGGTGCCGAGGTCTACGCGCGCCCGGTTCGCGGGGACGACACGACCTGGGTGCGCCTGGGGCGCGCCGGGAAGACCGCGCTGCGCACCCCGAGGGGCTTCTCCGTTTTCAAGCTGGCACATCCTGAGAGCGAGCCCCTGGTGACGGCGAACGCCGTGCAAACCTCGAGGGGCGCGTTCTGGTTCGATCTCGTTCCCCGCGGTACGCAACCCGCCGGGATGATCAAGGTGAAGGCGAGGGCGTCGCTGCTCTTCCTCTTGTACATGGGCTTCGAGAAACCCTCGGCCCCGCTCATGGAACCCTTCTGGATGGACATCCACGAGGTCACCAACCGGGAGTTCAAGGCCTTCGTGGACGCAGGCGGCTACAGGAAACAGGAGCTCTGGAAGCACCCCTTCGTGAAGGAGGGTCGGACGCTCTCCTGGGAGGAGGCGATGGCGCTCTTCAAGGACGCCACCGGCCGCCCCGGCCCTTCAGGCTGGGAGCTGTCGAGCTACCCCGAGGGCCAGGCCGAGTACCCCGTGACGGGCGTGAGCTGGTACGAGGCGGCCGCTTACGCGGAGTCTGTCGGCAAACGATTGCCGACAGTGCGCCACTGGGATGCGGCCGTAGACATAGAGAACGTCGGCTTCTTCCTCCCCGAGAGCAACTTCTCCGGGCACATCGCAGCCGTGGGCTCTCACCGCGGCGCTCTCAACAGCTTCGGCCTCCACGACATGGCGGGCAACGCCCGCGAATGGTGCGCCAACGCCACAGACGGCCAGCGTTTCACCCTGGGTGAGGCTGCGAACGGCAGCGTCCACTTCTTCAGCCTTCTGGCCCCACGCCCACCCTTCGACCGTGACGTCGGCAACGGCTTCCGCTGCATCAAGATCATCGACAAGCCCGTTCCGGAGGAGTTCGATCGCCCGATCCCACGTCTTGCCTCGACCCCATCGCACCTTCCCGAGCCCTTCTCGGAGGCGGTCTGGCAGACCTGGCTCTCGTTCCTCTCCTACCCAAAGACGCCCCTGGAGGCGCGCACGGAGCTGGTGGACGAGGCCCCGGCCCAGTGGCGTCTCGAGAAGATCTCCTTCGCGGCCGCCTATGGCGGCGAGCGCATGCTGGCCTACCTTTTCCTGCCGAAGAGCGTGCCGCCCCCCTACCAGACCGTCGTGTTCTGGCCCGGCGCCGTCGTCGTCGTGATGGCCTCGAGCGAGAACGGCCGCAACCTGCCCTATGGCTCTTACTTCGAGTACCTGGTCAAGGACGGCCGCGCCGTCCTCTACCCGGTCCTCAAGGGCAGCTTCGAACGGGGCGGCGTGCCGGGCGGCAATGTCATCGAGGTCGCCCGCCGCATCTTCCTGTCCAACGACCTGCTGGCGATGCAGATCAAGGACGTCTCTCGTTCCATCGACTACCTGCAGAGCCGCCCCGACATCGTGGTCGACAAGATCGGCTTCCTCGGTGTCAGCGGGGGTGCCTTCATGGGACCCCTCGCGTGCGCCAGCGAGCATCGGATCAGGGCCGCCGTCCTGTTGGGAGCAAGCCTTCAGTTTCCGATCATCGGCAACTGGGCGCGTCGCGTCACGATCCCCGTGCAGATGGACAACGGGAGGTTCGACTACGGTCCGGTCGAGGAGTCCCAGCTGCCCCTCTTCCGAGCCTTCGCGACGCCGCCCGAGCACAAGCGGCACCTGCTCTGGGACTCCGACCACATGATCAGCGGCTTCGAGAAGGAACTGATCGCCAAGAACCTCGAGTGGTTCGACAAGTACCTGGGGCCGGTCCGGAACTGACGAGGTCGTCGAACGCTGCGTCTCTGGTCGATGCTGGACTCGCGAAGCCACTGCCATGAGTCATGGGGCACCGCATGACACTGTTAGCCGGCACACGACTGGGGCCGTATGAGATCCTCGGTCTCCTCGGTGCGGGCGGGATGGGCGAGGTGTATCGCGCCCGCGACACGCGGCTCGGGCGCGAGGTGGCGATCAAGGTCCTGCCCGCCGAGAAGCTCTCGGACCCGGCCCGGCGCGCGCGCTTCGAGCGGGAAGCGCGCGCGGTGGCCGCGCTCAACCATCCCCACATCGTCACGATCCACGAGATCGACACGGCCGATGGCGTCGACTTCATCGTCATGGAGTACGTGCCCGGCCAGACACTCGACTCGGTGATCCCGAAGCACGGGATGCCATGGAAAGAGGCGCTGAGGGTCGCGATCCCGATCGCGGACGCGCTCGCCGCGGCCCACGCCAAGGGGATCGTTCACCGAGACCTGAAGCCGGCGAACGTCGCCGTGACCCGCGAGGGTGTCGTCAAGGTGCTGGACTTCGGGGTGGCGAAGCTGCTCTGGGAGGAGGTCAACGAGAGCGGCGAGACGCTGACCACGGCGACCGGCCCCGGGGCCCTGACGGGGCCAGGAGGGATCACCGGGACGGCGGCCTACATGTCGCCCGAGCAGGCAACCGGGGGGAAGGTGGACGCGCGGACCGACATCTTCAGCTTCGGGGCCCTGCTCTACGAGATGGTGACGGGCCGCAGAGCCTTCGGAGGGAAGACCGTCTCGGACACGCTGCAGGCCGTCGTGAGGGAGGAGCCGCCGCCGCCACGCGAGCTCGTCAGCGCAATCCCAGAGGCCCTCGAGCGGCTGATCTTGCGTTGCCTGCGCAAGGAGCCGGACCGCCGCTTTCAGCACGTGTCGGATGTGAAGGTCGAATTGCTGGAGGTGAAGGAGGCTGCAGACTCAGGCTCCGCCGTGTCGGCTGTGCAGCCTGTGGCCAGGACGAGGCCGTGGCTCCGCAGGGCAGGATGGGGCGCGGCGGCGATCCTGCTCCTCGCCGTCGGCTTGTTGGCCGTGCAGCGGCTGTCGCGGCCCCAGCTACCCGCCCAGACCGTCGTGCAGCTCACGACCGAGCGGCGCGCGGGGGCCGGGAGCTTCTCGCCCGACGGCACCCAGGTCGTGTATCAATCGCTCGGGGAGACCGGCAACAACCTTGACCTCTGGCTCAAGATCGTGGGTCAGGTCGAGGCCCGGCAGCTCACGACGGACCCGGCGGCCGACCTGTTCCCGGCATGGTCTCCGGACGGGACCCGGATCGCCTTCACACGCTCGGGCGCCGTGCCCTTCGTCGGGACCATCCACCTCGTCTCGCCCTTGGGGGGCGCCGCGCGGCGCCTGTCTGATCTGCCCACCGTCGGCCGGCTCTCCTGGTCGCCCGACGGGCGCTGGCTCGCCGCGGCTGTCGTGGACGGCGGCCTCCCGCCCCGGACCCACCTCGTCCTCGTCTCGGCCAGCAGCGGGGAGGCGCAGGCGCTGACGTCTTCGAAGCCGGGCGAGGTCCACTGGGCGCCGTCCTTCTCGCCGGACGGCCGCGCGCTTGCCTACGCCACGTGCGTCAACGTCACCACGATCAACCCGACCCTCCTGCGGTGCGCCGTGCAGGTGCTGCCTCTGGACTCCGAGCTCCGGCCCGAAGGGCCGGCTCGCGACGTGACGCAGCCGATCCTGGGCATGAGCGGCATCGCCTGGACGGCGGATGGCCGCTCGATCGTCTACACCACGATAGGCCACCTCTGGCGCGTCCGCGCGGACGGCAGCAGCCCGCCCGAGCGCGTGGAGCTCGCCGGACGCGGCGCTCTCTTCCCGTCGGTTTCGAAGGCGGGGACGCGCCTGGCCTTCGTCCGTGCGAACCCGGAGATGCATATCTACCGGCTCCCGTTCGGCGGCTCGCCCAGCCCTGTGCTCGAATCGGCGTTCGCCGACAGCTTCCCGAAGCACTCGCCGGACGGGCGGCGGATTGTGTTCATGTCCGAGCGGGCGGGCGAGCACTTCGGGGACCAGGCCATCTGGCTGGCCGACGCCGACGGGGCGAATGCCACCCGCCTCACGCGAGGCCCCGCGGCCTTCCAGGGGTCGCCCTCCTGGTCGCCGGACGGGCAGTCCATCGTCTTCGACGCCGGCGCGGAGGCCGAGAAGGTCGACATCTGGACGATCCGCACCGACGGCTCCGGGTTGCGCCAGGTCACGCGCGACCTTAGCTCGGAGATCGTGCCGAGCTGGTCGCGCGACGGGCGATTCATCTACTACGCGTCGAACCGGACGGGGCGCTTCGAGGTCTGGCGCGTCGCCGCCGAGGGAGGCACCGGGGAGAAGCTGACGAGCGAGGGCGGCGTCGTCCCGGTCGAGAGCGTGGACGGGCGGACGCTTTACTACCAGTCCGCGGAGCGAGGAGCACTGCTGGCCCGGCCGACGTCGGGAGGCCAGCCGCGAACGGTGCTCTCCTGTGTTCCGACGATGTTCTCGTGGGCGGTCGGTGCCCGAGGGATCGTCCACGTGGAGTGTGGCCCGCCGAGGGCCGATCCTGTGTACGTCCGCCGGCAGCAGACGCTGCGATACCTGGACTTCGCGAGCGGGAAGGACGAGCCGTTCGTGACGGTCGAAGGGGACTGGATCGCTGGGCTGAGCCTCGCGCCCGACGGGCAGAGCATCCTCTACGGTCGCCGCCTGGTGTCCTCCAGCCTGATGATGATCGACAACTTCCGCTGACTCCGATCGGGATCCTCCCCGAGGCGGGGTCTATACTGCGCCCCGGGACGTCGCCGGAGGCTCGACGTGGCGCTTCTCCAGGGGGCCCGGCTCGGACCTTACGAGGTCGTCGCCCCCCTCGGTGCGGGCGGGATGGGCGAGGTGTACCGTGCCCGCGATACGCGCCTGCGCCGCGAGGTGGCAATCAAGGTCCTCCCCGCGGAGCGGATGGCCGACGAGGAGAGGCGCCGCCGCTTCGTGCAAGAGGCGCGCGCGGCCTCCGCCCTCAACCACCCGAACATCGTCACGATCTTCGAGATCGAGACGGCCGATGGCGTCGACTTCATCGTGATGGAGTACGTGGCCGGCCGGAGGCTCGATTCGGTGATCCCGAAACACGGGATGCCGTGGAGCGAGGCGCTGCGGGTGGCGATCCCGATCGCGGACGCGCTGTCCGCCGCTCACAAGGGCGGCATCGTCCACCGCGACCTCAAGCCCGCGAACGTCGCGCTCACCCGTGAGGGTGTCGTGAAGGTGCTGGACTTCGGGGTGGCGAAGCTCCTGTGGCAGCACGGGGACGACACCGGCGAGGCGAAGCCCGGCGGAACGGTGAGCACGCTGAGCGCCGCGCCGGGCCAGACCGCGCCGGGAGCGATCACCGGCACGGCGGCCTACATGTCGCCCGAGCAGGCGACCGGGGGGAAGGTGGACGCACGGACCGACATCTTCAGCTTCGGGGCGCTGCTCTACGAGATGGTGACGGGCCGGCGGGCCTTCGCCGGGAAGACGGTCTCGGACACGCTGATCGCCGTCGTGAGGGAGGAGCCGCCGCCGCCACGCGAGCTCGTGAGCGCGATCCCCGAGGCCCTCGAGCGGCTGATCCTGCTGTGCCTGCGCAAGGAGCCGGACCGTCGCTTCCAGCACATGTCCGACGTCAGAGTCCAGCTCCAGGAGGTGCAGGAGGCGGCAACGTCACGCGCCGTAGCGCCGGCGGCTCGACGCGTCGCCGGTCACGGGCCTTGGCTGCGACGGGCAGCGTGGGGTGCGGCCGCCCTCCTCCTCCTCGCCGTCGCCGCGGCGGCGGTCCGGCGCTCGTGGTGGCACGAGCCCCCCACCCCGACCGTCGTGCAACTCACGACGGAACGGCGGGTCGGGACCGGGAGCTTCTCGCCGGACGGCACCCAGATCGTATTCGGGTCGCTCGGAGAGAAGGGCGAGAACTGGGACCTCTGGCTCAAGATCGTGGGTCAGGTCGAGTCCCGGCAGCTCACGACGGACCCGGCGACCGACCAGTTCCCGGCATGGTCTCCGGACGGGGCCCAGATCGCCTTCATTCGCTTCGGCTCCGTGCCCTTCGAGGGGAGCATCCACCTCGTCTCGCCCTTGGGGGGCGCCGCGCGCCGCCTCTGCGACCTTCCCACCTTCCCCTGGCTCTCCTGGTCGCCTGACGGCCGCTGGCTGGCCGCGGCTGTCGTGGACAGCGGCCTCCCGCCCCGGGTCCACCTCGTCATCGTCTCGGCCGGCAGCGGGGAGGCGCAAGCGCTGACGTCTTCGAAGCCGGGCGAGGTCCACTGGGCGCCGTCCTTCTCGCCTGACGGCCGCGCGCTTGCCTACGCCACGTGCGTCAACGTCACCACGACGAACCCGACCCTCGTGCGGTGCGCCGTGCAGGTGCTACCTCTGGACTCCGAGCTCCGGCCCGTAGGGCCGGCTCGCGCCGTGACCCAGCCGATCCTGGGCATGAGCGGCATCGCCTGGACGGCGGACGGCCGCTCGATCGTCTACACCACGATGGACCACCTCTGGCGCGTCCGCGCGGATGCGAGCAGCCCGCCCGAGCGCCTCGAGCTCGCCGGACGCAACGCGGTGTTCCCGTCCGTCTCGAAGGCAGGGACGCGCCTGGCCTTCGTCCGCACGAACCTGGAGACCGACATCTACCGGCTCCCGTTCGGCGGCTCGCCCAGCCCGCTGATCGAATCGGCGTACGGCAACACCGTCCCGAAGCACTCGCCGGACGGGCGGCGGATCGCGTTCCAGTCGGGGCGGGCGGGGCCGGACGTCCAGGACTCGGCCATCTGGCTGGCCGACGCCGACGGGTCGAACGCCACCCGCCTCACGCGAGGCCCCGCGGCCTTCCAGGGGTCGCCCTCCTGGTCGCCGGACGGGCGGTCCATCGTCTTCGACGCCGGCGCGGAGGTCGGGAAGATGGACATCTGGACGATCCGCACCGACGGCTCCGGCTTGCGCCAGGTCACGCGGGATCCCGGATCGGACGTCGTGCCGAGCTGGTCCCGCGACGGCCGCTTCATCTACTTCGCGTCGACCCGGACGGGGCGCCACGAGGTCTTTCGTGTCCCCGCCGAAGGGGGCGCCGAGGAGCAACTGACGCGCGACGGAGGCGCCGTGCCCGTCGAGAGCGTGGACGGCCGGACGCTCTACTACCAGTCCGCGGAGCGAGGAGCGCTGCTGGCCCGGCCGACTTCGGGAGGCCAGCCGCGAACGGTGCTCTCCTGTGTTCCGACGATGTTCTCGTGGGCGGTCGGTGCCCGAGGGATCGTCCACGTGGAATGTGATCCCCCCGGGGCGAACGCCGTCCGGCGCCAGACGCTGCGCTACCTCGACTTCGCGAGCGGAAGGGACGAACCCCTGGCGACGGTCGAAGGTTTCTGGATCGGCGGCCTGAGCATCTCGCCCGACGGCAAGAGCATCCTCTACGGCCGCAGCGTGCAGTCCTCGGCCTTGATGATGATCGACAACTTCCGCTGACTCAGGCCCCGTCCGTCAGCGTCGTGGCGTCGGCCGGCAGGATGCGCATCGTGAGGGCGATCTTCCCCAGCCGGATCTCGTCGCCGTCCGAAAGCACGACGGGTGCCGAGATGCGCTGCCCGCGCCAGAACGTCCCGTTCTTGCTGCCCAGGTCCTCGAGCGTCGCCCGGCCGCCCTCGACCCGGATCCGGGCATGCCGGCGCGAAACGCTCGGCGAGTCGATCCAGAGAATGCCGTCGTCCACGCGTCCGAGCAGATTGTCGCCGGGCCGGAGCGTGATCTCGCGGTCGTCGAACAGAAGGCGGTAGCTCAACCGGGCCGCCGGGCCCGCGGTTCCGGCGAGAGAAGAGCCAACCGCCACAGGCGACGTCTCCTCCTCCTCCCTCGCTTCGCCGCAGAACGCATAGCCCACGCCGTGCACCGTGCGCAGGAAGCGCGGGCTCGCCGGGTCGTCGTCCAGCGCCGCACGGATCTCACCCACGACCGTGGCCAGTGTCGAGCCCGAGACGAACGTTCCCGGCCAGAGGCGGTCGTGGAGGCTCTCCTTCGAGACCACGTTGGGCCGGTGACGGAGCAGCAGCTCCAGGAGCTCGAACGCCTTGGGGCCGAGGTGGCGCTCCTCCTCCCCACGCCGGAGCTGCCGGGCGCCCGGATCGAGGACGAAGTCGCCGAACCTCAGGCTCACTGCTGGCTCCGATCAAAGACCCGACGTTCCTCGAAGACTTCCCGATGTTAGCCGCCCATCTTGAGGGCAACAAGACGGGCTGCTTGGCCAGGCGGCTCCCCGAGAGGAGCCGCTCATGGGAGAACGGGCGAGAGGGAGACGACGTGCCTCGATCGCGGTCGCCGTGCTTGCACTGGGCCCTGCCGTCACGAGGGCGGGAGACAATGCGTCCAACGTCCGGCTCGTCCACGTCGTCGAGAAGGCGACGGTCGCGAGGGCGCTCGACGGTGCCGCCCGCAAGCTCGCTCTTCCCGAGTGTCAGGCACTGCTCGACGAGTTCAAGGACGCCTCGGGCCAACCGCTCCGCGCCGCCCTCCAGGCGTCCGGGCTGAGCGCTCCTGAGTATCTTGGCTGGATCTTCTTCTACGATGCATCCCCGAGCCTCTGCCGGACGTCCGCGCTGGCCCTGACGCAGCCCGGGAGCCGGGCCGTCCTCGTGTGTGGCTCGCGCTTCATGCGCCAGATGTCGAGCGACTCCCGCCACGCCGAGGGAACGCTCATCCACGAGTTCCTTCACTCGCTCGGCCTCGGCGAGAACCCGCCCTCGAGCGATGCCATCAACGAGCGGGTCCGGGCTCGCTGCCAGCAGCGGTGAGCCACATCCGGCCTCGCGGGGCCGGCGCGGCGTTGAAGGCGGTGGAGCCCCCTGTCAGACTTGCGCGGTGACCGAGCGACTCCACCTGACGGATTCCGACCTGCTCGAGTTCGAGGCGACGGTCCTTCGCCGACTCGAGCACTCCGGCCGACCGGCCGTCGTCCTCGACCGGACGGCGTTCTACGCCGAGAGCGGCGGGCAGCCATGGGACACCGGAGCGCTCGGCGAGGCGCGCGTCGTGGCGGTCGTCGAGCAGGACAGCGAGGTCCTGCACGTCCTCGACCGGCCGCTGGCGGCCGAACGCGTCAAAGGCCACGTCGACGCCGACAGGCGCCGCGACCACGTCCAGCAGCACCACGGCCAGCACCTGCTGTCGAAGGCCTTCGTCGAGACGGCGCACGCGCAGACGGTCGCCTTCCACCTCGGCGGCGAGCTGACGACGATCGACCTCGACCGCTTCGTGACGAGTGAGCAGGCGCGCGCGGCCGAGCGCCGCGCGAACGAGGTCGTCTGGCAGGCGCGCCCCGTTCATGTCCTGACGTTGTCCCCGGAGCAGGCGCGCGCCGAGGGCCTGCGAGCCGCCGGAGGGCGTCACGGGTCCCCTGCGCGTCGTCGACGCCGAGGGATTCGATCGACAGCCGTGCGGCGGCACCCACCCGCGCTCGACGGCGGAGGTGGGCGTCGTCGTCGTCACGGGGCTCGAGAGGTACAAGGGCGGCACACGCGTGTCGTTCGTCTGCGGCCACCGCGCGCTGGCCGCGCTCGCGCGGCGGCAGGAGGCGCTCGACCGCCTGGTCGCGCATCGCTCTCCGCGCCGCTCGACCAGCTGCCCGCCGTGGCCCAGAAGACGAAGGACGACCTCGCCGAGAGCGAGCGGCGTTCACGCGGCCTTCTGGAGCGGGCGCTCGAGGGCGAGGCGAGGCGCCTCCTGGCCGAGGCCCGCGGCGACGGCGTGGCGCCGACGACCGCCACGCCGGCGCTCGTCGTCGCGGCCTTCGACGGCTGGCCCGCCAACGACCTGCGGGTGCTCGCCTCCCGGGTCGTGGCCCTGGCGCCGGCGGTGGCCCTGCTCGGCAGCCGCGCCGACAAGGCACACCTCGTCTTCGCGCAGTCCGACGGCCTGCCCCACGACGTGCCCGCGCTGCTGAAGGCGGCCGTCGAGACAGCTCGGCGGCCGCGGCGGCGGGCGGGGCAACCTCGCCCAAGGTGGCGGCGACCGGCTCGATCGGCTCGACGAGGCGCTGGCGCAGGCCGCCCAGGCGGTGAAGGCCCGCGGCTAGCGCGTTGTCTCCCTGGCTGACGCTCTCGCTCGCGGTCCTGTTCGTCTCGTTCGGCGCCGTGCTGGTGCGCCTGGCGGCCGCGCCCGCGCTCGCCGTCTCGTTCTACCGCGTCGCGCTCGCCTCGCTGGTGCTCGCGCCGTTCGCGGCTCGTGACGCACGCCGCTCCTGGCCCGCGCTCGCCGCGCGCGAGCGCTTGCTGCTGGCCGGCTCCGGCGTGGCGCTCGCGCTGCACTTCGCGACCTGGATCGCCAGCCTGTCCTACACCTCGATCGCCTCCTCGGTGCTGCTGGTCAACACCGCGCCGCTGTTCGCGGTCGCCTTTTCGCGGCTGTTCCTCCGCGAGCGCGCGTCCCGCGGTCGTGCTGGTCGCGATCGCCGATCGCGTTCGCCGGTGCGGCGCTGATCGCTTTCGGCGACTGGACCGGGTCGCCGGGCTCGCTGCTCGGCAACCTGCTGGCGCTCGCCGGCGCGGTCACGGTCGCGGCCTACCAGGTGATCGGGCGCGGCCTGCGCGCCGCGCTGCCGCTCAACGCGTACGTGCTCGGCGTGTGGTCGACGGCCGCGCCTGCGCTGGCGCTCCTCGCGCTCGCCTTCGGCGTGCCGCTCGGCCGGCTTCCCGCCCGCGCACCTGGCTCGCGTTCGCGGCGCTCGCGCTCGTGCCGACGATCGGCGGCCACGGGCTGGTGAACAAGTCGCTGCGCTCGCTGCCGGCGCCGACCGTCGGCCTGTTCCTGCTCGGGGAGCCGCTCGGCGCCTCGCTGCTCGCGTTCCTCGTCTTCGGCGAGCGGCCCGGGGCCTGGACGCTCGCCGGCGGGCGCCGTGGTCCTCGCCGCACTGGCGCTCGTCGTCACCGCCGGCCGTCCGCGCCGGACTCGACTCGCGCCGGCCGCACGGAGACCGCTCAGCTCGACGCGGTAGAGAGCATCCCCCACGGGCCCGACGCGACGAGCGGCGCCGCTTGCCACGGACGCGTCGAGCGCGGGAAGGCAACCGGCCTCGCGCGGGCCCCAGAACAGGTAGCGCGCGCCGATAGCCGCGCGCCTCCGCGCGGTAGTCGCCCTCGCCGTTCATCAGCCGCGCGAGGCCGGCCTCGACCGTCCGCGCGTCGATGCCGTGGCTCCAGAGGTGGCCCGCGTAGCCGGCCACGATCGGCTGCCCGCACAGCGCCACCGGGTGGTTGTGGACCTGCGCCGTCGCGACGCGCTCGTCGCGGCCGAGCGGTGCGACGGCCGCGCAGACGCGCCTCGTACTCGCCGCGCTCGAACACGTCGAGCCGTCTGCGTGGCCCGGCGGACGCGGCGACGACGCTCTCGCGCCCCCGAGAAGAGGAGCAGGAACACGGCCGCAGCCGCGCCAGGGCGGCTCGAGCCGCGCCAGCACCAGCGCGTCGATCGCCGGCAGCGCCGCGACGTAGCACCACAGCATCACCTTCGTGTTGTCCCAGGCCCAGGGCGCGAGGCGGACGAAGAACAGCGCCGCGAACACCGCGAGCGAGGGCGCGAGCACGAGCGGCGTGCTCGCGCTGCCGCTCGCGCAGCGCGACGACGAGGGCCACGAGCGCGAGCGGCAGGAACAGGCCGAAGTTCACGGCCAGGAACACGAGCGGGTTCGCGCTCCCGATCGTCCAGCCCGGGCTCCAGCCGACGAGCGACGCGGCCCCGGGGCCGCCGGTCACCTGCCACGCGGCCCAGGTGGCCGGCGCGAGCGCGAGCGCGAGCCCCGGGACGGCATCACGCCAGCGGCCTCCCACCACGACCCAGACGAGCCACAGCAGCGAGACGAACAGCGAACGTGTGCAGGTGCACGAGCGGCAGCGCACCCCACAGCGCGGCCTCGACCCACGTCGGCAGCGCGGGCTCGCCGCGCAGCAGCCGGCGGCGCCAGCTCCACAGCAGCAGCAGGCCGATGGGCAGCGCGAGCAGGAAGCCGCGCTGCGGCACGAACAGCGCGAGGAACAGGCTCTTCCACTCGACCGCCGCCTGGTAGTCGACGAGCCTCCCGGTGGCGAAGACGCGGAAGCCCGCGACGCCGCCCGCGCACAGGAAGCCGGCGACCGCGAAGCGCCCCGCCCCAGCGGCGCAGGGCCAGCGCCGTCAGGCCGGCGCCGAGCAGGCCGGAGACGCGCAGCACCGCAGGGCAGCGCCGCTCCGAGCTGCACGGCCGCGGCGCTCAGCATGTCGACGCCGAGCGGATAGCGCAGCCGCGCGCCGGTGAAGATCGGGTTCTCGGGCCAGAAGGAGGCGCCGCCGGCCATGTGCCGGATGTAGGTCCAGTGCAGCGGCAGGTCGCCGTAGTTGTAGGGCAGGAGCGTGAGCACGACGCCGGCTCGCTCGAAGACGATCCAGCCGAACTGGCGCAGCGAGGCCGCCGCGAACGCCGCGAGCGCGAGGCTCTCGCCGAGCGTCAG
Organism: uncultured Acidobacteriota bacterium; assembly: GCA_963831755.1. Classification (GTDB taxonomy): domain Bacteria; phylum Acidobacteriota; class Vicinamibacteria; order Fen-336; family Fen-336; genus DATBSL01. Next base: position 101,048 of record CAWHRC010000025.1, read on the forward strand.
CCGGCGCTCGGCCGTGACCCGCGGCCGAGCCCGCTCGCGCGACCGCCACCGCCGCGACGAGGCCCGCGCCGAGCGCACACGCCGACAGCCGAGGGCCTCAGTGATCCCAGGAGCACGGCGAGCGCGGCGCCCGTCCACACCGCGACCGCGCCGCCGGCCGTCAGTCCCGAGAGCACGTCGACGCGCCGCAGCCGGCGTCCGCGCCCGGAGCCCGGGCCGATCTGGCTCACAGCCCGGGCCGTTCCACAGGTTGTCCACAGCCGCGAGTCGGCGCACGGATTCACAGGATGCATCGACAGCGCCATGCGCAGGCCGGCGAGCGCGCCTTTCGACAGGATTTCCGCAGCCGTTCCGCGGCGCAGGTGCAGTGCTTTTCCACAGCGTCGCTGTCTTCAGGAGCGCCCGAGCTCGGAAGCAGCGGGAATGCCGGGCAGGCCCGTGGCCGTCAGGACCGCCACGCACCACCGCGCGAGCCACGACCTCGGCGGCCAGCGCGCCCACGACGAGCGACCGCCTGCTCGAGTGGCACGGCGCCCGTGGCCAGAGCGAACAGCGTGTCGCCGTCCCACGGCGTGTGCACCGGCCGGATCGCACGCGCCAGGCCGTCGTGCGCCATCTGCGCGACCTTCGTCGCCTCGACCTTGCTGAGCGCGACGTTCGTGGCCACGACTCCGATGGACGTGTTCTGGCCGGCGAGCGGCCGCCCGGGCTGCCTGCCGGCGAGCAGCGCGTCCTGCGATCCGCGCGGCCGGCCGTCGGCCGATCGGGCACCGGCGAGCACGCGTCCCGACTCGGGTCGACGACGTCGCCGAGCGCGTTCACGGCGACGAGGGCCGCGACGACGGCACCGCCGCGGAAGCTTCAGCGGACGCGGTGCCGAGCCCGCCCCTCATCGCCCCCTCGGCCGCCGAACAGCTTGCCGACCGTCGCCCCGGCGCCCGCTCCCACGCTGCCTTCCGCGATCGGCCCGCTGCGCGGCGACGCGCGCGGCCTCGTAGCCCGCTGCGGCGTCGGGCCGGATCTTCCAGTCGCCGAGCGCGAGGTCGAACAGGATCGCGGCCGGCACGATCGGCACCTTCCCGACGCCGACCGGGAAGCCGACGCCCTTCTCCTCGAGGAAGCGCATCACGCCGCTCGCCGCGTCGAGCCCGAACGCCGAGCCGCCGGAGAGCACGATCCCGTGCACCGACTGCACGGTGTTCAGCGGCTCGAGCGCGTCCGTCTCGCGCGTTCCGGGCGCGCCGCCGCGGACGTCGACGCCGCACACGGCGCCCTTCTCGACGAGCACGACAGTGCAGCCCGTCGGCCGCCGGCGATCCGTGAAGTGGCCGACGCGCACGCCGGCGACGTCCGTCAGCCCGCCGGCGGGCGCTCCCGCGCTCCCGGCGGGTCGAGCCGCGGAGCGGACCGCGCCGGCGCGCCGCCAGGACGGCCAGCCCGACAGGCCCGCGGCCAGCGCGGCCGTGAAATCGCGCCGGCCGATCTCGCTCATCGCGTGCCGCGATCGTAGCACCCGCGGCCGGGCCCCGCTCCGATCAGAGCGCCCGCCCGCGTCGCCGCTCCTCGACTTCCTCGGCACCCAGGCCGTGGCGAACACCAGCGCCGCCGCCCCGATGCCGGCCACCGACGGGCAGCCACGCCGCGACGCCGTCCCTCCCGAGCGCGAGGCGCAGAGCGAAGGTCGTCACGACCGAGACCACGACCGCCGTCCGCGCGTGAACGGCCCGCGGCCGCGTCGAGAAAAGGCCCACGAGCAGCGGCACGAACAGCGCCGCGGTCATCACGCCGTAGAAGAGCGACGAGCGCCGTCGCCACCGAGGGCAGCACCAGGCCGAGCACGACGCCCAGCACGCCGCCCGCCGCCGCCAGCCGATCGCGACCCACGCGCAGCAGCGTCGCGTCGTCGGCCTCTGGCCGAAGCGCCGCCTGGTAGAGATCGCGGCTGAGCGAGGTCGACAGCATGAACAGCACCGCGTCCGCCGTCGAGATCTCGGCCGCGAACAGCGCCACGAGCGCCAGGGCCCCGAGCCACGGCGGCAGCACGTCGGTGGCGAGCCGCGGCAGCGCCAGCTCCGGGTTCGCGAGGCCGGGCGAGCATGGCTCGCGCCGCCATCCCGAGCGTCGCCGGCACGAACGCGAACGCGGCCAAGGCCAGCGCATTCCAGAGCACGGCCGAGCGCGCCGCCGTCGGCCGAGCGCGCGCCGAAGGTCTTCTGGATCAGGCCGGGCGAGACGATGAACGACGGCACGAAGACCACCGCGAGCCCCAGCATCGCCGGAGACACCCATGCCCGTGAAGCTCCCGTAACCCGCTCCGCCCGGCGCGCTCGAGGCCCGCTCCAGCCGCCGCGCCGCCGACCACGCGTAGGGCACCGCCAGCCCGAAGCCGACCAGCAGCGTCGCGAGCTGGAGCACGTTGACCCAGGCGGCGGCGAGCAGGCCACCGCCGCTGAAGTACGAGACCAGCACGAGCGCCGACAGCAGGCCGCCGAGCGATGCGCGGCACGCCGGCGATCGACCTCGAACGCCCACGCCATCGCGATCAGCTGCCCGGCCAGGAGCGACAGCGTCCCGAGCCAGAGCACCGCCGAGATCAGCACGCGCACCGAGCGGTCGAAGCGCCACTCGAGGAAGTCGCCGACGGTGTAGAAGCCGTGGCGCCGCGAGCCGGTGGAGGCGCGGCGCCACCAGCAGGCCGAGCACGAGGCAGCCGATCGCGGCCGAGCCCGACCACCACCACGCGGACAGCCCGTGGCGGTAGCCGAGGCCGGTGGCGCCGACCGTGGAGCCCGCGCCGATGTTGGCGGCCAGCAGCGTGGTGAACACGACGGCCGGCCGGCAGCGAGCGCGAGGCGACGAAGAAGTCGCCCGACGCCTTGCACGCGGCGCGCGACGAAGGCGCCCGACGGCGACCATCAGCAGCGCGTAGCCGGGAGGAAGGCGACGTCGCGGTCACGCGCGTCCCGCTCACACCCGCACGGTCGGGTCGAACAGCTTCTGGTGCTCGTCGACCGCGAAGCGGTCGGTCATGCCCGCGATGTAGTCGCAGACCACGCGCTCGACGCCGTCGCGCTCGATCTGCTCCTGGAAGTGCGGCGGCAGCTGGCGCGGCTCGCCCACGTACGACTCGAACAGGTCGCGCAGGATGCGCCCGGCCTTGTCGCCCATCCGCACCACCCGCCAGTGGCGGTACATGTTGCGCAGCAGGAACTCCTTCAGCTCGCGCACGCGCGCGGCCATCTGCCGGCGAGTAGACCGCGAGCCGCCGCCCGGCGCGGCGCACGTCCGTCGACCGAGCTTCACGCCCGCGCGCTCGAGGGCCGCCTGCGTCGTCTCGGATCAGGTCCTGCACGCAGCTCTCGATGATCCAGCGCACCACGTGGTGGCGCGCGATGCGCTGGTCCTCGTAGCCCCGGGCCGCAGCGCGTCGTCGTGCGCCTCGCGGAACAGCGCCACCGAGCGGATCGCCTCGATCGTGAACATGCGCGACGAGAGCCCGTCGTCGACGTCGTGGTTGTTGTAGGCGATCTCGTCCACGTGGTCGACGAGCTGGGCCTCGAGTGTCGGCGCCTCGCCCGGCGCGTACTCCGTACGGGGCCGCCGCGTCCGAGTCCGGCTGGTGCTTGATGATGCCCTCGCGCACCTCCCAGGTGAGGTTCAGCCCCGGAAAGCGCGCGTAGCGCCGCTCCAGCACCTCGAGGATGCGCAGCGTCTGGCGGTTGTGCTCGAAGCCGCCGTGCTCGCGCATCAGCTCGTTCATCACGCGCTCGCCCGAGTGCCCGAACGGCGTGTGGCCGAGGTCGTGGCCCAGGATCAGGCACTCGGTCAGCTCCTCGTTGAGGCCCAGCGCGCGGGCCACGGTGCGCCCGATCTGCGCGCCCTCCAGGCTGTGCGTGAGCCGCGTGCGGTAGTTGTCGCCCTCGTGGTTGACGAAGACCTGCGTCTTGTACTCGAGCCGGCGGAACGACGAGCTGTGGATGACCCGGTCGCGGTCGCGCTGGAAGCAGGTCCGCAGCGGGTGCTCCGCCTCCTCGTGGCGCCGGCCGCGGCTCTTGGCGCTGCGCATCCCCCACGGCGCGAGCAGGCGCTCCTCGCGCTCCTCCTGGACGCGCCGGTCGACGAGAAACATGAGTCGCCTCCGCGTCCGATTCTATCCCGTGCGCTCGAATTCGGGGTTGACCTTCGGAGGCATAAAGGGAGCTAATCGTTCCGTTGGCTTTCTCGAAAGGGGGTCCACGTGAGCAACCCCGATCCGCTTCCGGCTGAACGGCAAGCCGGTCACCCTCGAGACCCGCGCGGAGCGCACCCTGCTCTGGGTCCTGCGCACCGACCTCGGGCTGACGGGCACGAAGTACGGCTGCGGCGAGGGCATCTGCGGGTCGTGCACCGTCGTCGTCGACGGCCAGGCCCTGCGCTCCTGCCAGACGCTGCTCAAGGAGGTCGAGGGCAAGGAGGTGACGA
>CAWHRC010000026.1:0-54901 GCA_963831755.1 uncultured Acidobacteriota bacterium
CGGGCTCGCCGTCGCCGTGGTAGTCCAGTTGTGCTGACCGGCGCGCTTCAGATCAGGCGGGCCAGGACGTCGGCCGGAACCCGGTCTCGCAGCCGTGGATACGCCTCGAGCAGCCGCGAGATGTCGGCGAGGTCCTTCTGTCGCTTGCTCGGCCGGCGTGCGGGGTCCTGGACAGCCCAGGCCTTCCCCTGCAGGACGTCCTTGAGCGCCGCCACCGGAAGCCTCAGTCCAAGGACGTCGCACTCGGAAGCTCCCGCCACGAAGCCGGCGTAGCGGGGTGCGTCTGCAGTTGCACGCGCAGATCGGATCCGGCGGCCGAGACGTTGACGCCGTGCGGCAAGCGATCCATCCGGTAGTGCGTGCGCAGCAACCGCTCGGCCTGCGCCAGGTCGTCGGTGGCGACCGCGAGATCGAGGTCCAGGCTCACGACCGGCTCCATGAAAGCGTTGACCGCCTGTTCCCCGATCACGCAGTACCGCACTCCCGCCTCTGAGAGCAAGGCGATCAGGTCCTCGAGGAACCCGACCTTGTCGCCCGTCGCGGCTTTCCAGTACGCGAACGCCCCCCCCCTTCACTCCTCGGAATCCGCAGCGCAAGCGGCTCGGCCCTCGCGCCCGGCCCTCGCCAGCCCTGGAGAGTACGCCTCGTCCTGAGCTAGTCTGGTTTCGTGAACATCCATCGCCCTCTCCTGCTCTTCGTGCTCACCTGCCTCGCCGCTGTCGCACTGGCGGCACGGGCCGACACGCCGGTCGTCGTCGCGCCGCCTGGCCGCCACGTCACCGTGTCGCTGGTGTCCGAAGACGACGCCGTGCAGCCGGGTCGTCCGCTGACGGTCGGCGTCCGGCTGCAGATGCAGCCCGGCTGGCACACCTACTGGCGCAACCCGGGGGACTCGGGTCTCCCGACGCGGGCCCGCTGGACGCTGCCGGCCGGTTTCGAGGCCGGCGAGATCCGCTGGCCGCGGCCGATGCGCTTCAAGTTCGGCCCCGTGCAGAGCTACGGCTACGAGACGGACGTCCTGCTTCCGGTCGAGATCAAGGTTCCGGCCTCGGTCGGGGCCCCGAAGTGCGCCTCGCCGTCCACGTCGACTGGCTCGAATGCCAGGAGGCGTGCCTGCCCGGGAAGGCGGATCTGTCGCTGACGCTGCCGGTCCGGGCGAAGGCGCGCCCGGGCCCCAGGCCGCGCTCCTGGCCGCGGCGCGCGCGCTGCTGCCGGGGACGGAGCCCGCCTGGCGCTTCTCGGCCGCGCCGGCCGGGGACTCGGTCGTCCTGACGTCAGGCCGCCGCGGGGCGCGACTGTCGACGATGCCTAGTTCTATCCGCTGGTGCCCCACGTGCTCGACCACGCGAGGCCCCAGCAGGCCGTCAGGGAGCGGCGGGCTACCGCATCGCGCTGGCCCGCGACCCGAACGGCACGCTGGCCGAGCGGCTCCGGGCGTGCTGGCGCTGCGCGCGAACGGCGTCGAGCGCGCGCTGGCCGTCGACGCTAAGATGGGGACCAACACAGCGAAACAGGACTGACGGCTGCTCGGGGCGGCGGCCGTTGGGAGGAGGGTCCCATGAAAAGGTCTGCCTTCTCCACGCTCGCGGCGCTGCTGGCGGCGCTCACCGCCGGGCCGGCCGCCGCACAGGCGGTCGTCGGGCACGCGGCGCCGGCCTTCACGCTGGCTGACAGCGAACGGCAAGAGCCGCTCGCTCGCCGAGTTCAAGGGCAAGCTGGTGGTGCTCGAGTGGTTCAATCCGCAGTGCCCGTTCGTCGGCAAGCACTACGGCAGCGGCCACATGCAGGCGCTGCAGAAGGAGTGGACGGGCAAGGGCGTCGTCTGGCTGACGATCGACTCCTCGGCGCCCGGCAAGCAGGGCTACCTCGACGCGGCACGCGCGCGCGAGCTCGCGAAGGAGCGCGGCCTGTCGTCCACGGCCTTGCTGCTCGATCCCGAGGGCAAGGTGGGCAGGGCCTACGCGGCCAAGACGACCCCGCACATGTTCGTGATCGACAAGGCCGGCACGGTCGCCTACGCCGGCGGCATCGACGACAAGCCGTCCACGGACCAGGCGGATCTCGCCGCGGCGAAGAACTTCGTGGCGGCGGCGCTCGGCGAGCTCGTGGCCGGCAGGCCGGTCACGGTCGCCAGCAGCCAGCCGTACGGCTGCTCGGTCAAGTACGCCGACTGAAGCGGCCGGGCTGCAGCGTGCCGCCGGCCGTGCGGTAGACTCGGCCCAATGAGCGAGCAGCCCGCCGCGGCCGGCGTCAAGCCGTTCCTCGATCGCCTCGCCGAGGGCAGCGTGGTCTTCGACGGCGCGATGGGCACGATGATCTACGCGCGCGGCGTGTTCCTGAACCGCTGCTTCGACGAGCTGAACCTGTCCAACCCCGCGCTCGTGCGCACGATCCACGACGAGTACCTGGCGGCCGGCGCCGAGGTGATCGAGACCAACACCTTCGGCGCCCACCGCTTCAAGCTCGGCCCGCACGGCCTCGAGTCCCAGGTGCGCAAGATCAACCGCGAGGGCGCGCGGCTCGCCCGCGCGGCCGCCCAGGGCCGCGGCCTGGTGGCCGGGCGCGATCGGCCCGCTCGGCAAGCCGCTGGCGCCGCTCGGCAACGTGCGGCCCGAGGAGGCGCGCGAGGCCTGGCGCGAGCAGGCGGAGGGTCTCGTCGAGGGCGGCGTCGACCTCTTCCTGCTGGAGACGATGCCGGCGCTCGACCAGGCGCTGGTCGCGCTCGAGGCTGTGCGCTCGGTCGCGGCCGAGGTCCCGGTCGGCGTCAGCCTGACCTTCAACGAGGAAGGCAACACGATCTACGGCGACCGGCCGGAGGACGCGGTCCGCGAGCTCGAGGCCCGCGGCGTCGCCCTGATCGGGGCCAACTGCAGCCAGGGCCCGCAGGCGATGCTCGACGACGATCCAGCGCATGGCCGCCGTCGCGCGCGCGGCGAAGCTGTCGGCGATGCCCAACGCCGGCGCGCCGGCGCTGGTCGAGGGCCGCTACGTCTACCTGTGCACGCCGGAGTACATGAGCACCTGGGCGCGCCGCTTCCTCGAGGCGGGCGCCAGCGTCGTGGGCGGCTGCTGCGGCACGACCCCGGCCCACATCCGCGACCTGGTGCGCGCGGTGCGCATGGTCCGGCCTGCGCAGGCCGAGCTGCGGCAGCTGCCCGCGCAGCGGCCGCGCGAGGCGCCGCCGCCGCTGCCGCGCGAGACGAAGTCGCCGCTGGCGCGCAAGCTCGGGCGCAAGTTCGTGGTCTGCGTCGAGCTCGACCCGCCGCGCGGCGCCGACCCGGGCGCCCTGGTCGAGCGCGCGCAGTACTGCAAGGAGAACGAGGTCGACGCGATCAACGTCGCCGACGGCCCGCGCGCCTCGGCCCGCATGAGCGCGCAGGCGCTGTGCGTGCTGCTGCAGGGCCGGGTCGGGATCGACACCATCCTGCACTACACCTGCCGCGACCGGAACCTGCTGGGGATCCAGTCGGACCTGCTCGGGCGCGCACGCGCTCGGCCTGCGCAACATCCTGGCGATCACCGGCGACCCGCCGAAGCTCGGCGACTACCCGGACGCGACGGCGGTCTACGACGTGGACTCGATCGGGCTGATCCGCATCATGGACCACCTCAACCACGGCTGCGACCTGGCGGGCAACCTGATCGGCCCCGCGCTGGGATCCACGTGGGCTGCGGCGCCGACCCGAGCAAGGAGGACGTCGAGAAGGAGGTCCGGCGGCTGGAGGAGAAGGTGAAGGCCGGCGCCGAGTACGTGATGACCCAGCCGATCTACGACCCGAGGACGCTCGAGCGCTTCTGCAAGATGATCCGGCACGTCGAGCGGCCGCTGCTGGTGGGCATCCTGCCGCTGTACTCGCACCGCAACGCCGAGTTCCTGCACAACGAGGTGCCCGGCATGCGCATACCCGACGACATCCGGGAAAGGATGCGCAAGGCGGGCTCGGGCGAGCGGGCGCAGGCCGAAGGTGTCGCGATCGCACAGGAGGCGACGGTCGCGGCCCGCGAGCTGGGCCAGGGGGTGTACGTGATGCCGCCCTTCAACAAGGTCGAGCTCGCCGTGCGCGTGATCGAGGCGCTGCGCTAGACTCGAAGGCGTTCCCGGAGGCTGGCCCTTGAAGCCTTCCCTCACCGCAGGCCTTTGCGGCCTCGCGCTCGCGCCGCTGCTCGGCGGCGCTGCGCCCCGCCCGCCGGCACCCCCGGTCTTCCGGGCCGGGCTGGAGATGGTCAACGTCACGGTAACCGCCCGCGACGCCAAGGGCCGGCTGGTGCCCGACCTGACCGCGACGGACTTCACCGTTCGCGAGGACGGCCGGCCGCAGAAGGTCCAGCTGTTCGCGCCCGCGGCACGACCGGAGCAGCGGGAGGAGCTGGCGCTCAACCTGGGCATGCTGTTCGACACCAGCGGCAGCATGCGCGACGAACTCAAGCTCAGCCAGGAGTCGGCGATCCGCTTCCTCGACGCGATCCCGCGGGCGAAGGACCTGCTGCTCGTCTTCTTCGACCGCGACATCCGGATCTCGCGCTACAGCTCCGAGAACCAGCAGGGCATCTTCGAGCGCATCCTGGACACCGAGGGCGCGGGCTACACCGCGCTCAACGACGCGATCGCCGTCTACCTGTCGCGGGTCGCGGAGATGCCGGGACGCAAGGTGCTGGTGCTGTTTTCCGACGGCGACGACACGACCAGCCGCGTCAACGCGGGCGAGGTCGCGAGCATGCTGCGCGCGAGCGACGTCGTGGTGTACCCCGTCGCGTTCGCGGGGGAACGGCCGAACAGCACGGAAGGCCTGCGCGCCCACGCCTTCCTGGCCTCGCTCGCGGAGGCGAGCGGGGGCCGGGTCTTCGCGCCCCACGCCTCGCGCGAGCTCGCCGCGATCTACCAGTCGATCCTGGACGAGCTCGGCAGCCAGTACGTGCTCGGCTACGTCTCGGACAACGCCGCGCGGGACGGCCGGTTCCGCAAGCTGACCGTCGGGGTCCGCCGGCGCGGCGTCAGGCTGCGCTACCGCCCCGGATACGAGGTGCCGAAGGACGAGCCGGCGCCGCGCGGCGGGAAGCGCTAGCCTGGCCTGCTGAGCGGCGTCGTCACCGACCGACGAAGAAAGCGTTCATTCCGGCTGCACGTCGGGCGAAAAACCTTGTGTTTGCACAAAAAGTGCTTTGCTCTCCGGCCGGTAAGCGGATAAGGTTGGCTGTTCGGACCGTAGACGAAGAGGTACGCGAGTGACTTCTAGCCTGAAACACCCACCCGTGCCGGCCGTGGCCGGTGTCGTCGCAGCCTTGTTGCTGGCTCTCTCCTGCGGTGGCGGCGGCACCCCCGCGTCGTCCACGTCGGTCACCACGCTGAAGGCGACCCCGACCCCGACGCCGACCCCGTCGGGCGGCAGCGTCGGGCAGAGCTGCAAGCTGGGCAACGGCGACCCGAACGCCCAGTGCGTCGACAAGAAGGGCAGCTCTCAGCTCGTCGTATACGTGCTGCGGGCCATGGACGAGCTCGTGAAGGAAAGGCCGCAGCTGTTCGACCTCAACGACGAGGCCGCGCCGGTCGGCAACGGCAACTACAAGGTGCTCGACACCGAGGGCTACCTGAACGGACTGGTGGCCAAGCTCCAGGGCTACGGGCTGTGCGCGCAGCGCGATCCCGGCGACTACACGTACGAGCAGCTCAACGCCAAGAACGAGAACGGCTTCTCCGAGGACTTCGACGTGCTGACGAGCGCCGGCTACGTGTGGCACAACAACAACACCTACCGGCGGACGTGCACGCCCGCCTCGTTCCCGCTCGACTACGCGGCCATCGACATCCCGCCGGCGGGCAGCGGCTGCGGCCGGCCGTACCCGCCGCCGCTCCACCACTTCAACTCGAAGGTCCACATGCCCGGTGGCGAATACGACCTGCTCGACTCGACGCCGATCGTCCGGGACGCCGAGTACTGCGCGGCGATCGGCTACACGGACGCGCGCATCGACTGCCCCGTGCGCCTGGAGCAGAGCCCCGAGCGCAAGGCCTGCGAGAACTGGCGCGTCGGCATCGCCAAGGACACGGGCGTGCCGGGCCCGACCTGGACGCTGGACGGCCACTACTGCACGGGCAGGGACAGCGGCTGCGAGAACTTCTCGCAGAACCAGTACGGCCTCAAGGCCTATGCCGGCGGCACCTACAGGATGTGCAGCAAGGACGACGTCTGCGGTGAGCTGGTCGTCGTGCGCTGAGACGGACCCAGCTGCCCGGTCCACGGCCGGGCGCAGCCAACCGAGGAAGACAATGAGAGAGAGACACCGAAGCTGCGCCCCCGCCATGCTGGCCGTGGCGGCCCTGATCGCCACGCTCGTTCCGTCGTGCGGCGGCGGCCGGACGCCCGCCGGCTCCACACCGGTCACCACGCTGCCCGCAGTGACGCCGCCGGATTCCAGCGGCGTCGCGAGTGCGACGTGCTCGCTCGGCAAGGGCGACCCGAACGCGGAGTGCACCAGGGCGTCCGGGCCGGCGAAGCTGCAGCACTACATCGAGACGGCGATCGACCTGCTCGTGCGCGAGAAGCCTGAGCTGCTGGACATGACGGTCGAGGAGCGGCCCAACGCGGGCACGTACCGCGTCAAGGACGTGGAGGGCTACCTCGACGCGATCGTCACGAACATCCGCCGCCAGGGCGCCTGCGCCGAGCGCGACCCCGACTCCCAGGGCCTGCAGCGGGTCCTCGTGAAGGACAGCAACGACATCTCCGAGGCCTTCTACCTGATCTCCGAGCGGGGTTTCATCCAGCGCGGCCCCAATGCGCTCACGCAGTACTGCGACCCCGCGTCGTTCCCGGTGGACCGGGTCGGGGACGTGCCGCCCGCCGGCAGCGGCTGCGGCAAGCCCTACCCGCCGCCGATCCACGACTTCGCGGCGAAGGTCCACATCTGGGGCCCGGGCTTCGTCACGCTCGACTCGACCCCTCAGGTCGGCCCTGACGTCGTGTACTGCATGAACGCCGGCTTCACGGACGGCAGGGCCTACTGTGCGGTCCGTGCCGAGCACGGCCCCGAGCGTGAGGCGTGCGAGAACTGGCGCGTCGGACGCGCGGAGGACAGCGGACGCTACGGGCCGACCTGGTACTTCCGGGGGCAGTACTGCACCGGCCAGCCGAGCGGCTGCCAGAACCACCCCGACAACCAGTACGGCCTGTTCGCCTGGGAGAACGGGCTCTACGTGATGTGCGGCCAGAACGGCGCCTGCGGCGAGGTGGTGGTCGACCGCTGAGCGCCGGTCAGGCCCGGGTCAGGTCGTGCAGCAGGGAGGCGACCTTGCGCTCCAGCTCGCGCAGCCGCCTCTGCAGCTCGGGCAGCTTCACGAAGACGGCGCTCGACCTGAGCCAGGCGCGGTTTTCGATCGCCGGATAGCCGGAGACGAGCGCTCCGGGCTCGACCGAGGACGGGATGCCGCTCTGCGCGGTGGCGATCACGCCGTCGCCGATCGTGAGGTGGCCCGCCACGCCGACCTGCCCGGCCAGGGTGACGTTGCTGCCGACGCGGCTGCTGCCCGCGATGCCGACCTGGCCGCAGAGCACGGTGTCCGAGCCGACGCTGACCGAGTGGCCGACCTGCACCAGGTTGTCGATCTTCGAGCCGCGCCCGATACGCGTCTCGCCCAGCGCCGCGCGGTCGATCGCCGTCAGCGCGCCGATCTCGACGTCGTCCTCGATCACGACCGTCCCGACCTGCGGGAACTTGTGGTAGCGGCCGTCGCCGTCCTTGGCGAAGCCGAACCCGTCGCCGCCGATCACGGCGCCGTTCTGCACCACCACGCGGTCCCCGAGGCGGCAGCCCTCGCGGACCTGGACGCCCGAGTGGAGCACGCAGTCCGCGCCGACGGCGGCGTCCTCGTACAGGACGACTTGCGGGTGGATCACCGTCCGCTCGCCCACCCGCGCCCGCGCACCCACGACCGCCAGGGCGCCCAGGTGGACCCCCGCCCCCAGCAGCGCCGTCGGATGGACCTGCGCCGAGGGGTGGACGCCGGGCGCGGGACGCGCGGGCGGGCACAGGAGCGCCACGGCGCGCGCGAAGGCGAGCTGCGGGTTGGCCGAGAGCAGCCCGGGCAGCGACGAATCCTGGCCCGGCGCCACGACCACGGCCGAGGCGCGCGTCGTCTGGAGCAGGGGCGCGTAGCGCGGGCCCGCGAGGAAGCTGAGGTCGCCGGGGCCCGCCAGCTCGAGGGCGCCGACGCCGCGCAGCTCGACCTCGCCGTCGCCGAGCAGCTCGCAGCCGAGCCGCTCGGCCAGCTCGCGAAGCTTCACGCGCCCTTGTCCGGCTTGTCGTGCGGCACGATCGGCTGGATGGCGTGCTTCTCGGCCACGGGCGCCGCCGCCTGGGCCGCGCTGGCCTTCTGCTCGCCGGAGGCCACGGACCCGGACAGCCAGGCGCCCTCGCGCACGACGAGCACGCGGGCGTCGATCGTCCCCTGCACGCGGGCCTTCTCGGCCAGCGTCAGCGCCCGGGCGCGAATGTCGCCCTTGAGCTCGCCGGCGACCTCGACCGCGTCGGCCGAGACCGTGGCTTCGACCTTCGAGCCCTCCGCGATCACCAGGCGGCCCGCGAGGGCGACCTCGCCCTTGAACCGGCCGTGGATCACGGCGTCCTTGCCCTTCAGCTTGCCTTCGAAGTCCGCCTGTGCGTCGATCACCGTCGCCTTCTCATCCGTCATGCGCGCCTCGCTCTTGGAGCAGGCATTCTAGCCCAGGAGCCGCGCCGGCCCTTGTGGCGGGGGCCACATCGCGGTAGCTTCCGGCCCTGCGAGGAGGCAGACGACCCTTGGCCTACGTCTACGCGGACGTCGCGAAGATGATCGATCATTCCCTGCTGCGCCCCGTGCTCTCCACGAGCGAGCTGGAGGCGGGCTGCCGGCTGGCCCGGGAGTACGACGTCGCCAGTGTCTGCATCCTGCCCTACTACCTGAAGCGCTGCGCCGAGCTGCTCGCCGGCAGCTCGGTCGCCCCCGGCACTACGATCGGCTTCCCGCACGGTGCGCACGCGACGCGCGTCAAGGCGTTCGAGGCGCAGCAGGCGCTCGCCGACGGCGGTGTCGAGCTGGACATGGTCGTGAACGTCTCGAAGGTGCTGAGCGGCGACTGGGCCTACGTGCGCGACGACGTGCGCGCGGTGCTCGAGGCCGTGCGGGCGGCGGGCGCCAGGCTCAAGGTCATCTTCGAGAACTGCTACCTCGACGAGGCGCAGAAGGTCCGGCTGTGCGAGATCTGCGGCGAGCTGTCGGTCGACTGGGTGAAGACCTCGACCGGCTTCGGCACCGGCGGCGCGACCGACGAGGACCTGGTCCTGATGCGCCGGCACACTCCGGCGCACGTGCAGCTGAAGGCCGCCGGCGGCGTGCGCGACCTCGACCGCCTGCTGCGCGTGCGCGAGCTCGGCTGCACCCGCTCGGGCGCCACCACCACCAAGGCGATTCTCGACGAGGCGAAGCGTCGCCTCGGGATGGGAGAGTAGGCCGATGCGCACGATCCTGCCGTCCAGCCTCGCCGCCGTCGCGGCGGCCGCTGTCGTCGCGACGCTCGCCGCCTGCTCGTCGCCGCGGCCGGCGCCGTCTCCGTCGCCCAGCCCCGTCCCGACGCCGGGCACGGCAGCGGCCAGCCCGGGCGCGCCCACGCCGGCGCCCTCGGCTTCGGCGCCTGCCGCCGCCGGGCGTGCGGCCCTCTTCGACCCCTCGAAGGCGACGGCCACGGCTCCCGCGAGCTATCGAGTCCGCTTCGAGACGACCCGCGGCAGCTTCGTCGTGGCCGTGAGGCGTGCCTGGGCGCCAAGGGGGGCCGACCGCTTCTACAACCTCGTGCGGTCCGGCTTCTACGACGACGCTGGCTTCTTCCGCGTGGTGCCGAACTTCGTGGTGCAGTTCGGGCTCAACGGGGACCCCAAGGTGAACGCGGCCTGGGATTCCGCCCGCATCGCCGACGACCCGGTGACACAGACCAACCGCCGCGCCCGCCTCACGTTCGCCACCGCCGGCCCGGGCACGCGCACGACGCAGCTCTTCATCAACCTCAAGGACAACGCGCGGCTCGACCAGATGGGCTTCGCCCCGTTCGCGGAGGTCGTGTCCGGGATGGACGTGGTCGACGCCATCTACTCCGGCTACGGCGAGGCGCCGGACCAGGGCCGCGTCACGCAGGAAGGCAACGCGTACCTGAAGCGGGAGTTCCCGAGGCTGGACTTCGTGCGCAAGGCCGTGATCGTCCGCTGAGGCCGAGCTCGCGCGCGGCCCCTCGCCGGGGCAGCCGGGCCCGGGCGAAAGCCCCCCGGGCCCGATATCATGTCCGGGTGATTCTCTGCCCGGAGCCGCTGCCGTGAGCCGCATGCGCGCCGAAGAGCCCCGTCTGGCGCCGGCGAAGGCCGACACGCGCTTCAAGCTGGTGAGCGACTTCGAGGCCCGGGGCGACCAGCCGCGGGCGATCCAGGAGCTGGTGGCGGGGCTCGAGCGCGGCGACAAGCACCAGGTGCTGCTGGGCGTGACGGGCAGCGGCAAGACCTTCACGATGGCCTCGGTGATCGCCACGGTCAACCGCCCGACGCTGGTGCTCGCCCACAACAAGACGCTGGCGGCGCAGCTGTACCAGGAGTTCAAGACGTTCTTCCCGGAGAACGCGGTCGAGTACTTCGTCTCCTACTACGACTACTACCAGCCCGAGGCGTACGTTCCGCAGTCCGACACGTACATCGAGAAGGAGTCCACCATCAACGACGAGATCGACCGGCTGCGGCTGTCGGCCACGCGCAGCCTGTTCGAGCGCCGCGACGTGGTGATCGTGGCCTCGGTCTCCTGCATCTACGGCCTGGGCTCGCCCGAGGCGTACTACGGCATGCTGCTCTTCGCGCGCCAGGGCGAGACGCTCGACCGCCGCGACCTGCTGGCAAGCTGGTCGACGCGCGCTACGACCGCAACGACTACGAGCTGCGGCGCGGCACGTTCCGGGTGCGCGGCGACGTGGTGGAGATCGTGCCAGCCTACGAGGAGAGCGGGATCCGGATCGAGCTGTTCGGCGACGAGGTGGAGCGCATCAGCGCCTTCGACCCGCTGACGGGCAAGACCAGCGGCCGGCTGGCGCAGGTCGCGATCTACCCTTCCAGCCACTACGTGACGCCGCAGCCGAAGCTGGTCGACGCGATCCGGACGATCGAGGCCGAGCTGCTCGAGGAGAAGGCCAAGCTGGAGGGCCAGGGCAAGCTGCTCGAGGCGCAGCGCCTGTACCAGCGCACGATGTTCGACCTGGAGATGCTGCGCGAGACCGGCCACTGCCACGGCATCGAGAACTACTCGCGCCACCTCTCGGGCCGCCGCCCCGGCGAGCCGCCGCCGACGCTGCTCGACTACCTGCCGAAGGACGCGCTGATGGTGATCGACGAGTCGCACCAGTCGGTGCCGCAGGTGCGCGGGATGTACCACGGCGACCGGCAGCGCAAGTCGACGCTGGTCGAGTACGGCTTCCGGCTGCCCTCGGCCCTCGACAACCGGCCGCTGAGCTTCGACGAGTTCGAGACGCGGCTCGGCCAGGTCGTCTACGTCTCGGCGACGCCGGGCCCGTACGAGCTGCAGAAGGCGGGCGGCGTGGTCGTCGAGCAGGTGATCCGGCCCACCGGCCTGATGGACCCGCAGGTCGAGGTGCGCCCGGTCAAGGGCCAGGTGGACGACCTGCTGGCCGAGATCCGCGTGCGAGCGGCGCGCGGCGAGCGCGTGCTGGTCACCACGCTGACCAAGCGCATGGCCGAGGACCTGACCGAGTACTACCACGACCTGGGCGTGCGCGTGCGCTACCTGCACTCCGACATCGAGACGCTCGAGCGCGTGCGCATCCTGCGCGACCTGCGCAAGGGCGAGTTCGACGTGCTGGTGGGCATCAACCTGCTGCGCGAGGGGCTCGACCTGCCCGAGGTGTCGCTGGTGGCGATCCTGGACGCCGACAAGGAGGGCTTCCTGCGCTCCTCGGGCTCGCTGATCCAGACGATCGGCCGCGCCGCGCGCAACGTCGCCGGCACGGCCATCCTCTACGCCGACCAGGAGACCGACTCGATGCGGGCCGCGATCGGCGAGACGAACCGCCGCCGCGCTCTCCAGGAGGCCTACAACACCGAGCACGGCATCACGCCCGAGAGCATCCGCAAGAACATCGGCGAGCTGCTGTCGTCGGTCTACGAGCACGACTACGTGGCCGTGCCCGAGGTCGAGGAGGAGCCGGCGGCGCGCTACCGCTCGCTCGACGAGATCGAGGCCGAGGTGAAGGCGCTCGAGAAGCAGATGCGCGAGGCGGCCAAGGCGCTCGAGTTCGAGCACGCCGCCGAGCTGCGCGACCGGCTCAAGAAGCTGCGCGCCCGGGAGTTCGGGCTCCGCTAGGCCGCCGCGCTGCGGGGGGGCCGCTACGCGGTCGTCCCGCGCGCCCAGCGCTCGACGTCCCCGGGGTCGCCCGGACGGCCGAAGAGGAATCCCTGCGCGTGGGTGAAGCCGATCTTCTGGCAGGCCTCCGCGTCCTCGGCGCGCTCGACGCCCTCGGCGATCGTGCCGACCTGCAGCTCGCGCGCGGCGGCCACCAGCGAGCCTACCAGCCGTCGGCGCGAGACCGGCGCCGCGTGGATCCGGTCGACGAAGCGGCGGTCGAACTTCAGGTAGTGCGGCGGCACCTCGGCCAGCTCGAACAGGCGCGCCTCGCCGGCGCCGAAGTCGTCGTACGACAGCTCGACACCGATCTGGGTGAGCCGCGCGCTGAGCCAGGAGAGGAACTCGATCTGGCCGAGCGTGCTCTCGTGGATCTCCAGCACCAGCCTGAGGCCCGGAGCGAGCGCGCGCAGCTCCTCGAGCGACTCGATCAGCCCGGGCGCCTCGAACTCGGCCGGGTGGGTGTTGAGGAACAGCACCAGCGGCTGCGAGAGGCTCCGGACGAGCTCGACGGCCCGTCGCCGGAACAGCCGGCTCAGCTCCGCCTGGGCCTCGGGGCCGAGCGCCCCGGCCAGGTCGAACAGCTCCACCGGGCCCTCCGGCAGGCCGGGGTAGAGGCCGCGGCCCAGCGCCTCGAAGGCGGCCGGCTCGCGCGTGGGAAGCGCCACGATCGGCTGGAACACGTTCGTGACGGCGCCACGGTCGATCAGCTCGCGCATGCGCAGCGGCGACAGCTGGCGGCGCAGCGGCAGGGTCTTGGCGGCGGACGCCTCCTCCGGAACGTCCGGCACGAGGCGGAAGTCGCAGTCGCCGATGCGCAGCCGGTCGCCCTCGTGCAGGGGCGCGTCGGACACGAGCTGCCGGTTCAGGTACGTGCCGTTGCTGCTGCCGAGGTCGCGCACCCGCAGGGTCAGCCCGTCGGAGTAGATCTCCGCGTGGCTCTTGGACACGTGGCTCGACGAGAGCACCAGAGAGGCGTCCGAGGCGCGGCCGAGGCGGAAGGGCAGGGCGCGCAGCGGGGTGCGCTGAAGGCTGCCGTGCCCGGCCACCTGGCAGAGCAGCGCCCAGGGCGAGGCGGCGCCGGCGCCCGGCCGGGGCGTGAGCGGCGTGAGCGGCGCGTCGTGGTGGGTCTTGACGTCCCGCAGCTTCAGCCGCTCGGTGTCGCGCAACTTCGGGGGGAGCGGCGGCCGGTCGGAATTCATCTTCGTCTTTCGGGCGAGACGGTAATGCAAATTGACGCGCTTGGCCAGCGCGCCGCGAGGAAAAGCGGCCCGGTCAGGCGTATGTTTGCACGATGAGCGCGAGCCAGACCGCGTCGTGCCCGGCCTGCTCTGCGCCCGTCGACGGCTCGCACCGCTATTGCCCCGGGTGCGGGACAGGCCTGGACCTGGCCGACAGCCCCACCGGGACGTTTCCGCGGGGTGCGCCGTCGCCCGCCCCGGCGTCCGCCGCCCACCAGGCATCGTCGTCCCGTGCCCCTCGCAGGGCCGGGGCCTCGGCCGGTGCGTCCGAGCGCTTCGCGCCGGGCGCGATCCTACTCGACCGCTACCGCATCGTGGGGTTGCTGGGACGGGGCGGCATGGGCGAGGTCTACCGCGCCGACGACATGAAGCTGGAGCAGACCGTCGCGCTCAAGTTCCTGCCGCGCGCGCTCGAGGGGAACCCGGAGCGGCTCGAGAGGCTGTACGGCGAGGTGCGCATGGCGCGCCAGGTCTCCCACCCGCACGTGTGCCGCGTGTGGGACGTGGGCGAGGCCGAGGGCCAGCACTTCATCTCGATGGAGTTCGTCGACGGCGAGAACCTGGCCTCGCTGCTGCGCCGGATCGGCCGGCTCCACGGCGACAAGGCGCTGGAGACCGCCCGGCAGGTGACCGCGGGCCTCGCCGCAGCCCACGACAAGGGCGTGCTGCACCGCGACCTCAAGCCGGCCAACGTGATGCTCGACGGGCAGGGCCAGGTCCGGCTCACCGACTTCGGGCTGGCGGGCCTCGTCGAGTCCCTGGGGGGCGACGACGTCCGCTCGGGCACGCCGTCCTACATGTCGCCGGAGCAGCTCCAGGGGCGCGAGGTCACGACCCGCAGCGACATCTACGCGCTGGGGCTGCTGCTGTACGAGCTGTTCACGGGCCGCCGTGCGTTCGAAGGCCGCAGCTTGGCCGAGCTCACGCGCAGGCACCGCGACGAGCGGCCGATCGACCCCTCGGCGATCGTTCCCGACCTCGACGCGTCGGTCGAGCGCACGATCGTGGCCTGCCTCGAGAAGGACCCGAAGAAGCGCCCGCCCTCGGCGCTCGCGGTCGGTGCGATGCTCTCCGGCCGCGACCCGCTCGCGGCGGCGATCGCGGCAGGCGAGACACCCTCTCCGGAGCTGGTGGCCGCGGCGGGCGAGACGGAGGGCCTGCGGCCGCGCACGGCGGCCGTCTGCCTCGGTCTGGTGCTGGCGGCGATCCTGGCGGTCCCGCCGCTGCAGCAGCCGACGCAGCTCTTGTCCCAGGTGCCCGTCGAGAAGTCGCCGGAAGCGCTCGAGGACCGCGCCCGCGAGCTGGTTGCGCAGCTCGGCCACGGCGCGCCAGCGGCCGACTCCGAGATGGGCTTCTCGACCGACGAGGAGTACTTTCGGGAGACCCGGCAGAGCGACCGCTCGCCGGAGCGCTGGGACAAGCTCGCCACCGGCGAGCCGCCGGTCCTGTCCTGGTGGTACCGGCAGAGCCCGCGGCCGCTTGCCGCGACCGGTTCGAGCGGGCGTGTCGCCTGGGACGACCCTCCACAGGTGGTGTCCGGCATGGCCGCCGTCCGCTACGACCTGACCGGGCGGCTGCTGGCGCTCTCGGTGGTGCCTCCGCAGGTCGAGCCCTCGGCCGACCCCGTCTCCGCGGCCGCTCCGGACTGGAACCTGCTGTTCGCCGCCGCGCGACTCGACCCCGCGAAGATGAGGCCGGTGGCGCCGCGCTGGAACCCGCCGTTCCAGACCGACGCACGCGCGGCGTGGGAGGGCGTCTGGCCGCAGCGGCCGGAGATCCCGATCCGGATCGAGGCGGCTGGCTACCGGGGCCGCCCGGTCTGGTTCGAGATCGTCAGCCCCTGGACGCGGCCGGACCGCGACCGGCCCTTCGCGCTGTCGACCGGCGAGCGCGTCGCCCGCGGGACGCTGATCCTGTTGCTGCTGGCGCTCGTCAGCGCGGGCGCGCTGCTGGCCAGGCACAACATCCGGCTGGGGCGTGGCGACCGTCGAGGCGCCTTCCGCCTGGCGCTGGCGCTCACTGCACTCGGCATCGGCGCCTTCGTGCTCTCGGTGCACCACGTGGCCGATTCGGGGCTCGAGCTCGCGCTCCTGGCACGCTGCGCCGGCATGGCGCTCCTGCTGGCGACGCTGGTGTGGCTGTTCTATCTCGCCCTCGAGCCCTACGTGCGGCGCCTGCGGCCCTGGACCCTGGTGTCGTGGACGCGCCTGCTCAACGGCGGCTTTCGCGACGCGGTGGTCGGGCGCGACCTGCTGATCGGCATGGTCTGGGGCGGCGCCGTGGCCGTGTTGTTCCCCCTGCTCGCGCGCGCTCTGCGCTGGTTCGGGCAGCCGACCCAGGAGCCGCAGTCGTCCTTCACGGACACACTCCTCACGACGCGCACGCTGCTCGCGTACGTGCTGAGCCTGCCGCGCAGCGCGACCACGCTCGGTCTCGGCCTGCTGCTGCTGTTCCTCGTGCTGCGCTTCGTGACGCGGCGCGACCTGCCCGCCGCGGCCCTGGTGGTCGCGATCTTCACGGCGACGCTCGTCAGCGGCTCGCCTGAAGCGCCCGCGATGATGGCCGGAGTCGGCCTGGTGGTCTACGGCTCGTTCACTTTCGTGCTGCTGCGCTTCGGCGTGCTCGCCGCGATCGCGGGAGCCTTCACCGTCGACCTGCTGGCCGGGATCCCGGAGTCGATCGACGCGACGAGCTGGACGGGCTCGGCCACGCTGGTGGTCGTGCCGCTGCTGGCGCTCGTGGCCGTCGCCGCCTTCCGCTCGGCGACCAGCGGTTCGCTCGGCCTGAAGCGCTACGTCGCGGGCGAAGCCTCCTCGTCCCGGCCTGTGTGAAATAGTGCCAGCGGTGGCACCTTTGGACACCGTGGCTCGTAGGTACCGATAGGTCCGGAGTCCCTCCTTGTCTACGTCTACCTGCCCGGCGTGCTCGACGCCCGTAGCGGCCGAGGACCGCGCCTGCCCGAGCTGCGGGTCCGGGCTGGACATCGCCGAGAGCCCGACGGGCACGGCCCCCCGGCCGTCCCGGACGCCGGGCGCGACGCCGTCTCCCGAGCGCGCGCGCACGCCCTCCGGCGGCACGGCGCGCGGCCCGGCGGCGGGCGAGCGGTTCGTGCCGGGGTCCATCCTGGCCGGCCGCTACCGCATCGTCGGCCTGATCGGCCGCGGCGGCATGGGCGAGGTGTACCGCGCGGACGACCTGAAGCTCGAGCAGCCGGTCGCCCTGAAGTTCCTGCCGCACGGCCTCGACGCCGACGAGGAGCGCCTCGCCCGCTTCTACCGCGAGGTGCGCGTGGCGCGCCAGGTCTCGCACACGGCCGTGTGCCGCGTGTACGACGTGGCGGAGGCCGACGGCCACCTGTTCCTCTCGATGGAGCTCGTGGACGGCGAGAACCTCGCCTCCCTGCTGCGGCGGATCGGCCGGCTCCCGACGGACAAGGCGCTCGACATCGCGCGCCAGCTCTGCGCCGGCCTCGCCGCGGCGCACGAGAAAGGCGTCCTGCACCGCGACCTCAAGCCGGCGAACGTGATGCTCGACGGCCAGGGGAACGTCCGCATCACCGACTTCGGGCTGGCGGGCCTCGCGCAGGCGCTGCGCGCGGAGGACGTGCGCTCGGGGACGCCGTCGTACATGTCGCCGGAGCAGCTGCAGGGGCGCGAGGTCACGGTCCGCAGCGACGTCTACGGTCTCGGCCTGCTGCTCTACGAGCTGTTCACCGGTCGCCGCGCCTTCCTGGGCCGGGGCCTGGCCGAGCTGACGCGCAAGCACCGCGACGAGCGGCCGATCGAGCCGTCGGCGCTCGTGGCCGGCCTCGATCCGGCCGTCGAGCGCGCGATCCTCGCCTGCCTCGAGAAGGAGCCCCGGCGGCGGCCCGCCTCGGCGCTGGTGGTCGCGGCCATGCTCGCGGGGCGCGACCCGCTCGACGCCGCCATCGCCGCGGGCGAGACGCCGTCGCCGGAGCTGGTGGCGGCCGCGGGCGAGCGCGAGGGCCTGCGACCGGCCGTCGCCTGGAGCCTGCTGGCGCTGGTGCTGGCCGGAGCTCTCCTCGCGCCGGCGGCCGGCCGGCGCTTCCGCCTGCTCGAGCGGCTGCCGGTCGAGAAGCCGCCGGCCGTGCTCGAGGACCGCGCCCGCGAGCTGGTGGCGCGCCTGGCGAAGGGCGGCGCGCCGGCCGACGACGCCTCGGGCCTGAGCATCGACTACGGCTACCTGTCCCGCCTGCGCGAGACCGACAAGTCCCCCGGCCGCTGGGCGGGCCTGCGCGGCGGACCGCCGGTGCTGCAGTTCTGGTATCGCCAGAGCCCGCGTCCGATCGTGCCCCTGGTCCCGACCGCGCGAGTGTACGGCGGCAAGCCGGGCCTGGACACCAGCGGCATGGCAGGGGCGACGCTACGGGATGCAGGGGAGGCTGCTGCGCTTCTACACGGTGCCCCCGCAGCTCGAGGACGATCCGCCGGCCCCGCCGAGCGCGCCGGACTGGACCCCGCTCTTCACCGAGGCGGGCCTCGACCCTTCGTCGTTCCGCCCCGTCGCGCCGCGCTGGACGCCGCCGTTCCACAACGACGCGCGGACGGCCTGGGAAGGCGAGTGGCCGGCGCGTCCGCCGTCCCGGTCCGCATCGAGGCGGCCTCGTACCGCGGGCGGCCGGTCTGGTTCGAGGTGATCTGGCCGTGGTCGCGGCCCGAGCGCCAGGAGAAGTGGTCCGCCGAGGGCAAGCTCAAGCAGGCGGTGTTCGTGACGCTCGGCTGCATGCTGCTGGCGGCCGCCGCGCTGATGGCCCGCCGCAACACGGTGCTCGGACGCGGCGACCGGCGCGGCGCGTTCCGCGTGGCCCTGGCCCTGATGCTTCTCGGCCTGGTCTCGTTCGCGCTCGGCGCGCACCACGTGGGCGACCTGCAGCTGCGAGCTCGGGATCGTGACGCGGGCGGCGGGCATGGTGCTCCTGCAGGCCGCCTTCGTGTGGCTGTTCTACCTCGCGGTCGAGCCCTACGCGCGCCGGCTGCGGCCCTGGACGCTCGTCTCCTGGACGCGGCTGCTGAACGGCGGCGTCGGCGACCCCGTCGTGGGCCGGGACGTGCTCGCGGGCCTCGCCTGGGGCGTGATCATGATCGCCCTGACGTTCACGGCGAACGCGCTGCTCGGCGTGTTCGGCCTGCCGACGCCCGAGCTCTACTCGGGCAGCCTCGAGACGCTTCGCGGCACGGGCCCGCTGCTGGCCGTCGTGCTCGGCACCGCCAGCGAGGCGACGCTGTACGGAATGGGCGTGCTGCTGCTGTTCGTGCTGCTGCGGCTCGTCCTGCGCCGCGACGTGCTGGCAGCGACCGCGGTGACCGCGCTCGTGTTCGTTCCGGCCGCCCTCTCCGCTCCGGAGCTGCCCTGGTTCGTGGCCGCGATGGGCGGGCTGTGGGCGGCGTCGTGGATCGTGCTGCTGCTGCGCTTCGGCATGCTGGCCGCGATCGTCGGCCTCTTCGCCAACGAGCTGCTGCAGTGGTTCCCGCTGACCGGCGACCTGACGGCCTGGACGAGCGGCCCCACGCTGCTGGTGATGGCGCTGCTCAGCGCCCTCGCGCTGCTGTCCTTCCGGAACGCCGTCGGAGGCACCGGGCTGCGGCGCTACCTGGTGCCGGAGCCCTCCTCGCGCCCCTGACGGCACTCGAAGACGGCGCCGCCGCCGCCGATGGTCAGCTCCACGGCGCCCTCGATTGCCACTGGCGCAGCACCTCGTAGACGAGGATGCCGACGCAGGTCGAGAGGTTGACGCGAGCGCAGGCCCGGGTCGTGCATCGGCAGGCGCACCAGGCGGTCGCGGTAGCGCTCGCGGATCGCGGCCGGGAGGCCGACGCTCTCGCGGCCGAAGACGAGCACCGTCCTCTCCGGGTAGCGGACGTGCCACAGCTCGCGCGCGCGGCGTCGGGGCTGGCGAAGAAGGGCTCGCCCAGCCCGGGCAGCGCGGCCTCGAACGCCTGCCAGTCCGGCCACACGCGCGGCGCGGACGCGCTCCCAGTAGTCGAGCCCCGCACGGCGCAGCTCGCGCTCGTCGAGCGAGAAGCCGAGCGGCTCGACGAGGTGGAGCTGCGCGCCGGCGGCGAGGCAGGTGCGGCCGGCGTTGCCCGTGTTCCAGTGGATCTCGGGCTCGACGAGCACGACGTGGAGCTGCGCGATCGCCCGGCCGAGGCGTCGCGCGGACCGGGGCACGCGGCGCTCGCGGTAGCGCGCGAAGGCGGCGCGCGTCGTGGGGAAGGCCAGCGTCGCGGGATCGATCGTCCTCGGGCGCGGCCCACACGCACTCGTCGACCTCGTGGCGCGCGCGACGCCGTCGAGCCCGTCGCGGGCGCGCGCCGTGAAGAAGAGGTCGAGCACCGGGTACTCGAGCCCGCGCCACGCGTAGAGGTTCGGCCAGCCGCCGAGGAACTCGATGCCCTCGACCTCGAGCCCGGTCTCCTCGAGCGTCTCGCGGTGGATCGTCTGCTCGATCGACTCGCCGGCGTCCGACGAAGCCGCCGGGGAAGCCGAAGCGCGCCTCGGGCCGGCTCGTGCGCGCGCCGCAGCAGCAGCAGGCGCCCGTCCTCGTCCTCGACCAGCACGCCCGCGGCGGCGGCCGGGTTGAAGTGGAAGTGGAAGCCGCAGGCGGGACAGGAGAGCAGCGCGTGCCTCGATCGGCACGCCGGGCCCGTGACCGCAGCGCGGGCAGTGCTGGAAGGACTCGGCGGGTTGCAGGTCTGGCACCTCCGGCCCGAGCGCGGGCCGTGCGGCATCGTAGCATCGCGGCGCATGGCCCGGCTCCGGCCGCGTCGCGGCCGGATCGCGCTGGTATGATCGCGAGCATCATGGCCGCGGTCAGCGTCGAGGAGGCCTTCGCCTACTGCGAGGCGCGCACGAAGGCCCACTACGAGAACTTCCCGGTCGGTCTCTTCGTGCCGCGGCGCGCGGCGGCCCTACGTCTACGCGCTCTACGCCTTCGCGCGCGCGGCCGACGACTTCGCCGACGAGCCGATCTACGAGGGCGTGCGCGAGCGAGAAGCTCGACGACTGGGAGCGGCTGCTGGACGCGGCCTATCGCGGCGAGGCCGAGGGGCCGATCTTCGTCGCGCTCGGCGAGACGGTGCGGCGGCTCGGCGATCCCGAAGCAGCTGCTGCTCGACCTGCTGTCCGCCTTCCGCCAGGACGTCGAGAAGACGCGCTACCAGTCGTGGGACGAGCTGCTCGACTACTGCCGCCGCTCGGCGAACCCGGTCGGCCGGCTGGTGCTGCTCGTCTTCGAGCAGCAGGACGAGACGCTGCCGCCGCTCTCGGACGCGGTCTGCACCGCGCTCCAGCTCGCCAACCACTGGCAGGACGCCGCGATCGACTACGCGCGCGGCCGCGTCTACGTGCCGGAGGAGCTGCTGCGGCGTCACGGCGTCACGGACTGGGACTTCAGCACGGGCCGCGTCAGCGACGGCTGGCGCGGGCTGATGGGCGAGCTGATCGGCGCGCACGCGCGAGCTGTTCGAGCGGGGCCGGCCGCTCTGCGACCGCGTCGGCCGCGAGCTGCGCTTCGAGCTGCGCCTCACCTGGCTCGGCGGCATGTCGATCCTCGACCGGATCGAGGCGGTCGGCGGCGACGTGTTCCGGCAGCCGGCCGAAGCATGGGCGCGCTCGACAAGGCCGCGCTCGCCTGCGCGCCTGGCGCTGGCGCTCGGCATGAGCGGCGAGCGTCGGGGCGCGCATCACGCGCCGGAGCGGCACCAACTTCTACTACGCGTTCCGCGTGCTGTCGCGCCGAGAAGCGGCGGCGCGCTCTACGCGCTCTACGCCTTCTGCCGGGTGGTCGACGACTGCGTCGACGAGGCGGGCGGCGAGGGCGAGGCGGGCCTGCGGCGCTGGCTCGAGGAGGTCGCACCGCTGCTACGCCGGCCGGCCCGAGACCGACCTCGGGCAGCGAGCTGGCCGAGGCGGTCGCGCGCTTCCCGGTGCCGCGCGCGCTGCCTCGAGGACATCGTCGCCGGCTGCCGGATGGACCTCGACGACGCGGCGCTACGCGACCTTCGCGCGAGCTGCGCCTCTACTGCGAGCGCGTGGCCTCGGCCGTCGGCCTGGCCTCGATCGAGATCTTCGGCTACGACGACCCGCGGCACGCGCGACTACGCCGTCGAGCTCGGTCTCGCGCTGCAGCTCACGAACATCCTGCGCGACGTCGCCGCCGACGCGGCGCGCGACCGGATCTACCTCCCGCTCGAGGACCTGGCGCGCTTCGGCGTGAGCGAGGCCGGAGCTGCTGCGCGGCCGCGCGCGACCGGCCGCGGCCGCGGCCCGCCGGGCCTCGACGCCCTGCTCGCGTTCGAGGCGGAGCGCGCACGCTCGCACTACGCGGCGGCGGCCGCGCGGCTGCCCGCGAGCGCGACCGCCGCTCGATGCTCGCCGCCGAGATCATGGGCGCCGTCTACCGGGCGCTGCTCGAGGAGTGGATCGCGGCGCGGGCTGCCGGTCGGCGGGCCGAAGGTGTCGCTGCTCGGCGGCGCGCGCAAGGCCTGGATCGCGCTGCGCACGATCCCGCGCGTCGTACTGGGGCGTATGAAGGTCGTCGTGTCGGCGGGGGCTTCGCCGGCCTCGCCGCCGCGATCGCGCTCCAGGAGCGGCGGCACGAGGTGGTGCTGCTCGAGCGGCGCGGCGTCCTCGGCGGGCGCGCCACCTCGTCGCGCGACGCGGTGACGGGCGAGGACGTCGACAACGGCACGCACCTGATGGTCGGCGCCTACCGCTCGACGCTCGACCTCGTGCGTCGCGCCGGCGCGGAGCGACCTGCTGCTCGAGCAGGAGCAGCCTGCGTCTCGAGTGGATCGACGAGCAGGGCGTGACGCGCGCTCGACTGCCCGCCGCTCACGCGCGCCGCTGCACCTGCTGGCCGGGCTCGCTCGGCCTGCGCGTGCCGCTGCGCGTCAAGCTGGAGGCGATCCGCCTGGGGCTCGCCGTGCGCGCTCGGCCGCCGGCCGGAGGGGCTGACGCTCGCGCAGTACTTCGCGCGCTGCGGTCAGGGCGCCGCGGCGCGGCGTCTGCTCTGGGATCCGCTCGCGCTCGCGATCCTGAACGAGTCGCCCGGAGCGCGCGGCGGCGGTGCTGTTCCACCGCGTGTACCAGGAGGCGTTCCTGCGCGATCGCGCGCGCCTCGCGGCTCGTGTTCCTGCGCCGCGGCTGGGGTGTGCTCGCCGAGCGCCTGGCGCGCTACTTCGAGGCGCGCGGCGGCGTCGTGCGGCGCGGCACGCGGGCCGAGCGCCTCGCGCTCGCGGACGGGCGCGTCGACGGGCGTCGGCGTGCGCCGCGCGCGCGCAGCGGACGCGAGGCGATCGCGGCGGGCGAGCCGGCGCGAGCCGCTCGATCGAGCCGGCGGACGCCGTCGTGTGCGCCGTCCCGCCGCACGGCCTGCCGCCCTGCTGCCGGAGGAGTGGCGCTCGCGGGCCGCCGTTCGACGCGCTCGCGCGCTTCTGCGGCTCGCCGATCGTGTCGGTCGAGGTGTGGCTCGACCGCGTGGTCGTGGACCGCGTGATGCTCGGCCTGCGCGACTGCGAGCTGGAGTGGGTGTTCGACAAGGGACGGCTCTACGGCCGGGCAGGCGCGCCGCAGCACCTGGCGTTCATCGTGAGCGCGGCCTTTCGCAGCGCGGCGAAGTCGAACGCCGAGCTGGTGGCCGCGGCGGAGGCGGCGCTGCGCCGCTACTTCCCGGCGATGGCGGAGGCGCGGGTCACGCGCGCGCTGGTGCAGCGCGAGCCGTCGCGCGACGTTCGCGTCGACGCCGGAGCTCGAGGCCCTGCGGCCGGGGCCGGTCACGCCGATCGCGGGCCTCTACCTGGCGGGCGACTGGACCGCCACCGGCCTGCCGGCCACGATCGAGGGCGCCGTGCGCAGCGGCGAGCGGCGGCGCGGCCGTGCGGCGGCCGTAGCTGCTCGGCTCGCGAGGCCGTAGCGGCGTCCACTCAGAGCGGCCGTTCCACGTCCGGGAACGACCGCCAGACGGGCACGCCGCAGAAGTGCTCGCCCTCGGTGCAGGTCGGCGTGACGCAGGCCGTGGCGGAGCACGCAGGGCGGGCCCATGTGGCGGACGAGGCGCGGGTGCAGGGCGCGCACCTGCGCCAGCTCGTCCATCGAGGCGCGGTAGATCTCCTCCTGCGCGTTGAAGCAGGTGCGCATCACCCACTTGTGCGCGAGGTAGAGCAGGCTGCCCGCTCTCGTGGAAGCGCAGCGCCTTGGCGTTCGGCAGCAGGTAGAGCGCCTTCTCGAGCGGCACGCCCAGCTCGAGCAGGCGGTTCTTGGCCGCCCAGGCGCGGTCCATCGCCTCCGCGTAACACCTCGAGCGCGCGGCGGGTTCGCGGCGATCAGGGGCGGCGTCACGTAGTCGGGCCGGCGCGTGTCCGTGAGCGTCATCAGCGGCCGCGAGGCGGGGACCATGCGGTGGCGCTGGTCCTGGCTGTCGGCGGTGTGCGAGAGCTTCTTCAGGAACGTGTACGACGCGTGGTGCATGGCGCGCGCGAGCGGGCGAGTGCACCGAGAGCTGGAGCGTCTCGAGCCGGTAGCGGTTGCGGCCCGGGTCGAGCAGCAGCTCGAGGGCCGCGTCGTCGCCGAGCGAGCGCCGGTCGACGCCCAGCACGGCGCGCACCGCCTCGGCGGTCGTCTGCTCGGCGCGTGCCATCCAGTCGACGAGCAGCGACGTGCGCGCGCGCCCAGCTGCGCGTCGAGCGCGGGCCGCCTCGGCGTCGCCGTCCGCGGCGAGCCGCGGCAGCCGCGCCTCGACGATCTCGTCCTCCGGCGAGCGGGCCCTGCCCGATCCGCTCGAAGAAAGCCGGGTCGCGCTCCTTGACGAGCGCGACCATCGCCTCGACCACCGCGCGCGTCTCCGCCGGCGCGTCGCCCGTGCGCATCATGCGGTGCAGCCGGTGCAGCACGATGCCCGGACAGCGTGTGCACCATGCGAGGTGAACGCCGCGACCGGGATCACGTAGCGCGCGGTCTCGATCGCCTTCTTCTCGGCCTCGCGCTGCACCTTCTTGCGCCGCTTGTCCGAGGCGTTCGGCGTCAGGTGGCGCAGCTCGCGAGAGGATCCGCAGCGTGTCCTCGCGCAGCAGCGCCGTGAGCGTCCGATACGCCTCCCAGGCGTCCTCGACCGCGCGCCTCGTAGACGGCCCGCGCCTCCGGCGAGAGCCCCGCCGGCACGTGGGCGCGGATCTCGTCGAGGCGCACGAAGCGCTGCGACGACTGCTCGGAGTTGTAGAACGGGTGCGAGTGCAGGAACGACCAGACCATCTGGCGGCTGACGTTCTCGAGCCCGAACTCGAAGTGCGCGTGCTGCCAGACCGTGTGGTGGCCGGCCGTCGAAGGTCAGCGGGCCGATCGTCTCGCGCTGCCGGGCGTGACCTCGTCGGCGCCGATCGACGCGCGGCGCGTAGCAGGTGCGCGCGGCGGCGATCGCGTCGTCGTACGGGCGCGGCGAGGCGTTGCGCAGCGTGACCAGGGGCGGGCCGCTGATGACGGGCATGGAACGGCAAGCCTAGCCAGACGCGCCGGCGAGCGGCAAGCCGCGCCACGGCCTCCCCCGTCTTGCGGCCTTGCGTGCCCGCGCGGCCTCCCGCACAATCCGCGCCCATGAGGCTCTTCCAGGTGCGCGAGGACCGGGGACAGCCGCGCCTCGCGGGCGTGCTGCGCGAAGACCGCGCGCTGGCTGCTCGCCCGGCCACGACGGCGTCGCCGACGTGTTGTCGCTCTTCGAGGCGTGCGAGGAGCGCGGCGCTGATCGGCTTCCGGCTGGCTCGTCGTCGGCCGGCGGCCGCCGCGTTCGAGGGACGGAGT
This sequence comes from uncultured Acidobacteriota bacterium, assembly GCA_963831755.1. Lineage (GTDB taxonomy): Bacteria > Acidobacteriota > Vicinamibacteria > Fen-336 > Fen-336 > DATBSL01. The sequence continues at coordinate 25,471 of CAWHRC010000026.1, forward strand.
GGAGCGCTCTCGCAGGCCGGCAGCTGCGGCTGACGGTGCCGGTGACGCCGCCCGAGGTCTGGGGCGCGGGCGTCACGTATCGCCGCAGCGCCGACTTCCGCGAGGAGGGCACCGGCATCTACGACCGGGTGTACGCGGCCGAGCGGCCGGAGCTGTTCTTCAAGGCGACGGCGTCGCGCTGCGTCGGGGCCGGGCGAGCCGATCGGCCGCCGCCGCGACTCGACCTTCACCGCGGCCGAGCCCGAGCTGGCGGTGGTGCTCGGCGCGGCGCGGCACGATCCTCGGCTACACGCTCGCGAACGACGTCTCGGCGTGGGACATCGAGCGCGACAACCCGCTCTACCTCCCGCAGTCGAAGATCTACCGGGGCTGCTTCGCGTTCGGCCCGACGATCGTCACGCCCGACGAGATCGCCGATCCCGGAGCCCTGGCCCTCGTCTGCCGCGTGTCGCGCGGCGGGCGGGAGGTCTTTCGCGGCCAGGCCTCGACGAGCCAGCTCAAGCGGCCGATCGGCGAGATCGTCGCGTTCCTGCTGCGCTCGAACGAGGTCCCGACGGGCACCGTGCTCTCCACCGGCACCGGCATCATCCAGCCGCTCGGCAGCGGGCTCGAGGAGGGCGACGAGGTCACGGTCTCCTGTCCCGAGCTCGGCGAGTTGTGCAACCCGGTCGTGCTCGTGTGAGCCGCCGGCCGGCAGCGTGTATGCTGCGGCCGAGGAGGCTGTCTCCATGCCACACACACCTGCCCTGCTGCTGAGCCTCGCGCTCGTCGCCACGGCTTCTCCGGCGCTCGCCCAGGCGCCCGCGGCCGCGCCGCCCGCGCCGGCGTCGGCATTCCCGGGCCAGTACGCGCCGCGTCCGGCCGAGTGGAAGTACCCGGTGTGGCCGAGCGGCTGCAGGCGGTTCGAGGCGGCAAGAGCGCGTGGCCTGTCTGGACTTCGTGGCGGCCGACTACGGCAACCTCGCCCGCTACGCCGGCGCCAACGCCGCGCTGGCGGCGCCCGGGGCCGGCGAGAAGCGTGTCGTGTTCTTCGGCGACTCGATCACCGACGGCTGGTCGAACCCCGCGAACGGGGGCTTCTTCCCCGAGCAAGCCGTACGTCAACCGCGGCATCGGCGGGCAGGCGACGTCGCAGATGCTCGTGCGCTACCGCGCCGACGTGATCGCGCTCGAGCCGAGCGTCGTCGTGATCCTGGCGGGGACCAACGACGTCGCCGGCAACGCGGGCCGCACGACGACCGAGGCGATCGAGGCGAACCTCGCGGACATGGCCGAGCTGGCGCGGGCCCACGGGATCCGGGTCGTGCTGGCGTCGCTGCTGCCGGTCAGCGACGAGAAGAAGGACGCGAAGGGGGCGCCGATCAACCGCTCGGCCGACCGTCCGCCGGAGACGCTGCGCGCGCTGAATCGCTGGCTGGCCGACTACGCGCGGGCGAACGGCCACGTGTACCTCGACTACGCGTCCGCGCTTTCCGACGCGCGCGGCATGCTGCGCAGCGAGCTGACCGACGACGGCTTGCACCCGAACGCCGCGGGCTACGCCGTGATGGCGCCTCTGGCGGAGCAGGCGATCGCGCTGGCCCTCGCGCGCTGACTCACGGGCTCGAGCGCAGCAGCTCCTTCGCCAGCTTGCGGTCGCCGTAGCGGATCGTCAGCAGCGCGCCGTCGCTCCAGCTCGCGAGCGTGAGGTCGAGGACCGGTGTGGGCTCGGCGGGCGCGAAGGTCACCGGCGCCTTGTAGACGGTTTCGCCCGCCGGCGGAGGCGGCATCGCGGGCGGCTCGGCGAGGAACTCGCGGTTGTCGACCCGCCGCAGCTCGAGAGTCATCGGCAGGGCGCCCGTCTTCGGGTTCAGCACCAACGCGTAGTGGCCGGGGTAGAGCTTCGTCCCGTCGATCGTGAAGTACGACGACACGACCAGCCGGGCGAAGGCCCAGCTGCGCACGGCCGCGCCGCCGGCCTCGAACCCCTGGAACACGTCGGGCCGCCACGGGTACGAGGGGAAGCGGACCTCGAGTCCGGAGGCCTTCTCCTTCTGGATCGCGGCGCCGGCCTCCTGTGCGGCGAGCAGCGCGGGTGCTCCTGCAGCGCACGGCCCAGCCGCGGCCAACGCCAGCGCCAGTGCGATCCCTTCTCGACCTTTCAACTCTCCTCCTCGGGCTGCGCCGCCCGTTCCTCCCCAGCTCCGAGTGTATGCGAAGCCGGTCAGCGGTCCGCGGCGTTCACCCGGAAGCGGACCTCGGGCAGGTCCCACGGAACGTCGGCCGAGACGAGCCTCAGCTGCGAGACGCGCGACGGGGAAAGCGGGACGACGAGCCGTGCCACCTGGCTCGTGAGCAGGAGGTTCGCGGCGCGCGCGCGCAGGAAGCGGTCTGCCGAGCCGCCGGCGAGCTCCCGCCACACCTCTCCGTCGAGGCCGAGGACGTGGAGCTGCTTCGGCACGCGATTGAACTGCCCATGCCCATAGTCGAGTTCGATCGCGGTCAGGACGCCGTCACTCGCGCGGGTGAGCGCGAGTCCCTCGGGGCTGGTCACCTCCGCCGCCGTGTAGGTCGAGCCGTCGCAGGCGAAGGCCGCGGCCGGGTCACCCGCGGCCGGCGACGGCCGTTGCCAGGCTCCCGGTCCCGGCGCGGGCTCCTCCTCGATCCCGAAGGGCGTCGCCGAGGCAGGCAGGTCGAACAGCCGCCACGTCGCCTCGTTGTTCCTTCCCGCCGGTGCCTGGGTTTGTGCACGCAGCAGCACGCCGGCCGGCAGCTCAGTCGCCGCGCCCGCGCGCGTGTCGAGCACGGTGTCGATGCGCCAAGCGCGGGCGAGGCGAAGGCTCTCCTCGGAGGGGAACTCCTCGAAGACCTGCTGCGCGGGGTAGTACCAGCCGGGCTCGATCCCCGTGCGGCCGGCGACGATCGGCCTCCCATGGGCGGGCTGCCAGAGCATGCGGTAGACGGACTCGATGCGGCCCCAGGTGTCGAAGGGCAGCTCCAGCAACCCGCCGGTCCCGCTGGAGCGGCGCAGGAGCTCGTAAGAGGCGGGTACGGGCGGCACCGACCCCTTCCGGGTGTCGGCGCTCGCCCGCTCGCACAGGCCGACCGCGAGGACGAGTGCTGCCAGCAGGCTCGCGGCCGGGATGGGCCGGCTGCGCAGGCGCCGCTCGAGCGCGAGCGTCGCGGCGGTCACCGCCAGCCAGCCCGCAGGCAGCAGGCAGCGTCTCAGCTCCCGCAGCTCGCGCACGAACGGCATCACGCCGGACAGGGGCTCGAACAGCCCCGCGAGCAGCGGCGCGCCGTCCGCCTGCGCCGTGATCGGCGTCCCCAGGCTCAGCAGCGCGAGCACGAGAGCGGCGAGGGCGGCGGCGCTCGCCAGGAGGCCGAGCCGGGACTCGTCGTCCCTCGCCCTTGGCCACAGCGCGAGGCGCAGCGACCAGGCGGCCAGCGCTCCCCACAGCAGCGCGTCTGCGACGAGGCGCGAGACCCTGCTCGGCTCCGCCACGAGGGACCACGCCAGCGTCGCGCCGAGTCCGACGAGGAGGGCGGAGAGGAGTCGCTTCGAAGCGCGGAAAGCCCGGTACGGATCGCCCGCCGAGGCGTCGTCGAGAACCTCCCTGGCCCGGCTCTTCGTGCCGGCGCGGCGCAGGCGCCCGTAGGCCGGAAGGGCCGCGCAGCAGGCGAGCAGCAGCACGAAGGCGGTGCCGGGGAAGACGCCGCCCCAGTCCGCAGACGGGCCGAGGGGCCAGCCGGCGTACTCGGGCGCCGCCGTCGCGAGGTCGACGAGGGCCGCCGGATGCCACGCCTTGAAGGTCGCGTAGGCGCTCGCCGAGTAGACGGCGACGTCGGCACGATTCTGCAGGTAGGGCCAGAGCACAGCGACACTGAGCCCTGCCGCGGCGGCCAGGCCCGCAGCCAGTCCAGCCAGGCGGTGACGGGCCGCGTCGCGCTGGCCCCAGAGAGCCGGCAGGACGAAGGGCAGGGGAACCACCAGCATCACCGCCGTGTAGAGGCTCGACTGGATCGACAGGAACACGCTGGCGGCGAACGCCGCGGCGTCCAGCCAGCGGGTGCGACGCCAGAAGCGTGTGGCGAAGAGCGCCGCGAGCGGGAGCCACTGGATCGAGACGGCCTGCAGTCGGTCGACGAAGACGGGCATCGTCCCGACCAGCACGCTCAGCCCGCCGCCCAGCAGGCAGAGCGCCGGCCGTGCTCCCAGCACGCGCAGCAGCAGGCCCGTGAAGAGCGCCACCAGGGCCAGCGTCGCGATCTTCACGCAGGTGAAGACCATCGCGGGCCGGTCGCCGAGGACGATCCGGAACGGGACGGCCAGGATCGCCTCGGCGATCAGGGGCTCCGTGCCGCGCAGCGGGTTTCGGTCCGGGTAGAGGAAGGGCGGCTGGAAGTAGCGGGTCGGGTGACGGAGCAGGCTGTCGACGTCGAAGCGGAGCAGCACCGCGCTCAGCAGCGGATCGGCGTTGTGGTGCCGGCGGGTGACGACCGTTCGCTCGAGGTCGGGAGGCAGGCGCGCGACGAGCAGCCCGCAGGCGACGCTCAGGGCCAGCAGGGACAGGGTGAAGCCCGCGCGCCGCAGCATCGCGAAGGTATACAGCAGCGGTGCCGCCGGGTCCACGCGGCGCGAGCGCGAGGCAGGGGCGGGGGATGGACGAATCCCGGCCCGAGCCGCAGAATGGCGCGCAGCGGTCTTCCCTCCCGGGAGGTGGGATGTCCCTTTCCGCAGGGAGTCGCGTGAGTCACTACGAAGTCCTCGGCCCGCTCGGCGCCGGCGGCATGGGTGAGGTGTGGCGCGCACGCGACACGCGTCTCGACCGGGACGTGGCGCTCAAGCTGATCCGCGAGACGATCGGCGCCGACCTCGAGGGGCGGCGCCGTTTCGAGCAGGAGGCACGAGCCACTGCGCGGCTGGGCCACCCGAACGTGGTGACGCTCTACGACGTGGGGGAGCACGAGGGCGCCCCGTTCCTGGTCTGCGAGCTTCTGGAGGGTGAGACGCTTCGGGCGAGGCTGGACGGAGAGAGTCTGCCGGTACCACAGGCGCTGGAGTGGGCCGCCCAGATCGCCCGCGGGCTCGCGAGCGCCCACGAGAAGGGGATCCTGCACCGCGACCTGAAGCCCGAGAACGTGTTCGTGACTCGCGGGGGGGTCCCGAAGATCCTCGACTTCGGCCTCGCCCGGCTGCGGCCTCCGGGGGAAGGGGCGGGCCTCTCGAGCGAGGCCGTGACCGCCTCGCAGCACACGGGGGCCGGAGCGGTGCTGGGGACGCTCGCCTACATGTCGCCCGAGCAGGCGCGCGGCCTCCCTCTCGACGAGCGCACCGACATCTTCGCGCTGGGGGCGATTCTCTACGAGATGCTCACGGGGCGGCGGGCCTTCCAGCGCCCGACCGCTCCCGACACGCTCTCTGCGGTCCTGACCGCGGACCCGACCGAGTCGGGCCTCCCCGACAACCTTCCCCCGCCGGCGGCGCGGGTCCTGCGGCGGTGCCTGGCCAAGGACCCCGCGCAGCGGTTCCGGTGTGCGGCCGACCTGGCCGCCGCCCTCGAGGACCCCGAGACCCTCACGCCGCCGCCGGCCGCCGTCGACGCCGGGGCGGCGTGGAAGCGGCGCGGCTTCACCGCCCTCGCTGGGGTGGCCGTCCTCGGCGCGGGCGTCGCGCTCGGGCTCCTGTGGCGCGGTCGCCCGGGCACGGGGCCGCCCGAGCTGCAGCCCCTCACGTTCGGGCGGGGCCCCGTTCGCGGGGCGCGATTCACGCCCGACGGCCAGACCGTCGTCTTCAGCGCCGCCTGGGGCGGCGAGCCTTTCCGCCTGCACATGAAGCGCCTGTCCGATCCCGAGGAGCTCGCGTTCGGTCCCGAAGACACGCAGCTTCTCGGCATCTCCCCCTCGGCAGAGCTCCTGGTCCTGCTGAACCGCCGGCTGGTGTCCAGCCCCTTCGAACCCACCGGAACGCTCGGACGCCTCCCTCTCACCGGAGGCGCCCCCCGCGAGATAGTCGACTCCGTCGAGGGAGGCGACTGGATCGGGAAGAGCGACGAGATCGCGATCGTGAGGGACGCCGGCGCCACGCGGCGGCTCGAGCTGCCCGCCGGCCACGTGGTCTACGAGACGGCGGCGTGGCTGTCCGACCTCCGGGTGAGGCCGGACGGGCAGGCGGCCGCCTTCGTGGAGCATCCGCTCCGCGAGAGCCTCGGGGGGCAGCTGGTGGTGATCGACCGCGAGGGACGTGTGATCCGGCGCATCGGCGAGCCCGGGCACTACCGGGTCGTGACAGGGCTCGCCTGGCACCCCGGCGGGTCCGAGATCCTGTGGAGCAACAGCGACGGGGAAGTGTGGGCGGCGCCCGTCTCGGGCCGCGCGCGTGTCGTGCTGCGGATCCCGGGGTGGGCCGTGCTCCACGATCTCTCGTCCTCCGGGCTCGCCCTCGTCGCGCAGGACTCCCGCCGCGTCGCCGCGGTCGTCGGTCGGCCCGGCCTGCCCCTGGAGCGCGATCTCTCGTGGCTCAGCTGGTCGCTCGTGTGCCAGGTCAGCACCGACGGACGGCGCCTGCTCTTCACCGAGTTCAGTGTGCCCAACGCGCCCGGCGGTACGGTCGCTCTGCGGTCCTTCGACGGTTCGCCGATCGTCCGCCTGGGGGAAGGGTTCGGGCACTCGCTCTCGCTCGACGGTCGCTGGGCGCTGGGCTCGACCATGCCTCCGGCGGCCCGCCTGATCCTGCTCCCGACGGGGGCCGGCTCTCCGCGCGAGCTGCCGCGGGGGGAGATCGAGGGCTACGGCTGGGCCGACTTCCTGCCGAGACGGGCGGGGCGTCGTCTTCATCGGACACGAGCCATCACGCCCGACGCACCTCTACCTCCAGGACCTCGCGGGGGGCCCGCCCCATCGGCTTGGCACGGAGCCGATCGGGTTCGGCCCGGTTCTCGTCTCGCCCGACGGAGCATGGGCAACCACGATGGGCCTCGATCGCCGGCCGCACCTGCTCTCGGTGCCCGATGGAGCGCCCCGCCTCGTGCCCGGGATGATGACCGGGGAACAGCCTGCCGGCTGGTCCAGCGATTCGCGCGCCCTGTTCGTCTACCGGTTCGGCGACCAGCCGGCACTCATCCGACGGGTCGACATCGACAGCGGGAAGGGGACGGTCGTCGCCGAGGTCCTGCCCTCGGATCCGGGAGGCGTCGACTGGATCGGTCCCATCGCGATCACACCCGACGGCTCCCGCTTCGCCTACAGCTACCTGCGGACACTCTCGCAGCTCTACCTGGTCCGCGGTCTCGAAGAGCGCTGAAGCGGCCGCCCCGCGCCGGGGCCGCAACGGCGTGCCCCGAAAGGTCGAATCGGCCCGCTGCGAGAACGGGTTGTGGATGCCGTTCGAGGCGTCCGGGCCGCCTCTGGTCAGCGCCCCTGTGCAAGGTCGTCGGGACGCAGACCCAGCGCGGCGATCCACTCGGGCGTCGCGGGGATCAGCTTGCGAGCCGTCAGGTCGAACAGGCCGATCGTGAACGCGGCCTCGCAGCAGAGGTCGCCGGCATCGTCCAGGATCTGCTGCTCGAAGCGGCCGACCTTGCCGGAGTACGACTCGAGCCAGCTTCGAATCGTGACCCGCTGACGGTTGCGCAATTCGCGGCGGAACCGCAGCTGCGCGTCGAGCACGACGGGTCCGATCCGGCGGCGATGGATCTCGTCGAGGCCGTAGCCGTTGCGTGTGATCAGGTCCCAGCGCGCCTCCTCCAGGATCTGCAGGTAGGCGGCGTTGTTCACGTGCCCGAACGTGTCGAGGTGCTGCTCGTGGATCAGCATCTCGTACTCGTGCTTGTGGCCGAGCATCAGGTCTTCCTCTCTTGCGCCCTGGATGTGATCGGCTGAAACCGGACGATACTGCCGAGGCGTACGGATCGACAAGGGATATCGTCCAGATCCTCCGAATCGGAGCCCGGCGATCCGTATCCCGCCCCTGCGGGTGGGGCAATCAGGAGCTGGGGGATGGTGCGCGACCTGGAGGAGCAGACCATGGGACGAGCGTGGAATTGCGTCTTCGTTTCAGCGTTGATCGCGGTCTCAGGCGCACCCGGGAAAGCGGGTACCTCGACGCCCGAAGATGTGGCGGCGCACATCTCGGTGCAGGCAGCCGCGAGCACGCGTGTCGAGGTGGACGGCAAGATCGTCTACTTCGATCCCTTCTTCGACGGGAAGACGCCCGCTCCTGCGGCCGACCTGATCCTGATCACGCACGGGCACGATCGCCACTGCTCGCCCGCGACGGTCGCCCGCATCCTGAAGCCGGAGACCACGATCGTCGCCCCCGAGGGCTGCGCTCGGGCCTTGCGTGAGACTGCGGGGCGGCCCATCACGACCCCGGTGCCGGGCAAGACCACGCAGTTCGCGGGCCTGGCGGTCGAGCCCGTGCCGGCCTACACGCCTCAGCACCCGGACCATGCCCGCGACGCGGGCGGCGTCGGGTACGTGCTGACGATCGGCGGAGTGAGGGTCTATCATTCGGGCTCGACGGCCCTCGTGCCCGAGCTGAAGAAGCTGCGTGCGGACGTCGCGCTGCTCGCGTTCTGGGACGGCTACATCCTCAGCACGCAGGACGCTGCCGAGCTCGCGCGCAGCCTCGGCACGAAGTTCGTCATCCCAATCCACTGCAAGCCCGAGGAGGCGATCAAGCTGCGCGACGCGCTACTGCCCTCGATCCGTGTGCTGATCCAGGGGTGAACACGAGCAGTGACCAGGCGCCCGGCGGGAGGCGCGTCAGCGGCCGGCCTGTCGAGCCAGCAACTGCGAGACCGCGCGGGCCAGCAGCTCGGAGAAGCGCGCCGGATCCTCGAGCATGAGGTAGTGTCCGACGCCCGTCATGAGTGTCACGTCGTAAGAGGCGAAGTGCCGCCGATTGGCGTCGACATCGGTGGGATAGCGGTCGGCATTCACCGCGTGCGCTGGCACCCGGACCTGGCGGAGCGTCGGCCGTGCATCGTAGCTCATGGCGGCGCGCAGGCAGGGAATGGCCACCTCCGGTGGTGCCGAGGCGTTCTTCGCGACGATGCGCTCGATCAGCGCGGGGTCGGTCTTCGGCGTGAACATGTACTGGCGTGTGAATCTCTCGGCCGTGCCGCGGTAGTCCTTCTCGAAGTCCGCAGTCATCCCGGCCACCTCCTCGGGTGAGTTCGCCTGCTCGACGTTCAGCCCCGTGTCGACAGGGACGAGACCGACGACTCGCCCGGGCAGGAGGCGTGCGGCCTCGAGGATGACCGGGCCGCCCATGGAGTGGCCGACCAGGATCACCTTCTTGAGGTCGAGGGCCTCCACCACGGCCCTGACGTCCTGACCGAAGGCGGGGATCGTCCACTCCTTGCGGTCGCGGCCGGACTCCCCGTGTCCCGCGAGGTCCAACGTCACGACGCGCCAGCGCTTCGCGAGGCTCGGGACGACGCCGTCCCACAAGTGGCGGTCGCACGACCAGCAGTGGACCAGCACGAGCGCAGTTTCGCCCTTGCCGAACGACTCGTAGCGAATCGAGACGCCGTCGCTCGAGGTGACAGTCGCCTTCGTCGCGGCGCCAGCGCTGCTCGCGAACGCCATCGCCAAGCCTGTGACGACGATGCCTCTACCTACCATGGCGCGATCTTATCCGAGCAACGCTGCCGGAGCGCCGTTGGCGCCGACGGGGGCTACTCCTCTTCCCGGTGGACGTGGCTCTCGAACTCCTTGCTGTGAGACGGGAACCGGCCAGGGGGCAAGGTTCGGGTTCGTGCCGGCTGCGGTTCACCGGTGCTAGGATGGCCGCGGTGGATCAGATCGAGGTCTTTCTCGCCAGCCTGAAGCGCTGCCTTGCGCAGCCCGAGTTCCTGTTGGACTTCTACGGCCTCTTCATGGACTCCTCCGAGGAGGTCCGCCAGAAGTTCGCGCACACCGACTTCAAGCGGCAGACCCGCGTCCTCGCCGAGTCCTTCTGGGTGATCTCCGTCGCCGCGCAGGGCCCCAAGGCGAGCCCGGCGTGGGGCGACCTGCCGCGACTGGCTGCCCGCCACAGCCGCCACGACCTCGACATCCGGCCCGGCCTCTACGACAGCTGGCTCGATTGCCTCGTCGAGGCCGCGCGCAAGCACGACAACGAGTTCTGCCCCGAGATCGAGGATGCGTGGCGAAAGACCCTGGCGGTGGGCATCGACTACATGCGCTCGAGGTACTGAGGCCTGCCGACAGCAGGGCGCGGGCCGAGCCTGGGAGCTTGGTCCGCTGGCCGAACAGGGATCTGCCCGCTCCGCCCAGCCCAGCCCAGGCGTCGGTTAGCCAGCGACGCGCGACGTCGATGTCCCTGAACAGGGCGAGCTGGATTCCGTGAACTGGGCAAACAAGGAGACGACACCCGCCGGTGTGGCCGAGCCGTGAATCTCGACGGTGATGGGTTCGCCTTTGGCGGGCAGGTAAGGGCCGACAAAGGGAGGCGGGGCCTCGGCGAGCATTCCGGGACTGCCGTGGACGAAAGCGGCAACAGGGCCTACCGGGACTACTCCTCGTCGTGCTTCACGTGGTCCTCGAACTCCTTGATGAAGGAGAGCGAGCGCATGTCCGCCATCCGGTCGAGGTAGACGCCCCCGTCGAGGTGGTCGCACTCGTGCTGGATCACGCGCGCGAAGAAGTCGGACGCCTCGAGCGAGTAGGGCTTGCCCTCGCGGTCGCGGGCGTCGAGCTTCAGGCGCTTCCAGCGCGGCACGACGCCGCGCAGGTCCGGGACCGACAAGCACCCCTCCCATGCGCTCTCGCGCTCGTCGCCGAGCGGCGTGACCACGGGGTTCACGAGGACCATGAATGGCACCTCGGCGCGGGCGCGATCGTCCGAGGCGGGGACCTCGATCACCGCCAGCCGCCAGCTCTCGTGCACCTGCGGCCCCGCGAGGCCGACGCCCTCGTACTCGTACATCGTCTGCTGCATGTCGTCGATCAGCTTCTGGAACAGCCGGTCGCGAAACGCCTCCTTCGGCACGGGCTTCGCGGCCGCACGGATCACGGGGTGGCCGATGCGGGCGACCTTCAGTATCGACATCGCGAGAGCGTAGCATCACCCCCGTCGGTCGCCGAACCGGGCTTCGGTCGGACGCTCAGGCGATGCCCAGCTCCTGGTTGAGGAACCCGACGAGGTACTTCCAGGCAAGGTAGTAGACGCCCATGCCGATCGGCACCATGGGAACGGCGAACTGCAGCTGGATCGCGAAGGCGTCGAGCGCCCGCGCCAGGGCGACGCCTCCCGGGATCAGGAGCAGCACGAGAAGGGAGCCGTACACTCCCAACGGCAGCCGCACGCGACCTCGCAGGGCCAGGTGCAGCATGTTCCAGAGACCCCAGGCGTTCGGGACGATGGCCATCGGGAAGAGGAACGCACGGTCGAGGGGCCGCGCGGGCAGGCCGAGCACGAACTGGTTCGGTACTTCGAAGTAGTAGTGGTGGTACGCGTCGAAGGCGACGATCACCAGGAGGAACAGCGTCGGGCCGACGATCCCGGCCATGTAGGCACGCCAGTAGGGATGAGGTCGCACGGGCATCCTCCTTACAAGTGATAGGCGAGCAGCCACAACCAGTTCGGGAAGAGCAGCAACACGATCACGACGGCCGCCGCCAGGCCGGCGTCGAGCCAGGACCAGGCGACGGGCGCCTGGCAGCGACTCACCACCCGCGGCCAGAGGTCGCGCGAGGTGGTGCCTGCCTCGATGGGCGGAAGCGCCGCGCGCAACAGGCGTCCCAGACGTTCGTCGTCGGTCATGGACGAATCCCCATGCGTGCCAGCTCCAGCCGCAGCGCCTCGGCGGCCCGGGAAACGCGCGACTTGACCGTGCCGACGGGCAGCGAGAGCGCGTCCGCGATCTCGGCGTAGGGACGCTCCTCGATCAGCGCGAGGCTGGCCACCAGCTGCAGCCTGGGCGGCAAGGCGCGGAACGCCAGCGCGATGGCCTGCGCCATGGCGCCGTCGGGACCGGCCGGCGCGGCGATACCGTCGTCCGCCGTGCCCGTGCCGGCCCGCTTGCGCTGCGCCCGCAGCTCGTCGAGCGCGGCGTTCGTGGCGATCCGGCGCAGCCACGCCCCGAAGCTCCGCGACGGGTCGAAGCGGGCCCGCCCGCGGTAGGCCCGCCAGAAGGCCTCGACGAGGACGTCGTCGGCCGCACTCTCGTCACGCACGATCCGCATGACCCAGCGATGGACCTCGCTCGAGAGCTGCCGGAAGAGCGCCTCGAACGCCTCCTGGTCGCCAGCGACGAACCGCTCGAGGAGATCCCGATCTGGCGTGTCCGGCATGGCCCCCTATATGGTCTTACTCGCAGCCTCGCGGGAAGGTTCCGTGCCCTGCGCCACGGCTCGAAGATGCGGGCGACCGTACCGGCGGTCGAAGCCGGTGAGATCCGGCGGGAGCCCGATCCGCGAGTGGTAGAGTCTGGCTCGTGACGAAACGGGTGCTGCTGCTGGTGTCTGTCTCGCTGGCTGCACTCGCGGCAGCAGCCTCGGGCGCCCGTGAGCTCGCCCGGTCACGCACGTTCCAGACGTTCGGACGACTCGTGGCCAGCGTTCAGACACAGCGCCGGGTCGTGGCCCTGACGTTCGACGACGGGCCCACTTCCGAGGCCATCGACGAAGTCCTGGGCGTCCTGGAATCGCGACACGTCCACGGCACGTTCTTCGTGAACGGAACCCACCTCGCCCGGGAACCGGGGCTCGGGCGCAGGCTCGTCGCAGCGGGCCACGAGCTCGGCAACCACACCTACTCGCACGAGCGGATGGTGCTGCGGTCACAGGCGTTCATCCGATCGGAGGTGGAGCGCACCGACGAGCTGATCCGCTCCGCGGGCTGGAGGGGCGAGATCTACTTCCGCGCCCCGTTCTGCTGGAAGCTGCTCGGCCTGCCCTGGTACCTGTGGCGCACCGGCAGGACGAGCGTGACATGGGACGTCGAGCCCGACGGCCCGCCGAGCGGAACCGATCCGGTGCGGATCGTCGAGGCGTGCCGGAGGGCGGTGCACCCGGGCGCGATCATCCTGCTCCACGTCTGGTACCGGGGCCGGGAGCCGTCGAGGCTCGCCTTGCCCGTGATCATCGACGAGCTGCGCGCGGACGGCTACGAGCCCGTCACGGTTCGTGAGCTCCTGCAGTCCGCGCGCGAGTCGGGGGCGGCCGAGACGGCTCGGTCGCTGGCGCGGCCCGCCAGGACCGCGCCCGCCGCCATGGATAGCGCCACCGCACGACGGCATGACCCTGATGATCGTGGAGCGACAGCCGGCTCGAGACGGCGCCAGTTCGAGCGAACGGCGCCTCTTGCGCTCGACTACTTGAAGAACACGTAGCGGTCGCCGGCCACGATCTCGAACACCTGGATCGACTCGTCGCGCAGCACCTGCATGCCCACGGTGTGCCCGGGGGCCTTCCGCCAGATCGTCCGGTACAGCTGGCGCAGCGTGCGCACGGGCTGGCCGTCGACGCTCACCAGCAGGTCGCCGCGCTGCAGGCCGGCCGCCTCGGCCGGACCGCCCGGCACGACGCCGGAGATCGCGATCCCGTCGTCGCTCGCCTGCGGGTAGAAGCCGATCCAGGCGTGCCGTTCGGCCTCTGGCGTCGCGTCTCCGCTCTCGATCCGGGAGCGCCGCTCGAGGAAGAGCGTGGCGGGCACGGCCAGGCTGTAGCGGCCGACCGCGGCGAGGCCCAGCGAGACGATGCCGGCGACGTGGCCGTTGCGGTCGAGCAGCGGCCCGCCGGCGAGGCCGGGGTTCACGATCGTGGTCATGATCGCGGCGTCGAGCATGAACTCCCAGAACGCCTCGAACGGGCCCACGAAGGAGACGTGGCCGCTCGCGCCGCGCCGCTCCTTGTCGCCGGTGCAGGTCAGCAGGAACACGGGATCGCCCGGCCGCACCTCGCCGTCCAGGGGCGCCGGGTCGAGGTCGGGGCCGTCCAGGCTCAGCAGCGCGAGGCCGCTCTCGTGGTCGAGCGAGAGCCGCTCGGCGCGGTGCGCCCGCCCGTCGAGCCCCACGACGTCCACCTGCGGAAGCGCCCAGCACGAGGTAGTGGGCGGTGAGAACCTGGCCGGGCGCGACCACCACGCCCGCTCCCATGCGTTCCTCGCCCAGGATCGACGCCGAGGGGTGGCGTGCAGGGATCTGGGCGTGGAGGTAGACGACCGAGGCGGCGGCGACGCGCGGGATGATGAGAGGCGAGTCCGTGGTCGTCTCCGATCGCAGCGATTATAGGCCGCGGGGTCGGCTACAGGACGCGGAGGCGAGCTCGCGCAGCGTGCCGACCCGCTGGCGCGGCAGTCGGCCGGCTCGACCGGCGCCCGCCGGCCGCGCGGCCGTTGCCCCTGCGGCCGTCCATCCAGACGAAGCGGACGCCCGCGGCGACCGCCGCCGTCCCGTCGGTGGCCGGGTCGTCGCCGACGTACACGGCCTGCGCGCGCCTGCGTCCGCATCGCCTCGAGCGCCACCTGCAGGATGCGCGGGTCGGGCTTCGCGTAGCCGCAGCTCTGCGACGTCACGATCGACGTCGAACAGGGGCGCGAGGCCCGAGGCGGCGAGGCGTGCGCGCTGCACGCGGTCGATGCCGTTGGTGACGACGCCCAGGCGGAAGCGCCGGCGCAGCGCCACCAGGGCCGGCCGGCAGCCGGGCAGCCGGTCGCCGCGCGCGCGAGAGCTCGTCCAGGTAGGTCTTGCCGAGCCGCGCGGCGCGGCGCGGGTCGCACCCGGACTCCCGCAGCAGGCGGCGGAAGCGCTCGCGCGCGAGGGCCGTCTGCGTCGTCTCGCCGCGGCGGAAGGCGGCCCACAGCTCGGCGTTGATGCGCTGGTAGGCGGAGACGCTGGACGGAGGGCACGGCAGGCCGAGGGAGCGCAGGGCCTGCCGCAGGGCCGCGCGCTCGGCCTTGTCGAAGTCGAGCAGCGTGTGATCGACGTCGAACAGGACGACGCGCAGGCCGGTCAGGGGGCTACTTGGCGCGGTAGGTGATGAGGCCGCGCTTGAGGTCGTAGGGCGAGACGCCCACGGTGACCCGGTCGCCCTGGATCACGCGGATGCGGTACTGGCGCATCTTGCCGTTGAGACGGGCCAGCACCTCGTGGTTCTCGCTGATCTTGATCTTGTAGTTGCCACCGGCCAGCACTTCGACGACGATTCCCTGCAGCTCGATCAGGTCTTCCTTGCTCATTCACGCTCCCTGGCGGGCCAGCCGCGAGGCCCCGCCAGCCGGGCATTATGGGATCAGCGCCCGGTGCGCGTCCAGTCCACGAAGCCGGCCCGGGTGGCGGGCTGGCAGCGCGGGCAGAACCAGGAGTCCATGCCCCTGACGCCCGCCGTGCGCAGCTTCGAGCCGCAGCGCGGGCAGGTCTCCTTGCGGCGCACCTTCAGGAAGTCGCGCACCTTGACCTCGATCGGCTCCGCGCGCCGCGCGACCTCGGCCACCGCCTCGTTCATCACCTTGACGATCGCGTCGTGCAGCCGCACGCCGTCCTCGTGCGAGAGCGAGCGGCAGAAGGTCTTCGGGTGGATGCCGGCCTCGAACAGCACCTCGTCGGCGTAGGCGTTGCCCAGGCTGTCGAGCGCCTTCTTGTCGAGCAGGAACACGCGCACCTGGTCGCGGCGGTGCTTGAGCAGGCTCACGAAGCGCTCGCGCGTGAACTCGGGCGAGAGGATGTCGATGCCGCCCGTCTGCAGGCCCGGGATGGCCTGCCAGTCGTCGCGCGGGATCAGGTAGGCCTTGCCCATCTTCTTGTCGTCGAGGTAGCGCAGCTCGACCTCGCCGAAGCCGAGCGCGAACGCCAGCGAGCCCTCGTCCGGGTCGCCCGGCAGCGGCCAGCCGGAAGCGGCCCGCCAGCATCGGGTTGACCGCGAGGTCGAGGCCCTCGAAACGGAAGACCAGGAAGTGCGACTTGCGGAAGGCCTCGTCCAGCGGCCGGCCCAGCAGCAGCGACAGGTTGCCGCGCACCGCGAAGCGCAGCACGACGGGCTCGCGGACGCGCTCGGCCGTGACCGGGCGGCCCAGCAGGCGCTCGCGCAGGTGCGCCAGAACGTACAGGAGGTCGGGCAGCTCCGGCATCGCGGCCCTCCGCTCGCGGCCGATTGTCGTCACTGCTCGCGCCCGGCACGCCAAAGTGCGCCAGGCTGCGCCACGGCCCGGGCGGCGAGCCTTGCCGCGGCACGCCGCGGGCGCTTTCTCCGTTCCAGTAGATGAGGAACAGGGAACCGGAGGAGAAAGCCCATGATCAAGAGCGTGAAGATCCTGACGATGGCCGCGGCAGTGGCGCTGCTCACGGCGCCCTGCGTGCAGGCAGGGACGGTCACGGTCAAGGCCGCCATTCCGTTCGACTTCGTCGTGGCCGACCGCCAGCTTCCGAGCGGGGAGTACCGCTTCGTGAGGACGGGCGACCCCGGCGTCGTGCACGTCTACGCGGCGAAGACGCGGGAGCACCTCGCCATCGTCCTGTGCCGCGACCTGCCCAAGGACCTGGACGAAAGAACGCTGCTCACCTTCGACAAGCACGGCAGCCAGCGCTTCCTGAAGCGCATCCGGACCGCGGACGGCTCAGGGGTGCACCTGCCCGGAACCCGGTCTGAGAGGCAGGCCGAGGCCCAGTCCCTGGCCGAGGCTCGGGCCCGGGTCGTGGCCGAGGCGCAGGCGACGAGCGGCGGCCCGGCGGGTGCGTCGCTGCAGTAGCGCCGCGCTACAGATCCCGCAGGAGCTGCTGGAAACGCTGGTGCGAGCGCAACGCATCGAGGTTGCTGTCGTGCTCGCACCAGCCTCTTTGTCGGAGCCCGCTGCGGATCGCCTTCTCGAGGCAGTCGAGCGCGGGCTCCAGCAGGCCCAGCAGCGAGAACACGCAGGCGACGTTGTAGAGCACCATGCCGTCGTCGGGGCGTAGCTCGCGTGCGCGCTGCGCCCACTCCCGCGCCTGCTCGTGGTCGCCCAGCGCCGCCAGCCCGTTGGCCGCCATGTAGAGCGCCCGCGCATCGTCCGGGTCGAGCTCCAGCGAGCGCCGGGCACGCTCCACGCCGAGACGGCGGACGGCCGCCGCATCGCTCGCACGCCCGCAGTCCTCGTAGATCTGCGCCGAGAGCAGGGGCGCCTGGTAGTCCTCCGGGCGGACCCGCATGGCCTCTTCGTAGAGACGCAGCGCCGTGGCGGCCTGTCCCGAGGCGAACGCGTGGCGCGCGTAGAAGTAGTGCGCCTCGAACAGGCCTGGTTCGAGCCGGACGGCCGCCTCGAAGGCGCGCTCGGCTTCCTGCTCGCGTCCGCTGAGCGAGAGCGCCAGCCCGCGCGAGGCCTGGGCCTGGGCCGACTCGGGGTCGAGCGTCACCGCCTGCAGGCTGGCACGCTCCGCGTTCGCGCGGTTCTCGTCGCTGCGGTCGCGGTAGAGGTACAGGTACGACCAGCAGTCGGCCAGCCCCGCGTACGCCTGCGGGTAGGCCGGGTCGAGCTCGAGCGCGCGCGTGAAGAGCCCGATGGCGGACTCGACCTCGAGCGTGGCGTACCGCTCGTAGAGCTTCCGGCCTCGCAGATAGCAGTCGTAGGCGCCTACCTCCCGCGTGCCGGGCCGCCACATCCGCGCCGCCTGGGGGGGCGTCAGCGCCAGCCGCAGCGCCCCGACCACGGCCCGCGCGATCTCGTCCTGGACGGCGAAGACGTCGCGCGTCTCGCGGTCGTAGCGCTCCGACCAGAGCTGGTAGCCGCTCTGCGCGTCGGCGAGCTGCACGGCGATGCGCAGGCGGTCGCCCGACTTGCGCACGCTTCCCTCGAGCAGCGTACGCACGTGCAGCCGGTGTGCGATCTCGCGGTGGTCCGCGGCGCCCGGGCGGAAGCGGAACGCCGCCGTCCGCGAGGCCACCCGCAGCCCTGCGACACGGCTGAGCGCGTCCGTGATCTCCTCCGCGATGCCCTCGCAGAAGTAGGCCTGGTCGCGCTCGCGGCTCATGTCCGCGAAGGGCAGCACGGCGACGGACGGCTGTGCGGCGGGCTCGGGCGGCTGCTCGGGGCTGCGCTCGGCCCACCAGCGGTCGAGCTCCTCCGGGTACGCGTACACCGAACCGAGCGTCCCGTGCTGCAGCCGGTGCACGGGCAGGCCTTCCTCGCGCTCCCAGCGCTGCAGCGTCCGCGCGCCGCGCCTGAGGTAGGCGGCGATCTCCTTCCAGGAGTCCAGGCGCTCGCCGCTGTGTGTCATCAGGCCCTCACGAACTCCCGCAGCTCCGGCTCGAGGAACGGCACGCAGACGACGGCGTTGCCGCCGTGGATCGAGCGGCCGCCGTCGAAGTTGAAGAAGCGGGCGCCCGCCTCCTCGGCGAGCACCTGCAAGGGCGCGAGGTCCCACGCCTTCGCCGCCAGCTCGAACCACGCCTCGTCGCGGCCCGAGATCACCAGCACCGCGTCCTGGCAGCCGCCCATGCTGCGCACGGCCCAGTAGCCCGCGAGGTGATCCAGGATGCGGTCGGCGAAGGGCGCGCTGGCCACGTTGTTACTATACCTATACCCATACGCATAGGCCTTCTTCTTGCGCCCTGAGCGCGGGAGACGGTGCCGTGACTGTCCTGGCCGCAGACACCACGCCAGCGGTGGGGCGAGGCCGGGAGCGGCTCCCGACAGGTCAGGCCGGCTGCGTCTCGATCTCTCGCCCCTCGTCGTCGACCGCCATGCGGACGAGGATCCGGCGGCAATCTGAGTCAGCCTCGCGAGCGCTGGCTTTCGTAGCTCCAGAACCCGCGCGGCGAGACGATCGCGATCTCCCTGTGCGTGACGAGATCGAGGAGGTCCCTGTCCCCGGTCACGATGGCATCGCATCGTCCCGCCATCGCGGTACCGAGGACGACATCGTCGTCGGGATCGCGGCACACCGGATGTCCGAGGGCGACAGGCTCGACCACTTCGAGGCGAGTGCGAAGCAGCCTGACGGTCTGGTCCGCCTGGGCCGCGCTGACCTTGACCTTCTCGACCAGGTTCCGGCGCACCTCTTCGAGGACCGCCCCGGACGTGACCGGCTCGTGCTCACGAACGCAGTACTCCAGGAGCTCGGCACATACGCCTCGCGCGACGAACGCCGCGATGAGGACGTTCGCGTCGAGGACGAGCCTCATGACACGCGGTCGAAGACGTCCTCGTCGGTGAAGATGCCCTGCGCCTGTGCTGTGGCCATCATGCGCTGCCGCAGCGCCCGGAAACGCCTCACGAAGAAGTAGTCCTCCAGCGAGGCGCGCAGCACGTCGCTGCGTGAAACCCCTTCCTGGGCGGCGATCCGATCGAGCTCGCGGCGGATCCCCGGAGGCAGGCTGATCGTGACGGTATCGCGCATGCTCTCCTCCTGTATTAGAACCTAATACAGGCCCGGGCGTGAGGCAAGCGGTGGGCCAGGGTTCGACCAGCTGGATCGGGTGGTGAAAGGGATCGCCGGTGACTGGGCTGATCGTTCACCAGGGCGGCGCGAATGTCCCCTGCCGGCGGATCGACAGCCGGTGCACGGGCAGGCCTTCTTCGCGCTCCCAGCGCTGCAGCGTCCGCGCGCCGCGCCTGAGGTAGGCGGCGATCTCCTTCCAGGAGTCCAGGCGCTCGCCGCTGTGTGTCATCAGGCCCTCACGAACTCCCGCAGCTCCGGCTCGAGGAACGGCACGCAGACGATGGCGTTGCCGCCGTGGATCGAGCGGCCGCCGTCGAAGTTGAAGAAGCGGGCGCCCGCCTCCTCGGCGAGCACCTGCAAGGGCGCGAGGTCCCAGGCCTTCGCCGCCAGCTCGAACCACACCTCGGCACGGCCCGAGATCACGAGCACCGCGTCCTGGCAGCCGCCCATGCTGCGCACGGCCCAGTAGCCGGCCAGGTGCGCGAGGATGCGGTCGGCGAAAGGGGCGGACGCGACGTTGCCGAAGGCCGTCAGGCAGGCGACGGCCCGGTCGCGGCGGCCGATCGAGGAGACGCGCAGGCGCCGCTCGTTGCACCAGGCGCCCTGGCCGCGGACGGCCCAGTACTGCTCGCCCTGGGCCACCATGTTGCACACGCCGAGCACGACGTCGCCGTCCGCCTCGAGCGCGATCAGGTTGCTCCAGGTCGGCAGCCCGCGCAGGAAGTCCCGCGTGCCGTCGATCGGGTCCACGATCCAGCGACGCCCGCTGCGGCCCTGGTCCTGCGCGCCTTCCTCGCCCAGGAAGCCGTCGTCCGGGAACGCCGCCCTCAGGGACTCGACGATCAGCCGCTCGCACTCGCGATCGGCGACCGTCACCGGCGAGTCGTCCTCCTTGTCCTCGCGCTCCACTCCACGTGCCGCGTGGGCGAGCGCCAGCTCGCCCGCGCGCCGCGAGACCTCGCGGCAGACCTCGATCTCCCGTTGCCAGCTCATGGGCGGCATTCTCCCACCGGGGCAGCGTCGGCTCGTAGCGGCCGGCGCGCGGGGCTCAGGGCTTCTTCGTCGGCGCCGGCGTCCGCTCGACGTCCGCGCGCAGCTCGCGGAACGCCGAGGGCGGCGAGCCGGACAGCGCGCCCTTGCGCTGCACCCGCCACAGCGCCGCAGCGGCGCGGCCGCCGCTCGACTCGTAGACGGTGAGCGTGTCGTAGGGCGACGAGACCTGCATGCCCGCGAAGCCGCTGCGAGCGCCCGGGCCGGTGCCGACGCCGATCCCCGTGCCCACGCCGACCAGCCGGGCCGTTCGGACCGCGATCAGCAGCTCTGCGTCCTGGGGTTTGACGGTGATCACGTACCGGCCCCAGGTCTCCAGCTCGTTGCGGATCGCGTCGAGCGCGTGGCGGTCGTCCGGGAAGACGTCCGCGGGCGAGGAGATGGCCTGCTGCTCGCTCAGGAAGCCGTCGCCGGTGTCGTAGCCCAGGCAGACGTAGCGCGCCCGGGCGATCTGGGCAGGCACCGTCTTCCCGGGGCCGGCGGCCGCCGGTGCCGCGCGCGAGGGCGGGAAGACCGAGGAAGAGGAGCAGGCCGGCGGGCGTGCGCATGGCGTACCTCCCTGGCAGCACGACTATAGGACAATGATCCGCCCGTGACACACTCGATCGTCGTCGGCTTGAACGCCGTCATCGTCGCCGTCACCGACGAGGAGCCCCGCCTCCTCACGGTGGAGTGGTCGGACCCCGGTTCCCGGGGCGGGGGAGAGCCGGCCCTGCCCTTCGGCCCGCTCGACCCCGCCGGCCACCGCACGCTCGAGCTCGGGCTGCGCGGGTGGGTGCGCGAGCAGACCGGGCTCGACCTCGGGTACGTCGAGCAGCTCTACACCTTCGCCGACCGCCACCGCGACCCGCGCGAGCGCGGGGGCGGTCCGCGCGTGGTCTCGATCGCCTACCTGGCGCTCGTGCGCGAGGGCCGCGTGGCGGGCGCCGGCCGCGCGCGCTGGCGCGGCTTCTACGAGTTCCTGCCGTGGGAGGACGGCCGCTCGGGCCGGCCGGCGGTGCTCGACGGCGTGATCGCACCGGCGCTCGCGCACTGGGTGCGCGAGGCGGGGGACGCGGAGGCGCGCCGCGCCCGCCGCGAGCGCGCGGACATCAGCTTCGGCCTGCGCGGGGCGACGCTCGACAACGAGCGCGTGCTCGAGCGCTACGAGCTGCTCTACGAGGCCGGCCTCGTCGAGGAGGCGGCCCAGGACCGGGGCAGCGCGGCCTCCCGCGACGCGGGCCTGTCCGGCGTCCGCCTCGGCGAGCCGATGGCGCTCGACCACCGGCGGCTGCTGGCGACGGCGCTCGGCCGGCTGCGCGGGAAGCTGAAGTACCGGCCGGTGGTCTTCGAGCTGCTGCCCGCGACGTTCACGCTGCTGCGGCTGCAGCGGGTCGTGGAGGCCCTGGCCGGCGTGCGCCTGCACAAGCAGAACTTCAGGAGGCTGGTCGAGACCGGTGGGCTCGTCGAGGGCACCGGCGTCGTCGCGCCCGGGCCGGTGGGCCGCCCGGCCGAGCTGTTCCGCTTCCGACGCGAGGTCCTGCGCGAGCGCCGCGCACCGGGCGTCGGCCTGCCGGCGCGCCGCTGATCCGGCCCGGCAGTGGGTCTTGACTTATATGCTCTGGACTAGCATATTGGTCTTGCATGGGCAGCGTGGCTGCCCTGTTCTTTGACGCCTATTATACTCACTGTGAGTATAATAGGGGGCGGCGAGGAGGATCGATGACCACCGTGCCCTCGACCCCGATTGGCGGGGAGCCGCGCTTCACGCCGGAGGTGGCGCGCCGCACCGCGGACGTGCTCGAGCGCGTCCGCCGCGTGGTGCCCGAGATGGAGTGGCCGGTCCACGCGCCGTACGTGGACGCCATCCGCGAGTGGAAGGCGCGTCGCAACGCCGTCGTGCTCGCACACAACTACCAGACGCCCGAGATCTTCCACGGCGTGGCGGACATCACCGGCGACTCGCTGGCGCTCGCGCAGAAGGCCGCCCGGACCGACGCCGACGTCATCGTGATGGCCGGCGTGCACTTCATGGCCGAGACGGCGAAGATCCTGAGCCCGGGGAAGACCGTGCTGATCCCGGACCGGGAGGCCGGCTGCTCGCTCGCGTCCTCGATCACGGCAGCCGACGTGCGGCTGCTGCGCGAGCGCTATCCCGACGCGCCCGTCGTCACCTACGTCAATACCTCCGCGGAGGTGAAGGCGGAGTCCGACGTCTGCTGCACGTCCGCGAACGCGGTCGAGGTGGTGGAGTCGCTGCGGGCGCGGCGCGTCGTCTTCCTGCCCGACGAGTACCTCGGCCGCTACGTGGCCTCGAAGACGAAGACCGAGATCGTGCTCTGGCAGGGGCACTGCGAGGTGCACGAGCGCTTCAGCGGCCGGGAGATCGCCGAGTTTCGCCGCCAGCACCCAGACCTCACGGTGCTCGGCCACCCGGAGTGTCCGCCCGACGTGCTCGCCGCCTGCGACTACGTAGGCTCGACGGCAGGCATGGTCGCCCACCTCGACGCCACGCGGCCGCGCCGGGTCGTGCTCGTCACCGAGTGCTCGATGAGCGACAACGTCGCCGTGCAGTTCCCGGGCACGGAGTTCGTGCGCCCCTGCAACCTCTGCCCGCACATGAAGCGCATCACGCTGCCCAAGATCCTGCACGCGCTGCAGACGCTGGAGCACCGGGTCGAGGTCGCGCCGGCCGTCGCCGAGCGCGCCCGGCTGGCGGTCGAGCGGATGCTTGCGGTCGGCCGCGGGGTCGGCCGATGAGCGCCCGGCTCGACGCCACGCGCGAGGCCGACGTGGTCGTGATCGGCGCCGGCGCCGCCGGGCTGAGCGTGGCGCTCGGCCTCGCCGGGCGCCGCGTCGACCTGCTGGCCAAGGGCGCGCTCGGCCGCACCGGCAACAGCCCCTGGGCGCAGGGAGGCGTCGCGTGCGCCGTGGGCCCGGACGACTCGCCGGCGCTGCACGCCGCGGACACGCTCGCCGTCGGCGGCGGGCTGGGCGACCCGGCAGCCGTCGCGCGTCTGACGGCCGACGGCCCGCAGCGGCTCGCGCAGCTGGTCACGATCGGCGCGCGCTTCGACCGGGACGCCTCCGGCCGGCTCGACCTGGCGCGCGAGGCGGCCCACTCCCGCCGCCGCATCCTGCACGCGCGGGACGCGACCGGGGCCGAGGTCGTGCGCGCGCTCGGCGCGGCCCTGCCCGAGCGCTCCGGCCTGAGCGTCTTCGAGAGGGCGATGGCGCTCGAGCTGGTGACCGACGGCGGGCGAGCCGCCGGCGTCCTGGCGCGGCACGCGGACGGCGCGCTCGTCCTGCACCGCGCCCGCGCGGTGGTGCTCGCCACGGGCGGCATCGGCCGCGTCTACGCGCGCACGACGAACCCGCCCGAGGCCACCGGCGACGGCCTGGCGCTCGCCTGGCGCGCGGGAGCGCGGCTCGCGGACCTCGAGCTGGTCCAGTTCCACCCCACGGCGCTCGACTGCGGCGCCGACCCGATGCCGCTCTTGACCGAGGCGCTGCGCGGCGCGGGAGCGCGCCTGGTGGACGAGACGGGCCGGCCGCTGCTCGAGGGGCCCGGCGCGGAGCTGCAGGCGCGCGACGTGGTCGCCCGGGGCATCTGGGCGGCGCTGGCCGCCGGCCGCCGCGCCTTGCTCGACGCGCGCGAGGCGGTGGGCGACGCGTTCCCGCGGCGCTTCCCGACGGTGTTCGAGGCCTGCCGCGAGCACGGCCTCGACCCGCGTCTCGAGCCGGTGCCGGTCGCGCCGGCCGCCCACTACCACATGGGCGGGATCGCAACGGACCTCGACGGCCGCACGAGCGTGCCCGGGCTGTGGGCCGCAGGCGAGGCCGCCTGCACGGGCGTCCACGGCGCCAACCGGCTGGCCAGCAACTCGCTGCTCGAGGCCCTCGTCTTCGGCGGCCGCGTCGCGCGGTCGCTGGCCGAGGCCCTCCCGAACCTGAGGCGGCCCGCATCGCACGCTCGCGCTTCCGGCCGTGGCGCCGCCGCAGGACGGCGAGGCCGAGGCCGTCCGGACCGAGCTGCGCGAGACGATGTGGAACGAGGCCGGGCTCGTGCGCTTCGCCGGCGGCCTGGCTCGCGCGCTGGATCGGATCAGCGCCCTGGAGCGCGCGACGCCGCCGGGCGCCGCTGAGACCCGCTCGCTGCTCACGGTCGCGCGGCTCGTGGCGACGGCCGCGCTCGCCCGGCCGGAGAGCCGCGGCGCGCACTTCCGCGCCGATCACCCCGAGGCCGACCCGGCGTGGCGTCGCCGGCTGGTGCTGGCCTGCACGGATGGCGGCCTGGGCATCGAGACCGAGCCGGTCGCCGAGCCCGCGCGGGCGGAGGCCTCCGCATGAGCCACGCGACGGAGGTCGCGCCGCTGCTGCCGCTGCTGTACGAGGACGTGGTACGCCGTGCGCTGCTCGAGGACCTCGGCCGCGCGGGCGACATCACCAGCGACGCCGTCGTGCCGGCGGACGAGACCGCCTGCGTGGTGCTCGTCGCACGCAGCCCCGGCCGCCTCGCCGGCCTCGACGCGGCGCTCCACGCCTTCCAGATCCTCGATCCCTCCTGCCGCGTCGAGGTCCAGCTTGCCGACGGCGCGGACGCGACACGCGGCGCCAGGATCGCGCTCGTCGAGGGCTCGGCCCGCGCGCTGCTCGCCGCGGAGCGCACGGCGCTCAACCTGCTCGGCCACCTGAGCGGCATCGCGACTGCCACCCGCGAGGTGGTGGCGCGGCTCGAGGGCCTGAAGACCCGCGTCGCCTGCACGCGCAAGACGACGCCGGGCCTGCGCGCGCTCGAGAAGTACGCCGTGCGCGCCGGCGGCGGCAGCAGCCACCGCTACGGCCTCGACGACGCGGTGCTGGTCAAGGACAACCACGTCGCGCTGGCCGGCGGCGTGGCCGAGGCGGTGCGGCGCGTGCGCGCGAGCGTCGGGCACCTGGTCAAGGTCGAGGTCGAGGTCGACACGCTGGAGCAGCTCGACGAGGCGCTGGCCGCCGGCGTCGACGCGCTGCTGCTCGACAACATGGACCTCGGCACCCTGCGCGAGGCCGTCCGTCGCACCGGCGAGCGCGCGCTGACCGAGGCCTCGGGCGGGATCCGCCTCGACTCCGTCCGCGCCGTGGCCGAGACCGGCGTCGACCTGGTCTCGCTCGGCTGGCTCACCCACAGCGCTCCTTCGCTCGACGTCGCGCTCGACGTGCAGGCGTAGTATTGCGGCTCTGAACAACGTGCGCGTGAAGCGCGTGACGCGGCTCGAGCAGGAAACCCGACAGGACCGCGGAGCCTGAATCAGGAGGCGCTGGCGCGGCTTCGCGTTGCCGAGGCGGAACGGCGCGAAGGCGGTCAAGGCGCTTCGCCGGCTGCACAGGCGGCATGGCCGGGTTGAAGCCGCTGACCGACGCGTTCCTCGAGCGGGCGAAGAACGAAGGGCGGCCGTGAACGACATGCCCTCATCCAAACGGACTATTCCGTCGATTCGGCCCATCCGATAAAGTACGCACCCTGTAACCGGTCCGGACCCACGGCGGCAGGCCGATCCGTAAACTGGCCGGCTGATCGGAGGGGGGTCGATGGCCCGTCTCGAGGACCTCACCCGCGGCGCGCAGGTCAAGGGCATCCGCACCGACGGCCCCGTCGAGGTCGTCGACGTCAAGTGGCACGGCACCGCCGCCATCGAGCTGACCTACAAGGACGCCCAGGGCAAGCCCGGCAACGAGCTGCTCTACCGCGACCGCGAAGCCACGGCTCGAAGTCGCGGCCAAAGGCCCCGCCTGGAGCTTCGACGCCGACGGCGACCTCTTCCGCCTCGTCTCCGAGGCCCACCGCATCCAGCTCGCCTACCTCTTCGACCCGCTCCTGGCCGTCCACACCTGCCTCGTCGAGCCGCTGCCGCACCAGATCCCGGCCGTCTACGGCGAGATGCTGCCCGCGCCAGCCGCTGCGCTTCCTGCTGGCCGACGACCCCGGCGCCGGCAAGACGATCATGGCCGGCCTGCTTCATCAAGGAGCTGCTGATCCGCGGCGACCTCAAGCGCTGCCTGATCGTCTGCCCCGGCAACCTGGCCGAGCAGTGGCAGGACGAGCTGCACGAGCAAGTTCCACCTGCCCTTCGAGATCCTGACCAACGACAAGCTCGAGTCGGCCCGCACCGGCAACTGGTTCGCACGAGAACGACCTGCGTCATCGCCGCCTCGACAAGCTCAGCCGCAACGAGGACGTCCAGGCCAAGCTGGCGCAGACCGACTGGGACCTCGTCGTCTGCGACGAGGCCCACAAGATGTCGGCGCACCTTCTTCGGCGGCGAGGTCAAGGAGACCAAGCGCTACCAGCTCGGCCAGCTCGCTCGGCCGGCTCACCCGCCACTTCCTGCTGATGACGGCGACGCCGCACAACGGCAAGGAGGAGGACTTCCAGCTCTTCATGGCGCTGCTCGACGGCGACCGCTTCGAGGGCAAGTTCCGCGACGGCGTCCACACCGTCGACGCCTCCGACCTGATGCGCCGCCTGGTCAAGGAGCAGCTGCTCAAGTTCGACGGCACGCCGCTCTTCCCGGAGCGCCGCGCCTACACCGTCAACTACAAGCTCTCCGACGCCGAGGCCGACCTCTACAAGAGCGTCACCGACTACGTCCGCGAGGAGTTGAACCGCGCCGACGCGCTGGAGAACGAAGGCCGCAAGGGCACGGTCGGCTTCGCGCTGACCATCCTGCAGCGCCGGCTCGCCTCCTCGCCCGAGGCCATCTACCAGTCGCTCCGGCGCCGCCGCGAGCGCCTGGAGAAGCGCCTGCGCGAGGAGCAGCTGCTCAAGCGCGGCGCGCAGGTCCGGCTCGACCTGCCGCAGACGCTGCCCACGCTCACCGCCGACGACCTCGACGACCTCGACGACGCGCCCGACGCCGAGGTCGAGGAGACCGAGGAGCAGGTCGTCGACCAGGCCACCGCCGCCCGGACCATCGCCGAGCTCGAGGCCGAGATCGCGATCCTGCAGCGCCTCGAGGAGCTGGCGCCGACGAGGTCCGCCGCAGCGGCACCGACCGCAAGTGGGAGGAGCTGTCGCAGCCTCCTCCAGGACGACGCCGAGATGTTCGACGCCCACGGCGCACCGCCGCAAGCTCATCATCTTCACCGAGCACCGCGACACGCTGAACTACCTCGCCGACCGGATCCGCGCGCCTGCTCGGCCGGCCCGAGGCGCGTCGTCACCATCCACGGCGGCATGGGCCGCGAGGAGCGCCGCAAGGCCCAGGAGCGCTTCACCCAGGACAAGGACGGTCGAGATCCTGGTCGCCACCGACGCCGCCGGCGAGGGCATCAACCTCCAGCGCGCCCACCTGATGGTCAACTACGACCTGCCCTGGAACCCGAACCGCCTCGAGCAGCGCTTCGGCCGCATCCACCGCATCGGCCAGACCGAGGTCTGCCACCTCTGGAACCTGGTGGCCGAGGAGACCCGCGAGGGCGAGGTCTTCAAGCGCCTCCTCGAGAAGCTCGAGGAGGAGCGGAAGGCCCTCGGCGGCGGGGTCTTCGACGTCCTCGGGCAAGCTCTTCCGCGACCAGCCGCTGCGCGACCTGCTCATCGAGGCGATCCGCTACGGCGACCGGCCCGAGGTGCGGGCCCGCCTGCACGCAGGCGGTCGACAACCTCGTCGACCGCGAGCGCTGCCAGCGAGCTGCTCGAAGAGCGCGCCCTCGCCCGCGACACCATGGACGCCACGCCGGTCCGGCAGATCCGCGAGGAGATGGAGCGGGCCGAGGCCCGCCGGCTCCAGCCGCACTTCATCGCCGCCTTCTTCCTGGAGGCCTTCAAGCTGCCTCGGCGGCACGCTGCAACGAGCGCGAGCCGAAGCGCTACGAGATCACGCACGTCCCCGCCGCCGATCCGCAGCCGCGACCGCCAGATCGGCCGCGGCGAGCCCGTCCTCGACCGCTACGAGCGGATCACCTTCGAGAAGGAGCTCATCGCCGTCCCGGGCAAGCCGCTGGCCGAGCTTCGTCTGCCCGGGCCACCCGCTGCTCGACGCGACCATCGACCTCGATCCTGGAGCGCCACCGCGACCTCTTCAAGCGCGGCGCCGTCCTCGTCGACCCGAGCCGACCCGGGCGACGACGTCCGCGTCCTCTTCTACCTGGAGCACGCGATCCAGGACGCCCGCACCGACACGGACGGCCACCGCCGCGTCGTCTCCCGGCAGTTGCAGTTCGTCGAGACCGACCGCGACGGGCGACGTCGCACCTGGCGGGCTACGCCCCCTACCTCGACTACCGCCCGCTCGAGGAGGACGGAGCGGCCGCTCATCGCGCCGCTCCTCGAAGACGCCGTGGCTGAAGGAGGACCTCGAGGCCGCGTGCAGTGGACCACGCCGTCGCGCACCTCGTCCCGGCGCACCTCGAGGAGGTCCGCAAGCGCCGCGAGGAGCTGGTCGACAAGACGAAGGCCGCCGTCAAGGACCGCCTCACCAAGGAGATCAACTACTGGGACCACCGCGCCGAGGAGCTGCAAGGCCCAGGAGCTGGCCGGCACGCACGCCGCGCCTCAACTCGGCCAAGGCCCGGCAGCGCGCCGACGAGCTGCAGGCGCGCCTCCAGAAGCGGCTGGCCGAGCTCGAACAGGAGCGCCAGATCTCCGCCCTGCCGCCGGTCGTCATCGGCGGCGCTCTCGTCATCCCGGCCGGCCTGCTCGAAGCACCTCCAGGGCGCCGAGCACCAGGACGCCGAGGCCATCGAGACCGCCCGCATCGAGCAGCTCGCGATGGACGCCGTGATGGCCGCCGAGCGGCGCCTCGGCTACGAGCCCCGCGACGTCAGCGCCGACCGCTGCGGCTACGACATCGAGTCCCGCGTCCCCGGCACGGCGGCAGCTGCGCTTCATCGAGGTCAAGGGCCGCCACAAGGACGGCAAGACGGTCACGGTCACCAAGAACGAGATCCTGACGGCCCTCAACAAGCCGGACGACTTCATCCTGGCGATCGTCGCAGGTCGACGGCGACGACGGCCGCGAGCCCCGCTACGTCCGCCACCCATTCCAGAAGGAGCCGGACTTCGGCGTGACGAGCGTCAACTA